>NZ_JAERMK010000001.1:0-144546 GCF_016918015.1 Glycomyces sp. YM15
AAGCCGGGTCGGTCACCCTGCGCCACAACAGGAAACTCCACCACATCGGCATCGGCCGCATCCACGAAGGCACCCGCGTCCTACTCATCGTCGAAGGCCTCCACATCCGCGTCATCAACGCCGCCACAGGCGCACTCCTCCGCGAATTCACCCTCGACCCCGACCGCGACTACCAACCCACCGGCCGACCCAAGGACCCACCAGACCTGCATAGCAAAACAGGCCGAACCTTTGCAGGTTCGACCTGTTTCCGATGTCCTGAGACATCACACTGTCGGGCTGACAGGACTTGAACCTGCGACCCCTTGACCCCCAGTCAAGTGCGCTACCAAGCTGCGCCACAGCCCGTTTTCCGCCGCGTTGTCCGCAGCGGTGACAACTTTAGCCTATAGCCCCTGGGGCCCCGGAGGCGAGGTCCCCAGTGTGAGACTGGCTATTTGCGCTTGTCCTTCTTGCGGGATTCGCGGGGTTTGACCACCAGTTCGATGGGTGTACCCACGAAGCCGAAGTCTTCCCGGAGCTTGCGCTGGATGAACTTCAGGTACTGCTTGTCGAACGGCGCGTTCGTGAAGAGGATGAAGCGCGGCGGTTCGGCGGCGGCCTGGGTCGCGTAGATGACCTTCGGGGCCTTGTTCGCACGCACCGGGTGCGGCGTCGCGGCCTGAAGGTCGCTGATCCACTTGTTCAGCTCGCCGGTGCTGATGCGCTGGCCCCAGCCTTCGAGGGCTTCGCGCAGCGAGCGGGCGATCTTCTCGACGGCGCGGCCGGTCATGGCCGAGACGTTCACGCGCGGGGCCCAGGAGACCTGGCCCAGCTCGCGGTCGATCTCCTTCTCGAGGTAATAGCGCCGGTCCTCGTCCACGAGGTCCCATTTGTTGAACGCCAGGACCATCGCGCGGCCGGACTCGGTGACCTGCGTCAGGACCCGCTGGTCCTGCTCGCTGATGGGCTCGGAGGCGTCGAGGAGGACGAGGGCGACCTCGGCGGCCTCGACGGCCGCCTCCGTCCGCAGCGAGGCGTAGTACTCCGTGCCCGAGGCGAATTTGACGCGCTTGCGCAGACCCGCGGTGTCCACCAGGATCCAGTCCTCGCCGTCGATCTCCACGACGGAGTCGACCGGGTCGACCGTGGTCCCGGCGACGTTGTCGACGACCGCGCGCTCCTCGCCGGCGATGCGGTTGAGGAGGCTCGACTTGCCGACGTTCGGGCGGCCGACGAGGGCCACCTTGCGGGGCCCGCGCTCCTTGAGCTGCCCCGTGGGCTGCTCGGGGAACGCCCAGATGATCTTGTCGAGCAGATCGCCCGAGTTGCGGCCGTGGAGGGCTGAGATCGGGAACGGCTCGCCGAGGCCCAGGCTCCACAGCTCGTGGACTTCGGCTTCCTGGCGCTCCGAGTCGGCCTTGTTGGCCACCAGGAGGACCGGTTTGCGGGTCGAGCGCAGGATGCGCACGGCCGCCTCGTCGGCGTCGGTGGGGCCCACACGCGAGTCGACCACGAACACGATCACGTCCGCGGTGCGCATCGCCAGCTCGGCCTGCAGGGCGATGGACTTCGCCATGCCCTCGGCGTCCGGGTCCCAGCCGCCGGTGTCGATCAGGCTGAACTCCCGCCCGGCCCACTCGGCGTCGTACGCCACCCGGTCGCGGGTCACACCCGGTTCGTCCTGCACCACCGCGGCGCGGCGGCCCAGGATGCGGTTGACCAGTGTCGACTTGCCCACGTTGGGGCGGCCGACCACGGCCACCGTCGGGACCGGACCACGTTCCTCGACGTCGTCGCTCTCGCTCCAACCGTCGTCGTCGGTCCAGGTCGCTTCGTCAGTCATCAATGTCCCTGTTGTTCAGCAAGGCCAGAATCTTGGCCACTACCTCCACGATCGGCAGCGTCGTGGAGTCGATCACCACGGCCCCCTCCGGAGCCTCCAGGGGTTTGGTGGTCTTCGAGTCGGCGGTGTCCCGCCGTTCGATGTCCTTCGCGGTGGCGTTCGCGTCGGCGCCGTTCTCGGCCGCGCGGCGCTTGGCGCGCTCGACCGGGTCGGCGGTCAGGTAGACCTTCACGTCGGCGTCGGGGGCGACGACCGAGACGATGTCGCGGCCTTCGACCACGATGCCCGCCTTGGCATCGGCGATGATCCGCCGCTGCTCGTCGATGAGGAACTTCCGCACCGACTTGTTCCCGGCCACCGCCGAGACCGCCTTCGTGACGTCGTCGCCGCGGATCGCCAGGTCGGCGTCCTCCCCGTCGACGCGGGTGAACGGGTCCTCGGGGGTGGTCCCGAATTCGAGCTTCGCGTTCTTCACGGTCTTGGTGACCTGCGCGGTCTGCGAGGGGTCGACGCCGGCGTTGAGGACCGCCAGCGTCGCGGCGCGGTACATGGCGCCGGTGTCGAGGTACGCGGCTTCGATCGCGGTCGCCAAAGTCTTGGCCACGGTCGACTTCCCGGCCCCGGACGGGCCGTCGATCGCGACGACCGGTCCGCTCTTCTGCTCAGGCACTGTCGCGCTCCGTTCTTCAACTGCAAACCAAGCAAACCTACATCATGCCCGGTTCTACCTGGTAACCCGCGGCGAACGCCTGCGGAGCCGCAAGCGCGCGCGGCCGGGAATGACCTCGCCATCGGGGACGCCGCGGTTCAGCGGCGCTCGACCACCCGCGCGCCCATCGGCCACAGCGCCATCGGGATCATCTTCCAGTTCGCCACCGCCAGCGGGATGCCGATGATGGTGATCGCCTGCAGGAACCCGGTGACGAGGTGCGCCAGCGCGAGCTCCCACCCGAAGAGGATCAGCCACAGGACGTTGCCAAGCAGCGAGAAGCACCCGGCGTTCCGGTCGTACACGACCGTGCGCCCGAAGGGCCACAGCACGTATCCGGCCAGCCGCATGTTCGCGATGCCGAACGGGATGGTGACGATGAAGATGCAGAAGAGCAGGCCCGTGAAGAAGTACCCGATGGCGAGCCAGAGCCCGGCCAGGACGAACCAGATCACGTTCAGAATGGTTGACATGCCCGAACCCTAACCGGGCCTTGCCCTTCCGTCAGTACAGCAGGCTAGAGTCCGACCTCGCGGAACAGCTCTCCGACCTCGTTCGGGGTGAGCCTGCGGATCGTCCCCGGCTTGAGGTTCCGCAGCTTGACCGGCCCCATCTCGGTGCGCACGAGGCGCGAGACGTGGTGCCCGACCTCGTCCATGAGTCGCCTCACAATGTGCTTGCGGCCCTCGTGGATGGTGATCTCGATCAACGACTGCCCGGCGTGCTCGTCGATGATCTTGAGCTTGTCGGCCTTGGCGAGGCCGTCCTCGAGCTCGACGCCCTTGAGCAGCTTGTTCCAGGTGGCGCGGTCCATGATCCCGGCGACCTGCGCGCGGTAGACCTTCGGGAGGCCGTGCGAGGGGTGCATGATGCGGTTGGCGAGCTCCCCGTCGTTGGTGAGCAGCAGCAGGCCCTCGGAGTCGGTGTCGAGCCGGCCCACGTGGAAGACGCGCTGGTCGATGCCCTTGGCGATGCCGGCGAGCGAGGGGCGGCCTTCGTCGTCCTCCATGGTCGAGATGATGCCGCGCGGCTTGTTGATCGCGAAGTACACCTTGTCGACGTCGGTCACGACCCGCTTGCCCGAGACGTGGATGATGTCCTTCGACGTGTCCACGCGCTGGCCGAGGTGGGCGCGCTCACCGTTGACCTTCACCTTGCCGCGGGAGATCAGGTCCTCTGCGGCACGGCGGGAGGCGATCCCGGCCTGCGACAGCACTTTCTGCAGGCGGATGCCCTCTTCGTCAGCGTTGTTCATCTTCCTCGATATCCGTCACGTCGTCCGGTAGGAACGGGGCCAACTCTGGTAGCTGGTCGACCGTGTCCAGTCCGATTTTTTCCAAGAACAGGGTGGTGGTGCGGTAGAGCGTCGCCGTCGAGTCCGGGTCGGTCCCGCACTCCTCGACCAGGCCGCGCGCCACCAGCGTGCGCATGACGCCGTCGCAGTTGACCCCCCGGATGGCCGAGATGCGGCCGCGGGTGACCGGCTGCCGGTAGGCCACCACGGCGAGCGTCTCCAGCGCCGCCTTGGTGAGGCGGGCGGAGGCGCCGTCGGTGACGAACCGCTCCACGTAGCGCGCGTAATCGGCCCGGGTGTAGAAGCGCCAGCCTCCGGCTTGGCGACGCAGATCGAATCCGCGTCCGTCACCAGTGTATTCGGCGCTGAGTCGGCCCAGTTGCTCGCGCACCTGTGAACGTGGCCGCTCCAATACCGAGGAGAGGAATTCCTCGCTCAGGGGTTCTTCGGCGATCATGAGGATCGCCTCCAGGACCGCGCCGAGGTCGACGTCGTCGGGGACGGGGCTGGTGGCCGTGGCCTCGGGTTCCTCGTCCTCTTCGGGTTCGGCGCGGGTCTGGAGGGCGGCCGAGTACTCGTCCTCGTTCGGTGGTTCGTCGGCGGGCGTGTCCGGTCGCAGCGGCGCGGCCTCCTGGCGCGCGCCAGGCATCTTCCACGTCGCCAGGTCTTGTTCGAGGGACTCCCCCAGGTGCTCGGTCATGTGCTCGATTCCTCCCCCGCTGTTGCTTCCGGTTCTGCGGGTGTGCCCGCGTATTCGTCGACGTCGATCTCGGTGTTGCCGGTGCCGCCGAGCCATCGCACCGTGAGCTCGCCGAGCGCCTGCATCTGCTCGAAGCCGACCAGGGCCTCGCGGTAGAGCTCCAGGAGGGCCAGGAACCGCGCGACCACTTCGAGGTGGGATTCGCAGTCGGAGGTGAGGGCTCGGAAGGTCGCGGTGTGGACGCGCTGGAGGCGGCGGGAGAGGATCACGGCGTGCTCGCGCACCGAGACGCGCTGCATGTGGATGTGGCCGGTGCCGACGGTGGGCGGCGGTTTGGGGACCATCGCCTTGGCCGCCAAGGCGGCGAAGGCTTCGGGGGTGAGGTCGAGGACGAGTTCGGGGAGGAGGCCTTTGTAGCGGTCTTCGAGGCCGACGTTGCGGGGGATGCGGGTCGAGGCGGACTCGACGAACATCGCGAGCGCCCCGGCGGCCTCCTTGTAGGCCTTGTACTGCAGGAGGCGGGCGAAGAGGAGGTCGCGGGCTTCGAGGAGCGCGAGGTCCTCTTCGTCGTCGACGACGGTCCCGGGCAGGAGCCGGGCGGTCTTGAGGTCCAGGAGGGTGGCGGCGATGAGGAGGAACTCGGAGGTCTCCTCGAGGTTCCAGGCGTCGTCGAGGCCGGTGACGTAGGCGATGAACTCGGAGGCGACCTGGTGGAGGGCGAGTTCGGTGACGTCGAGCTTGTGCTTGCCGATGAGCTGGAGCAGCAGGTCGAACGGGCCCTCGAAGTTGGCGAGCCGGACGTGGAAGCCGCTCTCGGCCTCCTCCGGTTCGCCCTCCCGCTGGGTCGGGAGCTGGGGCGGCTGCTGGTCGGTCACGCACGCAAGCTTAGACGGGCGTTCCGGACACGACGGGGTGAACTCTGGGTTTCAAGCGCTGGAGAGCGATCGGGTCCCGGTTCCTGCGCTTCTACTTGTCTGTCGCGGCGATGAGCTCGCGGGCGAGTTGGCGGTAGGCGCGGGCGCCCGATGAGGCGGGGGCCCAGGTGGTGATGGGCTCGCCCGCGACGGTGGTCTCGGGGAAGCGCACGGTCCGGGTGATGACAGTGGAGAACACCTTGTCGCCGAAGGCTTCCACGACCCTTTGGAGCACCTGGCGCGAGTGGGTGGTGCGGGAGTCGTACATGGTCGCCAGGATGCCGTCGAGTTCGAGGTCGTAGTTGAGGCGTTCGCGGACCTTGTCGACGGTGTCGAGGAGGAGGGCGACACCGCGCAGCGAGAAGAACTCGCACTCGAGCGGGACGAGCACGGAGTGGGCGGCGGTGAGCGCGTTGATCGTCAAGAGCCCCAAGGAGGGCTGGCAGTCGATGAGGATGTAGTCGAAGTCGGGGATGACCGGTCGCAGGACGCGGGAGAGGGTCTGCTCGCGGGCGACCTCGTTGACGAGCTGGATCTCGGCGGCCGAGAGGTCGATGTTGGCCGGGAGGAGGCGCAGGCCCGCGACGTTGGTCTTGACCATGACGTCGTCGATGTCGACGTCGTCCTGCATGAGGAGGTTGTAGACCGTCAGGTCGAGCGTGTGGGGGTTGGTGCCGAAGCCGACGGAGAGGGCGCCCTGCGGGTCGAAGTCGACGAGGAGGACCTTCCGGCCGTATTCGGCAAGGGCCGCACCGAGGTTGATGGTCGTGGTGGTCTTGCCGACCCCGCCCTTCTGGTTGGCCATGGCGATGACGCGGGCAGGACCGTGGCGTTCCAGCGGCTGGGGCTGCGGGATCTCGCGCTTGTTCGTGTAGGCCTCGGGGTCGGGCGAGGAGAGGTCCTCGGTTCCGTCAGCGGGAGGCATCTGCGCGGCACCGCGCAGGGCCGCCCATTTGTCGTTGCTGTCCACACTGCTCATTTCTTCGCGCCTCCGGGTGCGAGGTCGACACCGGGTGCCGGGCGTCTCACCATTGCCTGTCTTAGCGACTGTACGTCAGTGTAACGAGGCTGTCGACGGCTTGGGAGACTCCGAGGCACCCGGCGTGAGTTCGCCCGCTGCGCGGAGCGCGGCCCAGGTCCTGTCAGGACGTCAGTTCTCCGCGAGCACCTGCGCGATCGGCTTGAGCGGCAGGTGGTGCGTGATCGCGACGGGTTCGTTGACCGCTTGCCCGGCATACGTGTTGAGGCCCAGCGCGAGGGCCGGGTCGGCCTTCAGCGCTTCGACCCAGCCGAGGTTGGCGAGCTTCATGACGTACGGGAGCGTGGCGTTCGTGAGCGCGTACGTCGACGTGTTCGGCACGGCCCCGGGCATGTTCGCGACGCAGTAGAAGAGCTTGCCCGCGTGGGTGAACGTGGGGTCGTCATGGGTCGTGGCCTTCGAGTGCGCGAAGCAGCCGCCCTGGTCGATCGCGATGTCGACGAGGACCGCGCCGTCCTTCATCTCGGCGAGCACTTCGTCGTCGACCACGGTGGGGGCCTTGGCTCCCGGGACGAGGACGGCGCCGATGACGAGGTCGGCCTCGCGGCAGGCGCGTTTGACCTCGAAGCGGTTGGAGACGATGGTGCGCAGGCGGCCCTGGTAGAGGTCGTCGGCGGCGTGGAGCTTGTCGACGTTGAGGTCGAGGAGCTCAACGTCGGCGCGCATCCCGACACTGATGGCGGCGGCGTTCATGCCGGAGACGCCCGCGCCGATGATGACCACGCGCGCGGGCGCGGTCCCGGGGACGCCGCCCATGAGGGTGCCGCGGCCGCCTTCGGGCCGCTGCAGGTGGTACGCGCCGGCCTGGACGGCGAGGCGCCCGGCCACTTCGCTCATCGGCGCCAGGAGCGGGAGGCGCCCGTCGGGGGTCTGCACGGTCTCGTAGGCGATGCCGGTGATGTGGCGCTCCAGCAGCGCGTCGGTGCATTCGGCGCTCGCGGCCAGGTGGAGGTAGGTGAAGAGGGTCTGACCGGGCCGCATCCGGTGGAACTCGTCCTGGATCGGCTCCTTGACCTTGAGGACGAGATCGCCTGCGCCCCAGGTGGAATCGGCGTCAGGGCAGATGAGGGCCCCGGCCTCGCGGTAGTCGGCGTCGGTGATCGCGGAGCCGAGGCCGGCCCCGGTCTCGATCGCGACGTCGTGGCCGGCGGCGACGAGCTCGTGGACCCCGGCGGGGGTGAGGGCGACGCGGTACTCGTTGTTCTTGATCTCGCGGGGGACGGCGACTTTCACGTGCGGGTTCCTTCCGAAGCGTTGTGCCAGTTCGGGGCCGGTCGGCATCCCGCACGGGCAGTCTAGGACGCCAGACGTCCAGGAGCCCGCATTCCTTGTGGGTTCAGCGGTTCGGACGGCGTCGTCGCCGTGATCGTAAGGCGGCCCGCCGCACAACGATGCGACGGGCCATGTGAGCGTGCGCCTTGGATATTGCGGGTCAGTTTCGGTCGAGGTGCAGTTTCGTAAGGGTCAGCGCGAGGGCGCACACGCCGTTGCGGATCTCGCCGTCGGCGACGGCCGCGAGGGCCTTCTCGAGGTCCCACCAGACGAGTTCGATGTGGGTCTCCTCATCGGTGCGCTCATGGCGCTCGGCCTCGGGGACGAGCGAGATGCCGGTGGCGAGGTAGTAGTGGATGAGCTCGTCCGAGATGCCCGGGGTCGTGTAGTACTCGCCGAGCTTGACGAGCTCGGCCGCCTGCAGGTCGACCTCCTCGGCGAGCTCGCGGCGCGCGGCGACGGCCGGGTCCTCGTCCTCGATGTCGCGCAGGCCCGCCGGGAACTCCCACATCTGCTCCTTGGGCGGGACGCGGTACTGGCGGATGAGGCCGACGCGGCCCTGCTCGTCGATCGGCACGGTGACGACCGCGCCGACGTGCTTCAGGAATTCGCGCCGGGCGGTGCCCCCGCCGGGCATCGCGATGGTCTCGGCGGTCAGGTCGTAGGCCCAGCCGCGGTGGATGGTTTCGCTGTCGAGGACTCGGTACTCATGCACGAGGGCCACAGTAGTCCGCTCAGGTTTCGGGATCAGGATTCTCCGGCGGCGTCCTTGAGACGCCGCAGGATCGCGTCGACGGTCTCCCGGGACGGCAACGGGGCGCCGGAGAGGGCCGACAGGAACAGGCCGTCGCCGACGAGGCGCACGATCTCCGCGGTGATCGGGTCCTCGATCTGCTCCCTGAGGAGCGCGGCCCAGCCTTCGAAGATGAAGAGCACGTCCGCTTGCGCGGTCTCGGAGAGCTGGTCTTTGCCGCGCATGGCGGTGAGCAGGGCCCACAGGCCCGCGGCGGACTCCGCCGACTCGATCTCGGAGACGCGCAGGAAGGTCTCGACCGCGCCGGCCTCTCGCGCTCTGGCGATGTTGGCCTCCTCCTGCTCGCGGAAGCGGCGGGCCAGGCCGTCGTACAAATCGGGCTTGGACCTGAAGTGGTAGAGCAGGCCGCCTTTGGAGACGCCGGCCTCGGCGGCGACCTTCTCCAAGGTCACGCCCGCGCTGCCCTCGTCGACGAGGAGGCGCTGGAGCGCGTTCAGGATGCGGTCCCGGGTGGTGATCTCCGGCTCTTTCATGTTTCCTCCTGATGCCAACTGTACCGTCCGGACGGTACAGTCGAGGGGTATGTCGACCTCCGGCATGCCCGGCGTCTGGGATGCCGCCTCGCGAGCCGTGCCGCGGCTCACGTCAAGAAAGAGTGAAACCCATGGCCGCCACGCTTCGCGCACCGCAGGAGCCCCGCGCCCGCATCAGCGTCAAGCAGGGTTGGGCGCTGGCCACGCTGGTGCTCCCGGTGCTGCTCATCTCCGTCGACATGACGGTGCTCGGCTTCGCCGTGCCATTCCTGTCCGAAGACCTCGCGCCCACCGGCTCGCAGCTGCTGTGGATCGTCGACGTCTACGGCTTCGTGCTCGCCGGGCTCCTGGTCACCATGGGCACCCTCGGCGACCGCGTGGGCCGCCGCAGGCTGCTCGTCATCGGCTCGGCCGCGTTCGCCGTCGCGAGCGTGCTCGCCGCCTACGCGCCCAGCGCCGAAGCGCTCATCGCCGCGCGGGCACTGCTCGGCCTCGCCGGTGCGACCCTCATGCCGACCACGCTGGCGCTCATGCGGAACCTGTTCCACGACGACCGCCAGCGCAAATTCGCCATCGCGATCTGGGCCTCGGGTTTCTCCGCCGGGGCGGCCCTCGGGCCGATCCTCGGCGGCTGGCTGCTCGAGCACTTCTGGTGGGGCTCGGTCTTCCTCATGGCCGCTCCCGTCTCGCTCGCGGTCGTGCTGGCCGCGCCATTCCTGCTGCCCGAGTCGAAGGACCCGAACCCGGGCCGGATCGACCTGCCGAGCGTCGCGCTGTCGTTCCTGGCGATGTTCCCGTTCGTCTACGGGGTCAAGACGATCGCCGAGCACGGCGTCACGGTGGCGGCGGCGGCCGCCATCGCCGCGGGTGCGGTGGCCGGCGTCTGGTTCGTGCGGCGCCAGAAGCGCCTGGAGCACCCGCTGATCGACGTGGGCCTGTTCCGACTGCGGCGCTTCAGCGCCTCGCTGGCCACGAACTTCACGATCGTGTTCGCGCTGATCTCGGCGCTGTTCCTGCTGACGCAGTACCTCCAGCTGGTGCTGGGCTTCTCCCCCATGCAGGCGGGGCTGCTGCTCCTGCCGGGCATGGCCGTCTCAGTGGTGGCCGGGCTGTTCGCGGTCCGCCTCTCGGAGCGGATCGGGATGGGGCGCACAATCATCGGAGGTCTGGTGTTCGTCATCGCCGGGTTCGCCGCGATGACGCTCATCGGGGTGGACGCGGGGGCGGCGGTGGTCGCCGTGGCGTTCGCGCTCATCGGCGGCGGTTCCGGTCTGGCGCAGACGGTCACGAACGACGCGATCCTCGCGGCGGCTCCGGCCGACCGGGCGGGCGCGGCCTCGGCGATCTCCGAGACCGCGTACGAGCTCGGCGGTGCGATGGGCGTGGCCCTGCTCGGTTCGCTCGCGACCGGGATCTACCGGGCCGAGCTCGGGGATGCACCGTCGGAAGCCGCGGAGACACTGGGCGAGGCCGCGCACGTGGCCGCGACGCTCCCGGTGGAGGCCGGGGACGCGCTCATGGAGGCCGCGAGGACGGCGTTCACCGACGGCCTGCGGGCGGTGGCGGTCGTCGCGGCGGTGCTGGTGCTCGTCGCCACCGTGGCCGTGGGCCGGACCTTGAGGTCGAACGCCCCTGCGCGGCGCTGAAACCGGTCCGTTCTCGACCGTTGTGTCCTACGATCGCGCTGAGCGGCTTCGTTCGGGGCCGCTCAAGGCGATCGCTCCGCAGGAGCGAGGAAGGGGCACGCCATGAGCTGGTACATGACGGCTCTGAAGAAGTACGCGGTGTTCAGCGGCCGTTCTCGCCGTCGCGAGTTCTGGTGGTTCGTCCTGGTCAACGCGATCATCGGCGCGATCCTCCAGTGCTTGGGCAACGACCCGAACGACCCGAACTTCTGGAACTTCATCGGCTGGCTCTACGGCCTCGCGGTGCTCATCCCGAGCATCGCGGTGCAGGTGCGCCGGCTCCACGACACCGGCCGGACCGGCTGGTGGTGGTGGATCGGGCTCGTCCCGTTCGTCGGCTGGATCGTCCTGCTCGTCTTCAACCTGTTCGACAGCGAGCCGGGGACCAACAGGTACGGACCCAATCCCAAAGGCGCGTAACCGGAAACGGCAAAAGGCGGGGCTCAATCGAGCCCCGCCTTCGGCGTCGTTCCCCTGACCACTGAAAACTCCCGTCCAATCTGCACGGCGAACGTGCTAAGTTCTCCTTCGGCCCTAGCCCAGGGCCGGTTGCCCCTTGCCCCATCCGTTCCCCAGTGGAACGACCCCTTGGAAGGAACCAGAATGAACTGGTACATCAACGTAATCAAGAACTACGTCGGATTCTCAGGGCGCGCTCGCCGCACGGAGTACTGGATGTTCGTACTGTTCAACGCCATCATCATGTTCGCGCTGTACCTGCCGTTCCTCATCACGCGGGAACCCGCGCTCACGGCCCTGTACGCCGTCTACGCGCTGGCCGTCTTCCTTCCGGCCCTGGCGGTCACCGTCCGCCGCCTGCACGACATCGACAAGTCCGGCTGGTGGTACCTCATCAGCTTCGTGCCGCTCGCCGGCCCGATCATCCTGATCGTCTTGACCGCCACCGCCGGCAAGCCCGGCCCGAACCAGTACGGCCCCGATCCCAAGGCCGCCTAGTTCCCAACGTTGAAAGGCGGGCCACTCCCGATGGGAGTGGCCCGCCTTTCATCGTGTGCGCTTATGCCGCTTCGAGATCGAGGCGCTCGGAAGCCTGGCGCTTCAGCGCGGCCTCGACCAGGCCCGCGAAGAGCGGGTGCGGGCGGGTCGGGCGGGACTTCAGCTCCGGGTGGGCCTGGGTCGCGATGTAGTACGGGTGCACGTCGCGGTCGAGCTCGATGAACTCGACGAGGCGGCCGTCGGGCGAGAGTCCCGAGATCACGAAGCCGGACTTCAGCAGCTGGTCGCGGTAGGCGTTGTTGATCTCGTAGCGGTGGCGGTGGCGCTCGTTGACCTCCGTCGCGCCGTAGACCTCGGCGGCGATCGAGCCCTCGGCGAGCTCCGCCGGGTAGGTGCCCAGGCGCATCGTGCCGCCCATGTCGCCGCGCCCGGCGACGATGTCGGTCTGGTCGGCCATCGTGGAGATCACCAGGTGCTCGGCCTCGCGGTCGAACTCCTCGGAGTTCGCGCCCACGAGCCCGGCGACCTCGCGCAGGCCCTCGATCGCCATGCACTGCATGCCGAGGCACAGACCGAGCGTCGGGACGAGGCGGGTGCGCGACCAGGTGAGCGCCTGCAGCTTGCCGGGCACGCCCCGGTCGCCGAAGCCGCCCGGGATCACGACGGCGTCGACGCCCGCGAGCGCCTTCGCGGTGCTCTCGGCGGTGGCGCACTCGTCGGAGATGACCCAGCGGACCTTGACCTTCGCGCGGTTCGCGAAGCCGGCCGCGCTGAGCGCCTCGACCACGGACTTGTACGCGTCGGGCAGTTCGACGTACTTCCCGACGATCGCGACCTCGACGGTGGCGACCGGGTGGTGGACGCGGTCGAGCAGGTCGTCCCAGCGGGTCCAGTCGACATCGCGGAACGGCAGGTCCAGCTTGCGGACCACGTACGCGTCCAAACCCTCCGAGTGGAGGGTCTTGGGGATCTCGTAGATCGACTTCGAGTCCGGCGCGGAGACGACCGCCGCCTCGTCCACGTCGCAGAACCCGGCGATCTTGCCTTTGAGCCCGTCCGGCAGCGGCCGGTCCGAGCGGCACACGATCGCGTCGGGCTGGATGCCGATGCTGCGCAGCTGCGCCACCGAGTGCTGGGTCGGCTTGGTCTTCATCTCCGAGGACGCGGCCAGGTACGGCACGAGCGAGACGTGGAGGAAGAAGCAGTTGTCGCGGCCGATGTCGTGCCGGTACTGGCGGATCGCCTCCAGGAACGGCAGCGACTCGATGTCGCCGACGGTGCCGCCGACCTCGGTGATCACGACGTCCGGGACGCGCCCGGTCTCGGGGTCCGGGTCGGCCATCGCGGCCAGGCGGGACTTGATCTCGTTGGTGATGTGCGGGATGACCTGCACGGTCGCGCCGAGGTAGTCGCCGCGGCGCTCTTTGGCGATGACGTCGGAGTACACCTGGCCGGTGGTCACGTTGGCGTGCTTCGACAGGTTCCGGTCGAGGAACCGCTCGTAGTTGCCGATGTCGAGGTCGGTCTCGCCGCCGTCGTCGGTGACGAAGACCTCGCCGTGCTCGTACGGGTTCATCGTGCCGGGGTCGACATTGAGGTACGGGTCGATCTTCTGCATCACCACGTACAGGCCGCGCGCGGTCAGCAGATTGCCGAGACTCGCGGCGGTCATGCCCTTGCCGAGAGCGGAGGTGACTCCACCGGTGACGAAGAGGTGCTTCGTGGTGCGGATCTGACCATTAGCGGCGCTGGCCAAAGCGGACTCCCGTGATGTTCGTGGCGAACGAGCCGCTAGAAAAGCAGCCGGTGGATCGCATCATCCACGGGATTCCACACTAACACTTTCACCGTCGTTTTCCTCATCGACCCACGACGGTGCGTCGACGATCATGTCCGAGTACTGGCCGTCCTTGACGTGCGCGCGGGCCAGCACGCGGTGACTCATGATGACCGCCAAGGGAACCATGACGGCGAGGGCCGAACCGAGGCTCATGAGGCCCTTGCCGAGGAGGAGTCCGGCGACGGCCGCGCCGACCACGGCGGCGGCGAATCCGGCCCGCAGGGGCGGGTACAGGCCGAAGGCCCGGCGCAGGCCGCCTCCCGGGCGGAGGAGGATGAGCCAGCAGTAGGCCCCGGCCATGATGGTGAGCACGCTCAGCGGCGAGGTGAAGAGCGCGACGATGTTCGAGCCGATGCCGGAGGCGATGACGCCGTTCGTGTCGCCCATGACGTCGCCGAGGAACGAGCCGAGCTCGCCGCGTTCGGCGACGGGCCGCTGGAAGTCGATCCACATCAGGCCGAACAGCACCGCGACCCCGGCGAGGCCCGACCACACGAAGCGCTGGAAGGTGACCCAGCCGCCGGTGGCGAGCGCCGCCGCGAGGCAGGTGCCGACGATGAGGGCCACGGCCGCCGGGACGGAGTCGCCGAAGAACCCGGCGGAGGCGATGAGCACGCCGACGCAGCCGATCCCGGCCATGGCCGGGGACTGGTAGCGGCGCGGGAGCCGCCACGACACGGTCGCGGCGAGCAGCCACAGCGAGGCGATGAACATGCCGGTGGCGACCGGCCCGAGCTCGTTCGAGGCGGAGTCGGCCACGGTGTAGTCGCCGAGGAGTGTCCCGAGCGGGTCATGCGTGTGCAGGAGCATCGCGAGGACGGTCACGATGATGCCGAAGGCGGACACCGAGATCATGAGGCTCGCGGGCCCGTGGCGGCCGGGCAGGCCGATCGCGACGAACGCGCACACGACGGCGATGCCGAGGGCCGTGAGCGGACCGACGACGCCGGGGCGCGCGGCCGACCACCAGCCGAAGAAGTCGGCGAGGATCGCGGCGGCCACGAACAGGGCGCACACGAGCGCCGAGACGATGTTCAGGCGCATGAGCCACAGCGGCGGCGGCTTGACGCCGGGCTGCCCCGCGCGGCGCAGCAGGTGCAGCAGGGGCCAGGCCACGAAGGTCAGGGCGAGGAACAGGAGCACTTGGAGCCACTGGGTGGCCGGAGCGGCGACGTCGGCGGCCATGAGCCGCGCGTCGGTGTCGTCGAACACCGCCTGACGGTCCTCATAGGTCAGCGAGTCCTCGGTGGCGCCGGCGGCCGTGCCGGTCGAGGTGTCGGGGAGCGGCGAGTCCAGGAGCGTCAGGATGGTCGCGGTCAGATCGGTGAGCCGCAGGTAGCCGGGGCGTTCGGCGGGCAGGTCGAGGAGGTTGTGGCCGTCCTCGTCGCCGAAGTTCGCGACCGTGGCGAGCAGCCGGTTCGGTTCGGCCACTTGGCCGATCCCGGAGACGATGAGCGCCGAGTCCTCGCCGCGGGCGGCCTGGAGTTCGCCCACCGTGGCGTCGAGCTGTGCGAGCGCGTCGGCCCGCGACTCGGTCTCGACCGGCAGGATGCCGCCGTCGACGACGGTCAGCGGGCATTCGGCCAGCGCCTCGTCCAGGTCGTCGCCGCCGGGCATGCCGGGCGAGTAGTCGCCGACGCGGCCGACCGAGTTCGCGGTCGCGTACGCCGCTCCGGGTCCGATCGCGGTGGCGCAGCTGGTCCCGGCGGCGAGGGTGCCGAGCTGGGTGCCCTGGTCGAGGTCGCGGTTGAGGGTCACGAGGTCGGTCATGTCCCCAACGGTCGCGGTGTCGTCCTCGACGCTGATCCCGTCGTCGGTGACCGGCTCGCACTCCGAGCCCTGCCCGTAGGGGTCGCTCACGGCGGAGGCGCCGGCCGAGAGGGTGAGCCAGCCGTCGAGGGCGCACGTGAAGTTGCGGCCGGAGTTCGTGTTCAGCTCGGCGAGCGAGCCGTTCTGGGCGAGCTCGGCGAGGTTCGGGGTCGTCTGGGCGTCGATGTCGGTCCAGGTGAGGCCGCTGACGCCGAGGAACACCACGGCGTCGACGGTGCTGGGCAGTGACTCCTCGCCGTCCTCGGGGAGGAGTTGGAAGGCCGCCACGGCCGCGAGGAGGGCGACGCCGGACCAGGCGCCGATCCGGCCGAGGTTCTCGGTGATGCCGCGGGCGATCGCCTTGCGGGCTTTGCGGGTCAGGCGCCCGGCATCGAGTTTTCGCGACACGGCGGCGCTATCTTCCCGTCAGTTCCAGGTAGAGCGCGTCGAGGGCGTCGAGCATCTGGGCCTCGTCGGGCCACGTGGCGGCTCGGGCGAGGCTCTTCTCGCCGTAGGCGGCGAGGCGGGCGGGATCGTCGAGGAGGCCGCGCACGGTCTGGTCGAGGCCGTCCACGTCCCCGACCTCGAAGTACGCGGCGGCGTCGCCCACGAGCTCGGGGATGCCGCCGGTGCGGGTGGTCACGAGCGGCACGCCGGCCTGCATGACCTCCTGCGCGAAGAGCTGGCGGGCTTCCCACTGGCTGGAGATGACGGCGAGGTCGGCGGCGGCGAGGAGGTCGGCGACGTCGGTGCGGTGGCCGAGCAGGCGCACGTCGGCTCCGGAGGCGTCGATGAGTCCTTCCAGGCGCATCCGTTCGGGGCCGTCACCGGCGATCGCGACGACCGGCTGCCGGTCGAGGGAGGTCCATCGCTGCGCGGCGGCGATGAGGGTGTCGTAGTCCTTCTGCGGGTGCAGGCGGCCCACGGAGAGCAGCAGCGGCCGGTCGCCGATGCCGAGTTCGGCGCGGATCGCTTCGGCATCGCTGACGGCGATGCGGGGCGGGGCGGCGACGGGCGCGAGGCGGGCGTCGCGCGCGCCGAGGTCGATCAGGTGCTCGTGGAGGTCGGAGGAGGCCGCGAGGGCGACGTCGACGCCGCGGGCGAGGCGCTTCTCGAGCTCGTCGGAGACGCGCCGCTTGATCCCGGTGGTGATGAGCTGGTTGTGCCAGGTGGTGACGAGGGCCGCGCCCGCGGGGCGGGCCGCGAGCGCCGTGAGGCCTCCGGTGAGTCCGTGGGCGTGCACGAGGTCCACGCCGCGGCCGGTGATGCCGCGCAGGGCGTTCCGGGCCGCCCACCAGGCGAGCGGCAGCTCCGGCGAGGGCTTGGCGGTGATGGGGGCGGGCGCGAAGCGCGCGCCCTTGGCGCGGAAGCCGAAGCGCTCCTCGGTCTCGGGCGGGCCGACGACCAGGACGGCGTCGCCTCGTGCGACGAGTCCCGCCGCGAGCGACGCGACGTGCGTCCCGATGCCGCCGGTCGAAGGGCCGAGCACCAAGGCGATACGGCGATGGCTCACTTGTCAGCTCCACTGGGTTCGTCGGGTGCGTGGTCGTCGGATGCGCTGTCGTCAGATGCGTTCTCGTCGGGCGCTTGGCCTTCGGGGACGCTGCCGTCGGGTTCTCCAGACGCTCGGATTATGCCAGCGCGTCGCAGGACGGGCCGCACGACACCGGAACCGCCGATGAGCGCGGCGGTGCCGAGGTAGACGACACCGGTCGCGGCGCCGACGACGACGCCCTGGAGTAGGGCCGAGTAGAAGGAGTCGGCGTGGCCCCAGAGGGCGATGATCTCGCGGGCGGCGAGGACTGCCGCGATCGCGGCGACGATCGTGGCGAGGGCGGCCCGGGGGATGCCTTTGAGGCTCGCGGCGCCGGTGTGGCGGGCGATGGCGGCGGTGAGGGCGAGGCCGATGACGGTCATGCCGATCGACCAGGCGATGGCGAGCGCGAGGGTGCGGTCCGCGAGGGGCATGCTCTCGGAGAGGGCGACGGCGGCGACTGCGGCTGCGGCCCAGCCGATCGAGGTGGCTCCGGCGGCGTACTTGTTGCGGCCGATGGCGTACAGGCCGCGGGAGTAGATCGCGAAGACCGAGTAGCCGAAGAGCCCGAAGGCGAGACCGGTGAGGGTGCCCTGGATCTGCATCTGGGTGTTGGCGCTCTTGTCGGCCGAGACCGAGGAGAGGACGGTCGCGATGGGTTCGGCGAGGCCCGCAAGCGCGGCGACGCCGAGGCCGGAGAGCAGCAGCACCGCGCGGCCGGTCTGGGAGAGGCGGCGTTGGTAGCGGTCGTGCTCGCCGAGGGAGAACGCTTCGGCCAGAACGGGGTAGGCGGCGGTGGCGAGGGGGACGGCGAGGATGGCCCAGGGCAGGAGGAAGAAGGTCTGCGAGACGGTGAAGACCGCTACGGCGCCGGGGTCGGAGCCGCCGTTGGCGAGGCGGATGAGCAGGGCCTGGCACAGTTGCTGGGCGCCGACGGTGACGGCTCCGGCGATGGCGAGGGATTTCAGGCCGGAGGCGACTTGGGTGTCGAGCCGCCAGGCGGGCCGCAGATGCAGGCCCAGGCCGCGCAGCGGGAAGATGAGGCAGCCGGCGAGGACGGCGACGCCGCAGGTGGTGCCGAGGGCGAGGAACACGATCTCGCTTTGGCCGAGGTTCTCGACCTTGTCCTCGCGTCCGGAGATGCCGCCGTAGATCACGTAGACCAGGGCCATCACGATGCTGGAGAGGAGCGGCGCGAGGGCGGGCCAGGCGAAGCGGCGGTGCGACTGCAGGATGCCGGTGAGGACGACCGCGACGCCGTAGAGCGGGATCTGCGGGGCGAAGAGGACGAGCATCTCGGTCGCGGCGTCGATCGTCGCTTCTCTGGCGATCGCGTCGTCGACGGCGCTGTTGTCCGGCATGAGCAGGACGATGATCGGGCGGGCGAAGGCGGCGACGAGGAGGCCGGCGGGGATGAGGATCGTCAGCGCCCAGGTCATCAGCGCCGAGGCGATGTGGCTGACCTGCTTGGGGTCGTTCCGCGCGAGCGGCGCGGCGAGGAGCGGGATCACCAGGGCGGCGAGCGCGCCGCCGGCGACGAGCTCGAAGATGATGTTCGGGATGCTGTTGGCGGTCTGGTAGGCGGTGCCCAGCGTTCCGAGGCCGATGGCCCACGTGAACACCATGGTGCGGCCGAATCCGGCCAGGCGGGAGGCGACGGTGATCGCACCGATGACCGAGGCGGCACGACCGACTTCGCGTCGGGTCTCGGTCAAGACTTCGTCCGACCCAGCTCGTCCAACTCCCGCAGCACGGGTGTCTCGGCGATCACTTTCGTGAAGCTGACCTTTTCGGAGGCGGCGATGAGGGCCGCGACGCCCGCGAGGGCGACGTGGCGGCCGATCATGCCGGTGCGGGCGATGTAGGCGAGGCCGAGGAGCGCGCCGAGGGCGTTCGCGCCGCCGTCGCCGAGCATGGTCTTGCCTTCGAGGTCTTCGGCCATGGCCGCACCGGAGGCCGCGGAGACCGCGAGCGCGGTGTTCGCTCCGGCCGCCGCGGTGCTGCGCCGGGGCTTCGGGCCGGCGGGCCGCGAGAGGGGCGCGGAGGCGAGGGTGACCACTTTGAGGGCGCGGCCGGGCCGCAGGTCGAAGAGGTTGACCACGTTGGCGGCACCGGCGATGACACCGCCGCCGACGCCGACGTTCCAGACGCGGCGCAGCAGGGGGCGGCGCTCGTCGGTGAGTTCGCCGTTCTGCAGGTCGATGAGGGCGGCCGCGGCGATCCCGGCGGTGGAGATGCCGAGGACCTTGACGAGCCCGGCGCTCATGCGGCCCTTGAGGAGCGCGCCCACGTGGCCTTTGAAGCCTTTGGCCTTCTCGCCCTTGGCGTCCGCCATGTCGTCGTAGAGGCCGACGGCTCCGGCGGTGAGTCCGGCGGTGGCCGCGGCGGCGGCGTACGCCGGGGAGTTCGCCCCGAGGACCGCTCCGGCGGTGGCGCCCACGGTGATCCCGGGGCCTTCGGCCAGGGACACGGTGTCGCCCTTGTGGTTGACCCGTTCCAGGTCGGCCGCCCACTTGGAGCGGCGTACGGCGCTGATCGCGGCGATCGTGCCGCCCGCGGCGAGGCCTCCGATGAACGCCCGCCCTACCGTGCGCGTTAGCTGGCTCATGGCCGCGATACTAGGCCGCGCCGGGAAGCAGGTCTGAAGCGCCCTCCCCGGTGCCGAGGTGGTTGACGGTGTCGTTGTTGACGAAGTCGGCGAGCGCGGCGACCGCGGCGATCTGCCCCTGGGTGAGGTTGACGTTGTCGACGGTGGCGACGGTCTCGCCGTTCTCGGCGAGGAGCGTCTTGATCGGGTTGCCGTCACCGGTGTCGGTCGTGGCCGCGTAGACCGTGGGGTCGTCGGCGGCGTACGCGTTGGCGAGCGCGACCATCCCGGCGTTGCGGTCGGCGGCGTCGGAGTCGACGAAGCCGGATCCGGCGATGATGATGACGCCGTCGGCGACGCCCGTGGGCGTGGTCTCGACGGTGAGCATCCCCAGCTCGGTCAGGCCGGTGGTGACGGTGGTGATGTCGCCGGGGGTGATCGCCACGGTCGCACCCGCGGCCTCGCCGGTGGTGACGGCGGCGAGCAGGTAGCTCATCGCGGTCACGCCGTCGTAGGTGACGGGGGTGGTCATCGTTTCGGGAGTGGTCCGCTCCGCGAGATCGCCGAGGGCACCGGTGTTGGCCGGGTCGAAGTAGTCGTCGAGGATCGAGATCCGGCCGGAGACGGTGGCCCCGGCGTACCCGAGCATCTCGACGGTGCTGTCCACATAGTCGGATTCCACGCCGGGCAGGGCGACGACGAGGACGTGCTTCTCGGCGAGTTGACCGGCGAGATAGGACGGGGCGACCGCGTTCGCGAAGGCCTGGTCCTCCTCGAGGTCCTTCTCCATCTGCGCCGCCTGCTCCCGCAACTGCGCGTTGCTGTCGCGCAGGCTCTGGATGTTGCTCTCGAAGGCTTCGATGGCGGGGCCGTTGAGGGCGGCGGTGCCGAGGATGAGGCCCACGGTGAGGGCGAGGAACACCGCGGTGAGGCTCACCAGGTGGTAGCGGAAGTTGATCACGAGAACAGCCTTTGGATTTGGAAGAGCAGTCCGTCCCACCAGTCGGCGATGACGTCCACGAAGGAGCGCCCGACGGTGGAGATGGCCACGGCCGTGGCCATCGCGGCGAGGCCGGAGACGATGAGCAGGAGCAGCGCGGAGATCGACATGTCCTGGCGGTAGAGGCGCGAGACGCCCTTGGCGTCGACGAGCTTGCCGCCGACGCGCAGCCGGGTGAGGAAGGTGGAGGCCATGCCGCCGCGTCCCTTGTCGAGGAACTCGACCATGGTGACGTGCGTGCCGACCGCGCAGATGAGCTCGGCGCCCTTCTCGTCGGCCATGAGCATCGCGATGTCCTCGGAGGTGGCCGCGGCCGGGAACGGGATCGCGGGGACCCCGAGCTTGTCCATGCGCTCCATGCCGGGAGCGCGCCCGTCGGCGTAGGCGTGGACGACGATCTCGGCGCCGCAGCGCAAGGCGTCGTCCGAGACGGAGTCCATGTCGCCGACGATCATGTCGGGCGTGTACCCGGCTTCGAGGAGGGCGTCCGCGCCGCCGTCGACGCCCACGAGCACGGGCTTGAACTCGCGGATGTAGGGGCGCAGGACGTCGATGTCCTCCTTGTAGTTGTAGCCGCGGATGACGATGAGCGCGTGGCGGCCGTTGAAGGAGGTCTTCACGTCGGGCACGCCGACGCCGTCGAGCAGGAGGTCCCGCTCGCGCTTGAGGTACTCCATGGTGTTGGCCGCGAACGCCTCGAGCTGGATCGAGAGTCCCTCCTTGGCGGCCTCCATGTCGGCGCTGACCGACTCCTCGGTCTGGACCGCGCCCTCGGCGATCAGGTCGGCGCCGGAGTAGATCTGCCCGGCTTCGAGGTCCACCGAGACGGACCGGCCTTCGCGCACCCGGTCGAAGATCTCGTCGCCGACGCCGTCGATGAGGACGATCCCGGCCTTGACGAGCACTTCGGGGCCGAGGTTCGGGTAGCGGCCGGAGATCGACTTGGCGGCGTTGACGACCACCGGGACGCCGGTGCCGACCAGAGTGTCGGCGGCGACCCGGTCGAGGTCGACATGGTCGATGATCGCGATGTCGCCGGGTTCGAGCCGGCCGCACAGCCGCTTGGTACGGCGGTCGAGGCGGGCGGTGCCGACCAGCCGATCATCGGAGGGATCACCCTCCGGGTTCCGCCCGGGCAAACGCAAGCTAGGTACACGCATCGTGCATCATCATGCCATCCGATCGCACCCTCCGTGGCGACGGCTCGCCGGAGCGGGCCGCGCGGGTGGAGCGTCGTCAGGACTTCATCTTCGCGGCCTCTGCCAGGAGCTCCTCGGCGTGGGCCACGCCCAGGTGCGAATCGGGCATCCCCGCGAGCATGCGAGCGAGCTCACGCGCCCGCTCCGCGTCGTCGACCACGCGCACGCCGGAGACCGTGACGGCCCCCGAAGTGTCCTTCGAGACCACCAGGTGGCGGTCCGCGAAGGCGGCGACCTGCGGCAGGTGGGTGACGACCAGGACCTGGTGGCGGCGGGCGAGCTTGGCGAGGCAGCGGCCGATCTCGATCGCGGCCCCGCCGCCGACCCCGGCGTCGACCTCGTCGAACACGAGGACGGGCGGGCCGCCGATCTCGGCGAAGACCACTTCGATCGCGAGCATGACGCGGGAGAGCTCACCGCCCGAGGCGCCCTTGTGCAGCGCCGCCGGCAGCGAACCCGGGTGGGGGCGCAGCAGGAGCTCGACCTCGTCGGCGCCGTCCTCGGTGGCACCGGAGACCGCCGTTTCGACGGCGAGATCGATGCCGCCGCGACCGGCCGGACGCGGCTCGACCGCGGCCGTGACCTCGGCGTGCGGCATCGCGAGGCCTTTGAGTTCGGCCGAGACCGACGCGGAGAACCGCTCGGCGGCGGCACGGCGGGACGCGCGCAGCTGCGAGGCGAGCTCGGCGGCCCGCGCGGTGAGCTCGGCATGCTGGGATTCGAGCTCGGCGACGCGCTCGTCGGAGACGTCGAGCTCCCCGAGTCGCTTACGGGCGTTCTCGGCCCAGGCCAGCACGCCGGGAAGGTCCTCGGCGTACTTGCGGTACAGGGTCTTCATGGCCGCCTGGCGCTGGTAGATCTCCTCCAGGCGACGCGGGTCGGCCGAGAGGTCGTCGAGGTACGCGGAGAGGTCCACGGCGGCTTCGGCGAGGAGCGCGCCGGCCTCGGCGAGGCGCTCGGCGAACTCGGCGAGCTTCGGATCGGAGTGGGCGTCGTGTTCCAGGGCGCGCGCGGCCGCGCCGACCGTGTCGGTCGCACCGCCTTCGCCCGTGGTCGGATCGCCGCTGATCGCGCCGTGCGCGGTGGCGGCGGCGAGGCGCAGGGCCTCGGCGTTCTCGAGGCGGCGGGCCTCTTCGGCGAGCTCGGCGTCCTCGCCTTCCTGCGGGTCGACGGCGGTGATCTCATCGAGGCCCAGGCGCAGCATGTCCGCCTCGCGGGCCATCTCGCGGGCGCTGGTGCGCAGCCGCGAGAGCTCGGCGGCGCAGGCCCCGAGTTCGTGGAAGACGGCGCGGTAGGAGTCGAGGACCTTGCCGTGGTCGGCCCCGGCGAAGCGGTCGAGCGCCGCCCGCTGCTCGGCGGGCTGCAGCAGCCGCATCTGGTCCGATTGGCCGTGCACCGAGATCGCCAGCTCACCCAGTTCGGACAGCACGCCGACGGGCGCGGAACGGCCGCCGACCCAGGCCTTCGAACGGCCCTCCGAGGAGACCGAGCGGGCCAGCAGCAGCTCGCCGTCCTCCAGGTCCGCACCGGCCTCGATGGCGCGTTCACGCAGTTCGAGCGCGCTCTCGCGTACGACGAATCGGCCCTCCACAAGGGCCTTCTCCGCGCCGAGGGGGGCACGGGAGGCACGACCGCCGAACAACAGCCCCAGACCGGCGACGACCATGGTCTTACCGGCGCCGGTCTCACCGGTGATGCAGGTCAGGCCGGAATCGAGCGGCAAGGTGGCGTCAGCGATCACGCCCAGGTTCTGGATGCGAAGCTCCTCCAACACGCTTCGAAGCCTAGCCGGTCTGTCTGACATCCGCCGCGTGGTGAGCCCTAGACCCGGCCGTGACGCCAACCGTCAACGGGCAGAGAGAGTTTCGACACGAGACGGGAGGCGAAGGGCTGACCGGACATGCGCACCAGGCGCACCGGGCGGTCCGAGCGGCGGATCGTCACCGTCGATCCGGACGTGAGCCGCGTGAGCTCCTTGCCGTCCGCGATGAGCGAGCCCTCGGTGCCGACCGACTCCACGCCGATGCGGATCAAGGAGGAGGAATGCACCACCATCGGCTTGGCGAACAGGGCGTGCGCGTTCATGGGCACCACCACGAGGGCGTCCACATCGGGCCAGACCACCGGGCCGCCCGCCGACATCGCGTGCGCGGTCGAACCGGTCGGCGTGGCCACGACGACGCCGTCGGAGCCGTAGCGGGAGATGCGGGTGCCGTCGATCTCGATGTACAGCTCGAGCATCCGCGCGGGCTCGGCCTTCTCCACCGCGATGTCGTTGAAGGCCCACGAGACGTGCTGCTCGCCGTCGGTGCCCATGGCCTCGACCTCCAGCGCGGTGCGCTCCTCGACGGTGTACTCGCCGTCGAGAAGGCGCGAGACGACGGTCTCGAGTTCGCCGGTCTCGGCCTCGGCGAGGAAGCCGACCTTGCCGAAGTTGACGCCGAGCAGCGGCACCTGGGCCTCGCCCGCGAGCCTCGCGGCGCGCAGCACGGTGCCGTCGCCGCCGAGGGCGAGCACGAGGTCGGCGTTCTCTCCGGTGACCTCGTCGCCGATCACGAGCGCGTCGGGGCGCAGGAGCGAGCGGGTCGCGCCGGAGCAGATCTTCACGGCGACGCCTTCGGCCTGCAGGGCGGCCGCGAGCTTCCGGGCGAGCTCGGCGACGTCCTCGCGAAGCGGATGCGTGACCACCAAGACACGGCTCGGCTTCTGCTGCGGCTCCACTCGCGCTCCTACTCAGACGGTTCCAGGGCCTCGAACTGTACTCCAGTCGGGTTCACCGGGAGTACCGGAGAGCATACCGAGGAGAACGCTTGCACAACGCGGTTCCGCACGAATGCCCCGCATCCGGCTTCCCTTGGGAGACAAGCCGCTCTGAGAGCTGGCCAGGTGTGATCCCTTGCGGCACAATGTGTCCCCAACACCACCCGAGACCAAGGAGACCCCGTGGCGACACGCAGACAGCTCTTCGGCTATACCGCCCTCACCACCGCCGCAGCGGCCGGGCTCACCACCGTCGGACCCCGGGCCGCCGCCGCGAACGGCGCCCACGTCCCCGCCGTCGTCATCGGCTCCGGCTACGGCGCGGCCGTCTCGGCCCTGCGCCTCGGCGAGGCCGGCGTCGAGACCACCGTCCTCGAGATGGGCCGCCTCTGGAACGAACCGGGCGGGGACGGCAAGGTCTTCTGCACCATGACCAGTCCCGACGAGCGCAGCATGTGGTTCAAGCGCCGCACCGAAGCGCCCCTGTCGACCCTCCTGTGGCTCGACGTCGTCGACCGCGACATCGACCCCTACCCGGGCGTCCTCGACCGCGTCAACTACGCGGACATGTCCGTCTATGTCGGACGCGGCGTCGGCGGCGGCTCGCTCGTCAACGGCGGCATGGCGGTGGTCCCCCGCCGCGACTACTTCGAAGAAGTCCTCCCCTGCGTCGACGCGAACGCGATGTACGAGCGCCACTTCCCGCTCGCGCAGGCCGAACTCCAGGTCAACACCATCGACCCCGAGTTCTACAAGTCCACCGAGTACTACCGCTTCAGCCGCGTGGCGGCCGCCCAGGCCGAAGCCGCCGGACTCAAGACGGTCTTCGTGCCCGACGTCTACGACTTCGACCACATGGAACGCGAAGCCGCCGGGACCGCCCCGAAATCCGCCCTCGGCGGCGAGGTCATCTACGGCAACAACCACGGCAAGATGAGCCTCGACAAGACCTACCTCGCCTCAGCGCTCGCCACCGGCAACGTCACCATCGCCGCCCGCCACCAAGTGCGCGCCATCGAACTCGACGAGGCCGGGAACTACGTCATCCACGTCGAGCACCGCGACGACGCGGACGAGCTCATCGAGGCCAAGCGCCTCACCTGCCGCCACCTGTTCCTCGGCGCCGGGAGCCTCGGCACCACCGAACTGCTCCTGCGCGCCCGCGACACCGGCGCCCTGCCCGACCTCGACGAGGCCGTCGGCTCCGGCTGGGGCCCCAACGGCAACGTGATGACCGCCCGCGCCAACCACGTCTGGAACCCCACCGGGCTCAAGCAGTCCACGATTCCCGTGATGGGCATCGACGACTGGGACAACCCCGAAGCGCGGGTGTTCGCCGAGCTCGCGCCGCTCCCGGCCGGCATCGAGACCTGGATCAGCCTCTACCTCGCGATCACCGACAACCCCGAGCGCGGCCGCTTCACGTACGACGCCGCCGCCGACAAGGCCGTGCTCGACTGGAGCCTCGAGCAGGCGCAACCGGGCGTCGCCGCCGCGAAGTCGATGTTCGACCGCATCAACCGGAAGCACGGCACCTCGTACCGGTACGACCTGTTCGGCGACGACCGGGCCTTCGCAGACGACTTCTGCTACCACCCACTCGGCGGGTGCGTCCTCGGCGAGGCCACCGACGCGTACGGGCGCCTCAACGGCTACGAGCGGCTCTACGTCACCGACTCCTCGCTCATCCCGGGCTCGATCGGTGTGAACCCGCTCGTGACGATCACGGCACTGGCGGAACGGAATCTGGAGGCGATCATCGCCGCCGACTTCGATTAGGCCGGAACGCCGCAGGCCGCGTCGACACCGGCGCGGTCGATCGGTTCACCTTCGGTGACCATGCGGCAGAAGAACTCCACGTTCCCCTTCGGGCCGGGCAGTGGGCTCGCGGCCACCGCGGTGGTGGTCCAGCCGAGCTGCCCGGCCTTCTCGATCACGCCCCACACCGCGTCGGCGCGCTGAGCCGGGTCGCCCACGACCCCGCCTGCGCCGACCTGGCCCTTGCCGACCTCGAACTGCGGCTTGACCATCGGCAGCATCATGCCCGTGGGCTTCGTGCACGCGGCCAGCGCGGGCAGGACGAGTTCGAGCGAGATGAACGAGAGGTCGCCGACGGTGAGGTCCACGGGCCCGCCGAGCAGTTCGGGGGTGAGGTGGCGCACGTTGGTGCGGTCGTGGACGACGACGCGGTCGTCGGTCTGCAGTTTCCAGGCGAGCTGGCCGTAGCCGACGTCGACGGCGAGCACTTCGGCCGCGCCGCGGCGCAGGAGGACGTCGGTGAAGCCGCCGGTGGAGGCGCCGGCGTCGAGGACGCGCAGGCCCTTCGGGTCGACGTCGAAGGCGTCGAGGGCGCCGATGAGCTTGTGGGCGCCGCGGGAGACGTAGTCGTCGACGTCGCCGACGAGGCGGATGGAGTCGTCGCCGGTGACGCTCGTGGCGGGTTTGGTGGCGGGGATGCCGCGCAGGTGGATGCGGCCGGCCGCGATGAGTTCGCGGGCGTGCTCGCGGGAGCGGGCGATCTTGCGGCGCACGAGTTCGGCGTCGAGTCGGTAGCGCGTCGGCATGGCGCGGGATCGGTGCTTTCTAGGGTTGGACGCTAGGCGTCGTCGACGTTGCTGAGGATCTCGGAGAGGCGCTGCTGGACGCCTTCGAAGACCCGTACGTGCTCGGTGACGGGCAGGTCGGGCAGCGCTTCGAGGTGGCCGAGGGCCTCTTCGACCTCGAGTTCGACGTCGTCGGTGTCGTCTGCGGGTTTCAGGCGGTTCGCCAGGGCCCCCGGGCTGGGCGTGTCGGTCATGCGTCCTCTTCCTCGTCGTCGATCGGCTCCATGGTCGCGGCGGGGGCGGACGAGGGCGTTTCGGCGGGAGCCGGGCGTTCGGCGTCGCGCTGCCGCGTCTCGGTCGGCTTCGCCGCTGCGGCGGCCAGGCGGGCCTCGGCTTCGGCGAGGCGGATGCGGAGGTCGCGGATCTGCTCTTCGGAGTGTTCGAGGCGGAGGTTGAGGTCGTCGAGGTCGGCTTGGGTGGCGACGCCGAAGCGGGTGAGGTTGGCGTCGAATTCGGCGCGGATGAGGCGGCCGATGTCGGAGGCGGTGCGGCTGCCTTGCTCGCGTACCTGCTCGGAGCCGGTGCGCAGGTCCTCGCGGACCTTGCCGGCGAGGTTGCGGGCGCGGCGTGCGGGTTCGCCGGCCATGCCGAGGAATGAGTCGAAGTAGGCGCGGGCGGAGTCCGTCATGGTGGTCCCACTCCCTTCAGGGTCTGCCGAGTCCGCGGGTTGCCGTCCCCGCCTCGGTGAGGCTCGCGAGCCGTAGTCTGGCTCTGGCGTCAACGGTACTGCCAAGCTACCGGCCCACGGCCATGCCCGCATGGCCGTACTGGCCGGTAACATTCTCACGGGGCGCACCGACGCGCCCGCGCCGATCGAAACAGGAGGGCCCATGGCCACCATCGACGAATGCCGGACCGCACTCGAGCAGTTCGCGGAGAACCTCGCCTCGAACCCGAAGACGGTGCGCAAGCTCCAGGGCTTCCAGCGCTCGCTCGCCGCCGACATCACCGACCTCTCGGTGTCGTTCAACGGCAAGTTCGACCAGGGCAAGCTGACCGGCATCACCGACGGCGACAACCCCGACGCGGATATCCGCATGGTCGTCTCCTCGGACAACCTGCTCAAGCTCGTCGCCGGGGAGCTCGACTTCATGAAGGCCTTCACCGGAGGCCAGGTCAAGTTGAAGGCCAACATGATGGACCTCATGAAGCTCCGCGGCGTGCTGTAGCCCGTCCGACTCGCGCCTTCGGTTCACATTGGGCGACTTGGACGACGCGCGTCACGTAGGGTGCGCGGGCGCGGGCCGTGAGGCCCGTCCCGCGCCCTCCTCAGGCCATCGGGTCAAATGCGTCCCGGTCGGACGCAACGGCATTCGGGCCACGTTGTAATCTCTCGGCAGTCGAGCGCTTCGAGCTCAAGAACTAAACCGGGAGGACCGTATGGCCACTGTTGACGAATGCCGCAATGTGCTGGAGAAGATGGCGGGCAAGGTCGCCAGGAAGTCCGACGAGCTCGAGCTCGAGGAAGGCTTCGAACGCACTCTGGCCGTTGAGATCACCGACCTCGACCAGGCCTTCAGCGCCAAGCTCTCCGGCAACAAGCTGACCGACCTGCTCGACGGCGACGCCGCCGACGCCGAGGTCCGCATCCTCATCGGCTCTGACGACCTGATCGCCCTGTCCAAGAAGGAGCTCAAGCCCGCCAAGGCGCTCCTGACCGGCAAGATCAAGATCAAGGCCTCCGTGAAGGACCTCGCCAAGCTGCGCAAGGCCCTCAAGGTCGACGCGTAGGCCGCCACGTCTGAGGCGCTGCGCCCCACCGGTTCAGCGCCACAAGGAAAATGAAGCCCGGACTGCGGCAGTCCGGGCTTCTCGCTTGTCCTCGTCAGGCCGACAGCAGCTTCTCCGCGGCCTCGCCCACCGGGATCGGCGGCACGGTCGGGTCGTAGCCGGCCATATCGGCTGCGGCCCAGCTCAACTCGCAGAGGGCCCGCCACGCGTCCAGGTCGGCGCCCCGGCCGCTGAGACGAATCTCCTTGCCGTCCAAGGCCGCCGTCCATCCCCCGCATTCGATGCGGTCGACGGCGTCGTTCCAGTCGGGCTCGGGGTGGGACTCGGTGAGCGCGCCGAGGTTCCAGCCGAGGTACGTCGGACGCTGCTCGGGCGGCAGCAGCATCGCCTCGCGCGGCGAGACGACACCGGTGAAGACCAGCAGCGAGTCGATACCCGCCCGGTTGGCGCCCTCGATGTCCGAGTCCGGGCGGTCGCCGACCATGATCGCCCGGCCTCCCGGTTTGCGCGCCAAAGCGGACCGGTAGATCCCGGGCTCCGGCTTCCCCGCGACGACGTCCGGACCGCGGCCGAGTGCCGTGGCGATCGCCCCCGCCAGCGCGCCCGTGCCGGGCAGCGGACCGTCCGGTGTGGGCAGGGTGGCGTCGAGGTTCGTCGCGACCCACACGGCCCCGTTGCGGGCCGCGATGGTCAGGTCGGCGAGGTCCCGCCATGTCAAGGACGGGATCATGCCGTAGCCGATGCCTTGGGCCGCTTTCGGATCCGCCGTCGCCACCAGGCCCTGGGACTCGACGGCGACACGCAGCGCCTCTGAACCGGTCACGAGGATCCGGGCGCCTTCGCCGAGGCGCTCGCGCAGGATTTCGGCCACCACCTGCGCCGAGGTGAGCACCTGGGTGTCCTCCGCAGGGATGTCCATGCCGCGCAAGGCCTCCGCGACCGTCTGCGGGCTGCGGGAGGCGTTGTTGGTGACGAACACCGGGTCGCAGTCGAGCCCCGGAAGGGCCGCGAGGGTCGCGGCCGCTTCCGGGATCGGCTGACTGAGCAGGTAGACGACGCCGTCGAGGTCGAGCAGCGCTTGGTCGTAAGCGCCGGCGAGTGCCTCAGGCGCGCCTTTCAATCGAGTCATCGGACTCCTCAGCGTCGGGGGTGGACCCGGCGCTCGACGACGCCGGTGTCTCGAACGGTGCGGTCGCGAACGGCGTGGTCGAAGGCCGCGCGGGCGTCGTCTCGGTCCTTACGTCGACCTCGGACTCGTCCTCGACGTCGTCCGCTTCGTCGTCGAAGTCCTCATCGTCTTCGTCGTCCTCGTCTTCGACATCGCGGTCGTCGTCCGAGTCCTCGTCGTCTTCGAGGTCGTCTTCGTCGTCCTCGTAGTCGTCGTCGTCCTCGAACTCGTCGTCCTCGTCGTACTCCTCGACGACGATGCCCTCGAGCTCGAGCAGGCGCTCGGCGGCGCCGGTCTCGCCGGTCTCGTCGGCGGCGACCGCCTTCGAGAGCCATTCGCGGGCTTCGTCTTCGCGGCCGTCGGCCAGGAGGCCCTCGGCGTACGCGAAGCGGAGACGGGCGACCCAAGGCTCGGTCTTCGGCGAGTTGAGCCCGCCGACCTTCAGCATCGCGGTCGCGGCTTCACCCATGCCCATGTCGCGGCGGGCGCCGGAGGCGACGATGAGCAGCTCGACCCGGACCTCGGGGTCGACGCTCTCGTCGCTGCCGAACTCGCGGTACAGGTCGATCGCGCGCTCGGGGTGCCCAAGGGCGCGTTCGCAGTCGGCGATCAGTGCGACGTGGTCGTGCGTGCCGCCCAGGCGCTGCGCGGCGCGCAGCTCGTTGACGGCCAGCTGCCACTCTTCGGCGCCGTACGCGGCCACACCGGTGACCTCGCGGACCACGGCCACGCGGGACGCCTTGCGGCGGGCGTAGCGGGCCTGCTCGAGCGCGCCTTCGACGTCGTCCTCGGCGAGGAGCGCGGCGGCGGCGATGAGCCGGTTGCCGACGGCCTCGGCGAGCTGCTTGTTCAAGCTGCGCAGCCCGGCCTTGGTCTCCTTGTCGAGCTGGTCGAAGCCGTACTCGATGCCATCGGGAAGATCCGGGGCCTCGTCGGACTCGCCCATGCGGATCGGGCCTTCGTGCCCGGCCTCGCGCTCCTCGAGCGGACGCAGGGCGTCTTTGCCGCGGCGCTCCTTGCCGTCGCGCCCGAGTCGGTCGTCGACCCGGTCGCTGCGGCGGGGACGGTCGTCGCGGTCGAAGCGGCGCGGGCCGCCCCGGTCGTCACGACGGGGACCGCGGTCGTCGCGCTTCTCGAAGCTGCGGGGACGCTCGTCACGGCCGCCTTCGCGCTTCTCGAACCGGCGCGGACGGTCGTCGTCGCGGCGCGGCCCGCGGTCGTCGCGGCCGCCCTCGAAACGGCGGGGACGGTCATCGCCGTCGCGGCGAGGACGGTCGTCCCGGTCGAAGCGACGCGGACGGTCATCGCCGTCACGGCGCGGCCGATCGTCACGGTTGCCCTCGAAACGACGGGGACCGCGGTCGTCGCGGTTGAAACCGCCACTGCGGTTGTCGCCGTCGCGGCGGGGACGGTCGTCCCGGTTGCCTTCGAAGCGGCGGGGGCCGCCTCGGTCGTCATCGCGGCGCGGGCGGTCGTCGTAGCGACGCGGGCCGCCTCGGTCGTCGCGGTTGAAGCCGCCACCGCGGTTGTCGCGGTTGCCTTCGCTGCGCCTCTCGAACTGGCGCGGGCCGCCTCGATCGTCGCGGCTGTAACCGCCGCGGTTGTCGCCGTCACGGCGCGGGCCGCGGTCGTCGCGGTTGTAACCGCCACTGCGTCCACCGCGGTCGTCATCGCGGCGCGGGCCGCGGTCGTCGCGGTTGAACCCGCCGCTGCGCGGACGGTCCTCGCGGTTGTAACCGCCACTGCGTCCACCGCGGTCGTCACGGTTGTAACCACCGCTGCGTCCACCGCGGTCGTCATCGCGACGCGGGCCGCGGTCATCGCGGCTGTATCCACCACGGTTGTCGCGGTTGAAGCCGCCACCGCGGTTGTCGCCGTCGCGGCGCGGGCCGCGGTCGTCACGGTTGAAACCGCCGCTGCGCGGACGGTCGTCGCGGTTGTAGCCGCCACTGCGCCCGCCGCGGTCGTCACGGTTGTAACCACCGCTGCGCCCGCCGCGGTCGTCACGGTTGTAACCACCGCTGCGCCCGCCGCGGTCGTCATCGCGACGCGGGCCGCGATCATCGCGGCTGTATCCACCACGGTTGTCGCCGTCGCGACGCGGCCGGTCGTCCCGGTCCTCGTAGCGCCGCGGGCGGTCGTCGCGGCCTTCAGAGCGGCCGTAGCCGCCCCGGCTGTCCCCTCGGCCGTCCTGGCGGTTGTACCCGCCGCTCCGGCCCGAACGGTCGCCGTAGCCGCCGCCCTCGCGACGGCCGTAGCCGCCTCGTCGGTCATCTCCACCCTTGCGGGCGCGGCCGTCTTCAGCCACTCGATTCTCCCCCTCTAAATTCACCGCGACAAAACCAACCAAGTGTATGCCTCAGCTGACGACCTCGAACCCGGCGACGGTCCTCTTACCGCGCCGGATCACTCCGTACCGCCCGTGAAGCAGGTCAGAAGGGTCGATAACGGCCGCAGGATCACTCACGCGCACGTTGTTCAGGTAGGCCCCGCCCTCCTTCGCGGCGCGGCGCGCCTCGCCCAGGCTGGCGACCACGCCGGACTCCTTCATGGCCTCGGCCACGGTGACGTCAGGCTTGGTGAACTCGGCGAGACCGGCCTCCACGAGCGCGGCGCGCAGCGTCGACTCGGGCAGCTCGGCGAGCTCGCCGCGGCCGAACAGGGCCTGTGAGGCGGCCACGACGTGCGCGGTCTCCTCGGCGCCGTGCAGCAGCGTGGTCATCTCCTCCGCGAGCGCCTTCTGCGCGAGCCGCGCGGCGGGCTTCTCGGCGGTGGCCCGCTCCAGCTCCTCGATCTCCTCGTGGGACTTGAACGAGAAGTACTTGAGGTAGCCCACCACGTCGGCGTCGGCGGCGTTCACCCAGAACTGGTAGAACGCGTACGGGCTGGTCAGTTCCGGGTCGAGCCAGACCGTGCCGCCCTCGGTCTTGCCGAACTTCGTGCCGTCGGCCTTGAGGACGAGCGGGGTCACGAAGGCGTGCACGTGCTCGGCCGCCTTGCGGCGCACGAAGTCCACCCCGGCGGTGATGTTGCCCCACTGGTCCGAACCTCCGAACTGGAGGGTGCAGCCGTGGCGGCGGTGCAGCTCGTAGAAGTCGTTGGACTGCAGGAGCTGGTAGGAGAACTCGGTGAAGGAGATGCCGGACTCGAGCCGGGCCCGCACGACCTCGCGGGCGAGCATCTTCGAGACCGGGAAGTGCTTGCCCACGTCGCGCAGGAACTCCACGACGCCCATCTCGCTGGTCCAGTCGAGGTTGTTGACCGGGATCGCGCCGTTCTCGCCGTCGTAGGTGACGAACGGCGAGAGCTGCGCCCGGATCTTCTCGACCCAGCCGGCCACGACTTCGGGCGGGTTGATGCTGCGCTCGCCCGCCTCCTTCGGGTCGCCGATCTGGCCCGTCGCGCCGCCCACGAGCAGCAGCGGCTTCAGGCCCGCCCGCTGGAGGCGGCGGGCGGTGATGACCTGCATGAGGTGGCCGACGTGCAGGCTGACGGCGGTCGGGTCGAAGCCCACATAGAAGGTCACCGGGCCCGCGTCGATGTGCTCGCGGAGAGCGTCGATACCGGTGGAGTCCTGGATGAGGCCGCGCCATGCGAAGTCGTCGAGAATATGCACGTCCCCATTGTGCCCTAGCGGCCGAAACGCATTTCGCGCTCCGAGGCCGGGCGTGACCCGCGCCGTCAGGCGTCCGCGTGCCGCCCCGTCTCGCCGAGTGCGAGGGCGACCTCGATCTGGACGCGCAGTTCAAGGGCCGCATTGGTCTTCGCGGCCTGCTTGGTCGGGCCCTTCCCCTCGGCGGCGATGCGCTCGCCCGAGACCGGCATCCAGCCCTCAGCGCGGCAGGTGAAGGTCCGCTCGTGCGAGGGACCGTCGACCGAGAAGTCCCAGGTGAGCGGTTTGACCGCTCCCCTGGCGGCGTAGATCTGGACCGCTTCGGCGGGGTTGACCGCGGCGTCCACGAGGAGCTTCTTCGGGCCCTCCGTGCGCGGCTTCGCGGTCACGTCGGAAGAAGGGTCCGGCATCCTCGCCAGCGCGGCGACGAGCGCCAGCGCGGCCTGGTTGCGGGCTTCCTTCTTGTTGCGCTGCAACCGTTTCGGCGAGTCGACCTGTTCGCCGTTGTAGCGGATGGAGACCTGCGCGGAGAAGAGCGGCCCCTCGAAGCCGGGGGCGTCCTCGACGGTCCACAGCACGTTGGTCTCGTTGCTGACCGGGCCGCCGAGGCGGTCCTGGAGGTAGACGTTGACGATCGACTGGGCCTGCTGTGGCTCGTCGGCGAGCATCCGGTTCATGCGCTCGCGCAGCGGCTCGAAATCGCCGCGGCCGTAGAGGTAGACGGAGGCGAACTCGCGGAGCTGGAGCTCGCGGGCGTCGAGGCGGCGGGCGGTATCGGCGGCGAGCCCGGCGGGGGTCTCGCCGCGTTCGACGGCGAACTGGAGGACGCGGGCGAACTGCTTGTAGGGCAGGGCCGCGAAGTCGGCGGTCTCGGCGTGCCGCGCGGTCTCCTCGTGGGCCCTCTGCTTGAAGTACTCGGCCTTGGCGCGGCGTTCTTCCTCGACGCGTTCGTTGACGTGGACGGCGACCGCTTCGAGTTCCTCGATCGGGTAGGGGCTCGGGCGGCCGAGGGCGGCGGCGAGCAGGATGCGCTGGACGACGAGGTCGGGGTAGCGGCGGATCGGGCTGGTCGCGTGCGTGTAGGCGGGCAGCTGGAGGCCGTGGTGGCCGTGCACCGTGGGGCCGTAGGTGGCGGCGCGGGCGACCATGCGCATGCGGGCGCGGAGCATCTCGAAGGCGGCGCCGTCGCCGGTGGCGGCGATCGAGTCGAGTTCGGCGCGGAGTTCGGCGGGGTCGCCCGCGACGGCGGCGAGCCGGTGGTTGCGGAAGAGGATCGGCAGGTCCTCGCGCACGGCCCACGCGGCGATCTGCGCGTTGGCGGCGATCATGAACTCCTGCACGATGATGTAGCCGGAGTTGCGCATCGAGCTGTCGAGGCGCACGAGCTGGCCCTCTTCGTTGGTGGCGAAGCCGGAGAGGAGGTCGTAGAAGGCGAGGGCGCCCGCGTTGCGGCGGGCGGCGAGCATGGTCTGGGAGAAGCGCAGGGCGAGCGCGAGCGTGCCGTGGAGGGGGTGGCCGGGGTGGTTCGCGGCGTCGGCGGCTTCGCCGTGGGTCATGACCCAGGACTTGGTGAGCCGGCCGGGGCCGAGGTCGGCGGAGCGGACCTGCCCGGCGTGGTCGATTCGCAGGTGGACGGCGAAGGTGTCGTTCTCGCGGTCGGGTTCGAGGGAGGCGGCTTCGACCACGGGCGCGGGGAGCATGTGCTTGGTGTGCTCGGGCCGGTAGCGGGTGTGGACGCGGCGGTGGGCCTCGGTGTCGGCGCGACCGCCCCTGGTGACGTGGTCGGCGACGCGGGCGATGTGGACCCAGACGTCGAAGCCGTCGCCGTCGGGTTCGATCCAGACGGCGTCGTCGCGATCGACCGTGGTCGCGGCGTCGATCATGATCCCGGTCTCGGCTGGGTTGTGGTCGACCAACTGCGCTCCTTCGAAGTCCGGCGACAATCGTAACCGGAGCCACACGATGAGGTATGGAAGGCGCGGGCCGGACGTTCGTTCGGCGAACGTCCGGCCCGTTGTCGCGCTTCGGTCAGGGGCGGAGGTCCCAGGTCTCCAGGCGTCCGCACATGCCCCATTTGGCGGCCGCGTCCCCGGGGTCGCCGACGTGGGCGTCGCACAGGTGGGTCGCGTCGGCCTTCGCGAGGGCGTCCAGGTGGGCGCCGGTGGCGTCGGCCTGGGCCCGCGGCCCGTCGGCCCAGAGCCCGCGCCAGGTCTCGGTGCGGGACGACACGAGCTGGGCCGCCTTGTCCCACAAGGGCTGCATGGCTTTCGGCCCTTCGGTCTCGACGCGTTCGCGCAGGGCGAGGTAACCCTCGATCGCGAGGTCCCGGCGGGCCCGGGTGGCCTCGCCGCGTTCGCGTTCGCTCAAGTCCGGGGCGGCCGGGGCGGAGGCGGCCGCTTTGTAGGCCTCCGGGTCGGCAAGGGTCGCTTCGGGGAAGGTGAACACGGCGTCCCCGGCTTCGGGGATGCCCGCGTTCTGCATGACCACCACGACTTGGAGGTCGCCCGAGCCGTTGACGAGGCGGTGGACCGTCCCGGGGGTGAACCACAGGACGGTCCCCCGCGCGAGATCGCGGCGCTCAAAGCCGTTCCCCGAGAGGGTCTCGACCGCTCCGGTGCCGCTGACGACGACGTAGCCCTCGGTGGAGGCGGTGTGCAGGTGCGGGCTGCCGCCCGCCTGGCCGTCGACGGTGGGCCAGTCGTAGACCGTGACAAGGGAGACGGCCGTGCCGCCGGGGAAGCCGGTCATGGCTACCCCAGCCTGGCCAGTTCGGCGGCGGCGAGGTCGGCGGTCTTGGCGGCGCCGTCGATCCCGGTGTCGCCGTTGCAGATCGCGACGGCGTGGCGCAGCGTCACGGTGTCTCCGGGGGCCATCGGCAGTTCGGTGTCGAAGAACGGCGCGGGGCAGACCGCGGCGAACGGGGTGCTGCGCACGAACCACTTGACGGGCGCTCCGGGGTTCTCCGCGTGGTCGGTGAAGACCAGGGTGGAGACGGCGTCGGTGGAGTCGTGCTTGCCACGGAAGGCGAGCCAGTCGCCGCGCTCGCCCATCTTCTCGTCGCCGCCTTCGCCTTCGGCGGTGTAGACGGTGCCCTCGGTGAAGGAGCGCGGTCCGCGCCAGAAGAATCCGCCGTAGCCGGCGTTCTCGCGGCCCTCGGTGGTGGGGCTGCCCATCACGACCGTGTCCTGCGTGTCGTTGGTGAACGCGGTGGAGAAGGAGAGCACCCACTTGTCGTCCGAGATGACGGTGACGGCGAAGCGTCGCGTCTCGGAGAAGAAGTGGCGGCCGTCCTCGGTGATCCAGTCGAGCCGCTCGACGGCTTTCACGCCGTTCTCGTCGGAGGACAGCTCGGTGAACTCCTGGTGGACCATCGAGCCGTCGTTCTTCTCGTCCACGTATCCCTTGCCGCGTCGGAAGGTGCGCCCGCCCCAGAAGTTCTCGGGGCCGGCGTTCGGCAGCGAGAGCGCGATGCCCTTGTGCCACACGTGGTCGTGCGGGCGGTAGAGGCTCACCTGATTCCCGGCGAGGTCGCGGAGCGGCTCGAAGTAGGGCCGGGGGGACTCGAACTGGTCGTTGTCGGGCCGGTAGACGTAGCGCAGGATCTGCAAGTCGCCCTTGGTGATCGAGAGGGCGGTGCCGTCGTCGGCGAGGTTCAGCGTCATCGGTGTTCTCTCCAGTCTTTCCGGTGGGTCGTCACTTGCGGTCGGGCCAGGGGGCGCCGGTGCCGTCCATGCGCTGGTAGAAGGGCGAGGTCGGGTCGATCTCGCCGGCGCGGACGCGCTTGCCGGTGAAGGCGGAGGCGTAGATCGCCGCGAGCAGCTCCAGAGTGCGGCGGGAGTCCTCGATGGTGACCGGCGGGGCGGTCTTGCCGTCGAGGGCGTCGGCGATGCGCAGGAACTGGGCGTAGTGGCCCGAGGACTTGCCTCGCGGCTCGCCCGCCCAGGCGCGGTGCACCTCCTCGGCGGCGGCGGCGATCGGGTGCACGCTCCAGTTGTCGTCGCCGTAGCCGTAGAGGTGGTCGAGTTCGACGGTGGCGTTGTCGAAGTCGAGCCGGATCTGCGAGACCTCGCGCGGGGAGAGCAGCGAGTTCGTGATGACCACGGACGCACCGGATTCGAGGGTGACGATCGCGTGCGAGACGTCCTCGGTGTTGGTGATGCGGCGGTGGCGGTGCGCGGTGGCGACCACTTCGGACCAGGGTCCGACCATGGACAGGAGCGTGTCGATCTGGTGGATGCCGTGGCCCATGGTGGGGCCGCCGCCCTCGGTCTCCCAGCGCCCGCGCCATTCGACCGCGAAGTACTCCTCGGGGCGGTACCAGAGGGTGTCGCATTTGGCGACGGCGAGGCGGCCGAGGACGCCCGAGGCCGTCATGTCGCGCACGCGGTCGGCGCCGGAGCCGAAGCGATGCTGGGAGATGAGCGCGAAGTCGCCCTTCGACACGGCCGCGGCGGCCGCGATCCGGTCGAACTCGGCGAGACTGAGGGCCGGGGGCTTCTCGCAGATGACGCCGACCCCGGCTTCGAGGGCGGCGATGGCGCCGGGCGCGTGGGCCACGGGCGGGGTGCACAGGTCGACCAGGTCGAGGGTCTCCGCGGCGAGGAGCGCTTCGATCGAGGCGTAGCCGTGCTCGACGCCGAACTTCTCCTTGAACGCGTCGAGGCGGTCGGTGTCGGGGTCGACGGCCGCGACCAGCTCGATCCGGCCCTGGCAGTGATCGCGCAGCTGTTCGGCGTGCAGGTGGGCGATGCCGCCGGTGCCGACCACGGCGAGACGGTAGGGGGAGGACACAGTGGACTCCTTTGTCACGAGGGTCTGTAAACGCTTTCCAGCATCGGGGTCAATACTAGCTGACAACGGTTGCGACGGTGACCTCGGTCGCCAGGGCGCGGGTGCCCGGTTCCAGCCGACGGGCGCCGGTCACCTCGACGTTCAGCGTGGCCACAGTGTCCGCGGCCGATCGCGCGACGCGCAGTTCGAGCGTCCCGGCCTCGACGACCCACTCGCCGTCGACGCCCACGAACGCCGCCAGGTCGAGGGGCATCGCGAAGCGGGCCTCACTGGCCTTGCCGGGAGCCAGTTCGAGCCGCGCGAACCCGACCAGGCGCTGCACGGGGCGGACGACGGAGGCGACCGGGTCGTGGAGGTAGAGCTGCACGACCTCGGTGCCGTGGCGCGCGCCGGTGTTGCGCACGCGCGCCGCGAGTTCGACGACCCCGTCGGGACCGACCTCCGCGCCGGAGATGAGTTCGACTGCGCCCCATTCGAACTCGGTGTAGGAGAGGCCGTGGCCGAAGACGTACTGGGCGGTGGGGTCCACCGAGGAGACCGAGGAGCGCCGGGCGAGTTCGGGGGCGAGGTAGGTGGCGGGCGGCGAGTCGGGACGCGCCGGGACGCCCGCGGGCAGGCGTCCTTCGGGCTCGGCCGCACCGGTCAGCACCGCGCTGATCGCGCCCGCGCCCTCCTGGCCCGGAAGGAACGCCTGCACGATCGCGGCGGCCCGTTCCGGAGCCGTGCCGAGCGCGTACGGGCGCCCGGAGATCACCACGAGCACCGTGGGCGTGCCCGAGTCGAGCACCGCTTCGACCAGTTCGGCCTGGCGTCCCGGCAGCGCGTGGGTCGGCGCGTCGCAGCCTTCGCCGGAGGTGCCGCGACCGAAGAGCCCGGAGCGGTCGCCGACCGCGACGATCGCGAGGTCGGCCGCTGCGGCGGCGTTCGCGGCCGCGGCGATGTCGGCGTCGGTGGCGTCGAGGACGGAGCCCGCGGCGAGGTGCTCGATGACCGCGCCCGGGAGGTCCGCGGCGAGCCGCTCGACGACGGTGGCGATCGAGACGCCCATGTCGACGTGCGGGTACGGGTCGTCGGAGTCGATCGACGCGGCGTCGTTGCGGCCGTGGTGGTTGGGGAAGGCGTAGCAGCCGAGCATGACGGCCTTGTCGTCCGCGACGGGTCCGACGAGGGCGATCCGCCCGGGCGCTGCCCGCAGCGGCAGCGTGCCGTCGTTCGCCAGGAGCACGATCGACTTGCGGGCCACCTCGGCGGCCAGCGCGCGGGCGTGGGGCGGGTCGAGGTCGATCGCCGCGGCGGGCTCGGGGAGCTCGTCGAGCAGGCCGAGGTCGATCTTCTGGGTGAGCACGCGTTCGACGGCGCGGTCGATCACGCCTTCGTCGATGCGCCCGGCGGCGACGGCGGCCTGGAGGGGCTCGCCGTAGCAGTCGACGCTCGGCAGTTCGACGTCCACGCCGCCCGCGAGCCCGAGCACGGCGGCGTCCGTGCGGTCGGCGGCGACGCTGTGGAGGGAGTTGAGGAAGTTGACGCCGAAGTAGTCGGAGACGACGGTGCCGTCGAAGCCCCACTCGTCGCGCAGGACGCCTTGCAGGAGTTCGGGGTTGGCGTGGGAGGCGACGCCGTCGTTCGCGGCGTAGGAGGGCATCACGGAGCCGGCGCGGCCGATGCGCACGGCCATCTCGAACGGGGTCAGGTAGGTCTCCGCGAACTGCCTGGGGCCCATGTAGACCGGACCGAAGTTGCGCGCCGCGTGCGAGGCGGAGTACCCGGCGAAGTGCTTCAGTGTGGCGATGATCCCGGAGTCCTGCAGGCCGGAGACGTATGCGGTGGCGAGGGTGCCCGTGAGGTACGGGTCCTCGCCCATGGTCTCCTCGGTCCTGCCCCAGCGCGAGTCGGCGACGACGTCGAGCACGGGGGCGAGGCCCTGATGGACGCCGACACTGCGCATGGTGACGCCGATCTGCTGCGCCATCGCGCCGATGAGCTCGGGGTCGAAGGTGGCGCCCCAGGCCAGCGCGGTCGGGAAGATGGTGGCGCCGTGGGCCATGAAGCCGGTGAGGCATTCCTCGTGGGCCAGGGCCGCGATGCCGAAGCGGCTGGAGGCTCGGATGCGCTGCTGGAGGGCGGCGAGGTTGGCGGCGCCCTCGGCGGCCGGAACGGGAGCCGATCCGAAGGGGCGGGTCAGCTGGCCCAACCCGTGCGCGATGGCCTCGTCCTCGGAGACCCCGCCGGTCTGCTCGCTCTGGTGCGGGGCCATGTCGGCGGCGTCCGCGTCGACGCCGCGCCACAGGCTGTACAGCTGCGCGCATTTCTCTTCGAGCGTCATCCGCTTGACAAGACCGGCGGCGCGTTCGGCCGCGTCCGCGGGGGTGTCGGTGTCCATGCTGCTCCACTCAAGCGGCCCGGAAGACTGGAACCGCTGGTTCCGGGCCGATAGTTTCTGAAACTTTTCTGATCGTTTTCGATGCAGGTTTGCACACCATAACATTGATGACGAGCTACTTCTAGGCTTGATTTGGACCTGGGATGCGTTTGCCCAGGACGCTTATTCGAGCAAACTTCTCGAAAGTTTCGGGTGGAATCCGGGAGCCCAGAGGTGCCGCTATAAGATGTCGGCACTACGGTTGGGGCAGGAACGACCAGGAGGACCCTTGAGCGAAGACGAACACGGGCGCATCACGATCCGCGCCATCGCCGACGAGGCCGGCGTCAGCGTGCCGACGGTCTCGCGCGTCATCAACGGCCGCTCGGACGTCGCCCCCGAGACGCGCAAACGCGTCGAGGAACTGCTGAACGAGCGCGGATACCAGCGCCGCCGCTCCACCCGCGCGCCCAGTCGCGCGCGCCTGGTCGACCTGGTCTTCAACGAGCTGGACAGCCCCTGGGCCGTGGAGATCATCCGCGGCGTCGAGGACGCGGCCCACGCCGCGGGCGTGGGCACCGTGGTCTCGGCGGTCCACCGCCGCCGCGCCTCGACCGAGCAGTGGCTGGACAACCTCCGCACCCGCGCCTCCGACGGCGTGATCCTGGTGGTCTCCCAGCTCGCGTCCCCGATCCTGGAGCAGCTGCGCCACCTCGGCGTCCCCATGGTCGTGCTGGACCCTTCGGGCGGCCCCACGATGGACGCGCCGGCGATCGGCGCCACGAACTGGGCGGGCGGCCTCGCCGCCACCGAACACCTGATCTCCTTGGGCCACAGCCGTATCGGCTTCATCCACGGCCCCAAGCAGGTGCTGTGCTCCCGGGCGCGCTTCGACGGGTACCGCGCCGCCCTCGACGCCGCAGGGCTGCCCTTCGACCCGGCGCTGGTCTACGACGGGGACTTCTACCACCAGTCCGGTTTCGACGCGGCCGCCGCGCTGCTGCGCCTGCCCGAGCCGCCCACGGCGATCTTCGCGTCCTCGGACCAGATGGCCTTCGGCGCCTACGAGGCGATCCGCCAGGCGGGTCTGCGCATCCCCGAGCACGTGAGCGTGATCGGCTTCGACGACCTCCCCGAATCGCGCTGGACCAGCCCGCCCCTGACCACGGTCCGCCAGCCGCTCGCCGAGATGGGCGCCCTCGCGGCCCGCACGGTGCTCGAGATGGCGGCGGGCAACGACATCGACTCCCCCCGTTTGGAACTCGCCACCGAGCTGGTCGTCCGCGAGTCGACCGCGCGGCTCGAGAGCTAGCTCAGCCCTGCGGGATGCCCGCGTTCACCAGCGGCACCGGCGCGGCCTCGACCTCCGTCACCTGGCCGACGTTCAGGTGGTACGTGGTGCCCTCGTAGTCCTGGACGCCGTCGTCGATCGTGGCGATGCCGACCGTCTGGTATCCGGCGTGGTTGTCCTCGCTGTAGGCCAGCGGCACGATGCCGTTCCCGAGCAGGTCGCCCGATTCGACGGCGGCGATGAGGGATTCGCGCGTGGGCTCCTCGCCCGCGGCGGCGAGCGCCTCGGCGAACAGGTAGCCGACGCTCATGCCGAACACGGTGTTGGCGGTGAAGGGCGCGCCGTCGTTGTACTCGTCGTTGATCTGCCTGAACAGCGCGTTCCATTCGCTGTCGGCGTTGAACGGCAGGTAGTTGACGCTGACCATGCCTTCGAGGAGGGTCGGACCGGCGTCCCCGAGGTACTGGAGCAGGGTCGGGTAGTCGGCGCCGGAGGAGGAGACGTACCACTCCGGCGACCAGTCGAGTTGTGCGGCCGTGGCCATCGCCATGGCGGTGAAGCCGTTGATGGTGCCGAGGATGTTCACTTCGCAGCCGGCGGTCATGAGCGCGACGATCTGGTCGGTCAGGTCCTCGTCCCAGGACAGGTAGGTCTCGACGTGGGCGACCTCGTTGCTGTCGATGACGATCTCGACGCCTTCGAGGATGCCCTCGCCGTAGTCGTCGTCCTGGCCGAGCACACAGATCCGGGCATCGGGCCGCTGGTCGACGGCGTACTGGGCGAGCGCGGCGCCCTCGGTGACGTATTCGGCGTTGAAGCCGAAGGTGTTGGGGTAGATGCCCGGCTGGTTCCACTCCCGCGAGCCCGACGAGATGAACAGGTCCGGGACGCCTTCGTCGTCGACGTAGTCGAGCACCGAGGCGTGCGTGGGGGTGCCGAGGCCGTTGACGATGGCGAGCACGTCGTCCTGCGCGACCAGCTCGGTCACCGCGGTCTGCGTGGCGGTCGGGTCATAGGAGTCGTCTTTGACCAGGTACTCGATGGTGCGTCCGTTGATGCCGCCGCCCGCGTTGACGTACTCGAAGTAGGCCGAGGTGGCCGCCGAGATCGCCGCGTACCCGGCCGCCGCGGGACCGGTCAGCGGCTGGTGCGTGCCGATCGTCACAGTGTCCGCGGTGACGCCCGGGGTGGCCTCCTCCTCGGGCTCGGTGCAGGCCACGAGGGCCATGGACGCCGTCGCGGCCAATGCCGCGATTGCCGATACCGTTGTGGGAGAACGCATGACGATGACCTCTGACGTATTCGCTACCGATGGGTCACTTACTGGTGAGTAAGTAACACGTGAAGCGAAATCGTATGCGCTTTTGTCGATTTACGGGGTCCGGCGTTCGGTCAGGATTGCGGTCGGTCGTTCACCCTAGGCGTTCGGGGCGACGTCGGTGCCCGCGCCGCGCTTGCGGGGCTTCACCGCTTCGCGCGCCGCTTCGGGCATCGCCTCGAGGCCGAGCGGCACGAGGCCCGCGTCCGCGATGAGGGCGAGGTCGTCCTTCGCGGCCTGGCCCTCGCTCGTGAGGTAGTCGCCCAGGAAGATCGAGTTCACGATCTGCAGCGCCACGGCCTGCAGGTGCCGCAGGTGGACCTCGCGTCCGGCCGCGAGGCGGACCTCGGCGGCGGGGTTCGCGAGGCGGACCATCGCCAGAATGCGGACGCAGCGGCGCGGGTCGAGCTCCCAGGTGCCCTCGAGCGGCGTGCCGTCGAAGGGCAGCAGGAAGTTCACGGGGATCGAGTCCACGTCGAGACCCCTGAGCCCCAAGGCGACCGAGACGAGGTCGGCGTCCGACTCGCCCATGCCCGCGATGAGTCCCGAGCACGGCGAGAGGCCCGCGCCGTGCGCGGCGTTGACGGTGTCGACCCGGTCGTTGAACGTGTGGGTCGAGCAGATCTCGGCGTACGAGTCCTCGGAGGTGTTGAGGTTGTGGTTGTAGGCGTCCGCGCCGAGGTCGGCGAGACGCTCGGCCTGGCCGTCCTTGAGCAGGCCCAGGCACGCGCACACCTCGACGCCCGGCGCGGCGTTCTTCACCGCGGCGATCGTCTTGCCCACCCGCTCGACGTCCATATCGGTCGGACCGCGCCCGCTCGCGACCAGGCACACCCGCGAGGCGCCGCCCGCGACCCCGGCCGCGGCCTGATCGGCGGCCTGCTCCGGGCTCAGCCACGTGTACTTGAGGACGTCCGCCTTCGAGCCGAGGCGCTGCGAGCAGTAGCCGCAGTCCTCGGGGCACAGCCCGCTCTTGAGGTTCACCAGGTAGTTGAGTTTGACGGTGTTCCCGAAGTGGCGGAAGCGAAGTCTCGCGGCGGCGGCCACCACGTCCATGAGCTCGGCATCAGTGCTCGCCAGCACCGCCTCGAGATCGGCGGCGGCCGGGTCCTCCCCCGCGTCGGCGGCGGCGGACAGGCGGCTGAGGGCATCATGCACTGCGGTCATGGCAAAAATCTTGCCACAGCGCGGACGGGCAGGACGTTTCGCATGGTTCACGGCCATTGGGCGAAATCGCCGACGAAGGTCAGCCTCAGACCTGTTGCGACGCGACGACACAGAGGTGCTACATTGGAACACGGCCGACGGCGAGAACCAAGCCGAGAAGGCCCTACCGCAGGGTATGCGGGACGTCAAGCCTGTGGAACTCATATAGGACCGGCAATAGTCGGCGATGAGTGCAACGCCCGCGAGGGAAGGAAACAGGAACCCACCCGTGGAGTCGGCGTCTGACGTCGTCCGAGCCGGGAAGCTCTGGCAGCGATGCCGGAGTGGATGCCAAAATGGGTGGTCGGTGCTGACAGCGCGGGGAAGTAGGTTCAGCCACTGCCCCGCACCGACACTTTGCACACCCGAGAATATCGGAGAGAACCACACCGTGCCGATCGCACCTGGACAACCGGCGTTGATCGCCGTCGCAGTCGCGACCCTCTGGGCCCAACCGTCGGCCCCGGGACCGGAGGACCGACTCGCTTTGGGCGTGCCCTCCGCGATCCGGGAATGGGTCGCCCGGCTCACCAACGACATCCGCGCCAACGGCCTCAAAGGACGCGTGCGCACCCAGTGCCTCCTCGGCACCCGCGTCGAGGTCCGACAGATCGCCGACGGCTGGGCCGAGGTGTCCTGCGAGCAGCAGGAGGCCACCGGCTGGGTCCCGCTCGACCAGCTCGTGTACCCCGCCGAGGGCGACGCCGACGGCGTCGAGCACTTCGTGAGCGCCACCGCGACCGCGGTGCGCGACGAACCCGGCGGCGACGTCGCCATCCCCGGCGTCACGCTCGGCACCCGCCTGCGGGTCGTCGGGGCCGCCTACCGCGGCTGGGTCCCCGTGAGCCTGCCGGGGCCGCGGCAGCCCGGCTGGGTGCCCCAGCGGGACCTCGCCAACGAACCCGTCGCAGTGCTCTCGAAGGCGGAGCCGCCCTCGACCGGGCTCATCTCCGCCGGGCTCGATGCGGTGAAGCTCGCCCAGCAGCTCCTGGAGATCCCCTACCTCCACGGCGGCGTCAGCGCCTACGGGATCGACGCCCCCGGGCTGATCTGGATCGTCTACCGCCAATTGGGGATCGACGTGCCGCGCTTCAACGACGCGCTCATCGAGTCCGGCGAGGCGGTCGAGTTCGAGAACCTCCACCCGGGCGACCTCGTGTTCCTCGAGCACGGCGGCGATCCGAAGACCCCGGCGATCATGGCCGAACGCGGCCAGTCCGACCTGCCCGAGGTGATCTTCTCGTCCTCGGTCTACGGCAAGGTCGTCGTCGAATCGCTCAAGGACTCCGAACTGGCCGGCATCACCGCCTGCCGCCGCCTGCCCGTACAGGCCTGAGACGCCGGACGGCCCGCCCTCCCGAAACCGGGAGGGCGGGCCGTTTCGCTTGCGGTGCTTACTTCTCGGCGACGGCCACGGCGGGGGTGCCGCTGCCGGCCTCCATCGATGCCTCGGACTCCGCGAAGAGCTCCTTGAACGACTTGCCCTGGCGGCGCAGCAGGATCCAGTTGGCGAACACGACCGCGACCAGCACGCCGGCGATGATCCCGAGCGAGAGCGTGGTCGGGATGTGCGGCATCCACTCGATGTGGTGGCCGCCGTTGATGAACGGCAGCTGGTTCTCGGCGAGGCCGTTCATGACCAGCTTGACGCCGATCCAGCCGAGGATCGCGGCCAGGCCCAGGTGCAGGTACTTCAGCGACTTGAGCATCGCGGCCAGCAGGAAGTACAGCTGACGCAGGCCCATGAGCGCGAAGATCGTGGCGGTGAAGACCAGGTACGGCTCCTGGGTGAGGCCAAAGATCGCCGGGATCGAGTCGAGCGCGAACAGGATGTCCGTGGAGCCGATCGCGATCATCGCCAGCAGCAGCGGCGTCACGAACTTGACGCCGTCGATGCGGGCGAAGAGCTTGCTGCCGTGGTAGTCGGCGCTGACGCGCATCTTCGACTCGGCGAACTTCATGAAGCGGGACTTCTCGTAATGCTCCTCTTCGCCTTCGCCTTCGTGGGCGTTCTCGCGCAGCTGCCCGATCGCGGTCCAGATGAGAATCGCGCCGAAGATGAGGAAGACCCAGCTGAACTTCGCGATGAGCACGGAGCCCACCGCGATGAAGCCGCCGCGAAGGATGATCGAGAGGACGATGCCGACCAGCAGCACCCGCGACTGGAGCACCGCCGGAACCCGGAAGCCCTGGATAATGAGCAGGAAGACGAAGAGGTTGTCGACCGAGAGCGCCAGCTCGGTCAGGTAGCCGGCGTAGAACTGCCCGCCGTAGGCCGCGCCTTGCGTGGCGAACATGATGATGCCGAACACCAGCGCGGCGCCGATGTACACGCCGGCCCAGGAGGCCGCTTCTTTTGTAGAGAGTTTGTGGGGGTTGCGGATGGCCATCGCAAGGTCGAGTACGACCACGGACGCCAGCACCACCATCGTGAGAGCCCATGCCCACGCGGGGAGGTCCAATGTGTTGCCTTCCTTGCCTTTGGAGGGTCACATGGTCTCTCCCGGTCCTCGCGGACCAGCGCCACCGGGGACCGATCGCGGTCCCGTGCATTGACGACGACGCTAACAGCGACGAGCGCTGCGGGATACTCCCCACATACCTGATTCTGAACAGACGGGACCATTCTGCCTGCCTGAACCCGACTTGTCACCTGTCAGGTTTGTGACTTCACTCTCGACACTACGCCGCGTGGTGTCGATGTGGCAGAAGCTGTGGAAAGCTCCGTTTATGGTTCTCGAAGTCGCTGAAATCAAGATCACCCCGGGGCAGGAGGACGCCTTCAAGGAGGCGTACCGCGCCGCCCGTGAATTCGTGAAGGTCTCCCCCGGCCTGCGCTCGATGCGCATGACGCAGGGCGTCGAAACGCCGAGCCGCTTCGTGCTCCTCATCGAATGGGACTCGGTCCAGGCCCACGAGGAGGGCTTCCGCGAGACCGACAGGTTCCCGAAGTGGCGCGAGGCCATCGGCCCGTTCTTCGCACAGCCTCCGTTGGTCGAGCACTTCGATGGAGTCGAATAGGCGGCACCGCGAGGGCGTCGGCTAGATGAAGCTTCGCGGAACGGCTCGCAGCCCGGGCTGCGAGCCGTTCTCGTCGTCTCATGCCCCGGCTTCGTCGATCTCTCGGAGTTCGCGTTTGAGATCGGCGATCTCGTCGCGGTAGGCGGCAGCCAGCTCGAACCTGAGTTCCCTTGCGGCCGCGAGCATCTGTTCATTGCGCTCGTCGAGTTGCTTGAGGATCTCCGAACGGACCTTCCCGGCGCCCTGCTCGCGCTTGCCCTTCGGAAGCGTCGCCCACGGGTCGTCCTCGACCAGCTTCGCGGTCTCGGCGGCCGAGTCGTAGAGGTCCTCCATGATGTCGCCGATGCGCTTGCGCAGCGGCTGCGGGTCGATGCCGTGCTCCTTGTTGTAGGCGATCTGCTTCTCGCGGCGCCGGTCGGTCTCGTCGAGCGCGGACTTCATCGAATCGGTGAGCTTGTCGGCGTACATGATCACGGCGCCGGAGACGTTGCGGGCCGCGCGCCCGATCGTCTGGATCAGCGAGGTCCCCGAGCGCAGGAACCCCTCCTTGTCCGCGTCGAGGATCGCCACCAGCGAGACCTCGGGCAGGTCGAGGCCCTCGCGGAGGAGGTTGATGCCGACGAGCACGTCGTAGTCGCCGCGCCGCAGCTCCCCCAGCAGCTCGACCCGGCGGAGCGTCTCGACCTCGGAGTGCAGGTACCGGACCCGAATGCCGTTGTCCATGAAGTAGTCGGTGAGGTCCTCGGCCATCTTCTTGGTCAGGGTGGTGACGAGCACGCGCTCGTTCTTCTTGGCGCGCTCGCTGATCTCGTGCATGAGGTCGTCGATCTGGCCCTTGGTGGGGCGGACCTCCACGTGCGGGTCGACCAGGCCGGTGGGGCGGATGACCTGCTCGACGAACTGGCCGTTCGTCTGCTCGAGCTCCCATTTGCCCGGGGTGGCCGAGAGGTACACGCTCTGGCCCACGCGCTCGCGGAACTCGTCGAAGCGCAGCGGCCGGTTGTCCTGCGCGCTCGGCAGCCGGAAGCCGTAGTCGACCAGGTTGCGCTTGCGCGAGGCGTCGCCCTCGTACATCGCGCCGATCTGCGGGACGGTCTGGTGCGACTCGTCGAGGATGGTGACGAAGTCGGACGGGAAGTAGTCGATCAGCGTGTGCGGCGGCGTGCCGGCCTCGCGTCCGTCGATGTGCCGCGAGTAGTTCTCGATGCCGTTGCAGGTGCCGATCTGCTTCATGTTCTCGAGGTCGAACACGGTACGCATCCGCAGGCGCTGGGCTTCCAGGAGCTTGCCCTGGGACTCCAGTTCCGCGAGGCGCTCCTCGAGTTCGGCTTCGATGGTGCGGATCGCCCGGGCCATGCGGTCGTTGCCGGTGGCGTAGTGCGAGCCGGGGAAGATGAGCACCCGGTCGACCTCGCGGACCACGTCGCCGGTGAGCGGGTGGAGGTAGTAGAGACGGTCGATCTCGTCGCCGAACATCTCGATGCGGATCGCGAGTTCCTCGTAGGCCGGGATGATCTCGATCGTGTCGCCGCGCACCCGGAAGGTGCCGCGGGTGAAGGCGATGTCGTTGCGGCTGTACTGGACGTCGACGAGGCGGCGGAGCAGCTTGTCGCGGTCCCACTGCTGGCCGATCGCGACCTCGGTGGCCTGTTCGAGGTACTCGGCGGGGGTCGCGAGGCCGTAGATCGCCGAGACGGTGGCCACGACGACCACGTCGCGGCGGGTCAGCAGCGAGTAGGTGGCGCGGTGGCGCAGCCGCTCGACCTCCTCGTTGATCGACGCGTCCTTCTCGATGTAGGTGTCGGACTGCGCGACGTACGCCTCGGGCTGGTAGTAGTCGTAGTAGGAGACGTAGTACTCGACCGCGTTGTTCGGGAGGAGCTCGCGGAGCTCCTTCGCCAGCTGCGCCGCGAGGGTCTTGTTGTGGACCATCACCAGCGCGGGCCGCTGGAGCTGCTCGATCAGCCAGGCGGAGGTGGCCGACTTGCCCGTGCCGGTCGCGCCGAGCAGGACCACGTCGCGCTCGCCTCGGTTGATGCGTTCGGTCAGGTCGGCGATCGCCGTCGGCTGGTCGCCCGACGGCTCCCAGTCGCTGACCACCTCGAAGCGCCCTTCGGCGCGGGGAATGTCGAATGCCACGGTCCAACGGTAGCGCCGGGGTACGACAGAGGCCGCACCCTACTAGTGACTTTTCCCGGTCCGGCTCGTTGGTCCCTGCGTGAGCTCCACTACCGCAACTCCCTGGAAATCGGCCCTGATGTGGGTCATGGCCATCATGGTCGCGATCGCGGTCGCCGGATGGTTCGCCGTCTCGTGCGGTCCGGGCGCCTCCAGCGCCGAACGGCCCGTGAACGAGGAGGAGGCCGCCCTGCTGGCCGGGATGCGCGAGCGCAACCACGGCGCCGATCCGGTCGCGGTGCGCATCAGCGTCCCGATGGACGGCGAGACGGTGACCGCCGACGGCTACCTCGACTGGCAGGTCCCGATGCTGTACGCGCGCGTTCCCGACGCCGAGGGCGCCCACAGGCTCGTGCAGGCCATCCCGGGCCTCATCGCCACTCGCGCCGACGACGCGGCGGCCTTCGGCGAGCTGCGCGTCCCCGAGGACGGCTGGACGACCAGGCAGATGCTCTCCGGCGCGGTGACGCCTCTGGAGACGACCATCGACATCCTCGCGTCATCGCTGTTCACGCTGACCGCCGCCGAAGCCGACGACCCCGCCGAACTCGCCCAGCAGGCCACCTGGAGGGAGGAAGGCGTCATCGACGGCGAGCCGGTCGACTCCTTCCGCGCGCCGATCATGGTCGAGACCGACACCGGCGAGTCCGGTGAGCAGGAGGCGAGCCCTGAAGCGCTGTACTCGCTCGACGCGGACGGCGACCTGCGCCGCTTCCAGGTGAACACGGGCGAGCCGAACCTCTCGGCCGTGGACTTCCTGCGCGACGTCGAGTTCGACGCGAGCGGGCTCGAGGCCACCGACCTCCTGGGCGGCCCGGCGATCGCGCCGACCGCCGTCGACGAGGACCTGGCCGAGACCATTGCCGAAGTGCGCGAAGGCAACTGGGAGGACACCGCCACCGTGGACCTGACCGTGCCGACCGGCGACGGGCAACTGACCACCGGCCGCGGGTCGATCGACTGGCGCACCATGACCGCGTACCTGCACCTGACGGACGCGAGCGGGCAGCGGCTGTTCCTGGCCAGGCCCGGGGGCTACGCGACCCTAGCCGCCGAGGGCGACGAACCGCCCGAGACGCCGCCCACCGAGGGCTGGGAGGCGCACGCGCTCGCCGACGAGGACGCCGCAGAGCATTTCGGAGCGGTCGAGACGCTGGTCTTCCGGCTCCTGGAGATGGCCTCGGAGGAGGCCGACGATGCCGACGCGGTCGCGGAGCAGGCGTTCCTGCTCCGGGTCGACGAGGTCGACGGCGCGGCGGTGAACGTGGTCGAGTTCCCGGTCGCGGGCGACACGGCGGCGGCCGCGGGCCAGTCGGCGTTCCGCTACCACCTCAGCGGCGATCGGCTCAGCGAGGTCGAGATGATGTCGTACTACGGCGTCGCGAGCGCCGAACTGTCCGATGAGGATTTCCCGATGGTCGAGATCCCCTGGGAGCTGGCCGAGCAGATCGGCTGACCCAGGACGTTCGGAAGGGGCTCGGCACACGCGGCCGGGCCCCTCCTCATCTCACCTCCGCTAGCAGACCGGAGCGTGCCATCCGGTCTCGGCGGCCCAGCGGTTCGCGCGGGGCCAGCCTTCATGGTCGAACCAGGGCTCCTTGGCCTCGGCGTACTCCGAGGTCGAGTCGGCCTTCGCGGCGAGCACGCCCTTGGCCTGGGCGTAATCGGCCCGGGCGGCCGCGTCGGCGCGCATCCAGTCGCGGAACAGCAGCGCGAACCGCTGACCGGGGCTGTCGATCGGCCGGAAATGGATCTGGGCGACGTTGCCGGGATCGGCGTACCCGTAGAAGCGCTTCTCCCACACCCTCGGGTTCGGGAACTCGGGCTTGGGCGCATCGTGCAGCGCACTGCCGTAGAACCCGGCGTCGCCGAGGGCGTCGGCGAACGCGTCGATGACCGGCAGCGCGACCACCGTGACCTGGATGTCGATGACGTCCTTCGCGGGCAGGCCCGCGACCGCGGTGGAGCCCACATGGTCGATGCGGACCGCGCTGGGGCCGAGGACGCGGCGCAGCCGCGCGGCCAAGTGCTCGAAGCGCCGCGGCCAGGCCGGGTCGGACTCGACGAACTGGAGTTTCTCGGGGCGCGGCTCGGCACGGCCGGCCTGCAGGTTCTCCGCGAACGGCACGATGCGCTCCTCCCAGAGCATCGCGACGCGGCGCTCCAGGTCCTCGCGGCCGTCCCGGTTGTGGATGACGACGTCGCAGACCTCGCGGCGCTCCGCGTCGGAGGCCTGGGCGTCGATGCGGCGGATGGCGTCGGCGCGGGGCAGGCCCCGCTCGGCGAGCCGTTCGAGCCTGAGCTCTCGCGGCGCTTCCACGTCGATGTTGAGATGGAAGCCTGGCGCCTGACCGGTTTCGGCCAGGAGCGGGATGTCTTGGACGACGATCGCGTCCTCGGGCATGGCATCGGTGAGCTCACGGGCGCGGGCCCGAACGCGCGGATGCACGATCGCCTCGAGCTCCGACCGGGCGGGCGGATCACTGAAGACGATCTTCGCGAGTTCGGCGCGGTCCAGCGCACCGTCGGTGTCGAGCACTTCGCGGCCGAAACGGGAGACCACCGCGGCGAGCCCCTCGGTGTTCGGGGCTACGACCTCGCGGGAGAGGGCGTCCGCGTCGATGACGCGGGCCCCAAGCTCTGACAGCTTCGCTGCCACCGTGCTCTTACCGGCTCCGATGCCACCTGTCAATGCGACTCTAAGCACAAATAAAACACTACCCGCCCCAGGCGAACAGCCTGGGACGGGCAGTGTATTTCAGCTGAACGAGCGACGAACCTAGTTGCCGGCGAGCTTCTCGCGCAGAGCCGCGAGCGCCTCGTCGGTGGCCAGGGTGCCCTGAGGCTCGGCCGGAGCCGACTTCTTCTCAGGGGCCTTGCCGCCCTTCTTCTCGCCCTTGGGGGCCGCTTCGCCCTCGGCGGGCTTGGCGGGAGCCTCGGTGATGACGCGCTCGGCGATCTGCTTGCCGTGCTCCTCCCACCGGGTGCGGGCCTCGGCGTACTGACGCTCCCACTCTTCGCGGGCCTCGTCGTAGCCTTCCATCCACTCGCCGGTCTCCGAGTCGAAGCCCTCCGGGTAGATGTAGTTGCCCTGGTCGTCGTACTGCGCGGCCATGCCGTACAGCGTCGGGTCGAACTGCTCCTCGTTCTCGACGAAGGCCTCGTTGGCCTGCTTGAGCGAGAGCGAGATCCGGCGGCGGTCCAGGTCGATGTCGATGACCTTGACCATGGCGTCGGAGCCGACCTTGACGACCTGCTCGGGCACCTCCACGTGGCGCTCGGCCAGCTCGGAGATGTGCACCAGGCCCTCGATGCCGTCCTCGACGCGGACGAACGCGCCGAAGGGGACGAGCTTGGTGACCTTGCCCGGCACGATCTGTCCGATCGCGTGGGTGCGGGCGAACTGGCGCCACGGGTCTTCCTGGGTCGCCTTCAGCGACAGGGAGACGCGCTCGCGGTCCAGGTCCACCTCGAGGACCTCGACCTCGACCGGCTGACCGACCTCGACGACCTCGGACGGGTGGTCGATGTGCTTCCAGGACAGCTCGGAGACGTGCACCAGGCCGTCGACCCCGCCGAGGTCGACGAACGCGCCGAAGTTGACGATCGAGGAGACCGTGCCCTTGCGGACCTGGCCCTTCGCGAGCTGGTGGAGGAACTCGGTGCGGACCTCGGACTGGGTCTGCTCGAGCCAGGCGCGACGCGACAGGACCACGTTGTTGCGGTTCTTGTCGAGTTCGATGATCTTGGCTTCGAGCTCGCGGCCGACGTACGGCTGCAGGTCGCGCACACGACGCATCTCGACCAGCGACGCGGGCAGGAAGCCGCGCAGGCCGATGTCGAGGATGAGACCGCCCTTGACCACTTCGATGACCGAGCCGCGAACGACGCCGTCCTCTTCCTTGATCTTCTCGATGGTGCCCCACGCACGCTCGTACTGGGCGCGCTTCTTCGAGAGGATCAGACGGCCTTCCTTGTCCTCCTTCTGGAGGACGAGGGCCTCAACGTGATCGCCCACAGAGACGACGTCTTCGGGGTCCACGTCGTGCTTGATCGACAACTCGCGCGAGGGGATGACGCCCTCGGTCTTGTAGCCGATGTCGAGCAGGACTTCATCCCGGTCGACCTTGACGACGGTACCTTCGACGATATCGCCGTCATTGAAGTATTTGATGGTCGCGTCGATCGCCGCGAGGAGTTCCTCGTCGGAAAAGACTTCTTCGACCGTGCTGTTCTCAGCGTTGCTCGAGGTGGCCTCGATGCTGCTCGTCATGTGGGCTGGTGCTCCGGATACGTAAGAATCGTGGGCTCGCGCCCGCGCCCTCGCTAGACGCGAATGCTCGCAGTTCGTTCCCGGGCCGCCCTTGCCGCTGGCAACGCGTCCTACTCCATTCTGAGGACGCGGACATGCCCAGGCCATCCCAGATTACCGTGTGCGATAACGCCGCGCCAGTCCGGGCCGGGGGCTCGTGTCGACTGCCACCGCTAGTGGGCAGCGGCTTCCCACGATTCGCCGAATCCGGCCTGCACCGTGAGCGGCACCGCGAGTTCGGCGGCGTTCGACATCTGCTCGCGGACGAGCGTTTCGAGCGCTTTCGCTTCACCGGGTGCAACCTCGCACACCAATTCGTCATGCACCTGGAGCACCACCCGCGAGGCGAGCCCGGAGGCCCGCAGCTCGCGGTCGACGCCGAGCATCGCGGTCTTCATGATGTCGGCGGCGCTGCCCTGGATCGGGGCGTTGAGCGCGGCCCGCTCGGCCATCTCGCGGCGCTGGCGGTTGTCGGAGGTGAGGTCCGGGAAATAGCGGCGGCGGCCCATGATCGTCTCGGTGTAGCCGGTCTTGCGGGCCTCCTCGACCACCCGGTGCAGGTAGTCGCGGACCTTCCCGAAGCGCGCGAAGTACTCGTCGGAGAGCTGCTGGGCCTCCTCGGTGGAGACCGCGAGCTGCTGGCTCAGGCCGTACGTGGACAGCCCGTAGGCGAGCCCGTAGGACATGGCCTTGATCTTGCGGCGGTGCTCGGCCGTGACCGCCGCGGGCGCGACCCCGAAGACCTTCGCGGCGACCGCGCTGTGGATGTCCTCGCCCGAGACGAACGCGTCGATCAGGCCCTCGTCGCCGGTGAGACTCGCCATGATCCGCATCTCGATCTGGCTGTAGTCGATGGTCATGAGCGACTCGAAGCCCTCGGAGACCACGAACCCGGCGCGGATGTTGCGGCCGGCCTCGGAGCGGACCGGGATGTTCTGCAGGTTCGGGTCGGCCGACGAGAGACGCCCGGTGGCGGCCACGGTCTGGTGGAACGTGGTGTGGATCCGCCCGTCGGTCTGGATCGTCGCCCGCAGCGTCGCGACGATCTGCTTGAGCTTCTCCACGTCGCGGAACCGCAGCAGCTGCTCCAGGAGCGGGTGCGGGTTCTTCGCGTAGAGCTGATGCAGCGCTTCGGCGTTCGTGGTGTAACCGGTCTTGGTGCGCTTGGTCTTCGGCATCTTCAGCTCCTCGAAGAGGATCTCCTGGAGCTGCTTCGGGGAGCCGACGTTGAAGGGGCGGCCCACGATCTCGTGGGCGCGCTCGGTGGCCTCCTTCGACTGCATGGCGAACCCGGCCTCGATGTCCGCGAAGTGGCCCTCATCCGCGGCGATCCCGAGGATCTCCATGCGCGCCAGGACGCTCGCGAGGGGGTACTCCATGTTCTCGGCGAGGCGCTCCTGGTGCCGGTCGGCCAGTCGGGTGGTCTGCTCGGCGGCGAGGTCGCCGATGACCGCCGCGGCGGCGCAATCGGCCTGCAACCGGGCGGCGCCGTCGTTCATGGCGGCGTCGAGGCCCACGAGCGCGCCGTCGTCGGCCGGCGTCTCCGCGGTCTCCAGCTCGCGGCCGAGGAACTGCATCGCGAGGTCGCCGAGCGCGTACGAGCGCTGCTCGGGCTTGAGGAGGTACGCGGCGATCACCGTGTCGGCCCTGATGCCCTGGACCTCGGGCCAGCCCGCGGCGTCGGCGCCCCACAGGAACGACTTCGCGTCGTTGAGGACCTTCCCCTTCGCGGGATCGGCGAGCCAGGCCGCCCAGGTCGCCTCGTCCTCGGCGTCGAGCTGCGAGGGCTCGAACCAGAGCGCCTGGCCGCCTTCGGCCAGCGCGATCGAGTCGAACGAGCCCGAGCCGGAGGCGAACGTGCCGGTGTAGGCGATCGCGACGTCCCGTTCGCGGGCGGCGAGCCAGGCGGCGAGCCCGCCGGGCACGAGCGCGGCCGCCTCGATGTGGTCGACCTCGGCGGCGGGAGCGGCGACGGCGCCGACGGCCTTGGCGGCGAGGTTGGCGTTGAGCCGCTCGCCGAGGGCGCGGAACTGGAGGGCGTCGAACAGGCGGTTGGTCTCGGCGACGGACCAGCCCTCCCATTCGAGGTCGTCGATGCCCTGCTCGAGTTCGAGGTCGCGCACGAGGTTGTTGAGGCGGTGGTTGCGCAGCACGTCGTCGAGGTGGTCGCGCAGGCTCTGCCCGGCCTTGCCGGTGATCTCGTCGACCTTGGCGACCAGCCCGTCGAGGGAGCCGTACTTGACGATCCACTTCGCGGCGGTCTTGGGACCGACGCCGGGGACGCCGGCGAGGTTGTCGGCCTTCTCCCCCACGAGCGCGGCGAGGTCGCGGTAGCGGTCGGGGGTGACGCCGTACTTCTCCTCGACCTTGTCAGGTGTGTAGCGGGCGAGCTCGGTGACGCCCTTGACCGGGTAGAGCAGGGTGGTGGCCTCGTTGACGAGTTGGAGGGCGTCCCGGTCGCCGGAGGAGATGAGGGTCGACAGGCCCGCCGCCTCGCTCCGGGCGGCGAGGGTGGCGATGATGTCGTCGGCCTCGAAGTTCTGCTTGGTGAGCCATTTGATGCCGAAGGCGTCCAGGAGCTCCTGGATGATCGGGATCTGGCCCTTGAACTCCTCGGGGGTCTCGCCGCGGCCGTCCTTGTAGGCGGGGTACTCCTCGGTGCGGAAGGACTTGCGGGAGACGTCGAAGGCGACCGCGACGTGGGTGGGCTCCTCGGCCTTGAGCAGGTTGATGAGCATCGAGGCGAAGCCGTAGACGGCGTTGGTGACTTGCCCGTCGTCGGTGGCGAACTTCTCGGCGGGCAGCGCGAAGAACGCGCGGAAGGCCATCGAATGGCCGTCGATCAGGAGCAGGCGCGATTGCGAAGCGGTCACGCCCCGAGCCTAGCGAGTGGGTCCGACATGTCCGGCACAAGAGGGTGGCGGCGTGGCTCGGGGAAGCGGTGAGGCCCGCGTCGCATGATGCGACGCGGGCCTGCAGCAGCGTTCGGGGCCTATTCGGCTTCCTGGGCTTCCTTCTGCTCGGCCTCGGCGATGACGCGCTCGGCGACGGCGCGCATGGAGAGGCGGTGGTCCATCGCGGCGCGCTGGATCCAGCGGAACGCGTCGGGCTCGGGCATGCCGTACTGGGTCATGAGCAGGCCCTTGGCGCGGTCGACGAGCTTGCGGACCTCGAGGCGCTCGGTGAGGTTCGCGACCTCCTTCTCGAGGGCGGTCATCTCGGCGAAGCGGGTGAGGGAGAGCTCGATCGCGGGGACGAGGTCCGACTTCTGGAAGGGCTTCACGAGGTAGGCCATGGCGCCGGCGGACTGGGCGCGGCTGATGAGATCGCGCTGGCTGAAGGCGGTGAGGATCACGACCGGGGCGATGCGCGCGGAGACGATCTTCTCCGCGGCCTGGAGGCCGTCCATGATCGGCATCTGGATATCGCAGATGACCAGGTCGGGCTGGTGCTCCTGGGCGAGGCGCACGGCGGCTTCGCCGTCGGCGGCCTCGGCCACGACCTCGTAGCCCTCCTCGGTGAGCATCTCGGCCAGGTCGAGGCGAATGAGCCCCTCGTCTTCGGCGATGAGCACGCGCTTGCGCGGCTCCTCGGCGGCCTTGCTCGTCATGCGGGTCCGTACCTTTCCTGCGCGGATGGACGTGGGGGCGTGCGAAGGTTCAGGCACACCAGGACGCTAGCTTAGCCGCAGCCTCTCGGGCCCGCACGTTCCTATGCCGAGCGTTTCGGACGATGGAACCGAAACGTGAGCGGCGCAACGCCGCCGTGGTCTTCGCGGTCGGGCGGCCGGAGGTGACCTCGGCCGCTGCGCCGGAACCGCTCCGGGCCGGGACCGGCTGGCCGGCGCCGGTCTCGGACCGGGTATCATTTGCAGCGGCTCCGGCGCACTGTCCGGTGCTCGGCCCGGTATTCCAACTGGCAGAGAAGACGGATTCAAAACCCGTACAGTGTGGGTTCGAATCCCACCCGGGCTACTTCGGGGAAACCCGGCTCAAGCGCCGAAAAGCCGCCGCCAACCAGGTGAGACACCGGTCAGCGGCGGTTTCTTCTTGTGCGGGGCTGTGCCGCTTTTGGACGCTCTGTGCGGCCGTCCGTGGACGTGGCGCGGACGGGATCCAGGCGTCGTCCATGAACCGGCGGTCCTTTGGGGACAGTGCGTATTCCCTGGTCTTCTTCCGATCCACCGGTAGGCTCCCGGGCCGACCATGCCGCCGGTCGGCGCGGAGAAGGGCGTGACGGTGCCGCCCAGGCTCGACTGAACCTGGGCGGCAGTGGCCGTTTGCGTCCGTGGTCAGGACCGGACGGTGAACTTGATCCGGTTGCTCTCCCCAGTGCCGTTGGACACCGAGATCTGACCGCCGCCGGCGGACAGGCCCCGCGGGACACGCACCTTCACCTGGTTGTCCTCACCGCGGTGGACAACCTCGCCGCGGCGAGAATCCTGCCCGACCTGGAAGGTGCACTTGTCCACCGACACCAGGTGGCTGCCCCTGATGGTGATGGTGTCGCCCTCCCTGCCGGACTCCGGCGACGCCTGCTCGATGCTCGGCGCCCGAGTGTCGAGGTCGCGGTCGCGGTCGAGTTCGGGCCGCTGCTGTGCCTGTGTCATCTTGTTCCCCCGTGATCGATGCCTGACTCCGGATGATCCGAAAGTCGCTCACACCAGATTCTGCGGGAGACGGAAGCGTGCATGGCTGAATCCGCGATCGTCGAGCTGTCAGAAATGCGACACACTCATCACAGGCCAAGCCCGACGGCACCGATCCATTCCGACTACGATGCGCCGGCGGAGGCGACGTGGATGGTGACCCGCGTTGCCCGCAAACCCGCCGGCGAGGCTCCATATGCGGGCCCCGCAGCGCGTGTTCGAATCCCACCCGGGCTGCCGATGCCTCGGGCGGCGCCCCTTATGGAGTGCCGTTTCATATTGCGATCGCATTGCGGCGCTCCGTAATCGGAGCAGTGGCACGATCCGGGGAGTGCGCGCCTCGCGTACGGGTTCTATGGTTCTCATCGAAAGCGTCGAACACATCTCACACCTGAGGCAGGGCGAGCGATGAGCGAATTTGACACGGTCGAAGACGACTACGGCACGGACGGTTACGGAACCGACTCGACCGAGGAGTTTTCCACTGAGGACTCGACGTCGTACTCGGACGACTCGTACACCGCGGACGCGTACGCCGACGACACCGCTTCGGACGACGTCTACTCAGCGGTCGCGGACACCGACGTCGACGGCGACGGGGTGAACGAGTCGGTGTCCTACGACACCGACGGGGACGGCTACAGCGAGACCGTCGAGTCCGATATGGACGGCGACGGCTGGATCGACACGGTCGCGACCGACGCGGACGGCGACGGGTACGCCGAGACCCTCCTCGTGGACAGCGACGGCGACACGTACCTCGACACGTACGCCACCGACACCGACCTCGACGGCTTCACTGACACCGTGGAGGCCGACACCGACGGCGACGGCTTCCTCGACACGTACGCCGAGGACGCCGACGGCGACGGCAACTACGAGACCGTGCAGGCGATCTAGACCAAGTCGAAGCCGCCGCCGACCGGCAGGTCGGCGGCGGTTCTCGCGTGCCCGTTCAGCGCAGGGGCGCGTTCGCGAAGTCCGCCATGCCCTCGGCGAAGGCGGTCTCGGCGCGGAAGCCGAGGGCCTCGGCGGCGAGGTCGGGAGCGGCGACGACGTGGCGGACGTCGCCCATCCGGTACTCGCCGGTGACGACCGGGGCAGCGGCGCCCTCGAATCCGGCCGCGAGGGCATCGGCCATGTCGGCGACGGTGTGCGGTTCGCCGCTGGCGACGTTGGCGGCACCGGTCCAGTCCGAGTCGAGGGCGAGCAGGTTGGCGCGGGCGACGTCGGCGACGTGCACGAAGTCGCGGGTCTGGCGGCCGTCCTCGAAGACGCGGGGGGCCCGGCCCGCTTCGAGGGCGCTGCGGAAGATGCTGGCGACGCCCGCATAGGGCGTGTCGCGGGGCATCCGGGGGCCGTAGACGTTGTGGTAGCGCAGGGCGCACACGGTCGCTCCGGATTCGCGGCCGTAGAGGAACGACAGATGCTCGGTGTGGACCTTCGTGGCGGCGTACACGTTACGCGGATCGAGCGCGGCGTCCTCGCGGACCGGAGCCCAGGCGAGGTCCGAACCGCAACGGCCGCAGCGCGGTTCGAAGCGGCCGGCGTCGAGGTCGGTGCGGCGCCTCGGTTCGGCGCGCACGTCGCCGTGGGAAGGGCAGCGGTAGCGGCCCTCGCCGTAGACGACCATGGAGGAGGCCACCACGAGGCGGCCGTCGAAGCGCCGCCGCCACAGGGCCCGCAGCAGGTTCGCGGTGCCCAGGTCGTTGTCGGCCGCGTACGCGGCCACGTCGTCGAAGTCGACGCCGAGGCCGACGCGGGCGGCCTGGTGGCAGACCGCGTCCACGCCTTCGACCGCGTCCCGCAGCGCGGTCTCGTCGGCGAGGTCGCCCACGATCAACTCCGCCGCGGACGGCAGGTCCTTCGGAACCCCTTCATGGGCGGCGAGGGAGTCGAGGATCACCACTTCATCGCCGCGGGCGACGAGCCGGTCGACGATGTGGCCGCCGATGAATCCGGCGCCGCCGGTCACGAGCACGCGCATGAACTGCCTTTCGTTCGGGTCACCACTGCACGCGCAGTGCGGCGGCGAGGAGGACGGCAACGGCCAGTTGGAGGGCCAGCCAGGCCCGGGGCCGGGTCAGGGCGCATCCGGCGAGGAGCACCAAGGGCATGAACGGCTGCCAGATGCGTTCTACCTCCGACGACGACATGCCCGAGAGGTCCGCGATGGCGACGGCGGCGAGGCACGAGCCCACCACTATCCACATGCGGCGTCGGCGCAGGCGGGCCAGCGCGACCGCGATCGCGGGGCCGAGCGCGAGCGCGAACACGGCGAGGTTGGCGTACAGGAAGTACCAGTAGCCGCGGTCGGAGGCCACACCCGCGTAGTAGCGGTCGCGGGTGGTGTGGAGGCCTTCGAGCCACCAGTAGCCCCACGCGAGCGGCAGCAGGATCACCAGTGCCGCGAGGGCGCCCCCGGCGAGGATGATCCGCCAGCGTCGCCGCATGACCGCCACGACCAGGAACGGGATCGCCAACAGCGCGGCCGAGAACGACAGCATCAGCGCCGCTCCCGCGAGCAGTCCCCCGGCGACCGTCAGCCATGCCGCCTTCGCGCCGCGGCGGCCGGTGGCGAGTATGAGGCAGGCGACGGCGGCGAGCGTGACGCCGCCGAAGATGATGTCGGCGTTGCTGTGCCAGAACGCGGCCGGGGTGATGACGAGGAACGGCGCGGCGCGGCGGGCGAGCCGCTCCCCCGCGACGTCCCGGGCGATCACGAGCGCGGCGGCGATCGCCGCGGCGGCGCCGAGGAGCGCCAGGGTGTTCTCGAAGATCAGGCCCTTGAGCCCGATCTGCGCCGCGGTCCAGAGGAACAGGACGAGCCCGGGCGGGTGGGACTGCAGGTGGATGGCGAAGTGGTCGGTGGCCTGGATGTCGGTGTAGGTCTCCAGGAAGGCGCTGGCGCCGCCCGCGTCGTCGACGTAGTGGATCGGGTCGCCGTAGTGGTGGTGGATGTCGGTCCACGTGAGCGGATGCGAGTGGGCGAACGCGAGCGCGAGGCTGATCGCGACGCCGCCCAGGGCCGTGGCGAGGACGACCCAGCGCCAGCGCCGGCGCGCCGCGACCAGCGGCAGGACGGCGATGAGCAGGCCGCCGACCGCGATCGGGACCAGGAGGTCGGGCTCGAAGTGCCATTCCCAGCTGCCGAACAGCGGCATCGCCCCGAGTTGGAGGCTCGCCTCGGTCGCGGCGAGTTTGCGCTGGCCCAGCAGCCAGGCCGCGTAGAGGGCCAGCGCCCAGCCGGTGAGGACGGCGGTGTTGAGGATGAGGATGCGGCGCCTGGTCACCGGCGCGCCCCAGTGGGGATGCGGACGGTGAAGCGGCAGCCGTGCCCGCCGTTCTCGACGGTGACGATCCCGCCGTGGGCCTCGATGAGGCCGCGGGTGATGGCGAGGCCGAGCCCGCCGCCGCGGTCGTCCCGGCGGCGGGCCTCGTCGCCGCGGAAGGCGATGTCGAAGACGCGCGGGAGGTCGTGCTCGGGGATGCCGCCGCACTGGTCGCTGATGTGGACGAGCGCCGCCTCATCGGTGCCGGTGGCCTCGACGAGGACGGTGCCGCCGGGCGGGGTGTGGCGGATGGCGTTGTCGAAGAGGTTGTCGAGGGCGCGGCAGAACTCGCGGGCGGCGACCTCGACCGGAGGGGTGTCGCCGAGGCGTTCGCGCAGGTCGACGCCTTTGAGTTCGGCGGCGACGCTGGCCCCGGCGAGGGAGTCGGCGACGGCGTCGCAGAGGTGGACGTGCTCGCTGCCGAGGGTGAGGGAGCCGCTGTTGATGCGGGAGAGCTCGAAGAGGTCGTCGACGAGGGCGGAGAGGCGCTCGGCGTCGGTGCGGATCTGGGAGTGGTAGCGCTTGACGGTGGCGTCGTCGTCGACCACGTCGTCGTCGAGGGCCTCGGCCATCGCGCGGATCGTGGCGAGGGGGGCGCGGAGGTCGTGGGAGACCCACGAGATGAGTTCGCGCCGGGAGGCTTCGAGGGCCCTTTCGCGGCGCTGGGACTCCTCGAGGCGGCGGGAGACGGCGGCGAGTTCCCCGGCGAGGGCGGCGAGTTCGCCGGGGCCGGTGACGGTGGGGGCGCTGCCGGTGCTGATGCGGCCGTCGACGTCGACCATGGTGCGGGCGTAGGCGCCCACCTGCTTGGCGCCCGCGTCGATGTCGTCGCCGAGCTGCCAGGCCGCGCCGAGCGCGACGGCGGAGGCGACGATGAGGACCACGAAGAGCACGACCAGGTCGTGCAGGGAGATGAACATGGCCATCGCTGCGGTGACGACGCCGGTCGCGGCGACGAGGACCGAGGAGAGGGCGACGGTGAGGGTCTGGAGGCGGGCGGGGCGGGTGCGCAGGAGCCGGAGGGCGATGCCGCCGATGAGGCCCGCTACGGCGGAGGCGACGGCGGCGATGGTGATGAGCGCGGCGATGTCGGCGGCGGGGAACTCGAAGGCGACGGCGATCATCCCGGCGCCGAGGATCGCGGCGAAGAGGACGAGGACGGATCCGAGGTAGCGGCGCATCAGGACTCCCATTTGTAGCCGACGCCGCGGACGGTGGTGAGGTGGCGCGGCTGCGAGGGGTCGTCCTCGATCTTCTCGCGCAGGCGGCGGACGTGGACGGTGACGGTGGAGGTGTCGCCGATGCGCCAGCCCCACACGGTCTCGAGGAGCTCTTCGCGGCGGAAGGCCCGGCCGGGGTTGGCGAGGAAGCACACGAGGAGGTCGTACTCCTTGGTGGTGAGGGTGAGGAGTTCGCCGCTGCGGCGCACTTCGTGGGCGAACGTGTCGATCGCGAGTCCGCCTCCGGCGAGGTGTTCGCCGGGGCCGGCGGGGCCTTTGGCGCGGCGGAGGACGGCGCGGACGCGGGCGGCGAGTTCGCGGGGCGAGAAGGGCTTGGTGACGTAGTCGTCGGCGCCGAGGTCGAGTCCGCTGATGCGGTCGTCCTCCTCGCCGAGCGCGGTGAGCATGACGACGGGGATGTCGGTGGCGCGGCGCAGGCGGCGGCAGACTTCGAAGCCGTCCATGCCGGGCATCATGAGGTCGAGGACGACGAGGTCGGGGAGAGTGTCGAGGGCGATGCGGAGACCGGTGGCGCCGTCGGCGGCGTACTCGACCTCGAAGCCTTCGCGGCGCAGGTAGCGGGCGACGACGTCGGCCAGGGCGGGGTCGTCGTCGACGACCAGTACGCGCGGGTCGGCGTCGGAGTTCATGGGGTAACCATGACCGATCACGGGCCGCTTCGTCATGTGTTGGGCCAAGACTTTCGCATACCGTAAGGTTGCACGGCCCCGAACGGCCGCCGCGGCGCATAGCATCGGCCGCATGCAGTCGCATCTCCTCGTTCTGGCGAAGGCCCCGGTCCCGGGGCGCGTCAAGACCAGACTCTCCCCTCCGCTGACCACTGTGGAGGCCGCGGCGGTGGCGGAGGCGGCCCTCGCGGACACCCTCGAAGCGGTCGCCGGATGCGGGGCGGACCGGCTGATCGTGGCCCTCGACGGCGAGCCGGGGCCGTGGCTCCCGGTGGGCTTCGAGGTCGTGCGGCAGGTGCCCGGCTCCTTCAATGGGCGGCTGGGCGCGGCGTGGGCGTTCGCGGGCGGACCGGGCCTGCAGATCGGCATGGACACGCCGCAGGTCACGCCCGAGCTGCTCGACGAGGGCCTGGCCGCGGTGGTCGAGCACGGGTCGGCGCTCGGGCTCGCCGAGGACGGCGGCTGGTGGGCGATCGGCCTCAGTGAGCCGCACCCCGACGTGTTCGCGGGCGTGCCGATGAGCCGCGACGACACCGGGCGCCGGCAACTGGACCGGTTGCGGGCCCTGGGACTCCGGCCGGCCGAACTGCCGGTGCTGCGCGACCTCGACGATGCCGAGGACGCCCGAGCGATCGCGGCGCTGGTACCGCAGTCGCGCACGGCCGGCGCGGTGCGGGACTTCCTCGAACCCGACCTCGTGGACGTGATCCTGCCGGTGCTGGATGAGCGCGAGGCGATCCCGTGGGTGCTGGAGCGGATCCCCAAGGGCTATAGGGCGATCGTGGTCGACAACGGCTCCACCGACGGCTCGGCGGCGGTCGCGGCCGAGCTCGGAGCGAGAGTCGTGTCGGAGCCGCGGCGCGGTTTCGGGGCGGCCTGCTACGCGGGTTTGGCGGCGGCGACCGCGCCGGTGGTCGCGTTCATGGACTGCGACGCCTCGCTCGATCCGGGCGACCTCTCGGCGGTGTGCGATCCGGTCCTCGACGGGGAGGCCGATCTCGTGCTCGGCGCCCGCGATGCCGAGGCCGGGGCGCTCGCGCCGCACAACCGGCTCGCGAACCGGTACCTCGCAAGGCAGGTCAAGCGCCTGAGCGGGGCCGAGGTCTCCGACATCGGCCCGATGCGGGCCGCCCGCCGCGAAGCGCTGCTGGACCTGGGCTTGGCGGACCGGCGCTCGGGCTGGCCGCTGGAGATGGTGCTGCGCGCCGGGCTCGCCGGGTGGCGCGTCGCCGAGGTCCGGGTCCCCTACCGGCCCAGGGTCGGCCGCAGCAAGGTCACCGGCACCGCGGCCGGGACCTTCAAGGCCGTCAAGGACATGCGGGCGCAGCTCGCGCGCGTCCGCCGCACATTGAGGAGCAGCGATTGAGCGACCAGCGCCAGGCCGACGTCGGAGTCTTCGGCGGTTCCGGGTTCTACGCCTTCGCCGATGACGCCGTCACCGTGGAGGTCGACACCCCTTGGGGCGCACCGAGTGCGCCCGTGACCATCGCCGAGGTCGGCGGCGTGCGGGTGGCGTTCCTCCCCCGGCACGGCACCGATCACCGCTTCCCGCCGCACAAGGTCAACTACCGGGCCAATGTGGCTGCCATGCGGGCGCTGGGGGTGCGCGCCTTGATATCCCCGTTCGCGGCCGGTTCGCTGCGGCCGGAGATCCGGCCCGGCGAGTTCGTGGTCGTCGACCAGGTCGTGGACCGCACGTGGGGCCGGCCGGGCACGTTCTACGACGAATTCGAGGACGGGCCGGTCCATGCGCCGTTCAGTGAACCCTACGACCAGCGGCTCCGGCGGGTCCTGCTCGACGCGGCGGCCGAGACCGGAGTGACCGCGGTCGACGGCGGCACCGTCGTGGTCGTCAACGGCCCCCGGTTCTCCAGCCGCGCCGAGTCCCGCTCGCATCGCGACGCCGGTTGGCACGTCGTCAACATGACGCAGGCGCCCGAGGCCGCGCTGGCCGCCGAAGCCGGGATCCCGTTCGCGGGGATCGCCCTGGTCACCGACTACGACGCCGGTCTGGACGAGGACCCGGAGGTCGAGCCGGTGACCCAGGAGGCGGTGTTCGCGGTGTTCGAGGCCAACCTCGGGAACGTCCGCGCGCTCTTGGCGGCGGCGATCCCGAGGCTGGCCCCGCTCTAGGAGACCGACGCGCTTTCGCGGTGCTCGACGTGCGGGTGGCGGCGTTCGAGGGCGGCGCCTTCGACGTCGACGTCCGGGAGCAGGCGGTCGAGCCACTTCGGCAGCCACCAGACCTTGTCGCCGAAGAGGTGCATGAGCGCCGGGATGATGAGCATCCGCACCAGGAACGCGTCGACGAGCACGCCGAAGGCGAGCGCGAAGCCGATGGGCCGGATCATCGCCGAGTGCGAGAAGACGAACCCGCCGAAGACGGCGATCATGATGATCGCGGCGGCCGTCACGACCGAGCGCCCGGCGCGCAGGCCGTGCACGACCGCGAGGCGGGCGGGCACGCCGTGCGCGTAGGCCTCGCGCATGCCCGAGCCGAGGAACAGCATGTAGTCCATGGCGAGTCCGAACAGGATGCCCACCAGGAGCGTCGGCAGGAAGTTCAGGATCGGCCCGGGGCTGTCGACGCCGAAGACGTCGGCGAGCCAGCCCCACTGGTAGATCGCGACCACGCCGCCGAGCGCGGCGAAGTAGCTGAGCACGAACCCGAGGGTGGCCGCCACGGGCACGAAGATCGAGCGGAACACCAGGATGAGGATGAGCAGCGAGAGGCCCACGACGACGCCGAGGTAGATCGGGAGGGCGTCGGCGAGTTTCTCGGAGATGTCGATGTTGCCGCTCGCGTTGCCCGCCACGCCGATCGAGTCGACCCCGTCGAGGTCGAGGCCGCGCAGGGTGTGCACGAGCGCCTCGGTCGCCTCACTGGTCGGGCCCGATTCGGGCAGTACTTGGAAGGCGGCGACGGTGCGGTCTTCGGAGGCGCCGATCGGGGCGACGGCGACGACGCCGTCCTGGTCGGCGAGGGCCTGCGCGATCTGGACCGAGAGGGTCTGCGCGGTGGCCTCGTCGGGGCTGCCGGGGAGGGTCGCGACGACGAGCAGCGGCCCGTTCCGGCCTTCCCCGAAGCGCTCGGCGACGGTGGCGTACGCCTGGTACTGGGTGGTGTCGTGCGCTTCGGAGGATCCGTCGGGCAGGTTGAGGCGCATGTCCATCGCGGGGATCGCCACGACCACAAGTGCGCCGATGCCGACGAGCACGCGCAGGAGCGCGCTCGGGGTGCGCATGGCCTTCACCTCGGTCGCGTTCTCGGGCGTCGGGTGCTCCGCGTTGCGTGCGGCGCGTTCGGAGCGGCGCAGGATCTTCATGCCCGCCAAGGAGAGCAGGGCCGGGATGAAGGTGACCGCGACGAGGACGGCGACGGCGACGCACAGCGCGCCGGCCGAGCCCATGAGGCCGAGGAACGGGATGCCGGTGACGTTCAGGGCCGCCAGGGCGATGAGCACGGTGGCCCCGGCGAAGACGACGGCGTTGCCGGAGGTGCCGGTCGCGAGGGCGATCGACTCGTCGAGGTCGTAGCCCTCCTTGAGCTGGCGGCGGTGGCGGTTGACGATGAACAGCGAGTAGTCGATGCCGACGGCGAGGCCGAGCATGAGGCCGAGGACCGGGGTCACCGAGGCCATGTCGATCACGCCGGAGAGCGACATCGTGGTCATGGCGCCGACGCCGACGCCGACGAGCGCGGTGAGCAGCGGCAGGCTGGCGCCGATGAGCGTGCCGAGCATGACGATCAGGGCGACGGCCGCGACGACGAGGCCGACGACTTCGCCGGCGCCGAAGACGCTCGGCACGGATTCGAGCATGTCCGAGGAGTAGTCGGCTTCGACGCCGTCGATGGGGTCGTCGTCGAAGAGGTCGGTGACGGCGGCCTTGGTTTCGGGGGTGACCTCCATCTGCGGTTCGGTGAAGGCGATGGAGACGACTGCAGCGCTGCCGTCCTCGGCGACCATGGTGATGCCCTCGGCGAGTTCGAGCAGGGTCGCGCCCTGTTCGAGCGCGGCCGACCGGGTCTCGAGTTCGGCGAGCCCGGTGTCGATCTGGGTCTGCTGGGCGTCGAGTTCAGGGCTGTCGCCGACCTGTTCGCGGGCGAGGTCGAGCTGGGTCTGAGCGGCGGCGAGTTCGGTTCGGGCCGTTTCGATCTGGGTGCGGCCGTCGGCGACGGCCTGCGTCTGCGCGGCGCGTTCGGCTTCGGCGGCGAAGGGGTCGATGGCGGTCTCGACGCCGTCGGCCTCGGCGGCGCGGCTGACGAGGTCGCTGATCTGCGCCCGCTGCTCGGCGGTGAACGCCTCGCCGTTCGCGGTGCTGAGGACGATGCTGCCGGTGCCTCCCGCGGCTTCGGGGATGGCGTCCCGGAGCTGCTCGGTCACGGCCTCGGTGGGCGTGTCCGGGATCGAGAACGCGGTGGTCAGGGTGCCGCCGAAGAGGGCGAACGCGGTCGCCGCGGCGGCCAGGAGCAGCGCCCACGCGGTGATGACGGTTCTGGCACGGCGGGCGCACCAGCGGCCCACGCGGTACAGGAATTCAGCCATGACGGCCTTTCGGGTGTCGGTGGATCGGTCAGGCCGCGGGTTCGCGCAGCACGAGGACGAGGCGGGCGAGGAGGTCGTTCCAGGCGCGCCGGGAGTCGGGGGTGTCGGTGCCGCCGGTGGCGGCGCCCCAGTGTTCGACGAGGCCGAGCAGGCCGCCGCTGAAGGCGGCGACCAGAAACGCCACCTGGAGTTCGTCGACGCCCGGGTGGCGGCGGGCGATGGAGGTCGACATCCGATCGGTGAAGAGGGCGACGGCACGCTGCATGAGGACGGCGCCGCGTTCGACAGGCTGGGCGTGGTCGCCGCCGAGGACCTCGATGAGATAGGCGACGGTGGGCACGAGGTGGTCGGCCGAGGCCGCCGCGGCGAGGTCGCCGAGGACGGTGGCGCTCGTGCCGGACGCGGCTTCGGCCTCCATGGCGTCGACGATGTCGACGAGCATGCGCCCGGCGGCGGCGGTGACCACGGCTTCGAGGGAGTCGAAGTGGTTGAAGACGGTGCGGCGGGAGACGTCGGCGGCGGCGGCCAGTTCGTCGACGGAGAAGTTCGTGGAGCGGCGCTCGCGCATCAGGACTTCGGCCGCGTCGAGGATCGCCTTGCGGCTTTTGGCTTTCAGCGCCGCGCGGCGGTCTACGGTCGCGGAATTCTCGGGCATGGTTATTACACTAAGTGCAACGACGCACTGAGTGCAAATTCTTGGAGGCGTGGCCCTGGCCACAGTGCCGAGTTGAACTTGAGCGTCCCTCCAGGTCAGATTTGCCTCGCTTCGGTGCGCTAGTGCGGTTAGCGACACACGGGGGCGATTCGGCTTTCAGAAGTGGGCTGGAGCGCTCGAGCCCCTGCTCGACCGGCTACTCCAATCGGATCCGAAGCGGCGCATGAAGGTCGACGAGGCCCGCATCGAACTCGGCAGGTTCGGCGGCGTGACCGCGAGGTCGTGGATCTGGGCGGGGGCCGCCGCGGCCGCGCTCGTGGTGCTCACCGCCGCCGTATGGAACGGATTGCGCGAGAACGAGACCGAAACACCACGCGAGGAGGCGACCGGCGTCGCGAGCGGCGATCTCATCGGCGATCCGGCCACCGCCGGCCCATGCGCCCTGTTCGACCAGGAGGCGCTGGGCGTCCACGGCGAGACCCGGATCGACACCGACCGAGGCGGATTCAACCGCTGCGACCTGCACATCGAGAACGACACCGGTGGCGTCGACCTCTCGCTGTACTTCTACGAGTCGGGAGACGAACCCGAGCCGGGCGAGACCGAGATGGTCGGGTCGATCGGCGTCATCCGCCGCGAGGGCGAGCACGAGTCGTGCGAGCGCACCCTCGTCCTACCGGACGGCCGCTCCAGTTGCCGGGCTCGCGGATGCCGTTCCCGGAGGACGAGGCCTACCCGCTCGAGACCGGGTACACGCCGGTGTTCATCAGCGGCACCGCGCGGCGACGCCACCTCGTGGAGCTGTTCGTGGCGGGCGTCGACGGGCGGCTGCCGACACCCGCGCCCGAACCGTCCACATTGAAGGACAAGCCCCGGAAGCTCGACACCGACGAACGCCTGGCACTCGTGTGCCTGGCCCAGCGGTACCTCCTCCACGACGCCTACCCGCAACCGGTGTCGTGGAAGCAGGTCGCCGCCGAACTCGCCGAACTGCAGCCCGGCGAAGGCTGGCGGCCGAAGAAGGCCGAGCACCTCGTGGCCGGAGTGCGCAGGCGTCTCTCGGGGGCGGGTGTGCCGGGCCTGACCCGCGAGGAGGTCGGGGAACCGGTGGGCAACATGCTCAACCACAACCTCGTCACCGAGCTGCTGCGCACCCGGACCCTGGTGCCACCGGATCTGTTCATGCTCGACGAGAGCTGAGGCTCGATCGGACCCGACCGGTGACATCGCGGCGCCGCATCGGGGAGAATGCTGTCCATGTTGATCGCAGTTCAGATTCTCGCCGCGCTTGCCGGCCTCGTGCACGTCTACATCTGGGTCATGGAGTGCCTGCGCTTCTCCGACCCGAAGGTCCACCGCGGAGTGTTCCGGGTTGCGACCGAGAACGTGGAGACCGTTCGCTCCTGGGCGTTCAACCAGGGCTGGTACAACCTGTTCCTCGCGATCGGGGCGCTCATCGGTGTCGCGGTGGTGCGGTCCGAGGCGGCCGTGGGCATGACCCTCATCGTGTTCGCGTGCGGCTCGATGCTGGGCGCGGCGCTCGTGCTCGTGCTGAAGGACCGGTCGATGGCCTCGGCGGCGCTCAAGCAGGGCCTGTTCCCGGCGCTGGCCTTGATCTTCGCGCTGACGCAGTTGTAGCGTGCCGCGATAGTCTGGCGTTCCCTCTGCGGCGAACGGGAGAGCGAAGTGGACGAACGACGGCTGGTGAAGGTCTCGAAGTACCTGTCGCGGCATCTGCGCCACGACCCCGGCCGGATCGGGATCGAGCTGGACGAGCACGGCTGGGTCGAGGTCGAGGTGCTCCTGAAGGCCCTCGCCGACCGAAACTTCCACGTCACCCGCGATGAGCTCGATGCGGTCGTGGCGCTGAACGATAAGCAGCGGTTCGCCGTGCGGGACGGGAAGATCCGGGCCAATCAGGGCCACACGGTCGATGTGGACCTGGATCTCACCCCGGTCGCGCCGCCTCCCGTGCTTTACCACGGGACCACCGGAGGGTTCGTCGGCACGATCCGCGAAGAGGGCATCAAGTCCATGAACCGGCACCATGTGCACCTTTCCCCCGACCGCGAGACGGCGGTCAAGGTGGGATCGCGGCGCGGCAAGCCCGTGGTCCTCGTGATCGACGCCGCGCGCATGGCCGGAGCGGGCCATGCCTTCTACAAGTCGGAGAACGGCGTCTGGCTCACCGATCACGTCCCCGCTTGGGCGATCACGCTCGTGAGCTGAGGGGTTGCCGGCCCTTGCGGCCCCACCTGGGCCCGACTTAGAGCGGGCGGCGACAAAAGGGTCTCATGGTGGTGGGGTGTGCGGTGCGGCTGCCCGGCAGCGCCGGGACCGGGGCGGCGGGGCCCATTTGGCCCCTGGTTTGCTCTGCGCCCCAGGCGGAGTGGCGGCGTGTCGTGAGTGTCCCTCATGGAATAGTCACCCGGTTGGGTGATGACACCGCCACGGAATGCTGTCATCATTGAACTACGAACAAGGAACCGAAAACAGGCAGGACATTCGAGAACAGCGGAAGGGAGGCGAAGGAACCATGAGCCACTGCACCAGCACCACCACCCCGAGCCCCCTCACCGGCTCCCGCCCTGACCGCCGCTCCCAGGCTGCGGCGATCCGCTCGGCCCTCGATGAGGCCGCCGCGGGGATCAACGCCTTTCACGCCCAGGTCCTGTCTGCGGTGATCGCGATGAAGGAGGCGAACCTGCACCGCTCCGAGTTCGGGTTCTCCGCCCTCCGCGACCTGCTCCTGTCCCAGTTCGACTTCACCTTCAACACCGCCAGCGCGATCGCGGCGATCGCGCGGCTGTCGGGGAAGTTCCGTCTTCTTGCTTCGGCGGCGGTGTCGGGGCAGGCCCGGATCGACCAGGTCGCTTACGCCGTCCGCCAGCTCGACCAGACTCCGGCGATGCGCCTGTTCGCCCGCACTCCCTTCCAGGCCCCGGTCGTCTCCCCCTTCGACCCCGAGACCCTCTGTGCGACGCCGGAGGCGATGGTGGTCGAGTACTGCGCTCATGCCTCTTTCAAGGACCTGCGTCGTCACCTTGAGGGGCTGTGGGCCGCGATCGCCGGAGAGACTGAGCTTCTTGATGGGCTCGGCGAGCAGTCGATGCAGCGCCTGGAGTTGATCGAGTGCGGCAATGGCATGTGGGCGCTGGAAGGGCACCTCTCGAATGCGACCGGGCGGATGCTCGACAAGTACCTGCAGACCGCCTGCCCGCCGCCCCGCCAGGACGAGGGCGACCCTGAGGACGGCGGTCTGCTGCCCCCGCAGGCGAACCGGCATGCCGAGGCTCTCCATCAGCTCCTGGCCGGGTACGGGTCCTCCCCGCAGGCGGCGACCCGGCACGGGCACACCGCCACCCTCAACCTCACCGTCGACATCGAGACGTTGCAGGGCAAGGACACCGGCCGCCTCCCCCTCCTGGAGGGCGAGCCGATCAGCCTCGCCCGGGCCCGACTCCTGGCCTGCGAAGGCCTCATCATCCCCTCGGTGTTCAACTACGCCAAGGGGGAAGCGGTCGAGCTCGGTCGGGCGCTGCGCCTCCCGAACGCGGCCCTGCGGCGCAAACTCGAGCTCGAGCAGCCAGGCGGTTGCGCTTGGCACGGCTGTGACCGGCCCATCGCCTGGACCGAGGCGCACCACATCACCCACTGGGCCGACGGCGGCCCGACCGTCGCCGAGAACCTGATCCTGCTGTGCCGCTTCCACCACGGGCGCATCCACACCCCCGGGTGGAGCGTGGAGAAGACCGGCCCCGGCACTGCCCTCATCACCCACCACGACGGCCACGAAGCAGCGGCCGGGACCGGTCAGAGCGGCACCGCCGATGCCTCGGCCGGGTGCGGGTGCGCTGACTGGCGCACCGATGCCGACATGGACGCCGAGCATGCAGGCTCGGACTGGGATGTGTTCCCCACCGGGCTCTACCGCACTGAATGGTCCGAGACGTTGAATCCCGACCTCGACGGCATGGCCGAGGCCATCGACCGCGACCGGGCGGTCAAAGCCATGCGAGAGGCGAAAGCGCGATGCCGAGCGACGTTCGGCATACGCGACTCCTCAAGCACCGAAGTAGCAGTCGCGGCGCCCGCACCACCGGCATCGACAGCGACAGCTGCAGGGTCAGCGACAGCCGACTACGGCGACCCGCCGTTCTTACCCTGCCCCAGCAGGCGACTGCTGGGGGAAGAAGCGCCGCACACACCACGCAGCGCAGCCCGAACCCCAACAGGGGCCGGGCCCCTCAGCATGCCCACACCAGGAAACCCACCCCACCCCAGCCACACACCCCACCATCGCCGCCGGACTGAACCCCGACCCGACCAGGCCAGAGAACCGGAGACGAACCCGAACCCGAACCCCCATCCACCCCATCGTCGCCGCCAGCCTGAACCCCGAGCCCGATCAGCCGGGGGGCCGGAAAAGGACCCGACCCCTCTCTCACCTCTTCATCGCTGCCCGCCTGAACCTCGGCCCGATCCGGCCGGGAAGCCCGAGAGCGACAAGGTCCCTGCCGCCACCTCGTTGTCGCCGTCCGATTGAACCGGAAGTCAAGCGAGCAGGGAAGCCGAAGAGGCGACCCGAGCCCCGCTGCCACCTCGTTGTCGCTGCCTGATTGAAGCTGGATCCGATCGGTCCGGGCGGCCGAAGACCGGTCAGCAGCGCATGAGGCCTTGTTGTCGCCGCCCTTCTGGACCGGAGCCTGAGCAGACCTGAGGGCCGAGGTGCGACCCGAAGCCCGAAGTGCGACCCCGCTGCTGAAGGGACTCGACCGGACCTCTCAACACTTGGACGCCCGGGCCGCCCTCCGCAGTGGAGGGCGGCCCGGGCGTGCTGTCGTCCTATCCGATGGCGACCGGGACCGACTCGGCTTCGACCTCAGTCGCCCTGCGGGCCTTGATGACCGTGACGGCGATGAGCAGGGCCGTCGCCGAGAGGCCCGCAGCGATGCCGTAGCCGAGGCGGAAGCCGCCGGTCAAGGCTTCGGCCTGCACCGCGCCGCCTTCGAGGAGGTCGCCGGTGCGGGCCGAGACCGCAGTGCTGATGACCGCGAGGCCGACCGCGCCGCCGACCTGCTGGGCAGTGTTGAACAGGCCCGAGGTGACCCCGGCGTCCTCGGGCTTGGAGTCGGCCATGCCGAGGGTCATGAGGGCGGGCATCGCCAGGCCGAAGCCGAGCGGTGCGGTGACCATGCCGGGCAGGACGTCCACCAGGTAGTTGCCGTCGGCCCGCATCTGGGCGAAGAAGACGAAGCCGAGGACCATGAGCGCCAGCCCGGCGATCACCATCGGGCGGGCGCCGAAGCGGGTCAGGAGCCGCGGGGCGGCCGCCATCGAGACCACCGCGATCACGATCGGGGCGGGCAGGAACGCCAGGCCCGCCGCGAGCGGCGCGAATTCGAGCACCTGCTGGAGGTAGAGGACGGAGAAGAACATGAACCCGAAGGCCGAGCCGACCATGAGCGCCTGAGCAAGGTTCGCTCCGGCCACGTTGCGGGAGAACAGGATGCGCAGCGGGATCAGCGGCGAGGCGGCCTTGGCCTGGCGGACGAAGAACCCCGCGAGCAACGCGATGGAGAGAGCGCCGAGGCCGAGAGTGCGGGCGGAGGCGAGCCCATAGCGCTCGGTCTCGATCAGGGTGTAGACGGCGAGCATGAGGCCGGAGGTCACGAGGGCCGCGCCGATCACGTCGGCCCCGGCCTTCAGGCCGATGCCGCGGTCGGCGGGGAGCAGCTTCCAGGCCAGCGCGGCCACGGCGAGGCCGAACGGGAGGTTCACGTAGAAGACCGATTCCCAACCGAGCGTCTCGGTGAGCACGCCGCCGATGACGCTGCCCAAAGCGCCGCCGCTGGCGGAGGCGAAGCCGTAGACGCCGATGGCCTTCACCTGGTGCTGCGGTTCGGGGAAGATCGTGACGATCATGCCCAGGAGCCCGGCGGCCGTGATGGCGCCGCCGACGCCTTGCACGAAGCGGGCGGTCAGGAGGAGGCCCTGGGTGTCGGCCAGCGCCGCCGCGACGGAGGCGAGGGTGAAGAGGGCCAGTCCGGCGAGGAAGACCTGCTTGCGGCTGATGAGGTCGCCGAGCCTTCCGGCGAGGAGGAGCAGGCCGCCGAAGGGGATCACGTAGGCGTTCACGGTCCACACGAGATTCGCCTGGCTGAACGCGAGATCCTCGCGGATGGCCGGGAGTGCGATGCTCACGATGTTCTGGTCCAGGACGATCATGAGCTGGGCGGCCGCGAGTGCGATCACGGCCAGCCAGCGGGTGCGAAGGCTTTGCGCTGTAATGGGTGGCATCGGGGGTCTCCTCGAGGTCTGGGAAGCACATGGGGAACGTTTTGTTCCTGGGAAGATCATGTGTTCCAATGGAGGAATCCGTAAGAAGGCACTTTCATGTGCCAGGGGGTACAGGGATGTTCCTGTCCAGGTCGACCGATCCTTTCCCTGGATGTGACTTGTGACATAAGTGCTCTGGGCCTCGGTCCGGGGCAGGATTGCGCTACCGAAGAGAGTGGGTCCGATGAGCGACGACGACTGTGTGCTGCCGAAGTCCGACGTGCAGGCCGAGGCCTGCCCCATCGTCCAGATCATCGACCGGGTCGCGGGCAAATGGTCGGTGTCGATCCTGGTCGCGGCGATCCGGAAGCCGGTGCGCTACACCGAGCTCGAGCGCTCGATCCCAGGCATCAGCCGCCGGATGCTGACCCTGACGCTGCGGAACCTCGAACGCGACGGCCTGCTGGAGCGCACGGTCTACCCGACCGTGCCGCCGAAGGTCGAGTACAGCGCGACCCCGAGCGCGCGGGAGCTGTACGGGCACCTGACGGGCCTGCTCGAATGGGCCGAGCGCCACCGGCCCGACATCATCGAGGCTCGGAAGGCCTACGACGAGCAGGCGCTCGCCGCATAAGGCACAGGCGTGCAGGCGCTCGCCGCAGGTAGGCCACCGACGGAACGACGCCCGCCGCCTGGAGTCCAGGCGGCGGGCGTCGAGGTGTCTGCGGCTCAGGCGAGTTCGGTGAGCAGCGCCCGGTGGAGGTCCGGCCCGGCGGCGAGCACCGACAAGGCACCGTCGCCGTAGTCGACGCCGTCGAGGTCGGTGACGAGCACGCCGGCCTCGCGACAGATCACGGTCCCCGCGGCCACGTCCCAGAGGTTGATGCGCTCGTGGATGACCGCGTCGACCCGGCCCGCCGCGAGCCAGCACATGTCGAGGGCCGCGGTGCCGAGCATCCGGATCCGCTGCACTTTCGGCACGAGCCGCTGGAGGGAGGCGAGACGGCGCAGGTTGCGCTTGTCCGCGTCGACGCCGACCGAGAAGTCCCCCATGGCGACCACGGCCTCGCTGAGGTCCGAGGGCCCGAAGGCGCGCAGCGCCTGCTTGTTCAGCGCCGCGCCATGGCCGAGGGCGGCGCTGAAGCGCTCCTCCGACATCGGCGCGAAGACGACGCCCACCACCGGCATCCCATTGCGCATCAATGCGAGCGAGACGCCGAACAACGGCGAGCCGTGCGCGAAGTTGATGGTCCCGTCGATCGGGTCGAGCACCCATTCGTAGGGGGAGTCGGCGTCTCCGGAACGACCCCGCTCCTCCCCCAGCAGCGGAATCTCCGGAGTCTCCCGGTCCAGGAACGCGCGCACCGCGTCCTCCACGGCGTAGTCGACGTCCGTGGCGAAATCGCGGTCGCCCTTGCCGCTGATGGAGCGTTCGCGGCCCAACCCCGCCCGGATCACTTCGACCCCCCGCTCGGCCGCCTGCTCCGCCGTGCCCAGGTAATCCAGCAGCTCCATCATTATTCGGTTCCTCGTCTCCGTCCGACCCACCCGACGGACCTCATCCTAAGGGTGCATGGCCATGCGGCACTTGGACTCCCGGTGCGACCTTCCACCGGATATTTCCGGCTTGTAACACGAACGAGGCAGGTGCGCCCGCATTTCTGAGCACACCGGCCTATTCCGGTCAGTCGATCGGCAGCCACGCCCGCATCGAGGCCGGGCAGCGAGTCGCCCTGCGATGGAGCGGGATGAGCGCGACCTCGGCGGACTTGCCCTCGTCGTCCGGTGTCGCCGTCCCGGTCATGGACGTGCGCGGACACGTGCACGCGGCCGTCGCGTTCGACCGGCGGGGACGTCGCGTCGACCGTGAGTTCCGCCACGTCGGCCCCGCCGGGCAAGTCGATCGACTCCGCGCAGCACCACCGGGCCGCGTTCGGCGGCGGCGCAGCCGCGCACCGCGTCGATGCGCTCGCCGCGGGCGCATGTCGAGCACGCCGGTGAGTTTCGTCTCCCGATGCCTTCCAGGCGAAGTCGGAGTCGACGCGGATCGGCACGGTGGTCACGGAGCCATTGTGGACGTGGGGAGATGCACCATTGCGTGCCTCCGGGAGGGAAGCTGGGTGTGCCCGGGTGCCGAAAGAGCCCGAAAAGCTTTTCGGTCATTGGGTCGCCATCGATGCTTTGGATCGCTGCACGGTGATGTCAGTGCATTGATCGCCATAAATTCCAAGCGGGCCGGGAACCGAAAGCCGGATCAGCAGACTTTCGGTAGGTCGGCTACAGTCGAGCCAGCCCGGAGCAACGCAGGGCGCCGCCGCGGGCGGCGCGGCGCGGGCTCCGGCTGAAGGAGGACGAGTGGCACGAACCCCCGCATCGCGCGGCACGCGCGCCGCCACACTGTCCGATGTTGCCCGCTTGGCGGGCGTCTCGGTGGCGACGGCGTCGAAGGCGCTCAACGGCCGCAACCACGTGCACCCTCAGACCCGCGAGCGGGTCGTGGAGGCGGCCGCGCAGCTCTCCTTCTCCCCCAACTCACTCGCCCGCGGGCTCCTCGCCGGCCGGACGGGCACCGTCGGGCTCCTCACCTCTGACCTGGTGGGCCGCTTCAGCCTCCCGATCCTCATAGGCGCGGAGGACGCGTTCGGCGCGGGCCAGGTCTCGGTGTTCCTGTGCGACGCCCGCGGCGACGCGATCCGCGAGCGCCACCATGTGCAGGCGCTGCTGAGCCGCCGCGTGGACGGGCTCATCGTGGTGGGATCCTCGACCGATCCGCGCCCGCCCCTGGCCGACGCGGTGGACGTGCCTGTCGTGTACGCCTACGCGCCTTCCGAAGCGCCCGATGACCTCTCGATCGTGCCGGACAACGTGAACGCCGGCCGGATGGCCGTCGAGCACCTGATCGCCTGCGGCCGCACCAGGATCGCCCACATCAGCGGCGACCGCCAGTACAGCGCCGCGCGCGACCGCGCGGCGGGGGCGCAGGCGGCCCTCGATGCGGCAGGGCTGTCCCTCGTCGGCGAGGTCGCCTACGGCGCTTGGGAAGAGGGCTGGGGCCGGGCGGCCGCCGGGATGCTGCTCGATCGCGACCCCGAGGTCGACGCCGTGCTCTGCGGCTCGGACCAGGTCGCCCGGGGCGTCCTCGACTCCCTGCGTGAACGTGGCCGCCGCGTCCCCGAGGACGTGGCGGTCATGGGCTTCGACAACTGGGACGTGCTCACCACCGGCGCGCGACCGCAACTGACCAGTGTGGATATGAATCTCGAGGAGCTCGGCCGCGCCGCCGCCCGGGCCCTCTTCGAGGCCATCGACGCCGAGCACGGCCGAGGGATCCACACCGTGCAGTGCCGAGTCGTCGTCAGGGGTTCCACCGCGTCCGCCGGGTGACGTTCGCGGCGCCGATCGTTCTGGCGGACTTCGGCTCCAGTGTGCCGCCGTGGTCGCGGCGCTCGTCCTCAGCGCCGTCACAGGCGGCTTCGTCCTCTTCCTCCGGCACCGCCCCAGCGTGGGGCACCAGGTGAATCCGGAGGCTCAGCGCCCGGGCACGTGGCAGTCGGCGAGGTGGTCGTCGACCATGCCGATCGCCTGCATCATCGCGTACGCGGTGGTCGGGCCCACGAATTTGAAGCCGCGCTTCTTGAGCGCCTTCGAGAGCGCGGTCGACTCGGGGGTCACGGCGGGCACGTCCTCGATGGTCTTCGGACGCTCGCGCGGCTCGGGCGCGAAGGACCACACGAAGTCGCTCAGGCCGCCTTCGAGTTCGGCGGCGGCTTTCGCGTTCGCGATCGTGGCGTCGATCTTCATACGGTTGCGCACGATCCCCTCGTCACCCAGGAGCCGTTCGGCATCGGCCGCGGTGAACCCGGCGACCTCGGCGATCTTGAACTGCGCGAACGCCTTCCGGAACGCCTCGCGCTTGCGCAGGATCACCAGCCACGACAGGCCGGACTGGAAGGCCTCGAGGCTGACGCGTTCGAACAGGGCGTCGTCGCCGCGGACCGGCCGACCCCACTCCAGGTCGTGGTATTCCCGGTAGATCTCAGGGGAGGCGCCCCAGGGGCACCGCGTCAGACCGTCGCCTGCATCGCTCACCGTTCACTCCCGTCCTTCATGGGACCCGAGCGTACGCGCCGCCACCGACAATGCCCTCCGCCGCACCGCTGGACTGTCGGTGCCTTATTGCAAGATACTTGCAATAGATTCGCGCACGTTTCCGCACCCCGAAGGAGCCCCCAATGACCGCCACGCCCACCGGCCACCCCCTCCCCGACCTCGTCATGGCCTGGGGCCGCGGCCGCGCCCACTCGCGGATCACCGCGCAGCCCGAACCGATCGAAGGCGGCTACCAGGTCGCGGTCGGCCCGCCGAGCACCGAGGTCCGCCAGGTCTTCCACACGTACACCCCGGCATCGCTGGCCGCCACCGCGGCGCGACTCGACCGACCCGGCAACCAGCTCATGATCGCCGGACCCGATGCGCTGCTCGCCTCGGTCATACCCTCGACCTGGACCATGGACCAGGGCGGCCACCTCATGACCGTCGCGTTCACGCAGGAGCCCTACACGGTCTCGGAGGACTACCGGCTCCTGCTCGAAACCGAGGGCCCGCTCACCGTGGCCCGGGTCTTCCACCGCAACGGCGACCTGGCCGCGTCCGCCCGCCTCGGCCGCGACGGTGAATTCGGCGTCTTCGACAAGGTCGTCACCGCCCCCGCCCACCAGCGCCGCGGCCTCGGCTCGCTCATGATGCGGGCGCTGACCTGCAGCGCCCACGCGCAGGGCATGCGCTTCGGCCTGCTCGTCGGCAGTGACGAGGGCCGGGCACTGTACGAGCACCTCGGCTGGTCGTTCGTCAGCGACTTCCCCGGTGCGCGCAGCAAGCGGGATTGAGCAATTCGGTTGCCGCGCGGCCGATCCGCTGCCAAGGTGAGGCCCATGACAAGCGACAGCGGGCATTCCGCGGCATGGATCGCGGCCAACCGCGCGATGTGGGACGAGCGCGTCCCCCTCCACGCGGCCAGTGCCCTGTACGACCAGGCGGGCTTCCGGGCCGGTCGCGACGAGATCCGCGATTTCGAGGCGGCCGAGGTCGGCGACGTGGCCGGCAAGCGGCTCCTGCACCTCCAATGCCACATGGGGCAGGACACGCTCTCATGGGCGCGGCGCGGCGCGAAGGTCGTGGGGCTCGATTTCTCCGAGCCCGCGGTCGAGGTCGCGCGCAGTCTGGCCGTCGACATCGGGCTCGCCGACCGCGCCGCGTTCGTGGTCTCGGACGTGTACGAGGCGCCCGGGGCCGTTCCCGACGAGGACTACGACATCGTCTACACGGGGATCGGGGCGCTGTACTGGCTGCCGGACATCGAGCTCTGGGCCGAGACCGCCGCGTCGCTGGTCGCGCCCGGCGGGTTCCTGTACCTCACCGAGTTCCACCCGTTCCTGAACGTCTTCACCTGGGACGGCACGAGCGAGGTCAAGGCGGACTACTTCCGCCCCGAGCCGCTGGTCACGGACGAGCCGGGCTCGTACGTCGATTTCGAGGCGGAGACGATCGACAACCTCAGCTACGCTCGGATCTACACGCTCGGCGAGATCGTGTCCTCGATCTGCGCCTCCGGGCTCCGGCTCGAGTTCCTGCACGAACACGAGGTGACGGTGTTCCAGCAGTTCCCCGAACTCGTGCGGAGCGACGACGGGTACTTCAGGATGCCGGAGGGGCGGCCGCGGCTGCCGCTGATGTACTCCTTGAAGGCGTCCCGGCCCGCGTGAGGGCGCGGACGCCCCGTTTCTCCGAGGTTCCTTTGACACTGCTCCCAGTGAGACCGGTGGTTTCGCCCGGATTATTCGGTGGACGAACAGCCAGAGGGGGCACACGGTGAGAAAGCAGCAGGCGGAGACGCTGACCTACGAGGGACGGCCGTACGCGAAGCAGGACGAGGAGCTGGTCGACCAGGGCCTGCAGTTCGACATCGGTACGCTGCTGAGCCGGCGCGGCGTGCTCTTCGCCGGGGCCGGCGTCGCGGTGGCGGGCCTCGCGGCCTGCGGCACCACCGATGCGGACGCGACCGAATCGGGTTCCACGGCTTCGGCCGAGGACCTGACCGAGATCCCGGAGGAGACGGCGGGCCCGTACCCGGGCGACGGTTCGAACGGCCCGGACGTGCTCGAGGAGAGCGGCGTGGTGCGCAGCGACATCCGGTCGAGCTTCGGCACCGGCAGCGCGACCGCGGAGGGCGTGCCACTGACGCTCCAGTTCACGATCTACGACATGGCGAACGGCAACGTGCCGTTCGAGGGCGTCGCCGTCTACGCGTGGCACTGCACCCGAGACGGCGAGTACTCGATGTACGGCGAGGGCTTGGAGAACGAGAACTTCCTGCGCGGCGTGCAGATGGCCGATGCCGACGGCGTCGTGTCGTTCACGTCGATCTTCCCGGGCTGCTATTCGGGCCGCTGGCCGCATGTCCACTTCGAGGTGTACCCGGACGAGGCGTCGATCACGGACAGCGCCAACGCGATCGCGACCTCGCAGCTCGCGTTCCCCGAGGACGTGTGCGACACCGTGTACGCGGAAGAGGGCTACGAGACGTCCGTCGAGAACCTCTCGCGGATCTCCCTGGAGTCGGACGGCATCTTCAGTGACGACGGCGGCGAGTCCCAGATGGGGACCGTGTCCGGCGACGTCGCGAGCGGCTACACCATCACGCTGGCGGTGGGCGTGGACACGTCGACCGAGACGGGCGGCGGCGGCAGCGCCCCGTCCGGTGGCGGAGCCCCCGGCGGGGGCGAGATGCCGTCGGGGGAGCCGCCCGCGAACAACGGCTAGACGCAGGTGAAAGGCCGCTCCCGCAACGGGAGCGGCCTTCGCGTGCGTCATCTCGGCGCACATCGAGTGCGCAGGCCGTCTCAGTGGAGGACCACGAGCCCGGTCTCGCCGAAGACCGTGGCCGCCAGTGAGGGCCGGTTGCCGGCCTTGACCGGGAGCTTCGCGCCGACGGCCGCGAGGTGCGGCTCGACCCGCTCGGGGTGCGGGTGCACGGCTTCGAGGCCCACGAGGGGCACGACCGGCAGGTTCGCGGCCGGGTGCGTCGTCGGTCCCCAGTCGATGAGGAACGGGACGAGACCGGTCTGGCCGCGTTCGACGTCGAGCGTGAGGTTCCAGGAGAGCTGCTCCCCGCCGGGGGTCCGGCGTGACATCGCGTGCGGCTCGCCCGGGTCGTACCCGGCCTTGCGGGAGGCGGCCACGGCGGCGTCGATGTCCTCGACACGAAGGGCCCAGGTCGCCAGGCGGGCCTCGGCGAGGCCGTCGATCCCGAAGGGCCGCGGCGCTTCCGGGGCGCCCTGTTCGAGGTCGGGGCCGATGATCTCGAGATAGCCGCCTTCGCCGAGGCCGAGCAGGAAGTTCCTGGTGCCGAGGCCGGGATGGACGCCGCCGGGGATCGGCCGGGTACCCGTGAGGCGCGCGATCTCCGCGACGGTGGCGGCGAGGTCGGGCGTGGCGAGCACGAGGTGGTCGAGTGAGGACATAGGCCGCAGTTTAGTCATCGTGCGCCACTGGCGTAACGGGTGCCGCGCGGGCCCCGCCTCAGCGGCGCTCGGGGTCGACGAGGGTCTGCAGCATGTCGTCCACGGGTTCGGCGAGGACCTTCTCGGCGGCCGCCTCGACCTCGGCTTCGCCTGGGTGCAGGTGGTATTCGACGCGGCAACCGTCGGGGCCGTACGAGGCGTCGGGCGGGGGCGGTTCGGTCTCGCGGCGCATCAGGTCGCCGATGCCGTGCTCGAGCAGCCCGAACGCGTGCTCGGCGGCGGACACGGCCGCCTCGTGGATCTCCTCGACCGGGTCGCCGGCGAGCAGCCGCCGGACGTTGACCTCGACGAGGATGTGCTGGGTGTGGAGCAGCTGGGAGGCGACCAGGCGCGAGGTGAGCGGGGCGTTCCCCTCCTCGATGAGCGCCTCGGCCAGCAGCCCCGCCGACTGCCGGCGGTAGTCCATGGCTTTGATGAACAGGGACGGTGTGGCGACCAGGAGGCGCTGCACCCGCAGGAACACCGGGTTGTCCGACAGACCCACCTGGGGCGCACGGCGCTCCAGCAGGTGGAGGTAGTGGCCGCACAGGGCCTCGTGCGGGGTGCTCCCGACGGGGCGCTCGCGCACGATCCGGGCGGCGTCGCCCGTGTGGTGCTTCATGCCTCCGATGACGAGGTCTTCCTTCGTCGGGAAGTAGTTGAACACCGTGGCTTTGGAGACCTCGGCCGCAGCGGCGATCTCGGCCACGGACACGTCCTCGAACCCGCTCTCCTCGAACAGCTCGAGGGCGGTCTTCCTCAACAGCTCCCAGGTCGCGTTCTTCTTGCGTTCGCGCAGCCCCGCCTTGTGTTCCACTCGTTCACTGTACCAGATCAAAATCTGAACCGGGAAAAAACTTGTACCGGGTCAAATTCCACTGCTATCCTCGACGACATGACAGGAAGACCACCCGCACCCCCGAAATCGGCGGACCCGGACGAGGAGGCCGCACCCGAGGGCTCGATCGTCCGGCTCCTCGCCGAATACCTCCGGCCCCACCGCCGCACCCTCGCCATCACCGTCGCACTCCAGATCGCCGGCACCATCGCGTCCCTCTACGTGCCCACCCTCAACGCCGACCTCGTCAACCACGGCGTCGCCACCGGCGACACCGGATACGTGCTGCGCCACGGCGCGTTCATGCTCGCCGTCACCGTCGTCCAGATCGCCGCCTCCGGCTTCGCCGTCTACTTCGGCGCCCGCACCGCGATGGGCCTCGGCCGCGACCTCCGCGCCGACCTCTTCACGCAGGTGCAGCGATTCTCCGCCGCCGAGATGGACCGCTTCGGCGCACCCTCGCTCATCACCCGCGCCACCAACGACATCACGCAGATCGTGACCATGCTCGTCATGGCGCTCACCCTGCTCCTCACCGCGCCCATCGCCGCCTTCGGCGGCCTCGCGCTCGCGCTGAGCCTCGACGTGCCCATGACCGGCGTGCTCCTCGCGGCCATCCCCGTCGTCGCCGTCGCCATCTCCTTCATCGTCCTCGCGATGGTCCCGGCGAGTCGGGTCATGCAGCGGTGCATCGACGGCATCAACCGCGTCATGCGCGAGCACATCACCGGCATCCGCGTCATCCGCGCCTTCGTCCGCGACGACCACGAGCAGCGCCGCTTCAGCGAGGCCAACGCCGAACTCACCGAGGCGTCCCTCAAAGTCGGCCGCGTCCAGGCCTTCTTCGGCGCCACCGCGATGCTGTTGGGCAACCTCACCTCGATCGCCATCGTCTGGATCGGCGCCGGCCGCATCGCCGCCGGCACCATGCAGATCGGCGACCTCATCGCCTTCCTCACCTACGCCGGGATGATCCTCGGCGCGGTCATGATGTCCATGGGCGTGTTCATGATGGCCCCGCGCGCCAAGGTCGCCGCCGGGCGCATCCGCGAGGTCCTCGACACGACCCCGAGCATCGCGAACCCCGCCGAACCGGTCACCGAACTCGCCGGGCTCGGCGAACTCGAACTCGAGGGCGTGAGCTTCCGGTACGCGGGAGCCGAGGAGGCCGTCCTCCGCGACGTCGACCTCATCGCCAGGCCCGGCGAGACCACCGCCGTCATCGGCTCCACCGGCGCGGGCAAGACCACCCTGCTCCACCTCATCCCCCGTCTGTTCGACGTGGACGCGGGAACCGTCCGCGTCGACGGCGTCGACGTCCGCGAAATGGACCGGGCCCTCATCGCCCGCACCATCGGACTCGTCCCCCAACGCGCCTACCTGTTCTCCGGCACCATCGCCTCCAACCTGCGCTACGGCGACCCCGACGCGAGCGACGACGACCTCTGGCACGCACTCGAGACCGCCCAGGCGGCCGACTTCGTGCGCGCCATGCCCGACGGACTCGACACCGTCATCGGCCAGGGCGGCACCACCGTCTCGGGCGGACAGCGCCAGCGCCTGGCCATCGCCCGGACCCTGGTGGCACGCCCCAAGGTCTACCTCTTCGACGACTCGTTCTCCGCGCTCGACACCGCCACCGACGCGGCCCTGCGGGCCGCGCTCGCGACCGACATCGCCGACGCCGCCCAAGTGATCGTCGCCCAACGGGTCTCGACCATCCGCGACGCCGACCGCATCGTCGTGCTCGACGCCGGGCGCGTGGCCGGCACCGGCACCCACGAGGAGCTGCTCGCCGGCAACGCGGTGTACGCCGAGATCGTCAATTCCCAACTCACCCTTCAGGAGGCGCTGTGACCATGATGGGACCCAGGCCGGGCGGTCCGGCCGCGGCCAAAGCGGAGGACTTCCGCGGCACCGTCCGCCGCATCCTCGACCTGCTGCGCCGCAACCCGCTGCGCCTCGCCTCGGTGGTCGGCTTCGGCGTCCTCATGGTGTGCGGCATGCTGTCGATCCCCACGGTGCTCGGGCGCGCCACGGACCTCGTGATCGAGGGCGCGTCCTCGGGCGGCCTGGACTTCGCGGCCCTGGCACGGATGCTGGGGCTGGCGGTCGCGCTGGCCTTGGGAACCTTCGCCATCACCGTGGTCAACGGCCGCACGATCGCGAAGCTCGCGCAGGACATGGCGTTCGAGCTGCGGGCGGAGGCCGACCGGAAGATCTCGGCGCTGCCGTTGCGGTACTTCGACTCCCGTTCGCGCGGCGAGGTGCTCTCGCGGGTCACCAACGACATCGACAACCTGACGCAGACCGTGGGGCAGGTGACCCAGCGGATCGTGCAGGGCCTGCTGTTCCTCATCGGCGTGCCGATCATGATGCTCACGATCTCGCCGCTGCTCACCTTGGTCGTGCTCCTCACGATGCCGCTCACGGTGATCGCGGCGCGGGCCATCGGTAGGCGCAGCCAGCCGCGGTTCGCCGAGCAGTGGGCGACGACGGGGAAGCTCAACGGGCATGTGGAGGAGATGATCACCGGGCACCAGCTCGTGACCCTCTTCGGCCGCCAGAAGCAGGGCGCGGCCCGCTTCAAGGCCCATAACCAGGAGCTGTACGAGCACACCGTGCGCGCCCAGTGGGTGGCGGGCCTGCTCGGCCCGGCGATGGCCTTCCTCGGTTCGGTCACGTACGTGCTGGTGGCCGTGGTCGGCGGTCTCCAGGTGGCCGCGGCGGTGCTCACCTTCGGGCAGATCCAGGCGTTCATCCAGTACACCGGGCAGTTCTCGAACCCGCTGAACATGCTGGCGGGCATGTTCGGCCAGATCCAGTCGGCGGTCGCCTCGGGTGAGCGCGTCTTCGAGTTCCTCGACGCCCGAGAGCAGCGGCCCGATCCCGCGGGCACCGGCACCGAGCTCGACACCGTGCTCGGGAAGGTCGCGTTCGAGGACGTCTCGTTCCGGTACCTGGAGGACGAGCCGCTCATCGAGCACCTGTGGCTCTCGGCCGAGCCGGGCCAGACCGTGGCGATCGTCGGTCCGACGGGCGCGGGCAAGACCACGCTCGTCAATCTGCTCATGCGCTTCTACGACCTCGACGCGGGCCGGATCACGGTCGACGGGGTCGACGTCTCCACGATCGAGCGCGAGCGGATGCGACGGCGCATCGGCATGGTCCTGCAGGACACGTGGCTGTTCGACGGCACCATCGCCGAGAACATCGCCTACGGGAAGCCCGAGGCCACCCGCGAAGCGGTGGTCGCGGCCGCTTCGGCGGCGCACGCGGACCACTTCATCCGGACGCTCCCCGAGGGCTACGACACCGTCGTCGGCGCCGAAGAGGGCAGCCTGAGCGCCGGAGAGCGGCAGCTCGTGACCATCGCTCGGGCGTTCCTGATCGACCCGTCGATCCTGATCCTCGACGAGGCCACGAGCTCGGTCGACACGCGCACCGAGATGCTCGTGCAACAGGGGATGGTCGCGTTGCGGCAGGGCCGCACGAGTTTCGTGATCGCCCACCGCCTCTCGACCATCCGCGACGCCGACGTGATCGTGGTGATGGAGCACGGCCGTGTCGTCGAGCAGGGCGACCACGACGCGCTCCTCGCCTCCGGCGGCGCCTACGCCCGCCTCTATGAGGCCCAGTTCGCGCAGCCCGCGGTCGAGGAGGAGACCCCGGCAGGCGCCTGAACGAACTCATCGCGGCTGCGGCCGCAGCGGGAACGGCCGGGAGACCGGGATCCGCGCCACCGGCGGGCCGGGGCTTGCGCCTCGGCCCGCCGGGAACGACCGTCACCGCCCCGCCGCCATCGCAGGCGGCTCCCGCCCTGGGCGGGACTCGATGAACGAGCCCCCGCAACCCTCGGTTCCTCGTCGCAGGGCAGGCGCAGGGCACATTTTCTGCGTGACCCGTACACCGGCAGCGAGGCGATTTACGGTGAACGTATGCGACTCACCAAATTCGGCCACTCCTGCGTCCGGTTCGACACCGACGGCGGTGCCCTCGTGATCGACCCGGGCGTCTTCTCCGACCCCGCGGCCCTCGACGGCGCCGACGCCGTGTTCATCACCCACCAACACGCCGACCACTGCAACGACCCCGAGCTGCGGCGGCTCCTCGAAGACCAGCCCGAGACCGTGATCTACGGGCCCGAATCACTCGCGGAGGTGCTCGGGAACCTCCCGTTCACGACCGTGAGCGCGGGCGACACGATCCAGGTGGCGGGCACCGAGGTCAAGGTCGTCGGCAGGCATCACGCGGTGGTCCACCCGGACCTCCCGGTGGTCCCGAACGTCGGCTACCTCGTTGACGGCGTCTTCCATCCCGGCGACGCCCTCACGGTCCCCGACCATCCGGTCCGGGTGCTGCTGGCGCCGGTTGCCGCGCCCTGGCTGAAACTCTCCGAGGCCGTCGACTTCATCCGCCTGGTCGACGCGCCGGTCGTGCACCCGATCCACGACGCGATCCTCAGCAAGGACGGCATCACCATCGTCGACCGCAATCTCGTCAACCTCATCGGCGACCCGTTCCAGCGCATCGCCGACGGCGACACCGTCACCCTCTGAGGGACCGCCCACAATGGGCCCGGCACGAATGTCGTGCCCGGTCACCGTCCCCCTGCGACGCGCCGATTCCCGGGCCCGCTCAATTGAAGGCGGTGAACACGCCGCAGGCCGCGCTGACGGCGACCGCCGCCGCGCACACCAGCGGCGCCGCACCGAGGACGATCCAGTCCGCCGGGCGCATCCGCTGCTCACGCGCATGGGTCCGCGGGATCTCCGAGTCGAAACCACGCGCGTCCATCGCCGCCGCGAGGCGGCCCGCGCGACGAATCGCACCCACGAGCAGGGCGAACATGGTGGAGGCGAACAGGCGGACGCGCCGCACCGGATTCCAGCCGCCCTCCAGGCCGCGCGCCCGGCGGGCGCTGGTGATCTGCCGCCATTCCGCAGTGAGCAGCGGCAGCAGCCGCAGGGCCGCCAGCGCACCGAGCGTGAAGCGGGCGGGGGCGCGGAGCTGCTGGGTGAGCGCGTCGGCGAGGTCGGTCGGGTCGGTGGTCGCGAACCCCAGCACGCCCGCGGTGGCGGCGACGCAGACGCGCAGGCCGATGGCGGTGCCGTCGAGCAGTGCGCCGGTGCCGATCGTCAAGGGGCCGAGGTCGATCAGGATGCGGCCGGTCTGCTCGGCGGCGAAGACCGCGTTCACCGCCACCACGGTGCCGGCCGCGAACCAGAGCCAGCGCAGCCGTCGGGCGAGTTCGCCGAGGCGGATGCCGCTGAACGGGACGGCCGCGAGGAGCGCGGCGAGCAGGAGCAGCGGGGTGAGCCAGTCGGAGGCGATGAGCGCGGTCGTCGAGACGGCGGCGACCGCGGCGAGTTTCGCCACCGGGTTGACACGGGCGATGGGCGCCTGGGCGTCGCAGACGGGCGCGAGGGTCAGGGTCATCGGCGGTGCTCCTCGGCGAGCCGGCCTTTGCCGAGGACGAGTTCGCGTCCGGCGAGGGCGGCGGCGTAGTCGCGGTCGTGGGTGACGGCGAGGAGCGCGGTGCCTTCGTCGCGGATGTCGGCGGTGAGGTCAACGAGTTCGCCCCAGGTGCGCCGGTCCTGCCCGAAGGTGGGCTCGTCGAGCAGGAGCACGCCGGGTGCGGCGGCGAGCGCCCCGGCGACGGAGAGTCGGCGGGCCTCGCCGCCGGAGAGCGTGTGCGGGTTGGCGTTCGCCAAGGGCGCCAACCGGAGCCGTTCGAGGAGTTCGGCGACGCGGGCTTCGATGCGGTCCTTCGGCCAGCCCGCTTGGCGGGGCCCGAAGGCGAGTTCGTCCTTCACTGTCGCGGTGACGAACTGGTGTTCGGGGTCTTGGAAGACCGAGCCGACCCGTGTCGCGAGGCGCCGTGCCGGGAGCCGGTGCAGGGGCCGGGGTTCGCCGGGGACGGTGGCGTGCCCGCGTGTGGGTTTCACGAGGCCGCCGGCGAGGAGTGCGAGGGTGGACTTGCCGGAGCCGTTGGGTCCGGTGACGGCGAGCAGTTCGCCTTGGCGCAGTTCGAAGGAGACGTCCTCGAGGGCGGGCGCGTCGGACCCGGTGTGGACGAGCGTCAGCGATTCGCCTCGCAGCGCCGCGTCGCCCGCGTTCGCGGCCGGTCGGGTGGGGAGTGGTACGCCGGGCACCCAGACGCCTTGGGCGGCAAGGTGTTCACCGTGTTCGGCGAGGACGGCTTCGGCGGGGCCTTCGGCGATGAGGGCGCCACCGGGGCCGAGGGCGATGACGCGGTCGACCAGGTCGAGGATCTCGGCGACGCGGTGCTCGACGACGATCAGGGTCGCCTGGGTGTCGGCCAGCGCGGCCCGCAGCGCTTCGCGGACGTCTTGGGCGCCTTCGGGGTCGAGGTTCGCGGTGGGCTCGTCGAGGAGGATCAGGTCGGGGCGGCGGGCGAGGACTCCGGCGAGGGCGAGGCGCTGCTGCTCGCCCCCAGAGAGGGCGTGGGTGGCGCGGTCGACGCCGTAGGGGAAGCCGACGGCTTCGAGGGCTTCGTGGACGCGCGGCCAGATCCGGTCGCGGGGCATCGCCTGGTTCTCGAGTCCAAAGGCGACGTCGTCGCCGCTGCGGGCCATGACGAGCTGCGTTTCGGGGTCCTGGAAGAGGATGCCGACGCGGTCGCGCTGCTCGAGGGCGGGTTTGCCGTCGATGAGGACGTCGCCGTCCTGCTCGCCGGAGTCCTCGGTGAGGAGTCCGGCGAGCGCGGCGAGCAGGGTCGACTTGCCCGACCCGGAGGGGCCGAGCAGCAGGACCCGCTCGCCGGGTTCGACGCGCAGGTCGACGCCCGAGACCGCCTGGGCGCGGCGTCCGGCGTGGCGCCAGGCGAAGCCGCGGAACTCGACCGGGATCATGTCGTCGTCAGATTCGCGCGCGTTCGCGTCCGGCGGGGAACCGGTCGAGGACGCCGGTGGGGAGCATCGCCTTGACGAGGGCCTTGGATCCGAGCCCGGCGACGATCGCGCCGGAGAGCATCGCGAAGGCGATGTAGGGGACCTTGTAGGCCCAGAGGTCGAAGGTCGGGTAGTAGGCGATGACGTCGTAGAGGGTCGCGGCGAACGCGGCGAGGGCGCCGCCGGCGAGGGCGGTCGGGGCGCCGAAGCGGCGGTAGCGTCCGGCGGCGAAGGGCAGTTCGCCACCGAGTCCCTGCAGCAGGCCCTGGTAGACGATGAAGATGCCCCAGACGGAGCCGAGCAGCAGGGAGATCGAGGCGGCGATCGCCTCGGTGAGGATCCCGGCGCCGACGCGGCGGACGATGAGCGGGGCGAGGACGGCCGGGATCAGCCAGACGCCGTAGAGGATGCCTTTGAGCGGGGGCAGGAACGCGAGGGCGGGTTCGAGCCCGACCCAGACGAAGTTCCAGGCCCAGAAGACGACGCCGAAGGCGACGGCGAGGACGGCGCAGGTGAGGATGTCGACGGTGCGCCAGCGGCCGGGGCCGGCGAGGGCGGGGCTGTCGGGCATGGGCATGCCTTTCACGAGAATGGACACGACGCGACAGCGGTCGACGAACGACTTCCTCCGCCGGTATTACCCGGATCAGGTGTGAGGGTCTGCGGTCGGTTCCGCACTCTCAGCCAATCGGCTCCCCTGTCTGCTTCGACGTTAACACCAGGCGACGGGTCGGTAGCGTCAGCGATCCCGAGGGGTGGCGGCCGACGCTCGCACGCTCGCGCCTGGATGGGCGGCGGGCGCGTCCGGTCCGCTCGGTAGATTGCCGGGGTGACGACTGAACGGGATTGGGAGCGGGTGCGGCGGGTCGTGGAGGCGCTGCCGGAGGGCACCTGGACCTCGTACGGGGATTTGGCGGAGTTGATCGGGACGGGCCCGCGGCAGGTCGGGGCGTACATGCGCGACGGCAATGTCGCACGGGCCTACCGGGTCCTCACCGCGGGCGGCACGGTCTCGGAAGGGTTCCGCTGGACCGACGGCCGCACCGGCCGCGATGTGCCGGATCTGCTCCGCGCCGACGGCGTGACGGTGAGCGCGAAGGGCCGCGCCGACCGCACCCAGCGCATGTCGGTCTACGACCTCAAGCTCCTCGCAGCGGAACTCGACGAGGACGAGTCGATACCAGACGACGAGGAAGACTGGAAATAATCCACTAAATCGTGATATTTCCGGCCTTAGGGACCCCTGGCGCAAAAGTACTCCTCGGATGCGACATCCGCATTCGAACACGACCCGAGGAATCCTCGATCGGCACCTCACCCTCGCGGGGCGACGCGGGCGAGGCTCGGTCGCCGAGCGGGTCAGTGCAGCGCTTCGTCCCGGTCGGCGAGGCGCCAGGACGTGAAGGTGACGGTGAGGCCGGCCCGGCTCGGCGCGCAGCAGTAAGGCCCGGCCTTGACTTCGGCGTCGGGGTCGAGCGGGGCGAGGCGCACGAGCCGCCAGGGTTCGTCCTCTACTCGAGCGCGGACGATGACAGCGTCGTCGAGGCGGCTGGCCCGGACGGTGACCTCGCGGTCGGCCCATTCGGGCACCGGAGCGACCGACCAGTCGGATTTCCCGGCGGTGACCACCGCGCCGACCTGCGGCGCGCCGTCGGCGAACTCGACCCCGGCCTTGATCCAGTGCTCGGCGTCGACGCGGATCATCAGGCCCGCCTGGTCGAACTGCGCCTCGAACGCTGCGACGAAGCTCACTTCGACCGCCCGGTCGCGGTCCCAGTTCTCCAGGAGCGCGTGCTCGTCGTCGTGGACGAAGCCGTAACCGGTGTGTCTCCACGCGTCGCTGCCCTCGGCGGCGGTGACGAGCAGTCGGCCGTCCGACTCCTCCGCCGCGACCGGCAGCGCCGTCCAGGCGCCGGACTTCCAAGGGACTTCGATCGGTGCCAAGTTGTCCATCTCCCCGAGCCTAGTGGCGCCACCGACCGTCACACCAGTGCGGTACAACGGTCCTTATGGCAGGAACAGCGACACTCAAAGACGAAGCCGAGACACTGCTGCGCGCCCTCGCGGGCGAGCACGCGCGGCTGCGCGAGGACCAGTGGAGGGCCATCGAGGCGCTCTGCGAAGAGCGCGAGGACGGCACCGGCCGTCGCGTGCTCCTGGTGCAGCGCACCGGGTTCGGCAAGTCCGCGGTGTACTTCACGGCCACCTCGCTGCTGCGCCGCCGCGGTGCGGGGCCCACGGTGATCGTCTCGCCGCTGCTGGCGCTCATGCGCAACCAGATCGAGGCCGCCGAGCGCGCCGGGGTCCGCGCCCGCACCATCAACTCGGCCAACCCCGAGGACTGGGACGCGATCGCCGAGGCCATCGCCGAGGACGCCGTGGACGTGCTCCTCATCAGCCCAGAGCGTCTCAACAACCCCGCCTTCCGCGACTACCAGCTGCCGAAGCTCGCCGCCGGGTGCGGCATGCTCGTCGTCGACGAGGCCCACTGCATCTCCGACTGGGGCCACGACTTCCGGCCCGACTACCGGCGCATCGCCACCTTCATCGAGGACCTGCCCGACAGCGTCCCGGTCCTGGCGACCACCGCCACCGCGAACGCCCGCGTCTCGGACGACATCGCCGAACAGCTCGACCGCACGCACCACGACGCAGCGGACTCGGCGACACTCGTCCTCCGGGGAAGCCTCGACCGCGAGTCGCTGCGACTGTCGGTAGTGGACATGCCCGACAACGCCCATCGGCTCGCCTGGCTCGACGAGCGGCTCCCCCGCATGGACGGCTCGGGGATCATCTACACCCTGACCGTGGCCGCCGCCGAGGAGGTCAGCGACTACCTCTCGTCGAGGGGCCACGCCGTCGCCTCCTACACCGGCCGCACCGACAACGCCGAACGCCTTGAGCGCGAAGAGGAGCTGCTCGGCAACCGCCTCAAGGCGCTGGTGGCCACCAGCGCGCTCGGCATGGGCTTCGACAAGCCCGACCTCGGGTTCGTCGTCCACTTGGGAGCGCCGTCGTCACCCGTGGCGTACTACCAGCAGATCGGTCGCGCGGGCCGCGCCCGCGACCGGGCCGAGGTGGTGCTCCTGCCCGGCAGCGAGGACCGGGCGATCTGGGACTACTTCGGCTCCCTCTCGTTCCCGGCCGAGGAGGCGGTGCGCCGCACGCTCGACGTGCTCGCCGCCGAGGGCCGAGCGCTGTCGACCGCGGCGCTGGAGACGCGGGTCGACCTGCGGCGCACCAGGCTCGAGATGATGCTCAAAGTGCTCGATGTGGACGGCGCGGTGCGCCGCGTCAAGGGCGGCTGGGAGGCCACCGGCCAGGCTTGGGACTACGACGCCGAGCGGTACGCGAAGGTCGAGGCGGCCCGCAGGCACGAGCAGCGCCGGATGCTCGCCTACGAGGCCACCGACGCGTGCCGGCTCGAGTTCCTGCGCGCGGAGCTCGACGACGCCGGGGCCGCGCCCTGCGGGCGCTGCGACAACTGCACCGGCACCCGCACCGAGGCGGGCGTCTCAGCGGAGGCGGCCGAGGGCGCGAAGGCGGCCTTGTCGAAACCCGGCGTGCCGTTCGAGCCGAAGCGCATGTGGCCCACCGGGTTGCAGGCCATCGGGATCGACTTGAAGGGGAAGATCCCGGCCGAGTCGGGTGCCGAGGCGGGCCGGGCGCTGGCGCGGCTCTCGGACATCGGCTGGGGCGGTCCGCTGCGCGAGCTCTTGTCGGACGGCAGGGACCGGGAGGTCCCCGAGGACGTGTTCAAGGCGGTGGTGCAGGTGCTGGCCTCCTGGGACTGGGCGCAGCGGCCCGCGGCGGTCGTCTCGATGGGCTCGCTCTCGCGCCCGGGACTGGTCGACGGGATGGCCGAGCGCCTCGCGCGACTGGGCCGCATGGAGTACCTCGGCGCCTTGGGCCGCGCGGGCGACACGGGCTCCGGCGCGCACCGCGCCAACAGCGCGCAGCGCCTCCGACAGGTCCTCCATGCGTTCACTGTGGACTTTCCGGTCCCGGCTTCGAGCGTCCTCCTGGTCGACGACGTGCGCGACAGCGGCTGGTCGATGACCGTGGCCGCCATGCGGTTGCGCGAGGCCGGTGCGACGGCGGTGTATCCGCTGGCGCTCGCGCTGCAGGCCTGAGTTTGACACGGAAGCGATTGCGGGCCAGCGTGATTCGAACAGGCGGACGCCCCGGTCACCGTCGCCTTCAACACCGCTGGACCCCGGCGACGGGCGCATGAGGGGCCTGGCGGCGATGCCGCCGGGCCCCTCACGCCCGGTTGTCACAGGGCGCCCAGCACGGCCGGGAGATAACCGGCGCCGTGCCCCGAGGCCTTCGGGTGGTACGGCACGTCGATCAGGGTGAAGCCGTGCAGCCATGGCTGCTGCGAGCAGACCTCGTGGCCGGTGAACTCGTCGCGCACGTCCACATAGGTGAACCCGTGCGCTTCCGCGGTCTCCTGGATCACCGCCGAGAGCACGTCCGCGCCGACGTTCATGCGCTGCTGCTCGGCGATGCTGATCGAACCGAAGGCGTCGCAGGTGTTCCGCGCCGCGAACAGCCGCGGGTAGCCGGTCACGACGACCTCGGCGTCCGGCGCCCGCGTCTCGATCTCGATGTAGACCGCGTCGAGTTTCGCGGGCAGCTCCTCCGTGGCCTTGCGCTCGGCCTCCTGGATCGCCGGGGTGCAGTTCTGGAACGGGGTGATACACGCGGTGATCGCCTCGGTCCAGCCGATGTCGTTGCCGCCGATGCCGATCGTCACCAGGTCGGTCTCGGCGTCGAGCGCCTGCACCTGCACGGCGAGCACGTCGTCGGTGGTCGCGCCGCCGCAGGCCATGAAGGTGAACTCGGCGCCCAGCTCCACGGCGAGGAGGGACGGGTGGGCCTTGAGGGAGCGCTGGCAGACCGCCTCGGCGTACGGCCCGGCTCCGGAGCCCGACGAGTAGGAGTCGCCGAGGGCGACGTAGTAGACGGCGGTGTCTTGCGCTTGGGCCGCAACGGGAACGGCCAGAAGGGCGAGGGTTGCGGCGGCGACGGTGACCGCCCGGAGAAGTCGATGCATGGGGGGAGTTCCTCTGCGAGTCGTCGTTGACTTGCCACATATTGTGAACTCGCGAGTAACTTGTGGGGAACCCCTGCACCGTCACATATCAGGAATTTTACATATATCATTCTATTTTCGGGCGTTGCAGGCGTTGCGCCGCAGGCCATCGGCGGGACGGCAACCGCATCCCGCCGATGGTCCGCGCTAGGCGAGCACCCGGGCCACGGCCGGGTAGTAGCCGTTGAGATGGCCCGCCGTGTTCGGGTGGTAGGACTCGACAGCCGGGTAGGCCAGGCCGTTGAGATAGGCGACGTCGTCGCAGACCGCGTGCCCGTCGAACGCATCGCGAACGTCCACAAAGGTGAACCCGTGCTCCTCGGCCTTGTTCTGGAGGATCTCGGCGAGCCGGTCGGCGGCCTCGTTCATGCGCACCTGCTCGCCGACGTTCGGCTGTCTGAGCGCGCCGCAGGTGCGCTCGCCGTTGAACAGGCGCGGGTAGCCGAGCACGTAGACGTCGGCGTTCGGCGCGCGCTTCTCGATCGCTCCGTACGCGCCGTCGAGCAGACCGGGCAGCCGGTGCTGCACGAGGGCCTCGGCGTCCTCGATCTCGTCCAGGCAGTTCGCGAGCGGCGTGATGCAGGCCCTGATCGCCTCCGACCAACCGATGTCGTTGCCGCCGATGGTGACCGTGACGATGTCGGTGTCGACGTCGAGCGAGCCGAGCTGCTCGGAGTGGAGATCGGCGGTCGTCGCCCCCGAGCAGGCCTCGAAGGTGAGCTCGGCGCCGAGGCCGTCGGCGAGGAGCTGCGGGTAGGCCCTGTCCGAGCGGAGGCACTCCTCGTCGAAGTAGTCGCCGGTGCCGGTCCCGGAGGCGTACGAGTCACCAAGGGCCACATAACGTGTGAGGTCCATCTTGGCCTGGGCCGCCGCGGCGGGCGCGAGGGCGAATGCGGCGGTGGCGGCGAGGGCCGCGGCCGCGAGGCGGGCAGGGATCATGCGGTCTCCGTTCCGATCAGGTTCGAGGAGGAACGGTAATGCCCAGATGAGGTCGATCCTGGAGGAAACCGCTGGAAACGGTTGAAACTGTCGGAGACACGACGCAGCGAAGGCTCCTTTCACGACTTGACGCCTGCGCCGTGCTCCTCCCCTACGCTGGAGCCATGGGTGCATCGACGTCACCGCGCCGCCAGACCATGTCCGACCAGGCCCTGATCGAAGGCACCGGCGCGGACTGGAAGACCTGGCTGGCGCTCCTGGACGAACGCGGCGCGGCTCAGCTCGACCATGTCGCCATCGCACGGATGCTGGTGCGGGAATTCGAGGTCGACGGCTGGTGGGCGCAGTCCATCACCGTCGGCTACGAGCAGGAACGGGGCATGCGCGAACCAGGGCAGCGTCCCGACGGCACCTACAGCGCCACCGCCTCGAAGACCGTGCCCGCCTCCGTCACCGACGCGTTCGAGCAGCTCGCCGACCCCGCCCGGCAGGTTGCATGGCTCGGCGGCCTCGAACTGTCGCAGCGCAGCGCCTCCCCGCCGAAGTCGGTCCGGTTCGACGCCTCGGACGGCACCCGGGTCTTCGTGAACCTCGCCGCCAAGGGCGAGGGCAAGACCGCCGTGCAGATCGAGATCGCCGAACTCGGCTCGGCCGAGGAGGCCACCGCCGCCAAGGCGGCATGGAAGGCCCGCCTCGAGCGGCTCGCGGAGCGCTTGGCGGGCTTAGGGTTTCGCCGCCGGGGCCGCGGCATCCGTGGCCTCCACCGGCGGTCTCGGGGCCGCATCCGACCTCGCGCGACCGCGCGAGCGGGAGATCCCCACGCCGACCAGCGCCAACGCGCCGCCCGCGAGGGTCAGCCAGGTCGGGACCTCGTCCAGGAACAGCCAGGACAGGCCGACCACGATCGCGGGCACCACGTACGTCGTCGCGCCGAGCTTCCCCGCGGTGGTGAAGCGCAGCGCGTATCCCCAGGTCAGGAACGCCAGCGCGGTCGGGAAGAGGCCCAGGTAGAGGACGTGGAGCGTCGCGGAGGCCGGGGCGGACTCCAACTCGGAGAACAGGAGCGGGGCGAACGGCAGGCAGAGCACCGCGGCGATGGCGTTGCCGAACGCGGTGAACTGGAGCGAGGAGCAGTGCTTGAGTGTCGGCTTCTGGACCACGACGCTGATGGCGTAGGTGACGGCCGAGACCAGGCAGAGCAGGACGCCGATGACCGACGAGGCGCCGTCGCGCGACATGGAGAGGCTGACCACGGCGACGCCCGCGAAGGAGACCGCGATACCGAGGAAGAGGCGGGGAGGGAAGCCCTCCTTGAGGATCCACCCGCCGAGGAGGGCGATGAGGATCGGTCCGATGTTGACGATGAGCGCGGCGGTGCCGGCGTCGACGAGCTGCTCGCCCCAGTTGAGGGCGATCATGTAGAGGCCGAACCAGAGGATGCCGGCGGTGAGGATGCCGGGCCAGGCGGCGCGCTTGGGCAGGCCTTCACGGCGGAGGGCCCAGAAGGCGAGGAGGACGACGGCGGCGACGCCGGCCCGGCCGAGTGTGAGCGGTCCGGGGTCGAGGTGGCGGCCGGCGTCGCGGATGGACACGAAGGCCGAGGCCCAGCACAGGACGGTGATGCCGATGGCGATGGCGGCACGGGGATTGAACTTGTCGCTCATGGGCGGCGGCTCCTCAGGATGGCGCTGCCGGAGCGCCTTGGGTGGGCGGGCGGCTCCGGCCGGGGGGCGCTGGTGGCGCCGGGCCAAACCTAGCATCGAGGGGCGGTTTCGGTTATCCGTTATTCGACTGTGTTCATCGATGGACCGTGTACATCGCCGGGGAGGCGGGAACCCGATCGGGGTGCGCGGCGTCGAAGGGACATGATGGGACACAAGATGATGCAACGGTTCATCCCGGTCGTGGCGCTGCTGGCGCTCGCGGCGTGCGGGCAGGGTTCGGGCGACGGCGGGGCGGGCGACGGCGGGGCGGATTCGGCCGCCGACGATACGCGGCAGTCGGGCGATCCGACGCCTTCGGATGCGGTGGTCTACCAGGGGGCGCTGACGGTGCTGCAGGGCGTCGAGCGGGACGCGGCGGAGCTGTGCGGCGCGGTGGCGGAGTCGTATCCGCCGCAATGCGGGGGCCTGCCGGTGTCGGGCTGGGACTGGGACGCGGTCGAGCATGAGGAGGCACAGGGGGTCCGGTGGGGCTCGTACCTGGTGACCGGGACGTTCGACGGGAAGGCGTTCGTGCTCACGGAGGACCCGGTGCCGACGGAGGAGATCGACATGGCGGACTATCCCGAGCTCCAGTACCAGGAGCCGGAGATCGGCGACCCGGCCGAGGACCTGAGCGCCGCAGAGCTGCAGGCGATCGCGGACGAGATCATCGCGGAGTTCCCGCGCTATGTGAACGGCGGCTGGGCCGATGACCAGAACGGGGTCGCGATGATCGACACGCTCCTGGTGACGCCGGAGCTGGAGGCGTTCGCGGCGGAGCGCTATCCGGAGGACACGGTGGTGTTCGCCCCGATGCTGAAGCCCGTTGGACAGGGTTGAAGCACGACGAGTGATGGTATCGCCCTCCCACGGGACCCGGTCTCGGCGAAGCTTGCGAGCCGCGCATTGGCGGAGCACAGGAAATACTCCGGGGGTCCGACACGCAGTTTTCACTCCTAGAACATGAGCGTCTCCCGGGTATTGACACCTCAATCGCCACCCCTATGATAGAAACCGGTATCTATCCGGTCGGCCTGCCATTCGAGACGGCGGGACCCGGCGCGGTAGAAGCGTCCGCCGCATGGCGGACAATGAGCGAGCCCGCATCGCCGAACCGAGACGAGGCGGCCGCGCTTACAGCGCGGCAGCTCGGCGGTCGCGGGCTGACAGCCCGGCCGGCCCTGTGCCGGCCGGGCGGATCGCAGACTGGAAAGGGAACCTGGCGATGAGCCGAACCGATTTCACCTACGTGGAGAGCGTCAGCCCTGGTAGCGGGCGGCGCGATCCGCGGGCGGCGATGGCCTCCGACGCCGCCGCGCTCAGCCTCGACGGCGAGTGGCGCTTCAACCTGGCCGCCGGCCTCCACGACACCACCGAGGGCTTCGAGAACCCCGGCTTCGACACCGAATCCTGGGCCACCCTCGCCGTCCCGTCGATGTGGCAGATGCACGACCTCGACGGCGACGCCCCCTACGGCAAGCCGCAATACACCAACACGTACTACCCCTTCCCCGTCGACCCGCCCCGGGTCCCCGACGCCAACCCCACCGGCGAGTACCGCCGCACCTTCACCCTCCCCGCCGACTGGCCCGCCACCGGCCGCACCGTCCTCCGCTTCGAAGGCGTCGACTCCGCGTTCGCCGTGTGGGTCAACGGCGTCCTCCTCGGCGACGGCAAGGGCAGCCGCCTCCCCACCGAATTCGACGCCACCGAGCACCTTTCGGCGGGCGAGAACACGGTCGCCGTCCGCGTCCACCAGTGGTCCGCCGCGTCCTACCTGGAGGATCAGGACATGTGGTGGCTCTCGGGGATCTTCCGCCCCGTGGCCCTCGTCCACCGCCCCGAGAACGGCATCGAGGACGTCTTCGCGCACGCCGACTACGACCACGCCACCGGCCTCGGCAGCCTCCGCGTCGAGACCGCCGCGGGCGCCCGGGTCACCGTCCCTGAACTCGGCATCGACGTCGCCGCGGGCGAGACCGCCAGCGTCCCGGTCGAACCGTGGACGGCCGAGACACCGCGCCTCTACGACGCCGTCGTCGCGACCGCGACCGAGCGCGTGAACCTCCGCATCGGCTTCCGCACCGTCACGATCGAGGACGGCCTCCTCAAGGTCAACGGCAGGCGCATCCTGCTGCGCGGCGTCAACCGCCACGAATGGGACCCCGACACCGGCCGCACCCTCTCCGTCGAGACCATGCGCCGCGACCTCGAGATCATGAAGCGGCACAACGTCAACGCCGTCCGCACCAGCCACTACCCGCCGGACCGCCGCTTCCTCGACCTCTGCGACGAGATCGGCGTCTGGGTCATCGACGAATGCGACCTCGAGACCCACGGCTTCGTCCACCACGAATGGCGGCAGAACCCCAGCGGCGAGCCCATGTGGAGGGACGCCTACCTCGACCGCATGGCCCGCATGGTCGAACGCGACAAGAACCACGCCTCGGTCATCATCTGGTCCCTCGGCAACGAGAGCCACACCGGCGACAACCTCGCCGCCATGTCCCAGTGGGCCAAGCAGCGCGACCCCGGCCGCCCCATCCACTACGAAGGCGACTGGGACTCCGGCTACGTCGACATGTACAGCCGCATGTACGCCGACACCGCCGAGACCGACCTCATCGGCCAGCAGGCCGAAGGCCGCACCAAGGACCCGGCGCTCGACGAGCACCGCCGCAACATCCCGTTCGTCCTGTGCGAGTACGCCCACGCCATGGGCAACGGCCCCGGCGGGCTCACCGAATACCAGCGCCTGTTCGAGCAGTACGAACGCTGCCAGGGCGGGTTCATCTGGGAGTGGATCGACCACGGCGTGTGCCGCCGCACCGAGGACGGCCGCGAATGGTTCGCCTACGGCGGCGACTTCGACGAGCCCCTCCACGACGGCAACTTCGTCATCGACGGCCTGGTCTTCCCGAACCGCGAGCCCTCCCCCGGCCTCGTCGAGTTCAAGAAGGTCATCGAGCCCGTCCGCATCACCGTCCAGCCCGGCTCCCGCGCCATCGGCGTGACGAACCTCCGCGACTTCGCCGACACCGGCGACCTCGCGTTCACCTGGGCCGTCGAGGACGAGGGCCAGTCCGTGGCCGAAGGCGAACTCGAAGTCCGCGGCATCGCCGCAGGCGAATCCGCGGTCATCGCGTTCCCCGCCGCCGTCGCCGCGCTCGCGCGGCCCGACGGCGAACGCTGGCTCACCGTCCGCGCCGTCCTCGCCAAGGACGAGCCGTGGGCCGAAGCCGGGCACGAGATCGCCTGGGGCCAAGCGCGACTGGGCACCGCCAGTACGCCCGCCCCCAGCGGCGACACCGCGCCCGTCGCCGAAGGCGACGGCTACCGCCTCGGGAACGCCGCGTTCGACGCCCTCGGGCGCCTCACCGCCATCGGCGGCCTCGAGATCGAAGGCCCCCGCCTCGACCTGTGGCGCGCCCCGGTCGACAACGACCTGCTCGGCTGGGCCTCCCAGCTGGCGCCCAAGTGGAAAGACCGCAACGCGGGCCTCGACCGCCTGGAGCACAAGGTCCTCGGCATCGAATCCACTGCGGACTGCCTCACGGTGTCGACCCGCGTCGGCGCCGGTGGCGCCGAGATCGCCATGGGCGCCGTCTACCGGTGGCGGCTCGACGGCGCCCGCCTGTGGCTCACCGTCGAGGTGAACCCGGAGGGCGAGTGGGACTTCCCGCTGCCGCGCCTGGGCGTGCGCGCCTCGGTCCCGAAGGCGCTCGACCAGGTCGAATGGTTCGGCGGCGGCCCCGGCGAGGCCTACGCCGACACCCGCGCGGCCGCCCGCGTCGGCCGTTTCCAGTCGACCGTGGCCGGGATGCAGACCCCGTACGTGTTCCCGCAGGAGAACGGCTCGCGCATCGACGTGCGCTGGGCCAGCCTCACCGGCGGCGGCAAGTCGCTCAAGGTCTTCGGCGCGCCCGAGTTCGCGTTCACCGCGCGCCCGTGGACCAGCGAGCAGCTCGAAGCGGCGAACCACACCTACGATCTGGTCGCAGGCGACCGCGTCCACCTCAACCTCGACGCCGGCCTGCAGGGCATGGGCTCGGCCGCGTGCGGCCCCGGGGTCCTGCCCCAGCACCGGCTGCTCCCCGAGGCCACGGCGTTCACGCTCGGCTTCGAGGTGACCGAGTAACACCGATGCGACGGGTTCGCGCACAATGGAATCTGCGAGCGTGCACGCCCCGGGTGCGGACCCGTCGCATCCCCGAGAGACCGGTGAGAGAAGGCCCCCAGTGACCAAGAAGTCGAATACCGAGACGGGCAAGCGCCCCACGATCAGGGACGTGGCCGCCCGCGCCGGCGTATCGGTGCCGACGGTCTCGCGGGTCCTCGCCGGGAACTACCCGGTCGCGCCCGCGACCCGCGCCAAGGTGCTGCGCGCCATGCGCGAACTCGACTACGTGGTCAACGCCCACGCCCGCGCGCTGGCCGGGGCGACCACGAAGACCGTGGCGTTCGTGGTCGACGACGTGACCGGACCGTTCTACGCGTACATCGCGCGCGGGGTCGAGCAGCAGGCCGCCTCTGAAGGGCGGCTGTGCCTGCTCTGCACCACCCACGGCGACCCGGAGCGGGAGCTGGCGGTCGTGGAGCTCATGCGCGAGCAGCACGCGGAGGCCGTGATCGTCGTCGGCGGGGCCTGGGACGACGGGAAGTACAACGAGCGGATGCGCTACTTCGCGTCGGCGCTGGACCGCTCGGGGTCGCGGCTGGTGCTGTGCGGGCGGCCCTCGCTGGGCGAGGACGTTCCGGCGACGGTGGTGCACTACGACAACGAGGGCGGCGCGTACGCCATGACCTCGCACCTGCTCTCGGCCGGGCACCGCACCATCACCTACATGGGCACGGGCATCGGACACTCCACTACGGACGAACGCCTGCGGGGTTTCCGGCGCGCGCACGCCGACTACGGCATCGAGGTCGACGAGTCCCTGCTGATCCCCGGCGAGTTCTCCAAGCAGAGCGGTTTCGAGATGACCCGCGAACTCCTGTCGAAGCGCGACGACGTGACGGCGGTCTTCAGCGCCACCGACATGGTCGCCGCGGGCGTGCTCAAGGCCCTGCGCGAGGCCGGCATCGACGTCCCGAAGGACATGTCGGTGGTCGGCTTCGACGACATCCCGCTGGCCTCGGACCTCACCCCGGCGCTCACCACCGTGCACGTGCCGCATGAGGAGCTGGGCCGCGAGGCGGTGCGGCTGGGGCTGCGCCGGGAGGCGTCGGCCCCCGACCAGGTCGTCCTCGGCACCCACATCGTGGTGCGCGAGTCGGTCGCCCCGCCGCCGCGCCGCGCCTGACGCAGACGTTTCGGGGCCGGGCCGCTGTGAGCGGCCCGGCCCCGTTGGTTCGCGGTGCCGATCGGGACCCCGGTCAGCGACGGTCCTCGTCCTCGTCGCCGGTGAGGCGTTCCTTGGCTCGGTGGAGCTTCTCGTCGCCCTTCTCCTGAAGGTCGTGCCACTCCTCCTTCGCCTTGCCCTTCAGCTCCTGTGCCCGCCCCTCGTTCGCGAGGCGCTCGTTGTCGGTCGCATCGCCGACCTTCTCCTTGGCGCGACCGATGAGCTGCTCGGTCTTGTCCTTCGCCTTGTCGATTCCACCCATGGCTTGCCGTCCCTTCTCGAACGGTGATTGCACGGGGGGTGTACCCGCTCAGCGTCCGGGCACACTTCGGCAGGTCAGGGACGGGACGCGTCGGACTCGGGCTCGGAGGCGGGGTGGTAGGCGGCATGGTCGAAATCGGCGAAGCCGCCTTCGGCCGCGAGGTCCTGGACCCAGAGGCCGACGAACGCGCCGGTGAAGCCGAAAGCGTGCAGCAGACCGGGTTCGACCCAGGTGGCGTGCTCGTCGGAGAGGATCGTCGCGTCGCGCTCCACCGGCGGCTCCGTCCAGGTCCCGGGCCCGCCGGAGCCATGGTCGCGGTAGGCGAATCGCAGGACCGGGCCGTCGAAGACGATGCGCAGGTCGAGGTCCGGGCCGACTTCGGCGATGGTCTCGAACGTGCGGCGGCCGCGGTCGGAGCCGACGAGGGTGAGCGTGCGCCGCCCCTGTTCCAGGCCGACCTGCAGGCAGTACCAGTTGAAGCTGTTGTAGTAGGCGGTGATCCCGGCCGTCTGGTCGCCGGTCTGCGGGTCGAACGCGAGGCCCGCTTCGAAGACGCCGTGCTTGGCGGTGACGCGCTGCGCGACGAGGCTGGGCGTGCGCCTGCCGTGCGGGGACTGGCCGCCGGTGATGCGCAGGTGCGAGGGGCGCGCGGTGAGGCTGAGCCAGGCCGGGTCCGCGTGGCGGCGCAGCGTGTTCCAGCGGGGGTCGAGACGCGGGCCGTCGAAGTCGTCGCGGGCGGGCGCCTCCGGCCAGGGATGCGGCTCCAGGGCCGGGGCGGGGACTTCCAACGCCGGTGCGGCGCCGTCGATCCGAGGCCAGCCGTCGGCCCAGGAGACGGCGGCGATCGCGGTCTCGCGGCCGAGGACGCAGCGGCCGGTGGCGTCGCGGTCGCGGGCGCTCTCGGGGAGGCCGTCCTCGACCTCCGTGTAGGGCCGCGAGGTCAGGTACGTCATGTACCACTCCCCCGCCTGGGTGGCGACGAAGCACCCGTGCCCGGCCTTCTGCAGCGGCAGGTCGAGCTTGTCGCGGGTGGTGAGCAGCGGGCCGTTCGGATCGAGCTCGTAGGGGCCGAGGAGGTTCCGGGAGCGGGCGACGATCGCGCCGTGGTTGAAGCCGGTTCCGCCCTCGGCGCAGAGCAGGTAGTACCAGCCGTCGGCCTTGTACAGGTGCGGGCCCTCGGTGATGCCGGCCGGGCTCGATGCGAGGAGCAGCGTCGGCTCCCCGATGGCCTTGCCGTCTTCGAGCCGCTGGATCTCGACGCCCTTGAATCCCGTGATCATGTTGAGGAGCCAGGTGGAGCCGTCGTCTTCGTGGAACAGGGCGGCGTCGAAGCCGCGTCCCGGCAAGCGGATCGGGTCGCTCCACCGACCGTCGATCGACTCGGCGGTGATCAGGTAGTTGGCGCAGTCCTTGTAGCCGTAGGCGTAGTTGTCGAGGACCGAGAAGACCAGGTGGAACCGGCCGTTCGCATAAGTGAGGTCGGGCGCCCAGACGCCGCCGGAATCGGGGACGCCGGTGAGGTCGAGCAGCCTCGGCGAGTCCGCGATCCCGCCGAGCGGCCGCCAGTGCCGCAGGTCCCTCGAATGGTGCAGGCGGATGCCCGGACACCATTCGAACGTCGAGGTCGCCAGGTAGTAGTCCTCCCCGACTCGGACGATCGAGGGATCGGGGTGGAAGCCCGGCAGGACGGGGTTGCGGATCACATCGTTCACGGGATTCGATTCAACCGGTCCGCGCCAGAGTTTGCAAGCGCTATCCCATGGAATCGTCGGTCCCGCGAGGCAGAATCTTGTGGTGATTCCTTCCCGCGACTTCCAGATCCGCCCCGTCTCCCCGGCTGAGCACGCCGCGCTCGGCGACGTCTCGGTCCGCTCCTACCTCGAAGGCGGGCTGCTGCTCAAGGGCCTCGACGACCCCTACACGCCGAACCTGCGCGATGTCGCGCTCCGGGCGGCCTCGTCGACCGTGCTCGTCGCCGTCGACGAGCACCCCGGCGAGGACGGCGGCCACGCGCTGCTCGGCGGCGTCACGCTCGCCTTCCACGGCAGTCCCATGGCGCAGCTGGCCGGGACGGGCGAAGCCGAGATCAGGATGCTCGCCGTCGATCCCGCCGCCCAGGGCCGCGGCGTCGGTGCGGCGCTCGCGGCCGCGTGCGTCGAACGGTCCCGCGCCGATACCGGGACGAAGTCGGTCGTCCTCTGCGCGCTGCAGGACCTCGCGAACGCGCACCGCATCTACACCCGCCTCGGGTTCGAGCGGGCGCCCGACCTCGACTGGTCGCCGATCCCCGACGTGCTCCTGTGGGGCTTCCGCCTCGAGCTCTAGAGGCAATGCCGTTCGGCCCGACCACTGCCCCGACCGAACCGCATTGGGGCTAGAGCAGCGCCCCGAACGCCCGCCTGTAATCGGCGAGCGCCCCGTCGACCTCGCCCTCGCTGAGGCCGTACCGGGTCAGGTCGTACCGGTGCGTGGTCGGCCGGTTCGCCAGCGTCGCGTCGAGGGCGTCCGCTTCCGTCCGCCCCCATGGCGCGCCGAGGTGGTCGAAGAGCTGCGGCATGCGCTCGCGGGCGCGGTCGGTGAGGTCGCGGTAGGGCACGTCGACGACGGCGTAGGCGGGCATGCGGGCGCGGGCGGCGCGGGCGCGGTCGAAACCGGTCGCGAAGAGTCCCAGCCAGGTCCGGCCGATCTCGTGGGGGTCGATCTCGCCGGTGTTCATGGCGGTGGCGGTCTCGGTCATCGAGCAGAGCGAGGCGAGGGCGGCGGCGGGGTCGCGGTGGGTCCACAGGATCTGGGCGTCGGGGAAGGTCTTGGTGAGCGCTCCCAGGTTCCAGAGGTGGGCGGGGGCGCGGAGGACCCAGCGGCGGCGCGGGCGTCCGTGCTGCAGCACTTGGAGGGTCTGCTTGAGGTAGCGGTAGTCGGGGGTGTAGTCGCGCTCCAGCATCCACTGGACGTAGCCGGGGGGTTGGGCGCGCACGAGGTGGCCGATGCCGTGCGGGAGGACCCAGACGTCCGCGTCGGGCTTCTGCGGGTGCATGTCGTAGACGGCGCCGAAGGTGGGGATGGCTTTGCCGAGGAAGTCGGTGGCGCGTTCGGCGCGGCGCAGGTGGACCGCGGTGTCGAGGTCGGCGTGCATGAGTTCGTGCATGAGCGGGGAGCGGTGGGTGTCGGGGACGGCGAGGAGCCGCTGGAGCATGGTGGTGCCGGAGCGGGGGGCGCCGGTGACGACGATGGGGCGGCTGATGGGCTCGTCGGCGATCTCGGGGTTGAGGGCGTGGAGCTTGCGGGTGCGGAGGCGGTTCTCGAGGCGGTCGGTGACCTCCTGCTGGACGGCCACCCAGCCGGTGAGGGTGAGGCCCTGGATGTCGGCGTAGCCGGCGAGGAGGACGCGCATGTCGTCGACGAAGCGCTCTTCGCCGTGGGCGGTGGAGCCGGTGCGGTGCTCGGCTTCGCGGACGGCGCGGTCGAGGAGGCGGTCGATCTTCTTGCGGCGTCCCGCGATGGCGGGGGTGAGCACGGTATTGACGGCTCTGACCCAGGGCGAGACGCGTTCCATTCGTACCACTCCTTTTGTCCCGCTTGAAAACTGAGGTGAGCCTACATTCAGAGCCGAATGCTGGCCCACCTCAGTGCGGTGCGGTGTGTCCTGGACCTACCGCTCGGTCGGCTGCACTTCGAGCGGGATCGCGGCGGCGATCTGTGGGGCGAGTTCGGCGACGAAGCTCGCGGACAGGTGATTGCCGTCGCGGTAGATGAGGAGGTTGCCGACGAGGACGGGGCAGGTGCCCTGGTCGACGTCGCAGAGCCACGGGGTCGAGTCGACGACGTTGGCGCCGGCGTCGGTGACGGCGTCGATGAGCTGTTCCCGCCGTTCGGGTTCGACGACCGAGTCCTCGAGGTCGCCGACGCAGACGCTGGCGTCCTGGGGGTTCTCGGCCAGGCAGCCGGGCACGTCTTCGCCGATGTCCGGGTTGTCGGCCATGTAGTAGACCTCGTCGGCCACCTCCTGGAGCCGGTCCACGGTCGCGACCCAGCCGTCGATCCAGGCCTGGTCGGGGTCGTCGGCGATGACGTCCTTCTTGTCGAAGGAAGTCGCGACGACGACGTCGGGTTCGACTTCGCCGAGGTAGTCGATGACGTCGTCCTTCCACTCCACGCACTCGGTGTACTCGCGGCCGAGCTTCGGGTCGTGTTCGCGGACGTCGGCGACGGAGCAGTTCGCCTTGGTCATCACGAGCAGTCGCCAGCCGGAGGCTTCGGCGGTCTGCCTGAGGGCGGGGAACCATTGGCCGGCATGGGAGTCGCCGTAGAGGACGATGGTCTTGTCGCCCTCGGGGTCGCCGTACCAGCAGTCCTTGTTGATGTTCGGGTCGTCCCGGTCGATCTGGCAGCCGTCGTCGTTGAGAGCGGGCACGTCCTCGACCGCGCCGTCCAAAGTGGGCGTGAGATTGGCCGGGACGGTGTTCACGTCGGAGGATTCGCCGAGCAGCTCCCAGACGGTGGTGTCGTTGCCGGTGATCTCGGTGGCCTCTTCATTCGACTGCTCCGGCATGGGCTGCGCGGCCATGAACAGCGAGGCGGCGAGGGCGGTGGCGACGAGGCCGCCGCCCATGGCGAGCGCGCGGGAGGGCACCTGGACGAGCGGGCGGCGGGTGCGGATCGGGTTCTCGACGAGGTAGAACGTGGCGATCGTGAGCAGGAACGCGACGCCCATGAGGACGAGGTGGTGGCGCACACGCACCTCGTCGAGGCCCCACACGGCGGGGCCGATCATGATGAGCGGCCAGTGCCAGAGGTAGAGGCCGTACGAGATCTTGCCGATGAACTGGGCGGGCCCGATGCCCAGGAGCATGGTCGCGCCGAAGCGGTGCGGCGCGCATCCGGCGGCGATGACGAGCGCGGTGCCGACGACGGGCAGGAGCGCTGCGATGCCGGGGAAGACGGTGCGCTCGTCGAGAACGAACACGGAGGCGGTGATGAGCGCGAGCCCGGCCCAGGAGGCGAGCGCGGCGGCCCATTTGGGAGCGAGCGCGCGGATGCCTCCCGCGGCAACGGCGATGAGCGCCCCGACGGCGAGTTCCCATGCGCGCGTGTGGATGCCGAAGTAGGACCAGGTCGGGTCGCTTTGAGTCCAGTTGGCGCTCATCCAGAACGAGACGCCGGCGGCGATGACGAGGAAGGCCGTGATGGCCGCGGTGCGGCCCGGTCCCCTGTGGCGGTGGCGGGCGGCGGTGAACTTGCCCGGCTTGCCGAGCTTGGCGCCGAGGAATGCGATGGCCAACAGGACGAGCGGCCAGACGATGTAGAACTGCTCCTCGACTGCGAGCGACCAGAAGTGCTGCAGCGGTGAGGGATCGACCGTGGCGTTGAGGTAGTCGGTGCCCTCGAGCGCCAGGCGGATGTTGATGACGTTGAGCGCGGCGGTGGCCGCGTCGGCCGAGATCTCGCCGAGGCGGGTGCGGGGCAGCCAGATCCAGGAGGCGACGAGCGTCGCGAGCAGGACCGTGGCGGCGGCCGGAAGGAGCCGCACGGCACGGCGGGCGTAGAACCCGGCGATGGACACGCTTCCCGTGGTGTCGATCTCGCGCAGGAGCAGCGAGGTGATGAGAAAGCCTGAGATGACGAAGAAGACGTCGACGCCGACGAATCCTCCGCCCATGTAAGGGAAGCCGATGTGGGCGGCGATGACGACGCCCACGGCCAGGGCCCTGAGGCCTTCGATGTCGGGCCGCCAGTGGCTGGGGCGCGCACTGGTCGGGTTCTGGTTCTCCTGGTCCCGCCGGCCGATCCGCTGGATCTGGACGGTCTCGGGATCCCGCTCTGCTATGCGGGCGGCGGCGTCCGCGGACGTCTTCGCCGGTTCTGTTGCGTTGGTCAGACGCATGAGTGATCGGTCTCCGAACGGTTCACCGGGCATCGGACTCCCAGCCGGGCAGGGCTGGGCTGACTGGGGGTCGGGGTCTTGCCGGGGACGATTGCCGACCTTAACACTGACCGCCGATTGGGATCCACCCACTCGAAAACGGTGATGTACCCCTCAGCCGCAGCGTATCGGGGTGGATACGCCACGCGGAGCGGCGAGGGCGCCCCGATGTTCGGGGGTGCCCTCGCCGTGGGTTCTCGTCTGTTTCGGTGTACGCCTGGGACAGGCCCTAGGGAACGCCCGGGGGCTCGGGGGTCCGTCGGAGCAGGCCCTCCTGGGTGGCCGAGGCGAGGTGCACCCCGTCCGCGTCGAAGAACCGGCCCTGGGCCAGCCCGCGGCCGTCGGCCGCGGTCGGCGACATCGAGTCGTAGAGGATCCAGTCGTCGAAACGGAACGGCCGGTGGAACCACAGAGCGTGGTCGAGGCTCGTCCCGAGGTAGCCGCCGGGGCCCCAGACCTCGCCGTGGCGGGACAGCACCGAGTCGAGCAGCGTCAGATCGGAGGCGTACGTGAGCACGCACACGTGGATGAGCGGGTCGTCGGGCAGTCTGCCGTCGGCCTTCATCCACACCCGCTGGTGCTCCTGCGCCGGGCGCTCGCCCGAGGCCGAGAAGCCCGAGCCGCCCCCGGCATAGCGCACGTCGATCGGACGCGGTACCCGCGACCAGATGCCGAGCCGGTCCGGGTGGGCCTTGAGCTGCTCGCTCAGTGGCGGGATCTCCTCGGGTCGGGCCAGCCCGTTCGGGGCCGGGTCCGAGTGCTCCAGGCCGCGCTCGCCGGTGTGGAACGAGGCGGACATGAAGAAGATCGTCTGCCCGTTCTGCAACGCCACCGTACGGCGCACGGAGAAGGAGCGGCCGTCGCGGATGTGCTCGACCTGGTAGACGATCGGCTTCGTCGAGTCGCCGGGGCGCACGAAGTAGCCGTGCAGCGAGTGCACCCGCCGGTCGCCAGGGACGGTGCGCCCGGCGGCGACCAGTGCCTGGCCGGCCACCTGGCCGCCGAAGACCCGCTGGAGGCCCACCTCGGCCCGCGGACCCCGGAACAGGCCCTTGTCGATCTCCTCCAGGTCGAGGACGCCGAGGAGCGAGTCCACGGCGTCCTGGCCCACGAGGACTTCACGCCCTGAGCTGTGCAACGGTCAGGAGCCGATCTGGTGGACCCGGACGGTGTTCGTCGAGCCGGGGGTCCCGGCCGGCGTGCCGGCCACGATGACGACGAGGTCGCCCGGCTCCGCGAGGTGGTGCTCCTGCATGGTCTTGTCGACCAGCTTGAACATCGCGTCGGTGTGGTCCACGTGCTCGACCAGGTAGGAGTCGGTGCCCCAGGACAGCGCCATCTGGTTGCGGACGCTCTCGATCGGGGTGAGCCCGTAGATCGGGCGGTCCGGCTTGAGGCGGGCGAGGCGCTTCACGGTGTCACCGGTCTGGGTGAACGCGACGAGGGCCTTCGCACCGATCGCGTCGGCGATGTCGGCGGCCGCGTGGGTCACCGCGCCCGACTTCGTCTTCGGGTCGTGCAGCAGTTCGCGCAGCGGGATCGGGCCGTTCTCGGTGGTCTCCACGATCTTGGCCATGGTGCGCACGGTCCCGATCGGGTACTTGCCGACCGAGGTCTCACCGGAGAGCATCACGGCGTCGGTGCCGTCCAGGACGGCGTTGGCGACGTCGGAGACCTCGGCGCGGGTGGGCCGGGCGTTCTCGATCATCGAGTCGAGCATCTGGGTCGCGACGATCACGGGCTTCGCGTTCTCGCGGCAGAGGTTCACGATCTCCTTCTGCACGATCGGGACCTCGTCGAGGGGCATTTCGACGCCCAGGTCGCCGCGGGCGACCATGACGCCGTCGAAGGCCAGGACGATCTCCTCGAGGCGCGCGACGGCCTCGGGCTTCTCGACCTTCGCGATGATCGGGCGGCGCACGCCGACCTCGTCCATCACCTTGTGGCCCAAGCGGACGTCATCGGGGGTGCGCACGAACGACATCGCGATGAGGTCCACGCCGAGGTTCAGCGCGAACTTCATGTCGGAGATGTCCTTCTCGGACAGCGCCGGCACGGAGATGTTCACGTTCGGCAGCGACAGGCCCTTGTTGTTCGAGACCGGGCCGCCCTCGACCACGAGACACTCGACGTCGGTGTCGTCGGCGCTGAGCACCTCGAGGGCCAGCTTGCCGTCGTCCACCAGGAGGCGGTCGCCCTTGGAGACCTCGGCCGGCAGCTTCTTGTAGGTGCAGGACACGCGGTCGTGGGTGCCGTCGATGTCGTCCGAGGTGATCTTGATGCGGTCGCCCGCGTCCCACTGCTCGGTGCCGTTGACGAAGGTGCCCAGGCGGATCTTGGGGCCCTGCATGTCGGCCAGGATGGCTACGGGCTTCCCGGCGGCGTCGGCGGCCTCGCGGACCATCTGATAGACGGCCTCGTGGTCGGCCTGGGCGCCATGGGAGAAGTTCATGCGGGCGACGTTCATGCCGGCGTCGATCAGCCCGGCCATACGCTCGGGCGTGGCCGTGGCAGGCCCGATGGTGCAGACGATTTTTGCTCTACGAGTCACCCTGCGAGCTTATATCGGACGCCTACTCGCACTCGCAGGGTCTCCGCAGTTGAGAGGTGGAATTCACCGCTGCGGGAATGCAAAACAAACGTAGGCGGAATTGAGCGCTAGTGGATATTCACTGCGCTCAATTCCGCCTATTGCACTTACGCGATGAGCGCCTGTGCGTTCGATTCGACCGGCGCCGGAAGCGCCGTCTGGCCCCCGAGGAAACGATGCGCCGCGGCGGCCGCGGCGCGGCCCTCGGCGATCGCCCACACGATGAGCGAGGCGCCGCGATGGGCGTCGCCCGCGACGAACACGCCGGGCGCGTCCGTCTGCCAGTCCTCGCCGCAGTCGATCACGTTGCGCCGGGAGCGCTCGATCCCGAACTGCCGCAGCAGCGGCTGGTCCTCGGTGCCCGCGAAGCCGATCGCCAGCAGGACGAGGTCCGCCGGGACGATCTGTTCGGTGCCCTCGACCGGGATGATGTCGCGGCGGCCCTGGGACTTGTCGACCCGGACCTCGCTGAAGCGCATCTGGCGCACGTGCCCGTGCTCGTCGCCGATGAACTCGGCGGCCGCGGACGCGTAGTTGCGCTCCCCGCCCTCCTCGTGCGCCGGGTAGTTGCGCACGATGACCGGCCAGGTCGGCCACGGGTCCTTGCCCGCGTCGCGCGTCTCCGGCGGCGTCGGGTACAGGTCGAGCTGGCGCACCGAGGCCGCGCCCTGCCGGTGGGCCACGCCCAGGCAGTCCGCGCCGGTGTCGCCGCCGCCGATGATGACGACGTGCTTGCCCTTGGCGTCGATCGGCGCGAACGGGGCCTTGCCCGCGACCACCTGGTTGGCGCCCACGAGGTGCTCCATCGCCTGGTGGATGCCCGCGAGCTCGCGGCCCGGCTGCTCCGTCTCGCGCCCTTCGAGCGCGCCCACGGCCAGGATCACCGCGTCATGGCGTTCGCGCAGGTCGGCAGCGGTGATGTCGACGCCCACATTGGTGTCGCAGGCGAATTCGACGCCCTCCGCTTCCATCTGCTCGATGCGCCGGTCGATCTGGTGCTTCTCCAGCTTGAAGTCCGGGATGCCGTAGCGCAGCAGGCCGCCGGGGGCGTCGTCGCGCTCGTAGACCGTGACCGCGTGGCCCGCGCGGGCCAGCTGCTGGGCCGCCGCCAGGCCCGCCGGGCCCGAGCCGACCACCGCGACGGACTTGCCGCTGGAGTGCTCGGCCGGCTGCGGCCGGACGTTCGCGTCGTCGAACGCGCGGTCGATGATCTCGACCTCGATGTTCTTGATGGTCACCGGGTCGTCCCCGATGCCCAGCACGCACGCCGCCTCGCACGGGGCCGGGCAGAGCCGCCCGGTGAACTCCGGGAAGTTGTTCGTCGCGTGCAGCTGCTCGATCGCCGCGCCCCACCGGCCCGTGCGGGCCAGGTCGTTCCACTCGGGAATCCGGTTCCCCAGCGGGCAGCCGTTGTGGCAGAACGGGATACCGCAGTCCATGCAGCGCGAGGCCTGCGCCGTGACGAGGTCCTTGGAGGTGCGGGTGTAGACCTCGCGGTTGTCGAGGATGCGCACCGGCACGGGGCGCTTCTTCGGCACCGCGCGGCCGTGCTCGAGGAATCCGCTCGGATCAGGCATTGGCGGCCTCCTTCTCGGTCAGGACGAGCGTGCGGGTCGTGATCGTGTCAATGGCTTGACGGGCGAGGACGGCCTTGTACTCGCGGGGGATGACCTTCGTGAAGCCGCTCGCGGCCCGCGGCCACTCGGCCAGCAGGTCGGCCGCGACCGCCGAGCCGGTGGCCCGGCCGTGGCGCAGCAGCAGCGAGTGGACCAGGTCGATGTCGGAGGCCGACAGCGGGTCCAGGTCCGCCAGCGCGGTGTTGGTGCGGGACTCGTCGAGGCGCCACACGTAGGCGACGCCGCCGGACATGCCCGCGGCGAAGTTGCGTCCGGTCGAGCCGAGGACGACGACGGTGCCGCCGGTCATGTACTCGCAGCCGTGGTCGCCCACGCCTTCGACGACGGCGACCGCGCCGGAGTTGCGGACGGCGAAGCGCTCGCCGACCTTGCCGCGGATGAAGACCTCGCCGGAGGTCGCTCCGTACAGGAGCGTGTTGCCGGCGATGACGTTCTCCTCGGCCTTGAACGGGGCTCCGGCGTCGGGGGTGAGCACGAGGCGCCCGCCCGAGAGGCCCTTGCCGACGTAGTCGTTGGCGTCGCCGACGAGCTTGAAGTTCGCGCCCCGGGTGAGGAACGCGCCGAACGACTGCCCGGCGGTGCCGCGGAACGTGAGGTTCACGGCGTCCTCGGTGAGGCCCTCGCGGTGGGCGCGGGAGACCGCTGCCCCGAGGAGGGCGCCGACGGACCGGTCGGTGTTGCGGATCTCGAGTTCGGCGGTGACCTGCTCGCCCTGCTCGATGGCGGGGCGGGCGAGTTCGACGATGCGGGCGCCCAGGGTGGCCTCGACGCCGTGGTCCTGGACGGTGGCCTGCGTGCGCGGGCCCTCGACCGGGGCGGCGATGACGTTGGAGAGGTCCACGCGGGCGGCCTTGCGGCCGGGTCCGGGGACCTGCTTGAGGCGCTCGACCGCGCCGATCGCCTCGTCGAGGGACCGGTAGCCGAGTTCGGCGAGGAGCTCGCGGACCTCTTCGGCGATGTAGCGGAAGAAGTTCTCGACGAACTCCGGTTTGCCGGTGTAGCGCTCGCGCAGGCGCGGGTCCTGGGTGGCGACGCCGACCGGGCAGGTGTCGAGGTGGCAGACGCGCATCATGACGCAGCCGGTGACGACGAGCGGGGCCGTGGCGAAGCCGAAGCCTTCGGCGCCGAGGAGGGCGGCGACGACGACGTCGCGGCCGGTCTTCATCGCGCCGTCCACTTCGAGCTTGACGCGGTCGCGCAGGCCGTTGCGGATGAGGGTCTGCTGGGCCTCGGCGAGCCCGATCTCCCACGGGGTGCCCGCGTGCTTGATCGAGTTGGACGGGGAGGCGCCGGTGCCGCCGTCGTAACCGGAGATGAGGATCGTGTCGGCCTTGGCCTTGGAGACGCCGGCGGCGACGGTGCCGACGCCGGTCTCCGAGACGAGCTTCACGTGGACCTCGGCGTCGCCGCCACCGGCGTGCTTGAGGTCGTGGATGAGCTGGGCGAGGTCCTCGATGGAGTAGATGTCGTGGTGCGGGGGCGGGCTGATGAGGCCCACGCCGGGTGTGGCGTTGCGGGTCTCGGCGATCCACGGGTGGACCTTGTAGCCGGGCAGCTGGCCGCCCTCGCCGGGCTTGGCGCCTTGGGCCATCTTGATCTGGATGGCGTCGGCGGTGGCGAGGTACTCGGAGGTGACGCCGAAGCGGCCGGAGGCGACCTGCTTGATGGCGCTGCGCCGCAGCGGGTCGTAGAGGCGGTCGACGTCTTCGCCGCCCTCGCCGGAGTTGGAGCGGCCGCCGAGGCGGTTCATGGCGATCGCGAGGGTCTCGTGGGACTCCGCGGAGAGCGCGCCATAGGACATCGCGCCGGTGTGGAAGCGCTTGACGATCGATTCGACGGGCTCGACTTCGTCGAGCGGGACCGCTTCGCGGGTGTCGTCGAAGCCGAGCATGCCGCGCAGCAGACCGGAGTCGGCGGCGATGGCGTTGACCTTATCGGTGTAGCGCTTGAACACGTCGTACTGGCCCGAGCGGGTGGCGTGCTGGAGCAGGAACACCGTCTCGGGGTTGAACAGGTGCACTTCGCCTTCGCGGCGCCACTGGAAGTCGCCGCCCGGGGGCAGCGGCTCGCTCGTCTCGATCTTGCGCTCGTAGGCGGCGCGGTGGCGTTCGGCGACCTCTTTGGCGAGGGTCTGCAGGCCGATGCCGCCGATCGAGGAGTCGGTGCCGGTGAAGTACCGGTCGACGAAGTCGGCGTCGAGGCCGACGGCTTCGAAGATCTGCGCGCCGGTGTAGGAGGCGACGGTGGAGATGCCGATCTTCGACATCACCTTGAGCACGCCGGTGCACAGGCCCTTGATGTAGTTCTCGACGGCCTGGGCCGGGTCGAGGTCGATGACGCCCTCGTCGCAGAGCTCTTCGATGGAGTCGAAGGCGAGGTACGGGTTGATGGCGGCGGCGCCGTAGCCGAGGAGGACCGCCGCGTGGTGCACGGTGCGGCAGTCGCCGGTCTCGACCAGGAGCGCGACCTTGGTGCGGGTCTGCTCGCGCACGAGGTGCTGGTGCACGGCGGCGGTGAGCAGGAGCGACGGGATCGGCGCGAGGTCGGCGGTGGAGTCGCGGTCGGAGAGCACGAGGATGCGCACGCCGTCCTCGATGGCCTCGGAGACGTGGCGGCAGATCTCGACCAGGCGGTCCTTGAGGCCCCGCGAGCCGTGGCGGGCCTTGTAGACGCCGGAGACGCGCACGGCTTTGAAGCCGGGCATGTCGCCGTCCTCGTCGATGTGGAGGATCTTCGCGAGCTCCTCGTCGGTGAGGATGGGGCGCGCGAGCTCGATCTGGCGGCACGAGTGCGGGCCGGGCTCGAGCAGGTTGCCCTCGGGGCCGACGGTGGTGCCGAGCGCGGTGACGAGCTTCTCGCGGATGGCGTCGAGCGGCGGGTTGGTGACCTGCGCGAACAGCTGGGTGAAGTAGTCGAACAGGAGCTTGGGCCGCTTGGAGAGGCCGGCGATGGGCGTGTCGGAGCCCATGGAGACGAGCGGTTCCTCGCCCTTGGACGCCATCGGCGCCAGGATGAGTCGGAGTTCTTCGTCGGTGTAGCCGAAGGTGAACTGGCGGCGGCGCACGGACTCGGGGTCGTAGGCGATGTGCTCGCGCTCGGGGAGCTCTTCGAGGCGGATGAGCCCGGCGTGGAGCCAGTCGCCGTAGGGGTGCTCCTTGGCGAGGGCGTCCTTCACCTCTTCGTCGTCGAGGATGCGGCCGGCGCCGGTGTCGACGAGGAACATGCGGCCCGGTTCGAGGCGGCCCTTCTGGGCGACCTTGGAGGGCTCGATGTCGACGACGCCGGACTCGGAGGCGAGCACGACGAGGTCGTCGGTGGTGCGCCACCAGCGGGCGGGGCGCAGGCCGTTGCGGTCGAGGACCGCGCCGATCTGGACGCCGTCGGTGAAGCAGACCGCGGCGGGACCGTCCCAGGGCTCCATGATGGAGGCGTGGTAGCGGTAGAAGTCGCGGCGCTTGGGGTCCATGGTCGCGTTGTGCTCCCAGGCCTCCGGCATCATCATGAGCATCGCGTGGGGCAGGCTGCGCCCGCCCAGGTGCAGAAGCTCGACGACCTCGTCGAAGTTCAGTGAGTCCGAGCCGCCCGGGGTGTTGATCGGGAAGAGGCGGCGCAGGCGGCCGGGCAGGGCCTCGGTGGCGAGCTCGGCCTGGCGGGCGGTCATCCAGTTGCGGTTGCCGCGAATGGTGTTGATCTCGCCGTTGTGCGCGACCATCCGGAACGGGTGGGCGAGCGGCCAGGACGGGAACGTGTTGGTGGAGAACCGCGAGTGGACGAGGGCGATGGCGCTCGTGAGGCGCGGGTCGGCCAGCTCGGGGTAGAACTGCGGCACCTGCGCGGGCGTGAGCATGCCCTTGTACACGATCGTGCGGGCCGAGAGGCCCACGATCGCGGCGCCGTCGAGGTGACGTTCGCGCAGTTCGCGCTCGGCCTGCTTGCGCACGGCGTAGGCGAGCCGGTCGAGCTCGAGTCCGGCGGCGAGGCCGTCCTCGGCGGCGAGGAAGACCTGGGAGACGCGCGGCTTGGAGGCCAGGGCGGCGGCGCCGAGACCGGAGGCGTCGGTGGGCACGTCGCGCCAGCCGAGGACGGTACAGCCCTCCGCGACGGCGTACTTCTCGACGATCGCGCGGGCGCGCGCGGTCGCGTCGTCGTCTTCGGGAGTGAAGACCAGACCGGCGGCGTAGTGCCCGGCTTCGGGCAGGCTGAATTCGACCGCGTCGCGGTAGTAGGCGTCGGGGATCTGCAGCATGATGCCCGCGCCGTCGCCCGAATCAGGGTCGGGGGCGGTGGCGCCGCGGTGCTCCATGCGCACGAGCGCGGAGAGTCCGTGCTCGATGACGCTATGGGCCGCCCTGCCTTGCATGTCCGCGACGAACGCGACACCGCAGGCGTCGTGTTCCCAAGCGGGGCGGTAAAGACCGGGCTCTGAGTTCAGGGCAGAACGCAACCGTGGCCTCCTTCGTCGTCGAGGGCTCCAGCAGCAGGTGGGGGCGCGGAGCACTACGGTGTTTCATACGGGACGACGTCGGCCCGAGAGAATGCAAAGTGTCAGACGAGTGTAATGCATCGCTCATCTGATGGACACCATCGTCCTACGATCCGAGCAGGTGGAGCGGTTTTTCTCACGTGTGCGACGGAAACCGCGCAATCGCTTCGTAATGACCGCGTAACGCATCGGCACCTGTGGGACAGTCGGCGCGAACCGGTGGCGCCCGGTGGTTAGAGTGAACCCACATTTCGCACGGTGCCCACCCCCCGTGCACGGACACCCCTCCACAGTACGTTCGCAAGGAGCAATGCACCAATGAGCTATCCCCCGCCCCCTGGCTACGGACAGCAGCCGCAGCAGCAGCCGGGTTACCCGCCGCAGCAGGGCGGGTACGCCCCCCAGCCGCCGCAGCAGCCCTACGGCCAGCCGCCCCAGCCCGGTTACGGCGCGCCGCAGCAGCCCACTTACGGCGCCCCCCAGCAGCCCGGTTACGGCGCTCCCCAGCAGCCCGGCTATCCGCCCCAGCAGCCGGGCAACCCGTACGGCCCGCCCCCGATCCCGCCGGGCGGCGGCGGTGGCGGCGGCGGTTTCGGGAACTTCGCCAAGGAGACCGGCAAGGGCATCCTCTGGCGCGTCCTCGCCGCGGTCGCCGTCCTCCTCATCGGCGGCATCGTCGTCGTCGTCCGGATGCTCGCCAACGACGAGAGCGCCGGAGAGGCGCTCGACCACCTCAACGACGACAAGCTCAAGCCCAGCGCCGCCGAAGGCGACTGCATGATCCAGGACTGGGACTCCAGCGACTCCTCGCTCGACGACCCGACCGATAGCCTCATCGTGGACTGCTCGGACCCGACCGCGTTCTGGACCATCACCGCGGTCGACGACTCGATCGAGACCGAGACCGACGCCCTCGGCGACGTCCCGGACTTCACCGAGTTCACCACGATGTGCGGCGATGAGATCCTCGCCCGCACCCCCGGTCAGCTGTGGAAGGACTTCTACTACATCTACACGATCGGCGACTACTACATCGACTACGCCTTCTGCCTGGAGGCGATCGACAAGGCCGACGCCAACGGGCAGACGCCGCGCACCCCGGACGTCGGCCAGTGCTTCAACGACGCCGACGACTGGTACACCGTCGACTGCGGCGCGGCCGACGCGTACTACGAGGTCACCGACGTCCTGCTGGTCGACCCGCCCGCGGTCATGACCGAGGACGAGATCTACAACCGCACCTCCGAGTGCAGTGGTGGCGACTCGTACACCTGGCTGAACCAGAAGTCGACCGACACGATCGACATCGACACCAGCGACAACCCGGTCACCGCGATCTACTGCTACACCTCCCTGTAGCCGCGAGACCGAGCATTGAGGGCCGCCCCGTCCGGGGCGGCCCTTTTTCGGTGCCGCGGCACCGATTTGTCGCACGCATACAGCGTGAACAGTGGTGATTCGAACGCTTGCGGAGACACGAGGGACGAACGCGTCGCGCCGGAGCAATATGATGGAGCCCAAGCGCATCCACAACGCCCAAGAGCCCGGCCACGCGACGGAGAACCCCATGACCTATCCCCCGCCGAACCCCTACGACCCCAACCAGTCGCCTGGATACGGCCAGCCCTCGCCCGCACCCCAGCACTACACGACCGACGCCGACCCGTACTCCCGCCCCGACCCGTACAGCCCCGGCGCCGGCTACCAGACCGCCCCGAGCCACCCGAACAGCGCCCCGCCCGGGCAGCCCTACTCCCCCGGGCCCGCGTACGCGCAGACCGGCGGTTACCAGCCCCCGGTCGGACCGCCCGGCGGCGCCTTCCAGCCCGGTCAGGCCGCGCCCCCGCCGCCCCGCGGGAACTCGAACACGCCGCTCCTCATCACGCTCGTGGTCATCGCGGTCGCCGTCATCGCCGGCGGGATCATGGTCGGCATCAGCATGAGCGGCGGGGACGACCCCGACCCGGAGAAGACCACCGCCGCCGCGGAGACCTCCGAGGCCGCCGAGGAGACCAGCGAGGCCGCGCCGACCGACGAGGAAGAGACGACGGCCGAGGGCGAATCGGTCTACCGCGTTCCCGCCGAAGGCGAATGCATCGAGAACAACCAGGCGGGCTTCTATGTCGTCGACTGCGGCGCCGACACCGCCTACTGGGAGGTCCTCAAGGTCGTGCAGGCTCCCGAGGACCCCGAGCCGACCGACCCGGCCCACTCGGTCGCGGCCGCCGACGCCTGCGCGGGCACCGGCAACACCAACTACTACTACACCGACACCGCGATCGCGGCCGGCCGCGACTGGGACCCCGACATCGACTCGATCACCGCGATCTACTGCGTGAAGGAAGTCTAGAAACGGCCGCGGGAGGCGCTGCGCCGCTTTCGTACTCGACGGGCGCGCACCTCCGCGGGCTACGATCGGACCATGTCCGTCACCGCGACCGAACTCCACCGGTTCGAGGCCTCCAGGCCCCGCCTGGAGGCCATCGCCTACCGCCTCCTCGGCTCGGCGGGCGAGGCCGAGGACGCCGTCCAGGAGGTCTTCCTGCGCTGGCAGGCGACCGACCGGGACCGCATCGAGGTGCCCGAGGCGTGGCTGACGAAGGTGCTCACCAACCTGTGCCTCAACCAGCTCACCTCCGCCCGGGCACGACGCGAGACCTATGTGGGCGAATGGCTTCCGGAGCCGCTGCTCGCCGGCGACCCGATGCTCGGGCCGGCGGACACCGCCGAGCAGCGCGAGTCCGTGTCGTTCGCGGTGCTCACCCTGATGGAGCGGCTGACCCCTGTGGAGCGCGCCGTGTACGTGCTGCGCGAGGCGTTCGACTACCCGCACCGCGAGATCGCCGAGTTCCTCGACCTCACTGAGGCGTCGAGCCAGCAGATCCTCCACCGCGCCAAGAAGCACCTCGCGGACGGCAAGGCCCGCAAGGAGATCGACGAGGCCGACGCTCGGCGCATCGTCGAGGAGTTCCTGGCGGCCGCCACCGGCGGCTCGGTCGCCCCGCTGGTGCAGCTGCTCACCGAGAACGCCGTCTCGATCGGCGACGGCGGTGGGAAGGTCCCCGCCCGCGCGAAGGCGTTCGAGGGCGCGGCCGCGGTCGCGAAGTTCCTGTGGGGCCTGTTCCGGCCCGCCGAGTCAAAGCGCACCCTCCTCGGCGGTTCGCCGCAGCTCTACGCGTGGACCGCCAACGGGGAGCCCGCGGCGGTCGCGGTCCTCGACGGCCGCGTCGTCGGCATCATGTGCCTGGAGGTCGGCGAGGACGGCATCATCGCGCTCCGCAACCAGGTCAACCCCGACAAACTCGAACGTGCGACGGCCCTGTGGGCGACGCTCGACCACGGGCGACCCCTCGTCGACCAGGCGTTTTAAGAGGAACCTCGTTATGTGACGTGCTTCATAGTTCATTCCTGTCAGCAATCGCGGGCCTGCCCGGTTCAGGTGGCGAACACACGCAGACAGGAGCAAGACCATGCAGCACCGCATCATCGTCCTCGGCGCCGGATACACCGGCGCGATCGCCGCCGGCCGCCTCGCGAAGCGGCTGCATCCCGAGGAGGTCCGCATCACCCTCGTCAACGCCGAACCGGACTTCGTCGAGCGCGTCCGGATGCACCAGGTCGCCGCCGGACAGGAGCTCAAGCACCGGCCCTTCACCGAGGTGCTCGCGGGCACCGGCGTCGAGTTCAGGCTCGCGAAGGTCTCCGCCGTCGACGCCGACGCCAAGACCGTCGCGCTCATCGACGCCGCCGGCGCCGAGCGGCTCGAGTACGACACGCTCGTGTACGCCCTCGGCAGCCGCTGGAACGACCACGGCGCCCCTGGAGTCGCCGAACACGCCTACGAGATCGCCGGCCGTCCCGGCGCCCTGAGGCTGCGGGACCGCCTGGCCCGCCTGGACGCCGGCCAGACGGTCACCGTCGTCGGCGGCGGCCTCACCGGCATCGAGGCCGCGACCGAGTTCGCCGAGGCACGCCCCGACCTGAAGGTCGCGCTGGTCGCCCGCGGCGGCCTCGGCGACTGGGTGTCGCCCAAGGCGCAGGAGCACCTGCGGAAGGTCTTCCGCAAGCTCGGGATCACCGTCCACGAGCACACCGAGGTCGCCGAGGTCCGCGCCGACGCGGTCGTCACCGGGAGCGGCGAGGCGCTTCCGACCACCGTCACCGTGTGGACCACCGGTTTCGCGGTCCACCCGATCGCGGCCGACACGACCATGGAGACCACTGCGACGGGCCAGATCGTGGTCGACCGCGACATGGCCTCGGTCTCCCACCCGGACGTGTACGCCGTCGGCGACGCCGGATACGCGATCGGGGACGCCGGGAAGCCGCTGCGCATGTCCTGCGCCTCGGGCACCCCGATGGCCTGGCAGGCCGCCGACGCGATCGCGGCCCGCCTCACCGGCGGCAAGGCCGGACGCGCGCCGCTCGCCTACGCGCAGCAGTGCATCAGCCTGGGCCGCAAGGAGGGCCTGATCCAATTCGTGACGCCCGACGACCAGGCCAGGAACAAGTCCCTCCGCGGGCGCACCGCCGCGCTCTACAAGGAGCTGATCTGCAAGGGCGCCGCCTGGAGCATCAGCCACCCGACCCTCGGCATCCCGGTGCGCCGCAGGCACCTCGCCGAGGCCGAAACCGCGAACGATTCGACCGTCAAGGCTCTCGCTTAGGGCCCCAACGACTTCACCTCTACCGCGTTGACACGGTGGAGGTGAAGTCCGTCTCTAACGAGAAGATGACAAAGGTTACGCATTTTGTCCCCACAGGAGTGATTCGTAGCCTCGACGCGGTGACCCCAAATGTCCACGACACGCCGCTGAAGCTCTGCCGAAGAAAGCCGGAGTTCGCCGTCGAACTCGCGAGCGAGATCCTCGGCCTCCCGATGCCCGCCTATCGAGAAGTCCTCCCGTACTCGGAGTCGATGACCGATGCCGAGGTCCGAGATCTGAACGCCGACAACGTCGTGGTTTGATCCTGGAGGCCCTGATGCGGCAAGAGACCTACCCGTACCAGAGCAAGCTCCTCGCCGACCGCGAAGCCCGGGGCAAGGCCGAAGGCAAGGCTGAAGGCAAGGCTGAGGCTTTGTTGGAGCTCATCGAGGTGCGCGGACTCCCGATCACCGAGAACCAACGCCGCCAGATCGAGTCGTGCGAGGACCCTGCTCGTCTGACTGTCTGGGTGAAGCGTGTGCTTCAGGCACCGTCCGTCGCGGACATCATCGGCTGAGCGCCGAAGCCAGGCGGGCGCCCCGGGTGGGGCGCCCGCCTTCGTCCTACTCGGTGACGATGTGCGGGTGGAGGTCTTCGGCCGGGGGGTTCCAGGCGTCGACGTCGATGGTGGTCTGGTCGCCGGAGCGGATGTCCTTGATCTGGGTGCCCTCCTCGTTCACGAACAGCACGAACGGGATGCCGCGCTTGTCGGCGAACTTGATCTGCTTGCCGAACTTCGCGGCCGAAGGCGAGACCTGGGTCGGAATGCCGCGCGCGCGCAGCCGCTGAGCGAGGGCGTTGGCGGCGGGCCGCTCGTCCTCGTTGGCGAGGGCGACGAGCACGCAGGTGGGGACCTCGCGGGTCGCGTCGAGCGCGCCGGACTGGAGCAGCGGCACCAGGAGGCGAGAAACGCCGATCGACAGTCCGACACCGGGGTACGTGTGCTTGCCGTCGGAGGCGAGCTTGTCGTAGCGGCCGCCGGAGCACACCGAGCCGAGGTGCTCCTGGCCTTCGATGAAGACCTCGTAGACGGTACCGGTGTAGTAGTCGAGGCCGCGCGCGATCTTCATGTCCGCCACGATGAAGCCGGGGGCTTCCGCGGCGGCCGCGGCCACGACGGCGGCGAGTTCGTTCAGGCCTTCGTCGAGGAGCGGGTCGCTGACGCCCAGCGCGCGGATCTCCTCCACGAACGAGGTGTCCTCGGCGCTGATCGAGGCGAGCCTGAGGCAGGCCTCGGCCTGCTCGGGGGTCGCGTCCACCGTGTCGATGAGGAGCTTCGCGACCGCGTCGTGCCCGATCTTGTCGAGCTTGTCGATGATCCGCAGCGCCTCTTCGGTGTCGCGGATGCCGAGGCCCTGGTAGAAGCCTTGGGAGAGCTTGCGGTTGTTGACGTGCATGCGCAGCTTCGGGAGCGGCAGGCCGCGCAGGGCGTCCGCCACGACCAGGGCGACCTCGACCTCGTAGTGCGCGGGCAGCTCGCCCAGGTCGACGATGTCGATGTCGGCCTGCCAGAACTCGCGGTAGCGCCCGCTCTGGGGGCGCTCACCGCGCCAGACCTGCTGGATCTGGTAGCGGCGGAACGGGAAGTTGAGCTTGCCGGCGTTCTCCAGAACGTAGCGCGCGAACGGCACGGTCAGGTCGAAGTGCAGGCCGAGCGCGTCGTCGCCGGTGGTCTCGCTGTCGTCGGCCTGGAGACGGCGCAGCACGTAGACCTCTTTGGAGGTCTCGCCCTTGCGCAGCAGCTGGTCCATCGGTTCCACGGCGCGGGTCTGGAGGTTCGCGAAGCCGTGGAGTTCGAAGGCGCGGCGGAGATGGTCGACGACCTGCTGCTCGACGATCCGCTGCCGGGGCAGCAGTTCGGGGAACCCCGAGAGCGGCTGGGGTCGTGACATGGCGGTCTCCTAGCGTTGTTCGATGAAAGGCGTGCTGCGCGGCGGGGCGCGGCTAATGGGCGCGCTGCGCCGCGCGCTTGAGGTACGGGTTACGGGCGCGTTCGGCCGCGATGGTGGTGCCGGGGCCGTGCCCGGGGAGGACGATCGTCGCGTCGTCGAGCGGGAGGACCTTGTCGCGCAGGGTGTCCTGCATGGCCGCGTCGCTGCCGCCGGGCAGGTCGGTGCGGCCGATCGCGCCGCGGAAGAGGACGTCGCCGGTGAGCGTGTACCGGCCCTCGTCGTCGGCGGTGTGGAACATGGCCGAGCCGGCGGTGTGGCCGGGCGCGTGGTCGACGGTGAAGCGCATCCCGGCGAGGTCGATGATCCCGCCGTCGGCGAGCGCCTGCACGTCGTCGGGCTCGGTCCAGTCGAGGCCGGTGCCCACGAGGGACATCATGTTGGCGCTGAAGCCCTGGGCGGGGTCTTCGAGGAGGTGGCGGTCCGCGGTGTGGATGTAGGCGGGGATGTCGCTCGCGCCGCACACCGGGGTCACTGAGAAGGTGTGGTCCAGGTGCCCGTGGGTGAGGACCACGGCGACGGGTTTGAGGCCCTTCTCGGCGAGGAGGTCCTCCAGGCGGGGCGCGATGCCGATGCCGGGGTCGACGACCACGCACTCGGATCCGGGACCGGCCGACAGCACATAGCAGTTCGTGCCGAACGCATCCGCCACCAGCGTCTCGATGAGCAACCGCTCCCCCTCCCTTCGCCGGGTCAGGATACACCGGGCATCCTGCGGTGACGCGTCTGACTTGTCCCGGCTAAACTGCGGAACTCGTAACCCCTGAAACGGGCGGTGTGCGCACTTACGGTTCGCAGGCATCGCCGAGACCGGTCATACGTAGGAGGCCAGGTGCCCGCCAAGTCCAAGCACATGGAGCAGCGCAAGCAGCGCATCGCGAACGCGAAGAAGAACGCGCGCCTCGCGGCCAAGCTGCGCCGCCGCCGGCAGCTGCAGGCGCTGGGCGGACTCCTCGCGATCGCCGCGGTGCTGACCCTCGCCTACCTGTGGCAGTCGGGGTTCTTCGAGGATGAGGAGCCCGCGGCCGAGGAGACACCCACCTCCGAGGTCATCGAGACGGCTCCGCTCGACCCGAGCGCCACGGTCGACCCCACCGCGAGCGCGGAACCCACTGAAGCCCCTTCCGAGTCCCCCTCCGAAACGACCGAGTAAGTCCCCCTGAACGCGCGACGAAGGAGATCGACGGTGGCGTCGAAACAAGCCCAGCGCCAGGCCGCCCGGCAGCAGCTGCAGGAGCGGATGGCCGCCAAGGCCCAGCAGGAGCAGCACAAGCGCAAGACCGGCTGGATCGTCGGCGCCGTCGGCGGTGCGGTCGTGCTCGTGGCCGCCGCGATCGTCGTGAGCGTGAACCTGTCGAAGTCCGACGGTGACGACGCCGGAGCGGTCGACGGTGACATCACCGCGCTCGTCGAGGAGGCCGAGGCCGCCTCGACCCGCTGCGACGGGGTCGAGCCGAGCGGCGAGGGCGCGGTGGGGACCGCCACGGAGGGCGTCACGGACGGCCAGCCCGCCCAGGACGTCTACCTCGAATGCGTGCAGATGAGCACGCCCGACGCCTCCGCCACCGAGGACTGCATGTACACCTCGGCCGACGGCACCTCCCCGACCCCGGCGGCGACCGAGCCCGCCGCGGGCACGCAGGAGATGACGATCGTGACCAACCTGGGCACGATCACCGCGGACATCGACACCGCGGGCGCTCCGTGCACCGCCGGTTCGTTCACGCACCTCGCCCAGGAGGGCTACTTCGACGCCCAGCAGTGCCACCGCCTGGTCATCGATGGCATCTGGGTGCTCCAGTGCGGCGACCCGGACGCGCGCGCCGCGATCGAGGCCGGCACTCCCGAGATGGCGGGCGCGGGCTCCCCGGGCTACTCGTACGGCGAGGAGAACCTGCCGGTCGAGGCCGCGGGCAACTACCCCGCCGGGACCATCGCGATGGCGAACGCCGGGCCGGGCACGACGGGCAGTCAGTTCTTCATCGTGTACAAGGACACGCAGCTTCCCGCCGACTACACGATCCTGGGCCAGGTGACCGCCGGACTCGATATCGTCGAGCAGGTGGCGGCGGCCGGAGCGATGCAGGTGTCCCCCGCGGGCATGTAGCACGTCGGCCCGTCCCGCCCCCGGGGGCGTCGGTGGCGGATCACACCACCCCGCCGCGGCTGTACAACGGTATGGCTCGCAGGCGTCGCCAAGTAGGATGGAGCTTGAGGCTTTGTTGATCATTTGCGAGGCTGTCGATCCATGCTGATACCGAGGAGGCCCGCGTGGTGACCGAGCGAGCCGCGTCCGGCAAGTCGCCTGACGCCGCGCCGACCTCGGGCGGCCCCATCGGGCCCCCGACCGGCCGGCGGATGCGGGCGCGCCTGGCGCGCTTCAACGCGCCCTGGCAGTCCTCGCAGCTCCCCGAGGTTCTCGAGCCGCTGGTGGCCGCCCACCGGGCCGCGCACCCGCGCGCCGACGTGCGGCTGCTCCAGCAGGCGTACACGAGGGCGGAGGAGCTGCACAACGGGCAGTTCCGCAAGTCGGGCGACCCGTACATCACGCACCCGCTCGCGGTCGCCTCGATCCTGGCCGAGCTGGGCATGGACACGAACACGCTCGTGGCCGCGCTCCTGCACGACACGGTCGAGGACACCGACTACAAGCTCGAGGAGCTCTCGGAGGAGTTCGGCGGCGAGGTCGCCCTGCTCGTCGACGGCGTCACCAAGCTCGACAAGGTGAAGCTCGGCGACGCGGCGAAGGCCGAGACGATCCGCAAGATGGTCGTGGCGATGGCCAAGGACCCGCGGGTGCTCGTGATCAAGCTCGCCGACCGTCTGCACAACATGCGGACCCTGACGTTCCTGCCGCCCGAGAAGCAGGAGCAGAAGGCCCGCGAGACGTTGGAGATCCTCGCCCCGCTCGCCCACCGCCTGGGCATGAACACCATCAAGTGGGAGCTGGAGGACCTCTCCTTCGCGACCCTGTACAAGAAGCGGTACTCGGAGATCGCGCGCCTGGTCTCGGAGCACTCCCCGCAGCGGGAGATGCTGCTGCAGCAGGTCATCACGCAGGTCAAGGACCACCTGAAGAACTCGCGCATCAAGGCCGAGGTCTCCGGGCGGCCGAAGCACCTGTACTCGATCTACCAGAAGATGATCGTGCGGGGCCGCGACTTCAACGACATCTACGACCTGGTGGGCCTGCGCATCCATGTCGAGAGCGAACGGGACTGCTACGCGGCCCTCGGTGTGATCCACGCGAACTGGCAGCCGGTGCCGGGCCGCTTCAAGGACTACATCGCGATGCCGAAGTTCAACATGTACCAGTCGCTGCACACCACGGTGATCGGTCCCAACGGCAAGCCGGTGGAGATCCAGATCCGCACGTGGGCGATGCACCGCACCGCCGAGTACGGCATCGCCGCGCACTGGAAGTACAAGGAGACCAAGAACTCCACCGTGGCCGGTCCCCCGGCGCACATCGACGACATGGCGTGGCTGCGCCAGCTGCTCGACTGGCAGCGCGAGGCCGCCGACCCGTCGGAGTTCCTCGACGCGCTCCGGTTCGACCTGGCCTCCTCCGAGGCGTACGTGTTCACGCCGAAGGGCGACGTGGTGGCCCTCCCCGCGGGCTCGACCCCGGTGGACTTCGCGTACGCGGTGCACACCGAGGTCGGCAACCGCTGCATCGGAGCGCAGGTCAACGGCAAGATCGTGCCGCTGGAGTCGACGTTGTCGAACGGCGACGTGGTCGAGGTGTTCACCTCGAACTCGCAGGACGCCTCCCCCAGCGAGGACTGGCTGGGCTTCGTCAAGAGCCCGCGCGCCCGCACCAAGATCAAGCAGCACTTCAAGCGCGAGCGCCGCGAAGAGGCGATCGAGGTCGGCAAGGACGAGCTGACGCGGGCCATGCGCAAGCGGCGGCTCCCGCTGCAGCGCATGCTCACCCACGACAACCTGACGTCGCTCGCGAAGGACCTCAACCTCAAGGACGTCGAGGCGCTGTACGCGGCTCTGGGCGAGCACCACGTCTCGCCCACGCAGGTCGTGCAGCGGCTCCTGGACGTCCAGGGCGGGGCCGAGGGCGCCGCCGAGGACATGGCCGAGGCCACCGCGCCCACCCAGCCGGCCCGGATCGTGCCCGAGGCGCACGGCGACATCCATGCCGCCGTCACCGTGTCGGGCATGGAGGAGGGCGAGATGCCGGTGCGCCTCGCCCACTGCTGCAACCCGATCCCGGGCGACGCGATCATCGGCTTCGCCACGCGCTACCACGTGATCTCGGTGCACCGCAGGGATTGCGAGAACGCCGAGGAGCGCATCGAGCTCCAGCCCGACCGAGTGCTCGAGGTCCACTGGTCCCATGAGGACGACCAGGCGACGTTCGTCGCGTCCGTGCAGGTCGAGGCCCTCGACCGGCACCGGCTGCTGGCCGACGTCACGCAGGTGCTCTCGGGCGAGCGGGTCTCTATCCTCTCGGCGACCGTGACCACCACGCGCGACCGGGTCGCTCTGTCCCGCTTCACGTTCGAGATGGCCAACCCGGAGCACCTCGACCACATCATCAAGGTGATCCGCAAGGTCGACGGCGTGTACGACGCGTACCGGCTCACGGGCGCCGAACGCTCCTAGCGGGTGTCGGGCGGCCGCGGGTAGGTTTGGCCGACACCTACCCGCCCAACGGAAAGCGTTGACATGACGGAGCTCTCCGCCTTCACCGGTGACGACCTCGACCTGATCCTCGACACGCCCGGCGTGGTCATGAAGGGCGCGATCGTCGCCGACGGCCACAAGAACGCCCTCGTGTTCCTCCAGGAGGTGACCGCCGGCGCCAAGGAGTTCCGGGCCGCGCAACGGCACGAGAACGCCTTCGTGAAGGCCGTCGCGACCCGCCTGCGCGAACGGGGCACCGACGCCGCCGAGGAGGACCGCGAACTGCCCTTCGATGACGTGGCGATGACCCAGGCGCTCAAGCAGGCCGAGGCCGCCACGATCCTCCTGCGGGAGCGCGCCGACGCCGCGGACGCCGACGCGTACGCCGCGTGGCTCCTCCAGATCGCGACGGTCATCGCCGAATCCGTGAAGACCAAGGAGGGCGGCCTCTTCAGCAAGAAGGTGGCGATCTCCGAAGGAGAACGGGTCTTCCTCGACCTTCTCGAGCAGGCGCTCAGCCGCTAGACGCGGCTGGCCGCGGGCTCGTCCCAGTCGATCGTGTGGGCGTACTGCCAGGCCGTCCTCTCGGGGGTCGTGAAACGCTCCATGAAGAACGGCATCAGCGCGTCCCTGAAGCGGGCGGCGACCGGACCGGCGGCCTTCGACCGGTTCGTGCGCGCCGCCGCGGCGATGACGCGCTCGACGCGGTCGCGGCGCGCCTGCTCATAGGCCTTGAACGCCTGCGCCACGGGAAGATCGCGCAGGCACCGGGCGAGTTCCACCGCCGATTCGGCCGCGAGGCTCGCGCCCTGGCCCGAGGACGGCGAAGTGGCGTGCGCGGCGTCGCCGATGAGCGCGAGGCGGCCCTTGGACCAGACGGGCACGTGCGGGAGGTCCTCGAGTGGCGACGGCGGGATGAACGACTCGGGCGTCACGTGGTCGAGGATGCCGAGCGCCGCGCTCTCGTCATTCGCGAACAGCTTGCGCATCAACGCGATCCACTCGTCATAGGTGGTGCCCTGCAGTTGCTCCCGGGTGAAGTGCTTGAACGGGAGGTTCGCGAACCAGCCGGTGCGCTCGCCGTCCGAGACGTGCCCGAAGAAGGCCTTGCGGCCGAAGACCATGTGGAACACTCCGCCGGTCTCGCCGGCCCCGAGCGCGTCGTCACTGAAGCCGCCGAAGCCGATCAGGCCCGTGTAGCGCGGCGTCGGCGCAGCCGGGTCGATGAGGCCGCGCACGGTGGAGCGGATGCCGTCGCAGCCGATGAGCACGTCCGCCTCGGCGGTGGTGTGGTCGTCGAACTGGGCGATGACGCTGCGGCCGGTGTCGACGGCGTCCACGAAGCGCCTGCCGTACACGATCGGGATCCCGGACGCCGCCGCGTGCGCTTGGAGCAGCTCGGTCAGGCGGCCGCGCGGGAGGGTCGTGTTGGCCGGCAGGTCGGCCGAGGATTCGACCGTGCCGAGGACCTTGCCGGAGCCGGAGTGGATCATCATGCGCGGGGTCGCGATGCCCGCGCCGGCGAGGACCTGGTCCGCGCCGACCACCCGCAGGGCGTTCAGGCCGTTCGATGCCAGCGTCAGCGGCCCGCCGCTGGAGCCGGTACCGGTCCGGTAGGCCTCGAAGACCGTGGCCTCGACACCGGCCTTCTGGAGGGCCAGCGCGGCCACGGGGCCCGCCACGCCGCCGCCGATGACGATCGCGGTTCGGGCGCGCTCGTTGGTTCGCAAGTCGTTCATGGCGCGAACGTACGGCGCAACCGGCCCCTCTCGCGTCATCCTCCGGTAGCGTTCGGGATTCGACCGGGGATGTACGGGAAAACCGGCCCGAAGCCGTTGCGGCCGCCCATATAGTGAACGCGACTCACGCAGGGAGGGGTTTTCATCGTGGGAATGCAGGACAAGTTCAACGAGGCCAAGGGCAAGCTGTCGGACAACGCGGACGACATGAAGGACAAGGCCGAGGAACTGTACAACAAGGCCAAAGAGTCGCCGGTAGGCGATAAGATGGACGAATACGCCGACAAGGCGAAGGAGATGGCGCAGGACGCCATCGGCAAGATGAAGGGCGACAAGCGCGCCTAGCAGTACGGCGGCCTCACGCCGCAGGTTCACGAGGAGCCACCAGCGCGAAACGGCGGGCGGACCCACCAGGTCCGCCCGCCGTTTCGTGTCTTTCAGCGGCTCAGCCGCCGCGCCTCAGCGGCGCTTGCGCTTCTTCGCTCCACCGGAACGCGCGCCGCCCGAGCCGCTGGCGGCCTTCTCGGGCTCCTCCAGCAGCTCCAGCGGGAGCTCGTCGCTCTTGGCGAGCACGAGGCGGTCGTCGTCCTCGTCCTGGGCCTCGGCGGGCTTGCGGGCGGGCTTCTCGTCCTCGCCCTCCGAGCCGATCCCGGCCCGCTTGTTGGCGATCTTCTGGTTGTGGCGCTTGTAGACCGCGCTGCGCTCGGCCATGTCGACCACCCACGGCGAGGCCAGGCAGATCGACGAGTACGTGCCGACGATCATGCCGACGAACAGCACCAGCGCGATGTCCCTGAGCGTGCCGACCCCGAGGAGGCCGACGCCGACGAACAGCAGCGCCGCCACCGGCAGCACGCCGATGATGGTGGTGTTGATCGAGCGCATGAGCGTCTGGTTGATCGCGTCGTTGACGCCTTCGGCGAAGGTCTTGCTGCGGGTCTGCAGCAGTTGCGCAGTGTTCTCCTGGACCTTGTCGAAGACCACGACCGTGTCGTACAGCGAGTAGCCCAGGATGGTGAGCATGCCGACGATGGTCGAGGGCGTGACCTCGAACCCGACGAGCGCGTAGATCCCGGCGGTGAGCACGAGGTCGTGCAGGAGCGCCGCGATCGCCGCCGCGGCCATGCGCCGCTCGAACCTGATCCAGATGAAGATCGAGACCAGGACCATGAAGACCACGAGGGCGACGAGGGCCTGCCTGGACACCGAGGCGCCCCAGGTCGCCGAGACCTCGGAGACCGAGATCGAGTCGGTCCCGATCCCGGCCGACTCGGCGACGGCGGCGCGCACGGTCTGCTGCTCGTCCGCGTCGAGCTCGCCGACGCGGACGACGAAGGAGCGGCCGTCGCCGGAGCCGGCGATCTGGCCGGAGCCGACCTCGGCACCGGCCTCCTCGGCGGCGTCCTCGACGTCCTGGAGGCTCACCGAGGTGTCGGCGGCGGGCACGGTGTACTGGACGCCGCCCGCGAAGTCGATGCCCAGGACGAAGCCCTTGACGAGCATGACGACGACGAGCGCGCCGAGGACCACGGCTGAGGCGATGTAGAACTTCTTGCGGTTGGGGACGAACTGGAGTTCCGTCTCGCCGCGGTAGAGCTGGCTGAGGATGCCAGGGCGCTTCTCGGTCTGCTTGGTGCTCATGTGCGTTCCCTAGCCCTTCGCGGCGGCTTCGCCGGTGGCCGCCGGGGCGGTCTTGGTGTGCAGCCCCGAGAGGCTGGCCTTGTTGAGGAGGTTCCCGCGCGACAGGTACTCGGCGATCGGGTGGGTGAACAGGAAGACCACCAGCATGTCCACGAGGGTGGACAGACCGAGCGCGAACGCGAAGGCGCGGACCGGGCCGATCGCGAGGATGTACAGGACGATCGCGGAGATCATCGAGACGGCCGCGGCCGAGAGGATCGTCCGGCGGGCGCGGACCCACGCGCGCGGCACGGCCGAGCGGGCGGATCGGCCTCCGGCCATCTCCTCCTTGATGCGTTCGAAGTACACGACGAAGGAGTCGGCCATGATGCCGATGGAGACCACGAACCCGGCGATGCCCGCGAGGGTCAGGGTCAGGCCGATCTGCGAGCCCAGGAGCGCCACGGTCGGGTAGAGCACCGCGGTGGCGACGAGGAGGCTGCCGAGGACCACGAAGCCCATGAGGCGGTAGTAGACCATGCAGTAGAGGAACACCAGGATGAGGCCGAAGAGCATGGCGAGCATGCCGGCTTCGAGCTGGTCGACGCCGAGCGTCGCGGTGACCTCGTTGACGGTCTCGACCACGAAGTTCGTGGGCAGCGAGCCGAAGTTGAGCTGGTCGGCCAGCTGGTTGGCCTCGGCAGCGGTGAAGTCGCCGGAGATCTGCGTCGAGTTCGTCGAGACCTCCTGGATGGTCGGGGCGCTGACGACCTCGTTGTCGAGGACGATCGCGACCTGCGACTGCAGGTTCTCGGTGGTGAGGGCGCTCCACTTCTCGGCGCCTTCGGCGGAGAACTGCACGTTGACCACGAACTGGTTGAGGTTCGCCTGGTCGGTGCCGACGTCCGCGGAGGTGACGTCCGAGCCGATCACGGTGGCCGGCTGCAGCAGGTACTTGTACTGGAAGGTCAGCGACGAGTCGTCGGTCGAGGCGGCCTCGGGGGCCGAGCACGCGGCGACCTCGATGTCGGCCTGCTGGACCGAGCCCGGCGGGCGCGAGTCGAGGGTCTCGCAGGTGATCTGCGGGATGTAGAACTGGACCGTCGCGGGCAGGAGTGCGACCTCTTCGGGCGCGAGCGCGGCGAAGGGCTCCAGGAGGGCGCCGGTGGCCTCGTCGGGGGCGGCGGTGAGCGCCTGCGCGGCGGCGGCGGCGTCAGGGCCGACCTTCGCCCACACCTCGTCGAGGGTGGTCACCACGTCGTCGGTGGTGGGAGCCTGGCCGGAGCCTTCAGAGGTCTCCTCGGCGGCTTCCTCGCTGGGGGTCTCGGAGGCGTCTTCGGCGGGGGTCTCGGAGGCGTCGGCCGTGGGTGTCTCCGACGTGCCTTCGGTGGGCTCCTCGCTTGGCGTCTCCTGCTCGGCGAGCTGCTCTTCGAGCGCGGAGGTGTCGGCGACGGAGTTCGTGACGATGCGGAACCGGAGTTCGGCGGGGGCGCCGACGTCGCGGAGGGCCTCTTCGTCGATGTCGTTGCCGGCGACGTTGACCACGATGTTCTCGTTGCCTTCGATGAAGACCTCGGGCTCGGAGACGCCCGTGGAGTTGACGCGGTTCTCGATGATCTGGCGGGCCTGCTCCATGGTCTCGGGGCTCGGGGGCTCGTCGCTCCCCTGCTGGTACGCCGAGAGCGTCATGGACAGGCCGCCCTGCAGGTCGAGACCGAGCTTCGGCGTGGGGAACTTCCATCCCGAGCCCGCCAGCGCGGCGACCCAGAGGAGCGCGAGCACCAGAATGAGCCCCACGAAATAGGGGGCGACTGGCACGCGCTTGCGCTGGATCTTCTTCCGTGGGCGGTCAGCGCCCGTTACTGAAGCCAATGGTCGGTCTCTTCCTCAGAACTCGAATAGGGGCGGGCGCGAGGACGCCGCCGCGCGCGAGTGGCGCGCCGCGGCTGTGCTCTCGCACACGTACCCTCGGCGGGGCTCATTCTAGGACGGGTGCCGCAAAGGCGGTGCAGGGCCTAGGGGTCTCCCCTCAGTACTCCTTGCGGTCGGGGTTGCCCGCGTGCTTGCCCTTGTCGTCTTCACCGGAGGCGTCGTCGCTGGCGCGGAGCTTGTCGAGGTCCTCGTCGGAGAGGGTGGCGTCGGCTTCGGTGATCTCCTCGGCGGGGGTCTCCTCAGCGGTCTCTTCGGTCTCGGCGGGGGTGATGACCTTGGCGATGGCCTGGCGGGCGAAGACCAGGAAGTTGTCGTCGCTGGCCTCGAGGGTGACGGTCTCGTCGTCGGAGTCGACGACGGTGCCGTAGAGGCCGCCGATGGTCATGACGCGGGCACCGGGCGCGACGTTGTTCTGCATGTCCTGCTGTTCCTTCTGCCGCTTCTTCTGCGGGCGGATCATCACGAAGTACATCAGCGCGATGAAGCCGATGATCATGATGAGGAAGGTGTAGTTCTCCACGGTGGAGCCTTTCGTCGCGGTCGGTCACGGTTTTGGAGGGTGACGTGCGCGGAGTCTATCCGGTGCGTGATGGGAACCCTCTCCATGACCCACCCTACGCGTCTCCGCTGCCGAAGAGCCCTTCGGCGTTCGGAGGGTGGAGTCCGAGGTGATGCCAGGCGGCGGCGGTGGCGACGCGGCCGCGGGGGGTGCGGGCGAGGAGTCCGGCGCGCACGAGGAAGGGTTCGCAGACCTCTTCGACGGTGTCGCGCTGCTCCCCCACGGCGACGGCGAGGGTGGCGACGCCGACGGGGCCGCCGTTGAAGGTGCCGGTGAGGGCGCGGAGGACGGCGCGGTCGAGGCGGTCGAGGCCGAGTGCGTCGACGTCGTAGAGGGCGAGCGCTTCGGAGGCGACCTTGGCGGTGATGACGCCGTCGGCGCGGACCTGGGCGAAGTCGCGGACGCGGCGCAGGAGGCGGTTGGCGATGCGGGGTGTGCCGCGGGAGCGGCCGGCGATCTCGGCGGCTCCGGCGGGGGCGATGGCGACATCGAGGATGCCGGCGGAGCGGGTGACGATGGCTTCGAGTTCGGCGTCGTCGTAGAACTCGAGCTGGCCGAGGAAGCCGAAGCGGTCGCGCAAAGGCCCGGTGAGGAGTCCGGCGCGGGTGGTGGCGCCGACGAGGGTGAACGGTTCGAGTTCGAGCGGGATGGCGGTGGCGCCGGGGCCCTTGCCGACGATGACGTCGACCCGGAAGTCCTCCATGGCGGTGTAGAGGAGTTCTTCGGCGGGGCGGGCGATGCGGTGGATCTCGTCGATGAAGAGGACTTCGTTCGGGCCGAGGCTGGTGAGGATCGCGGCGAGGTCGCCGGAGCGTTCGATGGCGGGGCCGGAGGTCTGGCGCAGGCCGACGCCGAGTTCGGCGGCGACGATCATGGCGAGCGTGGTCTTGCCGAGGCCGGGCGGGCCGGAGAGCAGGAGGTGGTCGGGTGAGGCGCCGCGGCGGCGGGCGCCTTCGAGGAGGAGGCTGATCTGCTCGCGGACGCGGGTCTGGCCGATGACGTCGTCGAGCTTGCCGGGACGGATGCCCTCTTCGGCGAGGCGGTCGAGTTCGGTGGCCTCGGCGGCGGTGAGGGCCGCGTTCCACTCTTCGGCGGAGTAGTCGTCGGGTCGTTCCATCGCTTATCGCTTCCCGAGGAGTCGGATGGCCTGCTTGAGGAGCGAGGGCACGTCGGTGCCGTCGGCGCCTTCGGCGTCGAGCTTCTCGATGGCGGTCTCGGCCTCCTTGGCGGTCCAGCCGAGGGCCTGGAGGCCTTGGCCCACCTGGGTCCTCCAGCCGCCGGGGCGGCCTCCGGCCTGTTTGGGGACGCTGCCGAGGTCGACGGGGCCGATCTTGTCGGCGAGGTCGAGGACGATGCGCTCGGCGCTCTTCTGGCCGACGCCGGGGATGCGCGTGAGCGTCGCGGTGTCGCCGGTGGCGATCGCGCGGCGGATCGCCTCGGGCCGGAGCACCTCGACGGCGTCGCGGGCGATGCGCGGGCCGATCTTCTGGGCGTTCTGGAGCAGTTCGAACAGGTCGCGCTCCTCGGCGGTGTTGAAGCCGTGCAAGGTGATCGAGTCTTCGCGCACGATGGTGGAGATGGCGAGGACGGCTTGCGAGCCGACCTTGAGGTTGGCGAGGGTGTGGGCGCCGGCGTGGACGGCGTACCCGACGCCTTGGACGTCGACGACCGCGTAGGACTCGCGGACAGCCGCGACGGTACCGGTGAGCTGGGCGATCATCGGGAGCTCTCCTTGTTCACGGCCGCGGCGATCCTGGCTTTGACGCCGCCGCGCCACAGGTGGCAGATGGCGATGGCGAGGGCGTCGGCCGCGTCGGCGGGCTTGGGCGCCTCTTTGAGGCGGAGGATGCGGGTGACCATGGCGGTGACCTGGCGCTTGTCGGCGGTGCCGTTGCCGCAGACGGCGGACTTCACTTCGGACGGTGTGTAGGTCGCGGTGGGCAGGCCGAGGCGGGCGCCGGAGAGGATCGCGATGCCTGAGGCCTGCGCGGTGCCGATGACACTGGCCACATTGTGCTGGCTGAAGACGCGTTCGACGGCCACGGCCTCGGGCCGGTGCTCCTCGAGGTAGGACCGGAGTCCGTCGTCGAGGGCGAGGAGCCGGTCGGCAAGGGGCGCTTCGGGATCGGTGCGGACCACTCCGACGGCGACCATGGTGCCCGGTGCTCCGGGGCGGCCGTCGACGACGCCGACGCCGCACCGGGTCAGGCCCGGGTCGATCCCCATGACGCGCACGCGTTCCTCCTGTCGCTCGATTCGCGTCAGCTTATCGGGCCGGTCCGACGTTCGGCCCGAAGCACGTCCGCCGGGGCGCGGCGGGACGGCGGCCGGGCGGCGAGGGCCGATCGTCATCGGTTGGAAATCGGACCGGTGGCCTTGCCCATAAATCACTTGCCGGTCGGCTAGTAACGTGCTTCGCTGGTACAGGCCGGACCTGTCGCGCCCGCCTCCCATCGGCGAGCAGCGCGAGGTGCGCCTCCGGCCCCCGCTGTCCTTCTCCGCTCCGCGAACCTGTTGGGATCACCGTGTCTGCTGCCGTCTTCATGCCGCCCGTCGCCGCGCCCGGACACTCGCGACGCTTCATCGCCACGATGGTGTTCGTGCTCGGCGCCCTCTCCGCGACCGCGCCGATCGCGATCGACCTCTACCTCCCCGCGTTCCCCGCGATGGCCGACGCCCTCGGCACCCCCGAGAGCCGCATCCAGCTCACCCTCACGTCGATGATGATCGGCATGGGCCTGGGGCAGGCCTTCATCGGCCCGCTCTCCGACCGCATCGGCCGTCGCAAGCCGCTGCTCATCGGCATGACGGTCTTCACGTTGACCTCGCTGGTGTGCACGGTCGCCCAGAGCGCCGACCTGCTCATCGCCATGCGCTTCCTCCAGGGCCTCAGCGGGGCCGCCGGAGTCGTGGTGGCCCGCGCGGTCATCCGCGACCACTTCGCGGGCGACGACATGACCCGCTTCACGGCGAAGATGATGTTCGTCACGATGCTCGCGCCGATGCTCGGCCCGATCGTCGGCGCGCAGCTCATCCGCTTCGGCCCGTGGCAGACCGTGTTCGTGTTCATGGCGGCCCTGTCGATCCTGACCACCTTCCTGGTGTGGAGGTTCCTGCCCGAGAGCCTCCCCGCGCAGGAGCGCCGCGCGATGGGCGGGCGCGAGTTCGCCGCGTCCCTCGGCACCCTCGTCCGGGACGCGCGCTTCATCGCGCCCACCCTCGTGGTCATCATGAACTTCTCGATGCTGTTCACGTACGTCTCGACGTTCAGCTTCATCTCGCAGAACGAGCTCGGGGCCACGGCGGGCTTCTACTCGCTGCTGTTCGCCGCCGGCACCCTGGCGCTCCTCGCCGGGAACCAGACCAACATGCTCATGATCGACCGCAGCGAATCCCACCAGCGCATGGTCGCCGGCATGGCGATCTCGCTCGCGGGCGTCGCCTGGATCGCCGCCGTCCAGTTCGCGGGCGCCGAGAACCTGTGGACGGTCCCGGCCGGGATCGTGCTCATGATGTTCGGCTGCGGCGTGCTCTTCCCGAACGCGGGCGCGGCGGCGATGTCCTCGCAGCCGCCCCAGATCGCCGGCACCGCCTCGGCGTTCATGGGCTCGCTGCAGATGGGCGCGGGCGGCGCGATGCCCGCGCTGGCGACGATCGGCGGCGTGACGCTCGCGAACATGACGATGGGACTCGCGGTGTACGCGGTCGCCACGGCCGCCGCGGTCGTGTGGACGATCGCGGTGTACCGCAAAGCGCCCGCCGAGACCGCCGTCGCCGACGCGTAAGCGTCGCCGGGCCGGGTATCCGGCCTCGATGGAGACATCGGTGACGATCCCCGTCGGTCCCGCCGAACTCGAGGGCGACCTGGTCCTGCCCGAGGGCGCGGAGGCCGTGGTGCTGTTCGCGCACGGGTCCGGTTCGAGCCGACGCAGTCCCCGCAACCGCTTCGTCGCCGAACGGCTCCAGCAGGCTGGGCTCGGCACCTTGCTGTTCGACCTGCTCACGCCGATCGAAGCCGACGACCGCGCGAACGTGTTCGACATCTTCCTGCTCGCCGAGCGCCTGGTCAGGACCACGCAATGGGTGCACGAGCGCCATGAGCGCCTGCGGGTCGGGTACTTCGGCGCCAGCACCGGCGCGGCCGCCGCGCTCTGGGCCGCCGCCGCGCCTGAACTTCGGATCGGGGCGGTCGTCTCGCGCGGCGGCAGGCCCGACCTCGCCGGGGATCGGCTCACCGAGGTGACCGCGCCGACGCTGCTCATCGTGGGCGGCCACGACGAAGTCGTCCTCGAGCTGAACCAGCGGGCCGAGCGCCTGCTCGGCGGCCCCAGCCAGCTCGCGATCGTGCCCGGCGCGACCCACCTGTTCGAAGAACCGGGGACGCTGGAGGCGGTCGCCGATTTGGCGCGCGAATGGTTCACCGAGCACCTGGCGCGGCGAGGGCCCTCGAACTAGAAGGCCGGATCGTCCTGGCCCGCATCGGCGGCGGCCAGCAGCGCGTGCACCTCGTCGTCCGTCGTCTGCGTGAAGTCCCGGTAGCTCTGGCCGACCGCCACCAGGGGCGTCGGCTGGGTCACGCACACCACGTCGTCGACGAGCGAGGCCAGTTCGCGGCAGACCGATGCCGGTGCGGTCGGGACCGCGACGACGACGCGCTCGGGGCCGAGTTCCCGGACGGCCCGCACCGAAGCGCGCATGGTCGTGCCGGTGGCGAGGCCGTCGTCGACCAGCATCGCCGTCTTGCCCTCCAGCTCGATCGGCCGGCGGTCACCGCGGTAGGCCTGCTCACGCCGCTCGAGTTCGACCGTGGCCCGCTCCGCGGCCAGATCGAAGCGCCCGGGCGGGATGCCAAGCTGGTCCACGACCGCATAGTTCATGACCACCGCGCCGCCCGTGGCGATCGCGCCCATCGCGAGCTCCTCCTGGCCCGGGGCGCCGATCTTGCGGACCGTGAAGACCTCCAGGGGCGCGCCGAGGGCCTTCGCCACTTCGAACGCGACGGGCACGCCTCCGCGCGCCAACCCCAGGACCACCACGTCCTCGCGTCCCCGGTAGTCCTCGAGCTTTCGCGCGAGCGCCCGGCCGGCGTCGCGCCGGTCGGCGAACACCTGATCCCTCATTGCAGTGAAGTGCCCGCTGTCGGCGCGAGCAAACCCGTCACGAGAAGGCGAAAAGGCCCGGAACCAGCGGTTCCGGGCCGTTTCGTGTCGTCTACTCGGCGTCGAGCGCCGCGAGGACCTCGTCGGAGATGTCGGCGTTGGTCCACACGTTCTGGACCTCGTCGGAGTCCTCGAGCGCGTCGACCACGCGGATGACCTTGCGGGCGCCCTCGACGTCGACCGCGATGTGCATGGAGGGCACGAAACCGGCCTCGGCCGAGTCGTAGTCGATCCCGGCGTCCTGCAGCGCGGTGCGGACCGCGACCAGGTCGGTGGGCTCGCACAGCACTTCGAAGCCGCCCTCGCCGAGGTCGTTGACCTCTTCGGCGCCCGCGTCGAGGACCGCCATGAGGATGTCGTCCTCGGTGAGCTTCTCGTCGGGCGAGACGATGATCGTGCCCTTGCGGGAGAACATGTAGCCGACCGACCCGGCCTCGCCGAGCGAGCCGCCGTTGCGCGTCAGCGCCACGCGGACTTCGGCGGCGGCGCGGTTGCGGTTGTCGGTCAGGCACTCGATGAGCACCGCCACGCCGCCCGGCGCATAGCCTTCGTACATCAGGGTCTCGTAGTCGACGCCGCCGCCGTCGAGGCCGCCGCCGCGCTTGACCGCGCGGTCGATGTTGTCGTTGGGGACCGAGCTCTTCTTGGCCTTCTGGATCGCGTCGAAGAGCGTCGGGTTGCCCGCCGGGTCAGGACCACCGGTGCGCGCCGCGACCTCGATGTTCTTGATGAGCTTCGCGAAGATCTTGCCCCGCTTGGCGTCGATCGCGGCCTTCTTGTGCTTGGTCGTCGCCCACTTGGAGTGGCCACTCATACCGGCGTTCCTCGTTCCTCTTACTCGACCGGTCCGGCGTCTGCGCCTCGGACCATATCCACGAAGTACTCGTGCACCCGCGCGTCAGGGGTCACCTCCGGGTGGAAGGAGGTGGCCAGGCAAGCGCCCGCACGTACGGCGACGATCCTACCGTCCTGCCCGCGGCCCGCCCCGTCACCGCTGTGGGCGGCACTGTCGGCGACCCGCGCCAGCACTCGCACCCCGTCGCCGATCCTCTCGACCCAGGGGGCGCGGATGAACACCGCCCGGAACGGTTCGCCTTCGAGCCCATCGATCGCGATCTCGGTCTCGAACGAGTCCACTTGACGGCCGAACGCGTTGCGGCGCACCGTCATCGGAATCGCACCGAACGAGCGCTGGTCGGGTCGGCCGTCGAGCACCTCGTCGGCGAGCATGATCATGCCCGCGCACGATCCGAACACCGGCAGCCCGGCGTCCAGCCGCTTCTTGACGGGCTCGAACAGGTCGAAGATCTCCAGCAGCTTGCTCATCGTGGTCGACTCGCCGCCGGGGATCACCAGGCCCTCGATAGCGTCGAGCTCCGAGGCCCGGCGCACCGGCACGGCCCGGGCCCCGGCGGCCTCGAGCGCGCGCATGTGGTCGACCACGTCGCCTTGCAGGGCGAGCACGCCGATCGTGGGCACACGGGTCATCAGAGAACTCCAAAAGTCGCGAATCATCGGGCGCCACAAGCGTAATTCGGGTTCGCTCCGGTGCCTACCTGGAGGATCGCGGCTGTGACCGAAACAAGCCTGAACTCGGTCGACGGGTGACGATCCGTTAAAGTCTGCCATCGAACGTGACGCACCCCTTCATGCCCTGGAGTAAGAACAAGATGGCCAAGACCTCGAAGCGCAACCCGATGCCCCGTGCCGTCCGGGCCGGACGCAACACGATGTGGATCGAAGCGGCGATCGCCCTCGCCGCCGGCGGCCTCATCGTGCTGTTCCACCACAAAGCGAACGACTTCGTGCCCCCGGCCGCCGTCCACGACGTCTACCGCGCCGCAGTGGGCCTCGGCGGCCTCGCGCTGTTCCTGCTCCTCGCCACCGCCCTGCTGCACTTCCAGTGGCGCATCCTGTGGGTCCTCATCCTGCTCGTCCAGGCCGCCGCCATCGTCGGCCTGGCCTGGCTGCTGTTCACCGGCGGACTCTACTGGGCGCTCTGCATCGGCCTCGTCATCGTGCCGATTACGATCATGGGAACGCTTACCGAACGCTTCGCCCGCCGCTGGTTCAACCACTAGGTCGAACCGACGGCCGGCGACCGAGCCGCCACCGCTGAAAGGCCACATAATGCTTCCGCAACCGAACTTCGGCCGCGACAAGGGCCCGATCGAGCCCGCCAAGGACGAGAACGGCGAGGACGCGATGCCTCGCAAGAAGCTCCGTCGGCTGCAGATCGCGTTGTGGGTGCAGGTGGTCTTCGCCGTGCTGCTCGGCAACCTCTTCGCGTTCAACTCGCTGCAGGCGCGCAACGTCAGCCAGGCCGAGATCCTGAAGCACTACCAGGAGAACCCGCCGGCGGAGGGCTCGGGCACTACGCCCGAGGAGATGGCGAAGACCGCCTATGAGACGTTCCAGAGCACCGGATTCCTCGTCATGGTCCTCGTCATCGCGGGCTTCGTCCTCGTCGCGGCCATCGTCTCCGCCATGTGCGCGATCCGCCTCAAGTCCCGCCTGAAGGCCGTGCGCTGGTCGGCTGTCGCCGCCACCGCGATCCTCTTCGTGGTGGGTATGTACATGTCCACGCAGTTCGGGCTGTTGGTGGCGCCGTGGGTGTTCGCCTCCGTGCTGGCGCTGTGGTGGCTCTTCGCGAGCGACATTCGCTACTGGCTCAGCGAGACCCCGAAGAGCCTCGCTGAAGAGGACTAGGAGGTCGACTCGTCCGCGGTGCCGTGCTGCTGGACGTAGTCGATGAAGGCCGCCCGCGCGAGCGGCTCGGCCGAGCCCCAGTCCCCTTTGGTGGCTTCGCGCCAGATGCTCAGCAGGTCGTCGATGGCCACGCCGATCTCGGAGACGTCGGGGTCGATGTCCTCGGCTTCGAGTGCGGTCGGGGTGTGCCGGAACAGTTCGATGAAGAACCGCCAGTCGCGGCGGTCGCGCGCCAGGGTGAACGCGCGTTGCTGGAGGTCTGCAGTGGGGAGCTGGTCGAGGTTGCTTGCGTTCATGGAACCAGCCTAAAGCGTGTCGAAGCGGGTTCGGACGCCTTCGGCTCCTTAGGATCGGCCCATGAAGCAGCTCGTCGTCGGCGCCCTCGCGGCCGCCGCTTTCGCCACTGTGGGTTCGGGTTCGGCCCAGGCGGCGTTCCAGCCCTTTGAGCCGATGCCGGTCGACCCCGGTATCGGCGACGGTTCCGGTCCGCACAGCCATTTCGCGATCAGCATGACGCCCCTCCGCGGCGGCGGGCCCGTCCAGATCACCCTGGACTGCCCGCCTGAGTTGAGTGAGCACCCCAACGCCGACACGGTCTGCTCCCAGCTCGACGAGGCGGACGGGCACGTCGGCGATATCCCGGCGGCGGACGGCATGTGCACCAAGGAGTACGCGCCGGTGCGGGTGCTCGTCTTCGGCCACTGGCAGGGGCAGCCACGGGCCTTCACCGAGACGTACGGCAACCAGTGCGAGGCGGTCCTCGCCACCGGCGGCGCCCTGCTCGACCTCTGATCGCAGACGGAGAAGCGGGCCGGGAGCACGATGCTCCCGGCCCGCTTCGCGGGGGCGGTCAACCCCCGCCCGTGGCGGGGGTG
>NZ_JAERMK010000001.1:144556-170214 GCF_016918015.1 Glycomyces sp. YM15
CCCCCGGGGGGGCCCCCCCCCCCCCCGCCCCCCGGGGGGGGGGGGGGGGCGGGGCCCCCGCCCCCCCCCCCCCCGCTTCGCGTTCGCGTTCACCAGCCGCGCTTGGCGAGCTTCTGCTCCTCGGAGAGGGTGTCGACGTTGATGCCGACCATGGCCTCGCCCAGACCGCGGGAGACTTCGGCGATGACCTTCGGGTCGTCGTAGAAGGCGGTGGCCTTGACGATGGCGGCGGCGCGCTTGGCCGGGTCGCCGGACTTGAAGATGCCGGAGCCCACGAAGACGCCTTCGGCGCCGAGCTGCATCATCATGGCCGCGTCGGCGGGGGTGGCGATGCCGCCGGCGGTGAAGAGCACCACCGGGAGCTTGCCGAGCTTGGCGACCTCGGCGACGAGCTCGTAAGGCGCGCGCAGTTCCTTGGCGGCGGCGTACAGCTCGGTGGAGTCGAGGGTGGTGAGCTTGCCGATGTCCTGGCGGATCTGTCGCATGTGGCGGGTGGCCTCGACGACGTTGCCGGTGCCGGCCTCGCCCTTGGAGCGGATCATGGCCGCGCCCTCGCTGATGCGGCGCAGGGCCTCGCCGAGGTTGGTCGCGCCGCACACGAACGGCACGTTGTACTGCCACTTGTCGATGTGGTTGGCCTCGTCGGCCGGGGTGAGGACCTCGGACTCGTCCACGTAGTCGACGCCGAGGGACTCCAGGACGGCCGCTTCGGTGAAGTGGCCGATCCGGGCCTTGGCCATGACGGGGATCGAGACGGCTTCGATGATGCCGTCGATCATGTCGGGGTCGCTCATTCGCGAGACGCCGCCTTCGCGGCGGATGTCGGCGGGGACGCGTTCGAGGGCCATGACCGCCACGGCCCCGGCGTCCTCGGCGATCCTGGCCTGCTCGGGGGTGACGACGTCCATGATGACGCCGCCCTTCAGCATGTCGGCCATGCCGCGCTTGACGCGGGCGGTCCCGATCTCGGCCTCGGGCTTCTGGGTCTCTGACACGGTCACCGGCTCCATCTGAGGTAGTACGTCGCGGGCAGGGTCGACTCGCGGATCGCAAGTCCTCCCGATATGCAGGGGTGATCTGACCTCGACGATTCTACGCCGCGACCCGCCTCACAGATCCCTTGATACAAAGCGGGCAGGAGGGCTTTCAGTGCACCGGGTCCTCGATGTCCCAGTACTCGGGGCGGGGCAGGCGGCGGTGCAGGCGGAGCACGACTGACATGGGGAGGGAGCGGGAGGCGACGGCGTCGCGCACGAAGTCGCTGTGGATCTGGCGGGCGAGGGCCACGCGGCGGTTGGCGGCGTCGAGGTCGTCGGACCAGAGGGGGTTCTCGGAGAGTTCGCGCAGGGCGCGGGTGAGGTCGTTCTCGGCGTACTCGCGCAGTTCGCGCTGGCGCTGGGTGTCGGCGGGGACGGCGACGACGGAAAGGGCCAGGGCGACGACCTCCTCGAAACCGGGGTTGCCGACGAATTTGAGGACGGTCTCGGCGCGGTCGTCGAGCTTGGCGAGGAGGGCGCCTTCGGCGGCGTGGGCGCGGCGGTGCAGGCGTTCGACGCGGGTGACCGTCCACGTCGCGTACGCGCCGACGACGGCCACGAACGCCACGAGCACAGCCAACCACCACATCGGGCTGATCTTACGGTGAAGCGCCCACCTCTGGTTTCCCGGTGGTGGACGCTTGTGCGGGTTCGGGTCTGGGACTAGGTCTCAGCTCCGGTTTCGGCGCGGAAGTTGCGGACCTGCCAGGCGGCCATGAGGCCGAGCAGGAAGGCCAGCGCTCCGACGATGATGTTGTTCCATGCGAGGCTCATCGGCGGATCGGTGATGAGCACCCATGGCGAGATCGCCAGCCAGATACCGACGGCGCACAATGCCCAGCTCATGCCGTACATGCGCTCGGGAGTCACGGTGAATCCGAGCGCGAGCAGCCCGACCGCGATACCGACGATCAGGTTGTGCGTCGCGACGTCCGCCTGCGTAGCCGAGAATCCGACCACCCAGGGGGAGATGATGCAGTACAGGCCGAGAAGGAAGATCGGGGCGTCGATCATCGCCACGTCCCTCCGGCTGAGCATCCTGTCGTATCGGGCCCGCATCTCGTGAACGTCCGGGTGCGCCGTCATCGGCTCGCCCCGGTGAGAGATATCGGCCATCGATCTGCCCTCCGTGGGTCCGCGCGCGTGCGGTTCCGGCACGGGACTACGCGGCCCCTTCGCCTCATTATGTACCCATTTCGCACGCAGAGTAAAGGGGCGATCACTGATTTTGTAGGTCTCAGCGGCGTTCGGTGCCCGCTTCGATCGCGGCGCGGTAGACCTCGAGGAGGCGGGAGGCGACTTCGGGCCAGTCGTAGCGCTTGACCCATTCGTTGGCGCGTTCGACGTACGCCGTACGGAGTTCTTGGTCGTCGAGGAGGCGGGCGGCCTTGGCGGCGAGGTCGTCGGCGTCGCCGACGGCGAACAGCTCCCCCGCGTTCCCGTCGTCGAGGACGGAGCTGAACGCCTCGATGTCGGAGGCGAGGACGCAGGTCCCCGCGGCCATGGCCTCGGTGAGGATCATGCCGAAGGACTCGCCGCCGGTGTTGGGGGCGACGTAGAGGTCGACGCCGGCGAGCATCGAGGCCTTCTCCTCGTCGGGCACGGCGCCGAGGAAGCGGATGCGGCGGGCGATGTCGGGGTCGAGCCCGGCGACGGCCGCTTCGGGGTCGCCGCGGCCGACCACGACCAGGTGGAGGTCGGGTCGTTCGGCCGCGAGCTGCGCGAACGCCTCGCGGAGGATCGGGAAGCCCTTGCGGGGCTCGGTGTAGCGGCCCATGAAGCCGATCGTGGGGCCGTCGGGTCGGTCCAGGAGCGGGGCGGCCTTGCGGTAGAAGGCGACCGAGACGCCGTTGGGGATCTCGACCGCGCCGCCGCCGAGGTGCTCGACCTGGACCTTGCGGGCGTAGGGGCTCACCGCGATCCGCGCGGAGAGGCTCTCGAGCACGAGCTGCGCCATGTGCTTCCCTGCCGCGAGGATCCGCGAGCGGGTCATCGCCGTGTGGAAGGTGGCGACGACGGGGCAGCGGGCGTTGAGGACCGCGAGGCACGAGAGGCTCGGGGTGAGCGGCTCGTGCACGTGGATGACGTCGAAGTTCCCTTCGGCGCACCACTTGCGGACGCGGGCGGCCGAGCGGGGCCCGAACGCGAGCCGTGCGATCGACCCGTTGTAGGGCACGGCGACGGCCTTGCCGCCGGGGACCACGAAGTCCGGCAGGCCCTCGGTCTCGCTGGCGGGGGCCAGGACCGAGACGTCGTGCCCGGCGTCGATGAGGGTCTCGGCGAGGTCGCGGATGTGGAACTGGACCCCGCCGGGGACGTCGAAGGAGTACGGGCTGACGATCCCGATCCGCAGGTCGCCCATGTCAGCCCGCGTCTTCCTGCGGCGCGTCGAAATCGGCGGACCAGAAGCGCTGCAGCATGTGCCAGTCGGCGGGATGGGCTCGGATGCCCTCCTCGAAGGCCTCGGCCATCCGCTGAGTCGTGCCCGCCACGCGCTCGCGGAACGACCCGGTGCCGGTGTCGACCGGGCCGGTGATATGGCAGACGGCGCGGTCGTCCTCGTAGTGGATCGCGGCCGTGAACAGCTCCACGCGGTTGCGGATCGCCAGCAGCGCGGGTCCCGTGGGGAAGGTGGTGGCCTCGCCGAAGAACTTCACGTCGGTGCCGCCGCGGCCGAGGTCGCGGTCGGCGACGAGCGCGACCACGTGCCCGTTGTCGAGCGCTTCCCCAAGGGCCGCTTGGGGGTTGCGATCGCCGCCGGAGGTAGGGATGATCTGCATGCCGAGCGATTCGCGGTATTCGAGGAACCGCCGGTAGACCCCTTCGGGTTTGAGCCGCTCGGCGACGGTGGTCAGTCTGTCCTTGGCGACCGCGCCGACCCAGGCGCCCGCGAAGTCCCAGTTCCCGCAGTGCGGGAGCGCCACGATCGAGCCCAGACCCTGCCGGGCGCGTTCGTGGACGGGCTCGTAGCCGTTCATCTCGAACTTGCGCTGCAGCTGGGCGGTGCTCATCGAGGGCAGCCGGAACGCCTCCAGCCAGTACCGGGCGTACGAGCGCATCGCCTGGCGCATCAGCGCCTCATCGGGCTCGGTGCCGACGACGCGGGCGAGATTCCTGCGCAGTTGCCGCACGCCCCGGCCGTCCTTCTTCAGGGCCCGGTCCGCGAAGCGGTCACCGAGGGCGCCCGCGGCGCGTTCGGGGAGGAGCCGCACGCCGCGCCATGCGGCCAGGTAGGCCAGCTCGGTGAGGCGCTCAGACATCGATGTGCTCCTCGCTCGCCGCCAGCGCGGCGCGGGCGAACACGAGGCGCTGCACCACGGTGATCGAGGCGAGCACGGCCAACAGGCCCAGGCCGACCTCGAGCGCCCACGGCACGCCCAGGACCTCGACGAGGACCGCGACGGCGGCGATGATGAGCCGCTCGGGGCGCTCGGCGATGCCCACATTGCACTCGGCGCCGAGCGATTCCGCGCGGGCCTTCACGTACGAGACCATCTGCGAGGCGATGAGCGCCCAGAGCGCCAGCGCGCCGCCCAGGCCGCGGTCCTCCGCGAGGAGGAAGTAGGCGAGGCCCGCGAAGATCGCGCCGTCGGCGAGGCGGTCGCAAGTGGAGTCGAGGAGCGCGCCGTAGCGGCTGCTGGTGCCCTTGACGCGGGCGATAGCGCCGTCGAGCATGTCGGTGAGCACGGACGCGGCGACCACGATGAGGCCCGCGAGCAGATGGCCGGGCGCGAGGAGCAGCACGGAGGCGCCGACGACCACTGCGGTCCCGGCCACGGTGACGGCGTTGGCGGACACGCCGACGCGGATGAGGACCTTCGCGGCGGCGTCGACGTAACGGCGTACGCCCGCTCGGCCGGAGGTCCGAAGGAACTTCGCCATGGTCTCCTGTTTTTCTCAGACTGGCCCAAGTGGGTGTTCGGGCGAGTGGGTCGGTCCTCGCCCCCCGGACCGGGCCGGGGAGGAGTCCCATCTTGACTCTAACGGGGTTCGGCCGGTCACACCCGCTCCCATGCGGCTGCGAGCTCCGCCCGGGTGTCCTTCAGCAGTTGCGGGAGCGTCTTGGTGCGCCCGATGATGGGCATGAAGTTCGCGTCGCCGCCCCAGCGCGGGACGATGTGCTGGTGCAGGTGGCCGGCGATCCCGGCGCCCGCGACCTGGCCCTGGTTCATGCCGATGTTGAACCCGTGCGCGCCCATCACTGCGCGCAGGACGGTCATGGCGCGCTGCGTCAGCGCGCCCATCTCGGCGATCTCGTCGGCGTCGAGGTCGGTGTAGTCGGGGACGTGCCGGAAGGGCACGACCATGAGGTGACCGTTGTTGTACGGGTACTTGTTCATGACCACGTACATGGCCGAGGCGCGGGCGACGATGTTGCCGTCCGCGTCGTCGAGCTTGGGGATCTCGCAGAACGGGCAGCCCTCGACGTCCTCGTCATCGCCGGTGGGCTTGCCTTCGCCTTGGATGTAGGACATGCGGTGCGGGGTCCACAGCCGCTCGTACCCGTCGGGGACGCCGACGCCTTCGCGCTCTTCCACGGAACGATCGTAGGCCACGCGGGTTGCGAGCCGGAAACCCGACGAAAACACCGTGACACCCCGTGTCGGTTAAGCTCCGGACGTGACGTTGCCCCAGCTGTACCTCGTTGTGCTGATCGGCTGCGTCACCGTGCTCCTCTCCATCGCGGCGCTGCGCGCGACGCAGCGGATGGGGCTCCCGGCACTGCTGGTGTTCCTCGGCGCGGGCCTGGTGCTCGGCGAGGACGGCGTGGGCATCCCGTTCGGGGACTTCGAGCTCGCTCAGGCGCTCGGCACGTTCGCGCTGGCGCTCATCCTCATCGAGGGCGGCCTCTCGACCCGTTGGACGGCGATCTCCAGGCAGGTGGCCCCAGCGGGGATGCTCGCGACCCTCGGGATCGGGGTCTCGGTCGCGATCACGGCGCTCGGAGCGCATTTCCTGCTCGGCTTCGACTGGCAGCTCGCGCTCACCCTCGGCGCGGTCGTGGCCTCGACCGATGCGGCTGCGGTCTTCTCGGTGCTGCGCGGCATCGGACTGCCGAAGCGGCTCAGCGGGACCTTGGAGGCCGAGTCGGGATTCAACGACGCGCCCGCGGTGATCCTGGTCCTGGCATTCTCCACGGCAGCGGGCATCCCGGCCCCGCTCCACCTGCTCGGGAGCCTGGTGTGGGAACTCGCGGTGGGCTCCATGATCGGCGTCGCCGTGGGGTTCGGCGGGGCCTGGCTGCTGCGGCGGCTTGCGCTGCCGGCCTCGGGCCTCTACCCGCTCGCGGTCTTCAGCCTCGGTATGGCCGCGTTCGCGGCGGCCGGGACCCTGCACGCGTCGGGGTTCATCGCGGCGTATCTGGCGGCGCTCGTCCTCGGCAACTCGCACTTGCCGCACCGGGCGGCGACGCAGTCGTTCGCTACGGGCCTGGGTTGGATGGCGCAGCTCGGCATGTTCGTGATGCTGGGTCTGCTGGCCTCACCGTCGAACCTGCTCCAGGCGATCGTGCCCGGCCTGGTCCTCGGCGTGGTGCTCACCCTCGTCGCGCGGCCGCTCGCGGTGTGCTTGTCGTTGCTGCCCTTCAAGTTCACACTCAAGGAACAGGTGCTCTTGTCGTGGGCGGGCCTGCGCGGCGCGATCCCGATCGTCCTGGCGACGATCCCCCACGCGGCGCACCTGCCCGGTGCGCAGGAGCTGTGGGACATCGTGTTCGTGCTCGTCGTGGTCTTCACCTTGCTCCAGGGCCCGACCCTGCCGTGGGTGGCACGGAGGCTGGGCCTCTCGCAGGAGGCGATCGTCCAAGAGGTCGACATCGAGACCGCTCCGCTGGATGCGGTGGACGGCGAGGTCCTCACCATCACCGTGCAGAAAGGTTCCGGTCTGGCGGGCATCAGGATCTTCGAACTGCGCCTGCCGGAGGGCAGCGCGATCGCCGGAGTCGTGCGGGGCGACCGGCTGTTCGTTCCCGCGAAGGCCGACCGCCTCCGCTCAGGCGACCAGCTCCTCGTCGTCACCAGCCCGAAGCTCCGCCTAGCGACAGAGCAACGCCTCACCGCACTTGCGAGGGCCGGAAGACTGGCCCGCTGGCTCGGAGAAACCGGCAAAGACTTACATGTGGGACCATATAGCGCATGAAACGAGTGACAGTGCGTTTTCCGAGGACCTTTGTCAAGAAGTCGGTGAGTGCGCAAAGGCCCTCGGAATCTCAAGGTCGGAGTACGCACGCCGAGCGCTGACACGCCGATTGGGCGAGCCCGAAGCGCACCAGGCTCCAACCTCCGCCGCTCAGGCGACCCGCCACGAGTGATCACCGATCGTCGCCACGGTCTCGACCTTGCCGCCGAGGGCCGCAACATATGCGCGGTAGTTCTCGATACCGGAAATCTCGCCGGACTCGATTTTTGAGACTCTCGCCTGGGTGACCCCCAGAATGCGGGCGACTTCTGCCTGAGTCATCTGCGCAGTCTTGCGCATCTCGGCGAGCTGGTGACCACGAAGGTATGCCTGGTGCCGCTCCTTCGCCAGGGCTTCCGCGGCCTCATACTCAGCATCACTGAGGGGGCTACTGGCCCTCAGCTCCGCCTTGAGGTCGTCCCAGTCAACGTACTTAGTCATCGCCGTCCTCCGTTTCCAACGACTCGAGATGCTCGGCGTACCGATCATCCGCGATGCGCATCGCCTTTCGATACCAGAGCCGCCACTGTCCGGCCTTTCGAGTGCGGAGCAGTCGCTGCCCTAGGCCTCTTCGGTTGCGGCGCTAGGGCCTTCGTTGATTCGGGATTCGACGATGTCCACCACGTGGGCGATGGCCTCGTCAGCGGGGACGCCGTTGCGCTGGGAGCCGTCGCGGTAGCGGAACGAGACGGTGCCCGCGTGCTGGTCGTCGTCTCCGGCGATGACCATGAACGGGATCTTCTGCAGCTGGGCGTTGCGAACCTTCTTCTGCATCCGGTCGTCCGCGTGGTCGACCTCGCCGCGGATGCCCGCCGCGCGGAGCCTCCCGAAGAACGCCTCCAGATAGTCGGCGTTCTCGTCGCGGACCGGGATGCCGACGGCCTGGACCGGGGCCAGCCACGCCGGGAACGCGCCCGCGTAGTGCTCGGTGAGCACGCCGAAGAACCGCTCGATCGAGCCGAAGAGCGCGCGGTGGATCATCACCGGCTGCTTGCGGGTGCCGTCGGCCGCCGAGTACTCCAGGTTGAAGCGCGCGGGCTGGTTGAAGTCGAGCTGGATGGTCGACATCTGCCAGGTCCGGCCGATCGCGTCCTTGGCCTGGACGGAGATCTTCGGGCCGTAGAAGGCCGCGCCGCCCGGGTCCGGGACCAGGTCGAGGCCCGACTCCTCCGCCACCTGGCGCAGGACCGCGGTCGCCTCTTCCCACATCACGTCGTCGCCGATGAACTTGTCGGAGTCGCCCTTGGTGGAGAGCTCCAGGTAGAAGTCGTTGAGCCCGTAGTCGCGCAGCAGCTGCAGCACGAACTCCAGGAGGCTCTTGATCTCGCCCGGCGCCTGCTCCTGGGTGCAGTAGATGTGCGCGTCGTCCTGGGTCAGGCCGCGCACGCGGGTGAGCCCCTGGACCACCCCGGACTTCTCGTAGCGGTACACGGTCCCGAACTCCGACAGGCGCAGCGGCAGCTCCCGGTAGGAGCGGCCGCGCGCACGGAAGATCAGGTTGTGCATCGGGCAGTTCATGGCCTTGAGGTAGTAGTCCGCGCCCTCGAGCTCCATCGGGGGGAACATGCCCTCGCTGTAGTGGGGCAGGTGCCCCGAGGTGAGGAACAGGTTCTCCTTGGTGATGTGCGGGGTGTTCACCAGCTCGTAGCCGGCCTCGCGCTGGCGTTCGCGCAGGTAGGACTCCATCTCATACCGGATGATGCCGCCCTTGGGGTGGAACACCGGCAGGCCCGGGCCGATCTCTTCGGGGAACGAGAACAGGTCGAGCTGCTGGCCCAGCTTGCGGTGGTCGCGCTTCTCGGCCTCGGCGAGGCGCGCGAGGTAGTCCTTCTGCTCCTGGACGGTCGGCCAGGCGGTGCCGTAGATGCGCTGCAGCTGCGGGTTCTTCTCCGAGCCCATCCAGTACGCGGCGGCCGAGCGCATGATCTTGACGGCCCCGATGAGCTTGGTCGAGGGCAGGTGCGGGCCGCGGCAGAGGTCGCCCCAGACGCGTTCGCCGTTGCGGTCGTGGTTGTCGTACGCGGTGAGCTCGCCGCCGCCGACCTCCATGACCTCGTCGGCGTCGGTGCCCTCGCCCTTGGTCTCGATGAGCTCGAGCTTGTACGGCTCGCCCGCGAGTTCGGCGCGGGCCTCGTCGAGGGACGCGTACTTGCGGCGGTGGAAGGTCTGCCCCTGCTTGATGATCTGGAGCATCCGCTTCTCGACGGCCTTGAGGTCGTCGGGGTTGAACGGCTCCTCGACGTCGAAGTCGTAGTAGAAGCCGTCGGTGATCGGCGGGCCGATGCCCAGCTTGGCCTGGTGCAGCTCCTGCACCGCCTGCGCCATGACGTGCGCGGCGGAGTGGCGCATCACGTTGAGACCGTCGGGGCTGTTCAGCGGTACGGGCTCGACCTTGGTGTCGGATTCGGGGGCCCAGGAGAGGTCGCGCAGCTGCCCGTCGGCGTCGCGGACGACGACGATCGCGTTCGGGCCGTTGCCGGGGAGGCCGGCCTCGGCCACCGCTTCAGCGCACGTGGTGCCAGCAGTGACCCACAGCGGTTCGATGACGGCTGGGCTGCTGTGGTTCGGCGCTGCGGGTGCCACGGTTCTCCTCGTTCGATGCTGGTCATCGGAGTTTCCGATGTCGGATAACGGGTCCATGGTAGTAGCCGCCAGGCGGTGGACTCCATCGCATTAGTCCCGTGCCAATTTATGACTCGCAAGCTTCGTCAAGCCTGTGAGCGCGTCGGAGATTGCCTCGGGTCGGGACTTGACCTTGGTCCCGGCACCAAGGTTTACGGTCGTCGTATGACCGCGCCAACCGTCACTCTGACCGTCGGGAAGCTCGCCGAGGAGGTGGGCGTCTCGTCCGACGCCATCCGTCACTGGGAGCGCGAGGGCCTGTTCCCCGCGCCCGAGCGCAGCCCGTCCGGGTACCGCCGGTACGGTTCGGCCGAGCTCGACCGGGCCCGCTTCATCCGGGCGTGCCAACGCGCCGGGCTGCGCCTGTCCGACATCGCGGACCTGCTGGCGGTGCGCGACACCGGCACGTGCCCGTGCGAGCCGGCCGGGCAGCATCTCGAGCGCCGGATCGGCGAGATCACGGCGGAGATCGTCCGGCTGGAGGGGCTGCGGAGCCAGCTGACGGACATGCTGCGGGCGGTCGACTCGGGTACGTGCGATCCGCCACTGCCCGAGAACTGGTGTCCCCCGTCCTCGGCGAAGCTTGCGAGCCGTGAAACTGCTGAGTCCGCCGATGGAGGTGAGTGCAAGTGACGATGACCGACGAGTGCTGCGACTGCTGCAATGACAGCGCGTGCGACTGCGGTGGGCAGGATTGCTGCCACGGCTGCTGCGAGAAGTAGACGAAGCGAGGCGGGGGCGCCCCCCGCCCCCCCGGGGGGGCGGGGGGGCGCCCGCGCGCGCCCCTGGGGGGGGGGGCGGTGTGCTAAGACCCGCACCCGGGGCCCCCCCCCCCGGGACCGGTGGGGCGGGGGGGGGCCGCGCCTCGGCCGCCTATTCGGCGGTGAGCACGATCTTGCCGAAGTGTCCGCCCGCGCCCATGACCCGGTGGGCTTCGGCCGCCTCCGTGAGCGGCATGCGGGTCGTGACGACCGGTTCGATCTCCCCTGAGTCGAGTGCGGGCCAGATGCGTTCGAAGGCTTCGGCGAGGATCTGGCGCCGCTGTTCGAGCGGGCGGGCCCGGAGGGTCGTGCCGGTGATGGTGGCGCGCTTGGCGAGGAGGCCGCCGAGGTGGATCTGCGCGGCGGCGCCCTGCTGGAGGCCGATGATCGCGAGGCGTCCGTCCTGCGCCAGCGCCTTGAGGTTCGGCTCGAAGTAGGCCGCGCCGATCACGTCGAGGATCGCGTCCGCGCCGCCGGCTTCCATGGCGAGCGCCGCGAAGTCCTCGCTGCGGTAGTCGATGACGCGGTCGGCGCCGAGGGCTTGGAGCTTCTGGGTCCATTCGGCGCGGGCGGTCGTCCAGGTCTCCGCGTCGGCGAGCTTCTTCGCGAACTGGATCGCGAACGTCCCGATGCCGCCGGCGCCGCCGTGCACGAGCACGCGGCGCTTGCGGTCGGCCTCCGCTTCCAGCAGATATCCCAGGTTCGAGTACACCGTCGCGGCGACCTCGGGCAGTCCGGCCGCGTCGACCAGCGACACGTTCTCAGGTTTCGGGAGCACCAGTCCGGCGTCCACCGTGACGTATCGGGCGTAGCCGCCGCCGGGGAGGAGGGCGCAGACCTCGGCGCCGAGAAAGGACGCGTTGTCGTCGCTGCCGACGTTGACGATCGTGCCGGAGACTTCGAGGCCGGGCCAGGCGGGGGCGCCGGGCGGGCTCGGGTAGTGCCCGGCGACTTGGAGGAGGTCGGCGCGGTTGACGCCGGCGGCGGCGACCTCGATGAGGACGTCATCGGGGCCGGGCGCGGGTTCGGGGACCTGGGCGGCGGTGAGGCGGCCGTCGGCGACGGTCATGGCAAGCATCCCCGCATAGTAAGACTCCGGTCGGAGTCACCGGCGCGATACCCGCCGATACCTCATGTTAGTCCCGTTTGGATTTACGAGTTCCCTTGTGTTGCAAGAGATCAGGGTTGCTCACTCGAGTGTCCGGGGAAGAGGTGCGCTTCGGGGTCGATCACCACTGCGGCGTTGTTCACCGCCGTGGCGGCCTCACCGAAGCCGGTGGCGATGAGCTTGACCTTGCCTGGGTACGATGCGATGTCGCCCGCGGCGTAGACGCGCGGCAGGTTGGTGGCCATCGTGGAGTCCACGGCGATGCTGCGCCGGTCGAGGTCGAGGCCCCACTCCCCCAGGGGCCCGAGATCGGCGGTGAACCCGAGCGCCGCCACGATCGCGTCGGCCGGGAGCTCTTGTGGCCCCTCGTCTTTCACGTCGATGGTCACGCCGCTCACTTGCTCGGTGCCGTGGATGGCGGTGACCTGGGCGTTGACGCGCACCGGGACGCCGAGGGACCGCACGTGGTCCACGGTGGCCTGATGGGCGCGGAACTTCTCGCGGCGGTGCACGATCACGGTGCTGCGGGCGATGCCGTGGAGGGCGATCGCCCAGTCGAACGCGGAGTCGCCGCCGCCGACGATCACCACGTCCTGCCCGGCGTGCGCGGCGAGTTCGGGGACGAAGTAGACGATGCCCGCGCCGTGGAAGTCCTCGGCCGCGGGCAGCGGCCGGGGCGCGAAGCTGCCGAGGCCGCCGGTGATGAGCACGGCTTCAGCCTCGATGACCTGGCCGTCGGCCAGTTTCAGCACGGGCTTGCCGTCGCGGTGCTCGAGCTTGCTCGCCTGGCGGCCGAGGAGGTACTCCGGTTCGAACGGCGCCGCTTGGCGCAGCAGGTTGTTCACCAGGTCGCGGCCCTTGATAGAGGGGAATCCGGCCACGTCGAGAATCTGCTTCTCGGGGTACATGGCCGTGATCTGGCCGCCCGCTTCGGGAAGCGCATCGAGGACCGCGGTCTTCAGGCCGCGGAAGCCCGCGTAGTAGGCGGCGAAGAGCCCGGTGGGACCGGCGCCGACGATCACGAGGTCGACGGTGAGGACTGGCATGGACGATCACCGACTCCGTTGTAGGGACACGTCTCGACATCCTAGCGATCGAGCGGCCCCGATGGGGCTTCGCGGAGGCGCGTCTCCGCGAAGCCCCATCGGATCAGAGCGCGCGAAACGGGCCGGTGACTTCGAAGGTCATGCCGCCGGAGCTGGAGCCGGTGGTGCCGCGCTGGGACGAGAAGTAGAGGCGGTCGCCCGCCGGGTTGAACGCCGGGCCGCAGATCTCGGAGGAACCGTGGCCCGAGAGCCGCAGGAACGGCGCCACGATGTCGTCGGGCGTGATGATGCAGATCTCCATGTTGCCGCCGTCCTCGGCGACGAACAGGTCGCCGCCGGCGGTGGCGCCGGTGATGTTGTCGACGCCGGTGAGCGGCGCGCTCGAGGTGAGGTTGTCGTCGTAGGCGATCGCGATCGTGTGGTTGACCGCGTCGTAGGCCCAGACCCGGTTGTCGCCCTTGGTGGTGAAGAAGCACACGCCGTCGGCGTAGTAGCACCCCTCGCCGCCGTTGAAGCGCTTGGTGTTCGCGACCTGGTAGCGGGTCGCGGTGGGCGAGCCGTCCGGGTCCGGCACGTTCTTCCAGGTGAGGGCCCCGCCCGATTCGGTGAGGACCTGCAACTGCCCGGAGGCGAGGTTCCCCCAGGTGGTGGGCTTGAAGCGGTAGAACGCGCCGTCCGAGACGTCCTCGGTCAGGTAGACGACGCCGCGCTCGGCGTCGCACGCGGCGGCCTCGTGCTTGAAGCGGCCCATGGCGGGCCGCTGGACGGCGGCGTCGACGCCGAACGGGTCCGTCTCGTACACGTAGCCGCGGTCGACCTCCTCGCAGGAGATCCAGGTGTTCCAGGGGGTGGCGCCGCCCGCGCAGTTGCTGCGGGTGCCGGACAGGGTGCGGTAGGCGTCGACCACGGTCCCGGTGGAGTCGAACCGCAGGGAGCTGACGCCGCCGTTCCCGGAGGGCAACTCGGAGTTGGAGGTGTAGATCCAACCGTCGCCGTCCGCGAAGCACGCGCCGCCGTCGGGGGCGCCGTGCCAGGTGTAGGAGGTGCCCGGCACGGTCTGGGAGGAGCGGGCGACGACGCGGGAGCTGAAGCCCTGCGGGAGGAGGACGCCGTTGGCGTCGGCGGACTGGAGCGGCCCGTACGGGCTCGGCCCGGTCTGGACGGGGTAGGCGGCGAAGGAGGAGCGGGTCATCGTGAAGCCGAAGGCGACTGAGCCGGTGCCGACCACGGCTGCTCGCAGGACGTTTCGACGTTGCATGAGCGGTTCCTTTGCGGGCGAACTGATGGGGATCGCTTGGCCCACTTACCGTATGGAATCGGCGGCGCTCCGCGTGGCAACTCGGCGGGACGGATCGGTGATGTCTCGATGACCGAGACGTGAACGCGCTCCGCGCACGACGCGGCGCCGCAGCGCGCGGTCTCAGATCGGCTCCAACACCGCCAACGGGTTCCCTTGGGCGACAAGGTCACCCGGACCGGCCAGGACCTTCAGGACCCGCCCTTCCCGCGGCGCGAGGACCGGCGTCTCCATCTTCATCGCCTCCAGGACGAACAGCGTGTCGCCGGCGACGACCTCCTGACCCGGCTCGACCAGGGCCTTCCACACCGCGGCGGCCAGCGGCGCGGCCACCACGGCCCCACCCGGCGGGGCGGACACGTCCTCGGTCGGGGCGGCGGGCGGTTCGGCCTGCTGGCGGTCGAACTCGCCCGAGGCCTCCCAGGCGGCGCGTTCGGCGGCGAACGCCGCCGCTTGGCGCGCTTTGAAAGCGTCGATGCCTTCGGCATTGGCGTCGAGGAAGCGGCGGTAGTCGGCGTATCGGAACTCCCCTTCGGCGGTCTGCGGGACGAAGCGCCCCGCGTCCATCTCGGCCCGCAGCTCCCCCAGCTCCTCGGTGCCGACCGGGTACCAGCGGATGCGGTCGAAGAAGCGCAGCAGCCACGGTTTGCCCTCGGTGAAGGGCCCGCGCTGGCGGTGGGTGTTCCAGACCTGCACGGTGCGGCCGACGAACTGATAGCCGCCAGGGCCTTCCATGCCGTAGATGCACAGGTAGGCGCCGCCGATGCCGACCGCGTTCTGCGGCGTCCAGGTGCGCGCCGGGTTGTACTTGGTGGTCACGAGCCGGTGCCGCGGGTCGAGCGGGGTGGCCACTGGCGCGCCGAGGTAGACGTCGCCGAGGCCGAGCACCATGTACTCGGCCTCGAACACCGTGCGGTACACGTCGTCCACCGTGTCCAGTCCGTTCATGCGGCGGATGAACTCGACGTTCCACGGGCACCAGGGCGCGTCGTCGCGCACCCCGTTCATGTACCGGTCGATGGCCTCGCGGGTGGCCGGGTCGTCCCAGGACAGCGGGAGCCGCACTTCGCGGCTCGGCACCGCGAGCTCCGCCGTGGAGGGCAGGGTCGATTCGATATCTGTCAGTTGATCGACGAGCGCGGACTGGCGCAGCCGGGCCGGATCGAAGTGGACCTGGAGACTGCGCACGCCCGGGGTGAGGTCGAGCAGCACGTCGTCGCCGAACCGCGCTGCGACGGCCTCGGCGAGGGCGTGCACGCGCATCCGCAAGGCCAGGTCGAGCAGGTTGGGGCCGTATTCGATGAGCACGTTGTCGTCGCCTGAGCGGCGGTACGTGACGGCCGGGGCGTCCGGGCGGGCGGCGATGCGATCCAGCACCCCGCCGTCCGCGACCGCGGCGCGGTCGGGGGCCGGGGCGAGCGCCGGGCGCCGCCGGGCGGCCGGGACGCCCGCGTCGCCGACGGGGACGAAGCGCACCGCGTCGCCGGGCCGCAGCTGCCCGAGCCGCCACCGGTGGGCCGCGATCACCGTTGCGGGGCAGACGAAGCCGCCGAGGCTCGGCCCGTCGGGCCCGAGGAGGACCGGCATGTCGCCGGTGAAGTCGACCGCGCCGATCGCGTACGCGTTGTCGTGGATGTTCGAGGGGTGGAGTCCGGCCTCGCCGCCGTCCGGGCGGGCCCAGCGCGGTTTAGGGCCGGTGAGGCGCACCCCGGTGCGGGCGGAGTTGAAATGGACTTCCCAACGGGCGCTGTAGAAGTCGTCCATGTCCTCGCGAGTGAAGTACTCGGGTGCGGCGTGCGGGCCCTCCACGACGGGGAGTTCCCACACGTTCGTGAACTGCGGACGGTCCGCTTCGGGCACCGGGGCGGGCTCGCCCGCTCCGGCGGGCGCGGAGCGAAGCACGTCGCCGGTCTTGAGCGCGCCTCCGGTGAGGCCGCCGATCTCGCCGAGGGTGAAGGTGGCGGCCGAGCCGAGGTAGAGCGGCACGTCGAGGCCGCCGCGCACGAGCAGGTAGGTGCGGATGCCGGCGACATCGGGCGCGCCGATCGCGAGCTCGGCCCCGGCGGGGACGGTGAACGGTTCCCATTGCGGTGCAGGCGTTCCGGCCACGGTCACCGGGGCGGGTGCGCCCGTGACGCACACGGTGGTGGCGTGGCTGAACCGCAGGGTCGGTCCCTGCGCTACGCATTCGAGGCCGGGGGCGCCCTCGGGGTTGCCGAGGGCGCGATTGCCGAGCCGGAACGACAGGTCGTCCATCGGGCCCGAGGGCGGCAGGCCGACCTGCCAGTAGCCGGTGCGGCCGGGCCAGTCCTGGATCGTGGTCTGCGTCCCGGCCGTGAGCACGTCGATGCGGGGGCGCGGGTCGTGCACGTCGGCGAGGGTCGCGGTGGTGTGGCGGGCGGCCGCGAACTCGGGGTGGGCGAGAGCGGCGGCGAGTTGGCCCTGGTTGGTCTCGACGCCGGCGATCCGCAGCTCCCCCAGGGCGTTCGCTGCGGCGGCGACGGCGTCCGCTCTGGTGGGGCCGTGGCTGATGAGCTTGGCGATCATCGGGTCGTAGTGGGGGCCGACCTCGGCCCCGGCTTCGATCCACGTGTCGACGCGGACGCGCTCGGGAAGCGTGAGGTGGGTGACCGTGCCGGTGGAGGGCCGGTGGCCCTGGGCGGGGTCCTCGGCGTACAGGCGGGTCTGCACGGCGTGGCCGCCGGCGCGCAGCGGTCTGCGCATCGGGGCCGTGTCGCCTTGGGCGAGGCACAGCATCCACTCCACGAGGTCCACGCCGAAGACCGCTTCGGTGACGGGATGCTCGACCTGGAGGCGGGTGTTCACTTCGAGGAACGCGACCTCCTCGCGTTCGGTGTCGTAGAGGAACTCGACGGTGCCCGCGGAGCGGTAGCGCACGTCCGCGCAGAGCCGCTGCGCCGCTTGCTGGTAGCGCTCGCGCAGGTGGTCCGGGACGTCGGGGGCGGGGGCCTCTTCGATCACCTTCTGGTTGCGGCGCTGGAGGGTGCAGTCGCGGTCGCCGAGGACCGTGACCGCGCCGAGTCCGTCGCCGAAGACCTGCGCCTCGAGGTGGCGGGCGCGGCGCACGAGCCGTTCGAGGAAGAGCCCGGCGTCGCCGAATCCGGTCTCGGCGAGGCGCTTCACGCTGCCCCAGGCCTCGCGGAGCTCCGCGGGGTTCGCGGCCGGGCGCATTCCGATGCCGCCGCCGCCTCCGGTCGCTTTGAGCATCACGGGGTAGCCGATCCGGTCGGCCTCGGCGAGGGCGTGCGCCACGTCCTCGAGGAGTCCGGTCCCGGCGAGCAGCGGGACCCCGGCGGCTTCGGCGGCGGCCCGCGCGGTGTGCTTGGCGCCGAACAGGTCCAGGTGCTCCGGGGCGGGGCCGACGAACGCGATGCCGGCGCCCTCGACCGTGCGCGCGAATGCGGCGTTCTCGGAGAGGAACCCGTATCCGGGGTGGATCGCACCCGCGCCGGTCGCGGCGGCGGCCTCGAGGATCGCCTCGGGCCGCAGGTAGGAATCGGCGGGGGCCGGGCCGCCGATGCGCACCGCAGCGTCGGCGGCGTCGACGTGCGCGGCGGCCCGGTCGGCATCCGAGTAGACCGCGATCGTCTTGAGCCCCATGCGTTTGGCGGTGGCGATGACGCGCACGGCGATCTCGCCGCGGTTGGCGATGAGGAGGGTGTCGAAGGACAAGTCAGGACTCCGCTCTCGTCGAGGCTTGCGAGGCGTCGATTCGTGTCGTGACGGCGACGCGGACGGCGGTGGGGTTGAACGCGTTGCACGGGTTGTTGATCTGGGGGCAGTTGGAGATGAGGGCGATGACGTCCCGCTCGGCGCGCAGCGCCACCTCGAGGCCCGGCGCGGAGATGCCGTCGACGATGCCCAGGCAGCCGTCGTCCTCGACGGGCACGTTCATGAACCAGTTGACGTTGCCGGTCATGTCGCGCTTGCCCAGGCCCCACTTGGCGCCTTCGTGGAGGAAGTTCTCGACGCATGCGTGCTGGGCCCAGGTCTGGTGGCCGTAGCGGAGGGTGTTGGACTCCTTGGAGCACGCCCCGCCGATGGTGTCGTGGCGGCCGCAGTTGTCGGCGATCACCGTCGCCAGTGGACGGTGCTCGACGTCGCGCAGGATCGAGCCGGTGGTGAGGAACAGCGCCCCGGCGGCCGCGATCGTGTGCTGGGCGCTGTAGCGCAGGGCGGTGTCGGCGGCGTCGAAGAGGAGGAAGTCGACGGCCTGGTTGCCTTCGAGGTCGGTGATGCGCAGGGTCTGCCCGGCGGCGACGAGCCCGGACCAGGGGGCGCGGGCGTCGACACGGTGCTCTTGGACGACATGTGCAGTGACGGTCTCGGCGGTCATGCGGCGGCTCCGATCCGGGCGGCGGTGTTGGCGAGGGCGCGGCGGCCCTCAGGGGTGGCGTCCCAGCGGGCGTCGCCCGGGGCGGTGGGGCGCTCGCGCCAGGCGAGGACGCGCACCGGGGTGGCGGTGTAGTCCTCGCGCGGGTCGAGCGCGTGCGGGGCGTTGGCGAGCATGACCAGGAGCGGTGCCTCGGCGAGGAGGCGCACCCGCCGACCGGGACCGGTGCCGCCGAGCCAGTGCAGGCGGCCCTCGCCGTCCGCTTTGAGGCCTTTGAAGAGCGCGATGGTCTGCGGGAGGTCGCGGGCGGAGAGGTCGTGCTTTGCGGCGGCGAGTTTGAGCAGTTCGCGGGCGGCCGGGGTCGGGCCCCACGGCGTGCCGTCGCCGTAGCGCTCCTCGTTCTGGGCGGACGCGGTCGCGCCGCAGAACGCGTCATGGCGGCCGGACTCGTCGAGCACCAGGCTCACCAGCGCGCGCCCCTGGTCGGAGAGCAGGAGGCTGCCCTGGCCGAGGTAGGCGTTCCACTGGACCTTGACGGTGTCGGGGACGCAGAGGCGCTCCCAGGGGGTTCCGGCCCAGGCGAGGGCGAGGTGGACGCAGGCGTCGCCGTCGAGGTCGGTGAGTTCGAGGACGGTGCCGGGGGCGATCACCTGGTGGGCGTAGCCGCCGCCGGCGACGGTCTCGGCCCAGAGGAGGCGTTCGGGGTCGATGCCTTCTGGTGCATGGGGACTGGTGGTGGCGGGGACCCAGGCGCGTTCGGTGGCAGCGGCGGCGGCCTCTTGGGCGCGGGCGTGGTCGCGGGCGGCGTAGGTGCTGCCGGTTGCCGATGGTTCGGCTTGGGGTTCAGGGGTTTCGGTCATGGCGGCCTCCGCTCCGATCAATTTCTGTCGCTTGACAGAAATTAGCTCCGCGAGTGTTCGCGGCCGTGACTTTCACGTTTCGGCTTGATTGCGTGGAGCGCACAACCGGTGCGGCCCGCGCGGGTCCGGGACGCGGCAAAGGCTCCCGCGTGCGGCATGGCGGCCGTACGCGGGAGCCTGGTTGCGGCGCTTAGGCTTTCGAGGCCGCCGGTTCGAGGACGACCGCGGATGCCGGCGCGGGGGCGCGGTAGGCCTTGGCGGGGCGCAGCAGTGCGACCGCCGCGTAGGCCGCGGCGCCCGCGAGGAACGCGATGAAGGTGGGCCAGCCGTCGAAGGTCGCGGTGATCGCGTCGTTCTCGAAGTACAGCAGGTCGTTCGGGGCGCCGTACACCGTCGGGGTGAGGGCGAACAGCACCAGCCGGACGGTGAAGCCCACGGCGATCGCGGCCGCTGCGGCGGCCGCGCCGCCGCGCTTCCACCAGTGACCCAGGGCGAACGGCACGACGAGGCCCGCGAGCATGAGGTCGAAGGCGAGGGTGAGCAGGATGCCGGTCTGCGGCACGCGCAAAGCCACGAGGACGGCGAGGCCCACGATCGGGAACATCGCGATGCGGCTGGCCCGCAGCAGCGGGTCCTTGCCCGCACCGAAGATCTTCAGCTCGGGGAGCTTGCCGCCGTCGGTTTCCCGGATGCCCGCGATGTTGCGGGCGGCGACGGCGCCCGTCCCGAGGATCGCGCCGTTGGCGGTCGAGCACGAGGCGGCCACGATGGCGGCGAGCACCAGCATGGCCAGCCAGGCCGGGGCGTGGTCTTCGAGGAGCGTGAAGAGGACCGCGGAGCCCGCGTCGGGGCCGACGATGTCGGCCGCGGAGAGGGCCACGTAGGTGAAGGGGATGCCGATGAGGAGGGTTCCGGCCGCGCCGAGGAAGCAGGCCCGGCGGGCGACCGAAGGGCTCTTGGCGGAGAAGATCCGCTGCATGAAGTCGATGGCGACGATGTCGCCGACACCGAGGGCGATGAGGGTGGCCCAGTTGATCGGCGCGCCTTGGGCCGGGTCGGTCAGCTGGCCGAGGTCGAAGGCGCCCATGCCCTCGGGCACGGTGATCCCGTGCGTCGCGGCCACCCAGGTGAACAGGGAGGCGGTGCCGACGATGGTGATGATCATCTGGGCGGCGGCGGTGTAGGAGTCGGAGAACATGCCGCCGGCGACGGTGTAGGTCATGACCACGGCGACGATGAGCAGCACGCCCAGGCGATAGTCGATGCCGAGGAAGTGCTCGAACAGGAAGCCGCCCGCCACGAGGTTCCCGGCGAGGAGCAGCACGTATGCGCCGATCATCGCGACCGAGGCGATCAGTTCGATCCGGCGGCCGTACCGGCGGGCGTACCAGTCGGGGAGGGTGAGGAGCTTGGCGGCGTTCATGCGGCGGGCGAAGAACAGGCCGGTGAGGAGCAGGCACAGGGCGAGCCCGATGGGGAGGCCGGCACCGGCCCAGAAGCCGAAGCCGTAGGCCAGGTCGGTGTTGCCGAGGGTGGCGTTGGAGTCGACCGCCTGGGCCATGAGCCCGGCGGCGACGAGCGGGATGCCGAGGGTGCGTCCCGCGACGAGGTAGCGGCCGGAGTCCCCGTCCACTTTCTTGGAGACGACGAGGCCGATGACCAGGACGACGACGATTGAGAGCCCTACACCGAGGAGTATCATCGGGCACCTTCCGGGGTTGTTTTCTGTCAGTCGATAGAAATCAACCGCTTCGCGATTTCGATCAACTGACAGAATTTATTTCACCGGCATGAACACCCCCGCACAACGGCAACACGCGAATGCCCGCTCGAGGCCCTGAACCGCGCGCGCCGACCGGATCGGAAGCCCGCGAACTAGACTGGTGCGCGCACACAGGACAGGAAGGCGAACCGATGCCCACCGCAGCGAAGGAGTCCCCCGCGGACCGGCCCAAGCGGCGGGTCGGCCGCCCCAGGGTCGCCCCGGAGCCCGGCGACGGCACCGCCCGGGCCGCCGAACCCCGCGACCAGCTCCTCGCCGCCGCGGCCGAACTCTTCACCGTCCAGGGCTACACCGCCACCTCCACGCGCGCCATCGCCGCCAGGGCCGGGATGCGCCAGGCCAGCATGTACTACCACTTCCCCAGCAAGGAAGCCCTGCTCAGCAGCCTCCTCGAGACCACCGTGGCCCCCTCCCTCGAATTCGCCGAATGGGCGCTGGCCGAACAGGACGCCGCCGCCGAAGCGCGGCTGTGGGCCCTCGCCCGCATCGACGCCGCGCAACTCGCCGGGGCCAGCCACAACCTCGGCGCGCTCTACCTCCTGCCCGAGGTGCGCCAGGAGGCCTTCGCGCCGTTCCGCGAGATGCGCGAGCGCCTGCGCGAGTCCTACCGCGAGCTGCTCGGCCGCACCGGCGCCGCCCGCGACTACCCGCCCGGCGGCCTCGCCCAGCGCGCGAACCTCGTGTTCGGCCTCGTCGAAGGCGTGATCCTCGCCCGTCTCGAGAACGCCCCGGTCGCCGACCCCGCCACCTACTCGGCCGGCGTCGCCGACGGCGTGCTGCGCCTCGCCGAATGCGGCGACCTCGCCGCCGCGCGCCTCCAGGGCCTGCGGCTGTGCGCCGACTGGATCGAGCGCTCCGGCCACCTCTCGAGCACCACGACAGCGAAGGACCGCGCATGACGACGACCCCCGGCAAGACCGCTCTCATCACCGGCATCACCGGTCAGGACGGCTCGTACCTGACCGAGCTGCTGCTCGCGAAGGGCTACACGGTCCACGGGATCGTCCGGCACGCGTCGTCGGTCATCGCCAACACCTCCCGCCTCGACGCGGTCTACCAGGACCCGCACGAGTCGGGGCGGAAGCTCTTCCTGCACAAGGGCGACGTGACCGACGCGGGGATGCTGGTGAACCTCATCCGGGACGTGCGGCCCGACGAGATCTACAACCTCGCCGCGCAGAGCCACGTTCGCGTCAGCTTCGACCTGCCCGAGTACACCGCGAACGTGACCGCGCTCGGCGTGATCCGGCTCCTGGAGGCCGTGCGCGCCAGCGGCATCGACACCCGGATCTACCAGGCGTCCACTTCGGAGATGTTCGGTCTGGCCGCGCCGCCGCAGGACGAGACCACGCCGTTCCATCCGCGCAGCCCCTATGGGGTCGCGAAGGTCTACGCGCACTGGGCCACGGTGAACTACCGGGAGTCCTACGGCATGTTCGCCGTCAGCGGGATCTGCTTCAACCACGAGAGCCCGAGGCGCGGCGAGACGTTCGTGACCCGCAAGATCACCCGCGCGGTGGCCCGGATCGAGGCGGGACTGGAGCAGAAGGTCTTCCTCGGCAACATGGACGCGGTGCGCGACTGGGGCTACGCGCCCGAGTACGTGGAGGCCATGTGGCTCATGCTCCAGCAGGACGAGCCCGTCGACTACGTGCTCGCCACCGGCCGGCCCGCCACGGTGCGCGACTTCGCCGAAGCCGCGTTCGGCCACGCGGGCCTCGACTGGCGCGACCACGTCGAGCACGACGAGCGGTACGAGCGCCCCGCCGAAGTCCCCGAGCTCATCGGCAACCCGGCCAAGATCGCCCGCGAGATCGGCTGGAAGGCGAAGGTCCACTGGGACGAGCTGGCACGGATCATGGTCGACGCGGACCGGAAGGCCCTCTGAGACGGTTACCCTCGTGGCATGACTGATCTCAGCGCTCCGATCGGACTGAACGACGGCATCGCGATGCCCCGCATCGGCTACGGCACCTACAAGGTCGGCGACGATGAGGCCCAGCAGGCCGTCGAGGCCGCGCTCGCCACCGGCTACCGGCTGATCGACACGGCCGAGATGTACGGCAACGAGGTCGGCGTCGGCCGCGCGGTGGCCGCATCGGGCCTCCCGCGCGAGGAGGTCTTCCTCACCACGAAGGTCTGGAACGACCACCACGGCGCCGAGGCCGCCCGCGCCGCGCTCGAGGCCTCGCTCGAGCGCCTCGGCACCGACTACATCGACCTGTACCTGATCCACTGGCCCTCCCCCAAGCAGGGCCTGTACCCCGAGACCTTCAAGGCCCTGCTCAAGGCCAGGGACGAGGGCCTGATCCGCTCGGCGGGCGTCTCGAACTTCCTGCCGAAGCACCTCGACAAGGTCCGCGAGGCCACGGGGGTGTACCCCTCGGTGAACCAGGTCGAGCTGCACCCGTACTTCAACCAGCCCGAACTGCGCGCCTGGCACGCCGAGCGCGGCATCGCCACCGAGTCCTGGGGCCCGCTCGGCCAGCGCACCGGCTCGGTCCTCGCCGAACCGGCCGTCACGGCCGCCGCCGCGGCGCACGGGAAGAGCCCGGGCCAGGTCGTGATCCGCTGGCACCTGCAGCACGGCTGCATCGTGATCCCCAAGTCCTCCAAGCAGACCCGCATCGCTGAGAACTTCCACGTGTTCGACTTCGCGCTCTCCGACGACGAGATGGCGGCGATCGACGCGCTGGAGACCGGTCGGCGCCAGGGCATCGACCCGGGCAGCAACGAACGCTGACATGGACGTGAGCGGGGCGGGTGGCCTGGCCCCCCGCCCCGCTGCGCTTCTCGACCGTGCCGGAGCGGCGCTACTCGATCGGGACTCCCGCCGCGAGCCGCCGCAGCTCGGCGACATGCCCGTTGAAGGCGGCCTTCCCCGCGGGGGTGAGGGCGGCCCAGGTGTGAGTCCGTCCATCCAGAGGGGACTTCCTGACACGGAGGTAGCCGGCGTCCTCGAGCGCTTTGAGTTGCTTGCTGAGAACGGAATCGCTGACGCCGAGGGCTTCGCGGAGGGCGGCGAACTCGACCTCGTTCATCGCCGAGAGCATCGAGCAGATCCGCAACCGGTTGGGCGCGTGGATGATCTCGTCGAACTTCGCTTCGGCGCTCATGAGGGGTCACGCAGCTCGGCGCGGACCACCTTGTCGTAGTGGCGGCCCCAGAGCGTCATCGTCACGCCGACCGCGAGGCCGGTGAGGAGCGCGGTCCAGCGGATCTCCAGGCCCATGCTGAACACCGAGCCCGCGATGGCGATCGCGAGCGTGACGATCAACAGGAGGGTGATGCTGCGGCGGGCCTTCGGGCCGCCGTCGAATCCGCTCATCCACACGCGGGCTTTGCGGCGGTAGGCGGACATGAGGAGGAAGACGCCCAGGGCGTAGACCGCGATCACTCCCATCAGGACGGGGAACGCGACGCCGATCGTCGCGACGGTGATGAGTCCGCCTACGAGGACGCCGAGCACCGGGTGGTACCACCACGGCGTGATGAGCCGGTCGGCCATGTCGGAACGGGACTCCTGCACCGCGGCGAGGGCGGCCTGCGCTTCCTGGGGGCTCAGTTGACTTTCCATGTCGGAAAGTCTAGCCCGCGACTTTCCATCACGTCAAGTCGCGGCTTTCCGCAACGGCAAGTCTCTCGCGCTGCGATGGTCTGCAATCGAGTGCCAAGCGGGTAGGCTCGCGCGCATGAGCGAACTGAGCACAGCGATCACCCTGTCCGGCGGCGCAGAGATCCCCCGGTACGGCTACGGCACCTTCAGGATCGACGACGGCAGCGACGTGCAGTCCGCGGTCGAGACCGCGCTCGAGACCGGCTACCGACTCGTCGACACCGCCGTCGGCTACAACAACGAAACCGGCGTCGGCCGCGCCATCAAGGCGTCCGGCGTCGCCCGCGGCGACATCTTCCTCACCAGCAAGACCTGGGACCACGGCTACGACGAGGTCCGCCGCAACCTGAACGAGTCCCTCGAGCGACTCGGCACCGACTACCTGGACCTGTACCTGCTCCACTGGCCCCGCCCGCAGGTCGACCTCTACGTCGAGTCCTGGCAGGCGCTCCTCGACGCCCGCTCCGAAGGCCTCCTCCGCTCGGCGGGCGTCTCGAACTTCACCATCGACCACCTCGCCCGCTGCGAGACCGAGACCGGTGCCGCCCCCGAGCTCAACCAGGTCGAGCTGCACCCCTATTTCAGCCAGCCCGAACTGCGCGCCTGGCACGCCGAGCACGGCGTCGTCACCGAATCCTGGGGCCCGCTCGGCCTGCGCGCGGGCGACCTCTTCGACGAACCCGCCGTCAAGGCCGTCGCCGAGGCCCACGACCGCACCCCCGCCCAAGTGGTGCTCCGCTGGAACCTCCAGCGCGGCAACGTCGTCATCCCCAAGTCGGTCACCCCCGAACGCATCCGCGAGAACTGGGAAGTCCTCGACTTCGCCCTCACCGACAAGGACCTCGCCGAGATCGACGCCCTCGACACCGGCGTCCGCCAAGGCGGCGACCCGCTCGAGATCAACTAGCGCTACCGAATCGGGGGGGGGGGGGGCCCCCCGCCCCCCCCCCCCCCCCGGCCGGGGCCGCCCCGCCCCGCCCCCCCCCCGCCCCCGCGG
>NZ_JAERMK010000001.1:170224-326794 GCF_016918015.1 Glycomyces sp. YM15
GCCGAGATCGACGCCCTCGACACCGGCGTCCGCCAAGGCGGCGACCCGCTCGAGATCAACTAGCGCTACCGAATCGGCGTCGGCGGCACCGCATGGCGCCGCCGACGCCGTCTCCAGTTCAGACGCGCGCGCGACCCGCGAGGCACGGCGATGATCTCGGGGCGGGTCCAGGTCTGCTTGGCGTTCATGGCGGGAGCTCCTCCGCGAAAACCGTTGATGCCCCCACGGTGTGTGTCAGCGGCACCCGCGAACATCAGCACTTGAACGGATTCCGCCCTCAGCGCCTCGACGTAGACCCGCGAAGTCGCTTCTAGAATCCGACGTTCCAGCTGAAGACGTCCGGGAACTTTCCGAGGCGGAAGACTTCACCGGTGCCCGCCTCCTCGAGTTCCCCTATCGGCGCGAAGTCCACTCGGAACTCACTCTCAGTCGCAGGGACTTCCACGACGGCGGTGTGGCGTTGTCCATGAGCGGCGCTGTGGTGGTCGCGCATGGTCCATCCGGTCGGCAACCAGACCTCCGAACCGGTCCTGACGAACAGCGAACGCTCAGTATCGAGCGTCCAGACGCCGCAGTCGTAGACGCCTTCGCCGGTGCACCACCAGAACTCGACTTGCAGGAACACCGATCCCTCGGGCGCCCAGCCGTAGTCCTCCAGCCACATCGACCGCGTGAACTCAACGCGATTGGAGTGACAGGTGAGGGTCCACGATCGGCCACCGGACACGAAGTAGGCGTCAAGGGTGTTGAACTCGCCTTCGGATTCGGTCCAGAAGCCGGGCTCCGAGTAGTAGGGCTCCAGCCGGTCCAGGGGCGCGCCGGTGCGAAGGTCAAGGCCCTGGGCAAGCCCGTCGTCCTCGACCCAGAGCCTCGCTTCCGCGCCGATCGGTGCGCTCAGCACCAGATATCGACCGGCGCTCGGCGGCGCCCCCAGATCGATGCGCTCGCCGTCCACTTCAATCCAGGCCGTGACCCAGGCAGGGTCGCTCTTGTACTCCGGGAGATAGTCCGCCTGAAGCGCGACCTGGGCGATCAAGAACTCGACCCCAGCCTCCACCTGCGGTATTCGAGTCAACTCGGGATTCGCGGCCAGTCGCTCTCGCGGCAAGGCGGCGTCCTGGAAGAGACATGCCAGCGACAGTACGAAATGAGCGCCGCGAAGATCCGCCGGCTCATCGATGACGCTTGCATCATCTCCCGGTTCGCACCACGCGCCTTGATCCGTTCCGGTGAACAGCTCGTAGGGCCCTGTTCGAAGGAACGAATCGGGGTCGGCGCTGCCGGCGGGGGTGAGCGAGGCGACTGCCAGCAGAGGAAGTGCGGCGAACGTCAGGATGCGGGGCATGGGAATCCCTTGAGGAGATGGTGCTCGGCGGCATTTGAGGGGGTGCCGCCGAGCGTTGCGAGAGGTGACGGCCTGTTCATCGGATTCGGGGATGGCGGGTTCGCCGAGCCCTTATGGCGCTGAGGGCTCGGCGCACGAGGTCAGAACGAAGCGACCCATTCGGTGGCGGGGAACTCGTCTTGGAATTCCATTTCGCGGCCCTCCGGTCCGATGGCCTCGGTAATCGGCTCGAACGCGATGGTGACCTCGGAGTCGATGTCGGGTATGACGAAGACCGCCTCGATTTCGACACCGCCGTCGTAGGACACTTCGATCCAGGTCTCGGATTCGGTCGCCTCGCCACTGGCGAGCGTGATGGAGGCTGGGTCGAGGTTCCATGAGTACTCCCCGATCTGGTTGCACCACAAGGTGTAAACACTCAGGAAGACGCTGCCTTCGGGGGCCCATCCGACGCCTTCGAGCCAGGGGCTGCGCGAAGCGTTGACCTGGTCGTACTGGCAGGAGAGCCCGTCGTCCGGTTCATCGGCGAAATACGACTCATACTTGAAGCCGCCGAGAATGTCGCTCCAGTCGGCGAGGCCGTTGTAGTACGCGAATACCGGATCGACCCGCTCGCCCGTTCGCAGGTCGAGCCCTTGGGCGCGGCCGTCGTCCTCCACCCAGAGCACCGCGGGGACGTCGGTCGGGGCCGTCACGACGATCCAGTCGCCTCGCAGCGGAGGGGCATCGAGGTCGAATTCCCGGTCGCCGATCTGCACCCAGGAGCGGACCGGCCAGCCGATGAAGTCGAAAATGTCCGAGTCAGGGTGACTCGTGAGGTTATTGGCGAGGAACTCGCTGCCCTCTTCGACACGGGTCAGGTCGGCGATCGACGGCACGCGCTCGGCGACCTCGTGCGGGAGCGTCTCGCCGATGTATCGGCATTGGATTCCCACCGAGAAATGCGGGCCCTCGAGGATCGAGTCCTCGCTCAGGACATAGCCGCTCTCGCCTTCGGCGCACCACGGCTCGGGATCGTTGTCGTGGAAGAACTCGTAGGACTCGGTCTTCTCACCGATGGAAAGGTATCCGCAGGCCGTGGCACTCGGGGCGAGAGCGGCCAGCAGCACGAGCGAACGCAGGATTCTTTTGTGTATTCGGGGCACGACGGGATCTTAAATAATCACCCAAGGTGATGCCCCAATAGACGGTCACAATCTGTCAATCACCCGATACCATGGCGAACCGCCCACAACGCGGCCTGGGTGCGGTCGGCGGCGCCGATGCGGCGGAGGAGGTTCGTCACGTGGGTCTTGACGGTCTTCTCCGAGACACCGAGAGCGCGGGCGATCTGGCGGTTGGTCTGGCCCTTCGCGATGAGACCGAGGACCTGGCTCTCGCGCGGCGTCAGGGACGGGGCGGATGAGGCGCTGACGTTGCCGCTCATCAAGCCGCGCAGTGCGATCGGGGCGAGAAGCATCTGTCCGGCGTAGACGGTACGGATCGCGTTGGCAAGCGCGTCGGGGTCGATGTCCTTGTACACGAACCCGGCCGCTCCGGCGGTGATGGCGCTCGGGACGCGTTCGGCGTCGGTGGCCGAGGTGAGCACGAGGATGCGGGGTGCGTCGCCGGTCGCGGTGAGGCGGTCGAGTACGCCTTGACCGTCGAGGCCGGGCATCTTGAGGTCGAGGAGGACCACGTCCGGTCGGTGCTCCGCGATGGCGCGCAGGGCTTCCTCGCCGTCGCCCGCTTCGCCGACGACGGTGAAGTCGGCTTCGAGTTCGAGGTAGCCGCGGAGGCCGCGGCGGACCACGGGGTGGTCGTCGACGAGAAGGAGTCGGATCTCAGTCACGTTCAGCCTCTGCGGGATCGGTCAAGCCGTCGAGTTCGAGGGTCACGGTCGTGCCCTCGCCCGGGGCGGTCTTGAGGTCGAGATCGCCGCCGAGCGCCTTCGCCCGCTCGCGCATCGAGAGGAGGCCGAGCCCGCGGGTGGCGGCCTCGTCTGCGTCAAAGCCCTCGCCGTCGTCGGCGATGGTGATGCGCTCGGATTCGACGGTGACGGCGACACGGCGGGCGCGGGCGTGCCGGAAGGCGTTGCTGAGGGCCTCCTGCACGAGCCGGAGCACTTCGACCTCGCCGTCCCTAGACAGGTCCACTGGGGATCGGAGCTCGAACGTGACCTCGGTGTCGTGCAAGCGGTCAAGCAGCGTGACGTGCCGCCGGAGGGTCTCGACCAAGCCGTGGACGTCGAGGTCTGCGGGCCGGAGTTCGACGATCACTGCGCGCAGCTCGGCGATGGCCTCGGCCGCGAGGGTCTCGACCTCGTCGAGGCGATCCGCGGCGGCCTCGGGGTCGGTGGGGGCGAGTTTGCGTGCGGCGCGGGCGGAGAGCCGCAGGGAGAACAAGCGCTGCATGACCGCGTCGTGGAGTTCGCGGGCGAGCCGGTTGCGCTCCTCGACGACGGTGAGCTCACGGCTTCGCTCGTACAAGCGGGCGTTGGTGATCGCGATGGCCGCGTGCGAGGCGAGCAGTTCGATCAGTTCCGTGTCGGACTCGCTGAACCCGGGCTTGCCGAGGTCGTTGGTGAGCACCACGATGCCGATCGTGCGGAGGCATTCGGCGCCGCCGCCGAAATCCGGACCGCAGTCGCGGATCGGGACGCCGAGGAGCGCGGCCATGGTCGGGTGGGCCTTCGGCCACCACTGGAATCGCGGGTCGCGGCGCAGGTCGTCGAGGCGGATCGGTTCGCTCTCGGCGAGGATCGCGGCGAGCATCCCGTGCTGGCGCGGGAGCGGCCCGATCTCGAGGCGCTGCTGCTCGCCGATGCCGTCGGTGATGAACTCGGCGAAGCCGCCTTCGTCGTCGGGGATGCCGATGGCGGCGTAGTCGGCGCCGACGAGGCGCCGGGCCGAGGAGACGATCACCTCGAGCACCTGGTGCACGGACAGGTGCCGGGTGATCGCGCCGACTGCCGCCGACACCTCGTGCAGCAGCGCGGTCTCATCTTGGGAAGGCCCGGTCTGCGCGGACCCGGTCGAATCGGAGGCGGTCACGCCGCCAATCTAGTCCACCCGGCGCCCTCCGGGCCTCGGTCGCAGGTCTTAGGACCTGCGCCGCAGTCGCGACCGCGACCTCGGCCCGATGTGCCCGGCCCGCGCCGGAAATAGCGTGGGGCCATGAGTGAAGCACAGCTGCCGCAAGTGGACGACCGCACCGCCATCATCACCGGGGCCTCCGCGGGCCTCGGCGAGGCGCTGGCCGAGCGCCTGGCCGCCTCCGGCTGGGACCTGATCCTGACCGCCCGCGGCGAGGAGCGCCTGGCGCGCGTCGCCGAGCGGCTCGGCGCCCGCTACCTGGCCGGGGACGTCACCGACGAGGTCCATCGCCGGGAGCTGGTCGCCCTGGCCGGGAACCGCCTCGATCTGCTGGTGAACAACGCGTCGACGCTGGGCGAGGTGCCGTTGCCGCGCCTCGCGGACGCCGACCTGACCGTGTGGCCGCGCCTGTTCGAGATGAACGTATGGGCCCCGATCGCCTTGGCGCAGTTGGCGCTTCCCGCGCTGAGGGAGCGGGGCGGGGCGATCGTGAACATCTCCTCCGACGCCGCGACGGGGCCGTACGCTACGTGGGGCCCGTACGGTTCGACGAAGGCCGCGCTCGACCAGTTGTCGAACGTGCTCGCCGCCGAGGAGCCGGCCGTCGCGGTCTGGGCGATCGACCCGGGCGAGATGTCGACCGCGATGCTCGCGGCGGCGGTGGGCGAGGCCGATGCCGCCGAGGCCGACCCGCCTTCGCTCGCCGCGGCGGCGATCTACTCGCTCGCGGGGGCCCGATGGTGCACGTGCGAGTGGCAGGCGCCCGAGAGCGGCCGGTACGCGGCCCGCGATTTCGACAAGCTGCACCGCCACACGCACGAGGAGGCACGCGCATGAGCGCGACGTTGACCTCCCCGTTCGAGTTCGCGCTGGACGCCGCGCTGGAGGCCGTCCAGCCCGCCGAGATCCGCGGCACGGGACGATCCGACGTTCGGCTCCTGGTGTCGGACAAGGCGACAGGCGCGATCCGGCACCATCGCTTCGAAGACCTCCCGGTGCTGGTGCGCCCCGGCGACCTGCTCGTGGTCAACAACTCGGCGACCCTCCCGGCGGCCGTGCCCGCCCGGCGGGGTCTGCGGGTCCACTTCTCCTCGACGCGGCCCGACGGCTCCTGGCTGGTCGAGCTCCGCGACCGGGACCGGCCGTTCCCGGGCGAGGTGCCCGGCGGGATCGTGGACCTGCCAGGGAAGGTGCCGCTGCGGTTGGAGCGGCGTTTCGGCAAGCGGCTGTGGGTGACCCGCCCGCCGGTCGAGTCGGTGCCCGAGTATCTGGCGCGCCATGGCAGGCCGATCAGGTACTCGTACGTCGACCGCGACTGGCCGATCGGCGCCTACCAGACCGCGTTCGCAACCGTCCCCGGATCGGCCGAGATGCCGAGCGCCGCAAGGCCGTTCACTCCGGAAATGGTGACGCGCCTGGTCTCGGCCGGGGTCGGGATAGCACCCGTGACCCTCCATACGGGAGTCGCGTCGCTCGAGAGCGACGAGGATCCCTATCCGGAGTGGATGGAGGTCGGCGAGTACGCGGCGCGGATGGTCAACGCCGTCAAGGAGTCCGGCGGCCGCGTGATCGCCGTCGGGACGACGGTGGTCCGGGCGCTGGAGAGCACGGTGGTCGGCGGCAAGGTCGTCGCGGCCTCGGGCCACACCGAGCGGATCATCTCCCCCGAACACCCGGTCCAGGTCGTCGACGGCCTGCTCACCGGCTTCCACGAACCGCGGTCCACGCACCTGTCGATGCTGGAGGCCATCGTAGACACCGAGCTCTTGCGCGAGTCGTACAGTGCCGCGATCGAAGCCAGGTACCTCTGGCACGAGTTCGGCGACGTCCACCTGATCGCATGAGGCGCGGCCCCCTCGGTGACCCCGAGGTGCGGCGGCTGTGGTGGGTCGCGGCCTGCCTCTCTGCGGCGTTCTGGGCGCTCCAGATCAGCGTCGCGCTCCATGTCCTCGCAGTGGCCGGGACGGCAGCGCTCGCCGTGGTGCAACTGGCCGGGGTCCTGCCGGCGCTGCTGCTGACGCCGATGGCGGGCCTGGCCGCGGACCGGATGCGCCTGCGCCCGTTGCTGCTGTGGGCCGTCGCGGCGCAGGCGCTCGCGGTCGTCGGCATGGCGGCCGGGGCTTGGACTGGGAGTCTCCTGCTGCTGGCGGTTTGCTATGCGGCGCAGAGCTTCGCGATGGCGTTCTGGCCGGCGGCCCGGCAGCAGTGGCTGTACGGACTCATCGAGCCGGAGTCGCGCCAGCGCGCGAACGCGGCGTTCGGGTCGCTCGGCGGGATCATGACGATCACCGGCGCGATCGGTGCGGGCCTCGTGTCGGCCTGGTCGCCCGTGGCGGGGATCGTCGGGGCGGCGGCCCTCATGGCCTGCGGCGCAGCGCTGCTGGCTCGCGTCCGCGAAACGGCTCCGGTCGAAGCGGCTGCGACGAACGAGCGCATCGCCAACCGGCTGCGCGCCTTCGCGGCCGGTCTCCGCGAAGGCTTCGGCGCCACCCGGCGGTACCCGCTGGCCCGCTCGGTGATCTGGATCGGGATCGCCTGGGGATTCATCGGCGGCGGCTACACCGTGATGCTCAGCGGCCATGTGGTCGACGACCTCGGCGGCGACGGCCTGACCGTGGCGGCGGTCTTCGTCTGCGACGGCCTCGCGGTGCTGGCCGGAACCCGGTTGGCGGGCCGACTGCGCCGCTCAGCGCACCTCCCGGTATGGGCGGCCTGCTATGTGGGGCAAGGCCTCGCATGGGCGGGCTTCTTCGCCGCGCCCGGGCTGGCCGGTGCCGTGGCCTGTCTGGTGGTGATGCGGGTCGCCGGCGGCTTCATCATCGCTTTGGACACGACGATCCTGTTGGAGACCGTCCTGGCCGAGTTCCGCGGCCGAGTCACCTCGATCCATGTGACCACCTACAACGCCACCGCGCGCCTCTCGCTGGCAGCGCTCGGCGCGGCCCTCGGCTGGTGCACCCTCACCGCGCTGGGCATCGCCGCCGGACTTCTGGCGACTGCGACCGGTGCGGCCTGGTGGCTTCTCGCGGGCAGCCGATCCCAAGCGGCATACAGCGAAGCCCCTCCGGAACCGGCAACCGAACGAGCCTGAGCAGCCTCCGGTGGCATCGGTGCGCCGTCCCAAGAATCAAGTCAGTCCACCGGGTGGTCTCGCAAGGGCCGTGGCCGAGAGCGAAGGGGTTCCTCCCAACGCAACACGACGTCCGTGCAATGCAGGCAGATGGCCAGAGGCTTATGTCGTAGTCTGCTTACCACCATCTCGTTCACCTACACGGATTCCGTATCCCTGTACGTACTCTCAATTATCCAGGCATCAAGGCAGGTCCGCATCGCCCACAGGATGCGAATGCGTTCACGTTCCGGGGCCGCACCGACCCCGACCAACCCGAGCCAACGGACCCGCCCGCAACCCACCCCTTCCTCGCCGCCCGCCTTGACCGCGAGCCACCCGTACCCGGAAGATGAACGGGTTCGAGCCTCGGCAGTACGATCGGGGCGTGAGCAATCCGTTTGAGCAGCGCAGGGGCCCCTTCGGCGACGGGTCGAAGCGGCGGGCGCGGTTCGCGATTCCCGATTCGCCCGTGGTCGCCGTCGTCACGGCGCTCATCACGCTCGCACTCGCCGTGGTCCTGTTCCTCTCGGCGATGCCGGGCGAGGAACGCGTGCTCTACTTCGAGGGGGAACGGGTCGGCCCGTCGGAGATCTGCGAGACCACCGGCCCCGACGGCGAGACCGTCATGACCGCCTGCATCGAGGTCGGCGAGTTCGAGACCCGCCCGACCGGCTGGAGCGTCGTCCCGGCCGTCATCGCCGGGGTCCTGGCGGCGGCCGCCGTCGTGGTCCTCGCCGGTGTGCCGAAGCAGTTGCGCGAACGCCGGCAGGAAGAGGTCGCCCGCATGGAGCGGCTCACCGACGAGGACTTCAAGGGCTAGGGCAAATATCGGGTCTAGTCCACGTAGATGTCGGGCTGGAAGTCCTCCTGGCCGGGCACGACCGAGTAACCGGACAGGTCCGTGACGCCCTCCGCCGCGAGGACGTCCTCGACCATCACCGCGTTCCCGGTGTAGGCCTTCGGGTCCTTCCCGAGGATCGCCAGCGCCGCGTCCGCCACGATCTCAGGCTTGCGGCTGCGGTCGATCATCGGCTGCCCGCCGAGGGCGAACGCGACGGCGGCGGTCGCGATGGTCGTCTTGGGCCACAGGCAGTTCGCGGCGACGCCCGGTTCGGTCTCGGAGGCGCCGAGCGTCATGATCGTCATGCCGTACTTCGTGGCCGTGTACGGGCCGCCCGCGAACCACTTGGAGTCGGTGTTCAGCGGCGGGCTGATGGTGAGCAGGTGGGCATGGTCGGAGCCGCGCAGGTACGGAAGGGCGGCGCTGATGGTCGCGAAGGTGCCGCGCAGGTTGACGCCCGAGATGAGGTCGAACTTCTTCAGGCTGAGCTCGCCGATGCCGGTGAGGTCGAGCGCGGAGGCGTTGTTGACGCAGATGTCGAGCCCGCCGAACGCGGCGGCGGCGGTGTCCACCGCCTCCCCTACCGATTCGGCGTCGCGGAGATCGCCCACGATCGGGAGCGCCTGGCCGCCCGCGTCCTCGATGAGCTTCGCGGTCTCGTAGAGGGTCCCGGGGAGCTTCGGGTGGGGTTCGCCGGTCTTGGCGAACAGGGCCACTTTCGCCCCGGCCGCGCCGAGTGCGACGGCGATGGCCGCTCCGATGCCGCGGCTGGCGCCGGTGACGAACGCGGCCCTGCCGTTCAGGTTCGACGTGTTGATGGCTGGCTCCATTGCTCTGCCTCCAAGTGTTCGGTGTCACCCGAATACTACTAGTCAGTAACTTCTGGCGGAAGGGCACCGGCCGCGACACTCCGAAGCGATGCTGAACGCCAGCTGAGAGCGCGTCCAGAAGTCCCCTGGAAACGCGTCCGTACCCTTTCAGCACCGCTGAGGCTGCAATAAGCTGGCCGGACGAACGACACACCGGGCAACCGACGAGGGCCCGGCACGAGTACTGAGGAGCGGTGGATGACTTCGACCAGCGGGCCAGCCGGGGCGACACCGCCTGCGGTGCCGCTCCGGGGCGACGGGTCCCCGGCACGGCTCCTCGTAGTGGATGACGAGGAGAGCCTGGCCGACCTGCTGGTCGAAGCCCTGTCCTTCCAGGGCTACGAGGTCGCCGCCGCCCGCTCGGGCACCGAGGCGCTGGCCTCGCTCGAGAAGGTCCGCCCCGACCTCGTGATCCTCGACGTCAACATGCCCGGCCTCGACGGCTTCGGCGTGGCCGACCGGATGCGCGCTTCGGGCGACGAGACCCCGATCATCTTCCTCACCGCCCGCACCGCGCCCGACGACCTCCGCGACGGCTTCGGCTCCGGCGGCGACGACTACCTCATGAAGCCCTTCCGGCTCGAAGAGCTCAGCCTTCGCGTCTCGGCGGTCCTGCGCCGCACGCTCGGAAAGGAATCGGCCTCCAAGCGCGGCACCGACACGGTCGCCGTCGCCGACCTCATCCTCGACCTCGCGGCCCACCAGGTGACCCGCGACGGCAAGACCATCGACCTGTCCCCCACCGAGTTCCGGCTGCTGCGCTACCTCGCGGCGAACACCGGCCGCGTGGTGTCCAAATCAGAGCTGCTGCGGCAGGTCTGGGGCTACGACTTCGAGACCGAGTCGAGTCTCGCCGAGACGTACGTGTTCTACCTGCGCCGCAAGCTCGACAAGCTCGGCCCCAGGCTCATCCACACCGTCCGGGGCGTCGGCTACATGCTGCGCCCGCCGCAGGCATAGCGCGACATGGCCATCAGAACGAAGATCGCCGCGGCAATGGCGGTTCTGCTCATCGTCGCGGTGAGCATCATCGGCTTCGTCACCGTGCAGACCGTCTCGACCCAGCTCGTCGATCAACTCGACCAGAAACTGCACGGCGTACTCGAACAAGGGGGCGTCCGCGCGGCGCCCAGCAACGTCACCGGTGAGGTCCCCTACAACGAGTTCGCGGTCATAGTCTTCGACGACACCGGCGACGTCGTCGGCGGTATGACCGCCGGCTACAAGAACGACCCCTACTCGCCGCCCGACATCAGCTCGCCGCCGGACGAGAGCGGGTACTTCACCGTCGACAGCGTCGACGGCGAGATGACCTACCGGGCCCTGACCGTGGCCGATCAGGACCTCAGCTTCAACGGCGTGCCGGGGACCTACACGATCGTCGTCGCCACCTCCATGGAAGGCGTCGAGGCCACGAACTCGACCCTGACCCGCACAGTGATCATCACCGGCTTCGTGGTGGCGGGTCTCGGCATCCTCGCCGCCTGGCTCATCACCCGCCGCGGCCTCCGCGTGGTCGACCACATGGTGGCCGACGCCGAGACCGTCGCCTCCGGGAACCTCGCCCACCGCATCACCGCCGCCGACCCGCGCACCGAGATGGGCCGGTTGTCCTTGGCGCTCAACCGGATGGTCTCGCGCCTCACCGACGCGATCACCCAGCGCGACCGCCAGCACGAGCGCCTGCGCCAGTTCGTGGCCGACGCCGGACACGAACTGCGCACCCCGCTCACCGCGATCGGCGGCTACGTCCAGCTCTACCAGTCCGGGGCCACCCCGCCGGGCGAGAAACTCGACCGGGCCATGAGCCGCATCGGCAGCGAGAACGCGCGGCTCGCGAAGCTCGTGGACGACCTCATGGTCCTCTCCCGCCTCGACGAGGAGGTGGGCGGCGACCGCGAACTCGTCGAACTCACACAGCTCGCACGGGACGCCGTGGACGACGCCGAGGTCGCCGACGCGACACACCCGATCAGTCTCACTGCGCGCCAACCGCTCACGGTCGTCGCGAACGAGGGCCAGCTCCGGCAGGTGCTCGTGAACCTCCTGACCAACGCCCGAGTCCACACCCCGCGCGGCACCGCGATCGACGTCTCGGTCGCCGAGAACGCCGGCTGGGCGGTCCTGCGCGTGGCCGACCACGGCCCCGGCATCCCCGCCGAGCACCGCCGGAAGGTCTTCGACCGGTTCTACCGGGCCGACCCGTCGCGTTCGCGCGCCACCGGCGGCTCCGGGCTCGGACTCTCCATCGTCTCGTCCATCGTGGTCGCTCATGGCGGTCAGATCCGCCTCGACAGCGAACCCGGCGAAGGCACCGCGATCGAGGTGCGGCTGCCGGTCGCACGCCTCGAGTAGCGGCCGCGACTGCGGTTTCGAGCCCGCCTTCGGCAAGGGCCCCAAGCGGTTTCTGCATGTCGGGCGGATCCGCGGAACGATCCCGTCCGACTGCTACGCTCGGTGGTCGTGACCCGCATCCTTCCCTCCTGGTTCGTCGAACGCATCAACCCCGTGCCCGACGAGGACGACCTCCCGGTCTCCACGCTGGAGCTGTTCTTCGACCTCATCTTCGTCTTCACCGTCGCCCAGTTCACCGCGATCATCGCCCACGACCCGCTCGTCGGCCTGCTCCAGACCGTGCTCATGTTCGGGTTCCTGTGGTGGATGTACTCCGGGTACGCCTGGCTGACCAACGTGATCCCGCCCGAGCGCCCCGCCCGCCGGATCCTCCTCCTGATCGCCATGGCCGGATGGCTCGTCGTCGCCCTGGCCATCCCGGCCGCGTTCCACGGCGGCGGCGGCATCTGGATCGCCGTCGGACTGCTCGTGATCGTGCTGGTCCACGGTCTCATGTACCTCCAGGCCGCCCGTGCCTTCGGCGCCGTGTTCATCGCCAACCTCGTCGCGGTCGCGGCCGTCTTCGCGGCCGAAATCGGCCCCGAAGGCCTGTGGCGCTACGTGTTCTGGGCACTGGCCTCGGCCGTCGTGTGGTCGGTCCCGATCTGGCACGGCCAGCGCGGACTGCGCCTCCACCCCGCGCACATCACCGAGCGGCACGGCCTCGTCGTGATCGTCGCCCTCGGCGAATCGGTGGTGGCCATCGGGATCGGCGCGGCGGGACTGGCGATCGACGCGGACCTGCTCATCGCCGCGGTCCTCGGTCTCGCGATCGGGGCGTGCATGTGGTGGTCGCTGTTCGTGCACGACCTCCCCGCGACCGAGCACGCGCTCACCGCCACGGCGGACGCGACGAAGCGCGTGCGGAAGGTCCTCGCGGGCCTCTACTACTCGTACATTCCGGTGCTCGTCGGCATCCTGATCACCGCCGCGGGTCTCAAGCACGCCGTCGGGCACGCCATGGAACCGCTCGACCCCGCCTCGACGCTGCTGCTGTCCGGCGGTGTGGCGACGTTCCTGCTCGGCACGGCAGGACTGCGGTTCTCGATGCCGCTGCCCAGGCCCTTGGAGCGCGTGGCCCTGGCGGCCGCGGTGCTCGTGATCGCCCCGCTCGGCCTCGTCAACACGGCGCTCCAGTTGGGCGCCATCGTGATCGTCCTGGTCGCGGGGTTGGAGATCGAACGAAGGGTCGCTAGAGCCGCGCTGAAGCCAGCGCCTTCGGAATGACCAGCGGCGTCCCGGTCTCGGGGTCGTCGATGATCCGGCACGGCAGGTCGAAGACCTGCCGCACGGTATCGGCGGTCACGATGTCGGCCGGGGCGCCCTCGGCCACCACCTCGCCGTCGCGCATCGCGATGAGGTGCGTGGCGTAGCGCGCGGCCTGGTTGAGGTCGTGGAGCACCGCCACGAGGGTCCGGCCCTCGCGGTGGAGCTTCGCGCACAGGTCGAGGACCTCGATCTGGTGCGTGATGTCGAGGAACGTCGTCGGCTCGTCGAGCAGGAGCAGGGGCGTCTGCTGGGCGAGGACCATCGCGATCCACACGCGCTGGCGCTGGCCGCCCGAGAGCTCGTCCACGCCGCGCGAGGCGAGCTCGCTGATGTCGGTGGCGGCCATGGCCTCGGCGACCACGCGCTCGTCCTCGGCCGACCACTGCTTGAGGATGCCCTGGTGCGGGTAGCGGCCGCGCGCGACGAGGTCGGCGACCGTGATGCCGTCGGGCGCGATCGGCGACTGCGGGAGCAGGCCGAGGCGGCGCGCGACGGCGCGCGTGGGCTGGGAATGGATGTCCTTGCCGTCGAGCAGGACGCGCCCGGCCGAAGGCTTCAGCATGCGCGCCAAGGCCTTGAGCAGCGTGGACTTGCCGCAGGCGTTGGGGCCCAGGATGACGGTGAACTCCCCTTCGGGGATGTCGACGCTAAGGCCTTCGCAGATGGCGACGCGGCCGTAGCCGATGGTGGCGTTCTCGACGACCAGTGGACCAGCGGTCACGACATGACCTCCTTCTTGCGTTGAGCGATGAGCAGCCAGACGAGGTACAGGCCGCCGACCACGCCGGTGACGACCCCTGTGGGCAGTTGGCGGTCGCCGACACCGGCGACGGCGATCATGTCGGCGCCCGTGACGATGAGCGCGCCGATGATCGCCGAGAGCATGAAGCTCCTGGTCGAGCCGGTGAGGCGGGCGGCGATGTGCGGGGCCGCGAGGGCGACGAACGCGAGCGGCCCGGCGACGGAGACGGCCCCGGCGGTGAGCACCGAGGCGGCCACGAGCGCGGTGACGCGGGTGCCGGTCACGTGCACGCCGAGGCCGGTCGCGCTGGCTTCGCCCAGCCGCAGGGCGTCGAGGCCGCGCGAGAGGAAGGCGACGACGACGATTCCGGCGGCGAGCACGATCGCGACGGTCTTGGCCTGGCCCCAATCGCGGCCCGAGAGGTCGCCGGTGAGCCAGTGGACGGCGCGGAACGCGTCGACCGTGTTGGTCCGGGTGAGCAGGTAGCCGTTGACGCCCGCGAGGATCGCCGCGACACCGATGCCCACCAGGACGAGCCGGTACCCGGACGGGTCGCCGCCGCGAGTGAGCGCCCAGATCACCAGGCCGGTGGCGAGCGCCCCGAGCGCCGCGAACCCGGCCGTGAGCTGGAGGGAGGCGTCGGTGAGGATGATCGCGACGAGCGCCCCGGAGGTCGCGCCCTGGGTCAGGCCGAGGATGTCGGGGCTGCCGAGGGGATTGCGGGTGAGGTTCTGGAACAGCGCGCCCGAGAGGCCCATGCACGCGCCCACGGCGAGCCCGGTCGTGAGCCGCGGCAGGCGCAGGTCCCAGAGGATGAACTCGTCGCCTTTGGTGCCCTCGTCGAGCAGGGCCGCCCAGGTCCGGTCGAGGCCGAGCGCGGTCGAGCCGGTCCCGGCCGACCACAGCGCGACCGCGACGAGGACGGCGAGCGCGCCGGTGATCGCGGCGATCGTGCGGTGGCGCAGGCGGATCGAGCCGCCGCGAAGTCGAATCACCGTGGATCCAGAGGTCAGGGTGCTCACAGCCGGGCCACTTTCCTGCGGCTCACCAGGTAGAGGAAGAACGGGCCGCCCGCGACGGCGCAGACGATGCCGACCTGCACCTCGGCGGGGCGGGCGATGACGCGACCGAGCACGTCGGCGGCGAGGAGGAACGCCGCGCCCGAGAGCATCGAGTACGGCAGGACCCAGTTCTGGTCGGGGCCGGTGAAGGCCCGGACCACGTGCGGCACGACGAGGCCGACGAAGACGATCGGGCCGCATACGGCCGTCGCGGTCCCGGCGAGCACGGTGATCGCGGCGATCCCGGCCACGCGGAGCACGCGCGGGTCGACGCCGAGGCCGGTCGCGGTCGCGTCCCCGAGCGCGAGGGCGTTGAGCGGGCGGGCGAGGAGGACGCCGACCACGGCCGCGCCGCCGATGAGGAGCACGACCGGCAGCATCGGGGCGACGTGCGCGTTCACGAGCGACCCGACGGACCAGAACCGCATCTGGTCGAGCGTGGCCGCGTCCATGAGCTGGATCGCCGAGACGTACGCGTACCCGGCGGCGGTCACCGCGGCGCCGGCCAGCGCGAGCCGCGCGGGGGTCGCGGTCGCGGCCCCGGCGATGAGGTAGACGGCCACGGAGGCGACGGCCGCGCCGAGGAACGCGAAGAGGATGGTCTCGGTGAAGCCGAAGGAGCCGATGAAGAAGGAGGCGGTCACGACCGCGGCGGCCGCGCCGGTGTTGACGCCGAGGAGGCCGGGGTCGGCGAGGGGGTTGCGGGTCATGGCCTGCATGAGGGCCCCGGCGAGGCCGAGGGCGGCGCCGGCGGCGAGGCCGAGCACGGTGCGGGGCAGGCGCAGCTCGGTGACCACGGGATACGAGTCGGATCCGGCGTCGGTGAGCCCGGCCCAGACCTGGCCGAGGTCCATCGCGCGGGAGCCGACGGCGACGCTGAGGACCGCGAGGAGGGCCAGGGCGGCGACGAGGGCGAGGAGGCCGAGGACCCGGCGGGCCGTGCGCGATCGAGGCGCGGGTTCAATTGCGGCCCTTGGCGCATCGAGCGCCGGGGCCTGCTCCCTGGCGCTTTGGGCGGTTGACAAGTGCGAACTCCGGAGGGATAGCGTCTGCGGTTTTGTTTAGGCTAACCTAACCGCGATATCCCCGCCATGATCGCTCTCCCTCTGGAGGAGTTCCCCGTGCCACTCCGCACCCGTCCGCTGCCGGTCCCCTCCCGTTCGCTGACCCGCCGCGGCCTCTTCGCCGCAAGCGGCGGCCTCGGTGCCGCCTCGCTGCTCGCGGCCTGCGGCGCCGGTGGGGACGAAGCCGAAGGCACCGGCGGCGCTTCCGGATCGTTCTCGTTCCTCGACGAACGGGACCAGCAGGAGGTCCGGCTGGCGAGCGTCCCCGGCACGGTCGTCGCGTTCACCGGCCTCGCCGCGGCCCTGTACGACTACGGCGTCGAGGTCGCGGCCGTGTTCGGGCCGACCACGCTCGCGGACGGCTCGCCCGACATCCAGGCCGGGCGCATGCCCGTCGAGGGACTCCAGGTCCTCGGCAACGCCTGGGGCGAGTTCGACATGGAGCGGTTCGCGCAGCTGAACCCCGAGCTCATCGTCTCCCACTACTACGAGGGCTTCGACCTGTGGTTCGTGCCCGAGGAGCGCCTTGAGGAGGTCGAGGCGCTGGCGCCGGGCATCGGTATCGAGGTCTCCGAGCCGACCATCGACGAGATCATCGACCGCCATGCGGCCCTTGCCGAAGCACTCGGCGCCGACTTGACTTCCGCGGAGAACGCCGCCGGCGTTGAGCGCTTTGAAGCTGCTGCTACCGCAATGCACGACGTCGCAATGGAATCAGGCATCTCGGCTGGCAGGAACCTCAAAGCGGTCGCGGTCGGCGCGTGGCCGGACGGGCTGTACGTCGCCAATCCGCCCACGTTCAATGTGCTCGCGAAATGCGTTGCGCTCGGCGCCGACTTCGTCGTCCCCGAGAACCCGGACCAGAACGGCTACTGGGAGCTCCTGTCCTGGGAGAACATCGACAAGTACGAGGCCGACGCGATCTTCCTGGATGTGCGCACCGGGAACATCGCGCCGGAGACGTTGCTCGCCGATCATCCGACCTGGGCGGCGCTCCCGGCCGTGGAGGCCGGGCAGGTGTACGGCTGGAACGGCGAGCCCGTGTACTCGCATATCGGCGGAGCCGTTGAGCTGGAACGGATCACCGAGGGCCTCAGCGCCGCACAGCCGCTCGGCTGAGGCCCCGCCTGGCCGCGGGCCAGTGGCTGACACCACGTGAGGACCCCAGTGCGGCATGCCCGAATCTGATGAGGTTAGCCTAACCTCAGATCGGCTGGGGCGCGTCCGCGAGCCGTTCGCAGTCCGGCCCTCAAACCCCCTTCAAGAAGGAGACACACATGGCTTTCGATGCCGACAGCGTCAAGCTCGGCCGCCGCGGCCTGCTCGCGGGCGGCGGCGCCCTCGGACTCACCGGCGTGCTCGCCGCGTGCGGCTCGGACGACGACGAGTCCGGGGACGACGCTGCCCAATCGCAGCCCTGGGAGTTCACGGACGACCAGCCCGCCACCGTGAAGCTCGACCGGACCCCCGCCAAGATCGTCGCGTTCACCGGCATGGCCGCCGCGCTGTACGACTTCGGCATCGAGGTTCCGGCCGTGTTCGGCCCCACCACCAACGAGGACGGCTCGGCCACCACCCAGGCCGGGAACCTGCCCGTCGCCGACCTCGAGGTCTTCGGGAACGTCTACGGCGAGTTCGACGTCGAGGCCTTCGCCGCCTACGGGCCCGAAGTGCTCATGACGTACTACTACTACGACCCCGCGAGCCTGTGGTACGTGCCCGAAGAGAGCCGCGACGAGATCGTCGGCCTCACCGAGCTCACCGCCCTCAACGTGGACGACGGCGCGAACACGCAGGACCAGATCATCGCCCGCCACGCCGAGCTCGCCGAGTCCCTCGGCGCCGACCTGGACTCGGAGTCCAACGCCGCCAACAAAGAACGCTACGACGCCGCAGTGGAGTCGCTGAAGGCCGCGGCCGCCGCGAACCCGGTGAAGGTGCTCGCCTGCGCCGCCGCCGCGGAGGTCTTCTACGCCTCCAGCCCGCTCATGGGCAACGACCTGCGGTTCTTCGCCGAACTCGGCGTCGAGTTCATCCTCCCGGACGCGCTCGACGAGGCCAGCGGCGGCTACTACGAGATCCTCTCGTGGGAGAACGTCGACAAGTACCAGGCCGACATCCTGCTGCTCGACAACCGCGTCCAGTCGCTCCAGCCCGCTCAGCTCACCGAGTTCCCGACCTGGAACGCGCTCCCGGCCGTCCAGGAAGGACAGATCGTGGGCTGGGAGGCCGAGCCGATGTACGCCTACGGACTCGCCGCGGCCTCCATCGAGGCCCTGGCCACCGCGATCCAGAACGCCGAGAAGCTGTCCTAGGGCTTGCGATCGAAGAGGGGCGGGTCCTGTCGGACCCGCCCCTTCGTCATGCGCTCGACTTACCTGATGTCGATCGTGATCACCGACGGGTCGTGGTCGGAGACCCCGTAGTCGCCGTAAGCCGGCGCTTCGCCGAACTCGTGGGCGTCGGCCGGGTAGTCCGCGTTGATGTGCGCGGCGACCGCGGACTCGACCTCGCGCAGCAGGCGCGGCGAGACGAACATCTGGTCGAGGGTCTGCGTCTGCCCCATGAAGGTGTAGGAGTAGGCGGCCTCGGGGTGCTCCGCCACCATGTGGTCGTACATGCTGCACAGCCCCGAGTCCTCGTAGAGGGCCGCGAGCTGGTCGGACGGGCCGACCCAGTCGCCCGCGATCGTCTGGCCCTCGGCGAACGGGTCGTCCGGACGCGGGAAGACGTTGAGGTCGCCGCCCGCGAGGACCTTCGCCCGGCGGTCGTTGTCCAGGATCGCCGAGCTGACGGCGGCCAGGTAATTCGCCTGCTCGGTGCGGTGCAGCACGCGGTTGTTCGGGCTCGAGGAGAAGTGGTTGTTGATCAGGAAGATCTCCGAGGCCTTGTGGCCGTGCTTGTCCTTGAGGTAGAACTTCGCGACCTGCGCGGGGCGACTGAACACGTCGAAGCCGTTGCAGGCGTAAACGCCCGAGCTCTTGCACTGGTCGAGGACCTCCTGCGGCAGCGCCGCGTTGAGGGCCTTCGGGTTCTGCACGTCGGCGTTGATCGCGTCGGCCTCGGTCGGGTACTCGATCTCCGGCTCGGCGCCGAAGACCGGGTCCCAGCTCTTCACCTTCGACAGCCCGGCCAGCTTGGGCTGGTACAGGAAGCCGGTCATGATGCCGCGCGTGTCGGCCGAGTCGAGGTCGCCCACAGCGGTGTAGGCCGGGCCGCCGTACTCGGCGATGACGAGCGCGAGCTCCTGGATCGAGTCCGGTGCGCCGTCGCCGCCGGTGTTGGCGTCCCCTGTGTTCACCAGGTCGCACACGAGGCGGTCCACCCCGAGGTCGGTGTGCTTCGTCCACTCGGGGTTGACCGAGCAGACGTCCTGGGCCTCGCCTTCCTGGGTCATCAGGATCGCGGGGCTGTGCAGGTCGTCCACGATCTGACCGGCCTGGCGCCGCAGCTGCTCCTCGTACTCCTCATAGGAGGCCGGGACGTAGTTGAACGGCGGCTTGACGTTCCCTTCCGGGTCCTCGGCGTCGGTGCAGCCGGCGTTCCCGGCGAAGTCGCAACCCGAGTTCGGGTTGTCGCGGAAGTCGTAGAGGTTCTCGATGTTGTACGAGGCGATCGCGGCCTCGTTCCGGCCCGCGGGCTCGACCGGCTCGTTCTCGGCCGGTTCGAGGCCGCCTTCGAGCGCGAGGTCGTTCGCGACCTGGATGCCGTACTTCGCGAACGATAGGTACACGCCGCCGGTGTTGGCCTCGGTGATGACATCGTAGGTCTTGGCCGGGGCGATGATCGTCTCGTTCGTGCCCTCGGTGGCGCGGATGCCCATGTCGCCCATGACGAACAGGTAGCCGTTGCCGTCGTCGAAGTTCCCTTCGACCGTGTCGAGCGGGTGCGCGTCGCGGTAGGCGCGGGCGGCGTAGCCGTCCTGCTGGGCCGCTTCGCTGTCGCCGCGCATCGCCCAGACCTCGCCGCCGCTGGAGTACACGTCGCGACCGGCGGTGACCACCGAATCGGCGGGGACCGTGAGCTGCATGCCGAGGTGGCGGCGGAAGTACTCCTTGGACGCGGTCGCATCGTTCGGCGGGTCGACCTCCACCGTCTCGATCTCGGCGAGCGGGTCCAGGCCGGAGGCGACCACGTCGTAGACGAACGTGGAGCCGCCGCTGAACTGGATGTTCCCGAAGTAGTTGCCGACCACGCCGCGCACGATGATCTCGTCGCCCACGGCGACGGTCCAGTTCGCGCCGAGCTCGGTCTGCGCGGGCGAGCCGTTGAGGGTCCGCACCGTGGAGTACTTGTTGTTGAAGACGAAGACGCCGTCGGAGGAGAGCGGGTCGCCGTCCGTCGCGTCGGCCCGCTCCTGCAGGAAGAAGCCCTTATTGCCGTTGGGGTCGAGGGTCTCCTGGGTGACCACGCCCTGCACGTACACGGTCTGGCCGGCCAGGGGCGAGCTGAAGTCGGTGTCGCCGTTGGCGATCGAGCCCTGGACCTCGCCGATGTTGACGATGTCGACGTCCGCGTGGGCGGAGGAGGCGAAGGCGAGGCCGGCGGCGCCGACGATGACCGCGCTCGCGGCCGCCGCCGCGAGCCGGGCTCGTCGTCTGAGGGAACGCACAGGAAGGCTCCAATGCTGTCGTACGGGACCCCGGCGCGGGGGCGCGCCCGAGGCGAATGATGGGGGCGGTCTTCACTCAACCGCAGCAGCGGGTCGAAAGCAAGGCTTCCGAGTGAATTCCTCGTATCATCCCATGTCTAATTCCGGGTTGCAGGCAGGGCGGAACCGGCGGCGCGCCGGACGGGACGGGGGGGGGGGGGCCGGGGGGGGGGGCGCCCCCCCCCCCCCGTCCCGATCCGACCCGGTCAGCCTCGGTAGCAGGGCGTGTAGTAGTCCGGCACTTCGACGTCGGCGAAGTCCATATCGGATCCGAGGTAGAAGCTCGGGTACTGCGGCTGGTTGTAGGTGGTCTGCTGGTTCGCCACGCCGACCCGGTACTGCGGGTCGTGCATGAGCGTGAACAGCTTGTGGTCGGTCACCTCGGTGGAGGTGAAGACACGGATCGCGCTGGAGTCGGCGGTGCGCACCAGCAGCTCCTCGCGCCAGTCCCCGAGCACGTCGGCCACCAGGCCGGGGTTGCCCTTCGTCCAGTTGTTGGTGAGGGTCCCGGCGGCGTCGAGGACCACGCCGTCCTGGTAGTCCCGGATCGTCGTGAACTCGTCCGAGGTGGTGGACTGGCCGTGCACGAGCTGGGTCGTCAGGTCGGCGTCCCAGCGGATGCTCATGTTGGTGCCGGGCGTCGGCCCCTCGATCGGCTCGCCGGTCGCGGTGAACAGGCCCTCGGGTTCACCGGCCTCGTTGGGAGGCAAGGAGGCCCACGCCTCGAAGCCGGGAATCGCGGGGTCGATGTCGCCGACCATGCCGCGGCCGGTGTCGCGGCCGGTGTAGCCGCCCCACAGGACCTCGCCGGTCTCGGCGTCGCGCATCGCGTACCCGTACGGTGCCCACGCGCCGCCCTCGAAGACCGAGAAGATCTCCAGGCCCTCACGGTTCGGGTCGAAGTCGCCCACGTGCTCGGCGTCGCCGTGGCCGAGCTTCGCGAGCGTGCCCGGGTTGTTGCCGTTCGGCGGCATCGTCGCGTACGAGGAGTAGAGCAGCGAGCCGTCGTCGTCGAGGGTCGCGGCCCCGTAGACGATCTCCTGCTTGCCGTCGCCGTCCACATCGGCCGTGCTGAGCGAGTGGTCCCCCTGCGTGGTCAGCGTGCCCCACTCGGGGTCGGGTCCTTCGACGCCGTGCGGGCCGTCGTTGAACGGGTTGGACATCGGGGCATGGCCGGAATCGGCCTGCCAACGCTGCTCCAGGTGCTCGCCGTCCCAGTCGATCGCGGTGATGGTCGTGCGCGTGTAGTAGCCGCGGGCGAAGATCGCCGATGGGCGCTTGCCGTCGAGATAGGCGACGCCCGAGAGGAACCGGTCGACGCGGTTGCCCGGTTCGATGCGGGACATGGCGTAGTCGCCCCATTCGAGGCCGTCGTCGCCGCGGGAGACCGGGAAGTCGACGGTGTCCATCTCGAGGCCGGTCTTCCCGTTGAACACGGTCAGGTACTCCGGTCCGGAGAGGACGAACCCGGCGAAGTTCCGCAGCTGGTTCCTGGTGGAGCGTGCGGGCGCGTAGACGTCGATGAAGTGGTCGGCGAGTGTTTCGGCGTCGGCTTGCGAGAGCGGGTAGGCGAAGTCGAACTGGTCGTCGGCGCCGAGGGCGGCCTCGATGGTCGCGGGCCAGTCGCCGTTGACGACCTCGGGGTGCTCGTGCCAGCCCATGAACATCTGCACGAGGTGGTCGTAATAGCCCTCGGCCGAGAGCCGGTAGTCGTCCTGGTGCGTGACGCCCGCCGCCACATCGTCCTCGGGAAGCGTGATGTAGCGTTCCTCGCCGTCCTCCACATACGAGGTCGACTTGGTGCCCGGGGCGGTCTTCAGCATCACCTCGGAGATGCCGTCGCCGTCGAAGTCGTAGACGTCGAACTGCGTGTAGTGGGCGCCGGCCCGGATGTTCACTCCGGGCTCGATGCGCCAGAGCAGCTCGCCTTCCTGGGTGTAGGCGTCGAGGTAGACGGGTCCGGTGTAGCCGACCTGCGAGACGTCCTTCGAGTTCGAGGGGTCCCACTTGACGACGTACTCGTAGTCCCCGTCGCCGTCGAGGTCGCCGGGGCTGATGTCGTTGGCCCGGTAGGTGTAGGCCTCCCCGGCGGGCGTGACGCCGTCGGCGGGCTTCTGCATCGGGATGTCCAGGTAGCCCTCGGACCAGGGGGTCACGGTGTCGGAGACGTCGACGGGCCAGCCGCGCTTGACGGCGACGACCTTGTACTCGGAGTCGGCGTCGCCCTTCTCGTCGAGGAAGTTGGTGGAGTCGGAGACGGTGGCGATCTTGCGGCCGTCGCGGTAGACCTTGAAGGTCGCGCCGGTCAGACCTGAATCGTTATAACCGGTCACCTCGTCGGCGAGCAGCCGCCAGCTGAGGAAGACGCCGTCGCCGGTCACGGCCGCGATGAGGCCGCGATCGAGCCGTTCGAGCTGGATGTCGTCGTGGCGGCCGCCGCCGTGCGACTGCGCGGAGGCGGTGATCCCGGCACCGGCCAGCGCGCCGACCAGCGACACTGCGACGACCTTGCGGAACATGGTGGGAGGACTCATGGAAGGGGCTCCTCGAAAACGCACGAGGCCTGCGAAAACGCGTCTGAGTCTTGGAGGGGACGCGCCCAGACCTCAATTGAAACGATTTAACGCATCGAAGACTATCGACCCCACCTCCCCCCTGTCAAGCGCTTCCCAACCACCCGCCTGTGACCGCAGGTACGCCGGACCCCCCACATGACTCCCCCGCAACGGACTCCGGTACAGTTCTACCTCGTCCCGGTCGATTAGCTCAGCGGGAGAGCACTCGCTTCACACGCGAGGGGTCACTGGTTCGATCCCAGTATCGACCACTTGTGCCCGCCTGTGACTGGCTGCGACCGGCCACAGGCGGGTATCCGGTCCTACCTTCGTGCGCTGTCGGTGAGGGGCTTCACATCGCGGGCGTCGAATCAGGGTTGCAGTTGACGCAACGTCAGCCGCGAAGATCAGAGCATGACCGAGTACATCAGTCCCGTTCCCACGCCAGTCTCAGAGGCGAAGGCCCCCGAGATCTACCGTGAGATCTACGGGATGCCGATGTTCCTCAGGATCCCCGCTGTCGCGAGCTCGACCAGATCGCCGAGCGGTGCCGGAAACTCGCGCCCGACAACGTCGATGGCTCTACCGAGCGGCCGTGGAACTCGATTGAGCTGACGGTAACCACGCCCGAGAACATCCGGGTTGTCATGACCGCCGCCAAGCCGTTCAAACCGGACAGTCACCCAGCGCGAGAGATGCGGGAATCGGGCTTCGACCTGGCGGGGCTGAGGACCGACCTCGCTCCGTCACCCCGTCGGGTCCTTGCGACCAATTGAAGGCCAACCCGCGACTCCACCGCCCGCAACCGAGGCCGATGGAACGCCCACACCACACCGGACCCCTCGTGGGAAGACCGAGCTCTGCGCCGCGAGTACCCGTCATTGTCAGCTATCCGACTGATAATCGAATCAGGTGCACTGCAACAAATCATGATGAATATGCCGGTTTGCGAGCTTGTCGGGACTCTGTACGATCGTCGGAGATTCAGCCCTGATATGTGGAGCCCCGCTTAATGTCAGACCTCACGCGACCTCGCCGAGCCCCCGAACAACGATCGCCGCGTCGCTCCTTGCGGCGACCTCTCCTCGGAGCCGCCGCAGCACTGGCAGCCTTCGGCCTGGTGGCGCTCCTGGTCGCCCGCCCTTGGGAGTCCGAAGGCAGGGAACTCGGCGAATTCGCGGGCTTCACGGACGCGACCTGCGAGGCGTTCGACCTCTCCTACCTCGAGTCGGCTTTCGGTTCGGAACACGACCCGCAGCAGGATGACATCTTCTCGATGAACGGTGAAGACGACGTATTCGCGCTGATGTGCGACTTCCATACCTTTGGTCTCGATCAAGTGACTGTCCATGTCAATGGCGGGCGCGATCCCGACGGAGGAATGGCGCTGCTGCAACTGTTCCGCCAGACCGCCGAAGCGGACCCTGACTACCGCGTCTCCGACCTCGACGGACTCGGCGACGCGGGGTATCGAAGCGCCTATGAACACGAGGGCGCCGAGAAGATCATGTACCACTTCGTGCAGGGTCGGCTTGAAGTCTCGATCAACAGCGATGTCGGTCCCGACCCCGGCGATGTCGAAGCCGTCGACGCCCTGCTTACCGAGATCGCGGAGCAGGCGCTGATCCTCTTCGCCAGTGAGACCTGAACCCGGGCAACGTCACTGAGATTGGAGTATTCGGCGATGGCAGATCAGCCTTCCCTCGACATCGCGCATTTCAGGCTGCAGCATGCATCCCGGTTGGCGGGAGACTGCCCTACGGTCTTCAGCGTGCCCGTCCCCACCAAGGGGGGGAAGCTCCGGTGCGGTCGTCTTGTTCGGCGACCAGGTCGGAGTCCGCTCCGACCAGCTCGCCGGGCGGACATGGGGCCGCAAGGGGCAGACCCCGACCGTGGCCAGGTCCGGGAACCGGTTCGGGCCTAGTCTCGGATCAATAGCTGCTCCTCGTCTTCACCCGCACACCCGAACCGAGCCGACAGCGGAGCTTCAATCACCAGTCAACTGGGGCAGAACACGCTGGAACACAAACCCGAAAGTCGGCCCAGCGGGCCGCCGGTGTGGTGCCGCGCGTGGTCACAGCCGTCGGTACTCGTTGAGGAACGGGCATTCGAAGGGGTCGCGGGCGGCGAGGCCGACCTCGTTGAGATAGGCGATGACGATGCCGTAGGAGCGGATCAGGGTGGTCTCGGTGTAGGGCACGCCGGTCGTGCGGCAGTGCTCCATGACAATCTTGCGCGCCTTGGCGAGCCTGGGTCGGGGCATGCTGGGGAACAGGTGGTGTTCGACCTGATAGTTCAGACCGCCCATGAGGACGGTCGCCCACCAGCCGCCGGAGACGTTGCGGGAGGTCAGGACCTGCTTGCTGAAGAAGTCGAGCTTCGAGTCCCTGCGAACCACGGGCATGCCCTTGTGGTTGGGGGCGAATGAAGCACCCATGTAGAGCCCGAACACCGCCAGCTGCACCCCGGTGAAAGCGAGGGCGAGCCCGAGCGGCAGAATCAGAAACACCACGGTCGGGAAGATCGCGAAGCGCGCCGTCAACGAGGCCAGTTCGATCCAGCGGTCCTTGACCGGTTCCCGCGACAACAAGTGCCGCAAGCTGAGGAAGTGCAGGTTGACGCCTTCCAGCGTCAGCAGCGGAAAGAACAGCCAGCCTTGGCTGCCGGTGATGAACCGCCGCAGTCCGGTCGATGCGGCGGCATCCTCTTCGAGGAACGAGATCGTGTCCACGTCGATGTCGGGATCGCGGCCGACCCGGTTCGGGTTCGCGTGGTGGCGCGAATGCTTGCTGTCCCACCAGGAATAGCTCATCCCAGCGATGGCGCCGAGCACCTGCGCGAGGCGGTCGTTGACGGGGCCGCGGCTGAGGATCTGGCGGTGGGCGGCCTCGTGCGCGAGGAACGCGGTCTGGGTGAGCAGAATGCCGAGCGCTCCGGCGACCAGAAGCTGGAACCAGCTGTCGCCGAGCAGGATCATGGCGGTCGCGCAGGCGGCGTATCCAATGGCGATGGCGGCGGCGACCAGGCCGTAGAACCAGGGGGCACGTCGCAGGAGTCCGGCGTCGCGGACGGCTTGGGCGACTTCGGTGTAGGCCCGAATCGAGGGAGGGGTCGCTGCTCCGGGAGGACGGGGCGGCGGAGTGGTGAGGGAGGGAGCCGGTGTTGGTGCGGGGGCGAGCGTAGCGATTGCGGTCCTTCTGTTCTGGTGCGGTCCCAGCAGCGTGCTGGGAAGGGGTCGAGCAGGCGCGACGCCCACCGAGAGGGTCGGGTGGAAGCGGCGGACAATTCGCCGCTTCGACCGTCACGGTTCGATCAGAGCGAACGAATGTTCGCGGCCTGCATGCCCTTCTGGCCCCGTTCGACGTCGAATTCGACGTGCTGGTCCTCTTCGAGGTTCCGGTGCCCGCCACCGCTGATCGCCGAGAAGTGCGCGAACACGTCTCCAGAGCCGTCGTCGGGGGCGATGAACCCGAAGCCCTTGTCAGCGTTGAACCATTTCACGACGCCAGTAGCCATGTCGTGTCTCCTTCATTGTGATGGACCGCGAGGCGGCCTCTGAGAGCGTCGGCGGTGCCGACGCCAGGTCATGGTGCTCAGGTATGGGAACCGGCGAGGTGTTCGCCGGACGCGATCAGCTAGAACTCCAGGACGACGGACGCGTCCTCGAGCGATTCATGGTCGCCGAGGGCCTGCGCGCACGGTCCGTGCAGCGTGTAGCGGTCGTCGGCCACCGACACGAAACCGGCGAACTCTCCGTCCAGTGTGGCGACGTAGAGGTCGTCCGCAGCTCGCTTCCAGAGGATCTGACCTTGCGGAGCGGCGTGTGATGAGGCTGAAGAGATGATTACCTGATTCGTTGAGAGTGCTGAAACGTCGCCCCGTCAAGGAGTTAGCGACATTGAGAATGCTCGAAATATGCCGAGCGCGTGGAAATCGTCTGCGGATATCTGTCGCGTGTGACGATCAAGTTCAGTGGCGGTTGAAGAGTGCCCAAATCGACCGCTGAAATTCAGAATACACCACTGCGAACCCGGGACCAATCCGGCACCGGGTTCAGGCAGAGTGAGACCCGTGGCGTCTCACTGATGCGAGTGCGGCGTCGCGACGAGGAGACCGGACACCGATCTGGAGGCGTGCCTACCGGTTCGCCACCCGGTGCAGTACCGCCCGACCGCGTTCCGGCAGCTCTGCGGCCACCGCCGCCAACGTCTCCCTGGCCTCTTCCAATTGGTGGAGCACTCGATTCCGGACCTTTGTGGACTTGCGGCGGTCGTAGGCGACCTTGATGCCGATGGCAGCGGCGGCCGCAACGGCGGCGACTGCGGCGACGACCCCCGGGTGGGACTTGAGCGCCTGGAACAGATCCTGTCCATGTTCGACGAAGACGGTGACAGTCCGGTCGGCCGGTCGCTCGTCGTCACCCGATTCCCCACTTGGCGACGGCGCCGAATCGGACGCGGCGGCGGGGTTCTCGTTCAGGAAATCCTCATGTGAAGCCATTGTTGGACCTTCCTTGTGGGAGAACGCTTGTAATCCGACCCTATCCCCCAAGCCCCGTCGTCACAACACTTCACGAGCCGCCAGCAACCACCGAACTGGCATCGGCAGCCGTTCAACTCACGAGCGATCCACGCCGAGCGACGGCAATCCATTGACCGCACATCCAGGTGATCGACTCCACCAGCAGAAAGAAGGCCCGGCGGATATCCGCCGGGCCTTCTTTGTCGCCGAATCCGGGGCCATGCCGCTGCTACTCGACCTCTCGGAGCGCCTCCGCCCGGTCCCCGCGGACCGGCCGTGCCGATGCCAGGCAAACCCGACCGCCGCGGACATGTCGCCACGGATACGGGACCTAGGTCGTGTTTGATGCGGAGCATCGGCGCGGTGGCGCGTCGGGCGAGCCGAACGACTGCGGTCCTCATTGGTCACCGCTGTTTCGGTCGCGCCGTCGTCGCCCGTCTCGGGATGGGTGAGCGCGCTCGAATGGAGCAAGGTCCACTGGCCCATGACCGATCTGACGAGCAAACACCTCACAGCGCAGACAGCCCCATCCTGGCGGCCACTCATCGAAACCTGCAAGAGGACCTCATCAGGGACTCACTCCTCGATTCGCGGGTCGGCGTTCACCGCCTCCAACCGTATCCGCGCGCAAGCCTGAGGACGGCTTGAAAGGAATCTTCCTCACCGACCCATCCTCAGGCCATCCTGCAACGAACTATCGGGACTATCGCTACGGTTCACCGGAAGGAACTTGCATGAGCGATGACCAGAACGAGTCCAAATGACTACAGAGCGTATGATCTCGCGGTCGGAGGAGACTCGTCAGCGCAGCTGAGGAAACACTTCGATGGACTCGCCGTCCGAACCGGAGGGGGCCTTGATGCGTGATGACGTCGTCCTGCTCAACGACACTGGACAGCCGATTGGTGCTGTACCGAAATCAACCGTGCACAGCAGATCGACGCCCCTGCACTTGGCGTTCTCCTGTCATGTAGCGGATGCCGCCGGTTCGGTGCTGGTGACTCGCAGGTCTTTGGCGAAGGCGACCTGGCCGGGAGTCTGGACCAACTCGTTCTGCGGCCACCCGCGCCCTGGGGAGCCGGTCGAGCGGGCACTGATCCGCCATGCCGCTCACGAGCTCGGCATGCACATCGCTGCGATCACCCCGGTGATTCCCGACTTCCGCTATGCCGCGGTCGACGCGAACGGCATCATGGAGAACGAGGTCTGCCCGATCTACACCGCGATCGCCGGTGGCCCTGTCCGCCCCGATCCGGCCGAGGTCATGGACTACGCATGGGTCGACCCCTCCGACTTGGAGGCAGCGCTCAAATGCGCGCCGTGGGCCTTCATCCCATGGTTCACTTTGCAGGCCGAGCAACTGGACTTCTCGACCTTGACTGGGAGGCCACAGTAGATGCCGCTCCTGGACGGCCAGGCTCCCCACCTCGACCGAGCCGTGGACGCACTGGTAGAAAGCGCGTTGCAGCGCCTCATCGACCGCAGCCGGGGCCGGGCCCGGCCCATCGTGGCAGCGGCCGTGCAGACCGCGACTGGTGGGAAGCGGTTCCGGCCGCGCTTGGTACTCGAGTCGTACCTCGCTTTCTCCGGAGGGCCGCTGCCGTCGCGGGCAGTGGCCGACATCGCCGCGGGTTTCGAACTGCTGCACACCGCTTTCGTGATCCACGACGATGTCATCGATCAGGATGTCGTACGGCGCGGCAAACCGAACGTCTCGGGCATCTTCCGCGAGCGGGCTGAGTCCGCCGGAGCGGCGCCCCATGAGGCGACGCTCCTGGGCGACGCCGCATCGATCCTCGCAGGCGACATCCTGCTGTACGAAGCGACCCGTCTCATCGCCACCGCACCAGTGCCCGCCGCGAGACGGGACGGACTCCTCGACCTTTTGGACCAGGCGATTCTGACCTCTGCGGCCGGGGAGCTCGCCGATGTCGAATACGCGGTACTCCCCGGCCCGCCCGCCCCGGACGCGGTCATGGCCGCGGCCCGGGACAAGACCGCCGTGTACTCCTTCAGCGCACCGCTTCAGGCCGGCGCGCTGCTCGCGGGATGCAACGGATCGGCACAACAGGCGCTCGCCGCCGCGGGCGAGTCGCTCGGGCTCGCCTTCCAGCTGGTGGACGACCTCATCGGCGCCTTCGGCACCGTTCGGCAAGCGGGACGTCCTCCCGGCAGCGATCTTCGCGAACGCAAAGAGACCGTGCTGATCGCGCTGGCCCGGCTCGGCGACGACTGGTCTGCAGTGGAGAAAGCGCTGGTGTCTGCGGGGGACGGCGAGAGCGGCTTGATCGCCGCGCAGGACGCCCTCGAAGCCAGTGGCGTGCGCACTCAGGTCGAGCGGTTGATCGATCTGACGTTGGCGACAGCGAAGAAGCAGTGGTCGCGCGCCGCGCTCCCCGAGGCCGCAAAGACGACGCTCACCGGCCTCGCCCGTGCCATCCAGGGCCGGGTGCCGTGAACCGACCCGAAGGACTCGCCCTGTACAACCGCACCGCCCGCCAGGCCGCGGCAGCGGTCATCGACGGGTACTCGACCTCGTTCGGATTCGCGTGCCGCCTGCTGGGGCCGCGGGTGCGCCAGCACGTTCGCGTGATCTACGCGCTGGTGCGCGTGGCCGACGAGATCGTGGACGGCCCGGCCGCCGAGTCCGGGCTGGACCGCGACCGGACCCGGTGCGTCCTCGACGGTCTTGAGTCGCAGACCCTCCTGGCCATCGAGGAGGGGTTCAGCGCCAACCTCATCGCGCACGCCTTCGCGCTCACCGCTCGCGAATGCGCCATCGACGCCGAGCTGGTGCGCCCGTTCTTCGCGTCCATGCGTGCCGACCTGGACGTCGAGGAGCACGACGACCGGTCCCGTGACGAGTACGTCTACGGATCCGCCGAAGTCGTCGGCTTGATGTGCCTGCAGGTCTTCGTCAACGCCGGCAGACCGCGACCGGTGCCGCCCGACCCTGTGCTGCGCGAGGGCGCCCAGCGGCTCGGGGCGGCGTTCCAGGAGATCAACTTCCTGCGGGACGCCGACCACGACCGCGACCGGCTCGGCCGGGACTACCTCGGTTTCGCCAAAGCGCCGTGCGCCAGAGACAGCGCCCTGCGCCGCATCGACCAGGACCTGCGCACCGCATGCGAATCGATCACGATGCTGCCCCGGGACTGCCGCGTCGCGGTCGCGATCGCCCACGACCTGTTCCAGGCCCTGGCATTGCGCCTGCGCGCCGAAACCAGCGGCCGCGTCCGCGTGAACAACTTCCGAAAAGCCGCCATCGCGATCCGCGCGGCACTCACCCAGGCACCGAAAAGGACGCACGGCAATGGCTGAGGCATCTGGACACGCCATCGTCATCGGCGCCGGCATGGCCGGGCTGGCGAGCGCGGGACTGCTCGCCAAGGAGGGCTACCGGGTCACCGTTGTGGAGGCCCTCCCGAGCACCGGCGGGCGCGCCGGTGCCTGGGAGCAGGACGGCTTCCACTTCGACACCGGCCCGAGCTGGTACCTGATGCCCGAGGTCTTCGAGCACTACTTCCGTCTCATGGGCACGAGCACCGCGCGAGAGCTGGACCTGGTGCCGCTGGCACCGGCCTACCGGGTCTACAACGAAGGCCTGGCCGAGCCGCTGGACGTCGTCTCCGGCCGCGAGAGCGCGGCGGCGCTGTTCGAGGGCATCGAACAAGGGGCCGGAGCCCGGCTCGAAACCTATCTCGACTCCGCGCGCGACGCCTACGAACTCTCGGTGACCCGGTTCCTATACGACACTTACGAGTCCACGGCCGGCCTGCGCGACCGTGCCCTACTGCGGCGCCTGCCACGCCTGCTGCCGCTGCTGACGCGCCCGCTCGCCACCCACATCGAGCGGCGGTTCACCGATGAGCGGCTGCGGCGGATCCTGGGGTACCCGGCGGTCTTCCTGGGCAGCTCCCCCTACCGGGCCCCCAGCCTGTACCACCTGATGAGCCATCTCGACCTCGCCGACGGCGTCAGGTACCCGATGGGCGGATTCCGATCGGTGATCGCCGCTGTCGAACGACTCGCCACCGCTGCCGGAGCCAAGATCGAAACCGACGCCCCCGTGGTCCGCATCCTCACCGCGGACGGCGCCGCGCGGGGCGTCCGGCTCGCCGACGGCCGCGAGCTGCCCGGCGATCTGGTCATCTCCACCGCCGACCTGCACCACACCGAGACCGCGCTGCTGGAGGGGCGCGACAGGACGTATCCGCACTCGTGGTGGCGGCGCCGCAGGCCCGGCCCCGGCGCGCTGCTGATCATGCTCGGCGTCCGCGGGACCCTCCCGCAGCTCGGCCACCACACCCTCCTGTTCACCGGCGACTGGCGCGAGAACTTCTCGGCAATCTTCGGCGACCGGCCCCGCATCCCCGACCCGGCCTCGGTGTACGTGTGCCGGCCCAGCGCGACCGACCCGTCGACCGCGCCGGAAGGCCACGAGAACCTGTTCGTCCTCGTCCCCGTCCCCGCGGACCCGGCCCTGGGTCGCGGCGGCACCGACGGCGGCGGCGACCGAGCCGTCGAAGCGGCGGCCGACCGCGCCATCGCGCAACTGTCCCAGTGGTGCGGGATCGCCGACCTGGCGGAACGGATAGTCGTACGGCGAACGCTCGCCCCGGGGGACTTCGCGGCGGACCTCAACGCCTGGAAGGGCAACGCGCTCGGATTGGAGCACACACTGCTGCAGAGCGCGATGTTCCGACCCCGGAACGCGTCCCGAAAGGTCACCGGGCTGATGTACGCTGGCGCCTCGGTCCTGCCCGGCATCGGCCTGCCGATGTGCCTCATCTCGGCCGAACTCGTCGTCAAGCGGCTCCGCGGCGACCGCACCCCCGGTCCGCTCGCCACCCCACTCGGGCAAGGCCGCTGACGTGCACCGCAACCAGACATCGCGCCGGCGTCGCCGAACCCGCCGCCGCAATCCCTCGGATCAGCCGGACCCTCCATCGGGCGTGTACAGCGCCCGCAGCCGGGCATCACCAGGACCTTCGATCCGAGAATCCATTGACCTGAGGTGGCCGACATGAAGCCAAGCGATCTCGTCCGCGCCCTCGCCGTCCTACTCGCCGCGGCCCTTCAGGCCGCCGCAGGCGCGTTCGGCGGCAGCGGCGCACTCGTCGCCGAACCAGTCGGCGACGTCGCGCGCTCCTACCCGAATCCGCTCCTGCCCGCCGGTACGGCCTTCCTGATCTGGAACCTCATCTACCTCGCGGCGCTGGCGTTGGCGGTCTGGCAACTCCTCCCTTCGCAACGCAGCGCAACCTTCCATCGCAGGACCGGCTGGTGGATCGCGATAGCGGGAATCCTGAACACCGTGTGGGTGCTGCTGTTCTCCGCCGACCAGATCGTCGCCTCCCAGATCGTCATCACCGCCTTGCTCATCGCCCTCGCCGCGGCGTGGAGGAACGCGGCGCTGAGCGCGCCAAGCACCCAGGCGACCCGCTGGCTCCTGTGGATGCCGCTCACGCTGTACACCGGCTGGGTTGCGGTCGCGACCACAGTAGGGGCGCTGACCACGATCGCGGCGGTCGCGGGCGACGGAGTGGGAACGGCGATCGCCGTCACCGCCTTGATCCTCACCGCGATCGCCCTCGCCTGGGTCGTGGCAAGAGCCGTCGCTGTCGCGGCATGCGCCGCAGCAGCCGTCTGGGCCTTGGCCTGGATCGCGGTGAGTGCGGACGCCTCCGAGGCGCTCGTCTCCGCCGCCGCGGCGATCCTCGTCGCGTCCGTGCTGATCGTCCGACTGATCAGGACCGATGACCGGTACCGTGCCGCGTTCGGGTAGACGAGAACATGCCGTGAAATCCACCATGGACGATCAAGCCGACGTCGTCGTCATCGGATCGGGGCCCGCCGGGTGGGCCGTCGCCGACCACTGCGCGCGAAACGCCCTGGACACTATCCTGGTCGCCCCTGCCCCGACACGGGCATGGACGCCGACGTACGGTTTGTGGACCGGTCAGGTCCGTCCGCTGCCTCCTGGCGCGGCATTCATCAGGGCGACAAGACTGCTTGCAGCGGACCGCACACTCGATCGAGGGTACGCGGTCCTCGACAACGAAGCGGTGATGGCCGCCTACACCGCGACTGCCGTGCGAACCGTCGCGGACGCGGTCGTCGGCATCGAACAGGGGCGGCCGCCGGGGGTCGCGTTGCGATCGGGCAGGCGGCTGCGATGCCGGCTGATCCTCGACGCCTCCGGCCAACCAGGGCGGCTGGGCAAGGGGCCGCGTGGAGTTCGCGTCGAGCAGACGGCCTACGGGATGGTGTTCCCGGAGGCGTCCGCAGCAGCGCTGGCTGTTCCGGGCGAAGCGGTGTTCATGCGCTGGGACCGCGCCGGGACCGAATGGCCGACGTTCCTCTACGCCGTGCCGCTCCCCGGTGGACGGACCCTGCTTGAGGAGACCTCCCTCGCCCGCAGGCCGGGCCTGGCCCTGCCCGAATTGAAGCGCCGCCTCATGCGGCGGCTGGAGAAGGCCGGAATCGACCCCGGCGACCGGATCGGCACCGAGCAAGTGCGCTTCGCGATGGACGCGCCCCCTGCGCCGGTCCGGGACAGTGTGGTGCCCTTCGGCGTGGCAGGGGGGATGATGCACGCGGCCACCGGGTTCAGCGTGGGTGAGGCGCTGACGGCGGCCCCGCTGCTCGCGGCGGCAATCGCGCAGAGCCTGCCGCGAGGGCCGGACGCGGTGCGTCGCGCCGCTCGCGCGCAGCTGTGGCCCGCCAGTGCCCGCACGGTGCACCGCTTGCGGACGTGGGGGCAGCGGACCCTGCTCCGGCTCCCGCCTGCCCTGGTGCCCGAGTTCTTCGACGCGTTCTTCGCGATCCCCGAGGACTTTCAGGACGCCTTCCTTTGCGGGCGCGACGACCCCCGCGGAACCTGGACGGCCATGGCGGCGGTTTTCGGCGCCGCCTCGACCCGGGTCCGCGCGGCGATGGTCAGCGCCAGCCTGACCCCCGCCGCGGCCCGAGCCCTCGAACGCGGAGCAGGCGAGTGAGCGCGGCGGCGCCCGACGCGCGGGGAGCCGGACTCCGCGGGTGCGAACGTCAGGCGGTCGGGACGGGACGGCGGCGGCGCGCGGCCATGCGCAGCAGCGGGGACCGTCCTTGATTGCCCACCGACCAGAGGTCGTGGCCCGCCACGCCCCAGTGCCCGAGCAGCGCGTTGGCCGCGCAGAACCCCGTCGTGGCGGCTCGTTCCATCAACGCCGCGGGCAGGTCCACCCGGATGCCGTCGCCCGCCAGCACCAGGGTCGGATCGGCGGTGGTGACTCCCGGCCGGGAGGCGAAGGAGCCGGGGGCGAACAGCGGGCAGTCGTCCGCCGTCACATGCTCCTGGTGGATGATCTGCGCGTTCCGCAGTTCGGGGTAGACCGCGCGCATCTCTTCGATCATCGCCTGGGCCAAGGAGGTCTGACCGGCCTCGGTCGCGGCCGGGTCGAGCGCGTAGGCGTGCAGTTCGATGACCGACCCCCCGGTGCGTTCGCGCCATGCGCGGGCCTCGTCCTCGAACCGGTCGAGCACGCTGATGTTGTCCAGCAGCGCGAACCCGGTGGTACCGAGGAAGGGGGCGCGGTCCTCGCGCGCGGGACGGTCAAGCCAAACCCTGCTGACCAGGAACGGGGGCGCGTTGCGCAGCGAACCGATGGCTGCCCTCCATGCCGGGTCGCCCAAGTCGGGAGAGGCGGCGACGAGGCCGCGCAGCGCCCGGACGTCGGTGGCGAGCACGATCGCGTCGAACTCGGCGGCCTCGCCGCCCGCTTGGACCCGGTACCGGCCGCCGGCTCGGTCGATGCGCTCGACGGGGTTTCGGAGCCGCACCTGCGCGCCCAGCTCCTCGAGGTGTTCGCGCAGCGGCCGCCACAAGGTTTGCGAGAACGGACCGTCCGGGACGTCGAACAGCAGGCCCTCGCTCGAACCGAGGAAGTAGATGTGGAACATCGCCGCGAGTTCGGCGGCAGAGAACTGCTTCGGGTCGGCGAAGAAGCTGCGGGAGAACACCTCGAACGCGAGGTGGCGTGCCGCGTGCGGGAATCCGATCGAGTCCAGGTAGCTGGTCGCGTCGACCGAGTCGAGTTCGTCGTAGGTCCGGGGGACCGACACGTCGAACAGGGACATGGCCGTCCCGGCGTTCATCTTCCACAGGTCGGCGAGCGCGAACGTCTTGCTGCGCAGGACGAAGGCCGCGACGCTCCAGGGCGGGGTGAGCGGCAGGCCGGCGAAGGACTCGGCGGTGCCGTCGGCGTGGAGGAGCGGGTAGTCCGCGATCGGTCGCAGCATGCCCAACGCCGGATCCACGCGGCGCAGCAGCGCCCGCAAGTTGTAGTACTGCCGGAAGAAGGCGTGGAAGCCGCGTGTCATCGTGGTGGGGAAGCCGTCTGCGGTGACCGGCCAGCCGCGCAGCCGCCCGCCGAGGTCGTCCTCCGCTTCGTACAGGTCGACCGACACACCGCGTTCGGCGAGGGCGACGGCCGCCGCGACCCCTGCGATGCCCCCGCCGACCACCGCCGTGCGCGGCCGTTCAGGCAAGGCGCCGGCGTCAGGGCGGCCCTTCGGCCCGGGCAGGAGCGTCGCCTCCCGATCGCGACCGGGACGGCCGCGCGCAGGCACCGGCTGTGGAATATCGGCGGAACTCGTTCGGGCCATGGTGCAATAGTGCCAGCCGCCGAGGACGAGCGCACCAGGACGAGCCCGGCCGGTGCGCGGTTCTGGGCGTGCGCAATGGAGGTAGTCAGATGTCAATGCGGACAAGTATTCTCGGCAACCTGCCGTTGTCTCGGGTGGCCCCCGCGGAGTGGGCCGCGCAGCGCCCCACCTATGGCGATGCCAAACCGGAGCTGATCGAGTCGGCCGTCAAGCGCGCGTGCGCCCGTCCCTCCGGCAACTGGTTCGTGCTGGCCCCGAGCCGCGAGATCCGGGCCGACCGGCCCTTCGGCGCCGCAGTCGGACGGCAGGAGCTCGTGGCCTGGCGCGACGGTTCGCGCCGGATCGTCGTCGGCCCCGGAGCCTGCCCGCATCTCGGGGCGCCGCTCGCGAAATCGCGCATCGACTGCGGGGCGTTGCGCTGCCACTGGCACGGCCTGGCGCTCACCGGCGACGGCGGACCCGGGTGGCGGCCTCTGCCCGCCTACGACGACGGCGTGCTCACCTGGGTGCGGCTCGACGAGCTCGGCGGCGAGGAGCCGCTTCCCGAGCCGGTCATCGCCGCCCGCCCCGCCCCGGCCGCGAGCATCGCCGCGGTCGCCGAACTCACCGGCACCTGCGAACCCGACGACGTGATCGCCAACCGGTTCGACCCCTGGCACGGCGCGTGGTTCCACCCCTACTCCTTCACACGCCTGACGGTGGTGTCGACACCGCGGGAGGACATGGAGGGCATGCGGGGCGAGCAGGACCGGTTCGTCGTCGATGTGACCTTCCGCGTCGGCCGCCGCGTAGGGGTGCCTGTCCAGGCCGAGTTCTTCAGTCCCGAACCGCGCACGCTCGTCATGCGCATCATCGGCGGCGAAGGCGCGGGGAGCGTAGTCGAGACCCATGCCGTCCCCTCGATGCCCTCCATCGACGGACGGCCGCGCACCCGGGTCGTCGAGGCCACCATCGCCACTTCGGAGAGGACCGGTTTCAAAGCGGCGCTTCGTATCGCGCCCGCGCTGCGGGTGATCATGCGCCGTGCGGCGGCGCGTCTGTGGCGCGATGATCTCGCCTATGCGGAGCGGCGCTACGCGCTGCGCTCGGGGCACCTGGAGCCCGAGCGCCCTTGAAGGGGGCGGCCTACTCGGCGTCCGGCCGCCGCGCGGTGAACGTGTGCTCGATGCCGCGCTGCCATCCGCTCATCGTCTCGGTGCGGGCGTCGGTGAAACCGGCCCGCACCAACCGGTCGGCGAACGCTGGCGCGTTGTCGAACGTGGCCACACTGCGCCAGAGGTGTCGGTACAGCGGCACGTTGCCGCCCTTCGCCGCGGCCAGGGGGATGACGATCCCCCAGCACACGAGCGTCCACCGCAGCCGCGCCGACAGGGTGAGGCCCGCGACGTACTCGTGAACGGCGATCGTGCCGCCAGGGCGCAGCAGCGAACGCAGCGTGCGCAGGGGCCCGTCAGGGTCGGTCAGATTCCGGACCAGGTAGGCGGCGAACACGGCGTCGAAGGGGCCGCCGAGGTCCGCTGCTCCCAACTCCTCCACGGGGAGGTGCACGAACGCCACGTTCCCGGGCCACCGCTTCGCCCGCGCCTGCTCGAGCATCCCGGCGGAGGCGTCGACGCCGACGACGGTCGCCCCGGGTGCGGCGGACAGCAGCGCCGCTGTCGAGGCGCCCGTGCCGCAGCCGACGTCCAGCAGGCGCAGTCCGGAACCGTCGGCGGGGAGCCCGAGGCGGCTCGCAGAGACACGGAGGTGCTCGTGGTAACCGGGATTGCGGTCGGTGAGGGCGTCGTACGCCGAGGCTCCCGCGTCGAACGACGCAGTCACCGTCGCACCGTCGGGACGTCCTCCGTGCTTGCGGCTCATCTCCGCACCCTACCCGCCCATCCCCGAACCGGATCGCACGCCAGCGACACCCGTGCGCGAACGTCGCTCATCAACACCGAGACCGGCGAACTGAAACTGCTCGATCTGGGGTTCAGCTACAGCTTCCGGTCGCTGGCCCGCGGCCCAGAGGGACCGGCGAGGTCACCACCGCAGTGGACCTGCCGAACCCGGCCAACGAGATGACCGGGATCTGAACGCGCACCAAGCTCCCGCCCGGCCGCCGCAAGCCTCCCTCTGAAGCCTGCGGCGGCCGCAACGGCCGGTTGACGAGTGCTACCCCTTCGCACACGTCGCCGAAGGGCACCGGGAACGAGAAGAGCCGCCAGGGGATCGCTCTGCGGGCCTGCGTGGTTGCACCGCTGTCCCCCTATTCCGGTGAAGGCGCAGCCTTGCGTTGCGGGCCCCGGAAGAGCACGTAGACCAGCAGTGCCCCCATCACGATGACGCCCGCCCACATCGCTTGCCGCCAACCGTGGACGAATGACTCCTGGGCGGCCCTGGCCAGCGCCTCCGAGTAGGGGTGGCCTTCGTCCGCGATGGCGAGGGCACCTGCGATGCCCTCGCGCGCCGTGTCGGCCGCGGCGGCGGGGACGTCGTCCAAGCGCGTGTCGAGCGCGTTCCCGTACCCGGCGGTGAGGACCGCTCCGAGCAGCGCGACACCGAGCGCGGTACCGAGCTCCCTGGTGACATCGTTGAGCGCCGAGGCGACGCCTTGTCGTTCACGCGGCAGAGACGCGGTGATGGCCTCAGTGGAGGGCGTCATCGACAGGCCCATGCCGAGGCCCATGGCGACCATGCCGGGCAGGACGGAGCGGTAGCCTCCGTCGACCGAGACGAAGGTGGCCATGAGGGCGAGCCCGGCGCCGCCGATGAAGGTCCCGGTCGCCATCGTGGAGCGGGCGCCGATCCTCGCGGCCAGGCGTGGGGCGATGCCGGAGGCGATCATCATCAGCCCGGCCATCGGCATGAGGGCGAGGGTGGAGCGCAGGCCCGACCATCCGAGCACGGCCTGGAAGTAGGGGAACAGGACCACGAAGATGCCCGCCTGCACCCCGAACACGGCCAGGAGCGACACCGAGCCGCTCGCGAGCCCCCGCTTGCGGAAGAGCCTGACGTCGAGCAGCGGTGCCCGCTGGCGCAGTTCCCAAGCTGCGAAACCGACCACGCCTGCGGCACCGGCCAGGAGGCTCAGCAGTGTCGCAGGTGCGGTCCATCCCCGTTCGGGTCCATCGTGCAGGACGAGGACCAGCCCGACGAGGGCGAGCAGGGATGCCAGCGAACCGATCAGATCGAACCGGTGGGCTGTCCGCTCGCGCGAGTTCGGAATGGCCCGGAGTGCGATCACCGCGGCCACGACGACGAGCGCGATCGGCAGGACGAAGAGCCACCGCCAACTCGCCACGTCGACCAGCACGGCCGACAAGTACATGCCGAGGATGCCGCCGCCACCGGCGACGGCGGTCCACACGCCGATCGCCTTGGAGCGGTCGTCGTCGGGGAAGGTTGCGGTGATGACCGAGAGCGTGACGGGCATGATCATCGCCGCGCCGACGCCGCTGAGGAATCGCGCCGCGAACATGACCTCGGTAGTCGGGGCCAGGCCCGCCGCCGCGCTCGCGATGCCGAATACCGCCAGGCCCGCGAGCAGGACCGGTTTGCGGCCCCATCGGTCGCCGACCGCGCCGAGCGGCAGGAGCAGCGCGGCGAGGGTGACGGTGTAGATGTTGATCATCCACAGCACCTCGCCTTGCGATGCGTCGAAGGCGACGGCGACCTGCGGCTGAGCGACGTTCAATCCGGAGACCGACGCGATGACCGCCATGAGGGCGATGCACACTCCGATCAGGATGGTGCGGCGCCGACGCGGGTCGATGACGGTCGGGTCATGGGCGGGGATCTGCACAGGCGTGATCAATGCTCTTCCTTTCGGGGCGTGTGGGATCGGCGCCGTCGGTCGAAGTCCGGGGCGCTGCCGGCGGTGGCGGTCAGACGAGGCGGGTGGCGCGCACGACGACGTCGTGGAGGGCGACGGCCCGTCCGCCGCGGGCGAATTCACGGGAGTGCTCCGCTGCGGTCTCGATGCGCCAGGTGGTCGGGTCGAGCTCGCTGGTGATGTCCGCGAGGGTGGTCCCGGCTTCGGCGGGAGGGCCGGCGTTTCCGGTGGAGTCGGGCTCGTGCAGGTGTCCGACGATGAGCAGTGTCCCGCCGGGTGCGACCCACGCCGCGATGCGACGGTAGAACGCCGCCTGCGGCATCGCGGGGTGCGCGTAGCTGGTGGCGACCAGGTCGAACCGGCGCCCCGGCTCCCAGATGGTCAGGTCCGCCTCGACCCATCGCACGCTGCCGGACAGGGACGCGTTCGCCGCGTCCTCGGCGTCTCGGGCGAGTGCTCGGGCGGCGATGTCGGCGGCGGTCACGTGCCACCCGCGGGTGGCCAGCCAGATCGCTTCTGCCCCGCTTCCGCATCCGGCGTCGAGGGCGGTGCCGGGCGTGAGGCCGGCCGTTTCGCGGCCGAGGTAGGGATGCGGAGCGCTGCCGATGTCCTCCGCCGGTGCCGTGCGGCGGTGCTGTTCCCAGTGTCGTTCCCAGTAGTCCTTGTCGAAGTCGTGTGCCACGGTCTCCCACCTCTCACGTAGACGTGTCGCGCTCGTCGGACGATGGTGGCGGATCGACCGTCAGATTCGCAAATGCTGTTGCCGAATGGCAAAATGGGATCATGGAGCACGATCTCGATCAGACCCTGGACGCCGTCGGCCCGCGCCTCAAGCGCCTGCGACTCCGCCGTGAGATCACGCTTGCGGACCTCGCCGCCCAGACGGGCATCTCGACCAGCACGCTCTCCAGGCTCGAGTCAGGCCTGCGACGACCCACATTGGAGCAGTTGCTGCCGCTCGCACGAGTGCACGGCGTGACGCTCGACGAACTCGTGGACGCACCGCCGACCGGCGACCCCCGAGTCAATCTGCGGCCGGTCGCCTGCAGCGACGGGTCGGTGATCCTCCCGCTCACCCGCCGCCCCGGCGGCATTCAGGCTTACAAGTTCGTCCTGCCGACCGGCGACGACCGGCAGGAGCCGCAGCTGCGAACCCACGAGGGCTATGACTGGGTCTACGTTCTCAACGGGACCCTGCGCCTCGTGCTCGCCGAACACGACCTCAGGTTGAAGCCCGGCGAGGCCGCCGAATTCGACACCCGCACCCCGCACTGGTTCGGCGCGACCCCCGCCGGCCCCGTGGAGTTCCTCAGCCTCGTCGGCAGGCAGGGCGAACGCGCCCATGTCCGCGCCAGGCCCGCAGTCGGCTGATCCGTCGTGAACGCGCAGTGCGACATGAACCGGCGCACCACGTCGAGTCGACCGGTGCCGCCGCACGCTTGAACATTCAGATTTCAAACATTATTGAAATTTCTGATGTCTCCAGGTACCGTCGGAACCAGCCGTCGAGAGGAGACGCCATGAGCGGCGAACGCACCGGCCGCCACGAATACGCCGACGAGATCGGCCTCTACTTCGAGCACTACGGCCTCCCGCGCATCCCCGGGCGCATCCTCGGCTGGCTCCTGGTCTGCGAACCGCCGCACCAGTCGGCGGAAGAGCTCGCCGAGCAACTGGACATCAGCCGCGGCTCGGTGAGCATGGCGATGAAGATGCTGGCGGCCAACAAGGCCGTCGTGCGCCAGGCCGTCCCCGGATCGCGGCGCACCCACTGGCGGCTGCGCCCCGGATTCTGGCTCGACGAGGCCGCCGAGAAGGCCAAGCAGGCGCGCGAGTGGATCAAGCAGACCGAACGCGGCCTCGACCTCCTGGCCGACTCGCCGCCCGAGTCCCGCCAGCGCCTCGAAGAGGCGAAGGAGATGTACACCTTCCTCGCCGAGCAGTACGAACGCATCGAATCCCTCTGGCACGAACAGCGAAAGCAGTGACCCGATGAGCCACGTCATCGACATCGAAGGCCTCACCTTCACCTACCCCGAGTCCCCCGAGCCGGCGGTGCGCGGCATCGACTTCACCGTCGACGCCGGGGAGGTCTTCGGCTTCCTCGGCCCCTCCGGCGCCGGCAAGTCCACCACCCAGAAGATCCTCACCGGACTCCTCACGGGCCACGGCGGCTCGGTCTCGGTCTGGGGCAAGGACCCCGCCGACTGGAAGTCCGAGTACTACGAGCGGATCGGCGTCTCCTTCGAGCTGCCCAACCACTACCTCAAGCTCACCGGCCTGGAGAACCTCCAGTTCTTCGCCTCCCTCTACCCGGGGCCCACCGAGGACCCCATGGCACTGCTCGACCGGGTGGGCCTCGCCGACGCCGCCCACACCCGTGTCGCCAAGTACTCCAAGGGCATGCAGATGCGCCTGGTCTTCATCCGCGCCCTCCTGCACCGTCCGCGGCTGCTGTTCCTCGACGAACCGACCTCCGGCATGGACCCGGCGAACGCCCGCGTCGTCAAGGACATCGTGGGCGAACTGCGGGCCGAGGGCCGCACCGTCTTCCTCACCACCCACGACATGACCACCGCCGACCAGCTGTGCGACCGGGTCGCCTTCGTCGTCGACGGGCGCATCACCGCCCTGGCCTCTCCCACCGAGCACAAGCTCTCCCGCAGCCGGCGCCTGGTCACCGTCACCTACCGTCCCGACGGCTCGGACGACCTGGCCGCGAAGGACTTCCCGCTCGACGGCCTCGGCGAGGACGGGGCGTTCCTCTCGCTCCTGCGCGAGGCCGCGATCGAATCCGTGCACAGCCAGGAGGCGGACCTGGAGGACGTCTTCATCGACGTCACCGGAAGGAAGCTGACATGACCGCCGTCCTCGCCCAGGCCCTGCGGCTCGAGCTGCGCCTCCAATGGCGGTACGGGTTCCTGTACGCGGCGGCGTTCTCGGCCCTGATCTGGGAAGTCGTCGTCTACCTCGTTCCCCCACAGCTCAAGGCCGCCTCGATGACCTACATCATCTTCGGCGACCTGGCCCTGGTCGGCTTCTTCTTCATCGCCGGAGCCGTGTTCTTCGAACGCGGCGAGCGCACACTCTTCGCGCTCCTGGTCTCCCCCTTGCGATTCCGCGACTACTACACCGCGAAGCTCACCGCGCTCACCGCGCTGAGCCTGCTCCTGTCGGTCGTCATCGCGTTCTCCGGCGTCGGCGCCGACTTCGAACCGCTCACCTTCACGGCCGGCGTGGTGCTGTGCGCACTGCTGTTCCTGACCTGCAGCTTCATCTCGTCGACGCCGTTCACCTCGATCAGTGAGTGGATCATCCCGTCCACACTGGTGCTCGCCGTTCTCAACGTCCCGCTCGTCAACTACTCGGGCCTGTGGGAACACCCGGTCACGTACCTGGTGCCGACACAAGGGGTGCTCCTGCTCATGGGCCACTCGTTCGGCCAAGTCGACCTGGCCGCGTGGCAGTGGGCCTACGCGCTGGCGTACCCGGTCGCGGCGCTCGCCGTGCTCGGCCTCATCTCCCGCAAGATGTTCGACCGGCACATCGCCGCCAGTGAAGGAGGCGAGTGACGTGCCCGGTGCCATCGCGGCCTTCGGCCGCAACGACCTGCGCAACATCCGCCGTGACAGCCTGCTCGCCGGGATCGTCTTCGGCCCGTTCATCTACGCGGCCACGATGTGGCTGCTCCCCGCGTTCACCCGCTACCTCGACCGGGACCACGGCTTCGACCTGGTCCCCTACCACGGACTCATCCTCAGCGCCTTCATCGTGGTCGGACCGATCGCCGTCCTCGGCGCCGTCTGCGGGATGCTGCTGATGGACGACAAGGACCAGCGGACGCTCGCGGCACTGCGGGTGACGCCCGCACCGCCGATGACTTACCCGCTCTACCGCGCGGCGACCACGGTGGCCGCCACCGCGGTCTCGCTCGTGGCCGCGATGGCGCTGACCGGGCAGATCCCGGCCCGGCTCGTCGCCGCCTCCGTCCCCGTCACCGTCCTGTGCGGGCTCAACGCCGCCATGGTCGGCTTCGGCCTGGCCGCCTTGGCCCGCAACAAGGTCGAGGGACTGGCGATCGTCCGCGCGGTCGGCATGCTGCTGTTCGGCCTCCCGATGGTGCCGTTCTTCTTCGACCACCCGGCCATGCTCGGCTTCGGCCTCATCCCGACCTATTGGCCCGCCAAGGCCTTCTGGGAAGTCTGGGACGGCGGCAACCCATGGCCCTACCTGATCGCGGGCGCGGTGTACGCCGGCGCGATCGGGTGGTGGCTCCTCAAACGACTCGCCTCCCAGAAGGCCTGAACCGCAGGCGGCAGACCCCTGCCTCCGAATCTCCTGTTAGGACGATCGACCGACCATGACCACTCCGAAGAACGGTCCCACGATGCTCACCACGACGGCGAGCGACGGCACCAGCGTGCGCGCCCACGACGAAGGACAGGGCCCGGTGATGCTGTTCCTCCACGGCGGCATGGACGACGGCATGTCATGGAGACTCGTCACCGCCCGCCTCAATGCCCGGTTCAGGACACTCCGGCTGCACCGCAGGCAGTACCGGTCAGACCTCACGACCGGCGGCAGATGCACGATGGCAGCGGAGGTCGAGCACGTCCGCGCCCTGGTGAAGCTCATCGACCAACCGATCCTGATCGTCGGGCACTCCTCCGGTGCGGTGCTGGCGTTGGAGGCGCTGGCGTCGATGCCCGGGGCGTTCGCCGGCGCGGTGCTGTACGAACCGCCCTGCGTGATCGGACCGCCGCTCGGCGGAACGGCATTGGCCCGGGCGCAGGCCGCCATGGATGCCGGGAGACCGGGAAGGGCACTGGCGATCTTCCTGCGCGACATCGTGCAGGCCCCGGCATCGGCCGCCTGGATGTCCGCGGCCGCCGTCCCGCTGTTCCCTCGCATGCGTCGCCTTGCGCAGCACCAGCTCGACGACTGCGCGGCCATCGACGAAGTGGGAATCGAGCTGGAGGCGTACGCGCGAATCGACGTGCCCGTCGTGCTGCTCGGCGGTGAACGCAGCCCCGCTCACCTGGGTGAACGGTTGGACGCACTGGAACGCGTCATGCCGAACACCGAACGCGTGCGACTGCGCCGCCAAGGCCACGCGGCCACGAGCCTCGCACCAGACCGAGTAGCCGAGGTCATCGCCGGACTCGGCGACAAGGTAATGCGAAAGCACTCGCGATAAACCCTGGAGGCGAGATGCCATACGGGGATCTTCGGTGGCGGTCCGGAGTGCGGAGCGGTACTGGCCCGGACTCGAGCCGACGAGCTTGGCGAACTGGGCGTAGAAGGTGCTGCCCGAGCCGAAACCGGCCGCGTAGCCGACCGCTGAGCAGTCGAGATCGGTGGTGGCGAGGAGACGCTGGGCCTCGGCCACACGTCGGCGCAGCAGGAATTCGCCGATGGTCATGTTCCATGCCCTGCGGAACAAGGTCATCGCGTACTCGGTGTTCAGATGGGCCACGGCCGCGACGTCCGCCGCGGTGATCGGATCCCGGAACCGCTCCATGACGAACGCCGCCATCTCGAGCGGGCGCGAGACCGGTCCGGTGCCCGAAGGCTTCACCCGGGCGGCGCGCAGCGTCCGGCGCATGAAGGCGTGGATCTCCAAGAGGGCGACATCCGCGTCAAGGCCGGCGAAGTCCGATTCCCAGCGCCGCCAAAGGCCCGCCGCGTCCACATCGGTCGGCACGGTCGCGAGGGCCGGCCGGCCCTCCAGGAGCGACCGCAGATCGGCCGCGGGCAGGCCCCAGGTCAGCACCGTGGACAGCGGAACGTGCGCCCAGCAGACCTCGGCCGGCGTCCCCGCGGGCGCGAGCAGCCGGTGCGGCAGGCTCGCCCAGAAGACGGCCGCCTGGCCCTGCTCGACGCGGACGCGTCGCTCGCCCATCAGATATTCGATGGCCCCGCTGGTGACGACGTTCAACTCGATGTCGTCATGACTGTGGGCCCGGGCCATCGCCGGGGCCGTCCCCTGGGCCACCCAGATCCCCGGTTCCGCGAGCTCCACCACCGCTTCGTACTTCACGAGGGGCGATGCTAGCCGAACAAAGGATCCCGGAGGAACGGCCAAGCGGGCCGGATTCGCGTTCACCCGATCACGGCTACGTTGATCACCATGACGTCGACATCTGCGAGGAAACACGCCGCGAAGCGCCCGCCCATGGGATGGAACAGCTGGGACTGCTTCGGCAGTTCGGTGACCGAGGACCAGGTCGTGGCCAACGCCGAGTTCATGGCCGCCGAGCTCAAGCCGTTCGGGTGGGACACGGTGGTCGTCGACATCCAGTGGTACGAGCCGAACCCCGGCGAGCACCGGTACAACGCGGTCTCCGACCCCGTGCTCGACGCGTGGGGGCGGCAGCTCCCGGCACCGAACCGGTTCCCTTCCGCGTCGGACGGGTCGTTCAAGGCGCTGGCCGACCGCGTGCACGCGCTGGGCCTGCGATTCGGCGTGCACATGATGCGGGGCATCCCGAAGAAGGCGGTCGAACTGGACCTCCCGGTGCTCGGGGGCGACACGACCGCGTCGCGGATCGCGGACCGCGACAACGTGTGCACCTGGAATCCGGACAACTTCGGGATCGACCATTCGGCTCCCGGCGCCCAGGCGTACTACGACTCCCAGGTCGCGCAGTTCGCCGAATGGGGCGTCGACTTCGTGAAGCTCGACGACGTCCTGCACCCGCCGACGCAGAGCGTCGAGATCGCCGCGTACTCGCGCGCGATCGACCGGTGCGGGCGGCCGATCGTGCTGAGCCTCTCGCCGGGGAAGGCCCTGTCCTTCGCGCATCTCGACGCGCTTCGTGAGCACTCGGAGATGTGGCGGATCTCCGACGACCTCTGGGACGACTGGAGCGCGCTTCGGGAGATGTTCCAACGGGCGGCGCGCTGGGCGCCGCATCAGATGCCGGGCGCCTGGGGCGACGCCGACATGCTGCCGCTCGGGCGCATCGGCATCCACGCGCACGTCGGCGAGGACCGGATGTCGCGGTTGACGGTCGAAGAGCAGCGCGCGATGCTCACGCTGTGGTGCATGATGCGCTCGCCGCTGATGTTCGGCGGGCACCTGCCCGACACCCCGGCGGACACGCTCGAGCTGCTGCGCAACCCTGAGGTCCTCGCGCTGCTGGGAAGCCGGGGCAGCCGCGAGATCGTGCGCGACCACTCGCTCGTCGTCTGGAAGGCCGATCTGGGCGACGCCGAGGCATGCGCGGTGTTCTGGCTCGGCGACGAACCGGCCGACCTCGACGTCCACTTGGCCGATCTCGGATGCGAGCACCGGACCCGCGTCCGCGATCTGTGGGCGGGCGCCGACGTCCCGGTCGAGGACGGCCTGGTCCGCGTGCGGGTTCCGGCGCACGGCACCCGGCTGCTGCGACTGGAGTAACGGCATTGGCCCTAGCCGAGGTCCTGGCTTCGCGAGAGCAGGTCGGTCGGCGCGGCGGTCGCCAGCCAGTCGCGGAATCGGTCGGCCGTCCGGCTCACCGGGTCAGGCGTCTCGGGCGGCGCGCCATTCCGGGGCCAGGACCGACCAGATCTCCATGTCGTAGCGTTCGCCGCGGTGGAGGTAGGCCTCGCGGGCGACGCCCTCCCTGGTCATGCCGAGGCGTTTGGCGACCGCGATGCTCGGGGCGTTGCGGGTCGAGGCCCACCAGTCGACCCGGTGGATGCCGCGGACCTCGATCGCCCAGTCGATGATCACGGTGACCGCGCGGGTGACGAGGCCCTTGCCGACTGCGGCGGGTTCGAGCCAGCAGCCGGCCTCGGCGGTCTCCATGCGGAAGTCCATGGTGCGGAACAGGACCCCGCCGACCAGGGTGCCGTCGACCCAGATGCCCCACATGCGCCCGGTGTCCGCGGCGGCCTTCTTCTCAAAGGTCTCGAGGATCCGCCGGGCCGCGTCGATATCGGCGACCGCGTCCGCGAGGGCCACGTGGCGCCCGATGAACTCGCGCCCGCGGTCGATGTGGGCCAGGAACTCCTCGGCCGAGTCCGGCAGCAGCGGGCGCAGCTCCGCGCCTTCGCCCAGGGAAGTCTTGAACATGCGTCCTCCGAAATCGACCGCGCCGCAACAGACGACATGCTCTCACATGTGGATCGGGCGCAGCGCCGTCCGGTCGCCGAATGCGGTCGGGCGCCGAGCGGTCGGATGGCTTCGAGGTCCTCCGGTCAGGCCTCGCGGTGCCGGTCGAGGAGTTCGGTGAGCACCGCGAAACCGGCGGACCGATACGTGGCGACCGCGCCCACAAGGGAGCTCGGGGTGGCGACGATCGCGCTCGACGAGCCCAACTCCTGGAGCGCGGCGGCACCGGCAACGCAGATCGCCCTGCCATGGCCGCGGCCGCGGTGGTCGCCGTGGACGCCCATCGGTTCGATGAGACCGGGCCTACCGGGTCCGGCGGACCAGACCGTGATGACGGCGACGGCTTCGTCGTCGTCGAAGCCGATGAGGCAGCGCGCGTCGGCGTAGGCCGGGCCGGACGCCATCGCATGCCATCGCTCCTCGGAGAACGTGGAGCCTTCGAACGCCGACCGCTGCAACGCGGCACGCAATCCGACCTGTTCCGGTCCGACCACCGCGGTGCGCAGGCCCGGGCCCTCCACCGGCGTGGACAGGTCTCGGCGGAGCAGCGTCCAGGCTTCATCGGTGGCCCATCCGATCTCGGCCAGGCACTCGTCGAGTGCCGCGCCGTTCGGGATCTCGACGTTCGCTCTGCCTGCGGGGAGTACGCCGCGATCGGGGTCGGCGATGTCGGCCGCCATGCGCCGCGCCAGCGCCGGGTCGTGCAGGTGCCGCGGTGCGGCGGTCACTCGCAGCACGTCCGGGCCGTCGAGCATGCCGACCGCGACGATCCGTCCGTCGCGGCTCCAGGTTCGCACCGCTGCGGCGGCCTTCGCGGCTCCGAGCTGCCGGTACCAGCCGAGGTCACCGGGGTGCAGCTGCAGTGGGGCGTCGTCAGACTGCCATTCCCGAAGCGCCGTGAGCACCGAGCCGAGTTCGTCGATGCCCGGAGTGCGGAGTTCGAGGTCCATGGTCTGATCTCACACCGCCGTGCCGGACCGAGCAACCGTTTTTCGCGGGCCGGGCGCGGGTATCTTCGGCCCCGCGGGCATTCGACGAAAGGACGACCATGGCGCTCATCCTGATCACCGGGGCCTCGACCGGGCTCGGCCTGGCCGCCGCGCGGACGCTCGCGGCGGAGGGGCACGAGGTCGTCGTCCACACGCGCAGCCCCGATCGGGTCCCGGATCTCGTGCCGCACGGGTTCGTCCACGGCGACCTGTCTCGAATGGACGATGTGCTCGCGGTCGCCGCTCAGGCCGACGCGTTCGGGCGCTTCGACGCGGTGATCCACAACGCCGGGGTCTACCGCGACCCCGGGGCGCTGCAGGTGAACACGGTCGCGCCCTACCTGCTCACCGCCGCGATGTCCAAGCCGCGCAGGCTGATCTACCTGAGCAGCGGCTACCATCTCGACGGCTCGACGGATCTGGACGCGATCGACTTCGCGGAGACAAGGGTCCGTCCCGGCGCGTACGAGGACTCGAAGCTGTACGTGACGACGCTGGCGTTCGCGGTCGCGCGCCGCTGGGCCGACACCGTGTCCCACGTGGTCGATCCCGGCTGGGTCCCGACCCGCATGGGCGGCCCGGGCGCGCCCGGCGACCTCGAGGAGGGTCACCGGACGCAGGAGTGGCTGGCCACGGCCCCCGACGAAGCGATCGTGCCGCGCACCGGCGGCTACTGGCATCACCGCCGCATCAGCCGCTCCCATCCCGCGGCCTCGGACCCGGACTTCCAGCATGAGCTGATCGAGCGGCTCGAGGCCCACACCGGGGTCGAGCTCGGTTGAGCGCGCGGCCGGGCGCCCAGCTCGATGTGGTGCGGATGAGCGGATCGGACCCTAAGGCGCCCAAGCGGAACCGTCCGGGTCAGGTCAGTCGCGGCTGAGGCGGGCGGCCTGTTTCAGGAGATGGGTGTGCTCGGCTTCGATCACCGTGGCCTGCGCCGCCGCCTTGTAGAGTCGGGCCGCCTCGGCGCGGTTCCCGGCCTGCTCGTGCAGGTACGCGGCCACGGCGTCGCGGCGCGGCAGGCCGGGGTCGAGCGCTTCGACCAGGCGGAGCCCCGCGAGCGGGCCGTCCACGTGCCCGACGGCGACGGCCCGGTTGAGCGCCACGACCGGGCTGCCGGGGGTGATGCGCTCGAGTTCGTCGTACCACTCGAGGATCTGCGGCCAGTCGGTCTCATCGGCCGAGGCCGCGTCGTCGTGGAGCGCCGCGATCGCGGCCTGCGCCTGGTACTCGCCGACCCGGTCCATCGCCAACGCCAGCTGGAGCAGGTCGACGCCTTCGGCGATCTTCGCCTCGTCCCAAAGGGAGCGGTCCTGTTCGGCGAGCGGCACGATCTGGCCCGAGGCGTCGCGGCGGGCCGGGCGGCGGGCGTGGTGCAGGAGCATGAGCGCGAGCAGGCCCGCCGCTTCCGGGTCCTGCGGCACCGAAGCGACGAGCTGCCTGGTGAGGCGGATCGCTTCGGTGGACAGGTCACCGCCCGTCCGGTCGCCCGCGAAGCCCTGGTCGAACATGAGGTACAGGACGCGGAGCACGGCGCGCACGTCGCCGAGCCGTTCGAACCGCTCCCCCGCCAGTGTCCGCTTCGCACGCGAGATGCGTTGCGCCATGGTCGATTCGGGGACGAGGAACGCGCGGGCGATCTCGGCCGTGGTGAGGCCGCCGACCGCGCGGAGCGTCAGCGCGATGGCCGACGCGGGCGAGAGGGCCGGGTGGCAGCAGCGGCTGAGCAGCAGGAGCGTGTCGTCCGACTGTTCGGCGTGGCCGGGAGGCGGTTCGCGGTGCGCCGCGACCTCGCGCATGACCCTGGCGGACGCCGAGCGGCGCGCGTCCAGGAATTTGCGCCAAGCCACGGTCACCAGCCAGGCCTTGGGTTCGTCGGGCGCCTCGCCGTTCCAGTGCCGCACCGCTTCGGCGAGCGCGTCCTGGACGGCGTCCTCGGCCGCCGCGAAGTCGGCTCCGCGGCGGACGAGGACGCCCAGCACTTGCGGGGTGAGGTCCCGCAGCAGGTGATCGTCGATCATCTGACAGGTATCCAGCGTTCGTGTCTATTCGACCGTCGGCGCTTCGTTGAGGAACGGCCGCACTTCGATCCACTCGTGGAGCGGCAGGCTGTCCTTTCCGGGGGCCGAGGAGAGGTGGGCGGCGGCCTCGTAGGCGCGCTCCCGGGAGTCGACGTCGATGACCATCCACCCGGCGATGAGGTCCTTGGTCTCGGCGAACGGGCCGTCGGTGACCGGCGGTCTCCCGTCGCCGTCGTAGCGCACGAAGTCGCCTTGCGGGGCGAGTGCCTGCGCGTCCACGAATTCGCCGCGTTCCTTCAGGTCTTCGATCATGTCGCCCATGAACTGGATGTGCGCGGTGATCTCGGCGGGAGCCCAGTCCTCCATCGGCGCTTCGGCGTTGGCGTGCTGCTTCGGTCCGCCGCGGTAGTGCTTGAGCAACAGGTACTTGGCCATGACGGCTCTCCTTCGGTTCGGGCGGCTCTTTCGCCGCTGACAACCCTAGGACGGAGCCGGTCCGCGGTTCTCGACATCCCATCGGCACTTGCTCCGAGGTTTTTCGCAAGTGCTGCCGTGGCCGGGCTCACGATGTCCGGGCTTGACCCTGACGCGGCGGGAGGCTCGAGGATCGGGGCATGAGCGAATACATCACTCCCGTTCCGACACCGGCGTACGACGCGAAGGCCCCGGAGGTCTGCCGCGAGATCTACGGCATGCCGATGTTCGTGATCGCCGCGACCGCCGACCTCGAAGCCTCGAAGGACTTCTGGCTCCGCGGCCTGGGGTTCATCGACCTGTTCACGGTCCCTGGCCAGATGACCCATGTGCGCCGCTGGGCGTTCCAGGACGTGCTCCTCGTGCCGGGCGAGCCCGCCGCCCAGCCGGGCGCGCAGGTCAGCTTCTCATGCGTGCTCAGCCAGATCGACGAGATCGCCGAGGCCTGCGAGCGGCTGCTCCCGGGCAGCGTCTCCGGCCCTGTGGAGCAGTTCTGGGGCTCGATCGAGCTGACCGTGAGCACGCCCGAGGGCATACGGGTCGTCATGACCGCCGCCCAGCCGCTGGACCCGAACAGTGAGCGAGCGGACCTGCTGCGCACGCAAGGGTACGAGATCCCGCGGGGGTGATCACCGGTCGCGGCATCGGGGTGGTCGGCCGTGCCGGTCGCCGCCCGGGCCGACTCGCTCTGGGCGACAATGGCCCGATGAGCGACCATCCGCCGCCGTCTGCGGCGCGCGACCTGACGGTGGGGCGGGCCGCCGCGCTCCTGGGCGTCAGCGTCAAGACGCTGCACCACTGGGACGACATCGGCCTCGCCCGTCCGAGCGGACGTTCGGGCACGGGCTACCGGCTCTATGCGGACGCCGATGTCGCGCGGCTTCACCGAGTCCTGGTCTACCGCGAGCTCGGCTTCCCGCTCGCCGCGATCGCCGACCTCCTCGACGACCCGGCCGCGGACGCGCGGGCGCACCTGCGGAGGCAGCGAACCCAGGTCGCGGAGCGAATGGATCGGTTGCGGCACATGGCCGGTGGGATCGACCGGCTGCTGGAGGCCCTCGAACGCGGACTGCCGTTGAGCGCCGAGGAGCAGCTCGCGATCTTCGGCGAGGACTGGCAGCCCGGCTGGGTCGAGGAGGCCGCCGAACGCTGGGGCGCCGGTCCGCAGTGGACGCAGTACGCCGAGCGTGTCGCCGAGAAGACCCCCGAGGAGTGGAAGGCGGTCGCCGCCGCGACCGAAGCGCTCAACGCCGACCTCGCGGCGGCCGCGCATGGCGGCGTCGCGCACGGTTCGGTGGCGGCGAACCAGCTGGCTGAGCGGCATCGTGCGCTGATGTCGACCTATTTCGAGTGCACGCACGCGATGCAGGTCTGCATGGGGCGCATGTTCACCGAGGACCCGCGGTTCGCCGCGAACTTCGACGGCATCGAGCCGGGACTGGCCTCGTGGCTGCGGGAGGCGATCGACGCGAACGCCCGGGCCAACGGCGTCGACCCGGACACGGCGGTCTGGACGTGACGGGGGCCCGGCCGTGGCGAACAGCCGGGCCCCGTTGCGTGCCTTAGACGGCGGTCCAGCGGCTCTCGTCTTCAGCGCTCGCCTCGACCGCGGCCAGGACCCGCTGCACGCGCAGCGCGTCGGCGAACGACGGCGTGGGCTGCTCGCCGTTCGCGATGGCCCCCACGAGGTCCACCACCTGGTGGGTGAAGGCGTGCTCGTAGCCGAGTCCGTGCCCGACCGGCCACCAGTTGCCCGTGTACGGGTGCTCGGGCTCGGTGGCCTGGATCTTGCGGAAGCCCGAGTTCGGTCCGTCGGCCGAGTCGTAGAACCACAGCGAGTTCATGTCCTCGAAGTCGAACGCGAGCGAGGCCTTGGCGCCGTTGAGCTCCACGCGCATCGCGTTCTTGCGGCCGAGCGCGAACCGGGTGGCCTCGAAGACGCCCACGGCTCCGTCGTCGAAGCGTGCGGTGAACATCGCGGCGTCGTCCACGGTGACCGGGCCCTTGGGGCCGTCGGTGCCGCCGACGCCGCCCAGGCCCACGAAGTCGCCGCCGACGGGGCGCTCCTTGACGAAGGTCTCCATGATCGCCGAGACGCCCGTGATGTTCGCGCCCGAGACCCATTGCGCGGCGTCGATGATGTGCGCGCCGATGTCGCCCAGCGAGCCGGAACCGGACTTCGACTTGTCGAGGCGCCACGTCAGCGGCGCGTTCTCGTCGGTGAGCCAGTCCTGGAGGTACTGCGCGCGCACGTGCCGGATCGGCCCCAGCGCGCCCGATTCGACCAGGCGCTTCGCGAGCGCGAGCGCGGGCGTGCGGCGGTAGGAGAAGCCGCACATCGCGTACACGCCCTTGGCTTTGGCGGCCTCGGCGGCCGCCGTCATCTGCTCGGCCTCCTCGACCGAGTTCGCCAGGGGCTTCTCGCACAGCACGTGCTTGCCCGCCTCGAGCGCGGCGATCGCGATCTCGGCGTGCAGGTTCCCGGGGACGCAGATGTCGATGAGGTCGATGTCGTCCCGCTCGATGAGCCGGCGCCAGTCGGTCTCACTGGAGTCCCAGCCGAGCTTCGTCGCGGCGGCCGCGACCCGCTCGGGGTCGCGGCCGGCGAGCGCGGTCATCTGCGGGGCGAGCGGCAGGTCGAAGAAGCGCGGCGCGGTGCGCCACGCGTGCGAGTGGGCCGCGCCCATGAAGGCGTAGCCGATCATGCCGACGTTGAGGGATTCACTCACTGTCGCTCCTCTTAGAGCTCAGGGCCTCCCGGACGGAAGGCCACGATTTCAGTACGGCGAGCACCTCCGGGTCGCGCTCGGTCGCGAGCGCAGTGTCGTAGGAGCGGTCGAGCACGTCGTCGATCGCGACCCGCCGTCCCTGTGCCGCACTCTGCGTCGCGGCCTCGACCATAGCGAGGCTCATGATGTTCGCGTGCACACGCCCCATCGGTTCCAGGCCGTGCCGGAGCGCGGCGACGAACTGCCGCAGGGAACCCGCGATGTCACGGCCGAGGTCCTCGCCGGGCTCGAACGGTTCGTCGGGGGCGGCGACCGGGTCGTGCTCGCCGTCCCACAGGACCGAGCCGCGCTCGGCCGAGATCCGCCAGGAGCCGTTCCAGGAGGTCTCATGGCCGGGGCTGCACCAGGAGCCGTTGAAGGTGAACCTGGCGCCGCCCTCCATGGCGAAGACCGCGTTCGCGGCCGCGTCGCCGGCGTACCAGCTCCAGACCGGGTTGTACTCCTCGCAGGAGACCGAGACCGGGTCTTCGTCGAGAAGGTAGCGGGCCATGTCGAACTGGTGGATGGCCATGTCGAGCAGGAGCGGGCTGGCCATCTCGTCGCGGAAGCCGCCGAAGTGCGGCGACTGGAAGAAGTCGACCGAGACGATCCCGACCGCGCCGAGCCCGGCGAGCCGCTGCTTGGCCTGGTGGAGCGCCGGGTGGTAGCGGCGGTTCTGGCTGACCATGAACAGCTGCCCGGTGTGCTGGGCGGCGGCCGCGAGCGACAGGCCTTCGGCCACGGTGGCGGCGACCGGCTTCTCCCCCAGCACGGGGAACCCCGCGTTGAGCGCGGCGATCGTGACCGGGTGGTGCGCTTCGGGAATGGTCGCGTTCACGATGCCGTGGGCGCCCGTGCGCCGCGCCAGCTCGATCGCGTCGGCGCCCGTGAGGAGGCCCTCGATGCCGGTCGCGGCGGCGAGCGACGCGGCGGCCTCCGGGTAGAGGTCGGCGATGCCCGCGAGTTCGGCGTCCGGGCTGTCGGCGATGTTCCGGGCCCAAGCCCCGCCCATGCCGCCCGCGCCGACCACGACGAGCCGCAGCGGACCCTCGGATCCGATCGTTCGAAAGCTCATCGCTCGAATGCCCCTCGGTAGCCCTGGCCGTTGAAGAAGTCGTCGGTGTCGTAGCGCAGCAGCGTCGGCGTCTCGCGCTCGCGGTCCGGGCGGGCCCATTCGACGCCGTTGGCGATCACGTGGTTCACGTCCGGGTGGTGGTAGACCGGGAAGTCCTGGTCGCCGGGGCTGAAGTAGAAGATCCGGCCGAAGCCGCGGCGGTAGGTCATGCCGCTGCGGAAGACCTCGCCGCCGGTGAAGCCGGAGATGAAGATGAGCTCGTCCGGGGTCGGCACGTCGAAGTACTCGCCGTACATCTCCTGCTCGGGGATGACGATCGGGTTCGGGATGCCCCGCGCGATCGGGTGCTGCGGGTTGACCGTCCACACCAGTTCGCGGTCGTGCTCGCTGCGCCAGCGCAGCGTGCAGGTGGTGCCCATGAGCTTCATGAAGATCTTGGACCAGTGCCCGGAGTGGAGGACGACGAGGCCCATGCCGGCGAGCACGTGGCGGTGCACGCGCTCGACGACCTCGTCGGCGACCTCGCCGTGCGCGGCGTGGCCCCACCAGATGAGGACGTCCGTGGCGTCCAGTACGTCGGAGGTCAGGCCGTGCTCGGGCTCGTCGAGGGTGTGGGTGGTGATGTGAGCCTTGTCGCCCAGCCATTCGCCGACGCCCTTCGCGATGGCGCCGTGCATGCCGTCGGGGTAGCGCTCGGCCACAGAGGCTTCGACCTGCTCATGGCGGTTCTCGCCCCAGACGACGACTCGGATCGGTTCATTGGACATGTGGTGTGTCTCCTTTGGTGGTTTCGCATATTGTGAGCTTAAAAATCGTTGGGCGCCATCGGGATTCATCAGATCATCGGGGCGGTGCTGGACCGTTCGACCAGCGTGGGCGGCAGCAGCAGGTGCTCGGGCTCGTCGGACCGCTCGATGACCAGGCGCACCAGCTCCGCGGCGAGGGCGGCCGAGGGCTGGCGGACCGAGGAGATGCCGACGGTGCCGAACGAGGTGAGCGTGGTGTCGTCGTAGCCGGTGACGGCCACGTCCCGGCCCGGGGCGAGCCCGCGGCCCTGAAGCGTGATGACGGCGCCGGCCGCGAGGGGGTCGGAGACGCAGACGATCGCGGTGGGCGGCTCGGGCGCATCGAGGAGCGCGGCGGCGACGCGGACGCCGGTCTCCAGGTCGCGGCCGCATTCGATGACCCGGCCCGGCGCGAGCGAGGAGGTGAGGCCGCGACGCTCGCAGGCCTGCCGGTAGCCGATCTCGCGCTGGGCCATGGTGACGATTCCCTGGTCGGCGCCCACGAACGCCAGTTCGCGGTGCCCGCGGTCGGCGATGTGGTCGACGGCCATCGCGATGCCCAGCGCGGCGTCGGCCTCGACCCAGCTCCACGGGCTCGCGAACGCCTCGGCGGTGCGGCCGTACGCGGCGAACGGGATGCCCCGCCGTCGCAGGCCGACGGGCCGGGGGTCCTCGGGCTCGAGGTTGGAGATGACGAACCCTGCCGCGGACTGGCCGAAGTAGAGGTCCTCGCAGGCGGACATGAGCGCTTCGCCCCGTTCGGCGACGAGGGTGAGGTTGCGGTCGGCGGCCTGGCAGCTCGCGGCGAGGTCGTGGACGAAGGCGTCCATGTACTGGTTGCCGCCGACGTCCTGGGCGGGCAGCACGTAGGCGATCTGGCGCGGCTGCGCGAGGCGCAGGCTCCGGGCGACGAGATTGTTGCGGTAGCGCAGCTCGCGCATCGCGGCGTGCACCTTCTCGCGGGTGACGGCGGAGACGACCTCGGGGCGGTTGATGACGTTCGAGACGGTCATCGCGGAGACCCCGGCGAGGTCGGCGACGTCGGACATGCTCGCTTTGCGGGCACCGCGCCTCTTGCCGCTCATTCGCCGTCTCCTCTCTGAGTCCGTTCCGGCGTGCGACAGATTTTAAGCATAAAAACGAGCGACGGTCAAACCCGGCGATGAATTCGGCGGACGCTTGTCGTCAGTACCGGTGACACCCGCCGCATACGAGGAGACGCCATGACCGAACCGCACAGCCACACCATCGACGCCCCGGGCGCCGTCCTGCACTACGACGTGCGCGACGGCGCCGAGCCGACCCTGCTGCTCATCGGTTCACCGATGGCGGCCCCCGGCTTCGGCACGCTCGCAAGCCACTTCACCGACCGCAGGGTGGTCACCTACGACCCTCGCGGCTCCGAGCGCAGCCGCCGCACCGACGGCGCCGCCGAGACCCTGGTCGCCGAGCACGCCGACGACCTGCACCGGCTCATCGACGCGATCGGCGGCGGACCAGTCGACCTGTTCGCCAGCAGCGGCGGCGCGGTGAACGCCCTCGCCCTGGTGGCGAAGCACCCCGAGCAGGTCCGCACCCTCGTCGCCCACGAGCCGCCGGCGTCGAGCGCGCTGCCCGACCGTGAGACGATCCTCAAGTTCTGCGAGGACGTCCGCGACACCTACCTGGCCGCCGGTTTCGGCCCGGCCATGGCGAAGTTCATCGCCCTGGTCTCCCACCAGGGCCCGTTCACGGCGGCGCACCTCGAGCAGCCCGACCCCGATCCGGCCGCCTTCGGACTGCCGACCGAGGACGACGGCGACCGCGAGGACCCGCTCCTGGGCCAGAACATGGTCACCTGCAACGCCTTCGAGCACGACTTCGACGCACTGCGCGCGGCCTCCACCCGCATCGTCATCGGTGTGGGCGCCGACTCGGGCGAGATCCTCCCGGCCCGCGCCGCGCAGGCCGTGGCCGAGGAGCTGGGCACCGCGCCCGTCGCGTTCCCCGGCGACCACGGCGGCTTCCTCGGCGGCGAGTACGGCCAGACCGGCAAGCCCGACGAGTTCGCGGCGGCCCTCCGCGAGGTCCTGGACGCATGACCGACCGAGCCCGGGGAGGCGCGATGAAGCGGGGCGTCTGGTCCCTGGTCCATGCCGAGCGCGCGGCGCTCATCGAGGACCTCGCGGCCCTCGACCCGCAGCAGTGGGAGCGGGCATCGCTGTGCGAGGGCTGGACCGTGCACGACGTCGTCGCCCACCTGGTCGACACCTACCGGACCACCCGCATCGGCTTCTTCACCCGGATGGCCAAGGCGCGCTTCGACTTCGACCGCCAGACCGCGAGCGGCGCGGCGAAGGAGAAGGGCGGCACGCCGCTCGAGACGCTGCACCGGCTCCGCAGGGCGGCCCCGCTGACGGCGACGCCGCCGGGACCGCTCGGCACCCGGCTCGTCGAGGAGGTCGTCCACGGCGAGGACATCCGCCGCCCGCTGGGCATCGCGCGCGACTATCCGCAGGAGACGGTCGTCGGTGCGCTCCGCACGCACACGGGCCTCTCGGCGTCGATGGGCGGCGCGAAGGAGCTGGTGGCCCCGATCAGGCTGCGCGCCGTCGACGCGGACGTGGCGATCGGCGAGGGCCCCGAGGCGCGCGGCACGGCCCTCGCGCTGCTCCTGGCCGTGAACGGGCGGCGCGCGTCCTTCGACGAGCTCGACGGGCCGGGCGCGGCGGTACTGGCAGGGCGGGCTTGAAGACGCGAAGGCGCCCCGGAGTCACAGGACTCCGGGGCGCCTTCGTGATCGCATCAGTCGGTGCCGAACTCGATCGCGGCGTGGTCGAGAAGCTCGTCGAGCGGCTCATTGTCGGAGGCCTCATGGCCGCGCGAGGCGATCGCGATCGCCCCGCCCTTGTCCATCGCGCCGATCAGGCCCGTGGAGGCGGCCTGGGCCGCGCCGATCATCGTCGGGTGGCCGCTGCCGACCATGCCGATCCCGGCGTACTGCTCGAGCTTCGCCCGCGAGTCGGCGATGTCGAGGTTCCGCATGGTGAGCTGGCCGATCCGGTCGTTCGGGCCGAACGCCGAGTCCTCGGTCCGCTCCATCGAGAGCTTGTCCGGGTGGTAGCTGAACGCGGGACCGGAGGTGTCGATGATCGAGTAGTCCTCGCCGCGCCGCAGCCGCAGGGTGACCTCGCCGGTGACGGCGGTGCCGACCCACCGCTGCAGCGATTCCCGGATCATGAGCGCCTGCGGGTCGAGCCAGCGGCCCTCGTACAGCAGCCGTCCGAGCCGCCGCCCTTCGGCGTGGTAGATCGCGAGGGTGTCCTCGTTGTGGATGGCGTTCACGAGCCGCTCGTAGGCGGCGTGCAGGAGCGCCATGCCGGGGGCCTCGTAGATGCCCCGGCTCTTGGCCTCGATGATCCGGTTCTCGATCTGGTCGGACATGCCCAGGCCGTGCCGCCCGCCGATCGCGTTGGCCTCCAGCACGAGGTCGACGGCGGAGCCGAACTCCTTGCCGTTGATGGTGACCGGCCGGCCCTGCTCGAAACCGACCCGGACGTCCTCGGTCTCGATCTCGACGGCCGGGTCCCAGTGCTTGACGCCCATGATGGGCTCGACGATCTCCATGCCGGTGTCGAGGTGCTCGAGGGTCTTGGCCTCGTGGGTCGCACCCCAGATGTTCGCGTCGGTCGAGTAGGCCTTCTCGGTGCTGTCCCGGTACGGGAGCCGCCGGTCGGCGAGCCATTCGGACATCTCGGTCCGGCCGCCGAGCTCGCTCACGAAGCCCGCGTCGAGCCACGGCTTGTAGATCCGCAGCGAGGGGTTGGCGAGCAGGCCGTAGCGGTAGAACCGCTCGATGTCGTTGCCCTTGTAGGTGGAGCCGTCGCCCCAGATCTGCACGTCGTCCTCGAGCATGGCCCGCACCAGCAGCGTGCCGGTCACGGCCCGACCGAGCGGGGTGGTGTTGAAGTAGGTGCGCCCGCCGGACTTGATGTGGAAGGCGCCGCAGGCGAGGGCGGCCAGGCCCTCCTCGACGAGCGCGGCCCTGCAGTCGACGAGGCGCGCGACCTCGGCGCCGTAGGCCTCGGCCCGGCCGGGGACGGTGTGGATCTGCGGCTCGTCGTACTGGCCGATGTCGGCGGTGTACGTGCAGGGCACCGCGCCCTTCTCGCGCATCCAGGCGACCGCCACCGAGGTGTCCAGGCCACCGGAGAAGGCGATGCCGACGCGTTCGCCGACGGGGAGCGAGGAGAGAACTTTAGACATGGTTATGAGTATGCATGATGCTGCATTTTCATGCAACCCGGGGTCGGGCCCGATTCGGGCGAACGGCCGCGACCAGGCTCGACGCACCGCCATCATGGCGAGGCTCACTCCCGGGCAGCGAAAAGCGGGCCGTCCTCGATCGAGGGCGGCCCGCTGCGATGGTGGTCAGACCGCGGGCGTGCGGGCGGCCTGCTGCGCGCGGAGCGCGGCGAACATGGGCTTGCGGGACGGCGATTCGGCCAGGCCGCTGTGGAGGACCGCGGCGATCGCGACCGAGGCCGCGGCGTCGTCGGCGGCGGCGACGCCGGCGGCGACCATGTCGAGGATCTCGTTGGCGGCGGCCGAGACGAGCTCGGGGTCGGCGCTCTTGGACGCGCGAGAGAACCCGAAGGCCAGGTCCTTGTCGGCCGTGACGTTCCAGACCGCGCAGGTGTGGAGGCGGGTGCCGTAACCGGTGCCCTCGATCCAGCACTCGACGGCGTACACGAACGTACGGGCATCGTGGTCCCACAGCAGTTCGGCGTCGAGCATGTCCGAGAGCGCGGCGAGACGCTGCGCCTTGGGATACTTGGACTCGATGACGGCAGTGGCAGCGTCGCTCGAGAGATAGCTGTAGGTCATCCTTCAACGGTAGCCGCCCGCCATGGGGTTCCCGCAAAGCCCGGACCGCTCGTTTCGGCGACAAGGGTGGGTGCTTCCTCACCAGAGACCCAGAAATCAGACTTCAGTGCACTTTCAGGCACATATATCCGGGGCCGTCCAAGAGGGAGGCACCGTGCGGCTGGGCACCGCGCCTCCCGGAGCGGGCGTCTTAGCCGACCACGTCGCAGTAGGGCTTCACGGTCTCGACGATGGTCGGGCCCTCCGCCTCTTCGACACCGAAGAGCTCGGCGGCGTCGCGGGCGAGCCGCTCTTCGTCGGCGTTGGCCGCGACCTGGCCGCAGATCTCCTGGACGTTCTGCAGGATCTCCTCGGGCGAAGCGTCCGGGACGACCTCCCACAGGTCGGTGGCGAGATCGGTGGGGAGCTCGGAGGCGAGTTCGTCGAGGGAGGACTCCCAGTCGGGGAGGCTGGGCGAGTCGGTGGGGATCTCGATCCCGCCGTCCTCACTGCAGGCGCCGAGCGCCAGGAGCGCGCCGAGGGCGAGGGCGGCGAGTGCTCGTCGTGCCGTCATCGGGTTCTCCGTTCGCGTGATTTCCGGCCACGCTAGCAGCCCGAGGCCGCCGTTTCGTCCGAGCGGGGTTGCCGCACCCGTCCCCGCCGCCGCGGCACGGGCCGGACGCCCGCGCCGTTCCGCTTGCGCCCCTAAGCGGCTTCCCACTCGAAGCCGTCGGGGTCGGTGAACGTCTCGGCGCCGCCGAGGACGATCCGGTGCGAGCCGGAGCCCTCGGGGTCGACGGACGCGGCCTTGGCGGCGAACTTGCGGCTGTAGAGCGAGAGCGAGACGGCGCCCTCGGGGGCCTCGAACTCGATGTACTTGCGGCCGAAGCTCTTGGCGACCTTGAGCCCGTGATCGATGTAGAACTGCTTGGTGGCGGCCACGTCGGCGACGCCGATGCCGACGTTGACGGAGTCGACCTCGCGGGTCACGGGACCGGACTGCTTCTTCTGCGAGGTGGCGATCTTCCAGATCGCGCCCCACGGGTCGCGCAGGATCGCGCCGTAGCCCCAGAGGCTCTTCTCGGGGCCCTTGATCGCCGTGGCCCCGGCGGCGAGGGCGGTCTCGGTGAAGCTGTCGACGGTGCCGGGCTGGGCGACCACGAGGGAGATCGCGTAGCCGCGGAAGCCGCTGCTCGGGTCCTTGGCGGTGCGCACGCGCAGCCAGGAGTCGGTGCCGAGGTCGAAGGCGGCGGCGTAGAAGGCTTCGGCGGCGGCGGTGTCGTCGACTTCGAGGGTCACGGTCTCGATGGCGTTCACGGTCTGCTCCTTGAGATAAACGCTGTGTGCGAAAGTGCTGGTCTTGCTCATGTCCACAACGATATTTCCGCCGGCGCCCCCTGCGCTTCTCGATTCCTGATCACTCCGCGGACCTTCTCAGACGCCCGAAACGGGTATATATTCATGAAAGTCGATATACGGGGCAAGTCCGCCGTCGGGTTGGGGTGGTGCGGACCCGACCAGAGGAGGACAGTGCATGCCTGTCATGCGAACTCGGCGGCTCTTGGCCGTCACCGCCGCCTGCGGGGCGCTCGCCGCGGGGACGATCGCGGTGGTCGCGGCGAGCCCGGCGCACGCCGACGCCTGCGAGCGGATCGATTACACCGTTGTGAGCTCGTGGAACGGCGGCCACCAGGCCGCCGTGGCGCTCACGGCCGGGAGCGAGCCGGTGAACGGTTGGACCCTCGCGTTCGACCTGGCGGGCGGCGCCTCGGTCCAGAGCGCCTGGAACGTCGACTGGGAGCAGTCGGGAACGCGGTTCACCGGCTCCGACGTCGGATGGAACGGCGCGGTCGCCTCGGGCCAGACCCGCGAGCTGTTCGGGATGATCGTCTCCGGCGGCGCGGTGCAGCCGCCTTCGTTCTCGCTCGACGGGATCGAATGCGGCGGCGTCAGCCTGCCGTCCGAGACCCCGAGTGAGACGCCGAGCGAGGACCCGACGACCGATCCGCCCGGACCGGTCGACTGCCCGGCCGGGGCCGTGTGCGACGACTTCGAGGACCAGACCGGCACCGTCCCCGGCGGCGACTGGACCGTGGGCGCGGCCGACTGCACCGGCACGGGTACCGCGGCCGTGGACAAGGCGGTCGCCAACAGCGGCGGCACCTCGATCCGCATCGAGGGCGGCGCGACCTACTGCAACCACGTGTTCATCGGCCGCGACCTCCCGGCCGACGCCCAATGGTTCCGCGTCTACATGCGGCACGGCACCGCGCAGCCGCAGAACCACACCACGATGATCGCCATGCAGGACCGGGCCGACGCCGGCGCCGATCTGCGCCTGGGCGGGCAGAACGGTGCGCTGCAATGGAACCGGGAGTCCGACGACGCGACGCTGCCGGCCCAGAGCCCGGCCGGGGTGGCGTTGAGCCGGCCGCTGCCGGTGGCGGCCTGGACGTGCGTCGAGTTCCGGATCAGCGGCGGCGGGCTCGCCACCTGGGTCGACGGCGAAGCGGTCGAGGGCCTGGTCGTGGACGGCGCGCCGACCCATGACGTGGACGCGCAGTGGCTCGCGAAGCCGGACTGGAACCCCGATCTCGTCGATCTGCGGCTCGGCTGGGAGAGCTACGGGAACGACGCGGACACCCTCTGGTACGACGACGTGGCCTTCGGTCCCGAGCGGATCGGCTGCTGAAGCGGCGGCGCCCCGGCGAGCGATCGCCGGGGCGTCCTGCTAGCGGTTGAGCAGCAGCTCGAACAGGTCGAGCCGCCAGGCCGCGTCCCGGGCGACGAGGAAGCCGACGATGCCGAGCACCCAGCCGGTCGTGGAGGCGGCGTTCTTGACCATCCAGTCGTTGATCCGCTTGAGCAGCGGCTCCACGGCGTTGCGCGCGACCAGCCGGGCCGCGAGCAGCACCAGCGCCGGCAGCACCATCACCAGGCAGTACCCGGCCATCGTGAGCGTGATCCCCGCGGCCCCGATCCCGGCGGAGGTGACCAGCCCGATCGCGGCCAGGTACGGCAGCATCGTGGCGACCTCGATCGTGGCCGCCGCGAGCGCGAGGCCCATGAGCGGCAGCACCGAGGCCCGGGTGCGGGTCGCGCCTTCGCCTTCGGCCGCATCGATGCCGAGGGCCCGTTCGCGCCAGCGCGCCACGCGCCCGCTCTCGCCGTGCCGCTGCTTGGAGTCGAAGCGGAAGCTGAGGACGAGCAGGCCGACGCCGAGGACGAGCTGGGTCCACAGTGCGGGCCGGGTGTCGAGGAGGGCGCCGATGTCATCGATGAAGGTGGTGGCGCCGACGGCGATGAGCAGGCCGACGGCGAAGTAGAACGCGACGATGGTGGCGAGGTAGGCGAGCATCCGCCCGGCGCGCACGCGGCCGGGGGCGAGGAGCAGCCAGATCGGGATGAGAAGGGTGCCGAAGCTGGTCGAGTCGATGAGCGCGAGGGCCGCCAGGGAGGCCGCGAGTGCGAGGTCCATGTGCCGAGCGTATGGAGCGGCGCTGCCGGGCGCGTCGGTCTGGTGGTCGAGTTTCGGTTGGGGGCCTGCATCTTTGGTGGCAAGCCGTTGGATGCGGTCGGGCCGCGCAACGCCTGGATACCGCTTTCCGATACTGTCGGTCTTCGATGAGTCCGCGCCGTGCGGACCAGCCGAAGGAGGCCGTCATGCCCCGGTTCGCCAAGCCGATCGTCGTCAATGACAACGGCGCATGGTGCTGGTTCCAGGACGAGCGCGCCCTCGTCGACCCCGAGACGCAGCAGCTCGTCGTCGGATCGATCGCGGCCGCCGAGGGCCCCGGCGGCGAAGCCCGATCGGGCAACGTCGAACTCGCGGTCGTCGACCTGCGCACCGGCACCTCCCGGATCGCGGTGCTCCATGAGCGGTTCGAGACCGACGACCACGACGTGCCCGCCCTGTGGCGGCGAACCGACGGCCGATGGCTCGCCGTCTACACCAAGCACAAGACCGACGACCTGACCCGTTGGCGCATCAGCGAACCGAACGACCCCACCGTCTGGGGCCCGGAGCGCGGCTTCGACTGGAGCCCCCACACCGAGGGCCGCGGCGTCACCTACTCGAACCTGCGCGCCATGGACGGGCGGCTGTACTGCTTCGCCCGCGCGGTGAACGACGACCAGTGCGCGATCGTCTCCGACGACGAGGGCGAGACCTGGGCCTACGCGGGCAAGCTCTTCACCCGCCCCAAGGTCGGCTACGTCAACGGCTACACCCGGTACGCCGCCGCCGGTGACCGCCTCCACCTGGTCACCACCGACCACCATCCGCGGGACTTCGACAACTCGATCTACCACGGCTACCTCGAGCACGGCGCGCTCCACCGCAGCGACGGCACCGTCCTCGACCCCGAGGCACTCAGCGGGGAGGCGCCTTCGCAGGAGGGCCTGACCACGGTGCTCGCCGCCGGTTCGCGCTGGGGCGGCACGCGGATCTCGCACTGCTGGACCACCGACATCCGCACCACCGCGAACGGCGGCGTCGCCGCGATCCTCACCGCCCGCGCCGGCGAGGAGGAGCTCGAACTCGGACGCCGGAAGGCCGCCCCGGACCTGCGGTTCTTCTACGCCCGCATGGCGCCCGGCGGCGAATGGACCGTCAACGAGCTCGCGAAGGCCGGGCCGGGCCTGATGCCGCACGAGGAGGACTACACGGGCCTCGCCGCGATCGACCCGTACGACCCCGGCTCGGTCTACATCTCCACCCCGATCGACCCGCGCGACGGCTCGACGCTCCCCTGCCGCGAGATCTTCCACGGCCGCGCCGCGGCCGCGGGCAGGTTCTGGGCCTGGACGCCCGTCACCGAGAACTCCGAAGTGGACAATCTGCGGCCGATCGTCGCCCCCGGCGACCCGTCCCGCACCCCGCTCCTGTGGTTCCGCGGCCCCATGACGGCCTCCCAGCACTACCGCTGCGAGGTCGTCCTCCTGGACCTCCCCCGTTCCTGACCGCTCGTTTACACCCGGTTCACAGCGCCGCGCCTACGGTTCGGCGCATGAGACGCATCTCCGCCCTCCTCGCGGCCGCCCTGCTGGCGGCCGCCTGCAGCGCCGAACCAGAGACCGAGACCGAGCGCGCGGGCTGCGACACCGCGTTCACGAGCGCGCTGAGCCGCTGGGCCGATGCCGGGTTCAGCGGCGCGCTGGCGATCGGCGACGGCGCGGGCCTCGACTGCCGGGCCGCGTTCGGCCTGGCGGACGAGTCGACGCCGAACGCCGACGAGACGGTGTTCGCGATCGGCTCGATCAGCAAGGCGTTCACCGCCGCCGCGGTCGTCGACCTCGTGGACGCGGGCGAATTCGCGCTCGACGACCGCGCCGGCGATCTCCTGCCCGGCCTCGAAGGCCCCGCAGCCGGAGCCACTGTCGAGCAGCTGCTGCTGCACACGAGCGGCCTCGATGGCGCCCACGGCGAGGACCACCGGCCGCTCGACCGCGAGGACGCCGTCGCGGCCGTGGGCGGCCTGCGTTCCGCGTTCGAGCCCGGCACCGAGTTCCTGTACTCGAACGCCGGGTACGCGCTGCTGGCGCTCATCGTGGACGAGGCTACGGGCGACTACCGCTCATACCTGGCCGAGGAGATCCTCCAGGTCGGCGGTGAGCGCATCGGCGGGTTCTGGGACGGCGAGCCCGCCGCGCCGGGGCCGCGCGCGGTCGGCACCGTCGACGGGAGATCGTCCTCGGAGAACGGCGATTTCGCCGGGCCGCACTGGGCGCTCGCCGGGAACGGCGACCTGGCGATGACCGCCGCCGAGCTCGGCGCCTGGACCAGGGGGCTCTTCACCGGCGCGGTCGTCTCCGAGGACGCGATGGACCTGCTGCTGGAGACCGGTTTCGACAACGGCGACGGCACCATGGAGATCCCCGGATGGGTGTCCGTCGGGCCCGACATGTTCGGCGTCCCGATCATCACCGCTTCGGGAGGCGGCGGCGACACCGGGCACAACGCGGTCGCGGCCTGGCTGCCCGAGAGCGGCACCTCCATCGCCGTCACCTCGAACACGGACGGCGTCGTCGCCGGTGAGCTGGTCGACGCGATCGGCCCCGCGCTCATCGCGGGCGAGCCGATCCCCGCCCCCGAGGGCCGGGCCGAGGTCGACCCCGCCGAACTCCAAGCGCGCGAAGGGGTCTACACGCTCGATTCCGGATCGAGATTCCACGTCACCGCCCAGGCGGACGGCCTCGAGATCGCGGCGGACGGCGCCGACGCGGTGGCCGCCCTGTTCTCCTCCGGCGAGTTCAGCGCCGAGGACGTCGCCGCCCATGAGGACGATGTGCTCGCGCTTCTGAACGGCGAGACCGACACGGGCCGGGAGGAACGCGAGGCGATCGAAGCCGACCTCGGCCCGATCGAGCGGGTCGAACTCGCCGGGACCGCCGTCGAGGACGGTGAACTGCGCACCTACGCGCGCATCGGCACCGCGGACGACGACGTGCTCGCCTGGTACGCGCTGGACGGGCACGGCGGGGTGGGCGCCGTTTCGCTCGGGGTCGAGCCGCCCGCGTTTACGCTGGTCCCCACGGGCGACGGCGAGTACCGCCAAGCCGACCTCGCCGGTGCCGGAGCGGGCGTCCGGGTGTCCTTCGAGGACGACCTGATGACCGCGACCGGACCGGCGGGCACCGTCGAAGCCCGCCGGTAGAGAGGGGAAGGCGTGCGCATCCTGCTGGTCGAGGACGACCGCGACCTGGGCCCGGTCCTCGCGATGGGCCTGCGGGGCGAGGCCTACGCCGTGGACCTCGCGGCGACCTGCGCCGAGGCCGAAGCGCTCTTGTGCTGCAACGACTTCGACGCGGTCTGCCTCGACCTCGGACTGCCGGACGGGGACGGCCTGGAGCTGCTGCGGCGGCTCGGGACCGACCCCGCGCTGCGCCGCCCCCGCCGCGTGCTCGTGCTGACCGCCCGCGACGCCGTGGACGACCGGGTGGCGGGGCTCGACGCGGGCGCGGCCGACTACCTCGTCAAGCCGTTCAGCTTCCAGGAGCTGGCCGCGAGACTGCGCGCCCTCGCCCGGCGCACCGACGCGCACGACGCGGTCCTCGCGGTCGGGGACCTGCGGCTCGACACCGCCGCGCACCGGGCCTGGCGCGGCGGTGTCGAACTGGACCTGACCCCGAGGGAGTTCTCCATGCTGCGATACCTCATGCACTACGCGGGCCGGACGGTGAGCGCCGAGGAACTGCTCGAACACGTCTGGGACGCGAACGCCGACCCGTTCACCGCCTCAGTGCGGGTGATCCTGAGCCGCCTGCGGCGCAAGCTGGGCGAGCCCGGCCCGATAAGCACGGTGACCGGTGTCGGGTACGTCCTGCGGGAGGCGCCGTGATCGGGCTGCTGCGCTCGCTGCGCGCCAGGCTCGCGCTCACCGGGGCGCTCGCGATCTACCTGCCGGTGGTGCTCGTGTTCGCGGTGACCTCGCTCGACCGGAACGAGTTCACCGAGACCGCGCCCGACGGCACCACCCGGACGGTCGCATCGTCCGATGTGGATCCGACTGGATGGGCGTGGTGCACCGTGATCGCGCTCCTGCCGGTCACGGCGGCGCTCGCATGGTGGTGGTCCGGCCGGGCGGTGCGGCCGTTCGAGCGGATTCGCGAAGCGGCCGCACGGATCGAGGCCTCCGATCTCAGCCTGCGGGTGGGCGGCGCGCAGGGCACCACGGAGGCGATGGGGCTCGCCGCCGCGTTCGACGCGATGCTCGACCGCCTCGAACGCTCGGCGCAGGTGCAGCGGCGGCTGGTCGAGGAGACCAGCCACGAACTGCGGACCCCCCTCGCCGTCCTGATCACCGGCGCCGATGTGGTGCTGCGCCACCCCGAACCCGACCTCGAGCTCTACCGGGAGGGCTTGGAGCGCAGCCGGAACGCCGCCGAACGGCTGCGGGACGCCGTGGGCGAGTTGCTGGTGGACGCGCGCGGGCGGGCCCGCGTCATCGACCGGCGCCCGACCGACGTGACGGCGCTGGCGCGCGAGGTCTTCGCGGAAGTGGCGGCCTTCGCCGCGTCGCGTTCGGTCCGCCTGGAACTGCGCGGCGAGGCCTCGGCGGAGGCCCCGGTCGACGGCCCGAGCGTCCACCGCGCGGTCGCGAACCTGGTCCACAACGCCGTCAAGCACGCCCCGGAGGGCACGGCGGTGGAGGTCGAGATCGAGCGCTCGGCGGCCGGGATCGCCGTGGTCGTCACCGACGAGGGGCCGGGTATCCCTGCGGCCGAACGGGAACGGGTCTTCGAACGGTTCTGGCGCGGCGGCCGGGCCTCGGGCACGGGCCTGGGGCTGCCGATCGCGCGGCAGATCGCGCAGGCCCACGGCGGCGAGGTCGAGCTCCTCGACTCCGGCCGGGGCTGCCGGTTCCGGCTGACGCTCCCGGCCAAGGAGGCGTAGCGGCCGTCCGCTCAACGCCCCTCTTGCTCGTCCTGCTCGCGTCTGAGCTTTTCGACGGCGGCACGCTCGGCCTCCTCCGCCGTCTCGGCGCGGCGGTGCGCGGCCAGGAGCCGTTCATATTCGGCGCGCTGCGCGCCGGTCAGCTTCGACAGGTCGGGCGGATGCCGTTCAAGGGCGTCGATCCCCTCATGGAGCTCCCGCCGTGCCGAGCGCACGCTGAAGTAGAGGGCGCCCGCGAGGCAGACGAGGATGAGGACGATCCAGATCAAGGGCCTCCGTTCTCCTTCCGGTCCTGCTCCATCTGGTCGTCGTTGTTGCGGCCGCGGTTGAGCTCGGTAGCGGAGTATTTGAGGACCTTCTGGGTGTTGATCGGGTTGCCCCAGTTGTTCTTGAGCGGGTCGAGGCTCTTGGAGAGCGGTTTGAGGGACTCCATGCGGATGTTGTGGGCACCGTTCATGGTCATGCGACCGCCATTCATCAAGGCCTTCGAAGCGCCCTTGAGCAGCTGGTCGGTGGCGGTGTCCATGGCATGCTTCAGACCCTGTGACTGGCTGCCGAACTTGCGGAACGAGGCGATGTAGCGGCCGAACTTCGACATGAGCTGACCGAGCTTGCCGACGAGGTTCGCGAAGACGCTCACGGCCTTCGAGACGATCCGGGCGATCGCGGCGGCGAGGGTCGCGCCGAAAGTGAAGCCCGCGGTGGCGAGGGCGCTGAGCGCCCACATGATCGCCTCGGCGATGAAGTTGGTGATGATCTCCAGGAAGATCGTGCGGAGGATGCCGACGGCGACGCCGGCGATGTTGACGCCGTTCGCGGTGGTCGCCGCCGCTGCCGCACTGGAGCGCAGGACCTGCTCGAACCCGGCCGCGGCGGACCGGTAGGCGGCGGCGTCCAATCCGTCCCAGTCCTCGACGCTCGTGAGCTCGGCGGCCCATTCGTCGGCGGCGGTGCTCATCTCCATCGAGATGTTGTTCCAGGTGAGGGCCAGGCCCTCGATCGCCTGGGGGTTGCCGGCGACCCAGTCGAGGGGTTCGCGCAGGAACCAGATGTGCTCGAAGAGCCAGCCGACCCCGGCCTGGAGCAGGTGTTTGAAGGGGTTGGCGACGAAGGAGAGCACATCGATCGCGGTGGTGGCGGTGGCGACCCCGGCGTCCATGAAGCTGAAGTCCTCCGCAGTGAAGGCCGCGCCGTAGGCCGTGGCGGTCTTGGCAAGGCCGCCGACGACCTTGGTGCCCTGGAGATCCGAAGTCGCGGTCGGACCTTCGATGAGCGGGTTGGTCATGGGGTGTGCCCGTCCAGTTCCCTGCCGAGTTCGTCGAAGAGGGCCGCGACCTCCTGGTCGGCGGCCAAATGCTGGATCGCGGTGTCGTTCACGGCCTCCGCGAAGCCGAGGCCGAGGTCGTCGGCGGCGTTGAGGGCCGCTCCGGCGTCGTCGAGGAACAGGTCGAGGACGGGCGGGATGACCTGGGCGAAGACGATGCCGTACGCGACCTCGTCACCGAGGCGCACGGTGTTCGCCGCGTCGGCCGCGGCCCTGACCCTCGCCATGGGACCGTTCGCGAGTCGCGCCGCATGCTCGCGCAGCGCCTGCGGGTCGACCTGGACCATCAGTCCTCCGCCTTCGGCGCGGTGAACGACTGGAGCAGGCCCATCGCCTCCGGGTCCCCTCCCAGCAGGTCGGACATGATCTCCGCGGTCTTCCGACCGGACTCCTCGACGGCCCGCTTGTACGTGTCGAGCACGAGTTCGGCGAGTCCGGTGCCGGACATGTGCTTGGCCTCGTTGGAGAAGCGGAGCCCGGTGAGCGCGCCTCCCGCGTTCACGGTGACATGGACGGCGCCTTCGTCACCGGCGAGCGTCGTCTCCGATGCCGCCAGCGCCTGCTCGGCGCGGCTCGCCTGCTCCTGGATCACGGCAACGCGGTGCTCCAGGTCCTGCATGATCTCTTCGGGGGTGCGCATCGTCTTCCTTCGCCGTCGCCGAGTCTGGTGGTGCGGTTGTCAAGCTAGCCAACGAGAGTGAACCAGCGGTGTCACGCTTTTGAACAAGGCGGGGCGCGGGTTCAGGCGGCGCGGCGCAGTTCGGCGAGCAGCTCGGGGCCGCTCCAGTCGCGGCGTCCGCCGGCCTCGGCGGCGTGCACGAGCGCGGTGAGGCGTTCATTGACGGGCGCGGCGGCGCCGTGCTCGGCCGCGAGGGCGACGATCTCGCCGTTCAGATAGTCCACTTCGGTCGGTCTTCCGGCCTCGAGGTCTTCCCAAGTGGAGGAACGGGCGAGCGGGTCCATGGCGAGCATCGTCGCGGCCGCGCGGGTGAACAGCGCATCGGGCAAGCCGAGCAGGGCCGGGAGCAGGCGCGGGTCGAGCCCGGCGGTCTTCGCCGGATGGATGTCGCCGGCCCGGTAGGCGGCGAGCGCTTCCCGCTGGGCGAGCGCGAGGCAGCGGCGGTAGGCGCGCTGCGACAGCTCGGTCTTCAACGGGAGGCCGGAGAGCGCGTTGACGGCGTTGTTGAGGTTGAGCAGGAGCTTCGTGGCCTGAACGCCCTGGAGGTCGGCCTCGTCGGCGAGCGTGAGCCCGGCGCGGGCGAACGCGGGCCCGAAGGAGTCGAGTGCCGGATGGGATTGGACGCCGAGACCGCCCGCGGTGCCCTGGTGGAAGCGGGCTGGTCCGGAGTGGACCACGTTGAAGGCGACCGTTCCCGGCAGCACGGTCACCTGAGGCAGGCGCTCGCGCAGGACGTCCGCGTTGCGCAGCCCGTTCTGGAAGCTGATGACGACGGCGCCCGGTTCCAGTTGCGGTGCGAGGGCTTCTGCGGCCGCAGCCGTGGCCGCGGACTTGACGGTGACGAGCACGAGCTCCGCTCCGGCGGCGGCCGTCGGCGAGGTCGCGAAACGCGGCGCGTCCACGCGGCTCTCGCTACCGTGCAGGTCGGTCAGGGTGAGCCCGTGCGAGGCCGCCTCGCCGATGATCCGTTGCCGCCCCACGAACACGACCTCGGCTCCGGCGGCCGCGAGCCTGCCTCCCACATAGCAGCCGATGCTCCCGGCGCCGAACACGCAGATCATCCCCGGATGCTACTGCGCCCGCCCAACGCGCGCGGCGGACGAGAACGGCCACCGCGTTCAGGTGCCCTGCCCGCGACGCGGAGCGGGGCCGATCGGGCCGAAACGTTTCGGGATCGACATTCCGCGTTCAATATGGGGTCATGGGATGACCTCCCTGGCCAGGTGCAATACTCCTCACATATTGCTCGAATCCCTCGGCGCAGCAGACTGGAGTACCACATGAGCGTCAACCGCAGGACCCTTCTCGGAGCATCGGCCGCCGCGGGGGCGGCCGCTGCCGTCGCCGCCGCCTCACCCGCCGAGGCCAAGCAGCCCAAGCGCTACTCCTTCACCGTGATGGGCACGACCGACCTCCACGGCAACATCTTCAACTGGGACTACTTCAAGGACGCCGCCTACAGCGACGCCGCCGGGAACACCCGCGGCCTCGCCCGCGTCGCCACCCTCGTCAAGCAGATCCGCGACGAACGCGGCGCGAAGAACACCATCCTCATCGACGCCGGCGACACCATCCAAGGCACGCCCCTCGCCTACTACTACGCGCGCGTCGACCCGATCGCCGCCGAAGCCGGCCCCGTCCACCCCATGGCCCAGGCCATGAACGCCATGCACTACGACGCCGCGGCCCTCGGCAACCACGAGTTCAACTACGGCCTCGACACCCTCGCCAAATTCGACTCCCAATGCGAGTTCCCGCTGCTCGGCGCCAACGTCGTCGACACCGCCACCGGCGAACCCGCCTTCCCGCCCTACCACATCCAGCGCCTGCGCACCCCCTGCGGCAAAGACGTCAAGGTCGCCGTCCTCGGCCTCTGCACCCCGGGCGTGACCATCTGGGACAAGGCCTACGTCGACGGCGTCCTCGACTTCCCCAGCCTCGAGTCCACCGCCGCCCACTGGGTGCCCAAACTCAAGGCGCAGGGCGTCGACGTCGTCATCGTCTCCGCCCACTCCGGCACCTCGGGCACCTCCGCCTACGACACCTCCACCGGCCTCGGCATCGAGAACGCCTCAGCACTCGTCGCCCAGCAGGTCCCCGGCATCGACGCGATCCTCGTCGGCCACGCCCACATCGAAGTCCCCGAATCCCGCGTCACCGGCCCCGACGGCCGCGAAGTCGTGCTCTCCGAACCGCTCTGCTACGGCCAGCGCCTCACCCTCTTCGACTTCGACCTGGTCCTGGAACGCGGGAAGTGGAAGGTGGAGTCGGTCTCCGCCTCCGTCCTCAACTCCAACACCGCCGTCGAGGACGAGGAGATCGGCGCGATCCTCGCCGACGAGCACAACGAGGTCGTCACCTACGTCAACCAGGTCGTCGCCAAGGAGGCCGTGGTCCTCCTGACCACCGCCGAGGCCCGTTACAAGGACGAACCGATCATCGACCTCATCGCGAAGGTCCAGGTGGACACGGTCACGGCCGCGCTGGCGGGCACCGAGTACGCGGACCTGCCGGTGATCGCGCAGGCCTCGCCGTTCTCGCGGACGGCGGAGCTCCCGGCCGCGAACGTCAAGATCAAGGACCTCTCGGGCCTGTACATCTACGACAACACGCTCGTGGCGAAACTGATGACGGGCGCGGAGATCCGGGCGTACCTGGAGTACTCGGCGCAGTATTTCGTGCAGACGCCGGCGGGCGCCGAGATCATCGTCGACCCGGCCGCGAAGACCGACAACATCACGGGCGCGGGCGGCCGCCCCGACTACAACTACGACTACGTCTCGGGCCTGACCTACGAGATCGACATCGCGCAGCCGGTCGGCTCGCGCATCGCGAACCTCCGGTTCCAGGGCGCGGCCCTGGCCGACGACCAGCGGTTCGTGCTGGCGGTCAACAACTACCGGGCCAACGGCGGCGGGAACTTCCCGCACGTGGCCGCGGCGACCGAGATCTGGAGCGAGTCGATCGAGATCCGCACCCGGATCATCGAGTGGGTGACCGAGAAGAACCGCCTCGACCCGGCCGACTTCGCGTCGGTCGACTGGGTGCTGACCCGCGAGGGCACCCCGGTCTTCTAGGGACGCGAGCAGTGCGGCGCCGGGGCTCTTCGGAGCCGCGGCGCCGCTGTCGTTCTCGGCCTGCGAAAAGGCCTGTCGGCGCCCGGGTGGGACGTGGCAGTATTGCGTTCACCAGGCGGCCTTGCCGTCCGGCTAGTAGCGACCATCCCCGATGTCAGGAGTGCATATGGACTTCCGCGAAGCGGCCGCAGCGATCGCACCCGAGCTGATCGCTCTGCGGCGCAAGCTGCACCGGATCCCCGAGATCGGCCTGGACCTCCCTGAGACGCAGGCTGCCGTGCTCGCGGCGCTGGAGGGCCTGCCGCTGGAGATCACCCTCGGGCAGAGCTCGACGGCCGTCACCGCGGTGCTGCGCGGCGGGAAACCGGGGCCGGTGGTGCTGCTGCGCGGCGACATGGACGCGCTGCCGGTCACCGAGGAGACGGACGTGGACTTCAGGTCGGAGCATGTGGGCGCGATGCACGCGTGCGGCCACGACCTGCACACGGCGGGTCTCGTGGGCGCGGCGCGGCTGCTCGCGGCGCATCGGGCCGAGCTCGCCGGGGACGTGGTGTTCATGTTCCAGCCGGGCGAGGAGGGCCATGACGGCGCGGGCCACATGATCGCCGAGGGTGTCCTGGAGGCGGCCGGTCGCAAGGCCGACGCCGCCTATGGGCTGCACGTCATCTCGGACATGGTGCCGCGCGGGGTGTTCACGACGCGGCCGGGGCCGATGATGGCCGCCTCGTCGGGGCTGTTCGTGACCGTGGTCGGCAAGGGCGGGCACGGTTCGCGCCCGCACGCGACGCTCGACCCGATCCCGGTGGCGGCGGAGATCGTGACCGCACTGCAGACGCTGGTGACGCGCCGGTTCTCGACGTTCGAGCCGATCGTGATCACGGTGGGGACGTTCCATGCCGGGACGCGGCACAACATCATCCCGGACAGGGCCGAGTTCGAGGCGACGGTGCGGACGTTCTCGGCCGAGGCGCTCGACCAGGTCGAGAAGGAGTCGGTGAAGCTCGCCGAGGACATCGCGGCGGCGCACGGGCTGACGGCGGTGGTGCGGTTCGACCGGGAGTACCCGGCGACGGTGAACGACGCGGATGAGGCGGCGTTCGTGGAGGCCACGGTGAAGGATCTGTTCGGGGCGGAGCGGTACATGGAGATGCCGAACCCGGTGATGGGTTCGGAGGACTTCTCGCGGGTGCTCGAGAACGTGCCGGGCAGCTACATGTTCTACGGGGCGACCGTTCAGGACGACCCGAACGAGGCGGCGTCGAACCACTCCCCGCGGGCGGCGTTCGACGACGGCGTCCTGGCGGACGGATCGGCGCTGCTCGCCGAGCTGGCGGTCAGGCGCATGGCCCGCGGTTAGCAACGCGCGCAATAGGAAGAGGGCGGCCCGCGAAGCGGGCCGCCCATGCGATCCCGCTCGATCGGGTGAATCTGCGTCCTCGGGCGGTGATTTCGCCGGTTTTCTGTCGGACTCGGCTGCCACGCTCGGCCCTACAGTCACTGCCCCTCTGGGTGGGTGGGGGCTCGGGATGGCAGACGGCCTTAAGCCTGCAGACCCACCAGCTGCCCGATCTCCAGTGCCGCCCAGACCGTGCCGTCCGGCGCGATCGCGATGCCGTGCGGTTCGCTGTTCGCCACTGGCAGATCGTGGCCGGTGACCTTCCCGTCGGCGGTCACGTGCCCGATCCGGTTGCCGCCCCATTCGGTGAACCAGCAGCCGCCTTCGGCGTCCGCGACCACCGCGTGCGGCTTCGCGCCCTCGCTCAGCGCCGCCGCCGTGATCGTGCCGTCCTTGTCGATCCGCCCGACCCGGTCGCCCATGATGTCGGCGAACCACACCGCGTCCGCGCCCGCCGCGATGCCGACCGGCGCGACGCCTTGCAGCTCGAGCGGGATCACGGTCACCGCGCCTTCGGTGTCGACCCTGCCGACCGAGGCCGCGGCGTTCAGTGTGAACCAGAGGTCGCCTCCCGGCGCGGCCGCGATGGCCGAGGGAAATCCGCCTCGGTGCGGAATCGCGAACCGGCGCAGTTCCCCGTCCGGTCCGATCCGGCCGATGTGGTCGGTGGCGGTCTCGGTGAACCACACCGCGCCCGAACGGTCGACCGCGATGCCGTACGGCCCTGAGCCTTCGGCCAGCTGCACCTCGCTGAGTTCGCCGTCGGCGCCGAGGCGTCCGATCCGGTCGGCCTTGTACTCGGTGAACCAGGCCGACCCGTCGGGCGCGACGGCGACGACCGTCGGCTGCGACCCGTCCTCGAGCTCCCGGTATTCGGGCTCGCGGCCCTCGGTGACGCGCCCGACCCGGGCGGCCTCGGCCGCGGTGAACCAGGTAGTCCCGTCCGCGGCGAACGCGATCCCATAGGCGCCCTTGGCGACTGCCACAGTTCTCATCAGCCGGTCTCCTCCCGCCACACTACTCCGTACATCGTACGGTAACACCGGGTCTGGAAGAGCGGTCGACGGGACCCCCTTGCGTCCCGCCGACCGCCGCGGAGGCCGGTTCCCTCGAGCCGCGCTAGGCGGCGCCGGCCAGGGCGAAGATCAGCGCCGCGCCCGCGAAGCCCACGAGACCGATGGTGGTCTCCATGACCGTCCAGGTCTTGAACGTGGTCTTGACGTCCATCTGCAGGAAGCGGCCCACGAGCCAGAACCCGGAGTCGTTGACGTGGCTGAGCATGACCGAACCGGCCGACATCGCGATCACGATCGCCGCCAGCTCGACCGAGTTGAAGCCGTCCCCGGCCACGATCGGCTGCACCAGGCCCGCCGCCGTGGTCAACGCGACCGTCGCCGAACCCTGCGCGACGCGCAGCGCGGTCGCGATGAGGAACGCGGCCACCACGACCGGCAGCCCGATGTCGGAAAGCGCGCCCGAAAGCGCGTCGCCGATGCCGCTGGCGCGCAGCACGCCGCCGAACATGCCGCCCGCGCCGGTGATCAGGATGATCGCGCAGACCGGGGCGAGCGCATTGTTGAGCAGGTCCTCGACCCAGGCGCGGGACTTCCCGCGCCGCGCGCCGAGCACGTAGCTCGCGACGAACACGGTGATCAGCAGCGCGATCGGAGTCGCGCCGATCGCGCGGGCCACGTTGAACCACCCGGCCTCGGAGTCGAGCCAGCCGACCGAGCCGGCGGTGTTGAGACCGGTGTCGAGGAAGATCAGCACCAGCGGCAGGAGCAGCAGCAGGATGACGGCGCGGGCCTTCGGCGGGTTCTGAGGCTCCTCGACCTGCGGGCCGCCGGAGAGGACGTCCGGGACGGGCAGCTCGATGCGCCTGCCGATCCACAGGCCGTACAAGTAGCTGGTGAGGTACCAGGTGGGGATCGCGACCAGGAGGCCGAGCGCCACGACGAGGCCGATGTCGGCGCCGAGCAGCGTGCTCGCCGCGACCGGGCCGGGGTGCGGGGGCACGTAGATGTGCATCACCGAGAACGCGCCCGCGGCGGGCAGGGCGTACGTGAGGACGCCGCCGCCGAGACGGCGCGCCACCGCGAAGATGATGGGCAGCATGACGACGAGCCCGGCGTCGAAGAAGATCGGGAACCCGAAGATCAGCGAGGCCACGCCCAGCGCGAGCGGGGCGCGCCGCTCACCGAACTTGTCGATGAGCATGTCGGTGAGCACCTTCGCGCCGCCCGAGACCTCGACGAGGCGCCCGAGCATCGCGCCGAGGCCCACCAGCAGGGCCACGCTCGCGAGGGTCGCCCCGAACCCGGTGGTGAGCGTCTGGATGACGTACTGGGCCGGGATGCCCGTCGCGAACGCCGTGAGCACCGAGACGGTGACCAGCGCCAGGAACGCGTGGACGCGCAGCCAGATGATGAGGACCAGCAGGAGCGCGACGGCTCCGGCGGCGATCCCCAGGAGCGGTCCCGCTCCCAGGGTCTGAGTCCATTCCATTTCCATGGTTGAAAGCTCCTTTGCTTACAAACGGGGGGTCGACAGCGCTGGGCGCTAGGGTTCGATCCCGGCGCAGACGCGGTCGGCGATCTGCTCGGGAGCGGCGGCGACGTCGACGGTGATCCCGTCCTCGTCGTCGCCGAGCGGTTCGAGGTCGGCGAACTGGGAGTCGAGCAGGCTGGGCGGCATGAAGTGCCCGCTGCGGGAGGCCAGACGCTCACCGATGACCTCGCGGGTGCCGCTGAGGTGGACGAAGCGGACGCGGGCGGTCGCGCCGCGGAGGAGGTCCCGGTAGGAGCGCTTGAGCGCGGAGCAGGTGACGACGGTCCCCTGTCCTGCCGCGTCGTAATCGCTGATCCAGTCCCGGAGCGCCACGAGCCACGGCTCGCGGTCGGCGTCGGTGAGCGGGATCCCGGCGCTCATCTTGGCGATGTTCGCCTCCGGGTGGAACTCGTCGGCCTCGGCCATGGGCCGGCCGAGCCGATCGGCGAGCAGCCGCGCGACGGTGCTCTTGCCCGAGCCCGCGACCCCCATGACCACCAGGCAGGTCGTCGCCATGGACCCCTCCTCATCGAAAGGTAGTACTTAATCAACGGAAAGGTAACACCATTTGCACCCTGATGCAAACTCGGCCCGTATAGGATTCCGACATGGGCGACAGGCAAAGGGACACACGGCACCACCGGCACGGGGCGAGCGCATGATCGAACGCCGCAACCAGTCCGGCTCCGGCCTCCACGACCCCATCCTCGAGAAGCTCGGCATGGAGATCGCCGCGGGAGAGCTCCCGACCGGACACGTCCTCACCCTCGACGGGATCCAGGAGCGCTTCGGCGTCTCCCGCACCGTCGCCCGTGAGGCCATGCGCATCCTCGAATCCATGGGCCTCGTCCAATCCCGCCGCCGCGTCGGCATCACCGTCCGCCCCATCGCCGACTGGAACGTCTTCGACCCCAAGGTCATCTGGTGGCGCCTCTCCGGCCCCGCCCGCGGCGCCCAGCTCCGCACCCTCACCGAGCTGCGCATCGCCGTCGAACCCCTCGCCGCGGGCGCCGCCGCCCGCGCCGCCACGGCCGCCCAGCGCTCCCGCGTCGTCGAGCTCGCCGCCACCCTCCGACGCCTCGGCGAAGCCGCCGAGCTGACCGAGTTCATGGAACGCGACGTCGAATTCCATGCGCTCCTCTTGCAGGCCAGCGGAAACGAGATGTTCGGCGCGCTGGCCGACGTGGTCGCGGCGGTCCTGCGCGGCCGCACCCAGCTCGGCCTCATGCCCCACAAACCGGTCCCTCAGGCCCTCGACCTGCACGAAGCGGTCGCAGCGGCGGTCGCGGGCGGCCGATCCGCCGAGGCCGAGACCGCCATGCGCGCACTCCTGGTCGAAGTCCGCTCGGCGATGCTCCCGGGCTGAGCCCGTTCCCGGTGCCATGTGACACATCACTGCTCTCCGCAGTGGTGTCCTTCGTGCCCACCGCCACACCCAGGCGTTTGCAACTTGCCGTAGCACCTCACGCGTCACCTACCCAGAAAGGCATTCACGACACCCCCGATGGCAAGCAGCAGACCGACACCACAGTAGTCCCTTGTGACACATGCGCAGGCGTTCCGACCGAGGTCGAACACGTCCGGCCGAACCGTATTTGTGCGGCGACACGGCGTTTCTCCTGGTCTGACCAGTGAGGCACGGTCAGTAACCGCATAGCATGTGCCACAACACCGCCCCGGCCCACAAGGCCGCGACACCACCGCAGATCGGACCAGCCATGCCCGAGTTCGAACCAGTGCGATTGCCGCACTACGACGGCCAAGGCCCGCACTCGCTCCTCGCCGATGTCGCCGCCTGGACCGGCTCCGAGCCGATGCACCGGCTCCTCGCCCTGTTCGGCGGGAGACTCCCCGGCACCGGCACCGCGGAGGACTTGGCCTACCTGGAGGCCTTCTCGGCCGACCACTGGGACTTCCGCGCCGGGCGGGAACGCCACGAGACCGCGCCCCAGCCGCTCACCCCCGAACACGAGCACACCGCCACCAGGGCGGCGCTCGCCCTGGGCCTCGGGGCCGCGGCGAGGCCGCGCCTGGCGCACTACACGCACGTGCTGGTCCTCGGCGGCCTCGTCGCCTCCTGCCTGTTCCGCACCCGCTTCGCCGCCGAGCTCCTCGAGAGCGGCATCGGCGCGGACCACGTGACCGGGGTCGGCGGCTTCCGGCCCCTGGGCGAACCCGACCTCGAATCCGCGGTGCTGAGCGGCCTCGACTGCGGCGGGTACGAAGTGGACGCGATCGAGGCGAGCCTCAAGCGCGCCTTCAGGATCAGCGGCGACCCTCTCGTCGACGAAGGCGGCGACCCGCTCCGCGACCCGGGCCGGGCCTGGAAGGTCGCGACCTACCCGGCGGGCCGGGTCACGATCCGGGCCGTCGCAGCGCCGTCCTCGCAGCCCGGCCGGCGCCGAGCGGACACTGTGGACACGTGCCGGTTCTGGGCCGACCGCGTGGTCGACCTCGCGCCCGGCGACAGCGTCCTCGTCGTCACCTCCGCGCCCTACACGGCGTTCCAGCACTGCGACGCGATCACCCACATGGGACTCCCTTACGGCTGCATCGTCGACACCGTCGGCGTCGACCCCGCCACCCTCCCCGAGCCGCACTTCCGCAAGCACCACACCGCGAGCGGCTACCTCCAGGAGGTGCGCTCGGCGATCCGCTCGATGCGCCACCTCTACCACTCCGCCTACGCCGCAGCCCAATCCCCGATGCGGACCGCCGAGTCGGTGGCCGGGCGGCGTTTAACGCGGCATTCGAAGCGCATCGACCGCCGACGCCGCTGAACCATTGAAAACATCGACGCCGATATATCTAGAATGCGCGGTGGGGCCGGACCGTGCGGGTACGGTCCGGCCCCACCATCTCAAGGGGGTCTGCAGGGTGCGACGCCCGGGTCAGCCGCCGTTGGCGAGGAACCTCGTGTACGCCGGAATGGTGAGGAACGTCGGGTAGGCCTCGCCCAGCGCGCATTCGGTGAAGACCGAGAGCGCGTCGTCGAAGCGGTCGCCCCCGAAACGCTCCATCCGCGCGAACTCGTCCTTGAGCAGCCGCTCGACCCAGCCGCGCGTCACCGTCCGCCCGTCGCCCGTCTTGGCCTCGGCGTTGATCCACTGCCAGATCTGCGAGCGCGAGATCTCGGCGGTCGCGGCGTCCTCCATGAGGTTGTTGATCGCCGCCGCGCCGTTGCCGCGCAGCCACGACTCGATGTACCGCACGCCGACCTCGAGGTTCTTGCGAATGCCGGCCTCGGTGATCTCGCCGGGCGTGGAGGCGACGTCGAGCAGGGCCGCCGCGTTCGGCACCACGTCCTCGCGCTGCTTCTCGATCTGGTTCGGCAGGCCGCCGAGGGTCTCGTCGAAGACCTCCGTGGCCACGGGCACCAGGTCGGGGTGGGCGACCCAGGAGCCGTCGAAGCCGTCGTCGGCCTCGCGGGTCTTGTCGGCCCGCACCTTCTCCATCGCGACCGCGTTCGCCTCGGCGTCCCTGCGGCTGGGGATGAACGCGGCCATGCCGCCGATGGCGGAGGCGCTGCGCCGGTGGCAGGTGCGCACGAGCAGCTCGGTGTAGGCCCGCATGAACGGCGCGGTCATGGTCACCTGGTCGCGGTCGGGCAGCACGAAGCGGGGTCCCCGCTCGCGGAAGTTCTTGATGACCGAGAAGATGTAGTCCCAGCGCCCGGCGTTGAGCCCCGAAGAGTGGTGGCGCAGTTCGTAGAGGATCTCCTCCATCTCGAACGCGGCCGTGATGGTCTCGATGAGGACGGTGGCGCGGATCGTGCCCTGCGGGATGCCGAGCAGGTCCTGAGCCATGACGAACACGTCGTTCCACAGCCGCGCCTCGAGATGCGATTCGAGCTTCGGCAGGTAGAAGTACGGGCCGCGGCCCAGCTCGATGAGCCGGTGCGCGTTGTGGAAGAAGTACAGCCCGAAGTCGACGAGGGAGCCCGCGACGGGGACGCCGTCGACCCTCACGTGGAGTTCGGCGAGGTGCCAGCCGCGCGGGCGCACGATGATCGTGGGCAGGTCGGTGAGCGTCTCGCCCTGGAGTCGGTACTCCTTGCCCTGATCGCTGGTGAAGTCGATGCGGCGCTCGATGGCGTCGCGGAGGTTCACCTGCGAGTCGACCACGTTGTGCCAGTTGGGCGTCGAGGAGTCCTCGAGGTCGGCCATCCAGCATTTCGCGCCGGAGTTGAGGGCGTTGATCGTCATCTTCCGGTCGCAGGGGCCGGTGATCTCGACGCGGCGGTCCTCCAGGCCAGGGGCGAGAGTGGCGACGCTCCAGGAGAAGTCCTCGCGCACGGCCTCGGTCTCGGGCAGGAAGCAGGGGTCGACGCCGTTGGCGATCTTGTTGCGGCGCTCCTGGCGGCGCTGCAGCAGCTCCTGGCGGCGGGGCGCGAAGGCCCGGTGGAGGGCGGCGACGAACGCCAGCGCCTCCGGGGTCAGGATCTCGTCCTGGCGGTCGACGGCGGGCCCGTTGACCGCGATGCCCGTGTCGTGACGGGTCTCGGTTGAAGTAACCACTTGGTTCTCCTCTTGTGGCGGGCGGAGTCCGGCGGTGCGGACTCCGCCTCGGCGGACAGGTCGCAGGGCAGCTAATGGAATTGTCCCGCTTCGGTGGAGCCCGCGAGCGCGAGCGTCTCACTTTGCGGGTTGAGGACGGCGGTGACGCGGTCGAAGTAGCCGGTGCCGACCTCGCGCTGGTGCTTGGTGGCGGTGTACCCGCGATCCTCCGAGTCGAACTCGCGTTCCTGGAGCTCCACATAGGCGGTCATGCCGTCGCGGGCGTAGCCGTGGGCGAGGTCGAACATGGAGTGGTTGAGGGCGTGGAAGCCCGCCAGCGTGATGAACTGGAAGGTGAAGCCCATGGAGCCGAGTTCGCGCTGGAACTTGGCGATGGTGTCGTCGTCCAGGTGGCGCTTCCAGTTGAAGGACGGCGAGCAGTTGTAGGCGAGCATCTGGTCGGGGTGCTCGGCCTTGACGGCTTCGGCGAACGTGCGGGCGGCCTGGAGGTCGGGCGTGCCGGTCTCCATCCACAGCAGGTCGGCGTAGGGCGCGTAGGCGTTGGCGCGGGCGATGCAGGATTCGATGCCGCCCCGCACCCGGTAGTAGCCCTCGGCGGTGCGCTCGCCCGTGATGAACGGGTGGTCACGTTCATCCACATCGGAGGTGATGAGGGTGGCGGCCTCGGCGTCGGTGCGGGCGATGATGAGCGTCGGGACGCCTTCCACGTCGGCGGCGAGCCGCGCCGCGTTCAGGGTCCGCAGATGCTGCGCGGTCGGGATGAGCACCTTGCCGCCGAGGTGGCCGCACTTCTTCTCGGAGGCGAGCTGGTCCTCCCAGTGCACGGCCGCGGCGCCGGCGTTGATCATGGCCTTCATGAGTTCGAAGGCGTTGAGCGGGCCGCCGAACCCGGCTTCGGCGTCGGCCACGATGGGCACGAGCCAGTCCTCGACGCTCTGGAGGCCCTCGGAGGCCTCGATCTGGTCGGCGCGCATCAGGGCGTTGTTGATGCGGCGCACCACCTGCGGGACCGAGTTGGCCGGGTAGAGCGACTGGTCGGGGTAGGTCTGGGCGGCGAGGTTGGCGTCGGCGGCGACCTGCCAGCCGGAGAGGTAGATGGCGTGGAGGCCGGCCTTGACCTGCTCGACGGCCTGGCCGCCGGTCATCGCGCCGAGCGCGTGCGTGTACCCGCCGGTGGCGGCGTCCTCGGTGAGCCGGGACCAGAGGCGCTCGGCGCCGCGGCGGGCGAGGGTGTGCTCTTCGGTGACGCGGCCGCGGAGGCGGACCACGTCTGCGGCGGTGTAGTCGCGCACCGTGTGGGCCCAGCGCGGATCGGAGGCCCACTCGAGGGCCAGCCGTTCGGCGGCGAGGTCGAAGTTCGCTTCGCGGTTGGTGTCGTTCATCGTCGGCTCCGAGCATTCGGGGCCGCAATCGCGGCCATTACTTGCAGGTAACAACAATCTTTCATCTGCGCCCACGCCTGAGTAGCGGATTCGAGTGGAAAGATCGGCAGTTCTTCGCAATACTGGGGAAATGACGAACCTGTCCGCGAGCGGCTCCGTCCCAGGCGCGACCGACGCCCAGACCAGTACCCATGGCAGCGGTAACCCACGCGCGGCCGGGCGCCCCAAGGCCGCCCGCGCGGCCGCGAAGAACGGCGATTCCGCCGATCCGGGGGCCGCCCGCCGCCCCTGGGGCGCGGCCGAGGCCGCCGAGCTGGCCGCCGACGACGGCACCGTGGACCTCATCAGCCTGGGCAAGCAGATCCGCCACCTGCGGAAGCAACGCGAGATGAGCCTCGACGACCTCGGCGCGGCCGTCGGCTCCGCCGCCTCGCAGCTCTCCCTCATCGAGAACGGCAAGAAGGAGCCGAAGCTGTCGATGCTGCGGGCGCTCGCCCGCGCGCTCGGCGTCTCCTCGGACGAACTGCTCGGCGCCGAACCGCCCAACCGCCGCGTCGCCTTGGAGATCGCGCTCGAACGCGCGCAGCGCAGCGCCCAGTACCAGGCGCTCGGCCTGCCGAACGTGAAGCCGTCCGGGCGCACGCCCACCGAGATCCTCGAAGCGCTCGTAGGCCTCCACCGGGAGGTCGAACGCCAGGCCAACCTCCACACGGCGACCCCCGAGGAGGCCAGAAGGGCCAACACCGAACTGCGCCGGCGCATGCGGGACAAGGACAACTACTTCGGCGACATCGAGGCCGAGGCCCGCACGCTCCTGGCCGGCGTCGGCTACGCGGGCGGTCCGCTCTCGCAGCACCAGATCGCCGATCTCGCCGCGTACCTGCGCTTCACCCTGCACCACGTGGACGACCTGCCGCACTCGACCCGCTCGGTCACCGACCTCAAGCACCGCCGGATCTACCTGACGCAGGTGGGCACCGGCTCCCACGACCCGCGCACCGTGCTGCTGCAGGCGCTCGCCAGCCATGTGCTGCAGCACGAGGTGCCGCGCACGTACCTGGAGTTCCTGGGGCAGCGGGTGGCGACGAACTACCTCGCCGCGGCACTGCTGATCCCGGAGTCGAGCGCGGTGGCGTTCCTGCGCCAGTCGATGAAGGGCAAGGAGATCGCGGTCGAGGATCTGCGCGACAATTTCGCGGTCTCCTACGAGGCGGCCGCCCACCGCTTCACGAACCTGGCCACGCACCACCTGGGCATCAGGACCCACTTCCAGAAGGTCCACAAGTCCGGGATCATCTTCAAGGCCTACGAGAACGACGACGTGGCGTTCCCGGCCGACCCGACCGGCGCGATCGAGGGCCAGCCGATCTGCCGCTACTGGACGAGCCGCCAGGTCTTCGACGTCCCGGACAAGTTCAACGCATTCAACCAGTACACGGACACCGCCACGGGCACCTACTGGTGCACCGCCCGGACCGAGCGCAGCGCCGACGGGCTCTTCTCCCTGAGCATCGGCGTCCCCTACGAGTCCGCGAAGTGGTTCCGCGGCAAGGAGACCAAGGCCCGCTCGGTCTCCAAGTGCCCCGACCCCGACTGCTGCCGCAACCCGCCGCGGGCCCTCGCCGACTCCTGGTCGGGCCAGGCCTGGCCCACCGCCCGCGCCGCCAGCTCCCAACTCGCCGCGATGCCGTTGGGCTCCTTCCCCGGGGTGGACGAGACCGAGGTCTACCAGTTCCTGGAGCGTCATTCGAAGGAGTGACGATGGCAGACTTGCGGACATGGCCCTCTCCCCTGACCGCATCGCGCTCGTCTCCGACGTCCACGGCAACCTCACCGCGTTCCAGGCGGTCCTCGAGGACCTCGACGCTCGCGGTGTCACGCGGATCTTCAATCTCGGCGACACGATCGGCAAGGGCCCGCGCGGCGCCGAATGCGTCGACCTCTCCCGCGAGCGCTGCGAGGTCCACGTGCAGGGCAACTGGGAGGCGACGATGTGCGCGCCGGACCGGGTGCCCGAAGGCGACCCCTTCGACTGGTGGCACGAACGGCTCGGCGAGGGGCGGCGCAAGTGGTTGTGGGACCTGCCGTTCAATTACGACTTCCGCATGAGCGGCAAGTGCGTCCGGGTCTTCCACGCCTCGGCGAAGAGCGTGTTCCACCGCGTGTTCTGCGACCACGACGAGGCCGAGTTCCTCGGCATGTTCGCCAACACCGAGGCCACAGGGGACGGACCGGCGCCGGACGTGGTGGGCTACGGCGACATCCACGACCCGTACTTGGAGAACGACCTCGGCCGGACCCTGTTCAACGTCGGCAGCGTCGGCAACTGCCTCGGCGATCCCGTGCCCTCGTATGTGATTCTCGAGGGCGCTTACGGCTCAGGCGAACCGGGTCCGTTCTCGGTGCAGTTCGTGCGCGTGCCCTACGACGTCGAGGCCGAGCTGGCCGTCACCCGCGAGCTGGGGATGCCCTCCTCGGAGTACTGGGAGGTGGAGCTGCGCACCGGGGTCTACCGCGGCAGGCAGCACGACGACCGCCCGCCGGTCTACCACCGGCATCGCCACTGCGGCGCCTGACCGCGCGTCGGACAACCTACCATAAATATTGACACTTCTCGATGATTGCGGTTACCGTGAGGTCGGCGTTGGCAAGCGTCTTCTCCGATTCTCGCACCGGCACTCGAGAAAGCGACCCTCACATGACCACCGAACCGACGCGCGCCGTCGCGCGCGCTGCACGCGGCGGACCCGCCGCGCCCGCCGACCGGGCCCGCCGCTCCTGGGCCCGGAACGCGGTCCTCGCGCTCGCGGCGCTCACCGCGGCTGCGGCCGCGTTCGCCTGGACCGGCGCCGCCTCGGCGCAGACCGCCACGATCACCGTGGCCGCCAACGGCAACGACGCGAACCCCGGCACCGTCGCGGCCCCGCTCAAGACCATCCAGGCCGCCGTCGACAAGGCGACCCCCGGCACCGTCATCCAGATCCGCGGCGGCACCTACGCCCCGAACACCAACGTCCAGATCAACGTCAACGGCACCGCCTCCGCACCGATCACCATGCGCCCCTATGGCACCGAGAAGGTGGTCATCGACGGCGAGAACATGCCGCACACCCCCGGCGCCGTCGGCTCCTCGATCCCCCGCGCCGACCGCGGCGCCCTCCACGTCGAAGGCGACCACTGGCGCTTCGAGCGCCTCGAGATCATCCACGGCCCGTACGCGATCTTCGCGCTCGACAGCAGCAACAACGTCTACGACCGCCTCATCACCCGCGACAACTACGAGTCCGGGCTCCACCTCCAGGGCGCCTCCTCGAACAACCGGATCGTCAACCTCGACGCCTACGGCAACCGCGACCCGCGCAAGAACGGCGAGAGCGCCGACGGCCTCGCCGTCAAGGAGGGCTCGGGCACCGGCAACACCGTCATCGGCGCGCGCCTGTGGAACAACGCCGACGACGGCTTCGACGCCTGGGAGTTCCTCTCCCCCATCCGCATCGAGAACTCGGTCGCCTACGGCAACGGCTACGACCGCTGGAACCTCCCGAACTACTCCGGGGACGGCAACGGCTTCAAACTCGGCGGCGGCGACCCCGATCCCGCCGCGGACCACGTCGTCGTCAACTCGATGGCCTGGCGCAACTCCGCGCACGGCTTCACCGACAACGGCAATCCCGGCACGCTCCAGATCAGCCGCTCCACCGCTTGGAAGAACGGCAAGACCGGCTTCGACTTCGACGCCTCCACCGCGAAGCTCACGGCGAACCTCGCGGTCAACAACGCCACCCCGGTCGCGCTCGGCCCCTCGACCGGGTCGGGCAACTCCTGGGACATCAAGTCGAAGTGGGTCGACGCCGACCTCGCCGACACCGGCACCTCCGTGATCACCGGCGCCCGCACCGCCGACGGCTCGATGCCGTCGACGAACTTCCTCGTCCCCAAGAGCCATCCCGACCTCGGCGCCACCTTCGCCTGAGCACGGGCCCTGCCGCATTCGCGGCAGGGCCCTCCGTCCGCTCCGATGCGATAATCACCGGATGACACCGACGTTCGTCCTCATCCACGGCTCCAACGCCAACTCGTTCACGTGGGCCCCCCTCCAGCGAGAGCTCGCCCTCCTGGGCCACCGCTCGCTCGCGGTGGACCTGCCGGGCCACGGGTTCGAGGCGGGCGTCCCCTCCTCGTACCAGACCCAGGACGCGGCGGAGCTGGCCGAGGCGCCGTCGAACCTCGACGGCGTCGGGCTCCAGGCGAACATCGACCACCTGGTCGCGATCCTCCGGCGCGCCAAAGAGCACGGCCCGGTCATCGCCGTCGCCCACAGCCGCGGCGGCCTCACCCTCACCGCCGTCGCCAACCGCCACCCCGAGCTCATCGACCGCCTCGTCTACGTCTCGGCCTGGTGCTGCGTCGAGCACGAGCCGAGGCAGTACATGCACCTCCCCGAGGCCGCCGCGTGCGTGCTCGACAAAGTCGCCGGCGTGTCCGCCGCGAACCCCGCCCGCCTCGGCGCGGTCCGCATGAACTGGCGCACCGCCGACCCGGTACTCCTTGCGGCGCTGAAGGAGTCGATGCTCGCCGATGGCAGCGACGAGGAGTTCCGCGTCTTCCTCGGCACCCTCACCCCCGACGAGAGCCTCGACGCCGGCGGCCCGGACGACCTCGCGAACGCCGCCACCTGGGGCCGCCTGCCCCGCAGCTACATCCGGATCACGCAGGACACCTCGATCCCCATCGAGCTGCAAGACCTCTTCATCAAGGAGGCCGACGCGCTCACCCCCGAGAACACCTTCGACGTGCACACCATCGAGACCAGCCACGTCGGCTTCCTCGTCCGCCCCGCACGCGCCGCCGCGATCCTCGCCGGCATGGCCTGACCCGATCCGCAACGGCACACCGTGTGCCAACTTCGGGCCGATTCGGCGCCGCAAAGGCCGCCGAATCGGCCTTAAGTCCCAATAGGACGCGGGAGTTCCCGGTCGGGACGCATCGCGTACCCCCGCTGACGTGAAGCGATCGCATACTGAGGCGGTCACGACCCCCGTACAAGGAGTGCCCATGCGCCTCGTCGTCCAACGTTTCCTGCTCGCGGTCGCGCTCGCCGTGTCCGCCGTCCTCATCGTCCCCGCGCCGGCCCAAGCGGGCGGCGCCACGATCACGATCTGCCCTTTCAAGGGCCTCCCGGAGGACTGCTACACGTGGGAGATCCCCATCCTCGAACCCGAGTGGGAGTGGCCTCCCGGCGGATGCCCGGAGTGCCTCCTCTCCATCGACATCCTCGACGACCTGGTCGACCCGGCCGTATTCCACGAGTTCAACGCCTACTTCGGCAAGGGCTTCGCGCTCCTCGCCGAATCCCGCTTCGTCCAGGACCCTGACGCGGCCGAGGAGATGCGATGGGCGTCGGTCGAATACTTCCTGCACGCCGCGAAGGTGATCGAGAAGCACGAGATCGCGCTCGACCAGGTCGGCTGGTTCGATCCGAAGGCCGGCGAGTGCTTCGAGGACCAGAAGACGCAGCCGTATCTCGACGCTTTCGGGAAGGAGCTCGCCGCCGGAGCACAGGCCTTCCAGGCGATCGCGGGCGACCCCGACGCCGAACCGAGCATCGAAGCGGCCCTGTCCCACCTCGACGCCGCGCTCGCGGTCTTCGCGAAGACCGCCTGACCGACCACACGTGCAGTACCCGGCCGGGCGCCCCGCGGCCCCGGCCGGTTCCACGGGCACAGCTCCGCTGCACCCAGTGCCATATGACATGTCACGCGTCGCTCGCTGCCGCCGAAACCCGGAGACCCGCTCTGGCCGCTGTGCCACATGACATGTCACGTGTGACACAGCCCCGACCGACCCGCGACGGCCCTACCGCGGCCGGATCGTCAGCGTCTGGTTCGCGTAGCCCACGTGCCCGGTCTCGTCGTGCAGCACGCTGCTCGTCACCCCGTGCCCGGCCGGGCCGAAGACCACGGTCGTGTCGAGTCCGAGCCAGTCGCCGACCGGCTGGCGCAGCAGGTGGATCGTCAAGTCCAGGTTGGGGAACAGCCACTCGTCGATGCGCTGCCGCACGCAGATGCCGTTGGCCGTGTCGACCAGGCCGATCAATCGGGCCAGGTCGCTCGCCGGTTCGCCTTCGACCAGGTCCACCCGCGTCCTGGCCCAGGCCGCGGCCCTGCCCGGCTTCACCGCGCCGACTGAGCGGAGTTCGACCGAGCCGATGTATCCGCCCGGCCAGACCTCCGTGAGGTCCAGTGCCTCCGACTGCGCCAAGCCCGGCAGCGGCTCGACCTCGCCGCCCGCCACAGCAGCGGTGTCCAATGAGGCCGCCCGCCAGACCCGGGCCCTCACGGCCGCGCGACCGGCCGAGACCACGACCGCTTCGAGCAGTTCGATCGTGCGGCCGGGCCGCACCACCGAGACCGTCACCTCGAACGGCTCGATCCCGAGCACGCCGAGGATGTCGACGCCGATCCGGCCGATGGCCATCCCGTCCGGCCCGCGCTCGGCGCAGAACCGTTCCACCGCATGCGTGATCAGCCCGTTCATCGGGCTGATGTGCTGCTCGGTCGTCGACCACGCACCGGTGGTCCACTCGGTCGGCCGAAGGCGGCTCGAGTCGAGCCGGAGGAAGTAGGCAGAGGCGGCTTCGGACATCATCGACTCCTCAAAGCGTCCGGCGAGCGCAATGGCGCCGCCGAGATTCACGGCAGAACTCAGGCGAACGTACCCGCCCCGACGCTCCACCGCCCGACGCCCGGGATCGAACCCGCACCGCACCGCCCACGACCGCTACGACTGCGTTCCGCACGGCCGCTTCCGTCGGCGCCGCCCCGGACCGGTCGGCGAACAGCAGATGTGCGGTCCCGACCGCGCTTGGGCGCCATGCTCAACGCCCGCACGCGCGAGGAGGCGGAGCCGGTCGGGGTCCGGGGAGGCGGGGGCCATGCGCTCATCTCGCCATGCCCGTCCGACAACGGGTGCGAACGTCCGCGCACCGAACGCCCGGCCGGAGGCCGGGCGCGGTGGTCGCCGTTTCGTCTACTGCTGCTTGATGCGGACCATGTTGCCCGCCGGGTCGCGGAAGGCGCAGTCGCGGATGCCGTACGGCTGGTCGGTGGGCTCCTGCACGACTTCGGCGGTCTCCTGGAGCTTCGCGAAGACCTCGTCGAGGTCGGGCGTCGACAGGTTGATGGAGGCGTAGGTGCCCTTGGCCATCATCTCGGCGATGGTGGCGCGCTCCTCGTCGGTGATGCCGGGGTCGGCCGCCGGCGGGTGCAGGACGATGGAGACGTCCGGCTGCCCGGCGGGCCCGACGGTGATCCAGCGCATGCCCTCGTAGCCGACGTCGTTCCGGACTTCGAAGCCGAGCACGTCCCGGTAGAACTCCAGGGCGGCTTCAGGATCGTTCTGCGGCAGGTAGGCCTGGTAAATGTTGATGTCCATGCGGGCAAGCCTATTTCTTGGCGGTGCCGGGTGCTTCTCGATTCCTGATCGGTCTGCTGATCTGCTTGGAGACGCACGCCGGGATGCCCTCGGTCGCGGCGGCGGCCTTCTCCTTGTAGACGCTCGGCGGCATGCCGACCAGTTCGGTGAACCGGGTGCTGAACGTGCCGAGCGAAGAGGACCCGACCGCGAAGCACACCTCGGTCACGCTCATCTCGCCGATGCGCAGCAGGGCCATCGCGCGTTCGATGCGCCGCGTCATCAGGTACGAGTAGACCGATTCGCCGTACGCGGCTTTGAACTCGCGGCTGAGGTGCCCGGCCGACATGTGGACGCCGTGCGCGAGGGCCTCGACGTTGAGCGGTTCGGTGTACTCGCGGTCGATGCGGTCGCGCACTCGCCGCAGGAGCGCGAGGTCGCGCAGGCGCTGCGCTGAGGTCGGTCGGCTGGTCACGGGCATATTGTGCCACCGCGTGCAACCTCCGGCCAATGGCGACGCCTCCAGGCGGGCGCCCGGCCTCGGGGGGCATCGGGCGTCCGCTCCGGAGGGGGTCGGCCGGAAGCGCCGCACGCCCGCGACGAGTCGCGGGCGTGCGGTCGGGTAGGTGCCGGTCAGGCGCCGACGTACTCGGCGAGGTGCTGGGCGGTCAGGGTGGAGCGGTCGGCCACGAGGTCGGCGGGCGTGCCTTCGAAGACGATCCTGCCGCCGTCGTGGCCGGCACCCGGGCCGAGGTCGATGATCCAGTCGGCGTGGGCCATCACGGCCTGGTGGTGCTCGATGACGATCACGGTCTTGCCGGAGTCCACGAGCCGGTCGAGCAGGCCGAGGAGGTTCGCCACGTCGGCGAGGTGGAGGCCGGTGGTCGGCTCGTCGAGGATGTAGACGCCGCCCTTGTCGCCCATGTGCGTGGCGAGCTTGAGGCGCTGCCGCTCGCCGCCGGAGAGGGTGTTGAGCGGCTGGCCGAGGGTGAGGTAGCCGAGTCCGACGTCGGCGAGGCGGAGGAGGATCTTGTGCGCGGCAGGGGTCTTGGCCTCGCCGTCGCCGAAGAACGCCTCGGCTTCGGCGACGGACATGGCGAGGACTTCGCTGATGTCGCGGCCGCCGAGGTGGTATTCGAGGACGGTCGCTTCGAAGCGCTTCCCGCCGCAGTCCTCGCACGGCGTGGAGACGGTCTCCATGAACCCGAGCTCGGTGAGGATCACCCCGTTGCCGTTGCAGGTGGGGCAGGCGCCCTCGGAGTTGGCCGAGAACAGCGCCGGCTTCACGCCGTTGGCCTTCGCGAAGGCCTTGCGGATCGGGTCGAGCAGGCCGGTGTAGGTGGCGGGGTTGGAGCGGCGGGAGCCTTTGATGCCGCTCTGGTCGACGACGACCACGCCGTCCTCGCCCGCGAGGTGGCCGTGGATCAGGGAGCTCTTGCCGGAGCCCGCCACGCCGGTGACGACGGTGAGCACGCCCGTGGGCACGTCGACGTCCACATCGTCCAGGTTGTTCGTGGTCGCGCCGCGGATCTCCATGGCGCCGGCGGGTTTGCGCACCGTGTCCTTCAGCGAGGCCTTGTCGTCCAGGTGGCGGCCGGTGACGGTGTCGCTGGAGCGCAGCCCGTCGAGGGTGCCTTCGTAGCAGATGTCGCCGCCGCCGCTGCCCGCGCCGGGGCCGAGGTCGACGATGTGGTCGGCGATGGCGATCGTCTCGGGCTTGTGCTCGACCACGAGCACGGTGTTGCCCTTGTCGCGCAACCGGAGCAGCAGGTTGTTCATCCGCTGGATGTCGTGCGGGTGCAGTCCGATGGTGGGCTCGTCGAAGACATAGGTGACGTCGGTGAGCGAGGAGCCGAGATGCCTGAGCATCTTGATGCGCTGGGCCTCGCCGCCCGAGAGGGTGCCGGAGGGGCGTTCGAGGCTGAGGTAGCCGAGACCGAGTTCGACGAAGGAGTCGAGGTTCTCGCTGAGCGCCCGCAGCAGCGGCGCGAGCGCGGGCTCGTCGATGCCCTTGACCCATTCGGCCAGGTCGGTGATCTGCATGGCGCACACGTCGGCGATGTTGGCGCCCTTGATCTTCGAGGACAGGGCGGATTCGCTGAGACGGGTCCCGCCGCAGTCGGGGCAGTCCGCGAACGTGGCCACCCGCTCGACGAAGGCGCGGAGGTGCGGCTGGAGCGCGTCGAGGTCCTTGGACAGCATCGACTTCTGGATCTTGGGGATCAGGCCTTCGTAGGTGATGTTGATGCCCTTGGCCTTGATCTTGGTGGGCTCCTTGTAGAGGAAGTCGTGGAGCTCCTTCTTGGTGTACTTCGCGATCGGCTTGTCGGGGTCGAAGAAGCCCGATTCGCGGTAGGTCTGCACCATCCAGCCGTCGGCCGTGTAACCCGGGACGGTGATCGCGCCTTCGGCGATCGACTTGGTCTCGTCGAAGACCTGCGTGAGGTCGATGTCCGAGGTCTTGCCGCGGCCTTCGCACCTGGGGCACATGCCGCCGTGGTAGACCGCCTCCCGCACGATGGTCTTCTCGCCGGTGGCGGAGGTCAGGACGCCGCTGGCCTTGCGGGCAGGGACGTTGAACGAGAAGGCGATCGGGGGTCCGATCTGCGGGGAGCCGAGCCGGCTGAACAGGACCCGGAGGATCGCGTTGGCGTCGGTCACGGTGCCCACCGTCGAGCGGGGGTTGGCGCCCATCCGCTCCTGGTCGACGATGATCGCGGTGGTCAGGCCGTCGAGCACGTCGACCTCGGGCCGGGCCAGGGTGGGCATGAAGCCCTGCAGGAACGCGCTGTAGGTCTCGTTGATGAGCCGCTGCGACTCGGCGGCGATCGTGTCGAACACGAGTGAGCTCTTGCCCGAGCCGGAGACGCCGGTGAACACGGTCAGGCGGCGCTTCGGCAGCTCGACGCTGACATCCTTGAGGTTGTTCTCGCGGGCGCCCTGCACACGGATCATGTCGTGGCGGTCGGCGTCGTGCATATCGGAGGGCTTCACGGCTTTGCTCATGATCGCCACTCTAGAGGGACGGTCCGACGCTCGCTTCTCGATTCCTGACCGGATCGACCCCGCGCATTCCGCCTGCGAAAACGCTATTCGGCGGCGAGTTTCGCGAACCGTTCGGGCCGCGGCCACTTGACGTCGGAGGCCCAGCCCGCGCGCTCCAGGAACCAGATGATCCGGGCGGACGTGTCGATCTGCCCGCGTCTGACGCCGTGGCGCGCGCACGTCGGGTCGGCGTGGTGGGAGTTGTGCCAGGACTCGCCGCCGGAGAGCAGCGCGAGCGGCCAGAAGTTCGCGGCCTTGTCGCGGCTCTTGAACGGGCGCTCGCCGATCATGTGGCAGATCGAGTTCGTCGACCACGTGGCGTGGTGCAGCGCGGAGACGCGGACCAGGCTCGCCCAGAAGAACGCCGTCAGCGCGCCCGTCCAGGACATCGTGATGAGCCCGCCGAGCACGGCCGGCAGGAAGAACGTCGCCACCGTCCACACCCAGAACAGGTTGTCGACCATGACGAGGTCGCGGTCGCGGCGGAGGTCCGGAGCGAAGCGCTCCTCGTTGGAGGTATTGCGCGGCTGGAACATCCAGCCCATGTGCGCGTGCCAGAAGCCCCTGGTCAGGGCCAGCGAGGAGGTGCCGAACAGCCACGGCGAGTGCGGGTCGCCCTCTTTGTCGGAGAACGCGTGATGGCGGCGGTGGTCGGCGACCCAGGTGATGAGCGGGCCCTGCACCGCCATGCTGCCGAGGATCGCCAGCGCGATCTTCACGGGCCGGTTCGGTCTGAACGAGCCGTGCGTGAAGAGGCGGTGGAAGCCGACGGTGACGCCGTGGAGGGTGAGGAGGTAGAAGCCGACGGCGATGCCGATGTCGGTCCAGCTGAGCAGGCCGGTCGTCCATGCGAGCGGGACGGCGGCGGCGAGCGCGGCCATCGGCACGAGCAGGAAGAGGTAGATGAGGGACTGGCGACCGGCGTCGCGCACGTCGCCGTGGATGGGCCTGGGCCCTGCCTTGTCCGCCGGGGAGGCGGGAGGGGGGCTGGTCTGCGTGATGGTCGCCATCGCACGTCCTCGCTTTCGATTCGTCCGACGGTGCGTTCGAACGGCACTGCAATCGTCGTCTCGTGCGGGCTCGTGCGCAGTGGGGCGGATCGGTGCGTTTCGGGCCGCCGATGCCCCTCGTCACAGGGGGCGTAGGCCCCTTCCCCGGTGCGGTCAGTTGCCTTCGAGGTAGGCGAGGACGGCGAGGACGCGGCGGTTGTCGTCCTCGGACTGGCCGAGGCCGAGCTTGCGGAACACGTTCGCGGAGTGCTTGCCGACGGCCTTCTCGGTGATGAACAGGCTCGCGGCGATCGCGGCGTTGGTGCGGCCTTCGGCCATGAGGCCCAGGACCTCGAGCTCGCGCGGGGTGAGCGCGTCGAGGCGGTTCTGCTGCCGGCCGAGGAGGCGGGCGACGACCTCGGGGTCCATGGCGGTGCCGCCGGCGGCGACGCGGCGCAGGGCCTCGATGAACTCGGCGACGTTGGAGACGCGGTCCTTGAGGAGGTAGCCGACGCCGCCGCGGCGGTCCCCGAGGAGTTCGCGCGCGTACAGCTGCTCGACGTACTGGGAGAGCACGAGGATCGGGAGGGCCGGGATGTGGCGGCGGGCCTCGATGGCAGCGCGCAGGCCCTCGTCGGTGAACGTGGGGGGCAGGCGGATGTCGACCACGGCCACGTCGGGCCGGTGCTTGAGGAGGGCGGCGGCGAGCGCGGGTCCGTTGTCGACCGCCTCGACCACGTGGAAGTCGTGGGCTTCGAGCATGCGGGTCAGTCCGTCGCGCAGGAGCGAGTGGTCTTCGGCGAGGACGACGTCCATCTGGCACTCCTAGTTGTTCAGCTCGATCATGCAACGTCTCCGGTCGGCGGCGGCATCGGTTCGGTGCCATGCGCTGTGTCATATGACATGTCACGCGTGACACGCCGCCTTGCCCGCCTCAGCCCGGCTGCTGCCTCGCCGCATTATGGGCGCTGCCGGGCCCCACCGCGGCGGCGGGGATGGTCATGGTGACGATCGTGGGGCCCCCTTCGGGGCTGTCGACCTTGACCGTGCCGTCGAACGCGGCGAGGCGTCGGCGCACACCGTCGAGTCCGCCTCCGGCGGAGAAGGACGCGCCGCCGACGCCGTCGTCGCGGACCTCGATCACCACCTGGTCCTGGTCGCGGTTGACGACGACCTGCACGTGGGTGGCCTCGGCGTGCTTCGTGATGTTGGTGAGGACCTCGTTCGTCGCGAAGTACGCGGCGGCCTCCAGCGGCGCGGGCAGCTTGTCGATCAGACGGTCCACAACGGACACCGGGAGTGGGTGGTCGAGGGCCATCGCCTGCAGCGCACCGGTGAAGCCCCGGTCGGCCAGCACCGGCGGGTGGATGCCGCGCACCAGTTGCCGGATCTCCTCCAGCGCATCCGAGCAGGCCTGCCGGGCCTCGCCGACGAGCGCCGCGGCCTGGTCGGGCCGCTGCTGCGAGAGCAGTTCCTCGGCCATGCCGAGGGTGAGGCTGAGCGCGGCGATGCGCGCCTGCGCGCCGTCGTGCAGGTCCCGTTCGATCCGGCGCAGCTCGGCCGCGGCATGGCCGGCGGTCTGGTCGCGGGCCTGCCGCAGCTCCGAGACCCGCTCGGTCAGCAGGGCTTTCGCGGTGGGCCCGAGCAGCAGTACGCCGAGGTGCGCGTACCAGCGCAGGAACAGTTCGCCCCAGCGCCACCAGGCGACGCCGCAGGCCAGCGCGAACGGCACGAGCATGAGCGTCTTGGCGGGCGTGTCGAACTCGTAGAACCCGAAGTCGTTGACGAACGGGCTCGGCGCGGCGTGGAAGACCGTGGCGAGCAGCAGCGGCTGCACCAGGTAGTAGACGGCGATGCCGAAGACACCGAGGTAGAGGAGGTTGACGACGAACCCGAGGGTCGCGTCGATCGCGAGCCAGGCGAAGTCGCGCCAGGTGGCGGCCTCGCGGATGAGCCACAGGGCCTGCTGGTCGAAGCGGCCCTTCGCGCGGGGCCGGTACGGGACGGGGATGTGGACGCCGAGCTGCTCGCCGATGACGCGCCGCTGGGTGTTGGCCCAGATGCGGATGGCGAGGAGGACGAAGACGGCGACGGGGATGCCGATCCAGAAGACGACGAGCACGCCGGTGACGATCGCGGCGGCCAGGAGCGCCCCTGCTACGAGGGTGAGGCTGAATCGCAGGACCGACCAGCCCGGGAGGGCCAGACGCCGCGTGATGGGATTGGCCGGTATCGACATGGTGCGGCAAGCCTACCTGCTGCTTTTCTGTCTTCCCCGCCGCTGCCTGCGGCGCGACCGCTGCGGCCGTGCCGCTCGCTAGGCTGGGGCCTGCCTTTCCATTATCGCAGAGGGGGACCGGTATGGCCGAGGGAACGTGGGCGCTGGTCACGGGCGCTTCGGCGGGTCTCGGGTCGGCCTTCGCGCGGCAGTTGGCGGCGCGAGGGCACCGTCTGGTCCTGGTGGCGCGGTCGGAGGCGAAGCTCGAGGCGCTGGCCGCGGAGCTGCGCGCCTCGTACGGCGTGGAGGCGCGGGTGGCGGTGCAGGACTTGGCGGTTCCGGGCGCTGCGGAGCGGATCGCGGAGGCCGTGGCGGCGGCTGGGATCGCGGTCGAGGTGCTGGTGAACAACGCGGGGATCGGCACGTTCGGCCGGGACGCGGAGATCGACGCCGACTACAACCGCGATGTGACGATGGTGAACGTGGTGGCGGTCGCCGATCTGGTGCAGCGGTTCCTGCCGGGGATGGTCGCGCGCGGGTCGGGGGCGGTGGTGAACGTGTCGTCGATGGCGGGGTTCCAGCCGCAGCCGTACATGGCGCTGTACGCGGCGACGAAGGCGTTCGTCGTGAATTACAGCCTCGGATTGTGGGTCGAGACGAAGGGCACGGGCGTGAAGGTGCTGGCGGTGTGCCCGGGTCCGGTGGACACGGACTTCCCGATCGCGAACGGGATCAAGTACGACGAGCGGCGCCTGGGCTGGCTGCTGGCCGACCCGGAGTCGATCGTGCGGCAGTCGCTGCGGGCGCTCGACGGCGACAAGGGCTACGTGGTGCCGGACTGGAAGAACTGGCCTGAGGCGCATCTGCTGCCGAGGCGTCCGCGGCGGCTCATGACCCGCCTGATCGGCCTGGTCCTGCGCCGCTTCGCGGACTACCAGCGCCGCTGACTTCAGCTGACCGCCGTCGGCTTTCACTGGTTTCGTCGGCTTCGATCGCGGCCGCCGAGTCACCTGAAGAAGTGGCGCGCTCAGACGACCCGGGCGATCGAGAGGCCGTCGTAGCCCTTGACGCCCACGGTCTGCATGACGGTGCCTTCCAGTCGCGGGTCCGCCGCCACCTTTTCCAGATAGGACCGCACGCCTTGCACGTTGGGGTCCCTGCTGAGCCCGTCCGCCACGGCCCCGCCGCGCACCACGTTGTCGGCCACGATGAGTCCGCCCGGCCGCGTCAGCTGGAGCGACCAGTCCAGATAGTCCGGATACCCGCCCTTGTCGGCGTCGATGAAGACCATGTCGAAGGGTTCGCCGCCTTCGGCGGCCAGCTTCGGGAGGCTCTCGGCGGCGGCGCCGACACGGATCTCGACGATCCCCACGAGTCCCGCGCGGGCGATGTTCCCGCTCGCGACCTCGGCGTGCCGGGGGCTGTATTCGAGGCTGACGAGGTGCCCGTCCTTGGGCAGGGCCCGCGCCATCCAGATCGCGCTGTAGCCGCCGAGCGTCCCGATCTCGAGCACGCGCTTCGCGCCGAGCGTCTTCGCGAGCAGGTACAGGAGCTTCCCCTGGGCGGCCGACACGGAGATCGGCGGCAGCCCGGCCCGCTGCGCGGCGGCGGTCGCCTCGGTGAGGGCCTCGTCCTCACCGACGATCAGCGAGGTGAGGAACGTGTCGACTTCGGTCCATTGCGCCTGGCCCATGGTTCGCCCCTTCCGAGGAGTCCGAGAACGTCGGTCAAACGCTATCACCGCCGTCGCGCCCGATTCACACCGATGATTTCCGGGATTCGCAACCGAGTCGTAACGGCGATTTGCGACTACCCGGACTGGCGGTCGGGAATAGTACCGCTAAAGGGTGAAGGACGTTGTTGTAATTACGACAAAGAACGATGATCGACCGTGGTCTTTTGTCAGAATTTGCCCCCTTATCAGGGGAACGCGCCGGTCTCGGTCTTGCGGATCCTCGTACGGTGCAAGGGCTTGAATGATAGACCTGAATCACGACTTGTTCGCGGCCGAAGTTCCGGACCTCCGGTGCGGCGGCGGATTGGAATGACGGCCGTCTTCGGGGGGAGCCGGTCGCACACTGGGGGGGTAACGCTATGAGCATGGCACGATCGGCGACAGTCGATATCGGTACCACCATGCGGCTCGTCGCGCCCGACTTCGCGACGGTGAGCGTGCGTGCGAGCCTGCGCTACGACCCGGACGATCCCTATGCCGTCTGCGTCATGTTCCACCCCGACGGCACCGACGCCGACCAGGTGGCGTGGTCCTTCTCGCGGGAGCTGCTCGCGAAGGGGCTCGAAGAGCCCACGGGGATCGGCGACGTGCGCGTGTGGCCCTGGACCACCCCGCGGGGCGAGTCGGTCGCATTGGCACTGTCCTCACCGGACGGGAACGCGCTGTTCGAGATCAACCGGGGCGTCGTGCAGCGGTTCCTCCGCCGGGCCTACAGCCTCGTCCCTCGCGGCCGCGAATCCGGCTATGTCGACATGGACACGACCCTCACCAAGCTCCTGGCCGGCGGCGTCTGACGCGCCGATCCGCCATACCAGCGGGAAAGGGCGGACCGGGATTCCCGGTCCGCCCTTTCGCGTCCCCGCAGCGCGGCGGTCACTCCGGGCGGTTCCCGGCGGGCCCGCCGATGCGGAACGGCTCACTGACCCCTTCGTAGAGCAGGTGCGCGACCAGGCCCTCCACGGCGTGCGGCAGGTTGTGGCAGTGGTCCATCCAGATCCCCGGGTCGTCCGCGACGAAGGCGACCTCGTACGCCTCGCCGTCGCGCACCTCCAGTGAATCGACCCACCAGGGGCTGCCGGTCGCGGCGACCCCGTCGCGGGAGAGCACCACGGCGTGATGGCCGTGCAGGTGGCGACGAACCGGTAGACGAACGACTCGCCGGCGCCGACGGCGTCCTGGGTGACCCCGGCGGCACCGTCCATGGCGCCGGGCACGTCGACGCCGTGCCAATGGAGGGTGACGCCGTCGGGGACGTCCGCGTTCTCGAGGACGACCTCGACGAGCTGGCCCTGCTCGGCGCGGATCTCCGGGCCCGGCGAGACACCGTTGAGGGTGTAGCCGTCCACCTCGCGGCCGGAGGCGAGCGCGAAGCGCCCGCGTTCGGCGGTGAGGGTGGCGCGCACGTCCGCTTCGGGTCGTCGGGAACGGTGAGCTCGTCGACGGGAACGGTCTCCCCGCCGCCGCCGGGCGACCCGCCGCCGTGGTCGTGGCCGCCCATGTCCGCGACCGAGTAGGACTCGGGCAGCAGACTGGCCTGCCAGAACCAGGCGACGGGCGCGAGGACCGCGACGGCCGCGGCCGCGGCCGCGAGGGTCTTGGCGCGCTTACTGAGGCGCATCCCCGGCCGCCGCCTCCGGTGCGGGCCGCTTGGCGCGGTACCCGGCCATGAACGCGGTCCCGTAGACCGCGAACGCGACGAGGCCGTGCAGCAGGCCGAGGATCGCCGCCTCGTGGCCGAAGATGCCGAGGAGGACCTGCACGATCACCCAAGCCAGGACCAGGACTGCGAGGAGCACGCCGCCCTTGACCTTGGCGAAGAACGAGATGATCAGCAGTATCAGGGCCAGGGCCGGGACGACCATCATGCCGTTGATGCCGTGGAGCATGAACCCGACGGCCTCGTCGAACGGAGGGTCCTCGCTCTCCATGACGGCGGCGTCGAGCACGCCGCCGTCCTCGACCCAGATGGCGAGGCCGGCGACGGCGTAGGCCGTGAACGCGGCCTGAAGTGCTACCTCAGCGGCGATGACGTACGCGAGGACGCGGTAGACGACTCTCATTCGGGTGCCTCCTGCTCGGGGGCGACTCAACCGTTGCCCAACGTGATGATAGGCACACTGAGAGTGTCGAAGTTCGGGGAAGACAGGGAGCCGCGCCCCGTTTCCGAGGCGCGGGTTCCCGCGCGGGCGGTCAGGTGTCAAGAACGCAGGAGCGCCGCCGTCTGCGAGGCGATCTCGCCCTCTTCATTGGTGGGGATGACCATCACCGTGATCGGCGACTGCGGCGTCGAGATGACCGGCCCGCCCGCCGCGTTCGCGGCCTCGTCGAGGTGCACGCCGAGCGCCACCAGCGAACCGAGCGCGCCCGCGCGCACTTCCGGGCTGTTCTCCCCCACCCCGGCGGTGAACGCGATCGCGTCCGCCCCGCCGAGCGCGGCGATGTACGAGCCGATGTACTTGCGGATCCGGTAGCAGTAGATCTCCAGGGCGATCTGCGCCGACCGGTCGCCGGACCGGGCGGCCGCCTCGACTACGCGCATGTCGATCTGCCCGGTCAGGGCGAGCATCCCCGACTCCTTGTTCAGCGCCGCGTCCAGGTCGGCGAACGAGGCGCCCGTCCGGCGGTGCATGTGGAACACGATCGCCGGGTCGATGTCGCCCGACCGCGTCCCCATGACCAGGCCCTCCAGCGGCGTCAACCCCATCGACGTGTCGATCGAGCGCCCGCGCTCCACGGCGGACACCGAGGCGCCGTTGCCGAGGTGGGCCACGATCACGTTGACCTCCTTGGGGCTCTTGCCGAGCAGCTCGGCGGCCTTGCGGGAGACGTACGCGTGCGAGGTGCCGTGGAACCCGTACCGGCGCACCCCGTGCTCTTCGCGCCAAGCCCTCGGCACCGCGTACAGGTGCGCCCGCTCGGGCATCGTCGCGTGGAACGCCGTGTCGAACACCGCGACCTGCGGGAGCTTCGGGAACAGCTTGCGCGCCACCTGGATGCCCTCCAGGTTCGCCGGGTTGTGCAGCGGCGCGAGCGCCGCCAGCTCCTCGATGGCCTGCTCGACCTCGTCGTCCACGACGACCGGCTGCACGAACCGCTCACCGCCGTGCACCACCCGGTGCGCCACCGCGATGAGCCCGGCCCCCGAAAGCGGGGTCCCGTGCTCCTCGAACACCGCGACCATCGCCTCCAGCCCGGCGGCGTGGTCGGCGAGGCGCGTGGTCGTCTGGTGCTTCTCGCCCGCGTGCTTGTGGGTGAGGATCGACTCCGACTGCCCGATGCGCTCGATGACGCCCGAAGTCGAGGCCTCCAGGGTCTCACCGTCGACCAGCTGGTACTTGATCGACGAAGACCCGGAGTTGATCACCAGGACCGGTGCGCTCATGGCATTCCTTTCTCGCGCTCGGGCCCGCGGGAGCTCAGGCCTTCCGGAGCTCAATCGGGCCGGCTCGCCTGGATGGCGGTCAGCGCGACGGTGTTGACGATGTCGGGCACGGTCGCGCCCCGCGACAGGTCGTTCACGGGCTTGCGCAGGCCCTGGAGCACCGGGCCCACCGCGATCGCCCCGGCGGAACGCTGCACGGCCTTGTACAGGTTGTTGCCGGTGTTCAGGTCGGGGACGATGAAGACCGTGGCCTTCCCCGCCACCTGCGATTCGGGCAGCTTCGTTCCGGCGACGCCGGCATCGGCGGCGGCGTCGTACTGGATGGGACCCTCCACCGGGAGACCCGGTCTGCGGGACCGGACGATCTCGGTGGCCGCCCGGACCTTGTCCACGGCTTCACCGTGGCCCGAGGTGCCGGTGGAGCAGGAGAGCATCGCCACGCGCGGTTCCACGCCGAACTCGATGGCGGTGTCAGCAGAGGATAGCGCGATGTCGGCCAGTTGCTCGGCATCGGGGTTCGGGTTGACCGCGCAGTCGCCGTAGACGAGCACACGGTCCTCCAGGCACATGAAGAACACCGAGGAGACCACGGCCACTTCGGGTTTCGTCTTGATGATCTCGAACGACGGCCGGATCGTGTGGGCCGTGGTGTGCACCGCGCCCGAGACCATGCCGTCGGCCATGCCCGTGTGGACCATCATCGTGCCGAAATAGGAGACGTCGGCGACCGTGTCGTAGGCCTGTTCAACGGTGACGCCCTTGTGGGCGCGCAGCTGCGCGTACTCCTTCGCGAAGCGCTCGCGGATCTCGTGGTCGCCCGGGTTGAGGATCGCGACCCCGCCCAGGTCCACGCCCAGTTGCGCCGCCTGCGAGCGGATCTCGGACTCCTCGCCGAGGAGCGTCAGGCGGGCGACGTCCCTCCGAGTGAGGATCTCGGCGGCCTTGAGGATGCGCGGCTCGGCGCCCTCGGGCAGCACGATGTGCTTGTCGAGGGCCTTCGCGCGGCCGATCATCGCGTGCTCGAACATGATCGGCGTGACCACGGTCGGCTTCGCCAGCGCGAGCCGGTCGAGCAGGTCGGCACCGTCCACACCGGCCGCGAAGTCCTCGAGGGCGCGGGTGATCTTGCGCTGGCCGCCGGCGGCGAGCGAGCCGGAGACGTCGCCGACGAGGTTCGCCATGTCGAAGGTGTCGAGCCGCACCAAGGCGATCGGCAGGCGGGAGTCGAGTCCGGCGACGATGTCGAGGATCTGCGGCTCCGGTCGTATGCCGCCGGTGAGGAACACGGCCGAGAGGCTCGGCGTGCCTTCGGCGAGGTGGGCGGCGAGGAGTCCGAGGAGGACTTCGGAGCGGTCCCCGGGGAGGATCACGGCCTTGTCGTCGGCGAGGCGGGTGAGGAGGTTGGGGAGGGTCATCGCGGCGACGACGACGTCGCCGACGGTGCGGGTGAAGACCTCGGGGTCGCCGGAGATGAGGGTGGCGTCGGCGGCTTCGATGAGCTCGCCCACGGTGGGGGCCTCGATCTCCGGGTCTTCGACGATCACGCCGGTGCCGGGATGCGCGGCCTTCACGACGTCGGCGTAGGAGGCGTCGACGCGGTTGACGATGGTGCCGAGCACGGTCGCGTGGTCGGCTTCGGCTTGGGCCACGCCGAAGCGCAGCGCCGCCGCGATGTCCGGGGGGCTCTTGTGGAAACCGGTGATGATCAGGAGCATCGGCGCGGCGAGGTTCACGGCGATGCGGGTGTTGTAGGTGAACTCGACCGAAGCGCCCACATCGGAGTAGTCGGAGCCGACGACGAGGACGACGTCGTGCGCGTCGGCCAGCGCGTGGTAGCGCTCGACGATCTGGGTGAGGGCGGCGTCGGCGTCCGCGCGGACGTCGGAGTAGGTGGCGCCGACCGAGGCCTCGTAAGGGCTCGGCAGGCGGTAGTGGTCGCGGAGGAGGGTGATGATCGGGTCGCCGGCGAGGGTGTTGTCGTCGCGGACGATGGGGCGGAACACCGCTACGGACCCGGCGCGCCGGGTGAGCAGGTCCATGACGCCGACCGCTACGGCGGACTTGCCGCTGCCGGGGTCGAGACTGGCGAGGTAGAGACTTTGAGCCACGGCTCCAACGCTATCCATCCCGTGCGAGCCGCGCAGCGTATCTGCGCGGCGGCTCACCTGTGAGCTTGCGCCCGTGTCCTCTCAGTCGGCGTAGCCGTCTTCGGGGACGGGCTGCGGCGGCGGTGTGCCGACGTAGCGGGCCCTGGGGCGGATGATCTTGGAGTCGCGGGCCTGTTCGAGGATGTTGGCGCACCAGCCGACCACGCGGCTGGTGGTGAACGTGGGCGTGAACATGGTGCGCGGCACCCCGGCGAGCTCCATGACCACGCCGGCGTAGAACTCGACGTTCGTGTAGAGCTTGCGGCCGGGTTTGACTTCGGCGAGGATCTCGACGACGCGGCGTTCGACGGTCTTGGCGAAGTCCACGATGTCGCCGTCGAGTCCGTCGGCGACGTCCCGCAGGTGCAGCGAGCGCGGGTCGTCGGTCTTGTAGACGGCGTGGCCGAAGCCCATGATGCGCCGACCGGCGTCGAGTTCGCCGCGGATCCAGCCGTCGATGTTGTCGGGTCCGCCGATGGCGTCGAGGGCGTCGAGGGCGCGGGCGGGCGCGCCGCCGTGCAGCGGGCCGGAGAGCGCGCCGATCGCGCCGACCAGGGCCGCGCCGAGGTCGGCGCCGGTGGAGGCGATGACGCGGGCGGTGAACGTGGAGGCGTTGAAGCCGTGGTCGATGGTGAGGATGAGATAGTGCTCGACCGCGCGCGCGGCGTCTTCGGAGGGGACTTCGCCGGTCATCATGTACAGGTAGTTCGCGGCGTAGCCGAGGTCGGCGCGCGGGTCGAGGGGTTCGAGGCCCTGATCGATGCGCCACATGGCGGTGAGGATCGTGGGCGTGACGGCGCAGGCGAAGCGCGCGTCGTCGGCGCGGGCGGCCTCGTCGATGTCGAGCAGGGGCTTCATGGGCCGGGACGCGCACGCGGCGGAGAGCGCGGTGCGGAGGCCGTCGAGCGGCGTCGAGCCCTTGAGGTGGGGCAGGAGCTCGCGGAGTTCGGGGGTGAGCGTGCGGTAGGGGGCGACCTGGGACTTGAACTCGTCGAGTTGGGCGCGGGTGGGCAGCGCGGCGTGGGTCATGAGGTACCAGACCTGCTCGAACGAGCACCGCTGCGCGAGTTCCACGGCGTTGTACTCGCGGTAGTGGTAGAAGCCCTCGTCGCCGCGCACGTCGCCGATCTCGGTGTCGGCGACGATGACACGGTCCAGGCCTTTGGGGACTTCGATGAATTCGGTCATTGGCTACTCCTCGTCCGGCGCGCCTGTGGGCCGCCTGGTGACGTCTGCTGTCGCGATCGCCGCCCCGGTTCGCTAGACAGCCTACGGGATTTCGCGCGGCGCGGACCTGAACGGCCGCCCGGGTCCGCGTCACCGTCCGGGCGGAGGCGGGGCCGTGGCGGGGGCGCTTTAGAGTGGACGTCCTGCCCGACAGCAGCGCCGACACCGCGAGCCGCCGGTTCCCTCTCCCCATGGCCCGCAGGGGTTCGCGCGAAAATGGACACCCCGAACGAGGATTGCCCGTGGACTCCGGAACGCTCATCGCCGGCCGCTACCGTCTCGACCGCGTCATCGCCGCCGGCGGCATGGGTTCGGTGTGGCGGGCCGAGGACGAGCGGCTCGAGCGCACCGTGGCGGTCAAGGTGCTGCACGCGGGCCTCGACGCCTCGCAGCGCCCGCGGGACCGCTTCGAGCGGGAGGCGAAGACCCTGGCGAGCCTGAAGGGCCCGGGGTGCGTGGAGGTCTACGACTTCGGTGAGGAGCCCGACGGCGACCGGACGGTCGTGTTCCTGGTGATGGAGCTGGTCGACGGCGTCTCGCTGGCGGAGCTGCTGCATCGGGAGGAGCGGCTCGACCCGGCACGGACGATGCGGATCATGGCGGAGGCGGCCGAGGCGCTCGCGGCCGCGCACCGGCGCGGGATCGTGCACCGGGACATCAAGCCGGGCAACATCCTCGTCGACGCCGACGACCGGGTCAAGGTGGTGGACTTCGGGATCTCGCTGTTCGCGAACCGGGCGCGCTTGACCCCCAGCGACCAGGTGCTGGGGACGGCGCCGTACGTCTCGCCGGAGCAGTTGCGGGACAAGGGCGTCAGCGGAGCGTCCGACCTGTACTCGCTGGGGGCCGTGGCCTACGAGTGCCTCGCCGGGACACCGCCGTTCGACGCGGAGGATCCGGCCGCGGTGATCCACGGCCACTTGTACTCCGAGCCTCCGGCGCTGCCCGCCGACGTTCCCGCCGAGGTCGCCGGGGTCGTCTCCCGGTCGCTGCAGAAGTCCCCTGAGGAGCGCTGGGAGTCCGGCGACGTCCTCGCGGCGGCGGCCCGGGCGGCGACGACCGGGGAGCATCCGGTCGCGACGCCCCCGGCGGTCGGGTCCTCGATGGAGGCCCGCACCGTGGACGTCCCGGTCGCGCAGGCGCCGTTCACGCCTCCGGCGGACCCGCCGGTGACGCCGCCTTCGCAGCCGGCGGTCGAGCCGCCCGCAGCGGCACCGCGCCGACGGCGCCGCATGATCCTCGTCGGGGTCGCGGTCGTACTGGCGCTGGCGGTGATCGCGGTCTTGGCGCTGAATCCATTCGCGGGCGATGGGAAGGTCGCCGATGGCGCGGAGGACACGACGCCCACCGGGGCGGCCTCGGCATCGGACGCGGCCTCGGCGCAGGACCCGTCCGCGACCGGCAGCGCCGCTGCTTCCGAGTCCGCGGCCGAGACGACCGGCGCCGCCGAGGAGTCCGGCGGGGAGGGCGACGGCGACGGTTCCGAGGAGGGCGGTTCCGAGGACGGGGGAGCGACCGGCGGGCAGACCGGCGGCGGTGGCGACGAGGACTCCGACGACGCACCCGTGAAGGAGGGCAGCGGCGAAGTGCCGGACGTGCGGGGCCAGACCACGTTCGACGCCCGCGACGAGCTGAACGCCGACGGGTTCTCGAATGTGGTCGCCGCGGTCGGCTACTACTACATCACCCCTGAGCCTGCGCACTGCACGGTGATCCAGCAGAGCCCTGGCGCCGGTGAGACCGCCGAGTACGGCGCGCAGATCACTGTGTACTTCCACGAGCGCCAGGCCGAGGGCACGAGCTGCATGCTGTGACCCGGCAACGGGTTCGGCGAATCACCGCGCCGCAGGGGCGAATAGGTTGACCGGCCGGGCCCGGGCCTGAATGATTGGGTGAGCGACCGGTAGAACGGTCGGGACACGGTCGCATCGACGGGATAGGGATCAAGGTGGACGAAGGAATCAGCTCCGCGCCGGGCGTGGTGGTCGGTGTGCTGCTCATCATCGCGGCGATCATGTGGTTCTCACCGGGCGCCCGCCACAAGTTCCGCAAGGCCACACTGTGGCTGGTGATCGCGGCGGTCGCGATGATCATCATCTTCGAGCTGCTCAAGGGGACGCAGCAGACCTGATCCGCGTGCGGCGAGAGGCCGTCGCGCCCCTGAGTCGGGGTGGTCGCCGTGCACATTCACGGCTCGCGAGCGTCGCCCGTCCTGAAGGCTCATGCCTGCATACTCCCTCGCCCGGTCGGTGATCGACCGGGCGTTTTCGCTGCTCGAACCCGTCATCGTGTTCTCTTCACGATTGCTCGGCCCTCCTAGTGGAACAGATCATTCCGGTCTGCTATAGTGGAATCAAGCGTTCCGTTCCACTAACACCGAGAACCCGGAGGCAACCGTGACCTTCACCGCCGAAACCCCGACCACCGAGGCCGCGCCCGCACGCGCCGCGTCCCTCGACACCTTCGAGACCGTCTCCGGTCCGGCCGAAGCGCCCGCCGTCTACCCCCGGCGCTGGCTCGGTCTCATCGCGATCCTCGCGGCGACCCTCCTCAACCTGCTCGACGCCTCGATCGTCAACGTCGCCGCCCCCGCGATCCGCACCGAACTCGGCGGCACCGCCTCGACCATCCAGTGGCTCGCCGCCGGATACACCCTCGCCCTCGCGGTCGGCCTCCTCACCGGCGGACGCCTCGGCGACATGTTCGGCCGCAAGAAGGTCCTCATGGTCGGCCTCGTCGGCTTCCTGATCGCCTCGCTCGCCTGCGGGGCCGCCGGAACGATCGAGCTCCTGCTCGTCGCCCGCGTGGTCCAGGGCGCGTTCGCGGCCGTGATGGTGCCGCAGTGCTTCGGGCTCATCCGCGACATGTTCGGCCGCGACATGGGCAAGGCCTATGCCCTCTTCGGCCCGATGATCGGCCTCGCCTCCATCGCCGGGCCCATCGTGGCCGGCCTGCTCGTCGACGCCGACCTGTTCGGCACCAGCTGGCGCTCGATCTTCCTGCTCAACCTGCCGCTCGGCGTCGCCGCCCTCGTCCTGGGCGCCAAGACCCTCCCGGCCGGGGCCCCGGTCACCAAGGGCCTCAAGCTCGACCTCGGCGGTGCGGTCGTCGCCGCTGTCGGCATGAGCCTGCTGCTCGTCCCGCTGGTCGAAGGCCACGAACTCGGTTGGCCCGCCTGGTCGATCGCCATGCTCGTCGCCGCCGTCCCGGTGCTCGCCCTCTTCGCCCGCAACCAGGTCAAGCGCGCCCGTTCCAACCGGTCCGCGCTGATCGAGATGAGCGTCTTCAAGAAGCGCTCGTACACCTCCGGCATCGCATTCGTCGTCGTCTTCTTCGGCTCGATCACCGGGTTCTCGCTCGCGGTGGGCCTGTTCCTCCAGCTCGGTCTCGGCTTCGGCCCGCTCCAGGCGAGCCTGGCCATGGCCGCTTGGGCGGTCGGCGCGTTCATCGGATCCGGCGCCAGCGCGGGCCTCGCCCCGAAGCTCGGGCGGAAAGTCCTCCACCTCGGTCTCGTCGTGATGATCGCCGGCCTGGTCGTGCTGTGGTTCCAGTTCGGCGCGGCCGCGGCCCCCGGCACCTGGGCCCTCGCCCCGGCGCTGCTGGTCTACGGCATCGGGATGGGCATGATCTTCGTGCCGCTCTTCGGCATCATCACCGGCGACCTCGAAGACCACGAGGTCGGCTCGGCTTCGGGGCTCCTGGAGTCCTTCCAGCAGGGCGCGGCGGCGCTCGGCGTGGCCGGTCTCGGCACGGTCTTCTTCAGCCAGTTCGCCATCGGCGGCGGCGCGGCCGAGTCGATGGGGGCGGCCCAGCTGGTCACCGGACTGACCGCGGGCCTGACGGTGGTGGCGTTCCTGGTGGCCTTCGGGCTGCCGAAGCAGGCCAAGGCCGATCACTAGGAAGTCGCGTCCTTCGACCGGTCGGGCCCGCGCGGGTACGGCCGGTCGCGGGCGTACGCGAGGAAGGTGCAGCAGAATGAATCGCTCTGTTCCGGATAGGATGCCGTCATGACCGACAAGCCGCTGAGCGGGCGCAAAGCGCAGGCCGCCCGCAACGACAAGCTGATCCTCGAAGCCGCCCACGAGGTGTTCGTCGCGAACCCGGAGGCGCCGATCGCGGAGGTCGCCAAGCGAGCCGGGGTGGGCATCAGCGCGCTGTACCGGCGCTACCCGAGCAAGGAGGACCTGCTGCGCAAGCTCTGCGGGGACGGTCTGGCCAAGCATGTCGAGCTGGTGCAGGAGGCGGTCGACTCCGAGGGCGACATGTGGGAGGCGTTCTGCCGCTTCATGAGGCAGATCGTCGCAGCCGACACGGCGTCGATCACGGTCAAGCTGGCGGGGACGTTCACGCCGACGCCGGACATGTTCCAGGCGGGCGCGGCGGCGGCCGAATTGAACGACGCGCTCATGCGGAAGCTGCACGAGACCGGCGTGATCCGCGAGGACGCCCTGATCGGCGACATCATCATGATCACCGAGTCGCTGGCCTCGATCGACATCGGCGACGCCGAGCGGACCCGCGACGTGCGGCTGCGGAGCCTGGAGCTGTATCTGCAGGCGCTGCGGGCCCCCGCGAGGGCCCCGCTCCCGTCCTCGCCGCCCACAGAGGAGGAGATGAATCTGCGCTGGGTCCCCAAGGACGCCAAGGCGTAAGCGAAAGGGCCGCCCGTTCGGGCGGCCCGTAATTCGGTGCAAGAAGAAAGGCCCAGCCATCCGGCCGGGCCTTTCATGTGGAGCGGACGACCGGGATCGAACCGGCGACCTACACCTTGGCAAGGTGTCGCGCTACCAACTGCGCTACGTCCGCATTTCTCCGGTGTTGACCGGGGAACGGTGATTACTTTAGCGCATCGTTCACCGGGACTTGATAGGGCCTTGGTACCGATTGGGGCGCGGCTCACGCCTGGGCGCCCCACTGCGGTCACGCCTCGGCGTCGTCCAGGCCGAGCATCGCGAGGACCTCGGCGTCCAGGCCTTCGATCGCGACCTCGTGCTTGCGGTGGGCCTCCCAGTCCTCGCGCGAGAGCCGCCACCGGTTGTCCTGGCGGCGGACGCCGTTCAGGACCTTGTGGTCGATGCCGTCCGCCTTGTAGCCGAGCTTGCGCGAGACGCCCTCTGAGGGCCCGTTGCCCTCGAACGATGCGCTCAGCGCGAAGTCGGCGCCCAGCCCGTTGAAGACGAAATCGAGCACGGCGGCGCGCATCTCCGTCCCGAAGCCCTTGCCGTGGTGCGCGAGGGCGAGCCACGAGCCGGTGGTGGCCTCGCGGGTCGCCTTGAAGGCCGTCGCGCCGACCTCCTGCATGCCCACGACCCCGCCGTCGTGGACGGCGACGAGCGGCAGCATCCACCGTTCAGAGGCGATGCCCGCGATGACACCCATCTGGTGCTGCAGGGTCCGGCGGCCGCGCTCGATCGGCTCGCATTCGGTCCACGGCATCTCGAACGGCATGAACTCCGGGCCGTGGATGCCGGCAGCGGCCTGGTCGGCTAGGGCGACGAGGTCGTCGAGGTCCGGCAAACGCAGTTCGAGGCGTTCGGTGCGGAGGCGGAGGCGGTAGACGGGGAGGTAGTCGGTGAGTGTCATGAGGTTTCCTTCGCGAGGCCGAGCATGTCCAGTACGTCGTCGTCGAGCCCGTCGATCGCGACTTCGTGCTCGCGGTTCGCCTCCCAGTCTTCGCGGGAGAGCCGCCAGCGCTGTTCCGTGCGGCGGATGCCTTGCACCACAGGGAGTTTGATGCCGTCCTCGCGGTAGCCGAGGCTGCGTGAGACACCGGCAGAGGCGGCATTGCCGTCGTATGAGCCGCTGGTCGCGTAGTCCGCGCCGAGTCCGGCGAACGCGAAGTGGAGGACGGCCGCGCGCATTTCCTTGCCGAGTCCCTTGCCCTGGTGGGCGCGGCCGATCCATGAGCCGGTGCTGACCTCGCGCGTGGCGGCGAATTCCTGGCCCTTGATGTCCTGCACACCGATCGGTTCGCCCTCGTGGAAGACGTAGAACGGGAGCGTCCAGCCCTGCTCGTCCCAGCGTCCGATCGCACGGTGGTACCAGAGGGCGACGCCGCGGGCGACCGCCTTGGGACTGCCCGCGGTCCACGGGATGCCGAACGGCATGAATCCGGGGTCGTGGACACCGGCCACGGCTACATCGGCCAGGGCGGCGATCTCGTCGAAGGTCGCGGGCAGGCGCAGTTCGAGGCGTTCGGTCCTGAGGCGCAGCCGGTAGATCGGCAAGTGGTCGGCGAGCATGGGGCAGATTCTTCCGGTCGGCGCGGGGCCGGGCAATCGGATTACCTGCCGGGCCGGGGTTTGCAGTTGCCGCTGACATGTGTCAGAATTTCCTGACATACGACAAGGATGGTTTTCATGGAGTCCGAGGAGTTGACCGGCGCGGCCCTGCTCGCGGCCTGCTCGGCCCTGGCGAACCCGCACCGGCTGCGCATTCTGGGCGCGCTCGCGGACGGGAGGCAGTACGTGAGCCTCCTGGCCCGCCAGCTCGGGATGAGTCGCCCGCTGCTCCACATGCACCTGCAGAAGCTCCAGGCCGCGGGCCTGGTGAGGGGTTCGCTGGAGCTCTCGGAGGACGGCAAGGCCGTCAAGTACTTCGAGGCGGTCCCGTTCGCCCTGGAGATCACGCCGCAGATCGTGAAGTCGGCGCTGCCGACCCTGCCCGAGACCGACCCGAGAAGGGAAACCTCGTTATGCCCACTGAACAAGCCGGGATGCTGTTCGTCTTCGGATTCTTCCTGCTGATCGTGGTGGTGATCGTCGCGGTCATCTTCTACTTCGCCACCACCGCGAAGGCCAAGGCCTCCGCCGCCCGCGAGGAGGGCTACCGCGAGCTCGCGGCCAAGGCCAATCTGGACGCGGCCGAGGTCAAGGCTTCGCTCGCGGAGATCAAGGGCCGCTTGGCGTCCGTGGAGCGGATGCTCAAAGAGGTCGACTGACGCCGCGAGCGCCGTGCGAAGAATTCGCGTGAATCGCGGTTAGGGCGCGCCCGATACGGCACCCTCGGACGCATGGACACGACCCGATCCGGCCTCGCCACAGCGCCTTTGACCGACGACGAGCTGGCCCGCATCGACGCCTACTGGCGGGCCGCGAACTACCTCACGGTCGGCCAGATCTACCTGCTCGACAATCCCCTGCTCCGGGAGCCGCTGCGCCCCGAGCACGTCAAGCCGCGCCTGCTCGGCCACTGGGGCACCAGTCCCGGCCTGAGCCTCATCTACGCGCACCTGAACCGCTGCATCGCCGCCCGCGACCTCGACATGATCTACGTGACCGGGCCCGGTCACGGCGGTCCCGCGATCGTCGCCAACACCTGGCTCGAGGGCACCTACCCGGAACTGCACCCTTCGGTGAACCACTCCGAAGAGGGCATGAAGCGGCTCTTCCGCCAGTTCTCCTTCCCCGGCGGCATTCCTTCGCACGTGGCCGCCGACGTGCCCGGCTCGATCCACGAGGGCGGCGAACTCGGTTACGCGCTCTCACACGCGTACGGGGCCGCGTTCGACAACCCCGAGCTGACGGTGGCGTGCGTCGTGGGCGACGGCGAGGCCGAGACCGGCCCGATGGCCGGCTCGTGGTTCTCGAACGTGTTCCTCAACCCCGTCACCGATGGCACGGTCCTGCCGATCCTGCACCTCAACGGCTACAAGATCGCCAACCCGACGATCTTCGCGCGCATCTCCGACGAGGACCGGATGTCGTTCTTCCGCGGCGTCGGCTACGAGCCGTTCATGGTGGAGGGCAGCGACCCCGCGAGCGTCCACCAGCAGCTGGCGGCCACATTCGACGCCTGCTTCGACCGGATAGCCGAGATCCGCGCCGACGCGCGCCGGAACGTGAACGGGCAGCCGGTGCGGCCGCACTGGCCGATGGTCGTCCTCCGGACTCCGAAGGGATGGACCGGACCCGACGAAGTGGACGGTGTTCCCGTCGAGGGCACGTGGCGGGCCCACCAGGTGCCGCTCGCGGCGGTGCGCACCAACCCCGACCACTTGGCGATGCTCGAGGAGTGGATGCGCTCGTACCGGCCCGAGGAGCTGTTCGACGCCATGGGCGGGCCCGCGCCCGAACTGCTCGACCTCCATCCGCAGGGGGCGCGGCGCATGAGCGCCAACCCGCACGCCAACGGCGGCCTGCTGCTGCGCGACCTGGTGCTGCCCGACTACCGCGAATACGGCCTGAAGGTCGAGGGCCACGGCCGCACCGTCGGCGAGGCCACCCGGGTTCTCGGCAGGTGGATCCGGGACGTCATCGGCGCCAACCCGGACCGGTTCCGCCTCTTCGGGCCCGACGAGGTCGCCTCGAACCGGCTCGACGCGGCGTTCGAGACCACCGATCGGCAGTGGACGGCCGAGATCCTGCCGACGGACGAGCACCAGGCCCCGCACGGGCGGGTCATGGAGGCGCTCTCGGAGCACCTGTGCCAGGGCTGGCTCGAGGGCTATCTGCTCACCGGCCGGCACGGGCTGTTCACCAGCTACGAGGCGTTCATCCACATCGTCGACTCGATGTTCAACCAGCACGCGAAGTGGCTCAAGACCACCAACGGCATCCCGTGGCGCCGGCCGATCGCCTCGCTCAACTACCTCTTGTCGAGCCACGTGTGGCGCCAGGACCACAACGGCTTCTCGCACCAGGACCCCGGGTTCATCGACCACGTCATGAACAAGAAGGCCGAGGTCGTGCGGGTCTACCTGCCGCCGGACGCCAACACGCTCCTGTCCATCATGGACCACTGCCTGCGCGGCCGCCAGTACGTGAACGTCGTGGTCGCCGGGAAGCAGCCCACGCTGCAGTACACGGGCATGGACGAGGCCGTGCGCCACTGCGAACGGGGCCTCGGCATCTGGGAGTGGGCCTCCACCGACGACGGGCAGTCACCGGACGTCGTGCTCGCCTGCGCCGGCGATGCGCCCACATTGGAGGTGCTGGCCGCGGCGGACCTGCTGCGCCAAGCCCTGCCCCGGCTCAAGGTCCGCGTCGTCAACGTCGTCGACCTCATGCGGCTCCAACCCGACTCCGAGCACCCGCACGGCCTCGGCGACCGCCAGTTCGACACGATCTTCACCGCCGACAAGCCGGTGCTGTTCGCCTTCCACGGCTATCCGATGCTCATCCACCGGCTCACCTACCGACGCCGGAACCACGAGAACCTCCACGTGCGCGGCTACAAGGAGGAGGGCACCACGACCACGCCGTTCGACATGGTCATGCTCAACGACCTCGACCGGTACCGCCTCGTCATGGACGTCATCGACCGCGTGCCCGGCCTCGGCCAGAACGCGGCGGGCCTGCGGCAGCGGATGGTCGACGCCCGGCACGCCGCCCGCGAGCACACCCGCATCTACGGCGAGGACCTGCCCGCGGTGGCCGAATGGCAGTGGCCGCACTAGACGGATACCGAAGCGGCGCAGCCGGATCCGTCCAACGGCTTGACACGAGGTGAACACGCTTCGTTAGTCTCTGAGGGGAGGCATGCTCGCAACCCCTTGGGAGGACTGCACGTGGCGAAGGTCAGGCCCGGTCGCGTCGTGGTCGACTACGGCGAGGACCTCGTGGTCTTCACGGTCGGCATGCGGATCAACAAGTTCTGGAGATTCCGCAAGTGGGTGCCGGTGTTCGCGTCGATGCCGAAGATGCTCCGCGAACTCCAAGCCGAGCCCGACCTCGGTCTGCTCGACTCGCGCACCATGATCGGCGGCCGCGTGATCATGGTCGTCCAGTACTGGCGCAGCGAAGAGCACCTGGAGCGCTACGCGCACTCGCAGGCGCACGCCCACCGCGGCTTCTGGAAGTGGTTCAACCGCAACGTGAAGAGCAACGGCGAGGTCGGCCTGTGGCACGAGCTCTACAAGGTCCGCGCCGGCGACTACGACACCTCGTACATCAACATGCCGCCGTACGGCCTCGCCCGCGCCACCAAGGAGCGGGACGCGACCCGCACCGACCCCGACGACCACGACCACTCGGCGGGCACGGCCGCCTAGGACTCCAGCAGCGCGAGGTTCTTGAGCAGGCTCTCGGTCGACCAGCCGCGCTGGTGCGACGTCTGCTCCTCGTCGAAGCCGCGCACCTCGCATTCGGCGATGAGGATGAGCATCAGGTAGACCCGGTAGAGGGCGAGCCGCCGCTCCTCCCCCGCGGTCATCGCCCGGCCCAGGAATCCTTCGACGGAGGCGGCCTGCTCGTCCTCGGCGCCGAACGCCAGCGAGACGATCTCGGCGATCGGATCCCCGTAGAAGGCCCGCTCGCCGTCGATGAACGCCTCGACGCGCCAACCGGACTCGTCCCGCTCCACGAAGACGTTGCCGTCCCACAGGTCGAAGTGGACGAGCGCCGGCCGGGTCACCTCGTCGAGCAGCTCGTGCTCGGCGGCGACGATCGCGGCGATCTCCTCGGCCGGTCGCGGCAGCGGCGAGCCGTTCTCGGCGATGTCGGCGAGGACGTCGTCGATCATCGCCTGGAACGACGCCGACCAGGAGTCGGCGACCGTGCGACCGCTCTTGCGCGGGTAGCCGAACCGCTCCCCGGTGACCGTGGCGAAACGCGCGCTCAAGGCCCCGATCTCCCGTCGCAGCGCCAGGAAGTCCTCTTCGGAGATCTCGTCGCGGGCCCTGGGCAGCACGGTGCCCTTGAGCCGGTCGATGATCATCACGCCCCCTTCGGGGTCGCCGTAGTGGAGCGCCGGCATCGGCACGCCCGCGGCGAGGCCGCGTTCGAAGCATTCGATCTCGGTCGCCATGAGGTCGACCTCGTAGCGCAGCAGCTTGTGCTCCTTGCCCGGGGCGACCTTGACGACCACATGGCGGCCGTCGGCGAGCGCCAATGCGTGCGCGGCGTTGAAGAACCCGTCCTTGAACTCTTCATGGCCGACGACCTCGACCGGTCCCGGGAGGTGCTTCCGGGCGAGCTCCTCGACGTCGGCGCGGTCGAGCTTGGGGCGAATCGCGATTTCCATCGGATCAGTCTGCGGCGGCGAGCGACTCCGGCGCAAGCGGGAAACCATGGCGCTCTTGCCTGGTGGGACGCGGGCGCACAGCGTGGAAGACCGGCTGTGGTCGAGCCGCGGGGCTCACGTCGAGGAGCGAGCGGCCGGTGCGGAGGTTCGGCAAGGACGACCTGGTGAACCACGCCCGGGACCCGCCACCGCGCGGCAATGCCGTGTGATCTGGGACACGGCAGAAATATTCGGATCCGGCCGGGTGTCGTACAGGTCGTTAGCACTCTCCACCACCGAGTGCTAATCCTGAGGAAGGAGACAGCCACCATGATCGTTCGCTACCAGCACCCTTACGCGGCGTTCCGGCAGTTCGACCGCGAATTCGAGCGGCTCGTCCGAGCCGGTTTCGGCCGGGGCTCGACCCAGTATTCGCTGCGCGCCGACGTCTACACCGAAGGCGAGGACCTCGTGGTCACCGCCGCCGTCCCGGGCGTGAGCCCTGAGGACGTCACCGTCGAGCTCGAAGGCCGACGCCTCTCGATCACGGCTGAGCGCCGCCAGCGCGAAGCCGCCGAGGGCGACCGCTACCTCGTTCGCGGACTCGCCGGGGGTTCGTTCCGCCGCGAGTTCCAGCTCCGCGAGGGCATCACCGCCGACCAGCTCAGTGCGGAGGTCGCCGACGGCATCCTGACGATTCGCATCTCGGGCGCCGTCAAGCCGGCCCCGCAGGCCCAGCGCATCCCGATCAAGGGCGTCGAGCCCAAGGCCGAGATCGAGGGCGAGGCGACGTCCGAGGACGCCGAGTAAGCACGCGCCGAAGCCGACGGCCCCGGGGTCTCCCCGGGGCCGTTCGCGCGTCCCCTGAAGATCTCAGCGGTGCGCCGCGCCGTCGGTCTCGGCCGTTTCGCGCGGGTCGGCGGTGAACCGCTCGATCGCCGCAGCGCGTTCGTCGCCGCCTCGTACGCGGTTTCGCCGGACGTCCTCCAATTGAGAGGAGACACTAACGGCGAGGAGATCGGTGCGATGAACGAGACCAGGCAACGCTACGTGTACGGGTTCGCCGAAGGCGACATGGACCATAAGGACCTGCTCGGAGGGAAGGGCGCGAACCTCGCCGAGATGACCAATCTCGGCCTGCCCGTCCCACCCGGGTTCACGATCTCGACCGAGGCGTGCCGGCGGTTCCTGACCGACGGCAAGGAGCCGCCGGGTCTGGCCGAGGAGATCGGCGAGCACCTGAAGCGGCTGGAGAGCGCGCGCGGCATGCGGCTCGGCGCCGCCGACAACCCCATGCTGGTCTCGGTCCGGTCGGGCGCGAAGTACTCCATGCCCGGCATGATGGAGACCGTCCTCGACATCGGACTCAACGACGCCTCTGTGGACGGGCTCGCCGCGGCCGCGGGCGACGAGCGGTTCGCCTGGGACTCCTACCGCCGGCTCGTCCAGATGTTCGGCGCGACCGTGCTCGGCATCGACCCGGGCGAGTTCGCGACCGCGCTGGACGAGGTCAAGCGGTCCCGCGGCGTCGCCGGCGACGACGGCCTCGACGCGGCCGCGTTGCGCGAGGTCGTCGCCGCCTACAAGCGCATCGTCCGCGAGGCGACCGGCCGCGACTTCCCCCAGGATCCCCGCGAGCAGCTCGACATGGCCGTCCGGGCCGTGTTCTCCTCCTGGAACATCGAACGCGCCCGTGTCTACCGCGCTCGCGAGCACATCCCGCACGACCTCGGCACCGCCGTCAACGTCATGTCCATGGTGTTCGGCAATCTGGGGCCCGACTCGGGCACGGGCGTCGCCTTCACCCGCGACCCCGCCACCGGCGCGCCCGGCGTCTACGGGGACTACCTCGCGAACGCCCAGGGCGAGGACGTCGTCGCCGGGACCCGGACCCCCGTGCCCCTTCAGGAGCTCGAACGGATCGACCCCGCGTCCTTCGAGGAACTCCTGGGCGTCATGTCGGTCTTGGAAGGCCACTACCGGGACCTGTGCGACGTCGAGTTCACCATCGAGCGCGGCAAGCTGTGGATGCTCCAGACCCGGGTCGGCAAGCGCACGGCGGCGGCCGCCTTCCGACTGGCGGTCCAGTTCCTGGACGACGGGCTCATCGACGTCAAGACGGCCCTCGGCCGCGTGACCGGCGAGCAGCTCGTACAGCTGATGTTCCCGCAGTTCGACCCGCACAGCGACGGCGAACCGATCGCCAACGGCGTGCCGGCCTCGCCGGGCGCGGCCGTCGGCGCGGCCGTCTTCGACTCGGCCGCCGCCACACGCCACGAAGGCCCGGTGATCCTCGTCCGCCGCGAGACCAGCCCCGACGACCTGCCGGGCATCATCGCCGCCGAAGGCGTCCTCACCAGCCGCGGCGGCAAGACCTCCCACGCCGCGGTGGTCGCCCGGGGCATGGGCAAGACCTGCGTGGTCGGCACGGACACCCTCGAGGTCGACGCTGAGGAGCGCCGGTTCACCGCCCCCGACGGGACCGTCGTCCGCGAAGGCGACCTGATCTCGATCGACGGGACGACCGGTGCGGTCTACGCGGGCGCGATCGAAGTGGTGCCCTCGGCGGTCGTCGAATACTTCGAAGGCCGCCTCGACGCCGATGAGCGCCACCTCGACCCGGTGCTCCAAGCGGTGGCCCGCATGATGGTCTACGCCGATGAGCACCGGCGCCTCGGCGTCCACGCCAACGCCGACACGCCCGCCGACGCGGCGCGGGCCCGGCAGTTCGGGGCGGAGGGCATCGGCCTGTGCCGCACCGAGCACATGTTCCTCGGCGAACGCCGACACCATGTCGAGGAGCTCATCCTCGCCGAGTCCGCGGCGGAGCAGGACAAGGTGCTCGCCGAGCTGCTGCCGATGCAACTGGGCGACTTCGTCGGGATCTTCGCGGCGATGGACGGGCTGCCGGTGACGATCCGGCTCATCGACCCGCCGCTGCACGAGTTCCTGCCCGACTTCACCGACCTTTCGGTCAAGGTGGCGCTGGCCGAGGAGCGGGGCGCCGTCGACGGCGGCGATGTCCGGCTGCTGCAGGCCGTCCGCCGCCTCCACGAGCAGAACCCGATGCTGGGCTTGCGCGGGGTGCGGCTGGGCCTGGTCGTGCCGGGCCTGGTGGCCATGCAGGTCCGCGCGATCGCCGAGGCGGCCGCGGCGCGGATCAGGGCCGGCGGCGACCCGCGGCCGGAGATCATGGTGCCGCTCATCGGCGGCCCCGAGGAGTTCGAGTTGATGCGCGAGGAGATCCAGCGGGTGCTCGACGACGTCGCCGAGACGGCCGGGTTCGCGATCAGCGCCAAGATCGGCACGATGATCGAGCTGCCGCGGGCCGCGCTCACCGCCGGCCGCATCGCCGAGCGCGCCGAGTTCTTCTCGTTCGGCACCAACGACCTGACGCAGACCACGTGGGGCTTCTCGCGCGACGACGTCGAGGGCTCGTTCTTCCCCGTCTACTTCGAGAAGGGGATTTTCGCGGCGTCGCCGTTCGAGTCCCTCGACGAGGTGGGGGTCGGGCGCCTGGTGTCGATCGCGGTGGACGAAGGCCGCGCGGTCCGGCCCGACCTCGCGATCGGCGTGTGCGGCGAGCACGGCGGCGACCCGTCCTCGGTTCGTTTCTTCGACCGGGTCGGTCTGGACTACGTCTCGTGCTCCCCGTTCCGGGTTCCCGTGGCGCGGCTCGAGGCCGGCAGGGCCGCCGTGGCCGCGAAGGCCGGCCCGGACGCCCGTCCACGCGCCGCGAAACGCTGATCGGTATCGACGGTGACGCCCACCGGCGGGCCGGAGCGGGCCCGCCGGTGGGCGGCCGGGCCGGCCGCCGCACCTCGGTGACCGCACAGGGAAAGGGACGGACCTGCCGGTCCGCCCCTTCGACGTGCGTTTACTCCGCGGCCCTGATCACCACGACGGGGCAGGCGGCATGCGTGACGCAGTGCAGGCTGACCGAGCCGAGAAGGGTCCCGGCCAGGCCGCCTCGGCCCCGGCTGCCGACCACCAGCAGGTCGGCCTCCTTCGAGCGCTCGACCAGCGCCTTGGGCGGGTATCCCATCTCGGCCACGGGAACGACCACCGGGGCGGTCCGGTCGCCGAGGACCTCGGCGACCGATCCCTTCAGGGCCCGCTCGGCCGTCTCCGCGAAGCGCTCACCGGGGACGACCTCCACCGGTGTCCCGTAGGTGGTCGGGATCTGCCAGGCGTGGAGCGCTTCGACCTCGGCCCCGGTGCGCTCGGCGTACGCGATCGCCCACCGCAGTGCCTCCAGCGAAGCGGGCGAGCCGTCGATGCCGACCACGACCCGTTCGCTCTTGTTCTCCACCATCGTTGTCTCCTTACTCGCTCGTTGGATGCAATCTATGCGGGGCCTGAGGCTCCGGCGAGGGACGATCGCGATCCGGATCGGGACCATCGTCCCTGATGAACCGCTTTCCAGTCGTTCAAGCTGACAACATGAGCGAATCGAGACGAACAGCGCGAGACGGGTCGCGACGGCGCCCGGAGATCGGAACCGCCCCGGACCGCATTCGGGATCTCCCGTGACGGCCGCGGTCGACACGAGCGTGTCGCGCGATTATCACGAGCTGGAGGCCGAAGCGGCGCTGCGGCTGCTGGCGACCGACTCGGTGTCCGGCCTGTCCAGCGAGGCCGCGATGGCGATCCTCGCCAGGACCGGGCCGAACAGCCTGCCCGAGGCGGTGCGCGCCGGTGTCCTGGTGCGCCTCCTGCGGCAGGTCCACAATCCGCTGATCTACGTCCTGCTGGCCGCCGGGGCGGTCACCGCCGTCCTCGGGGAGTACGTCGACTCGTCCGTGATCTTCGGGGTGGTGGTCGTCAACGCGGTCATCGGCTTCATCCAGGAGTCCAAGGCGGAGGCGGAACTCGCGGGTCTGCGGTCGATGGTCCGCACGCAGGCCAGGGTCGTACGCGACGGGCGGGAGCGGAGCGTGCCCTCCGAGGTGCTGGTGCCCGGCGACCTCGTCAGGCTCGAGGCGGGCGACAAGATCCCCGCGGACCTGCGGCTGACGCACTCGATCGGGCTGCGGGTCGACGAGTCGGCGCTGACCGGCGAATCCGAACCGGTGGAGAAGCAGGTGGACTCGCTGCCGGCGGCGCTTCCGGTGGCCGACCGGCGCAACATGGGCTACTCGGGCACGCTGGTCACCTCCGGATCCGGCACCGGCGTGGTGTGCGCGACCGGCACCGCCACGCAATTGGGCGAGATCCACCGGCTCATCGGCGCCGCCCAGACCCTGGCGACGCCGCTCACGGCGAAGCTCGCCGGGTTCAGCCGCCTCCTGACCGTCGCCATTCTGGCCTTGGCCGCCGTCACCTTCACGATCGGGCTGCTGCGCGGCCATGACGCGGTCGCGACGTTCACGGCCGCCGTCGCCCTCGCCGTGGGCGCGATCCCGGAAGGGCTCCCCGCCGCGGTGACGGTCACGCTGGCGATCGGCGTGGCCCGAATGGCGCGGCGGCGGGCGGTGATCCGGCGCCTGCCGACCGTCGAGACGCTCGGCAGCACCACGGTGATCTGCACCGACAAGACCGGCACGCTCACCGAGAACCAGATGACGGTGCAGGCGATCTGGACGCCCGGCGCGCGGTACGAGGTCAGCGGCTCCGGCTACGCGCCCGCGGGAGCGGTTCACGACGGCTCGGGCAGTGCGGTCGGCACCGAACACGACCGGGCACTGCACTGGACGCTGCTCGCCGGAGCGGTCTGCAGCGACGCGAACGTGACCGGGCACGAAGGCGAATGGAGCGTGATCGGCGACCCCACCGAAGGCGCGATGCTGGTGGCCGCCGCGAAGGCGGGACTCGATGCCGACGCGGCCCGTGCGGACCTGCCGCGCGTCGCCACGATCCCCTTCAGCTCGGAACGGCAGTTCATGGCCACCGCCCATCGCCGCGGCGACGGGCACCGGCTCGTACTCGTGAAAGGCGCCGTCGAGCGGCTGGTCGAACGCTGCGGCACGCAGATGGACGCGGACGGTGCGGTCCGGCCCCTCGACCACCTCGCCGTCACGGGCGCCGCGGCGGACCTGGCCGACCGCGGGCTCCGCGTGCTGGCGACCGCGGTGCGCCCGGCGACCGGTCCGGAAACCTCCGACTGGGGCGACCTCGACGAGGACGCACTCGACGGACTCGTCCTCACCGGGCTGCAGGCCATGCTCGACCCGCCCCGCGAAGCGGCGGCGTCAGCGGTCGCGGCCTGCCGGTCGGCGGGCATCTCGGTGAAGATGATCACCGGCGACCACGCGGCTACCGCCGCCGCGATCGCCCGGAAGGTCGGCCTGCTCGCCGACGGCGACGGGGCCGTCCTGACCGGCGCCGAACTCGCGGCGCTGCCCGACGACGCGGTCGTTCACGCGGTGCAGCGGACCGCGGTGTTCGCCCGTGTCGCTCCCGATCAGAAGCTGCGGCTCGTCGCCGCCCTGCAGGAGAGCGGGCACGTGGTCGCGATGACCGGCGACGGCGTCAACGACGCCCCCGCGCTCAGGCAGGCCGGCATCGGTGTCGCCATGGGCGCGAGCGGCACCGACGTCGCCAAGGAGGCGGCCGACATGGTCCTGACCGACGATGACTTCGCGACCGTCGAAGCCGCCGTCGAGGAGGGCCGCGGCGTCTTCGACAACCTCACCAAGTTCATCACCTGGACGCTCCCGACGAACCTGGGCGAAGGACTCGTGATCCTGGCCGCGATCCTCTTCGGCGCGGCCCTGCCGATCCTGCCGAGCCAGATCCTGTGGATCAACATGACGACCGCGGTCGCCTTGGGCCTGATGCTCGCGTTCGAGCCGAAGGAACCGGGGATCATGACCCGGCCACCGCGGCGGCCGGGGCAACCGCTGCTCACCGGGGCGATCCTGTTCCGGACCGCGCTGGTGTCGGTACTGCTCGTGGCCGGTTCGTGGTGGCTGTTCAACTGGGAGCTCGCGAACGGCGCGGGCATCGCCGAAGCGCGGACCGCGGCGGTGAACGTGTTCGTGACCGTCGAGGCCTTCTACCTGTTCAGCTGCCGGTCGCTGACACGTTCGGCGTGGCGGATCGGCCTGTTCTCCAACCGGTGGATCATCGTCGGGCTCGCCGTGCAGGCGGCCGCCCAGCTCGCCATCACCTACACGCCGGCGATGAACGCCGTGTTCGAGACCGCCCCGATCGGCCCCGACGTGTGGCTGCGCATCCTCCTGATCGCCGCGGTGACCAGTCTCGTAGTGGCCGTGGAGAAGCGGATCCAGAACCGCCGTACCGAGCGGCTCGGGGCATCGGTCCCGACGACCTGAGACGACGCCGGCGGGACGGAACCCGTCCCGCCGGCATCGCGTCACCGGAGAAGGCGCGCTCCAGACGAAGAGCAACGGGGCGGCGCGTGCCGCCCCGTTGCAGTCGCGGCCCTATGGCCGGATGATCACCACCGGACAGCGGGCGTGGGTGGCGCAGTACTGGCTCACGGAGCCGATGAGGGCCCCGACGAATCCGCCGTGCCCGCGGGAGCCGACCACCAGCAAGTCGGCGTCCTCGGCAAGGTCGAGCAGGACCTTCCCCGGGTGCCCCTCGACGACGCGGCGCTCCAGTCGGACCCCCGGCCGCTCCGCCGCGGACTCGTCCGTGATCTTCTCGAGCTCCCGCCGCGCCTCATCGGCGAACTCCGCCGCGGGCAGCACCATCGCCGCGGTCCCGTAGTTGGCGGGGATATGCCAGGCCAGCACGGCCAGCACCGACGATCCCGACTCCTCGGCGTGCTCCATCGCCCATGCGAGCGCTTCCTTCGACGGCGCCGATCCGTCGACCCCGACGACGATCCGCTTCGCCTGCTTGCGTTCCGGCATGGCCCGCTCCTTCCTCTCGAACCCCCAGCCTCGCCGCTCCGGGAGCACGGGACCAGAGCCGAACGTCCTGGTTCCGCGGGCCCGCGGTCACCGCGCCGCCTGCGGTGCCCGGTGCCGGGGCCGACGGACGTTCGAGACGGGACCTTCGACCCTGCCCCGCCGCTTCGAGCGGGCGAAAGCTGGACGGAGGAGGCGAACCGCCATGCAGATCGAACGCCCGACCGCCTACGTGGTCACCGTGTCGCTCGGCGCTTTGGCGCTGCTCTACGCGGGGATCTCCCCCACTCTGATCCTGATCGGCATGTTCCTGGCGGCCTGTCCGTTGCTGATCGCCGTCATCATGGGCGCCGTACGCGGCGATCACCGCAGACCGGGGGTACGACCCGAGCCGCCGGGCGACAATGAGCTTTGAGCAACCTGAGAGGAGTACCGGTCGTGACACTCATCTGGTTCATCGTCTGGTTCATCGCCAATCTCGTGGGCGGCAATGATCCACTGCTCTTCGACCCGGTCAACGCCTGGGCCGGCACGTTGATCCTGGCCGTCGCCCTCGACTTGTCCGCAGCGCACGCCGGCAACACCGCGAAGCGACGGCGGTGACGCGATTCCTCGGCCGCTCCGGCCGCGTCGTGTCCCTGAAATCAGTTCACCCGGCGCTACGTTCCGCAGACCTCGAGCGACGCCTGGTCGCCGGAGGCATCACTCGAGAGGTCGATGCCGTTCTTCATGGAGGCCCTTGCTCCACTTCGGTCATGGCTCTCGATGAGTCCCGGTTGATCCGAAGGCATTCGGCAGCGGCTCAGCGAGCATTTCGAGGATGATCGCCTCTCCGGGCGCGAGGAGCGGGAGCTGCAGCCCCACATCGGCGATCACCGCGCCGGGGAGCAGCAGGGCGCCGTGCTCCAGCCAAGGCGGGGGCGCCTCGTCGAGTCCACGCGGCACCGGCAGCTCGAGCACGGGCGCGATCCGGTAGCGGCGTCCGGGATCGAGACCTGGGACGCGGAGTGCCGTGGCGAGGGCGCGGTTCCCGGTGGCGTGCCGGGCGATGCGCATGACCGCGTGGCTCTGGTCGTCGCTGACGACGGCGGTGGCGGTGGTTCCGTCGTCGCCGGTGTCGGGATGGCTGAGCGTGCCAGTGTGGAGGAGGCCGCGCAGGCGGCGGTAGCAGGTGATCGCGCGGCGCAGCCGGTCCAGTTCGTCCGGCGTGCAGGCGGTGATGTCCCATTCGATGCCCGCGGAGCCGAAGAGCGAGGTCGCGATCCGGAAGTCCAGGCTCGCCGCCCGATGGGTGGTGTGGGCGGTCGGCGGGCCGATGTGCGAGCCGATGAGTTCGAGGGGCAGCAGCAGCTCCGTCCACCGCTGGATCGCCAAGCGCTCCAGCGGGTCGTTGGTGTCGGATGCCCACACCCGATCGGTGCGGTCGAGGATGCCGAGGTCGACGCGGGCGCCACCGGAGGCGCAGGATTCGATCTCGAGCGTCGGGTGCAGAGCGCGGAGCCGGTCGAGGAGCCGATAGACGGCTTCAGTGTGCCGGTGGACGTTCGCTCGTCCATCATGGACGGCCTCGATGAGGTCGCGGTTCTGGTCCCACTTGATGTAGTCGAGCTCGTATTCGCCGACGAGCGCCGAGATCGAGCCGAGGAGGTGGTCGAACGCCTCGGGGCGGGTCAGGTCGAGCGCGTACTGCCCGCGCCACGCTCGCGTCGACGGAGGCTGGAGCAGCCACTCGGGGTGCTCGCGCGCGAGGTCGGAGTCGGGGTTGACCATCTCGGGCTCGAACCATAGGCCGAACTGCATGCCGAGGGAGCGGACCGTCCGCGCGATGGGGTGCAGGCCCTGCGGCCAGACCGCGGGGTCGACGGTCCAGTCGCCGAGCCCGGCGCGGTCGTCGCGCCTGCCGAGGAACCAGCCGTCGTCGAGCACGAACCGCTCGACGCCGATGCCGGCGGCCCTGCGCGCCAGTGTCTCCAGGCGGTCGAGGTCGTGCTTGAAGTAGACGGCCTCCCAAGTGTTCAGCACGACCGGGCGGGGCTCGCGAGGGTGCGAGGGCCGGGCCCGCAGCGAGCGGTGGAACCGCTCACCGAGGCCGTCGAGTCCCCGGTCGCTCCAGACGAACACGGCGTCGGGGGTGCGGAAGGACTCGCCTGGCGCGAGCTCGATCTCCCCGGGCCGCATGAGCGGGCCCGCGCCGAGGACGGTCCGCGCTTCGGGGAGGGCGTCGTGGCGGTAGACGGCGTCGCCGCTCCAGGCGAGGTGCACCGCCCACAGTTCGCCTGCGGCGGCGTCGAAGCCGGGGGTGCCCAGGATGAGGGCGAACGGGGCGTCGTGGCCGGTGCGGCCGCGCCGGGTCTCGCGCACGCGGCTGCCTTGCGCGAGCGGGCCGCGCTGAGGGACGCGTTCGCGGGTCCAGCGGCCGGTGAAATCGAGGACCTCGGCGGCCCGGTCGTCCACGGGCATCACGGCTTCGAGCGCCGCGAGCGACAAGCACTGATCGCTCGTGTTGACGAGTTCATGCGCGATGCGGAGGACTCCGGCGTCGTCCAGGTGAAGTTCGCTGCGGAGGAGGAGGCCGGGGGCTTCGGCTCGGAGGTGCAGCGTCCCAGTGTCGACGTCGGTTTCGAATCCCGAGTCGGCGACGGTCCACCGGGGGTATTGGGCCTGGCCTGCGCGGTGCGCGGCGAGGCCGGGGCGTCCCTCCCAACCGTCCTGCTCGCCCGGCACCAGGGTGAGGGGCCAGGGGGCGTCGAGCGCGCTGGGCGAAACCGGGCGAGTGCGGGCCCGACGCAGCTGCTCGAAGTCCCCGTAGCTGAGGTCCCCGAGGTCCCGACCCCAGTGCAGCACTTCGGGGAGCCCCTGCTCGGGCAGGTGCACGACCACGGAGACGCCCCCGGCCCAGAGCATCCGCGTCTTCCCGCCGTCGTCGAGGCCGTCGGGGACGCCGACAGCGGCCTCGCTCGGCGCCGGGTCGGTCTGCCTGAAGTGAGGGGCTTCGGCAACGGCTCGCGGTTCGGTCATGCGGACTCCTCGATGGACGGGTTCGGGGCCGTCCAAGTATCGACAAGTCGCATGGCTTTGTCAACAGAGAGTACTAACTCTGGTTCGTGCCCCAGGAAGTCCCGGATCGCGAGCACGGCCCCGGCCCGGGCCCACTCGTCGAACTCGAACGGCTGGATGTCGATGGTGATCGGCGCGCTGTCGGGGTGGCGGCCGGCCTCGACCGCGGCGTCGAGTTCGTTCCGTGCGAACTCGGTCACCGCGATGCCGTCGCCGGTGACGATGATCTTCTGGGGGTCCACGGTGTTCGCCAGCGTCGCCACCAGAACGCCGAGCGCGTGCCCGGCGTCGCGGAACGCCTGCCTGGCGGCGGGGTCGCCGCTTCGCGCGAGGTCCACGACGCTCGCGTAGTCCAGGCCCGGGGTGCGCAGGGCGCCGACGATCGCCGCGTTCGAGAGGTACGAGGCCAGGCAGCCGCGGTGGCCGCGTTCGCACCGCGGCCCGCTCGGGTCGACCGGCAGGTGCTCGAGACTGCCGGCCCTGCCGTTGGCGCCGGTCACGACCTTCCCGTCCACGACGATGCCGACCCCGATCCCGGTACCGACCGTGATGAGCACCATGGACTCGTACCCCACGCCGACGCCGAACCAGTGCTCGGCCACCGTCAGGGCGCGGACGTCGTTCTCGGCGGCGGCGCGCACGCCCAGGCGCTCGCTCACGAGGTCGGCCAGCGGCACTTCGCGCCAGCCGAGGAACGGCGATTCCAGCACGATCTGGCGCCCGCCCGCGGAGGCCACGTCCCCGGCGAGACCGATCCCCGCCGCGGCGATGCCGGGGTACTCGCCCGAGAGGCGCTCGTAGGCGCCGCCGATCTGCGCGACGACGTTCTCGACCTTCCGCGACGCCAGGGGCTCGTCGAACTCGGCGAGGGCCTGCGCTTTGAGGTCGGTGACGACGGCGAAGAGCCTGTCGCTGGTCAGCTTGACACCGAGGAACCGCCTGCCCTCGGGGCGTATGTGGAGAACCTCGCTGGGCCGGCCGGTCGCCCCGCGCAGCTCGATCGCACCACTGGTGACCAGGCCCTGCTCGATCAGCGCGCGCATGACCACCGTGAGACTCGTCCGCGAGATGCCGATCGTCCGCGCTATCTCCGCGCGCGACTTCGGACCGTGGATCAGCAGCTCGCGAAGGGCGCTGCGCTCCAGTCCGCTGAGCGGACCCCCAGGCGGGCGGCCCTCGGCCCGCGGTGGCGACGTCGTCTGCATGTGGCGTTCTCCTCGGTTTGTACTCAGCCAACGTTATCGGGGCGCTCATTCACCGATGTGTGCCCTTATATGTCTAGTTCATAACCATTTTCCCACCCGACGTGCCGCCAATACTTGGTACGTCTAGTTGACAAACTAGACGACATCTGCGTACCGTACATCGCACCAGGTCAGGGATGCGCATCCCTCGATACACCCTCGACCTGGGCTCCCCTTAGTCCCTCTACGACAACGAGGTCAGCTCCATGGCTACTCCCTCCGAAAGCGCGCCCTTCAAGCGCCGCTCCCTGTTCAAGGTCGCCGGGCTCGGGGCCGCGGGGGCCGCGGGCCTTCCGCTCGCCGCCTGCGCCGGCATCGAATCCGACGGCGGCTCCACCCAGGAGAGCGAAGGCTTCGACTTCCTGCCCGACCACGAGGAATGGCCGCTGCCGGTCCAGCCCGACCTGGTCGGTGAGCCGCCGCACCACCCGTCAGCGTTCACCTCCTACCCCGACCCGGCCCAGGCCGTCACCGACCTGCCCTCCGGCACGGGCACCTACGAGATCACCGTGCCGTGCTGGGGCGCCGCCCCCGCGCAGGACGACCCGTACTTCGCGACGCTCGCCGACTCCTGGGGCGGCACCGTGCTCAAGCTCCGCCAGGGCGACGGCATGACCTACGGCGACACCGCCGTGCAGTGGATCAAGGCCGACGAGTACGGCGACGGCATCGCGCTGTTCAACTGGATGACCGGCTCCTTCGGCAACTTCCGCGAGACCGTCGTCAACAGCTTCTACGACCTCTCCGAGATCGTGGAGGGCGACATCGCCGACCGCTGGCCGCTGCTCGCGGCGATCCCGTCCGCCGCCTGGGGCCAGGCCGTGTTCTCCAAGGACCCCGATGACCCCGAGACCGCGGGCATCTACGGCATCCCCATGAACTACAGCGGCGGTCAGGGCAACGGCATCCTCGCCCGCACCGACCTCCTGGAGGCCGAGGGCCTGGCCATGCCGACCACGGTCGAAGAGCTCCTCGAGGTCTGCCGCGCCTGGTCCGACGACGCGAACGGCCGCTGGGCCTTCGCCGGGCTCGACTGGTTCCTCGGCCAGTGGTTCGGCCTCGGCGGCATCGACGGCTGGAACTGGGACCCCGAGCAGAAGAAGATGATCAACAACATCGAGCTGCCCGAGTTCACCGAACTCATGGAGTTCCGCCGCACGCTGTGGGACGAGAAGCTCATCCACCCGGACGCCCCGACCGGGACCCTCGACGCCGCCGCGATGCAGATGGCCGGGCAGGTCATGTTCACCCAGGACAACCTCGTCCGGTGGAACGACTACAACCTGCTGGTGAAGAAGGGCGAGGCCGAGGGCGCGGTCGCCCCGCTCCCGCCGCTGGCCGCGAAGGGCCGCACGCCCATCGTGCCGGTGTCCGCCGGGATCGGCGGCTGGACCTTCCTCAACAAGGGCCTCTCCAAAGAGCAGGTCGAGGAGATCCTGGACGTCGCGAACTGGACCGCGGCGCCGTACGGCACCACGGAGTGGGAGCTGCTCAACTACGGCGTCGAAGGCACGCACTTCGAGATGGACGCCGACGGCAACCCCGCCTACACCGCGGTCGGCAGCGAGGTCGTCCAGAACCCGGTGAACCTCAAGGCGTTCGCCTGCCAGGTCGACACGTTCCTCACCGGCGACCCCGACATGGTCGCCGCGCGCTTCGAGTACAACGCCTCGATCAAGGAGTACTTCGTGGAGCCCCCCTTCCAGGGCATCCGCATCGAGGCCCCCGCCGAGGCGAAGGCCGCCGGCACGACCCTCTGGGACCAGCAGCAGGACGTCGCCTACGGGCGCGCCGAGCTCTCCTCGATCCCCGAGATGGTCGAGACGTACATGAAGAACGGGGGCGAGGTCGCCCGCGAGTACTACACCGAGGCGTACAAGAACGTCTACGGCGACGAGTAGCGCCCTGGTGGGGGGGGGGGGGGGCGGGGGGGCCCCCCCCCCCGCCCGTACCCGGAACTACACGACTGGAATCTCAAGCGATGGCAACACTCCAGAGCACGGCACCACCGGACACGGACGACGCCCCCCGCCCGCCCGTGGTCAGACGCAAGCGCACGGTGGTCCAGCGCCTCCGCCACGACTGGCCCCTCCTGCTGCTCGCCCTCCCGGTGGTCGCGCACCTGATGGTGTTCCACTACTGGCCCTCGGCCTGGAACATCATCGCGTTCATGGACTACAGCCCCTACCGGCCGTTCTGGGAGAACCCGTTCGTGGGCTTCGCGTGGTTCGCGCGGGTGTTCAACGACCCGTACTTCGCTCCGGCACTGCTGAACACGCTCAAGTTCTCCGTGCTCAACCTGCTGTTCATGTTCCCGCTGTCGATCGTCCTGGCCCTGGCGATGAACTCCATCATCTCCCTCAAGGTCCGCTCGACGTTCCAGTCGGTGGTCTACCTGCCCCACTTCTTCTCGTGGGTGCTGGTCGTCACCGTGTTCGTCCAGGTCCTCGGCGCCGACGGCCTGGTCTCCAACTGGATCATGGGCTCAGGCGGCGAACGGCTGAACTTCACCTCCAACCCCGACACGTTCCTGCTCCTGGTCTGGATGCAGTGGGCGTGGAAGGACGCCGGCTGGGGCATGATCATCTTCCTGGCCGCCCTCGCCTCGATCAACCCGAGCCTGTACGAGGCCGCGGCCTCCGACGGCGCGGGCCGGTGGCGGCGCATGTGGCACATCACCCTCCCCGGCATCCGGCCGGTCATCATTCTGCTGCTGATCCTCCAGATCGGCGGGATCCTCACCGTCGGCTTCGAGCAGTACCAGCTCCAACGCCAGGCCGTGGGCTACCAGGCCACCGAAGTGCTCGACACCTACGTGTACTACCAGTCGATCATCGGCAACCAGGGCGAGTCCTTCGGCACCGCCGCGGGATTGTTCAAGGGCGTCATCGGCCTGATCCTCATCTTGGTGTCCAACAACATCGCGCACCGCCTCGGAGAGCAAGGGATCTACCAGAAGTCATGACCGCCATCGACATCAAACCCCGCCGTCGCACCAAGAACCGGCCCGTCTGGGACGAAGAGCCCTCGCTCGCCGGCAAAGCCGTCAAGACCCTGTTCATGGTCTGCTACGCCGCCGCGATCGTCCTGCCGATCTGGGCGGTGGTCGCCACCAGCTTCGCCAGCGAGGAAGCCCTCAACCGCGCCGGCGGGTCCCTGCTGATCCTGCCCACCGACGTCTCGGTCCAGGCCTACCGCGAGATCTTCTCCGGCGGCGCGCTCACCGACTCCCTGCTGCTGACCCTGACCCTCACCGCCGTCGGCACCGCCATCAGCATGGCCCTGACCATCTGCGGCGCCTACGCGCTCTCGCGGACCGGATCGCTGCTGCACCGCCCGATCCTGTGGCTGATCCTGCTCACGTTCCTGTTCGGACCCGGCATGTACCCGTCGTTCCTGGTCGTGCAGAACCTCGGCCTGTTCAACTCCTACTGGTCGCTGATCCTGCCCGGGGCCGTGGGCACCTTCAACATCATCATCCTCAGGGCGTTCTTCATGAACTCGATCCCCGGCGAGCTGATCGACGCGGCCAAGATCGACGGCGCCGGCGAATTCCGCACCCTGTTCCGGATCGTGCTGCCGATGTCGAAGGCGATCCTGGCCGTGATCGCCCTGTTCTACGCCGTCGGCTACTGGAACATGTACTTCCAGGCCGTGCTCTACACCCCGGGCCTGGAGACCCAGCCGATCCAAGTCGTGCTGCAGCGCATGCTCATGTCCACCCAGGGTCTCCCTGAAGGCGCCCAGGCCGCCGCCCAGTACCAGGCCAGGGGCGAAGCCGCACCCACCGCCGCACTCAAGATGGCCGTTGTCGTCTGCACCATCGTCCCCATCGTGATCATGTACCCCTTCATCCAGAAACACTTCACGAAAGCCGTCATCACCGGCGCCATCAAAGGTTGAGCCCGCGGTCTGTGAGGGTCCGCAAGGGGAGGGCGTCCGGATCTTGCCGGGCCCGGACGCCCATGTCCCCGCTCCCCCGCGCCCGCCCCGCACTGCTGCGATGACCGATGCCGGGCAACGCAATCGAACGCTTCCGTCGGACCGCCTCCGCGGTCCGGGCGATGACCCTTCCTCTCACAACCAACGCAAAGGAGAACATCATGCGACGACGCACGTTCACCGCAACCGCATCAGTCGGTGCCGCTGCCGCAGCCGCGGCGGTCGCGGTCGGCACCCTGCCCGCCTGGGCCGGCGACAACGACCGCGACAAGAAGAAGAGCGACGTCTACACCTGGAAGAACGCCGCGATCAACGGCGGCGGCTTCGTGCCCGGTATCGTCTTCAACGAGACCGAGCCGAACCTCATCTACGCCCGCACCGACATCGGCGGCTGCTACCGCTGGCAGGAGGACACGCGGACCTGGAAGCCGCTCCTCGACTGGGTGGGCCGCGACAAGTGGGGCTACACCGGCGTGATCTCCGTGGCCACCGACCCGGTCGAGCCCGACCGCGTCTACGCCGCGGTCGGCACGTACACGATCGACTGGGACCCGAACAACGGCGCGGTCCTCTACTCCGACGACCGGGGCGAGACCTGGGGCGTCGCCGAGCTGCCGTTCAAGCAGGGCGGCAACATGCCCGGCCGCGGCATGGGCGAGCGGCTGGTCGTCAACCCGGCAGACAACGCCGAGTTGTACCTGGGCACCCCCAGCGGCAACGGTCTATGGCGCTCCACCGACTACGGCCGTACCTGGGCGGCGGTCGAGTCCTTCCCCAACCCGGGCGACTTCGTCGTCGACCCCGCCAACCCCTACACCGCCGACAACCAGGGCGTGATCTGGATCGAGTTCGACCAGATCGGCGGCAATATCTATGTGGGCGTGGCCGACCCGGACGACCCGCTGTACGTGTCCGAGGACGCCGGCGCGACCTGGAAGCCCGTCCCCGGTGCGGCCGAGGCGCTCGGCGACGCCGACGGCAACCGCACCATTCCGAAGCAGGCTGCCGTGGACAACACGAACGGCTACCTGTACGTCATCACCAGCTGGGACGCGGGCCCCTTCACCGGCGCGCCCGCCTCGGGCGACGGCGGCAAGATCCAGCGGCTTTCGACCCAGACCGGTGAATGGACCGACGTCACCCCCGGGTACAACCCGAGGGGCGTCATGCCCGGCTTCGGCGGTGTCACCGTGGACCGTCAGAACCCCGGCACTCTCATGGCCTCCACGTGCAACAACTGGTACCCCGACGAGATCCTGTTCCGCTCCACCGACTCCGGGCAGACCTGGTCGATCAGTTGGGACTACGCCGAGGGCCAGGACCGCCACGACCGGTTCTCCATGGACAGCACGGGCTCCCCGTGGCTGAACTGGAACGGCGAGGACCAGGGGCCGCAATACGCGGTCAAGCACGGGTGGATGATCGAGGGCTTCGCGATCGACCCGCACGACTCCGACCGGATCATGTGGGGCACCGGTGCCACCATCTGGGGCACTGAGGAACTGACGAAGTGGGACTCCCAGGGCGAGCTCATCGGCGAGAACGAGGCGGGCGAGCGCGTCGCACTGCCGGTCGAGCAGTTCACGGTCGGCGTGCGGGTCGAAGGCCTGGAGGAGTGCGCGGTCCTCGACCTCGCGGCGCTCGGCGGGACGCTCGTCTCGGCCGTCGGCGACGTCGGCGGCTTCGTCCACACCGACCTCGACCGGGCCGAACCGATGATCGATACCGACTGGTCCACCGGCACCAGCGTCGACTTCGCCCAGTCGAACCCGGACATCGTCGTCGGCACCGGCAATGTGCACGGTGAGGAGAAAGGCCACGTCGGCGTCTCCACCGACCGCGGGAAGACCTGGCGGAACGCCGCGCGCGTCGAGGGCGTCCCGGGCAACGGCCACGGCGGCACCGTCGCGATCACCGCGGACGGTTCCACGATCCTGTGGTCCCCCAGCGGTACCGAGGTCACCCCGGTGTACAGCACCGACCTGGGTGAGACCTGGAATCCGGTCCAGGGGCTTCCGGCCGGTGCGAAGATCCGGTCCGACCGCGTCAAGGCCTCGGTCCTGTACTCGTTCTCGGGCGGCACGTTCTTCCGGAGCACCGACGGGGGCAAGACCTTCACCGACACGGGAGCGACCGGCCTGCCCGCCGCGGCCGTCGAGGACTTCCGGGCCGTCCCCGGCCGCAAGAACCACGTCTGGCTCGCCGGGCGCGGCGACGAGAAGGAGGGCATCGGGGGCGGCATGTGGCGCTCAAAGGACGGCGGGGCGACCTGGAAGCGCATCGCCGCGTTCGAGACGGCGGAGTCCGTCGGCTTCGGGAAGGCCGCCAAGCGATCCGGTTACCCGGCCGTCTACACCTCGGCGGTGATCGACGGCAAGGCGGCGATCTACCGCTCCATCGACTGCGGCACCCGTTGGCACCGCATCAATGACGACGAGCACCAGTGGGCCTGGTCGGGGTCCGCCATCACGGGCGACCCGCAGATCTACGGCCGCGTCTACCTCACCACCAACGGCCGCGGCATCATCTACGGCGACATCGCCGACTGAGGGAGGGAAGCCGCCCCGGTTCCCACGGGGCGGCTTCCTCGTCGCGCTCGGCCTGGACACGGCCGACGACACACGGACGCAGACCGGCGATCGCAGCGGCGGAGCCGATGGGCGGTGGAGGCTCGGTCGGCCGCCACCGGTCCGGGGCGGCGCTCGTCATCGGTGCTGGCGGCGGTAGGCGGCGGGCGGTACGCCGCATTCGGTCTTGAAGGCGGCGTAGAACCGGCTGACCGAGCTGAAGCCCGAATCGGCGGCGACGGCCGCGATCGGGAGGTCGGTGGTGACGAGCAGGCGCCGCCCCTCGGCCAGACGGCACCGGGTGAGGTAGTCGATGATCGTGGTGCGCACGATCTTGCCGAAGTGCGCCATGGCGTAGCCGGGATGCAAGCGCGCCGCGGCGGCGACATCAGCGACCGTCAGCGGTTCCCGGAAGTGCTCGGCGATGTGCCGGGCCATCGTGACCACATGGCGCAGAGCGGGATCCCCTACCGAGTACCGGCGCGCCGGGGCCTGCGGCGCGTCCAGCGCGAGGCGCCGGACCCGCGCTTCGACCTCGAGCAGCAGGATGCGGCGGCGCTCAGGTCGCCCGCTGGCCAGGTCGGCCGCCCATTGGGTGAAGTTCGCCGGGTCCGAATCCATTGCGGCCGAAGGCGGAGCGATGAGCGGCATCCCCGAGAGCAGGCGGCCCACCAGTGCGGTCGGCAGGCCCCAGCCGAGGAACGTCGCGAACGGCACGTGCACCCAGTGCGCGCGCGTCGCGGCGTTGGCGACGAGCTGGTGGGGCACGGCCGCCCAGAACGCCGCCACCGATCCCGGACCGATCTCGACCGGCTCGCCGCCGAACAGGTAGAGCATCGTGCCGCCCTCGGCCACGAAGTTGATCTCCAGGTCGTCGTGCTGGTGGGCGGTGTCCATGAGAACCGGGCGCCCGGCCCACCCCACCAGCTCAGGCGGGGCGAGCTCGATCTGAGAATCCAAGAAAGACTCGTTCCAATCAGTGAAGACTTCTCTGATCCGAACCTATACGGTGATGCCGCAGCGGTCGGCACCGGTCACGACCGATCATCCTCGATCACCAAGGAGCTCCTGTGTTCTCCATCGGCTTCGTCGGCGCGGGCCAGTTCGCCGGCGCGTTCGCGAAACTGTTCAACGCCCACCCCGGGGTCTCCCGCGTCACCGTCACCGACCTCCTGCCCGAGCGCTCCGCCGCGCTCGTCGGCGAACTCGGCCTGGCGGGCGTGGAGGACGACTTCGACGCGATGCTCGCTTCCGATGTGGACGCCGTCGCGATCTTCACCCAGCGCTGGACCCACGGGCCGCTCGTGGAACGGGCGCTGCGCGCGGGCAAGCACGTCTACTCGGCCGTGCCGATGGCGTTCACCGCGGAGGAGATCGGCGCGATCATCGAGGCCGTCAAGGAAACGGGCCTCACCTACATGATGGGCGAGACCAGCTTCTACCACCCCGCCACCGTACTCGCCCGGCAGAAGGCCGCCGAAGGATCGTTCGGCCGCCTCTTCTACGCCGAGGGCGACTACGTGCACGACATGGACCACGGCTTCTACGCCGCCTACCAGTACAGCGGCGGCGCCGACTGGAAGCGGACCGCCAGCTTCCCGCCCATGAAGTACCCGACCCACGCCATCGGCGGCGTGCTCGGCGCCTGGAACACCCACGCCGTCAGCGTCAGCGCCATCGGCGTGCCCGACCAGCGCGGCGACGGCGTCTTCGACAAGTCCGTGAGCATGTTCGGCAACGACTTCTCCAACGCCACGGCGCTGTTCGAGACCGCCGACGGCGGGAGCATGCGCACCAACGAGTTCCGCCGGGTCGGCCTCGCCCACTGGATCCCCGAGTCCCGCTTCACCTTCTACGGCACCGAGGGCATCCTCGAGCAGGGCTCGCGCGCGACGTTCTGGCACGAGCGGTCCGGCCCCCTCGACGACCTCACCGAGCTGGTGCGGCCCGGCCATGCGACCGGCGCCGACGACCCCGTGCTCGCCAACGTCGACCCGGCGCTGCACGACTCCTTCATCTCCGGGCACGCGCCCGTGCACGACACCTCCGGGCTCCCGGTCGAGTTCAAGGGCCTCGGCAACGGCCACATGGGCAGCCACCAGCTGCTCGTGCACGACTTCGTGACCGCCGTGAACGAGCAGCGGCTGCCGAGCGTGAACGCCTGGGTCGCCGCCCGATACACACTGCCCGGCATCGTGGCCCACGAGTCCGCGCTGCGCGGCGGCGAACGACTCCGCATCGACGACTTCGGCGACGCTCCGCAGCGGCAGTAGCGATCGGCCCTGGCGCGCCCGTGCGCCAGGGCCGGGTCGCCTCCGGCCGCGGAGATCAGCGGCGCGGCGGCGCCGTGGACTCCCGGACCACCAGTTGGGGCTTGACCACCGAGGACTGCAGGTCGCCTTCGCCTTGGAGGCGTCGCGACAGCAGGTTGAACGCCCGAGCGCCGAGGTCCTCGAAATCCTGCTCGACGGTCGTCAGGGAAGGGCGCCAGAGCGAGACGAGGGGATGGCCGTCGAAACCGGCGACGGAGACATCACCTGGGACGTCGATGCCGCGGTCAGCCAAGGCCCGCATGACGCCGAGGGCGATCTCGTCGTTGCCGCAGAACACGGCGGTCACGTCGTCGCGCCCGGCGATCCGCTCGCCCCAGCGGTAACCGGCGAGGGCGTCCCACTCGGAGCTCATCACCGTCGGGACTTCGACACCGGCGTCCTGAAGAGCGGCGCGCCAGCCCTCGGTGCGGCCCGAGGTCTTTCCCGCAGTGGGGCCCGCGATGTGGTGAACGGTGCGATGTCCTTGCCGGAGCAGGTATTCCGTCACCTGGCGGCCGCCCGCGGTCTCATCGATCAACGCCGCCAGAGTGCCGTCCGCGCGCTCCGATCCGCCTCCAGCGGCGACGACCGGCAGGGATTCTGGCAGCGCCCGCGAGGCTTTGATACCGGCGCGACGGAACTCCAACACGATCGCCCCGCCGATGGGCTGCGACAGGGCGAGGTCGACCGCACGCATCACCGACTCGTCCTCATCGGAGGCGACGATGGTGATCGATACCGACATGCCCGCCTGCTGGGCCGCGGTCTCGACCCCGCGCAGCGTGCCCGCGTAACCGTAGGTCGACGTCGTGGCCTCCGCGATGATCGAGATGAGGTTCGGCTGGCTCAACCGCAGTGAGCGGGCGGCGCTGTTCGGCCGGTAACCGAGCTCCTTCACCGCCACGAGGACCCGCTGGGCCAGCTCCGGGGCGACGTTCTTGGTCCCGTTGAGCACGCGGGAGACGGTGGGCACCGAGACGCCGGCCGCCTTCGCGACGTCGGCGAGGACGGGGGCGCGGTACGACTTCGAGGAGGTCATGCGTTCGAGGATACGAGACGACCAGTTCGAACAGCGTTCGACCATCACGATCGTGATTATCGTTATCTCGATTGCCTGAACGAGATTCGATCGGCTTCCAACTCCTGACGAACTGCCATACTCTCACCTTGAACTGCGAATATGACCACGTGCAATGCGACCTCCTCCTCCGTTGCCGACCCTCGCGAGAAGTAGCCATTGATGGATATCAATTGCGTTGATAACCTTCTCTCGAAGGTGGGCAACGGAGGTCGACCCTTCCGGCACCTCGCGCCTCGCCCTCAACGGCACCGACAAGGGGCTGAGCGACGAGACGTGAAGCGCTCCAACGCCTCAGACTCGGATCAGGCGCCAGCGCTGCGTCACCTCGTGATTGTCCGCCCACTGGATGACGACGTCGCCGTCGGCTTCCTTGTTGCCGTTGTCGAGCACCATGCCGGAGCGTTCGCAGGTGAGCTTGACCGCGCCGCCGCCCACATCGGTGATCTTCCACCGCTGAGTGGATCCGCCGTTGTCGGTCCACTGCTTGACCTGGGCGCCCTCGTTCGTGACGTTCCCGTTGTCGAGGGCCTTGCCCGAGTGCTCGCAGACGAGCTTGTAGTGGCCGCTTCCGACATCGGTGATGCGCCAGCGCTGCTGCGCGCCGCCGTTCTCGCCCCACTGGATGACAGGGCGCCCGTCGACTGTGGAGCGGGCGTTCTCGAGGAGCTTTCCCGAGCGTTCGCACATCAGGAAGTAGGTGGCGCCGGAGACGACGGCCGGGGTGGACCGCAGGTGCGCGAGCGTGCCCCAGCCGAGGGCGTCGAACCCACCGGAGTTGCCGCCGTAGTCGCCGCCGCCGCCTTCGGGGCGCGCGAGGGCGGCCATGCGCGCGACGTTGGGCATGCGCATGCCCTTCCTGGCGCTGTAGTGGTTGTAGACCAGCTCCCAGACGGGTCGGATCTGCCCGCGAGAGCCTTCGGAGACGACGGTGTGCTCGATACCGTCGCAGTTGCGGTAGGTCGTGAACGGCACGTTGTAGCCGAGGTTGTAGCGCGCGACGTACTCGGCGGCCTTCGCGAAGGCGTTGTCGCGGGCGGAGTACAGGTCGATGCCCTGGCTCCAGGCCATCTCCATGAAGGCGCCCATGAGTCCGATGCCCATGATGGAGTGCGCCTGGTCGCGGCCGGACTCCTGCCATTGGGCGAGTCCGAGATCGTCGTAGACGAACGGGATCGCGTTGTCGATCGACCCGGCGCCCGCGCCGTTGTGGAAGTAGTCCACCGCTTCGTCGATCAATGCCCGGTCGTCGCGCAGGATCCCGATCGCCATGATCGAGGCCATGTTGCAGAGGTCCCAGTTGGCCCAGTAGTGGGTATCGCAGGTGCCGTTGTGCCGTACCAGGAAATCGCTGTTGAGCTCGTAGAAGACGGTCATCATCATCCGCTGGAACCGGCCCAGGTCGAAGCCGGGTGCGCCGCGGATCAGCTCGGCGGCGTTGGCGAACTGGTAGCCGTAGATGCCTGAGGCGAGACGCGAGTCCGAAGGGGGCCAGTAGATGGACTTCAGCGTCTGCGACCACGCGTTGCAGATCCGCACCGCCGCGTCGCGGTGCGCCGTGTCGCCGCTGATGTGCCAGCGCAGGGCGTTCTGGTAGGCGGCGTGCGCGTCGTTGTAGAGCAGCCAGTAGTTCTGCGGTTTGTCGGTGCTGCCGCGGACGATCTCCTCGACCGGCCGGGGCGTCCAGGTGCTCTGCGAGTGGGCGTTGGCGACGAGTTTGTCCCAGCCCGCCTTCCAGGGCTGGGCGCCGGCGTCGACCTTGGCGGCCATGCGGTCGAGGTCGGCCTGCGTGTGGAGCGCGCCGGGGTGTGCGAACGCTTGGGCGCCTATCGGATCGGACTGCTGGGCCTGCGCGATCGCGAGGCCGCCGGCGCCCGCGGCGGCCAGGGCGCCTGCGGTGACCGCGCCCTTCAGCAGGTTGCGCCGGTTGAAGCCGGTGCGCGGCAGTGAACGGTCGGTCTGGTCGTCGGACATGGTGCTCCTTCGGCTTTCTGGCGAGGGGTGGACGGGGTATGCGACCCGCGTCGGATAGCGCTCTCCTTCATCTCCAAGATAAGGTTATCATTTATATATGTCAATATAGAGAGCTACAAGTTCTCATCGATGTCGAACATCATCACCGTATGAGACCGCGTGAACAAGAAATCCATGAGTATCTCGGAGCGTCGGTCTGGCCCTGACAAGCCTGATCAGGCCGCCTCGATTTGAAATCGTTATCCCCCTTCATGAAGCCGAACGGCCCGTCCGCTGGCGCTCCCCTCACCCGCTCCGTCGACCCGAACCTCCTCCTGCGACAGGACTCGGGCCGTCCGCGAAGACGACGCCCCGCCGCGACCGAGGAACGGTCGCGGCGGGGCGCATGGCCGGGGTGGCCAGTGGTTATGCGAAGTCCCCGAAGAACTGGACTTCGCCGAGGTTGCCGTGCCAGCGGTTCGGGTTGTAGATCCTGAAGTAGCGGTAGTACGCGTCGTCGGCGACGGCCCGCCCTTGCCAGACGCCGGCGGCGGTGCCCGTCAGCGGCTCGGTCAGGGTGGTCCAGGTCTGGCCGTCATTGGAGCCTTGGACGACGGTGCCGTCGGACCGGGACGTGCAGCACAGACGCGGCAGGAAGAACACCTCGTCGAGGCGTACGGACGCATTCGCGCCGAAATCCACTGTGTAGTACGAACCGACGCCGGTGTTCAAGTCCCCTGCCGTGTTCTCGTCGCCGTCGAAGAGCAGGTAGCCGATCTCGTCGGCGGGGAGCCCGTTGCCGGGCCACTGCTTGTCGGAGGCGAGGACGGTGGCGAGGTTCGCGACGTCGATCCACTGATCGCGGTTGCCGCCGACGAACAACTTGGAACCGTCGGTGGTGCCGTGAAGGAGGGGCCCGGCTTCACCGTCGACCGTGTAGTCGGCGGTGAAGGTGACCGGTCCGGCCTCGACGCCTTCGAGCGGCACCGACGCGGTCCAGTTGACGCCGTCCGCTGAAGCCGCCTCCGCGGTCACGCCCATGACGTTCACCGAGACGGCGTCGACCGGTTGCTTCGTGATGACCGTGGCGGTCACGGTGTCGCCGATGGCGACCTTGCCCGCCACCGCGTCCTCGGAGGCGATGGAGGCGGACCTGATCTGGTTGCCGATCTCGTGGCGCTCGCCGTAGATGTGGAACTCGGTCATTTCGAACACGCCGCGGATGATCCCGTAGAGGACGTCCGGGAGCTGTTCGATCATCTGGACCTTGACATACCGGAACTGGTCGTCCCGGAGCTCCGGTGCCACTTCGAGGGTGTTGAAGTCCTGGGTGAACCGCGTGACCCCCGGCGTGAGCCGGGTCCAGTCGACGCCGTCGTTCGAGCCGTACACCGCCGAGTTGGCGAGCCGGTCGGCGAAGATGTTGCTCTGGAATCCGAACTCCCTAGCCGACACCCGGAAGTCGGGGCCGAAGTCGAAGACGTGCGACTTGTCGACGGCTTGCGGGTAGACGGTGCCGGTCTGGTTGTCCCCGTCCACGAGGAGCGGCGTGCGCTCCGCCGCGGTGGAGGCGTGGAGGACCTCCGAGTAGTCGAGACTGCCGTCCACGTCGGCCTTCGGCGAGATCAGGCGCAGGCCTTCGACCGCGGCGACCATGCCCGCCAAGGCGGTCGCGAAGGCCGCGTCCGTGCCGTCCTCGAGTTGCGCCTCGGCCGCTGCGCGAGCGGCGGCGAAGGCGTCCTCGGTCGCCGATTCGTACCCGTCCTCGGGCTCGTACTCCTCTTCGGCCAGCGCCAGCGCGACTTGGCGGTCGGCGGCGGCGTCGAGCGTGATCGTTCGCGCGGCGACGCTGGTGCCGTCGTCAGCGGCGACGGTGATCGTGCCCGAGTCATCGCCGGTCCACGTCAGCATGCCGGTCTCCGGGTCGAGTTCGGCGCCGTCGGGGAGGTCGGCGGCACTGTAGGTGATGTCGTCGGGGCCGACGGCCGCGAGGTCGAGCGTGAGGTCGGCGCCGGACCAGCCGACGATCCGGTCGGCCGCGTCCTCGGGGAAGAGCGGCCCGTCGAGTTCGGCCCCGGCGTTGGTGTTGATGTGGTCGATGTCGACCGTCGCACCCTCGGTCTCGATGAACAGGATGTTGTCCATGCCTCTGGTGACCGTGACGTAGCGCCATTCGCCGCCGGTGTCCGGCACGGTCACGGTGGTGTCGCGGCGGACGGTGTCGTCGTGGCTGACGCCGCCCAGGTGGATCACGGCCGCGGCTTCGGTGCGGACGAGGAAGCCCTGCTGCGGCTTGTTGTTCGCGCCGCTGAGGTAGGCGATCTTCGATCCGCCTGCCATGCTCACGAATCCGTCGCCGTCCTGGACGTCACCGGCGAGGTGCGTGTACCGCTGCTCGACTTCGAGGAGGTCGGGGTCGGCGTTCGGCACCCGGGCGGTTTCGCCCGCAGCCTCGGCGGGCGCGAACATCCACGAGTCGCCGCCGCCGTCGCGGCCGTCCCACCCGATCTGGACGGGGGTGGGGCGTTTGGTGTAGGCCTCGGCGAAGAACGGGGCCATCGCCTCGACGTCCGCACCGCGCTGATACTTGTAGTAGTAGTAGATCTCCCAGAAGCTCGCGGTCGCGTACCGGCCGCGGTAGCCGTCGGCGATGTGGTCGTAGGTGTCGCGGATCGTGCCGTCGGGTGAGATCGCGTATCCCACGGGCGTCCACTCGGGGTCGCGGCCGGACATGAACTGCCAGAAGTAGTCGGCGGCCTTGATGATGCGGTCGTCCAGGAACTCGTAGGGCCCCACGGCGTCCTCGGCGGTCGAGACCGTGCCGTCGACCGGGTGCACCTTCGTGCCCTGCGCCATCATCATGCGCGACAGGGCCGCGAAGTTGGTGAGGTTGCCGCCGCCGTGGGCCTGGTCTCGGCCCATCTCGACGAGTTGCACGTGGGGGTCGTCGATGGGCTCACCGGTCTTGTCGTTCTTGTCGACCCAGCGGGCGAGACGGGCGATGGAGCCGTTGAAGCCCTCGTCCTCGGCGGTCTCGTTGACGGTGAACCACTCGACCTTCTCCTCGTACAGCGCGGCGTCGTCCATGAAGATCGATCCGGCCATGGAGCCCAGGAGCGGGTAGTTGTGCTGGTTCATGAAGTGGTCCGGGGAGGACATGAACGTCGCGATGGCGGGCCTGATGAGGTTCTCGCTGAAGGCCCGGGCGTCGCCGTCGGTCAGCACGAGGGCCGGGTCCTCGCCGCAGCCGGTGTACCGCAGCAGTTCGGCGGCGGCGGCCATGCGGAAGAGCGGCATGCCGTTGTGGATGTGCGAGTCGGTGTAGTACTCGAACTTGGCGGGATCCATCTGCCCCCAGTTGCGGATGATGGCCAGGGCGTTCTTGCGGTGGACCTCCTTCCCGGTGAGCACGTGCATGACCGCCTGTGTGTAGGACTTCAGGCCGTCCGCCTCGAACATCCCTCTGGTGCCCGCGTTGAACGCGGTCGTGCGCGGCTTGGTCGGGTCGGAGCCGGCGTTGGACGGTTTCACGTTCTCACCGGCGGCGCCGGACTGCTGCAGCGCCTCGAACCCGGAGGCCCACGGTTCGGCTCCGGCCGCGAGCTGGGTGCGCACGTTCTCCAGGATCGGCTCGGTGAGCCCGATGCCGGGATGGCTGAATCCGGCTTCGCTTGTCGTGGAGTGGATCTGCACGTCGCAGGTCCCGGTGTCCTGCCCGGCCGCGGGTTCGGCGGCCGGGACGAGTTGGAAGAGTCCGATGGACAGCAGCATCGCCGCCAAGAACGCGCCGGCCCGCCCGGGGAGGGCGGCGCGGTCGCGAAGGGCGGCCGTGGAGGGATGCATTTGAGGTACCTGCTCCGTTCGAGAGACCGTTTTCTATCGAGGGATAACGATATCTCATTGCAGTGTCACTGGCAAGGTTCATGCGCGCGATCGCAAACTGCTGGTTGAGCAGCAACTCGACGAGGTTTGCTTCTGGCGGAAAGGTGTCAGGTCGACTGAGGCGGGACTTCAACTGGCGTGATGGGCGACTTTCTAGATATCGTTATCTATGGTCTGCCGGACCTCCCGGTCTGCGATCCCGGGACCGGCACGCCGGCTGCCCTCGGGAAACGCTGCTGGGCCGGAGCGGTCCACTCCGGCCCAGCAGCGATTGGATCTTCTAGGTCCACAGCGAGTAGTTGTTGCAGGTGAAGTTGCGGCCTCCGGCGGACGAGGTGATCTCGAAGCCGAACGCGATCTCGTCGATGCGGACCCGCGGCATGCGGCCGTTGGCCACCAGCCACTGGGCGTGCGCGGTGATGTCGACCCAGGTGTTGGTGGTGTGGTTGCGGGCCAGGAAGCTGTAGACCGCGTTGTAGCCGTTGGTGCCCTGGTAGAGGGCCCAGTTCTGGCTGCCGAGGTGGACGTCGGTGACGTAGGACCCGATCGGGCCGACGGCGCCGTGCCATTGGGTCCAGATCATGATCTCGTGGTCGTGGTCGTTGCCCCACACGTCGTAGGTGGTGCAGTAGGCGAGGTTCGAGCCGGTGGGCACGGTGACGTTGGTGTTGGCGGAGACGTTGCCCATGTTCCACACGTCGCGTCCGAGCTGGTAGCTGACGTGCGGGTAGGACTTGACGCCGCCGGTGTTGGGGTGGTCGGCCCAGACGCCCCAGTTGGAGTAGGAGTTCGCCCAGATGGACTGGGCGCCGGCGCCACTGCCCCAGACGTGGTTGTTGACCGTGTAGGCGCCGTCCGTCCACTTCCCCCAATCGTCTTCGGTATACCAGGCGGCGGCGTGTGCGGGGGACTGGAGGGTGCCGACGGCGCCCGCGGTGGCCAGCGGTGCGGCCAGTGCGGCGGCGAGGAGCGATCTGCGTTGCATGTGGGACACGCCTTTCTCGAGGAACTCGGCTTCGGTCGCTGACATCCATACATCCAGGAATGTCGATAGGTTGATGTAACCACATTACAAAGTCGATGTCCATATCTCTCATCTCGCGCCGAACCGCCCGAGGATGGCCGAGTGCGCTCGCGACAGGTAAACGACCAGGAAAGAGCGTTCCTCCCTTGACTCCGGTCTCCAATTTCCCCTGACGCGAAGCCGAAGGCGACCTTGGCGACGTTCGGACACCCACGGGCAGAAGTCCAGCGGCGTCTCGGCCCCAACTCGGCCGGAACGTCCAGCGACTACCAGTTACTTAATCCTGTTAGTTGACAAACTCGATGGTTGTTGCGTACTGTGCTCCGCAGTAGTTCAGAGATCTGCATCCCTCGATGCACTGCCCCCGAGTCCCCACAGCGCAACGAAGCAGACCTGCGCGGTCGCACCGCCGCGCAGGTCGACATCTCACCGTTTTGTCTACAAAGGAGCACAACATGCGACGACGCACCTTCGCCGCCACACTCGGCGCGGCCGCGGTCGCGGCCGGAGCCCTGCCCGGCACGGCCTTCGCCAAACCCGGCCAGCAATGCGCCGATGCCTACGCCTGGAAGAACGTCGTGGTCAACTGCGGCGGTTTCGTCCCCGGGATCATCTTCAACGAGACCGAGCCGAACCTGATCTACGCCCGCACCGACGTCGCCGGCGCCTTCCGGTGGCAGGAGGAGACGCGGACCTGGAAGCCGCTGACCGACTGGGTGCCTCGCGACAAGTGGGGCTACCAGTACGTGGTCTCGATGGCCTCCGACCCGGTCGAGACCAACCGCGTCTACGCCGCGGTCGGTGCCTACACCATCAGCTGGGACGGCAACAACGGCGCGATCCTGTACTCCGATGACAAGGGCGAGACCTGGGGCGTCGCGGAGCTGCCGTTCAAACAGGGCGGCAACATGCCCGGTCGCGGCATGGGCGAACGCCTCGTGGTGAACCCCGCCGACAACGCCGAGCTGTACCTGGGAGCCCCTTCCGGCAACGGGTTGTGGCGCTCGCGCGACTACGGCCGCACCTGGGCGCAGGTCGAGTCCTTCCCCAACCCCGGCAACTTCGTCGTGGACCCGAACAACGAATACCTCTCCGACAACCAGGGCGTCATCTGGATCGACTTCGACCAGATCGGCGGCAAGATCTATGTGGGCGTGGCCGACCCCGCCGACCCGCTGTACGTCTCCGAGGACGGCGGCGAGAGCTGGACTCCGGTCCCGGGTGCCGCCGAGGCGCTGGGCGATGCGGACGGGAACCGCACGATCCCCAAGCAGTCCGCTGTGGACAATACGAACGGGTACCTGTACGTCATCACCAGCCATGACCCCGGGCCCTACAACGGCGGGCCCGCGTCCGGCCGAGGCGGCCGGATCCAGCGCCTGTCGACCCAGACCGGCGAGTGGACCGACGTCACCCCGCCGTACAACCCGGGCCGCCCCATCCCCGGGTTCGGCGCCGTCACGGTCGACCGCCAGAACCCCGGCACCCTCATGGCCTCCACGTGCAACAACTGGGGCCCCGACGAGATCCTGTTCCGATCCACCGACTCCGGCGCCACCTGGTCGCTCAGCTGGGACCTCGTGAGCGAGAACGAGCGCACCGACCGGTTCGTCATGGACAGCTCCGGTTCGCCCTGGCTGGACTGGCGCGGCACCGACAACGGAGCCTCATACGCGGTCAAGCACGGCTGGATGATCGAGGGCCTGGCGATCGACCCGCACAACTCCGACCGCATCATGTGGGGCACCGGCGCCACCATCTGGGGCACCGAGAACCTGACCCAGTGGGACGCCCAGGGCGAACTCGTCAGCGAGAACGCAGCCGGCGAACGCGTCGCCCTGCCGATCGACCAGTTCACCGTCGGCGTGCGCGCCGAAGGCATCGAGATGACCTGGGTCCGCGACCTCGCCGCGCTCGGCGGCACCCTCGTCTCCGCCATGGGCGACGTCAACGGGTTCGTCCACACCGATCTCGGCCGGGCCGAGCGGATGTTCCGCTCCGACTGGGGCGGCACCAGTCTCGACTACGCCGCGGCCGACAGGGACGTCATCGTCGGCAGCGGCGACGTCCACGGCGACGCTTCCAGCCAGGTCACCGTCTCCACCGACCGCGGCCAGACCTGGCAGGACGCGACACGGCCCGAAGGCCTCCCGGGCAACAGCGGCGGCACCGTCGCGATCACCGCCGACGCCAAGGTGATCGTGTGGTCTCCCTCCAACACCACCGTCACCGCGTTCCACAGCAGCGACCTGGGCGCGACCTGGAACCAGGTCCAGGGGCTCCCGGCCGGAGCCAGAGTCCGCTCCGACCGCGTCGACCCCGCCAACGTATACGCCTTCGCAGGCGGCACGTTCTACCGCAGCACCGACGGCGGCAAGACCTTCGCCGACACCGGGGCGACCGGCCTGCCCGCCGAAGGCGTCGACGACTTCCGGGTCGCGCCCGGCAAGCGGGGCCACGTCTGGCTCGGCGGCCGCAGCGACAAGGACGAGGTCGCGACCGGCCTGTGGCATTCCAAGGACGGCGGCACCAACTGGACACGCATCAGCGCCGTCGACCTGGCGATCGGCGTCGGCTTCGGCAAGGCCGCCACGCGACGGGGCTACCCGGCGATCTACATCTCGGCCACCGTCGGCGGCCAAGACGGCATCTTCCGCTCGATCGACGGCGGCATCACTTGGCACCGCATCAACGACGACGAGCACCAATGGGCCTTCGCCGGGTCGGCCATCACCGGCGACCCGAACATCTACGGCCGCGTCTATCTCTCCGCCCGCGGCATCGTCTACGGCGACATCGCCTGAGCGAACAGGCCGCCGCGCTCGGCGGGGCGGCCCCATAGACCGCGCGTCAGTACCCCAGCGCAGGTTCGCCACCCGACGGGCGACCCCTCGACAACGTTAGGAACAAGCTCTTGTCCACAGTCATACCTTGGCGCCGCAGCGCGGCGGCGGTCTTCGCGATCGCCCTCGCCCTCGCCTCGGCGCTCGCAGTGTTCATGGCGCCCAAGGCGGCCCATGCCGCACAGCTCACGCCGATCACCGACTTCGGTGACAACCCCGGCAACCTCGAGATGTACGTGTACGTGCCCGACAACGTCGCACCGAACCCGCCGATCGTGGTCGCCAGCCACTGGTGCACCGGCTCCGCGACCAACGTCTACGACTGGATGGAGTGGGACGAACTGGCGGAGCAGTACGGCTACATCGTGGTCTTCCCGTCGGTGACCCGCGAGAGCAAGTGCTTCGACGTCGCCTCGCAGGCCTCGCTGTCGGGGACCGGCGGCGACTCGGTGAGCATCAAGTCCATGGTGGACTATGTGATCGCCGCCTACGGAGCCGACGCCGACCGGGTCTTCGCCACCGGCGTCTCCTCGGGCGCGATGATGACCAACGTCCTCCTCGGCGTCTACCCGGAGGTCTTCAAGGCCGGGTCGGTCTACGCCGGCGTGCCGTTCACCTGCTTCGCGACGACGAACGGATCGGAGTGGAACAGCGACTGCGCGACCGGCCAGATCGACCGGACTCCGCAGGAGTGGGGTGACGCGGTCCGCGATGCGAACCCCGGTTTCGACGGGCCGTGGCCCCGCATGCAGATCTGGCACGGCACCGAGGACCAGGCGCTCTACTACCCGAACTTCGGGGAGCAGATCGACCAGTGGACCAACGTCAACGGCACCGACCAGGTCGCCGACTACACCGACCACCCGGAGCCGACCTGGACCCGCACCCGCTACGGCGGCACCGGCGGCCAGGCTCCGGTCGAGGCGATCAGCATGGAAGGCGTCGACCACGGACTGCCCTACCAACCCCTTGAGACGCTTCGATTCTTCGGCCTCACCGGCGAGCCGGTCGTCGGCGAGATCGTGGGCGCGGCCTCGAACCGCTGCGTGAACATCCCCGGCGCAGGGACGGCGAACGGGACGCAAGCGGTGCTGTGGAAGTGCAACGGCAGCGCCGACCAGACGTTCACCCACACCGTCTCCGGTGAGTTGCAGGTGAACGGCAAGTGCCTCGAAGCGCAGGGCTCGGGCACGGCCGAGGGCACCAAGGCCGTGATCGGCGACTGCTCGGGCGGCGCGGACCAGCGCTGGAACGTCAACGCCGACGGCACCATCACCAACGCCCACAACAGCCTCTGCCTGGACGCCTTCGGCGGCGGCACCAACAACGGCACCAGGATCATCCTGTGGACCTGCAGCGGCGGATCGAACCAGCAATGGACCCTTCGCTAGCCGATCGCGATGAGTAGAAGGAGCGCCGGGCCTTCGGCCCGGCGCTCCTTCTCGTCAATGGCGTTCCAACCGGACCGACCGCGGAGATGCCAACGAGCAGCCACCGGCGGCCGAAACAGCCCCGAGCCCGCCGTCGAGCAGGCGTTCCGCGAGGCCGGGCACACGCCCAGCGTCCTCACCGCGACCTGGTCCGCCGACGCGCTCGATTGAAGGCAGCCGGACGGACGACGGCGATCCGGTTCTCCAACAACCGTGGATCCCACGGGCCAACGACGGACCGAAGGCGGCAGTGCTGGTGCGGCGGGACTCGCGGATCCCGATCGGTCCACCATTCACGCATGGCGTCCTCCTCGGCGACGCGGCGGCGCTGATCGCCGCGCGCGACGCGGCCCAGGCCGCGAAGGACGACGAGGGCGCCACGCAGGAGGAGGCGGATACCGCGGCCTCGGGTCTCGCCGACGCGATCGCAGAACTGACGAAGACTTGGCCGCTCTAGGACTGAGCCGCCCAAAAGAACTGCCCGCCGGGCTGGAGCATCGGCTCCGGCCCGGCGGTTGTCGTTGTGAAGGAAGGGAAGCGGTGCGGCCGCTACGAGGCCGTTCCGGTCACCGTCGTGCCGGTCCTGGTGACCGTGTAGGTGACGGTGTCACTGCCCCACCAGTGGAAGGTCAGGGTGGCGGGCTCGCCCTCTCTGAGCGTTTCGAGGAACACCGTGTTGAGGATGATCGTGCCCGCCTCGTAGTCGTAGATGAAGCTGTGCCCGAACTCCTGGAACGGGGTCCAGGTCGCGGGCCCGGCGTTGGTGCCGTCGGCGTACCTCGCCTCCATGGTGGCGAGGTTGTCGCCGTTGAACTCGGTCGGGATGTTGAACGAGGTCGTCGTTCCGGTCGCGTCCGAGAGCACGGGCTGGTCGTTGGTCTTGATGTAGATCCGCCACGGCGATCCGGCCGAGAAGCGGGCCTCGACAATGGCATTGACGCCGTAGGCGCGGTCGCCGGCGAGGCGGGTGAGCGCCGCGGCGGTCAGGGTGAGCGTGTCGCCCGAGACCGTGTAGTCGGTGCCCTCATCGAGTCTCACATCTCCCTCCCACAGGCCTTCGAAATCAAGGCCGTTGCGGTTCAGCGTGAGTGACTCGTCGGTGATGGTCCCGGACTGCTCCAGGTAGATCCGGTCGAACGAGGTCGTCCCCGAACGCGACGTCACTTCCGTCTGGAGGCGCTCGGCGATGTACGGGTCGCGCCATTCGAGGGTCGCCCGGTTGAGGAACTGGCCGGCGTCCCACAGCATCGTCGTCAGTTCATTCTCGCGGGCCTGGAACTGCAGGTCCTCGAAGAACTTCAGCATCTCGCCCTGCTCGATCCGCTCGGGCGCCCACGGCGGGGAGTAGTTGAACACCGCCCACTCGCCCACGATCACCGGGATGCCGTTCGCCACCAGAGTGTCGTGCGCCCGCTGGAAGTAGTCGGCGAGGTCCTGCTGGACCTGTTCGTTGTACGTGGTGAAACCGGCGATGTTCACGGTGAACGGCCAGAAGCTGTAGTAGTGGATCGTCGCGGCGACCATCGGGTCGTCGAGGCCCTCGATCATGGTCTTGAGCGGGTCCAGGCGCACCTGATCGGCGTTGGTGTGCAGCGACGGCAGGATCAGGAGCCGGTTGCCGTTGTACCCGCCCGAGTTGCGCACGACGTCGTAGAACGCCTGGTTCAGCTCCGCGTTGTAGACGTCGCCTTCTTCGTGGGAGACGCCCTCGAACGCCGGCTCATTGTTGCTCTCGAACGACAGCCCGGCCGGGTAGTCCTTGAACCGCGTCGCGATCTGCGTCCACATCGCCTCGAACTTGGCCATCACATTGTCGTGGTCGCTCGGCAGCTCGTCGATCCACATCCACGAGTCGTGGTGGATGTTGAGCATGACCTGCAGGTCGTTCGCGATCGCCCAGTCGACGACCTGCGCGACGCGCTCCATGCGTTCGGGGGCGATCGTGTAATCCGGTCCTTCGCCGGTGAACTCGTCCCAGGTGACCGGAAGGCGAATCGAGTTGTAGCCCGCCGCCCTCACCGTCTGGAGCTGTTCCTCGGTGATCATCGGGTTGCCCCAGTTGGTCTCGCCGCCGAGCGCGTCGAGGGTGTTGCCGACGTTCCAGCCCGGCTGCATGGCGGCGACCTGCTCTTCAGCGTCGGCCCAGCCGGTCGACGGCTCGCCGACGGTGCCGTCGCAGAGGCGGCCGTTGAGGCGGAACTCGGTCGGGTCGGTGTTGGCGCCGGTCAAGGAGCCGGTGAACCCGAAGGAGGCCGAGTCCCCGGTCGCGAGCTTGGCGTTGTAGCCCAAGCTCTCGACCCTGGCCGCGTCGTCCTTACTCTTGTCCTTGGCGCTCCACAGGTTCGTGACGCGCTGGCCGTCGGACCACGCCCATTCGAGGGCCCAGCCGTCGATGGGATCGCCGAGGTTGGTGACCTCGACGTTGGCGTTGAAGCCGTCCGACCACTGGCCGGTGACCTGGTAGTCGACCTCGCAGCCTTGGGCCGCGTGGGCACTGACCGCCCCGAGGAGGCTGGTGGACAGAAGGGTGACGGCAGAGGCGGCGATCACGCCGAGGCGCAGCCGTCGCCGATGCACCGTGCTTGGACTCATCTCGGACTCCTTGCAGGAGATGGGATTCATGAAGGGAAGGGGTTCGGATGTATCGAGGCATGTGGATTTCTGCTCGATGTCAAGTACGGTACGCAGCCGCCGATGACTTTGTCAATCAACAGGACCAAGTAAGCGCTCGCCGCAGGGCGCCATAGAACCATCAAGTAGACATTAGGGATATACTTTGACACTGTGGCACTCACACTGGCGGCCAATCCTTCTCAAGCGGCGGCGTGTGATCGCTGGTTGGTTTCTGACCTTGACAAAGGAGTGGGAGGTCGGCGGGTACGCCAAACCCGCGCGGCGTCCGACCTGGACGCGCTGCGGGGATGCAGACGCGCAGCCTCGGGCGCGAATGCGACGTTGGATAGCGCAATCCGAACTCGTCTCCGAGAGATATTGCCCCGATCGGGCGACATGACTTCTGAGCAGGCCATACGCCGCGGCACCATGGCGCTCTCTCGACCCCGGATCCCACGGACCAACGGCGGATCAAACGTGGATCGGGTGGAGTCGGCCAAGGCCCGCGAACCGGGCCCGAGACGACGGGGAGATCATGTGGAGGTGGGTACGGGATTCGAACCCGTGTGCACGGCTTTGCAGGCCGTTACCTAACCACTCGGACAACCCACCCTGACGTGATCGAGGCCCAGACCGTACATTCTGGACCCCGACCGGCGGTGGACGATACTGGGATTGAACCAGTGACCTCTCCCGTGTCAGGGGAGTGCTCTCCCGCTGAGCTAATCGTCCGGGATAGCGCTCTTTCGAGCTCCGAGCGGACGACCGGGATCGAACCGGCGACCTACACCTTGGCAAGGTGTCGCGCTACCAACTGCGCTACGTCCGCATGTCTTTTCCAGGGGCTTTTTCGTTCCCCCGGCGACGGGATAGAACTTTACCCAATGCCCGGCCGAGCGTCCACCGGGGGGTCGGGGCTTCCGGCTTCGGACCATGTTGTCGCAGCACTCTGGCAGAATCCTCCCGTGGCTCAAGCTATCGATCAACGCATCGCCGAGGAACTCTCGGTCGGCTCCCATCAAGTCCGCTCGGCCGTCGCGCTTCTCGACGACGGCTCCACCGTCCCCTTCATCGCCCGGTACCGAAAAGAGGCCACCGGGGGCCTCTCCGACGAGCAACTGCGCGCCCTCGAGGAGCGCCTGGGTTACCTGCGCGAGTTGGAGGCCCGCCGCAAGGCGGTGCTCGAATCGATCGCCGAGCAGGGCAAACTCACCGAGACGCTCGCCGCGCAAATCGACGCCGCCGACACGAAGGCGCGACTCGAGGACCTCTATGCGCCCTTCAAGGTGAAGCGCCGCACGAAGGCCCAAATCGCCCGCGAGGCCGGCCTGGAGCCGCTCGCGGAACTCCTGCTGAGTGATCCCTCACAGGACCCGGACACCGCCGCCGCGGCATACATCGACGCCGCGAAGGAGGTGCCGGACGCGGCCGCGGCGCTGGCCGGGGCGCGCGCGATCCTCACCGAGCGGTTCAGCGAGGACGCCGACCTCATCGGCGACCTGCGCGAACGCATGTGGCGGCGGGGCCGGCTGGTCTCGAGGGTCCGCGACGGAGCCGAGGAGAAGGGCGCGAAGTTCTCGGATTACTTCGAATTCGCGGAGACGTTCACCACGCTGCCGTCGCACCGGGTGCTCGCGCTCATGCGCGGCGAGAAGGAGGAGGCGCTCTCGCTTTCCCTGGAGCCCGGAGCATCGGAGGCGGACGGGGCCGACAGCGAGGCCGTGATCGCCGCGAAGTTCGGGATTCGCGACGAGGGCAGGCCCGCCGACGCGTGGCTCGCCAAGACCGTCTCGTGGGCGTGGCGCACGCGCATCCTCGTCAAGCTGGGCGTGGACCTGCGGATGCGGCTGTGGCAGCTCGCGGAGGACGAGGCCGTGAAGGTCTTCGCCGCGAACCTGAAGGACCTGCTGCTCGCGGCCCCGGCGGGACCGAAGACCGTGATGGGGCTCGACCCGGGCTACCGCACCGGAGTCAAAGTGGCCGTGGTCGACCCCACGGGCAAGGTCCTCGACGCGACCGCGATCATGCCGCACCAGCCGCAGAACCAATGGGACGCTTCACTGGCGACCCTCGGCGCGCTCGTCAAGAAGCACGGCGTGCAGCTCATCGCGATCGGCAACGGCACGGCCTCCCGCGAGACCGACCGCCTCGCGGCCGACCTCATCAAGGCCCTCGGCAGCACCGCTGAGCTGGCGAAGATCGTGGTCTCCGAGGCCGGGGCCTCGATCTACTCGGCTTCGGCGTACGCGACGAAGGAGCTGCCGGGCATGGACGTCTCCCTGCGCGGGGCGGTCTCGATCGCGCGGCGGCTCCAGGATCCGCTCGCGGAGCTGGTGAAGATCGAACCGAAGCACATCGGCGTCGGCCAGTACCAGCACGACCTGACTGAGTCCAAACTCACGAAATCCCTTGAGGCCGTAGTCGAAGACGCGGTGAACGCGGTCGGCGTGGACCTGAACACCGCTTCCGTTCCGCTCCTGTCTCAGGTGTCGGGACTCTCCGAGAGCGTGGCCGCGAACATCGTGGCGTACCGCGACGAGAACGGCCGCTTCGCCGACCGCAAGGCGCTGCTGAGCGTGCCCCGCCTGGGCCCCAAGGCCTTCGAGCAGGCCGCCGGGTTCCTCCGGGTCGCGGGCGGGGCCAACCCGCTCGACGCCTCGGCCGTGCACCCCGAGGCCTACCCGGTGGTCGAGCGCATCCTGGCCGCCACCGGCGCGCCGATCGGCGCTCTCGTCGGCGACGCCAAGACGCTCCGCAAGCTCAAGCCCGGCGACTTCGCCGACGACCGATTCGGCGTGCCCACGGTCTCCGACATCCTCGCCGAGCTCGAGAAGCCCGGACGCGACCCGCGCCCGGAGTTCAAGGCCGCCACCTTCAAAGAGGGCGTGGAGAAGGTCTCGGACCTCAAGCCCGGGATGCTCCTCGAAGGGGCCGTGACGAACGTCGCCGCCTTCGGCGCGTTCGTCGACATCGGCGTCCACCAGGACGGCCTGGTGCACATCTCGGCGCTCGCCGACCGGTTCGTGGAGGACCCGCGCGAGATCGTCAAGCCTGGTGACGTGGTCAAGGTCAAGGTGGTCTCGGTCGACCTCCAGCGCCAGCGCATCGCGCTCACCATGCGGCTCGACGACGAGGTGGCGGCCGGAGGCGGCGAACCGCGCGGCGGCCAGCGCCAAGGCGGCGGGAACAAGGGCGGCAAGGGGAACGGGCGGCAGCAGCCGCGCCAGCGCGGCGGTCAGCAGGCGGCCCCGCAGAGCGCGATGGCCGAGGCGCTGCGCCGAGCCGGGCTCACGAAGTAGCCCCACCGCAGCGAGTCCCGGGGCGCCCCCCGGCCACCCCCCGCGCCGCCCCATAAGGGGGGGGGCCGGGGGGACC
>NZ_JAERMK010000001.1:326804-566102 GCF_016918015.1 Glycomyces sp. YM15
GGCGGCGCCGCGCGGGGCACACGAAGAACCCCCCCCGCCGCTAGCCCCGGCGCGCCGGGCGGCACCGCCGGGCGCTCCTCATTAGGCTGGGAGCCGTGCTGCACCGCTTCGCCGTCGAACGCATCGATCTGATCGTCGGACTCGTCAACGCCGTGATCGTCCTGGGGTGGTCGCTCATCGCGTGGTCGCTGCGGGTGCGGGACGCGCAAGGGCTCAACGAGTCGCTGGCCTGGGTGATGTTGGCGGTCACGGTGGTCGCGCTGTTCTGGCGCAGTTCGTTCCCGCTCGCGGTCACGCTCATCATGTTGGCCTGCACGGTCGTGTACTACCCGGCCTCATCCGTCGACGGGCCGATGCTCATGGGGTTCGTCATCTCGCTGTACACGCTGGCCGCGTTGGGACGGATCTTCGCGGCGGGCGTGATCGCGGGGCTGACGTTCACGGTCATCGTGGTCTCGGAGGTCGTCTCGGGTTTCGCGCACATGACCGAGAGCGAGACGTTCATGCTCGGCGGGTGGGTCGTCGCGGTCCCGGCGATCGGGGCGGTCGTGGCGAGCTTCCGGCGGTACCGGGCCGAAACGGCGGTGGCCCTTGCGGAGACGCAGAAGCGGAGTGTGGCCGAGGAGCGGCTGCGGATCGCGCGGGAACTGCACGACGCGGTCGGGCACCACCTGTCGCTCATCAACGTGCAGACGGCGGCGGCGCTGCGGAAGCTCAAGCGGGATCCGGCGTTCCGCACTGAGGAGACGCTGCAGATCATCGCGGACACGAGCCGGTTGTCGCTGCGGGAGCTCCGGGCGATGGTCGGGGTGCTGCGCGAACCCGGGGAGGATTCGCCGACCGGGCCGGGGCCGAGCCTGGAGCAGCTGCCTTCGCTATTGGCCGCGGCGCGGGCGTCGGGCCTGGAGGTGGAGCTGCGGGTGGACGGCAGCGCGGAGCTGCCGGTGGCGGTGGACGCGGCGGCGTACCGGGTGGTGCAGGAGTCGCTGACGAACGTGCTGCGGCACGCGAAGGCGAAGCGGGTGCTGGTCAAGGTGGTCACGGGGACTTCGACGCTGGCGGTGGCCGTGACCGATGACGGGCTCGGCGATGCCAAGGGCGCCAAAGGGGCCGGCAACGGCCTGACGGGGATGCGCGAGCGGGCCGAGAGCCTCGGCGGTACCTTCGACGCGGGGCCGCGCGACGACGGCGGCTTCTCGGTGGAGGCCACGTGGCCGCTGGAGGTTGACAGGTGATCCGGGTGATGCTGGTGGACGATCAGCGCTTGGTGCGCGCGGGGTTCGCCTCGATCCTCGGCGACGAGGAGGACATCGAGCTGGTCGCGGAGGCGGGCAACGGGGCCGAGGCCCTGGAGCTGGCGCGGCGGCACCGTCCCGACGTGGCGCTCATGGACATCCGGATGCCCGATATGGACGGCTTGGAGGCGACCGAGCGGATCGGCCGCGACCCGAAGCTCGACGGCGTCAAAGTGGTGATCTTGACGACCTTCGACGAGGACGACTACGTGTACCGGGCGCTGCGCGCGGGCGCGAGCGGCTTCCTGGTGAAGGACACCGACCCGGATGAGCTCCTCCATGCGATCCGCGTGGTCGCGGCCGGCGACGCGCTCATCTCGCCGAAGGTGACGCGGCGGCTCATCGGCGAGTTCGCCGGGCGCGTCGCCCGCCCCGAGCCGAGCTCGAGGCTGAACGCGCTCACCGAGCGCGAGACCGAGGTGCTCAAGCTCGTGGCCACCGGCATGAGCAACGACGAGATCGCCGGGTCCCTGTTCCTCTCCCCCGCCACGGCGAAGACGCATGTCAGCCGCATCATGTCGAAGCTCTCGGCGCGCGACCGGGCGCAGCTCGTGGTCACCGCGTACGAATCGGGCCTGGTCCGCCCGACCTGGACCGACGGCGAGTGAATCGACCCCGGGGTGAGGATCCCGGGGCACCTGCCGTCCGGGGAGGTCCGATGTGCCGGGAGCCGGTCCGTGCGGAGACGGACCGGCCGGCATCGATCACTCCTGTCGTGCGCGGCGCCATGCGAAGATCGCGAGCAGTCCGCCTGCTGCGATGAGCGCGAGTCCCGCGGCCGTGACACCGGTCCAAGCTCCGTCGCCGGTCGTGGGCAGTCCTTCTCCGTTTCCGGAACCGTCGGCGGCATCATTCGCGCCCGAGCCCGCGTCGTCGTTGTCCGAGGAGGACGTCGACCCGCCGGAGCCACCGGAACCGCCGCCGGGCCCGCCGGGCCCACCCGGGCCACCGGGTCCGCCGCTGGGCCCACCGGTCCCGCCGGAACCGTCGGTCGGGTTGTCCGTCGGCGGGGACGTCGGTGCGCAAGCCGGTGCGGTGATGGTATTGGTGTCGAGCGTCACCGCAGCGGTCTGCGCCAGTGCGCGGCCCTCCAGGGTCGCTCCCGTGTTCATGGTGATCGACGCCGAGGCCATGATGTTCCCGATGAAGTCGGTCCCGGTCCCGAGCGTCGCCGAACTGCCGACCTGCCAGTACACGTTGCACGGCGAGGAGCCGTTGATGAAGACGACGCTGCTGTCCGACGCGGTGATGAGCGTCGAATCGATCTGGAAGACGAAGACGCCCTCGGGGTCTTCCTCGAGATCGAGCGTCAGTTGACCGGTGAGCTGCGCTGCGGAGATTCGGTACACTCCGGCCGTCAAGGTCTCGCCGCCCAGTTCCGCGTCCAGATTCGTGAACGGGGTGCGTCCGGCCGCATCGTTGTAGGCGGTCGTGAGGTCGAGTTTCGCCTGGTCGGCAGCCGCGTCGGCCAGATGCGTCTCCCCGCCGACGATGCCGGGCGGGAAGCCCGGGGCCGTGTTCCCGGGGCTGACGCCGAGGCTCTGTTCCAGGGTGGTGTCCCCGGTGTTGGTGACCGTCGAGCCCGCCAGGACCGAGTAGTCGGCGGCGGTCCCCAATCCGACCGGCGCCTCCTGCGCCTGGGCGCCGCCCGAGTACGAGATGATCAAGGCGGCGACGATGCCCACTGTCGCGGGTACGGCGATCACCGGAGTGAGTGTTCGCCGTGGAAGTCTCCGCAGGGCTGCCTTCATTCGATTCCCCCGTTTCCGCCGTCCGGCGCGGAGTTCCATGCCGGAACGACGATCGTCTTGAGCGAATGCTCGAAGAGCACGTAATGGCTACTCAATCACGCATTCAACCGATATGACGCAGTCTTATGAATTCCGGATGGTTCCGCCCGACCGGGCCGCCCGTGCGGACGGCAGGGCGCCGATGACGACGAATCGAGCGGACTCCCTGCCGGGGCGCGGGCGATGCGACCGGTGATGTAGGCCGGGTGAAGGGCCTCATCCCTGGGACGTAGGGCGATTACCGCTGCCGAGCCGATGCGGGCGGGCGGCGCGGACGACGACAGTTGCCGACATGAAGCCACACCTTGACGCAAAGCCTTCAGCGCTCGCGCGCTTGTCCGGTTGGACGCAGCGGCGCCCGCTGATCGCGCTCCTCCTCTGGATCCTCGTGTTCGCCGCCGCCATCGGCGCGTCGAGCGCTGTCGGCTCCGCGTTTGAAGACGACAACTCGATGCCCGGCACCGAATCGCAGGAGCTCTCCGACCTCCTCGACGAGCGCGCCCCTGAAGCCAACGAATCGACCGTGCAGGTGGTCTTCGGCGCCGAAGACGTCGCCGCCGAACAGGACCGGGTGGCGGCCTTCCTTGACGACCTGGCCGATGCGCCCGGAGTGACCGGCGTGAACGACCCGTTCGCCGAGTACGGCGCCATCAGCGAGGACGGCACGGTCGGCTACGCGACCTTGACCTGGGACGGCACCACCGCCGAAGCGGCTGACCTGATCCACGAGGCCGAGGAGGCCTCGGGTGACGGTGTGACGTTCGCGCTCGGCGGCGACGTGATCCGCGAGGCGACCGAAGGCGGCGGCGGTGCGGCCGAGGGCATCGGGATGCTCGCCGCCCTGGTCATCCTCGTGTTCATGTTCGGGTCACTGCTGGCCGCGAGCCTCCCGCTCATCACCGCGGTGTTCGCCGTGGGCACCGCGTTCTGCCTGTCGATGCTGGTGTCCCATGTGGTCACGTTGCCGACGTTCCTGACGCCCATCATGTTCCTCGTCGGCTTCGGTGTGGGCGTGGACTACGCGCTGCTGATCTTCGCCCGCTTCCGCGCCGAACTCCAGCACGGCGCGAGCCGCAAGTCCGCCGCGGCCACCGCGCTCGACACGGCCGGGCGCTCGGTCCTGTTCGCCGGTTCAGTGGTGATCGTGGCGCTCATGGGACTGTTCGCGCTCGGCCTGGGCTCGCTCCAGGCGGTCGCGATCGCGGTGGCGCTCACCGTGCTCGTGACGATGCTCGCCTCGGTGACGCTGCTGCCCGCGCTGCTGGCGCTCTTCGGCAAGCGGATCGAGAAGTCCGTGCGCAAGAAGGCCGCGAAGGCCGAGCGCGCCCCGGGCTCCCGCTGGATCGGCTGGTCGCGGTTCGTCGAGAAGCGGGCGTGGCTCGCGATCGTCCTGGTCACCGCCGGGCTCGCGGCACTCGCGACGCCGCTGCTCGACCTGCGGCTGGGCTTCGCCGACGCCGGGACCGACACGGAGGGCACGACCAGCCGCGAGGCGTACGACCTGCTCTCCGACGGGTTCGGCGAGGGCTTCAACGGCCCGCTCATGGTCGTCACCGACGGCACCGAGACCGAGGCGAACGCCGCCTACGATGCGATGTCGGGCATGGACACCGTCGAAATGGTCTCGCCGCCGTTCACGATCGGCGACGGCCTGTGGATGTCCACGGTCGTCGGCACGGCCGGTCCCGCCGACCAGGCCACGGTGGACCTCGTCCATGAACTCCGCGACGACGTGCTGAACGACGTCGCGGGCACGCAGCTCGTCGGCGGCTCCACCGCCGCCGCGATCGACTTCAGCGACATCATGATCGAGAAGGCCCCGCTGTTCCTCCTCTTCGTCGTCGGCCTCTCGCTCCTACTGCTGATGGTCGTGTTCCGCTCGATCCTGATCCCGGTCAAGGCCGCGATCCTCAACCTGATGACGATCGGCGCGAGCCTCGGCGTCGTGGCCTGGATCTTCCAGGAGGGCATGTTCGGCATCCCCGCGGGCCCGGTCGAGGCGTTCGTGCCGGTGATGTCCTTCGCGATCATCTTCGGGCTCTCGATGGACTACGAGGTGTTCCTCATGTCCCGCATGCGCGAGGAATGGCAGCGCACCGGCGACGCGACCGAAGCGGTACGCCGGGGCCTGGCGTCGACGGGCAGTGTCGTGACCGCCGCCGCGGCGATCATGATGGCCGTCTTCGGCTCGTTCGTCCTCGACGACGCGCGGCTGCTGCAGCAGTTCGGCATCAGCATGGCCGTCGCGATCTTCATCGACGCCTTCGTGATCCGCAGCCTCCTGGTCCCGGCGATCATGAAGGTCATGGGACGCGGCGCCTGGTGGATCCCCAAGTGGCTCGACAGGGCACTCCCGCACGTCACCGTCGAACCGGAGACCGAGCCGAAGCGGGCCGAACGCGAACCGGTCGCGGCCCGCTAGAACCGAAGACGACGGGTCGAACCCCGGCCTGATTGAACCGAACGGAAACAGGAACGCCAAGGACCCGGTGCGGAGCGTCGGGTCCTTGGCGTTCTCGCCCGAACCCCTGGCCGACGTTCCGGGCCGCGTCGCGGTCCGGCGCTCGGCTTGAGAGCGGGGATCTCGGGGTGCAGCCATGAAAGGATTCTGACACGCGATTCGGCCCGGACGGCTGCCGCAATCGCGCCGGGCGACTGCTTCGACGCTGCGGTTCACTTCAAGGATTCAGGTTTCGCGCTCGCCGTCCGTATCTCGGCGATCTCGGCGGGTCTCGACATCCGCGTGACCGCCCCGATCTCGGCCATGTACTTGCGCCGCTCGGCGGGGAAGCCCGCGAGGATCTTGGCCGGGTCCTCCAAGAGTCCGGCGTAGATCGCGAGGCCGTCGGCGTAGAAAAGGTCGACCAGGCGGAGCTCGCCCGCAGGAGTCGACATCACGTTCCGCGGGTTGCGGTCGAGGCCGGCCCAGTGCGGGATCGCCTCGGCAGCTTCCCGATCCAGTAGTTCGGCCTCGCGCCGCACCGCGACGACCGGGTCATCGGCCGCCGCCTCGTCCCAGCGCTTCCAGACCGCGGAGGCCTGGTCGGCGTCGGCCGGGGTCAGGAACTCAAGGACCGTGATTCTGCCGCCGCCTTCGAGCGGTGAGTCGAGTTCGATGCGCGGCAGGAGCGGATTGCCGGGGAGCGCCCGGCACAGGCGCACGAAGACCGCATAGGCCGGTTCGAACGGGCTGATCCGGGCGGCCAGCGCGCCGTCGGGCGAGCGCCACACCGTCGCCCAGTCGCCGACCCCGCAGACGTTCCAGCCGTCGGCCAGCAGCCACCCGGCCGCCTCCCGATGGTTCAGCGCCGCCAGAGCGGCCGGATCGGACGGGAAGTCGCGCAGCACATCACTCACGCCCGCAGCCTACGCAGTCGCCGAGAGAGGGCGAATCGATTTTTCGGCCACCGTCCGCCCGGATCGGGTCAGGCCATGAGTCCGAGGTACCGGACTACGGCGTACTCGACCTGTTCCATGTCGTCGCGGTTCAGGAAATCGATGCCCGACGTGTCGGGTTTCCAGGGAAGTCGCGTTGGTGGGTCCGGTTGGGTCTAGCCTCGGGTAAAGGTGTGTTATCGCAGGTGGAACGGGGTGGTTGCGATGCTCGAATTGCTCGCCAAGAACTGGGCCTGGGTGCTGGTGCGGGGCATCTTCACCATCGTCTTCGGCGCCATGGCGGTGTTCTGGCCCGGGATCACGCTGTACGTGCTCGTCATCCTGTTCGGCGCTTACGCCATCGTCGACGGCGTCTCCGCTATCGCCATGGGCGCGAGGCGGTCCAGCGGACGCGGCCTCCTCATCCTCATAGGCGTCGTCGGCGTGGTCGCCGGCCTCGTCGTCCTCATCTGGCCGGGCATGAGCGCCCTCGCGCTGCTGTACGTGATCGCCGCCTGGGCGATCATCTCCGGCGTCGGCTCGATCATGAGCGGCTTCGCCCTCTCGCGCGACGCGGGCGGGCGCTGGCTGTTCGTCCTCTCCGGCCTCGTCGGGGTCGTGCTGGGCATCCTGCTGCTGTTCAACCCGGGAGAGGGCGCGGTCGCGCTGGTCGTGACCATCGGGTTCTTCGCGATCATCTGGGGATTCTTCACCGTCTTCACCGCGGTGCGGCTCCGCCGTCTGGCGAAGGAGCTTGACGCCCGCCAGGACTTCACGGATTTCTAGGACCGTCGACGACGGAGCACGGGGGACACGACCCGGTGACCCCGGGACCACCACGGGCTCGGGACACCTGAGACGATCGCGATCGCCTAACCTTGCGGGGGTGTCCCCTCGCATATCCAAGTTCACTGTGCACCCGCTCGCCCTCGCGGCCTCGCTGACACTCCTGTGGCATGCGGCGCTGTTCGCGGCCGCCGAACTCATCCCCTCGCAGCAGCCGCCTTATCTCGGCGTCACCCTCATCACCCTGGCCACTCTGCCGATACCGTTGGCGGCGGCCGTCGCCATGGGCGACTGGCGCTACAGCGGCATCGCGCCCATGGGCACCGCCACCCCCGCGCTCTGGACCGCGGTCCCGCTGTTCCTGGTCAGCGCCGTGTACCTCGTCCCCGGGATCGAAGGCGACGCGGAGACCCTGCTCCGGCTCGCGCTGTTCTGCCTGGTGGTCGGCGTCTGCGAGGAGAGTCTGTCGCGAGGCGTGGTGCAGCAGGCGCTCAACGGGCTGGGCCGCGTTCGGGCGGCCGTCTGGGTCGGGGTGCTCTTCGGGCTCGGACACGCGCTGTCGGGCCTCTGGTTCAATCGGGACCTCGGCGACACCCTCTTCCAGGTCGTCAGTACCGCCGCGTTCGGCTTCGGCTACGCGGCAGTGCGATTCCACCTGGCCACGATCTGGCCCCTGGTAGCGGCGCATGCGATCTACAACTTCGCGCAGTACGCCTCCCCCGGTGCGGCGCACTGGCTGCTCCAGTTGGGCGTGGCCGTGGGCTTCGTCGGCTACGGGATCTGGCTGCTGCGCCGGCTCGGGCGCCGTTCGGGAGCTGAGGCGCACCTCGCGGCCGCCGGGACGGGCTGAGGGCAGCGCTGGCGAACCGCGCTGCCCTCGAGCCTTGTGTCCGTCAGCCCGCCCAGTGCTGCCAGGCCTCGATCTGCTCGCGCACCAGCGCCAGCTGGTCGGCCACCGGCTTCGGGCCCGTCGAGCCCGGGGTCGTGCGGCCCGCCAGGGCGCCGTCCACGTCGAGCACGGCCTTCACGGACGGGTCGAGGTGCTCGGAGATGCCCGCCAGGTCGGCGTCGGCGATGTCGTGGAGCTCGATGCCGCGCGTCTCGCAGTGGGCCACACAGGAACCGGCGATCTCGTGGGCGCTGCGGAACGGGACGCCCTTGCGCACCAGCCAGTCCGCGATCTCGGTGGCGAGGCTGAAGCCCGTGGGGGCCGACGCGCGAGGGACCTCCACGTTGAACTTCATGGTCGCGACCATGCCGGTCACGGCCGGGAGCAGGAGCGCCAGGTTGTCGAGGGAGTCGAAGACCGGCTCCTTGTCCTCCTGAAGGTCCTTGTTGTACGTGAACGGCAGGCCCTTGAGCGTGACGAGCAGGCCGGTCAGGTTGCCGACGAGGCGGCCCGACTTGCCGCGCGCGAGCTCCGCGACATCGGGGTTCTTCTTCTGCGGCATGATCGAGGAACCGGTGGAGAACGCGTCGTCCAGCGTGACCCAGCCGAACTCCTGGCTCGACCAGAGGATGACCTCCTCCCCCAGGCGGGAGAGGTGGATCCCGACCATCGAGCACACGAACAGGAGCTCGGCCGCGAAGTCGCGGTCGGACACGCCGTCGAGCGAGTTCGCCACGGGGCCGTCGAAACCGAGCTCCTCCGCGACCGCGACCGGGTCGAGCGGCAGCGACGAACCCGAGAGCGCCCCCGAGCCCAGCGGAGAGAGCGCGGCGCGCTTGTCCCAGTCCCGCAAGCGGTCCAGGTCGCGCAGAAGGCCCTGCGCGTGGGCCAGGAGCTGGTGGCCGAGGGTGATCGGCTGGGCGTGCTGGAGGTGGGTCATGCCCGGAGCGGGCGCGTCCACGAGACCGGCGGCCTGCTCGGTCAGGGCGGCGACCAGGTCGGTGAGGTCGGCGGCGAGGCCGCGCGCGTGATCGCGGCAGTACAGGCGCAGGTCCGTGGCGATCTGGTCGTTGCGCGAGCGGCCCGCGCGGAGCTTGCCGCCGAGGTCGCCGAGGCGTTCGACGAGGCCGCGTTCGAGCGCGGTGTGCACGTCCTCGTCGGCGACGGTGCCGGTGAAGGCGCCGGAGGCGACGTCCTCGCCCAGCTCGTCGAGCGCGGTGAGCATCGTCGCGAGCTCGTCGGCGCTGAGCAGGCCGGCCCGGTTGAGCACGCGCGCATGGGCTTTCGAGGCCTTGAGGTCGTACGGCGCGAGGCGCCAGTCGAATCCGATCGAGGCGTTCAGGGCCTCGAGGGCGGCGGCCGGGCCGCCGGAGAAGCGGCCTCCCCACAGTTTCGCCATTACGCCGCGTCTCCCTTGGTGTGCTTCACGGTCATTGCTGGTGCTCCTTGGCGTCGTTCGCGGACTCGTCGGCGGCGTAGGGGTCGGGCCCCTTGCCGGCCCAGTGCAGCATCTGGTCGGCCACGTGGGCGCCCGTGACACCGTCGCGGGCGATCACGGCGATCGTGTCGTCCCCGGCGATCGTGCCGATGACGTCCGAGAGGCCGGAGCGGTCGATGGCGCTGGCGAGGTACTGGGCCGCGCCGGGCGGGCACCGCAGGACGGCCATGTTGCCGGAGTGGTCGGCGCCGACGAGGAGTTCGCGCAGGAGCCGCTGGAGGCGGTCGGAGGCGACCTCGGTGTCCCGAAGGGGCCGTTCGCCTTCCGCAAAGATCGAGTAGACGGCGCTGCCGCCGTCGGTGCCGCGCACCTTGACCGCGCCGAGCTCTTCCAGGTCGCGCGAGAGCGTGGCCTGGGTGGCCTCGATGCCGTCGGCGGCGAGGAGGTTCGCGAGCTCGGTCTGGGAGCGGATCGGGCGGCCCGAGATCAACTCGACGATGCGGGCCTGGCGGGCCGCCTTCGTGGTCGGTTGGTTCATCAGCGTTCCCTGAGCAGCCAGGCGAGGAGGGCCTTCTGGGCGTGGAGCCGGTTCTCGGCCTGGTCGAACACGCGCGAGTGGGGGCCGTCCATGACCTCGTCGGTGATCTCCTCGCCCCGGTGGGCGGGGAGGCAGTGGAGGACGATCGCGTCGTCGGCTGCGTGCGCGAGGAGTTCCCCGTTGAGCTGGTAGCGGGTGAGCTCCTCGATGCGCTTCTCGCTGTCGGCCATACCCATCGAGACCCAGGCGTCGGTGGAGACCACGTCGGCGCCGGCCACGGCCTCGACCGGGTCCTCGGTGACGACGACGGAGCCGCCGGTCGCCGCGTTGATCTCGGCCGCGCGGGCCAGGACCTCCGGCGCGGGCTGGTAGTCCTCGGGGGCGCCGATGCGGACGTGCATCCCTGCCATCGAGCAGGCGATCACCGTGGAGTTGCCCATGTTGAACGCGGCGTCGCCGAGGTAGGCGATGCTCGTGCCCTTGAGCGGCTTGTGCTCGGCGACGGTCTGGAGGTCGGCGAGGAGCTGGCAGGGGTGCCAGCCGTCGGTGAGCGCGTTGACGACCGGCACGCTCGCGTTCGCGGCGAGCTCTTCGATGCGGTCGTCGCCGAAGGTGCGGATCACGATGGCGCTCACGTACCGCGAGAGGACCCGCGCGGTGTCGCCGACGGTCTCGCCGCGGCCCAGCTGCGTGGACTGGGCGTCGATCACGACCGAGTGGCCGCCGAGCTCGGCGATGCCGATGTCGAAGGAGAGCCGGGTGCGGGTGGAGGGCTTCTCGAAGACGACCGCGACCGACTTGGGGCCCGCGAGCGCGGGGTAGGCGTAGGGATCGGCCTTCATCTTCGCGGCGAGGTCGAGGACCTCGGCCTGCTGTGCGACGGTGAGGTCGTCGTCCTTCAAGAAGTGCTTGGGCGGGGCGGTGTGCTTCACGGTCGACCTCCGGGCGCATGCGGCTTGCGGGGCGAAGCCCCTCCGGTGTGGGGAGAGACGTCGCGAAGCGGCGCCGGCGGGTGTGGGAGAGCGGTGTCGAGGGCTTCGACGAGCTTGTCGCAGAACGCGTCCAACTCCGATTCGGTGATCGTGAGCGGCGGCGCGATCCGGACCGTGTCGGGCCGGGGCGCGTTGGCGAGCACGCCGAGGCCGATGAGGTGCTCGACGACTTCGCCCGCGACGGGTGCGGCGAGGTTGATGCCGCGCCACAGGGCCTGGCCGCGCACTTCGGTGATCCGCGGGTCGGCGAGGAGCCGGTCGCCGAGGCGCCGGCCGAGGGCGAGCACGTTCTCGAAGAGGTGGTCGCGCTCGATCGTGTCGATCACCGCGAGGGACGCGGCGCACGCGATCGGGTTGCCGCCGAAGGTGGAGCCGTGGACGCCCTTGGTGAAGAGCGCGGCGGTCTCGTCGGTGGCGAGGACCGCGCCGATCGGGACGCCGCCGCCGAGGCCCTTGGCGAGGGTCACGACGTCGGGGACGATGCCTTCGGCGTGGTGGGCGAACCAGGCGCCGGTGCGGCCGAAACCGGACTGGATCTCGTCGAGGATCAGGAGCGCGTGGTGCTCGGCGGTGAGTTCCCTTGCGGCCTTGAGGTATCCGGCCGGGGCTGGGACGACGCCGGTCTCACCCTGGGTGGGCTCGAGGAACACGGCGGCGACGGACTCGTCGACGGCGGCCTTGAGGGCGTCGATGTCGCCGTAGGGCACGAACACGACGTCGCGGCCGTAGGGCGCGAAGGGCTCACGGATCGCGGCCTTGCCGGTGATCGACAGGGCGCCGAGGGTGCGGCCGTGGAAGCCGTTCTCGGTGGCGACGATCCGGGTCTTGCCGGTGGCCGTGCCGTGGAGGATCGCGAGTTTGAGCGCGGCTTCGTTGGCCTCGGTGCCGGAGTTGCACAGGAAGGCCTTGCCGGGGTTGCCCCACAGCTCGAGGAGCTTCTCGGCGAGCTCGATCTCCTTCTCGTGCAGGAAGAGGTTCGAGGTGTGGGCGAGGCGGGCGGCCTGGCCGCTGACGGCCTCGACCAGTGCGGGGTGGTTGTGCCCCAGGCTGGAGACGGCGATGCCGCCGATCATGTCGAGGTAGGTGTTGCCGTCCACATCGGTCACGGTGCGGCCCTCGCCCTCGCGGATGGCGACGGGCGGGAGGCCGTAGTTGCCCATGAGGGCGGCGGCGTACCGGGCCTTGATCTGCTCGGTGTAGGTCATTTCGTCTCCTGGACCATCGTGCCGACGCCGTCGGTCGTGAAGATCTCCAGCAGTGTGGAGTGGGGGACGCGCCCGTCGATGACGTGCGCTTGCGGGACGCCGCCCTTGACCGCGCGCAGGCAGGCCTCCATCTTGGGGACCATGCCCGCTTGGAGGGAGGGCAGCATGTCCGCGAGGCGGTCGGTGGTGATCTGCCGCAGGAGCGAGTCTTTGTCGGGCCAGTTCTCGTAGAGGCCTTCGACGTCGGTGAGGACGATGAGCTTCTGCGCGCCGAGGGCTTCGGCGAGCGCCGCGGCCGCGGTGTCGGCGTTGAGGTTGTAGAGGACGCCATCGTGGTCGAGGGCCACGGTGGAGACGACGGGGATGCGCCCGGCGGCGATGAGGTCGTCCACGGCGGCGGTGTTGACGGAGGCGACGTCGCCGACGCGGCCGACGTCGACCTGCTCGCCGTCCACGTCGGCCCAGCGCCGCTTCGCGGTGAACAGCTGGGCGTCCTCGCCGGACATGCCGACGGCGAACGGGCCGTGGTTGTTGATGAGCCCCACCAGTTCCCGGCCGACCTGGCCGACCAGGACCATCCGGACCACGTCGGCGGCCTCGGGGGTGGTGACGCGCAGGCCGCCCTTGAACTCGGAGGCGATGTCGAGTTTGGCGAGCATGGCGGAGATCTGCGGGCCGCCGCCGTGCACGACGACGGGCTTGATGCCGACGTAGTGCAGGAACACCATGTCGGCGGCGAACGCGGCCTGCAGCTCGGGGTTGATCATGGCGTTGCCGCCGTATTTGACCACCACGATGGAGCCGGTGAAGCGCTGGAGCCACGGCAGCGCCTCGATGAGGGTCTCGGCCTTGCCGAGGGCCTTCTGGAGGTGGGGCGCGAGGTCGTCGAGACCCGATTCTGCAAAGCTCATGTGCTGTACGCCGAATTCTCGTGAACGTAGTCGTGGGACAGGTCGTTGGTCCAGATGGTGGCCGAGGCCGGGCCGTTGTGGAGCTGGATGTCGATCTTCACTTCGCGGCCTTTGAGGTCGACGAGTTCGCGCGGTTCCCCGGCGGCGCCGGCCTTGCAGATCCACACGCCGTTGACGGCGACGTCGACCGCGTCGGCGTCGAAGGGCGCCTTGGAGGTGCCGACGGCGGCGAGGATGCGGCCCCAGTTCGGGTCGGAGCCGAACAGGGCGGTCTTGACGAGGTTGTCGCGGGCGACGCAGCGGGCGACCTCGACGGCGTCGTCCTCGACCTCGGCGCCCGAGACGGTGATGGCGACGTCCTTGGTGGAGCCTTCGGCGTCGGAGAGGAGCTGCTGCGCGAGATCCCGGCACAGCTCGGTGAGCGCCGAGATGAACGCGTCCGGCTCGGCCTCGACGCCGGAGGCGCCGGAGGCGAGGAGGAGGACGGTGTCGTTGGTGGACATCGAGCCGTCGGAGTCGAGCCGGTCGAACGAGTACCGGCAGGCGGTGCCGAGCGCGGTGTCGGCGAGCGGCTGGTCGACCACGGCGTCCGTGGTGAGCACGACGAGCATCGTGGCCAGGCCCGGGGCCAGCATGCCCGCGCCCTTGGCGATGCCGCCGACCGACCAGCCCGCGGGACTGTGCACGACGGCGTTCTTCGCCACGGTGTCGGTGGTCATGATCGCGGCCGCGGCCTGCTCGCCGCCGTCGGCGGTGAGCGCGGCCGCTGCGGCTTCGACGCCGGGCAGGAGCTTGTCCATGGGCAGCTGCTCGCCGATGAGGCCGGTGGAGCAGACCGCGATTTCGACTGCGCCGCAATCGAGGAGCTCGGCGGTCTTCTCGGCGGTGGCGTGCGTGTTCTGGAAGCCCTGCGCGCCGGTGCAGGCGTTCGCGCCACCGGAGTTGAGGATGACGGCCTTGAGCTGCCCGGTGGTGAGGACCTGCTGGGTCCACTTGACCGGGGCGGCCTTCACGCGGTTGCCGGTGAAGCGGCCCGCGGCGACCTGGAGCGGGCCCTCGTTCACGACGAGCGCCGTGTCCGGCTTGCCGGAGGCCTTCAGGCCCGCGGTGACGCCGGAGGCTTTGAAGCCCTTGGGAGTCGTGATGGTCATGCGTCTACTCCGGTCTGGGGAACGGCGAGCGAAGCGAGCCGGCGGGCGGGGCGACGGGTGCGGGTCGTCACGGTGCCACTCCGTTCACGGTGAGGCCCGCGGCCTCGGGGAGGCCGAGCATGAGGTTGGCGCACTGCACGACCTGCGCGGCCGCGCCCTTGCCGAGGTTGTCGATCGCCGAGGTGACGATGATCCGGCCCGAGTCCTTGTCGACCGTGCCCTGGAGCTGGACGGCGTTGGTGCCGAACGTGGAGGCCGTGGAGGGCCACTGGCCTTCGCGGAGGACGTGCACGAAGTGCTCGCCGTCGTAGGCCTTCGACAGGGCGGCGTGCACGTCGGCGGCCGTCACTTCGGCGGTGGCCTTGGCGGTCACCGTGGAGATGATGCCGCGCGGCATCGGGGCGAGCAGCGGCGTCATCGAGATCGAGGCGGCACCGGTGGCCTGCTTGATCTCGGGCACGTGCTGGTGCGCGCCGACCTTGTACGCGCTCATCGCGCCCATGACCTCGCTCGCGAGGAGGTTCTTCTTGGGGGCGTTGCCCGCACCGGAGGTGCCGGAGGCCGCGACGACCACCACGTCCTCGGGCGAGGCGATGCCGGCGTCGAGGAGCGGCCGCAGGGCGAGGATGGTGGCGACGGCGTAGCAGCCGGTCGCGGCGACCCGCGTCGCAGCGGCGATGGCCTCACGCTGGCCCGGGAGCTCGGGCAGTCCGTACGTCCAGGTCCCGGCGTGGGGGCCCGGGTAGTAGGCTTCCCAGGCCGCGGCGCTCTCGAGCCGGTGGTCGGCGCCGAGGTCCACGATCTTCTGATCGGCGGGGAGCTGGGCGGCGAGCGCGGCCGACTGGCCGTGCGGGAGGGTCATGATGACCAGGTCGGCGCCCGCGAAGGCCTCCGGGTCGGTCGGGGTGAAGCGTCGGTCGCCGTACGCGGTGAGGTGGGGGTGGACTGCGGTGATGTACTCACCGGCGTTGCTGTGCGCGCCCGCTGCCACGACCTCGAGCTGCGGGTGGTCGGCGAGCAGCCGGAGCACCTCGCCCCCGGCGTAGCCGCTGGCGCCCGCCACGGCGACCTGAAAAGTCACTGGAAACCTCCATGTTGAATGACTATGCAGAGTACTGTATCAGCATTCAGACCGGGCGTCGCGCTTGTATACCGGAAGCTGAGACGTGATCATCGCCCTGTTCGCGCGACATCCGACCCCCGGCCTCCAGAAGCCCCGCCCCGACCTCAGCGTGCCTGCTCGCGGGCGAAGATGGCCGCCTGCACCCGGCTGGCCAACCCGAGTTTCGCGAGCACCCGCGTGACGTGCGACTTCACCGTAGCCTCGGCCATACCGAGCTCCCCCGCGATCTCCGCGTTCGACATCCCCTCGCCGATGAGCGCGAGCACCTCGGTCTCGCGCGGTGTCAGATTCGCCAGTCCCGCGTCGTCGACCGCGATCGGCGCGTAGGCCGGACGCGAGCGCGCGAACTCGGCGATGAGCCCGCGCGTGACCGCCGGCGAGATGAGCCCGTCACCGCGCGCGATCGTGCGCACCGCCTCCACCAGCGTCTCGGCGTCGGCGTCCTTGAGAAGGAACCCGCTGGCCCCGGCCCGGAGGGCGTCGAACACGTTCTCGTCCTCGCCGTAGCTGGTCAGCACCAGCACGTCCGCGACGCCGCGCAGCTCGGCCGCGGCCGCGATGCCGTCCTTGCGGGGCATCCGCACGTCCATGACGACCACGTCCGGGCGGAGGTCGCCCGCGAGCGCGACCGCCTCGACGCCGTCGGCGGCCTCGCCGACCACCTCGATGTCGTCGGCGCTGTCCAGGAGCATCCGCAACCCGGCGCGGACCGCCGCGTGGTCGTCGGCGAGCAGGACCTTGATCATCAACGTGCACTCCGTTTCAGGAAGCGGCCGGCAGGCGCCGGCGGTGCGGGCTCGTCGAGGCCGCCGGTGGGGATCTCGGCGCGGACGCGCCAGCGGCGGCCCTCCGGCCCGGCCCGCACCTCGCCGCCGAGGATCCGCACCCGCTCGGTCATGCCGACCAGGCCCGCTCCCCCGCTGGGCACCTCGTCCCCGCCGGGACGCACCGCGTTCTCGACCTCGACCGTGATCCGCCCGTCCCCGTACCGGATCGCGACGGCGGCGTCCGAACCGTACTTGAGCACGTTCGTCAGCGCCTCCTGCACCACCCGGTACGCGGTCAGCTCCACCTCCCCCGGCAGCGCCCGCTCGGGCCCCTCCACGGTGAAGTCCACGTCGAGACCGACCTTCCGCATCCGCTCGACCAGCTCCGGCACCTGGTCGAGCCGGAACGACGCCAGCTCCTCACCGGTCCCGTTGTCCGTGGCGCGCAGCAGACCGATGATGCGCCGCAGCTCTGCCAGCCCCTCGACGCTCGAGGAGCGGATCGCGGCCACGGACATGCGCACGGTCTCGGCGTCGAGATCCTTGCGGGCCTGCAGGGCGGTGGACTGCAACGCGATCGCCGAGAGGTAGTTCGCGACGGTGTCGTGCAGTTCGCGCGCCATCAGCGTGCGCTCGCGCAGGACCGCCTCGCGGCGCCGCACGTCCGCGAGCCGCGCGGTCTGCTCGGCCCGTTCGGATTCGAGCATCGCCCGCTCGTGGGCCTGGCGGACGATGATCGCCGTGAAGATCGGAGAGGCGAGGACCAGCGCGGCGATCGCCAGCATGCTGATCACCGCGGCAGCCCTGCCGTCCGCGACCGCGACGTAGACCCCGGTCGCCAGCACCGCGGCCACGGCGACGGGCAGCATGATCCGGAGCCCGCGCCGGGACCCGTAGCGGGCGTACGCGTACAGGTTGTCGGTGAAGACGAACACGACCGCGAGCGAGAACCCGATCGCGACCTCGGCGCCGAAGCCGATGAGGCCCAACGCGAGGGTCAGTCCGGGCCGGGCACGCCGCAGGACGACACCCGTGCAGACGAAGGCCAGCGGGATGAACCGCACCCAGTGCGGCACCTCGATGCCGAACCGCTCGTAGCTGCCGAGCGCGAGCAGCAGCGAGCCCACGGCGAACAGGAGGACGGCCGCGATCGCATCGGGGCGTTTGACCGCACGGAGGTTGAGGACGCTGCGGCAGGGCGGGCTGGTCATGGCCCCATCCCATCATGCCCGGCGGGCCGGGGCGTCGGTCTGGATGCCGATCCCGAACTCCGACTTTGGTCGCACCCGGCGCGTGCGCACCACGCGCGTACCGCCATCATGGACGCGTGCCACCCTCGAACCACGATCCCGGCGAAGCCGAATGGGCCCGCTACACGGGCCCCTCCCGCACTCTCGTCCTGCTCAACGCGCTCTCGGCGCTCGTCTTGGAGCTGGCGATGTTCGCCTTCGTCGTCTGGTGGGTCCTCGCGCTCGACCTCGCGCTGTGGGCGCGGATCCCGCTCGCCGTGGCGGCCTTCGGGGCGTACGCGGCACTCTGGGGCCTGCTGGTCTCACCGAAGGCCCGCTACCCGTTGCCGACGCCGTGGACCGTCGTCTTCAAACTGGCCGCTTTCGGCGGCGCCGCGCTGGCGCTGTGGGACGTGGGCCATTCGGCCGCGGCGGTCGCGTTCGCGGTGCTGGCCGCCGCCAGCACCGCGGTGACGACCTATGTCAGGACCCGCCCTTGAACAGACTGCCCAGCAGTCTGAACGCCCAGGTCGGGTCGTCGGTCGGGAAGTCGGAGTACCAGTCGCCTTCCTCGAGCTCGTTGAACGCGCTGCCGACGACCACGAACACGAAGATGTAGTAGGCGATCCAGAAGATGGTCGCGGCCACCCCGATCCAGCCGAGCACCACTCCGGCGGTGGCCATGCCGTCGCCCTGGTCGCCGGTCTCGCGGATCTGGCGCTTCGCGATGTTGCCGAAGATGAGCGCGAGGATGCCCAGCGGGCTGCACACGCCGACGATGCCGCAGACCATCGCCGCGATGGCCATGCCGTTCGTGGGGCGCGGGGGCACGTACGGCGGGTACCCGTAGGGCTGCTGCGGGTACGGAGCGTACGGAGGTGGTACTGGCTGCTGGTACTGCGGCGGTTCCTGTGGCTGGGAACCGGGATCGGGCGTGGTCATCCGGGGCACCTCTCAGAAAGAACTGCCCACAGCTTAAGCGCTCCGAGCCAGTCCCCTGTGCCCCCGAGGCGTCCGCCGTCTCGAGAACCCCTTCCCGAAGGGCGCGTTCGCGGTCGAGGAGGGGCGAGAACGCCCACCAGGTGAAGACGGCCACGGCCGCACCGGTCGCGGTGCCCGCGATCGTGTCCGTCAGCCAGTGGGCGTGCTGCCAGTTCCGGGAGAGCATCATGGCGCAGGTCAAGACCACCGCGACCGGCCACCAGCGCTTCAGGTGCCGGGCGGGGACCACCAGGACGGCGATGACGACCACGACCGCGGCCATGCGGGAGGCGTGCCCGGAGGGGAACGCCCAGGAGCCGGTGTCGACCGTGATGTCGATCGGGCGCGGCCGCTCCCCGACGGCTTTGATCCCGTCGGTGATGAGTTTGGTGGCGGCCAGCGCCGCGATGGCGTAGACGGCGGAACGCCAGCGCCGTACGACGAGCAGTGCGACGACCGCGGCGGTGCCGAGGACGAGGCCGAGTTCGCCGCCGAGGAAGTTGAAGAATTCCGAGACATGCCACAGGGGACTGTCGACCGGGCTGCCGACGAGGCCGTTCCACCAGTCGTCGAGGCCCTGCCATGGCGGGCTTTCAGGGTCGGTGCGCAACCAGATCGCGTCGCCGAGCACCGCCAACGGCACCGCGATCGCGAGGGCCAGGAGCAGTCGCGACCGCGGGAAGCCGTTGGGAGTCACGCTAGTAGCCCGGGGAGTTCGAGATGGTCGTCGCCGCGGTGGAGACCACGGAGATCATGATGATGAAGTAGGCGACCCAGACCAGCGAGAAGGCGATGCCGATCCAGCCGAGGACGCGCCCGGCCTTGGCCATCGGGCGGCCGATGCCCATGCCCATGTCGATCTCCCGCTGGGCGCTCTTGCCGAGCACGAGCGAGATGATGCCGAGCAGGCCGGTGCAGAACAGGACGCCGCAGACGAGGGCCGCGACGGCCTTGCCGTTGATCTCGACCCCGGCCTGCGGGTAGCCGGGGGCCTGCTGGGGGTAGGCCGGGGGCTGCGGCTGCATCCCGGGGGGTTGGGACTGCTGTTGCGCGTAGGGGTCGAACGTCATCACGGGCTCCTCTTAATCGGGCAAGGTTGCGCGAGCACCTTGGCATCCTCATCCTAAAGGGGCGAGGATTCCCGGCTCGGGCGCCGGTGACACGACACCGCTACGGGTGGGCATGGACCGAGCCAAGCCCGCTCCGGAGTCCGCTTCGCCTCGGTGATCGGCGACTTCGACGATTGTGCCGTCGCCGGGTACGTCAGGCCCTCACGACGCGCGTGCTTCCTCGCCGCCACGGCGTCGTTGTAGACGACCCGCGCGGACCCGAACGCCCGCGCGAGCGAGGCCCGCTGCGGCGCTGTCGGGTACACCCGAAACCGGACGAAGGAGCACCGTTCAAGGCGAGGCGAGGGGTACGACAACCGGGAACCGAAAGCGCTCACGGTCAGCAGAACGGCCAGTTGCACTCCTCCGTGGTCGAGGGCTCCGGGTCGGGCTCTTCGGAACTCGGGGGTTCGGGTTCGGGTTCCGAGGAGGTGGGGTCGGGGTCGGGGTCGGGGTCGTCGGTGGTGTCGTCCGGTGAGGGCGAGTCGGAGGCGCTCGGGGAGGACGATGCGCCGTCGCATCCCTCGGCGTCGGGGTTGGTCTGGCAGTAGGCGCTGTCGGGGTCGATCCGGCCGTCGTCGCCCACGATGTCGTCGGTGAGGTCCTCGCCTTCGCCGGAGGCTCCCGGCAGCGTTTCGGCTTCGTAGCCGTTCGCTTCGATCGCGGTGTCGATGACGTTGCGCCACAGCGATACGCCGCCGTCGGCGGCGGCTTGGCCGTTGGCCCAGGCGGCGACGCTGAGCTGGGGTATCGCGCCGACGAACCAGGCCTGGGTGGTCTCGCCGTGGTAGTCGGCGCCCGCGCCGAAGAAGTCACGGTCCTCGATGGCCTGGGCTTCGCCGAGTCCGATGAACTGGAGGTCTTGGGCGGTGGTCTCGGCGAGCGCCCGGTCCGTGGCGATGTCCTGCTCGGGCGGGATCTCCTCGTCGCCGATGTCGATGACGCGCTCGATGAAGTGGGTGTCGGCGTGGAGGCCGTCCGCGGCGATGGTGGCGTAAACGCTCGCCATGTCGACGACGCTCACGGGGTAGGTGCCGAAGTCGGCGGCGTCGAGTCCGCCGTACTCGCCCGTCTCCAGGTCGTAGACGGTGCCTTTGCCGTCGGCGATGGTGTTGAGGCCCATGCCCTTCGCGGTTTCGAGCACGGTTTCGACGCCGTACTTCACCGCGACGGCGTCCATGGCGCCGGTCCGGGACTCCTGCACGGCCGCGGCGAGCGTGACGTCGTTGTCCTGGTCGGTCCACCAGGATTCGATGGAGGCGCCCGCTTCGAGCGCGGTGGCGGCGGTGATCATGTCGAACACCGAGGAGGGCGGGTGCGGCGCGTCGGCGCCGACCTGGTCGGTGCCCGTGGCGCCCTCGGCACCGTAGTAGCAGCGCACCGCGCCCGTGCCGGGTTCGACGGCGACGACACCGGCTTCGCCGGAGGTCTGCTCGGCGGCTTCCTGGAGGATCTGGTCGAGGGTGAGGACGACGCGGGGGCCGTCGGGCCGGGAGGCCTCGTCGTAGAGCTGATCGGGGGTGAGGCCGTAGCGCGTTTCGAGTTCGGTGTTGATCTGCTCGACCAGCGAGGGGTGCCGGTCGGCGAAATCGTCGGGGAGGGCCTGGCCGCCCGCGTAGAGGTAGGCGGCGTCCTCTTGGTCGGCGCCGCCCGCACCGCCGTCGGGGAGGTTGCCGAGCACGATGGTGACGCCGACGGCGATCACGAGTCCGACGGCGCCCGCGACGGCGAGGTGGAGCCGGTTCAGCTCGAGGTCGTCGAGCTTGCCGGGCAGGGGGATCGCGATGGCCGCCGCTCCGGCCGCGCGGCGCTTGCCGCTGTAGCCGGAGCCGCGGGCCCCGGCTCGTCGGTGCCCGGGCGAACCGCCCTCCTGCGAGCCGGTCCGCCTCCGCCGCCTGCCGACGCGAGAGGGGTTCCCGTTATACACACCACGTACCTTAAAAGGCGCGGACCAGGTGCTAACCCCCGGCTCAGCGTTTACGGCGCGTAACCATCCCATTTGGACACGCAAATGGGGCGCACCATCGCACCTGCGATGTCGCGCCCCAAATGTTGACAGTGCTTATTCTCGAATGGCGGCGCCGAAGCGCTCGGCCGCGACCGCGACCGCCGCGTCGCGGACGGCCACCCCCTCCTCGTTGGTGAGCGTCCGATCGGCGGCGCGCAGTTCCAGCTTGAAGGCGAGCGACTTCTTGCCTTCACCGAGCTTCGGGTCGCGGTAGACGTCGAAGAGCCGCAGCGAATCGAGCAGTTCGCCCGCGCCTTCGCGCAGGGCCGCCTCGACCTCGCCCGCCGGGACCGTCTCGCCGACCACGATCGCCACGTCGATGAGCGTCGCCGGGAAGTGCGAGATCACGGGAGCCGGCGCCAGGTCCGGCAGCGGCAGGGCCGTCAAGTCCAGCTCCATCGCGGCGGTGCGCCGCGGCAGGCCGAGACGTTCGCAGGCCTCCGGGTGCAGCTCGCCCGCGTGGCCGACGACGGCGCCGTCCACGCGCAGCTCCGCGCACCGGCCCGGGTGCCACGGCGCGGCCTCGCCTTGGGCCACTTCGAGCTTCACGCCCGAAGCCGCCGCGACGACCTCGGCGGCCTCGACCGCGTCGGCCCAATCGACGATCCGTCCGGGCGCGTCGACACCGGCGGGCACGGCCTGCCCGCACAGGACCGCCGCGACGTGGCGCGGCTGCACCGGCAGCCGCCGGATCGCCGCCGCGATGGCCTCGTCCTCGGGGCGCTTGGAGACCGGCAGTTCGACCACTTCGAGGTCGCTCCAGCCCTCGGCGGGCTGGAAGACCAGGCCCTCCTCGAACACCGCGAGGTCCTTCGCGCCGCGCGCCAGGTTGAGGCGGACCGCGTTGACCAGGCTCGCGAGCACGGTGGTGCGCAGCAGCGGCGCGGCGTCGTCGAGCGGGTTGAGCACGGCGACGGCCTCGCGCTGCGGGTCCTTCTCGTCCAGCCCCAGCTCGTCGGCGCGCTCGCGCGAGACGAACGGGAACGTGTAGGTCTCGACGAACCCGGTGTCCGCCAAGGCGCGTGCCACGCGGCGGCGGCGGCGCTGCGAGGAGGTCAGGCCGGTTCCCGCGATCGCGCGCGGGATGCTCGACGGGATGTGGCCGTACCCGTGCAGGCGGGCCACCTCCTCCACGAGGTCGGCCGGGTCGGTCAGGTCGGGACGCCACGATGCGGGCGTCACCGTCAGCACCTCGTCACCATCCACAGTGCACCCGGCGGCCTCGAGCATCGCGACCACGGTGGAGCGGTCGTAGTCGACGCCGATCGTCTTGGACGGCAGGTCGACCGGGATCGCGATCGGCGTGGCAGGCTCGCGGTGGTCGATGTCGGCCACGGCCTCCACGAGGGTCCCGCCGCCGTACTCGACCAGCAGGTCGGCCGCGCGCTGCGCCGCGAGCAGCGTGATCCCCGCGTCGGCACCGCGCTCGTAGCGCTTCGAGGCCTCCGAGGTGAGCTTGTGCCGCCGCGAGGTGCGCGCGATCGCCGTCGGGTTCCAGTGCGCCGCTTCGATGAGCACGTTGCGGGTGGTCGGCCCGACCTCGGAGGTCTGGCCGCCCATCACGCCCGCGAGCGAGAGCGGACCGGTGCCGTCGGTGATGACCATGTCCTCGGGGTCGAGCCCCCGCTCCACGTCATCGAGGGTCTTCAGGGTCTCGCCCGGCTTCGCCCGGCGCACGACCATGACGTCCTCGAGGGCGTCGCGGTCGAACGCGTGCAGCGGGTGGCCGAGTTCGAGCATCAGGTAGTTGGTGACGTCCACGGCCAGGCCCAGCGGGCGCATGCCGGCCTGGGTGAGCCGCTTGGCCATCCACTCCGGCGACTCCGCGTTGGCGTCCACGTCGCGCACCTCGCGCAGCGTGAAGCGCGAGCAGCCGTCGGTCTCGACCCGCACCGGGTAGGGCGGGTGCTCGGTCGCGGCGGGCTCCACGGCCTTCGCGGCCGGGTCGGTGAACGCGACGCCGAGGCGGTGCGCGACCTCGCGGGCGATGCCGCGCACGGAGAAGCAGTAGCCCATGTCCGGGGTGATCGCCAATTCGAACACGACGTCGTCGAGGCCGACCAGCGGTCGGGCGTCCTCCCCGACAGTGCCGCCCTCGAGGACGATGATGCCGTCGTGGTCGTCGGAGACGCCGAGTTCGCGGGCCGAGCAGATCATGCCGTCCGAGAGGCGGCCGTAGGTCTTGCGCGAACCGATCTTGAAGCCGCCGGGCAGTTCGGCGCCGGGCAGCGCCACGACGACGAGGTCGCCTTCGGCGAAGTTCCGCGCGCCGCAGATGACCGAGCGCGGCTCGGCCTCGCCGACCTCGACCCAGCAGTGGCGGATCGGCTTCTTGAACTCGGTGAGCTCTTCAATGGAGGCCACGCGGCCGACCACGAGCGGGCCGGTCACGCGGCCGCGCAGGTCCTCGACCTCTTCGACCTCGAGCCCGGCCTCGACCAGGGCGGCGTCGAGCGCCTCCGTGGTCAGGTCCTCGGGCAGGGCGGCGTACTCGGCGAGCCAGGAAACGGGAATCCTCATCGTCTACTCCTCCACCTTCAGTCCGGCGGGGAACCGGACGTCGCCGTCGATGATGTCGCGCAGGTCGGTGATGCCGTGGCGCAGCATGAGCGCGCGCTCCACGCCCATCCCGAACGCGAAGCCCGAGTACACCTCGGGGTCGATCCCGCAGGCGCGCAGCACGCGCGGGTTGACCATGCCGCAGCCGCCCCACTCGATCCAGCGCGGCCCGTCCTTGTGCGCGGCGAACCAGACGTCGACCTCGGCGCTCGGCTCGGTGAACGGGAAGTACGAGGGGCGCAGACGGGTGATCGCCTCGGCACCGAAGACCGACTTCGCGAAGTGGTCGAGGGTGCCCTTGAGGTCGGCCATGGTGATGCCCTTGTCGACCACGAGGCCCTCGGTCTGGTGGAACACGGGCGAGTGCGTCGCGTCCACCTCGTCGGTGCGGTACACGCGGCCGGGCGCGACCGTGTAGATCGGCGGCTCCTGCGTGAGCATGGTGTGGATCTGCACCGTCGAGGTGTGCGTGCGCAGCACCATGTTCGAGCCGTACTCGCCCTTGCCGTCGGCGATGTGGAAGGTGTCCATCATGGTCCGGGCGGGGTGGTCCGGGTGGATGTTGAGCGCGTCGAAGTTGAACCATTCGAGCTCGACCTCGGGGCCTTCGCCGATCTCGTAGCCCATGGCGACGAACAGGTCGGCGATGCGGTCCATCTGGACGTTGATCGGGTGGCGCGCGCCTTCGCGGCGGCGGGCCGTGCGGGCCGTGACGTCGACGGTCTCCTCGCGGAGGATGCGCGCGGCCTCGGCGGCCTTCAGGATCTCCTCGCGGGCCTCGAACAGGCCGGTGATCTCGGTGCGGGCGGCGTTCACATTGCGCCCGGCCTCACCGCGCTCCTTGCCCGGGATCGAACCGATCGCCCTGCGGGCCAAGGAGACCGGAGCCTTGTCGCCGAGCGTGGCGGACTTGGCTGCGGCGAGTGCTTCGAGGTTGGAGGCGGCGGCGATGATCGCGGCGGCGTCTTTGACGGCCTCGGCGAGGGCCTCGGGCTGGAGCAGGCCAGCCTCAATGTCTGTGCTCATAACGTCTTTCTCCTGGCGGGACCAAAAGGAGTCTAAGGAAGGCACGCGGCTCGGCCGCAGCCCGCCAGGGAAGAGAAGGCGTGGACGACTAACGCCACAGCCCGCACCCGGCGGGCTGGATAAATTCGCGGTAGCCGATAGACATGCCACTAGTCTAACTTTCGACGCCGGGCCGCAGCACTGGCATAAAGGCAAACCCCTGCGGCGACGGCGAGGTTCAGGCTCTCGGCCTCGCCCCAGATCGGGACGCCCACCTTGCGGTGCGCCAGAGCAGCGGTCGCTTCGTCGAGGCCGTGGGCCTCGGAGCCGAACAGCCACACCGTGGGCGCGTCGAGATCGCCAGCGCGGTCGAGCGCGTACAGGTCGTCCCCGTCGGCGGCCGCGGCCAGGATCTGGGCGTGCGGGAACAGGTCGAGCGCGTCGGCCGTGTCCGCGGCGCGGACCACCGGCAGATGGAACAGGCTCCCGGCGGAGGAGCGCACGCACTTGCCGTTGTAGGGGTCGACCGAGTCGGTGGCGAAGACCACGCAATCGGCCCCGGCGGCGTCGGCGGCGCGGAGCACCGTCCCGGCGTTCCCGGGGTCGGTGATCCCGTGGAGCACCGCGACCAGGTTCGCCGCTTCGGGAAGGGACTGGTCCAAGAACCGGCAGACCGCGACGAGCCCTTGCGGGGTCACGGTCTCGGCCAGTGCGGCCAGGCCCTCGTCGGTGCACGGGTGCACATGGGCGCCCGCGGCGACGGCGGCGTCGATCAGGTCCGAGTGGCGGGTGTCGGCGTCGAAGTCGTAGAAGAGGTCTTCCACCGCTCCGGCGGCGATGGCTTCGCGGACGGCCTGCGGCCCTTCGGCGAGGAACCGCTCGGCCTTGTCGCGGCCGCGGCGGCGCTGCAGCTTCCGGGCATTGACGACCCGGGACGATCGCGCGGTGAGCGCGTCCGTCCCGGGTGAGTCAAGCTGCATCTACTGCTCGGCGGGAGCGTTGACGTCCGCGGGGAGGGCCTTGCGGGCCACATCGACGAGGGCGGTGAACGCCGCCGCGTCGTTGACGGCCAGCTCGGCGAGGATCTTGCGGTCCACCTCGACCTCGGCGAGGGCCAGGCCCTGCATGAAGCGGTTGTAGGTGATGCCGTTCGCGCGGGCGGCGGCGTTGATGCGGGTGATCCACAGCTTCCGGAACTCGCGCTTGCGGTTCTTGCGGTCGCGGTACGAGTAGGTGTACGAGTGGAGCAGCTGCTCCTTGGCCTTGCGGTACAGGCGCGAGCGCTGCCCGCGGTAGCCCTTGGCCTCTTCGAGTACGACGCGGCGTTTCTTCTTGGCGTTCACCGAACGCTTGACGCGTGCCACAGTTCAGTCTCCTTGCGTTTAAAGCGGATGGTAAGTCAAACGGAGTGCGGGCTTAGCGGCCCAGCAGCTTCCGGACCTGCTTCTGGTCGGCGGGGGAAACCTCGCCGCGGCCCTGCTGCTCGCGCTTGAACCGACCGCTCTTGTGCTCCATGAGGTGGTTCTTGCCGGCCTTGCGGCGCATCAGCTTGCCGGAGCCGGTCACCTTGAACCGCTTCTTGGCACCGCTGTGGGTCTTCATCTTCGGCATCGTGCTTCTCCTCTGTGTTCAATGCCGGTCGGGGCGGGCGCACGCGGGCGCCCGCTTCCGGCCGGTGAGTAGTGCTCGGGGTCAGGCCTCGGGCGTCTCGGTGGGCGCCTTTTCGGCGGCTTCCGAGGGAGCCTCCGCAGGTGCCTCTTCCGGAGCCGCTTCGGCCTGTTCGGCGTCGCCGCCGCGTCCGCCCTTGCGTCCGCCGCCGCTCTTGACGATCTCGCCCTTGGGGCGGATCGGGGCGACGACCATGATCATGTTGCGGCCGTCCTGCTTGGCGGCGGACTCGATGACCGCGAGGTCCTTGAGCTCTTCCGCGAGCTTGTCCAGCAGGCGCCGGCCGAGCTCGGGGCGCGACTGCTCGCGACCGCGGAACATGATCGTGATCTTGACTTTGTCGCCGGCCGTGAGGAACCGCACGATGTGACCCTTTTTGGTCTCGTAGTCGTGCTTGTCGATCTTCGGCCGGAGCTTCATCTCTTTGATGACGGTCTGCTGCTGGTTGCGGCGCGAAGCACGGGCCTTCTGGGCGGACTCGTACTTGTACTTGCCGTAGTCCATGAGCTTGCAGACCGGCGGACGGGCGGTGGGTGCGACTTCGACCAGGTCCAGGTCGACGTCGGCGGCCAGTTGCAGGGCTTTGTCGATCGACACGATGCCGACCTGTTCTCCTGCCGGGCCGACCAGGCGCACTTCCTTGGTCCGAATCTGGTCGTTAATGCGCAGATCGCTGATGGGGCCTCCTTGGTTCGCGATTCTCGCTGACATGACGTCAGCGCCCCTGTGGCTGTTCCGGTCGTCGGGGCGGGAGCCCCGGCGGCTTGTCGTTGCAAGCGTGACCCAGCACAGCCTCACGCGGGTGAGGTCCCCAAAAGAAAAGACCCCGGCGTCAGCCAGGGTCCACTCCAAGGGCACGGCGATCATGTCGCCGTACGTGACCCGTTCACCTGTCGGATCCCCCGTGAGGGGTCCCGGCTGCGGGTGGGAGCTGGACTCCGCTTGCGGCACCGCTCGCCATTCGAGATGGCACGGTGCGATCGACACGCAATACTAGCACCTAGCTGCGGGACTGCTCCAAGAGCGCTCGCAGGTGTTTGATCGCCGCCACAGCCCGCTCCTTGTCGCTGACCTGGACGGCCATGATCGACATCTCGTCGTCGTCCGCGAGTTCCACGGTGGCCCAAGTCATCTTGTCCGTGAAGTTGATGGCGGTGACGACCTGCCACGGGAAGTAGCGCTTCGACGCGACGTTGGTCACCTCGACGCCCTTCTCGTCGGCGCGGACGCGCAGGCGCAGGAAGGCGAGTGCGATGCCGGCGCCGATGACGCCGAGGCCGATCATGGCGATCTGGTCGACCCAGGTGACGGTGCCGCCCTCGTAGGTCTGGTTGCCGAGGGTGAAGGACAGGGCGGTGAAGCCGCCGAACGCGATGACCGCGCCGATCCAGGCCCCGATGCGGGACTTGCGGGGCCGGTAGTCGAGTTGCCCGAGATCGCTCATGGTCTGCTCCTGTACGGCGGTCACGCCCACTCCTCCATTGTCCTGCTGTCCTCGGTTCAAGGCAATTGGTCGATCTCGAGGCTCGAGTCGAATGCAAGCAGCGTCTTGGGTTCGCCCGTCACGATGGGCCAGCCGGGGCGGTTCAGGCCACACCACGCGACGTGCCCGGCGGCGATGTTCCCGTGCTGGCGCGAGCGCGACAGCATGAGGCCGACGTCGCGGGCGGACTTCTGGTCCAGGTCCATCACGACGGTGACGGGCAGGCCGAGCAGCACGAGCAGGGCGTCGCGGTCGCGGCGGCGCGCCTGCGACCAGGCCTCGGCGAGGGCCCCGGAGGGGATCGCGAGGACCACGTTCTGCTCGAGCGCGGTGAAGACGACGGCCTGCGGGTAGGGCATGGAGGTGGCGAAACCGACGATGGCGGACACGTCCAGGATGCGGCCGCCGATCACGTATTGGCCTCTCCGTCTTTGCCGTCGATGCCGAGCTTCTCGCGGGCCCAGGCCAGGTGCTCGGCGCTGGGGGCGTGGCCCTTGCGCTCGAAGAGGTCCTGGAGCTCGCTGAGCGAGCGGTCCCGCTCGAGGCGTTCGGCGACCGCGGCGGCGACGTACTCGTCGACCGAGGAGGCCCGTCCGACCGCGACGAGGCGGCGGATCTGCTCGAGCTGGGAGGCGGAGAGCGTGACGCCCGAGCGCGAGGGGCCCGCCCCCGCGGGAGGATTGAGCGACGAATTGGCGCGATCGGTCACGATTTCCAGGGTAGCGGTGGCTCAGGCGTTCGCACTAGCCGCCATCGCGGTCTCACCTCCCTCGGCGCGAAGCGTGCGAGCCATGAATCGGCGCTGCGGTACGGTCGTGATGAGGCACAACCTCATTTGCACAGTCTGGTTGGAAGGACCTGTCATGGCTGAGAAGAAGTCCGGCGAGCGGCCCCACGACCCCAAGTTCCCCGAGAAGTTCCTGAACTTCATGCGCACCGGCTGGGGCGCGACGGAACTCGACGTGGCCGAGTCGGCGCAGGCGGCCTACACGGCCCGCCGCCGCGAGGCGGTCTCATCGGCCTTCCCCGGCGAGACGGTCGTCGTCCCCACCGGCGCCGAGAAGACCCGCTCGAACGACACCTTCTTCCGCTTCCGCGCGGGTTCGGACTTCGCGTGGCTCACCGGCGACCTCGACCCCGAGGGCGTGCTGGTCCTGCACCCGAACGGCTCCGGCCACGACGCGGTGCTGTACCGGCGCCCGCGCAAGGGCTACGACTCCGACGAGTTCTTCCGCTCCGCGAAGTACGGCGAGCTGTGGATCGGCCGCAAGAAGTCCCTTCAGGAGACCAGTGTCGAGCTCGGCATCGAGGTCCGCGACGTGGAGCGGCTCGAGAGCGAGCTGCAGGGCGTGGAGCGCGGCAAGGTCCGCGTGCTGCGCGGCTTCGACGCCGGTGTGGACGCGCACTTCGCGGCCGAGGAGCCGACGAAGGACCTCGAAGGCCAGCCGCAGCTGTCGCGCGATGGCGAACTCGCGGCGGTGCTCTCCGAACTGCGCCTGGTCAAGGACGCCTGGGAGCTCGAGCAGCTGCAGGACGCCATCGACATCACCGTGCGCGGCTTCGAGGACGTGGCGCGGGTGCTCCCGTCGCACGGCTCGATCCCGGAGCGGGCCCTCGAAGGCGTGTTCGGCCTGCGTTCGCGCCTCGAAGGCAACGGCCTCGGGTACGACTCGATCGTGGGCGCCGGATCGCACGCCACCACGCTGCACTGGATCACCAACGACGGCCGGACCACGCCGGGCGAGCTGATCCTCATGGACATGGGCGTGGAGAACAACCACCTCTACACCGCCGACGTGACCCGCACGCTGCCAGTGAGCGGCCGGTTCACGCCGCTGCAGCGGGAGGTCTACGACATCGTGCACGCCTCGCAGCAGGCGGGCATGGACGTCATCAAGCCCGGCACCGAGTTCCAGGAGATCCACCAGACCTGCATGCGGGTGCTGGCCGAGGGGCTCAAGGACCTCGGGGTGCTGCCGGGCTCGGTCGACGAGGCGCTCGACAAGGACTCGCTGATCTACCGCCGCTGGACGCTGCACGGCTTCGGCCACATGCTCGGCCTCGACGTGCACGACTGCGCGAACTCGCGTCCCGAGCACTACTATCGGGGCTCCGTTTCCGAGGACTTCGTGCTCACCGTCGAGCCGGGACTGTACTTCCAGGCCAACGACGAGCTGGTGCCCGAGGAGCTGCGCGGGGTCGGCATCCGCATCGAAGACGACGTGCGGGTCACCGCCGAGGGCTGCGAGAACCTCTCGGCCGGGCTGCCCCGCACCGCGGACGACGTGGAGTCCTGGCTCGAATCCCAGCGTGCGGCGGGGCCCCGCCTCGCTGTGTAGACGCAGGTGGCGACGTGGCTCACAGGGCCGGTGTAAACCCCGGGAGCGCGGCGCGTATAGTCCGAATTAAGACTTATATCCACCGCACCGGGCCGACGGCGGCCGACATCACCGCACACCGGCCGCCGTCGGCCTTTAACGTTCCCTGACCCGGATGCGCTCTCCCGCAACAGCACTCAGCCTCGCAGCCCCTCGTTAGGCTCGGCTAAGAAACTCCCTCGAAACGCCGGGTGCTACAGTTGGCCTCGTTAAATAAGACGGACGTACTGTTTAAAAGGCGGCTGCTCTGCCCGACCTCGGTTCCCGGCCCTTCAGGTTGGGGCAGACTGAAGCCGACCTTCAAATCCTGAATCGAGGAGCTCTCATGGTGAGTACGGACTCCTTCGGCGCCCGCGAGACGCTGCGGGTCGGCGAACACGAATACGACATCTTCCGCATCGACAAGGTCGAGGGACACGACCGGCTGCCATACAGCCTCAAGGTCCTCCTCGAGAACCTGCTGCGCAACGAGGACGGCGCGGACATCACCGCCGACCACATCCGGGCGCTCGGCTCCTGGGACCCGGCCGCCAAGCCCAGCACCGAGATCCAGTTCACGCCCGCCCGCGTGATCATGCAGGACTTCACCGGCGTCCCCTGCGTCGTCGACCTCGCCACCATGCGCGAGGCCGTCCGCGACCTCGGCGGCGACCCCTCCAAGGTCAACCCCCTCGCGCCCGCCGAGATGGTCATCGACCACTCCGTGATCGTCGACTTCTTCGGGCACCCGGACTCCTTCAAGCGCAACGTGGAGCGCGAATACGAGCGCAACCGCGAGCGCTACCAGTTCCTGCGCTGGGGCCAGACCGCCTTCGACGAGTTCAAGGTCGTCCCGCCCGGCACCGGCATCGTCCACCAGGTCAACATCGAGCACCTCGCGCGCGTCGTCATGACCCGCGACGGCGTCGCCTACCCCGACACCTGCGTCGGCACCGACTCCCACACCACCATGGAGAACGGCATCGGCGTCCTCGGCTGGGGCGTCGGCGGCATCGAGGCCGAGGCCGCGATGCTCGGCCAGCCCATCTCGATGCTCATCCCGCGCGTCGTCGGATTCAAGCTCTCCGGCGACCTGCCTGCCGGGACCACCGCCACCGACCTCGTGCTCACCATCACCGAGATGCTGCGCGACCACGGCGTCGTCGGCAAGTTCGTCGAGTTCTACGGCGAGGGCGTCTCCTCCGTGCCCGTCGCCGACCGCTCCACGCTCGGCAACATGGCCCCCGAGTTCGGCTCCACCTGCGGCATCTTCCCGATCGACGAGCGCACCGTCGACTACCTGCGCCTCACCGGCCGCACCGAAGAGCAGATCGCGCTCGTCGAGGCCTACGCCAAGGCCCAGGGCATGTGGCACGACCCGGCCAAGGAAGCCGCGTACTCCGAGTACCTCGAGCTCGACCTCTCCACCGTCGTGCCCTCCATCGCCGGACCCAAGCGCCCGCAGGACCGCATCCAGCTCGACCAGGCCGGGCACCAGTGGCGCCGCGACGTCGCGAACTACGTCCACGACGAGGCCGGCGAGGAGTCCTTCCCCGGTTCCGACTCGCCCGCGGAGAAGGCCAACGGCGACCGCCCGCACAACCCGCAGACGGTCAAGTCGGAGAACGGTGAATTCGAGCTCGACCACGGCGCCGTCGTCATCGCCGCGATCACCTCGTGCACCAACACCTCCAACCCGTACGTCATGGTCGGCGCCGGCCTCCTCGCCAAGAACGCCGTCGAACTGGGCCTGCTCTCCAAGCCGTGGGTCAAGACCTCCCTCGCGCCGGGCTCGCAGGTCGTCACCGGCTACCTGAACCGCGCGGGGCTCAGCCCGTACCTCGACAAGCTCGGGTTCAACCTGGTCGGCTACGGCTGCACCACCTGCATCGGCAACTCCGGCCCGCTCCCCGAGGAGACCTCGGCCGCGGTCCAGGCCGGGGACCTCGCCGTCGCGGCGGTCCTCTCGGGCAACCGCAACTTCGAGGGCCGCATCAACCCGGACATCAAGATGAACTACCTGGCGTCCCCGCCGCTGGTCGTCGCGTACGCGCTGGCCGGGACGATGGACCTCGACCTGACGTCGGACCCGATCGGCAAGGGCAAGGACGGCCAGGACGTGTTCCTGCGCGACATCTGGCCCTCCGCCGAGGACATCCGCGAGGTCGTCGACGGCAACATCGGCCGCGACATGTTCCTCAAGGAGTACGCCTCCGTCTTCGACGGCGACGAGACCTGGCAGTCCCTGCCGATCCCGACCGGCAACACCTTCGAGTGGGACGACGCCTCGACCTACGTGCGCAAAGCTCCGTACTTCGACGGCATGCCGGCCACCCCGGCCGCCGTCGAGGACATCACCGGCGCCCGCGTCATGGCGAAGCTCGGCGACTCGGTCACGACCGACCACATCTCCCCCGCCGGCTCGATCAAGGCCGACTCGCCCGCGGGCGAGTACCTGAAGGGCCAGGGCGTCTCCCCGGCCGACTTCAACTCCTACGGCTCACGCCGCGGCAACCACGAGGTCATGGTCCGCGGCACCTTCGCGAACATCCGCCTGCGCAACCAGCTCGCGCCGGGCACCGAAGGCGGCTGGACCCGCGACTTCACCCAGGCCGGCGGCCCGGTGTCGACCATCTACGACGCCTGCCAGAACTACGCCGCCGAAGGCACCCCGCTGGTCGTCTTCGCCGGCAAGGAGTACGGCACGGGCTCGAGCCGCGACTGGGCCGCGAAGGGCACCCGCCTGCTGGGCGTCAAGGCCGTCATCGCCGAGTCCTACGAGCGCATCCACCGCTCGAACCTCATCGGCATGGGCGTCCTCCCGCTCCAGTTCCCCGAGGGCGAGTCGCACCAGAGCCTCGGCCTCACCGGCGAGGAGACCGTCTCGATCTCGGGCGTCACCGCGATCAACGACGGCATCCCCGCCACGGTCACCGTGACCGCCGTCAATCCCGACGGCGCCGAGACCACCTTCGAGGCCGTGGTCCGCCTGGACACCCCGGGCGAGGCCGAGTACTACCGCAACGGCGGCATCCTCCAGTACGTCCTCCGCGGACTGCTGGCCGAATGACCGCTGGAGAGCGCTGAGGGGGCGGGCTGCATGCAGCCCGCCCCGTTTCCTTGCCCCCGAGGAGGACGACCGTGACCGACCCCGCCCGATACCGGGACCCGCGCGGCGACTCGCCGTTCGGCTACGGCGTCCACCACGTGCAACTGGCCATCCGCCCCGCGGGCGAGGACGCCGCCCGCGCGTTCTACGTCGGGGTCCTCGCCATGACCGAGGTCGAGAAGCCACCGGAGCTCGCCAAACGCGGCGGCCTGTGGCTGCGCACCGACGCCCTCGAACTCCACCTCGGCGTCGAAGCGGGCCACGTGCCCTCCGCGAAGGCCCACCCGGGCATCCTCGTCGCCGATCTCGACGCGCTCGCCGCCCGCCTCGAAGCCGCCGGGCACCGGGTCGAATGGGACGCGGACTTCATCGGCTACCGGCGCTGCTACACGCGGGACCCGTTCGGCAACCGCCTGGAGTTCCTCACGCCCATCGGGGACTGAGCCTCCGCGATATCCCAGTCGACTGGGTTCCGACTGGGATGCTCATGCAGCCGTTGACGAGGCGCGCCGGGCGCTGGCAGGATTCGGTGCATGAGTGCGGGATATGAACTGGCGCAGGTGAACATCGGACGGATCCTGGCGCCCTTCGACAGCGAGGTGATGCACGGGTTCACCTCCAAGCTGGAGGAGGTGAACGCCGTCGCCGACACCGCCGAGGGATTCGTGTGGCGCTTGATCGACGAGCAGGGGTCGGACGCGACCGCGTTCCGGGTATTCGGCGACGAATGGCTCGCGGTCAACATGTCGGTGTGGACTTCGCCTGAAGCCTTGAACGCCTATGTGTACGGGCCCCAGCACCGGGCGATGCTCAAGCGGCGGCGCGAATGGTTCGCGCACCTCACCGAGGCGTACTCGGCGATGTGGTGGGTCCCGGCAGGGCATCGCCCGACCCTGCCGGAAGCGGAGAAGCGGCTCACGATCCTGCGCGAGAAGGGCCCGACCCCCGAGGCCTTCACCATGAAGGAGTTGTTCCCGAAGCCGGAGGCGTAGGGAACCAGAAGGCGCAGTCCGAAGCCGGAGCTCCAGGAGGCCAGAGGGCCCCGCCTCAGCGAGTGAAGGACCTCACCCCTCGGAATCACCGTCTCGCCGGACTCGTTCCACTGAAGGTGATTCGCGAGGTCGAGGTCGTCGTCATCGGGGCCGGGCAGGCCGGGCTCTCGGCCGCCTACTTCCTGCGGCGGCGCTTCGAGCCCGAGACCGAGTTCGCGGTGCTCGACCACGCCCCGCACGCGGGCGGCGCCTGGCAGTTCCGGTGGCCGACCCTCACGTTCGAGACGGTCAACGGCGTGTACCGGCTCCCGGGCATGGACGTGCCCGAGCCCGAGCCGTCCACGCCCGTCTCCGGGGTCATCTCCTCCTACTTCGCCGACTACGAGCGCGAGTTCGACCTGCGCGTGCAGCGGCCCGTCTCCGTGAGCGCGGTGCGGCCGCTCCCCGACAAGCGCCTCGAGGTCGTCACCGACCGGGGCACTTGGATCACCCGTGCGCTCATCAACGCCACCGGCACCTGGGAGCGCCCGTTCTGGCCCCGGTACGCGGGGCAGGAGACCTTCGCAGGCAGGCAGCTGCACACCGCTCAGTACCGCGGCCCCGAGGCGTTCGCGGGCCGCCGCGTCGCCGTGGTCGGCGGCGGCATCTCCGGGATTCAGCACCTGCTCGAGATCGACCCGCTCGCGGCGTCCACGCATTGGATCACGCGGCGCGAACCGCGATGGCGCTCAGGGGATTTCAACCCGGACCGGGGCCGCGAGGCGGTCGCGATGGTCGAGGAGCGGGTCCGGCGGGGGCTGCGTCCGCAGTCGGTCATCAGCGTCACCGGCGTGCCGCTGACGCCCGAGATCCGGGCCGCGCGGGCCACAGGCGTCCTCGATCGGCTCCCGATGTTCGACGCGATCACGCCCGAGGGGCTGCGCTGGGGCGACGAGAGGTTCATCGCGGTCGACACGATCCTGTGGGCCACCGGGTTCCGGGCGGCGCTCGATCATCTCGCGCCGTTGAAGCTGCGCGGGTCCGGCGGCGGGATCGTCATGGAAGGCACCCGGGCGGCGGCCGACGCGCGCGTACATCTGGTGGGCTACGGCCCGTCGGCCTCCACGATCGGCGCGAACCGGGCCGGGCGCGCGGCGGTCAGCGAGATCCGTGAGCTCCTGGGTGTGAAGCGGGCTGCGACCCCCGCCGGGGCACGAGTCTGAGCACCGCCTGGACCGGCCAGTGGTCCGAGGGGGTCAGGCCGCCCTCGGTGTAGGCGTTGACGCCGGCGCGGTGGACCTCGACGGCGCAGTCCGGGCTCGGCCTGGTGAGGATCCAGTCCATGCGGGTCGGGCCCTCGACGGGCGCGGGCCGCCAGCGGTTGAACGTGGCCCAGTTCGGGGTGACGTGCTCGGCCGCGCGCTCCCAGGTGTCCTCGAGGCCGCCGCCGGTGAGCGCCCGGTAGGTCGCCGAATCGGGGCCGCAGTTGAAGTCGCCGGCCACGATGACCGGGTCGAGGAAACGGGCGATGGTCCGCAGCAGGAGGTCCGCGCCCTTGCGCCGGGCCTTCTCGGAATGATGGTCGAAGTGGTTGTCGACGATGTAGAAGCGGCGTCCGGTCTCGCGGTCCTCCAGGTGCACCCAGGTGAGCATCCGAACGGTGCCGCTCCCCCAGTTGCGCGAGCCGATCACGTTGGGGCGTTTGGAGAGCCAGAGGTGGTCGTATTCGAGCGGGAAGAGCCGGGCGCTGTCCCAGAAGATCGCGGTGGCCTCGCTGCGGGAGCCGCCGCCGCGGCCGAGGTGGACCCAGTCGTAGCCGTCGAGGTCCTCGCGGAGCTCGAGGAGCTGGCGGAAGCGGCCCTCCTGGGTGCAGATCACGGAGGGCAGTTCGTTCTCGAGCACGGCCTTGACGAGGGGGCGGCGCTTCCACCAGGAATGCGGGGCGCGGCCGGAGGCGGACTTGAGGTTGTAGGTCATGACGTGCAGGAACGGCGGATCCACGGGACCCAGCAGCGGATGCCCGGGCGGGGCGGCGATCAGCGCGTCGTTCACCATTGCAACGGTATCGGTGCCGCCGCCGCCCCGCAGACCGTTTACGGGAGCTCGATGAGCGCCTGGGCGGCCCAGTGGTCGGAGGGCGTGCGCCCGTCCTTTGCGTAGGTGTTGACGCCCGCCTTGAGGATCCGCACCTCGGGGGTGGTGAGGATCCAGTCGATGCGCCGCTCCTCCTCGGTCGGGACCGGGTTCCAGCCGTTCCAGGTGCCGTAGACGGGGGTGACCTGCTCGTCGGCGGCGAGCATGGTGTCGACGAGGCCGCCGTCGGTGAGGATCTGGTGGATCGGCGTGTCCGGGGTGTTGTTGAAGTCCCCGGCGACCACGACCGGGGAGGTCCAGGGCGCGATGACGTCGAGGTTCATCTGCGCGCCCTTCTGGCGCGACGGCTCGGACTGGTGGTCGAAGTGGTTGTTCACCGCGTAGAAGTCCTTGCCGGTGCGCAGGTCTTGGAAGCGGACCCAGGTGAGCATCCGGACGACGTTGTTGCCCCAGTGCTTGGAGCCGATGAGCAGCGGCGTGTCCGAGAGCCACAGGTGGTCGTACTCGAGGGCCTTGAGGCGCTTGCGGTCCCAGAAGACCGCGGTGGCTTCGCTCTTGGAGCCGCCGAGGCGGCCGAGGTGGATCCAGTCGTGGTGTCTGAGGTCTTCGAGGACGTCCTGGTTCTGGCCGTACAGGCCCTCCTGTGTGAACAGGATCGTGGGCCGCTCTCGCTTGAGGACCGTCTTGACGAGCGGGCGGCGCTCGTCCCAGGTGCGCGGCGAGGGGTCGCTGCCCTCGTAGCGGAGGTTGAAGGAGATGACGTGGAGCTGGTCGCCCTCGGGGGCGCCGATGAGGGAGCCGCCGAGGGCCTCCTCGGCATGGGCGGCTTCGGCGAAAGCGCCGGAAGCGACGGCGGAGGCGCCGACCGCGAGGCCGGCGCCGAGAATGTTTCGTCTACTGAGGATGGTCATGGAAACCTCTATATCTCAGGTGAAACCGGGCGGAGGGTAAGTGAACGACAAATGCCACTTCTCATCAACCTGCAGCCGGTGAATTCGGGGTGAATGCACCTCGGCCCCATGCGAAACGCCCTCCTCTTCCGGGAGGGCGTCGACTCAGTCCCCGACTCCGTCGGGAACGGATCGCCGGTTTCCTACAGCGGCAACGCTCCTGATGCGAGGATCGCCGCGACCGCGATGGCCGGTCCAGGTGGGGCCGCCGGCCATGGCAGGCGGTTCGGTGACGGGTTGCCCCTGGGGCTCATGGGCTGTTCCTTCGGTGGTCGTGTTCGATGCCGTGAGCGCGGCCGCGTCGGCGCAACGCGCCCCAGGCGGCGGCCGTCAGCACATCGATCCGGATCGGGTTCATTTAGGATCGTTCGCATGCCCGAACCCGAATCCGAACCCCGCACCGACCTGGTCTTCTCAGATGAGCCGCCGGCGCCCGAGCCGACGGTGCCGAGCATGGAGGCCCGCCCCGAACCGACGCCGCCCGGAACGGCGCCGGCTCCCGCCCTTCCCCACGAGCCCGCCCAGGGCACCGCGTACGGCGCCTTTCCCCCGCCTCCGCAGCCGAATCGGAGGGGCGGACGTGCGCTCGGCATCGCGATCGTCGTCGCGCTCATGCTCGGCGGAGGCGCGGCGGGCTACATCTATTCCGGCGACGAGTCCGGCTCTGCCGCGGACGAGTCCACCTCGACGGCCGCGGAGGAGACCACGGCGGCCGAGCCGAGCGAGTCACCTTCCCCTGAGGCCCCGGCGTTCTCCGGCGAGTTCCTGACGGTGGAGCCGCTGGGCGCCAGCGTGCCGATCCCGAGCGACCGGTGGCAGCTCGCCGAAGGGCCGGTCGACTACGACTACGCCCACGACGCATCGCTCTACAACTACGAGCTCGCCGAGAACTGGTACGCGGCCTTCTCCGCGGGCCGCTACGCGATTCCCGAGCTGCCGTTCGACCCGGAGACCATGGGCGAGACCGCCTCCACGGTCGCCCGCGTCTGGGCGGAGGGCGCCGCCGGCATCGGCGAGAACGGCACCGTGTCCGAGCCGGTGCTCACCGAGGTCACCGTGGACGGACATGCGGGGGTGCTCGCGGAGTCGACCGCCTCGTGGGACTCCTCGCAGTACGTCGAGGACGAGTCCGAGCGGGTGGCGATCCTGCTGGTCGACGTCGACGGGGTGAACGCGTTCGTGTCCGGGGCCTATATGCCCGAGTCGGCCGATGACGAGTACGACCTGCTGGTGGACGCGCTGTTGGCGACCACCTTCGAGGACGAGTAGGCAGCTGAAACGGCTCAGGGCCGCGGGAGGTGAGAAACCCGCGGCCCTGGATCGTACTGCCGAAGATAGGTTAGCATAACCTAACTTAAGCCTTCAAGCGGTGGTCACCAGCGCAGGAACGCGCCGACACCTCCCGCCTTCTCGTCGAGTTGGACGCCGTCGTTGAGGATCGACACCCGCGCGTCCGAGGCCAGCGCCATCTCGATCATCGCCTCGCCGAGCTGGGCGTCCGCGATCGCGGTGGCGAGTTCGGGCTCGCCAGGGGCGATCGAATCGGCCAGGACCGTGCCGTCCGGAATGCGGCGGCCGCTCCACACCGAGTCTCGCTCGATGACGAGCCGGTCGACCCGGCCGCCCTGGAGCGCGTCGATCACGGCCTCGGAGCCCGCCACGGTCTTGCGCGGGGACTCGGCGAAGTTGTCGGTGAGGCGCTGGTCCCGGGCCGCCCGTGCGGCGGCGATCTCGGGCGCGAGGGCCTGCTGGATCTGCGCCGACGTGGACTGGCTGAGCACCAGTTGCGAGGGGACCACCTCGGCTTTGAAGCCGTTGCGCAGCGACTTCGAGGAGGCCTCCACGAGTTCGGGTTCGCCCGAGATGACGAGCATCTCCCAGCCGAAGGTCGCCACGTGCTCCTCCAGGACGGGGTGCGCGGCGGCAAGGAACTTCTGCAGGTGCTCGGCGATGCGGTAGTCGAACAGGTCGTGCTGGTTCGACGAGGCCCACGCGTCGCGTCCGCCCCAGGCGCTGTGGGAGGCACTGGGGCCCTTCATGATCCGCCATTCGGCGGTGTCGAGCTCGAAGTGGAGACCGGAGACCTCCTCGCACTTGCCGAAGCGGCTGTCGAGGAGTCGCATGCCCTTGCCGTCGACGACGGCGATGCCGATCGGGGAGCCCTCGGCCCAGGCGCCGAACATCGGGGCGATGTGGGAGCGGGGGGCGAGTGCGACCCGGTCGGTCAGCGGCGTCTGCATCTCGACGTTGTAGGTCTGGCCGCTGGCGAGGCCGACGAACAGCGCGCGGCCGATCCCGGGCGCGCCGGGGCGGACGAGCTGCTCGATGTCGAGCTTCATCTCTTCGAGGCGGCGGCCGAGCGCGGAGCGCGTGCCGTTGTCGACGGATTCGAGCAGTTGTTTGAGGCCCTGGTCGAGCCGGGTCTTCCAGGGCGGCTGGGAGCCTTCCTGCCGGGGGTCGGCGTTGACGTAGAGCGAGAGCACGCCGGTGTCGTCGTGCAGTTTCACCAGCCTGAGTTGCGTCTCGCGGTCCATCGGCATGGCTATCGCCTCCTCGATCGAGCGGAATTCGCCTCAGGATATTCCCGGAGGTGCCCGTTCGTGAAGGTTTCGCCAGTTACGCCCGACCCCGTTTTAGACGGGGCACCCGTCGGGGCCGCAGGCTTCGGCGCCGTCGGCGCCGGTGATCGAGGTGAGTGCCGGTCGCTTTTCGCCCCAGGCCTTTTCGAGGACTTCGGCGAACAGCTCGGTGGGCTGGGCCCCGGAGACGCCGTACTTCTCGTCGACGACGAAGAACGGCACGCCGGTGGCACCGAGCGCGGCGGCTTCGGCCTCGTCGGCGCGCACGGCCTCGCGGTAGGCCTCGGGGTCGTCGAGCACGGCGACGACCTCGTCCTTGTCGAGCCCGGCGGCGACCGACACGTCGATCACCCGCTCGCGTTCGAAGATCGAGGCCTCGTCGGCGAAGTTCGCGGTGTAGAACGCCTGCCAGACCTCGGCCTCCAGGCCCCGCTCGGAGGCGAGGTGCAGGAGGCGGTGCAGGTCGAAGGTGTTGCCGTGGTCGCGGCCCTCCGCCTGGTAGTCCAGGCCTTCGGCCTTCGCCAGGTCTTGGAGCCGGTATTCCCCGGCCTGCGCCTGGGCCGGGCTCATGCCGTACTTCTTGACGAGCATGTCGACGACCGGGGCGGTGTCGCCCGGTTCGCGGTGCGGGTCGAGTTCGAAGGAGCGGTGCCGGATCTCGACGTCGACCTTCCCCTCGAGCCGCCGAACGGCCTTGTCGAACCGGGCCTTGCCGACGTAGCACCACGGGCAGGCGATGTCGGACCAGATGTCCACGCGTAGCTTCTCCACGCCTCCCCCAACACTTGAAGCTTCCACAGAATTCCGGGCTGTGCCGCACGCCTCTTCCGGTGCCCACGATGCGGAACGACCCGGCCACCCGCCAGTCGCGCCCAAGCCTCCGTTCAGGTACCCTTTCTCAGGCTCGGCGCGCTCCCGCGCGCCCTCCGGGTGCTTAGCTCAGCGGTAGAGCACCTCCCTTACAAGGAGGTGGTCACAGGTTCGATCCCTGTAGCACCCACCATCCAAATAACCCAGACATTCAGGCAGTTTCATCTCATGTCGAATGATCCGGGTTCGGTTATGAAGCAACTGGTCGCCACATGCTTGGTTATGGCGTCCTCCACGCCGGCGATCGGTGTCGACCGAGAAGTCTCCCTGACACTCCGGTCCTGAGCCAGCAGGCCCAGTTGGTGCGGTCGGCCCAGTCCTCGCCACCGAGATCGGCCAGGTGCAGGTACCCGAGCGGGCCGAGCCGGTAGTTCGCCGCGACCACGACGGCGCCGGTCAACCGGGACAGCGCCGCCCCGTCGGTCACCGGCGGCGCGGCAGAACCGCTGTCGAAGCCGCCGCCGTAGATCCAGACGAGCACGGGACGGCGGCCGCCCCGATCCGGGAGTCCAGTCACCGCTCCGCGAGCTCTGCCGCCGCCGATTCCGGAGATCCCCACGGTTCCTCCAGCGCGGCGCGAAGCGCGTCGACGGTATCCGTGCCGATGTGTTCGGCGAGCGCTGTTTCGATCCCTGCGAGGATCTGCATCGTCTCGGAGCGGCGCTGAGCACCGGCCGCTGTGAGGCGGACGAGCTTCGACCGGGCTGACCGTGGGTCGCTCTCCACTGTTACTACGCCGAGGGCGACGAGTTCATGGACCCACTGGTGCGCGGTCGGGGCGCTGACGCCCAGGCGCCGAGCCAACTCGGCGATGCTCGTCCCCTCTGACGGCAGCTGACTCAGCAGGGTCACGTGTGCCTCGCTGATGATCACTCCGCCTTCCTGGGCCTCGAACGCGGCAGTCAGGGCGGCTCGGAACCAGTGGTGCGCGCGCCACAGCAGCCGGATGAGCGGCTCGGATTCGGACGGTGACGAGGACATGGGCTCTGCTTTCACTGTGGGACGGGCGATTCGGCGCGGTCCGCCGATGGTAGGCGGTCGACCTCGGTGACTGACATCACCAGCATTCCGAGACCACCAAGCATTATTAGGTAACCTATGATTAGGTTACCTATTAGTGATTGCGTCGATCCCCGGGCCCGCGATCGATGGAAAGGCACAGTGATGACGACCGCATCGTCCGCTTCCCCGCTCACCGCGGGCACCTCGCCACAGCGGCATCGGCCGCGGCCGATGCCCGCGCCGACATGCCGACAGGCGTGGTGGCATCGCCGGCCGCCGCCGGCCAGGCGCGCGACACGCAGGTGATCGCCGTCGAAGAGGCCTTCTCCGTCCCGGACCTGATCCCGTGGCCGGGCGCGGCCCCTATGCCTCCCGACTGGGAGCGGGAGTGGGGGCGTCCTGCACAACGACCACGTTCAAGGCCACTACCTCGACGAGCCGCGGTTCCGGCCCGTGTGGGCCGAACTCGAACGGCTCGGAGTGACGCTCTACCTGCATCCCGCGCTCTTCCCCGCCGACCACTGGCAGGTGTTCGAGGGACATCCCGTGCTGAGCGGGCCGTCCTGGGAATGGACGGCGGCGGTCGGCGCCCACGCACTCCGCCTGATCTACGGCGGCGTGTTCGACGAGTTCCCCGGGGCCTCGGTGACGCTGGGGCACATGGGAGAACTGCTTCCCTTCCAACTGGCCCGGCTCGACAGCCGCTACCACCAGGCCGACCCCGCGGGCAGGCCGCGAGAACTGCCCTCCCATTACCTGCGGAACAACTGCTATGCGACCACCGGCGGCGTGTACTCCCACGCGGCCCTACTCGGAGCCGTCCAAGCGATCGGCGCCGACCGACTGCTGTTCTCCGTCGACTACCCCTACGAATCAACCGCCGAGGCGGTCGAGTTCCTCCGCACCGCACCGGTCTCCCGCGGCGACCTCGAACGCATCGCGCACCGCAACGCGACAGACCTGCTGCATCTCTGACCGAGACGTGAGGGGCGGGGCCGGGCCGGCCCTGACCATTGATCGCGTTGGAACCCAACATGTTCAACCGAACACTCGAAGCCGAATCACGTTCGAGACTCCCGATTGGAACACCATGATCGCCGTCAAAGGCCTCCATAAACACTACAAGAAGACCGTGGCGGTGAACGATCTGTCGTTCGAAGTCCGCCCCGGCGTCGTCACCGGATTCCTGGGGCCCAACGGCTCCGGCAAGTCCACCACGATGCGCCTGATGCTCGGCCTCGACCACGGCGAAGGCGAGACCACCTTCGACGGCGAACGGTTCACCGACATCCGCCGCCCCATGAACAAGGTCGGCACCCTGCTGGAGGCCAAGCCCTTCCACCCCACCCGCTCCGCCCGCAACCACCTGAAGATGCTCGCCGCCGCCAACGGCATCACCGACGCCAGGATCGACGAGGTTCTGGAGACGGTCGGCCTCGGCGCTGTCAAGCGCAAGCAGCCCAAGAGCTACTCGCTCGGCATGGCGCAGCGGCTCGGCCTCGCGCAGGCGCTGCTGGGCGACCCGCCCGTCCTGCTGCTGGACGAGCCGACCAACGGCCTCGACCCGCACGGCATCCACTGGATGCGCGACCTGCTGAAGAAGCTGGCCGCCGAGGGCCGCACCGTGTTCGTCTCCAGCCACCTGCTCTCGGAGATGCAGCTCATGGCCGACGAACTGGTCGTCATCGGCCGCGGTCAGATGATCTTCAACGGCGACGTCGACGATTTCGTGCGCGAGTTCACCCAGTCCACGGTGATCGTCCGCAGCCCCGCCGCCGACGCCTTCCTCTCCGCGCTCGAAGCCGAGGGCGCGACCGTCGCCAAGGGCGACGACGGCGAACTCGTCGTCTCGAACATGGCGATCGGCGCGGTCGGCCACCTGGCCTTCACCGAGGGCATCGAGCTCGCCGAGCTCTCCAGCCGCTCGGCCTCACTCGAAGAAGCCTTCATGTCCGCCACCGGCGCCGCAGAGCAGTTCGTCGCCCGAGAACCCGTACTCGCCACGACCACCGGAGGTGCCCAGCATGCTTGACGCGCTCAGATTCGAATGGACCCGGCTGCGCACGCTCCGCTCGACCTACTGGATGGTCGGCTCCGGCCTGGTGGCCTCCGCCGCGATCCCGCTGACCCTCGGCATCGCCGCCGGCGAGGAGCCGCTCAACGCCGACTCCGTGAACCTCGGCCTCAACGGCGGGGCCTCCTTCGTGATCCCGTTCCTGGCGGTGTTCATGGCCGTGATCGGCATCTTCGCCACCGGCCACGAATACCGGCACGGCACGATCCAGCCGACCCTGACCGCGCTGCCGCAGCGCTCGCGCCTGATCCTGGCGAAGATCCTCACGATGACAGCGCTGACGGCCGCGGTCACGCTGGTGTCGATCGCGATCAACGCGACCCTGATGCTCGCGTTCTGGGGCGGGGCGCCGGGACTGTTCGACGACCCGGTGCGCTCGGCGCTGCTGGGATACGTGGCCTACAACGTGATCTACACACTGGTCGGACTCGGCCTGGGGCTGCTGTTCCGCGGCGTCCCGTCGGCACTGGTGGTCATATTCCTGATGCCGTTGATCATCGAGACCCTGTTCGTCGGGCTCACCATGGTCCCGGCCCTCGACTGGCTGGCGCCGGTGGTGCGGTTCCTACCGTTCACCGCAGGGTCGGAGCTGATGCTGACCAGCGCGGCGGAATTCGGTCCCGCGGCCCCGGACTACGGCTTCTTCGACCGCTGGGCCTCGGGCGGCGTGTTCGCCGTCTTCGCCGCCCTGATCATCGGCGTCGCCTGGACCCAGTTCAATAGACGCGACGCTTAGATGTTCCATCCCAAACCTTCAGTGGCCATAGGAGGTCCGTGATCGAAAGACCGTCTCCCCCAGCCGGACGTTGTGCCGGACGGCGGCGGTAAGGGCCGGGCTCCGCTGTATGACGCGGGCGCATATCCCTTGGGGTGTGCGCCCGGTAGCGCTTGTCCTCCACGGCCCGCATCATGCCGAGCGCTTGGCGCGCGACGGAGGCTCGGTGAGGATTTGTTCGGCGAGCAGGCGGTGCAGCCATTCGGCGCGAGTGCGCCTGGCCTGGCGGGAGAGCGCGGCTTCGGGAATCCAGGCGTCGGCCCAGCGGACCTGGGAGTGGACATCTACTTCTCGACCTGCGATTCGTAGTCGGCTTGCGCTGAATCGAGCAGGCCCTCAGGCGTCTGCTCCCCTGCGACCAGCTTCTGGGGGTTGGGTGTCCAGCTCTGGGCGTAGATCGAACCGGTGGCGTTGGCGATGAAGTCCATCGCCCCGTTCGCTTCGCTGATGGTCGCACCCGCTGCGAGCGTCGCGGCGGTCACGGAGCCCTCGGCGACTTCCGGCATGAAACCGTCGGCAGGCCCCATCGGGTGCGAACCGCCGGTCTCGACCTCGATGGTCCGTGCTTCCTCATCGGTCGCCGCCCAATTCAGGAAGAAGCCGGCGCCACCTGGCATCTGCGCATGGAGGTTGCCTGATTCCCAGTCCCCGTTGAACAGGCGACTCCCATTGACGAACCGGCTCATCATCTGCGAGTAGTCGATGCTCCGACGGCCGGGTGCGGGACATCGCGCGGTCCGCGCTAGGGTTGGTCATTCGTCCAAGACGATCGACCAGGAGGCGGGCATGACCGGCCAGACCAATGCCGAACGGGGCCGCGAAGTCCGCGCGCGACTGCTCACCGCCGCGCAGGAGCTCATCGGCGAGCTCGGCTGGAACGGCGTGAGCACCCGGATCCTCGCCGAGCGGGCCGAGGTCCGCCCGGGCCTGGTCCACTACCACTTCGAATCGCTGCAGGCGCTCCTGCGCCAGGCGACAACGGAGGCGATGCGCCCCATGCTCGACGACATGGCCGCGCTCCTCGCCTCCGTCCCGAACCCCGCCGACGCGGTCGAGTCGCTCATGGCCGAGATCGACCGGTACACCGGCACCGACCCCGCCTCCCTGCTGTTCATCGAGGCCTACCTCGCCGCTACCCGCGATCCGATCCTGCGCGGCCAGATGGGCGAACTCGTGACCCGCCTCCGCGCCGCCTTGACCGAGGCCCTGTCCGCCTCGGGCCACCCCTCCCCCGAGGAGGCCGCGATCGTCGTCATGGCCGTCATCGACGGCTTTCTCCTCCATAAAGGACTCGACCCGCGGCTGTCGGCCATCCGCCTCGCACCGATGCTGCGCCATCTCACCGACCCGAACGGAGCACGCTCATGAAGGCCCTCATCTGCGGGGCGGGCATCGCCGGCCTCGCCCTCGCCAACCGCCTCCACCACCACGGATGGGACGTCCACATCGTCGACCACGCCCGCGGCCCCCGCGCCCAGGGCTACATGATCGACTTCTCCGGGCCCGGGTTCGAGGCCCTCACCGCCATGGGCCTGCACGACCGGCTCCGCGCCTATGCCAGCCCCGTCGACGAATTCCGCTACATCGACGACCGCGGGCGCACCACCGTCGCCCTCGACTACGCGGTCTTCTCCAAAGCCCTCAAGGGCGAACTCGTCAGCATCATGCGGCCCGCCCTCGAACAACTGCTCCGCGAAAGCCTGAGCGACGCCATCGACCTGCGCTACCGCACCACCATCGAGCGAATCGACGGCAACCGGGCCGACCTCTCCGACGGCACCGCGATCGAGGCCGATCTGATCGTGGGCGCCGACGGCATTCACTCCCGCGTCCGCTCCCTCGTCTTCGGCCCCGAACCGGACTACCTCCGCTCCCTCGGGATGCGCACGGGCGCGTTCGTCTTCACCGACCCCGAAGCGTTCGAACAGGTCCGCGGCCAGTTCGTGCTCACCGAGACCCTCAACCGCCAGATGGGCTTCTACGGGCTCACCGACGACCGCGTCGCCGTCTTCACCGTGCACCGCACCACCGAGCGGGGACTGCCCGAGGACCCGCGGGAAGCCCTCCGACACGGCTACTCGGGCATGGGCGACCTCGCCGAACGCGCGCTCGCCAGTTGCCCGGCCCCCGACCAGGTCTACTACGACCAGGTCGCCCAGATCCACCTGCCGCGATGGAGCAATGGACCGGTGGCGCTGCTCGGCGACGCCGCCTACGCGGTCTCCCTCATCGCCGGACAGGGCGCCTCCCTCGGCATCGCCGGCGCCTACATCCTGGCCGAACGCCTGCACCGCGCCTCCACCGTGGCCGAAGGCCTCGCCGACTACGAACGGCGCTGGCGCCCAGTCGCAACCGACGTGCAGGCCTCGGCCCGCGACCGCGTCACCGAATGGTTCCTGCCGCGCACTCCGGCCAGACTGCTGCTGCGCCGCTGGGGCTTCCGCGCCATGCACCTGCCCGGACTCAACCGGATCATGGTCGGCTCACTCCTCCCCAAGAGCCACGAGCCGGTCACCGCCCTCGCCGCCTGAACGACGCACCGCGAAGGAGGGTCCGAGCGCTGTCGGCGCCCGGGCCCTCGCCGCCTACCGGTGCGCCATGGCCTTCGCGGTGAGTTCGACCGAGCGGATGCGGTCGGGGACCGCCTCGGCGTAGTGGGCGGTGATGAGCTCGTCGGCGCGGACGGCGGCGGCGAACTCCTCCAAGTAGGCGCGCACGTCCTCCAGGTCGCCGGTGGCGGTGTACTTGGCCATGGCCGAAAGCTGCCGTCCCCCCGCGGAGGCGAGGAACGCGTCGATCTCGCCGTCGGTGTACTCGCGCTTGTCGCCGCGGGCGATGAAGGCGCGGGCGCGGTTGCGGAAGGCGATCGCGCGCTGGGCCTCGGCTTCGTCGCGGTCTTCGGCGGCGAAGACGTTCACGCCCGCGATCACGTACGGCCGCTCGAGCTGCTCGGAGGGCTGGAACTCCTCGCGGTAGGCGGCCACCGCCTCGAACAGGGCGGCGGGCGCGAAGTGGGAGGCGAACGCGTAGGGCAGGCCGAGCTTGGCGGCGAGCTGCGCGCCGAAGAGGGAGGAGCCCAGGAGGTACAGGGGCACGTCGCCTTCGGGGGCGGGCACGGACTGCACGCCCGGGACGCGGGACCGTCCACTGAGGTAGCCCTGGAGTTCGAGCACGTCCTGCGGGAAGGTGTCGGCGGAGGTCGCGTCGCGGCGGATGGCGCGCATGGTCTCGCGGTCGGTGCCGGGGGCGCGGCCGAGGCCGAGGTCGATGCGGCCGGGGAACAGGGTCTCGAGGGTGCCGAACTGCTCGGCGATCACCAGCGGCGAATGGTTGGGCAGCATGATGCCGCCTGCGCCGAGGCGGATGGAGTCGGTGTGGTGGGCGATGTGGCCGATGACGACGCTCGTGGCACTGGAGGCGATGGTCGGCATGTTGTGGTGCTCGGCGTACCAGACCCGCCGGTAGCCGCTGCGTTCGGCGGCGCGGGCGAGTTCGACGCTCGCCGCGAGGCTTTCGCGGGCGGACCGTCCCGGCGCGATCGGCGCCAGATCGAGGATCGACAGGGCTACTGGCATGAGCGGAGCTTCCTTCTCAAGAGGCACGGCCTTACAGGTTGCGGTGGAGGTCGTCGGCGAACGCGCGGATGCGGGCCTCGTCGCGGCGGTAGTAGATCCATTGGCCGCGCCTGGTGGCCTGCAGGAATCCGGCGCGTTGGAGGATCGCGAGGTGCGCGGAGACGGTGGAGGCGGAGGCGCCCGACTTCTGCTGGATGAGCCCCGCGCACACGCCCAGATCGGCGGTGTCCCCGCACGGGAAGTTGGCCTCGGGTTCTTTGAGCCAGTTGAGGATTCGCAGGCGCGTCTCGTTGGAGAGGGCCTTGCACTCGTCGAGCACGTCCACCGCCCTTCGGTATTTCGCTAATTTCCGAAACTATCCCGAATGGGGACGGGCGGCAAAATGAGGCTCGTCACTTCGCGCTCAGGCCCTAGTGGTGCGGATGCCGCTCGAGCGGGGCGGTCGCGGGGCCCTGGAGGACGGCGCCGCCGGTGGAGAACCGCGAGCCGTGGCACGGGCACTCCCAGGTGTGCTCGGTGTCGTTGAAGCCGACCACGCAGCCCAGGTGGGTGCAGGTCGACGAGAGGATGCGCAGGCCGCCGTCCTCGTCGCGGTAGACGGCCCGGAGCGCGCCGTCGAGGCGCATCACGGCGCCCTCGCCGGGCGCGAGCTCGCCGGGTTCGACGGGGACCGTGCGCACGCGATCGCCGATGTAGTGGCGCACCACGTTGACCTGGTTGGCGGCGATGCGGCCCGCCTCCTTCAGCAGGTGGAACCGGCCGGGACCGAACAGCTCGGCCCAGGGCCGGGGCTCGCCGGCCATGTCCCCCGCGATGATGCGCGCGGCCGCGACGCCGTTGCTCATCCCCCACCCGCCGAAGCCGCAGGCGACATGGACGCCGTCCTCTCCGGACAGCGGACCGACGAAGGGGACCCGGTCGGAGGTCGTGTAGTCCTGCGCGGCCCAGCGGTAGGCGATCGGACCGGTCTCGAACCGCCCGCTGGCCCAGGCGGTCAAGCGCTCCAGCCGGAGGCTCGCATCGAGGTCGCCTGGCGTGGCCGCCTCCCCGGTGACGATCAGCAGCCGCCGTCCGTCGCCGTACGGGGCGGTGCGCACCGAGCGAAGGTGCTCCTCGGGGGTGAGGTACATGCCGCCGGGGTCCGCCGAGGCCGGGATCGGCGCGGCCAGCACCATTTCGCGGCGGGGCGTGAGGCGCGCGAACAGCTTGATCCGGTCGATGACCGGGAACTGGGTGGCGATCACGGCCTCGTCGCAGCGGACGCTCCCACCGCCTTCCACGGCGAGGACGTGCCCGCCGTCGCCGGATTCGAGGCCGGTGACGCGCGAGCGCTCGAAGATCTCGCCGCCCTGGGCGACGAAGTCGGCGGCGAGGCCGAGGAGGAACCGGCGCGGATGGAACTGCGCCTGGCCATCGACCCGCACGGCGCCCGCGACGGGGAACGGCAGGCCGGTCTCGGTGGTGAACGCCGCGTCCAGCCCGGCCTCGCGCGCGGCCTCGGACTCCTCCAGCAGGGCCTCGACGCCGTCCGCCGATTCGGTGTAGACGAAGGACGGGGACCGCTCGAACTCGCAGTCGATCCCGAGCTCGTCGGCGACGGCGGCCACGTGCTCGATCGCGTCGGTCTGCGCGTCCGCGTAGGCGCGGGCCGAAGCGGCGCCGAAGGCGTCGCGCAGGTGCGTGTAGATCGCGCCGTGCTGCGCGCTGAGCTTCGCGGTGGTGTTCCCGGTGGTGCCGGTGACGATCCGCTCGGCCTCGACCACGGCGACCGACCGGCCCGCGCGGGCCAGCTCCCAGGCCGTGCAGAGCCCGGCGATGCCGCCGCCGACGACGGCGGTCTCGACGGCGATATCGCCCTCGACGGGCGGGTACGCGGTTGCCTCGGTCGAGGCGATCCAGTAGGACTCGGGCTGGAGCAGCGGGTTCATAGCGACCGGGTACCCCGGGGGCCGCGCGTCACTCCACGCGTTTGACGGGCTGGCGCAGGATCGTCCTGAGCTTGGCCGGGGCGGTGCGGCGGGCGTCGCTGAGGTAGATCTCGTGGTGGTCGCCGTTGAAGGTCAGCTTGTTGTAGGGCAGGTAGTGCTCGTGCAGGCGCTGCAGGACCGGCGTCTCGGCGTCGTACGAGCCGATGTGCAGGGTCTGGACGCAGAGCCCTTCGGTGAAGGAGACGAGCCGCAGGTGCTCGAACGCCGGGTTCGGGTGCTTCGCGGCGGCCTCCCCGGTGGCGGCCGTGACCATCTCCTCGGTGATCCACTCGGGCTGGCCGATCATCATGGTCCACTCCCACGCGCTCTTCTCGCGGGTGAGGAACACGGCCGGGTCGTCGGCCCGCCACAGCCCTTCCATGGGCGCGACCACGAAGTCGCGGCCGAGGGTCCGCTTGCTCGCGAACTTCAACGTGTACGCGGTGCCGTAGAGGGCCGCGACGGCGTCGGCGTACGCGTCCGCGGTGTTCGGATCGCCCTGGCCGTCGACGGCCAGGTACCGGAACTCCGGCACCTCGACGAGGGCGAACGCGTCGCGCGGCGGCGAGTACAGCTGCTTGTAGGCCTTCTTGACGTCGTACTTCTCCATGGGCGCAGTGTCCCATCCAGGTCCGACACTCGGGATCAGATGGCGGTCGGCACCCGGGTGGTCACGAGCCCCACGTCGCCGAGGAAGCGCTCGAGCGCGATCGTCGCGATCCCGGTCGCGACCGAGTTGCCGCGCACGGTGGAGACCTCGATCGCGAGGTCCGCGGCGGAGTGGCCGGGGGCCTCCTCCAGCACGCGGCGGCGCACGGCCGGGAGGAGATGGTCGCCCAGCGCCCAAGCGGTCCAACCGGTCAGGGTGATCATCTCGGGATTGACGATCGCGCACAGGTCGGCGATCGCCGACCCGAGATAGCGGGCGGTGAGTTCGAGGGTCTCGGTGAGCGCGGGGTGCGCCGGGGGTTCGAGCGCCGCCGCCAAGGCCCCGATGAACTCACGCTGCATCGGCACGGAGGCGAGCGGGTGCTCGGGGGCGATCGCGGCGAGGGTCTGCTGGATGCCCGCCGCGCCCACATAGGCTTCGACGCATCCCGAACGGCCGCAGCGGCATTTGCGGCCGTCGAGGGCGAGGAGGCTGTGGCCCCACTCCCCCGCGCCGTTCTGGGCGCCGCGCAGGATCGTGCCCTCCAGGACGATCCCGGCGCCCACGCCGGTGCCGAGGTTGACGGTGATCATGCTCTTGTGCCGCCGGCCCGCCCCGAACCAGAGCTCGGCGGTGGCGATCGCCTTGAGCGGGTTGTCGACGACCATCGGCAGCCCGATGCGCTCGCGCAGCAGGTCGACGTGGAGCCACGGCGCGTTCGGCACCACCACGGCGACCTCGGAGCGGCGCTGCATCCCGCCGGGGAGCGAGATGCCCACGCCGAGCACGTCGTCGCGGGCGGCGGGCGCGCCCTCGGCGGCGCTCTGCTCGAGAGCGTCGTCGAGGGCGCGCGCGATCGCGTCGGCCACGTAGTCGTGCTCGTCGTGGTGCTCGTCGGTGGCGACCTCGGCGGAGGCCAGCTCGTCGAGCGCGGAGTCGAACACGGTCGCCCGCACGTACGTCTCCGCGACGTCGACGCCCACGATGCGGCCGCGGTTCCGGTTGAGCCGCAATGTGGTCGTCGGCCGCCCGATGCGCCCGCCGGTGCGGCGGGCCTCGGTGACGATGCCGCCTTCGAGCAGGTCGCTCACCACCGTGGCCACCGTCGCGTTGCTCAGGCCGGTCACGGCGGCCAGGTCGCCCCGGCTCGCCTCGCCCGCCGCCAGCAGCGCGTGCAGCACGTCGAGCCGCGACTCACTGCGGATGTCGCGCGAGGTGCGCCTGGTGACGGCCATGTGGTTCTCCTGTGCAGCTACTGGATCATTCCGGCGAGGCGGCGGCGGTGACGCGCGCGAGGCGCGGCCGGTCGCCGCCCGCGGTGCCGTGGACCAGCAGGCGCACCGCGCCGGTGTTCCATGATCCCGGGATCCACAGTCGACCGGGATCCCCGCCGGTGAACTTCGGCCGGGCCGCGTCGTCGAGCCACACGCGCCCCAGCAGTTCTCCGCCCGCGAACGCGCTGACGCGCACCTGCTCGCCCTCGAACCGCAGGGAGCGGCCGCCGGACGGGACGGGCACGTCGAGCCAGGCTTCCTCTCCCGGAGCGAGTTCGAGCGGCAGCGCGATCTCGGTCCTGGTGCCGTCCTTCTGGGACAGCGCGAGCAGGTCGTGGTCGGCCTGCGCCTCGACCTGCCAGTCTCGCACGGCCTCCAGGCGCAGCAGGGTCGCACCGCCGCCGTCGACAGGCCAGTGCGGCATGGTGATCGCGATCTCGCGGCCCTGGCCGGGCGCGAAGTGGACCCACGGGTCGTTCGGGCTCACGATGGCGGGGACGCCGTCGACGGTGATCTCGCACGGGGTCTGGAGTCCGTCGAGATGCAGCGCGTAGTGGCCGGCGCCGTCCACGGGCAGGCCGCGCCGGTACGTGACCGGGCGTCCGATCCGGGTGCTGCTCCAGCCCGCGAGGGTGCGCACCGGTGCCGGTTCCCCGGCCCACTGGTCACCGCCGTCGACCGTCCACAGTGAGGCGACGTCCTCGCTCGACACGACCGCCCACACGCGACCCAGGCCGCGCAGCGACCCGATCGCGAGGCCGGGCAGTCGCGAGTCGTCGAAGTTCGCGTGGCCCCAGGTCTCCACGGTCGCCTCGAGCCGCGAGGCTCCGGTGAGCGGGACGCGCACGGTCGCTCCGAACTTCGCGATGCTCGGCAGCGCGGCGCCGTCGAGTGCGAGGTCCACGATGTCGCCCGCGCCCTCGATCAGGAGCTCGTCGAGGCCCTCGACACCGGCGGCGTAGTGAGTGCGGCCCCGGTAGACGCCGACCGCCTCCGAGGTCGGGGGCAGCTCGTGCGCCGCGGTCTCACCGGTGCGGGTCTCCAGGTCGAGACGCGTTGCGATGGTGAGGCTCTCGGGTTCGGGCAGGGCCGGGGAGATGACGCCCGCGGTGCCGTCCGGGGTCGCCACGTCCTCGGGGTGGTGGACCACGACGGTCCACCGGTCGCCGCCGGAGACGACCTCGGTGAGCACCGCACCGCGGGGGCCGGGCGCCTCGATCTCCACGATCTGCACGCCGCCGGCGCCTTCGAGCGCGATCACGCTCGGCACGCGGGAGGCGAATTCCAGGCCCTCGGCGTCGGCGCGAACGAGGTCCGCCGAGGCGAACTTCAGCGTGCCGGGCAGGTCGAAGCCCGCCAGCGGCAGGTCACGGACGACCAGTGCGCACGAGAAGGGCGCCAAGGCGATCGTGAGCTCGGGCAGGCCGCCCGCGGCCGCGAAGACCGCCGTTCCCGGTGCCTCGCCGAGGTTCGGGACGCCGGTGAGCGTGCCGCCGCCGTCGAGGACCAGCGCCGATCCGGAGGCGCTGGTGGGGACGTCGACGCCGAGGACGCCGGCGGCTTCGGTGGTGCGCGCGTTCGCGAGTGCCGGGCCGAGCGTTCGGGTGAGGGCCGCGAGCACGCGGGCCTCGGCCGTCTCCGGGCGGGATTCGCCCACAGGGGACAGGTACCCGCCGAAGTCGTAGTCGTGGGTCATGAACCCGCCCGGGTCGCCCCAGTTGCCGACCGAGGGCGTGTACCCGAAGTCGTAGCCGGAGGCCTGGAGGTAGGGCGCGAGGAGGGTCGCGCCGCTCACCATGAGGCGGCGCAGCGTGGTGTGCGACCGGTTGGTCTCGGTGACGAGCAGCGGGAGTCCCTCGGCGCCCACCAGGTCGGCGTAGCGGCGCACTTCGGCCTCGATGAACGGCGAGCGGTCGTCGGGGTAGAAGTTGAACGCCGGGGCGACGCCGTCGACGCCGCCCGTGGCGCCGTTCAGGTCGCCTTGGCCGGCGCAGGCGATGAGCGGCACGTCGATGCCGTGGCCGATCGCCATGTCCCGCAGCGCGCTGATGTAGGCGTGTCGGTCGTGCGTGTCGAAGAAGTCGAGCTCGTTCTCCAGCTGCACGGCCACGACGCCGCCGCCGCGGCCCCACTGGCGCGAGGCGAGGAGCGGCAGGGCCTGGTCGAACCAATCGCGCACTCTGCCGAGGAACTTCGGTTCCGCCTGGCGCAGTTCGAGCCCGTCTTCGAGCGCGAGCCACGAGGGCAGCGCGCCGCCGTCCCATTCGGAGCAGATGTACGGGCCGGGCCGGGCGATGACCGCGAGGCCGGCCTCGTGGGCGAGGTCGAGGAACGCGCCGACGTCGCGGCGGCCCTCGAAGTCCCACACGCCCGGGGCGGTCTCGTGGAAGTTCCACGGCAGGTAGACGTCGATGGCGCGGTAACCGGTGGCGCGCACCTGCGCGAGCCGCGCCTCCCAGACTTCGCGGGGAAGCCGGAAGTAGAACAGCGACGCGCACAGCAGCGTTTCCTCGCGGTCGTCGAGGACGAGCCCAGAGCGTCCGAGCCGGACGGTCGCGGTGGACGGATCAGTCACTTCACACCAGCACTTCCACCTTGGAGGTTCATTTCGTACAGGTACTTCTGGCCGAGGTAGTAGATGACGATCATCGGCAGGGTCAGGATGATCGAGCCGACCATGACGAGGTTCCACGGCGGCAGCTGCATCTCGTTGCTCGTGCTCGTCATGTACTGCAGGCCGAGCGCGAGCGGCATCTGGTTCTCGGCGTTGAGGTAGATGAGCGGGCCCATGAAGTCGCCCCACGCGTGCGTGAGGGTGAAGATCGCGATCGCGGTGAGGATCGGCCACATCATGGGCAGGATGATCCGGCGGTAGACGCCGAAGTAGCCGAGGCCGTCCATCTGCGCCGCCTCGTCGAGCTCCCCGGAGATGCGGGAGACGAACTGCCGCACCAGGAACACGTTGAACGCGTTGGTGAAGAAGTTCGGGATGATGAGCGGCAGGTAGGTGTTGACCCAGCCGAGCTCCTTGAACAGCAGGAACTGCGGGATCATGGTGATCTGGGCGGGGATCATCATCGTGGCGAGCACGATCATGAACATGACGCCCTTGCCGGGCGCGCGCAGCCGCGCGAAGGCGTAGCCGACGAGCGAGGAGGACAGCACCTGGCCCACGGCCGAGAGGGTCGCGATGATGACCGAGTTGCCGACGAACCGCCCGACCGGCAGGCCCGTGGCGGTGAAGACCTCGGTGAAGTTGCGCCATTCGAACTCGGTCGGGAACACGGTGAACGCGTTCTGCGAGCTCGTCAGGTCGCTCGAGAGCGCGATCGAGATCATGAGGATGAACGGCACGAAGAAGATCGCCGAGACGACCAGGAGCACGGCGTACGTGGCGGGCGAGGCCTTGAAGACCGAGAGGCCGCGCGTGGCGAAATCCTTCTCGGACTTGGGCTTGGCTCCCGTCGCGGCGTCAGTGGCGAGGGCCATCAGCGCACCTCCGTCTCGTAGAAGACCCATTTGCGGGACGTGCGGAAGGCGATCAGGGTGAACGCCATGATCACGATGAAGAGCAGCCAGGCGACCGCGGAGGCGTAACCGAAGTGGTAGAACCGGAACGCCTCGTCGAACAGCAGCGGCACCATCGTCTTGCTGGCGTTGTTCGGACCGCCGGCGGTGAGGATGTAGACCTGCGAGAAGATCTGGAACGCCCCGATCAGGCCCATGATGAGGTTGAAGAAGATCACCGGGGTGACCTGCGGGAAGGTGACGGACCAGAACTGGCGCCAGGGACTGGCGCCGTCGATCTCGGCGGCCTCGTAGAGCTCGCGCGGGATGCCGTTCATCGCCGAGAGCAGGAGCACCGTGGCACCGCCTGCGCCCCAGGCGGAGAGGACGATGAGGGCGGGCTTGACCCAGGTCTCGTCGATGAGCCAGCTCGGACCGTCGATGCCGAACCAGCCGAGCATGTCGTTGAGCGGCCCCGAGGGCGCGAGCACCATCTTGAAGACCATCGCCGTCGCGACGAGCGGGACGAGCGTGGGCAGGTAGATGAAGGTGCGGAAGAGCTTGCGTCCGCGCACCCGCTTGTTGAGCAGGTTCGCCAGCCACACGCCGATGACGAGGCCGAGCGGGACGGAGACCGCCGCGTAGTAGAAGGTGTTCCACAGCGCCTTCCAGAAGACCGGGTCCTCGGTGAGCGCTTCGGTGTAGTTCTGCAGCCCCACCCATTCGGGGGCCGTGAACGAGTCCCACTCCGTCAGCGAGATGTAGACGGAGGCGATCATGGGGCCGAGCAGGAACCCGACGAATCCGATCAGCCACGGCGAGATGAAGAGCCAGAAGTAGAAGGCCTCCTTCTTGCGCCGCGAGGACATCTTGTGGCGACGCCTCCCGGCGCCGCGCGACTCGCGCGCGGCGCCGGGGGCTTCGTCGGCAACGACGACGTTCGACATCGGAGCGTTCCTACTCGATGACCGATTCGAGCTGCGTCTGGATCTTGTCCAGTTCGGTCTTCGCGTCGCCGCCCTCGTTCCAGAAGGTGCCGAGGTTGTCGTTGAAGGTCGCCTGCATCTCCTCCCACTCGGGGATGAAGGGGGCGCGGAAGATGAACTCGGAGGACTCGCCGAACGCGGCCATGTTCAGGCCCTCGGGCGCCCACGCGGGCGAGAGGAACGCGTCGGACTGCTGCACCTGGATGTTGGCGGGCACGTCCTGGGCTTTGTCGATGATGACCGTCTGGGCCTCGGTGTCGGTGAGGAAGTCGATCGCCTCGAAGGCCTTCTCGGGGTTGTCGCTGTCGCGGGTGATGGACAGGCCGGAACCGAAGGCGGAGACCGCCTGCTCCTTGCCGCCCCACAGCGGCGCGATGCCCCAGTTGATGTCGGACTCGAGGAGCCCGCCGATGCCCCAGAAGCCGGTGGCGTTCATCGCGACGGTGCCCGCGGCGAAGGCGGGGTCGCCGCCCATGTCCGGGCCCATGTCCGCGTACTCGGACGCGGTCGGGGCGTAGTGGTACTTGTACTGCAGGTCGTTGGCCCACTGGAGCGCGTCGACGACCTCAGGGGTGTTGACGGCGGGCTTGCCGCTGTCGTCGATGATCTGGCCGCCGTTCTGGTAGGCGAAGCTCCACCACTGGGCCCACCAGCCGGCGCCGGAGAAGCCCCACTGTTCGCCGGGGATGGTCAGCTTCTCCATGGCGGCCTGGGCGTCCTGCTGGGTCCACGCGGCCGTCGGGTACTCGACGCCGGCGGCGTCGAAGAGGTCCTTGTTGTAGTAGAGGATCATCGCGCCCGAGCGGTCGGGGATCGCGTAGGTCTGGTCCTCGAAGGTGTAGAGCTCCCCGGCGGGGCCGAAGCGCTCTTCCATGTTCAGGCCGGCGCCCTCGATGTACTCGTCGAGCGGCAGCAGCTGGCTCTTGGAGGAGTACGAGTTGACGTTCTCGGCCACCTGCATGATGTCGGGGCCGTCGCCGCCCGCGATCATCGTCTGGACCTTCTGCGCGTACTGGTCCGAGGGGATCAGCTGGAGTTCGATCTTGGTGTCGGGGTTCTCGGACTCGTAGAGGTCGATGCGGGCCTGGTAGGTCTCCTTGTCGAGGTCGCCGCCCCAGACGACCATCTTGAGGGTGCCGTCGTCCTCGGCCTCGCCTCCGCCGCAGGCCGCCAGGGCCGCCGCACCGAGCAATACCGTCGCGGCGAGCCCGGCGCCTCTGCGCCATTGAGCCTTGTCCACCATGTCTTCCGCCTCCTTGCGGTCGGGGGTTCGGACGCCGGCGGGCCGCCGGCGCGAGTTAAGACAAGGCAAAATCTAACCCATAGATAAAGGGTTGGATAGATGCGATGGATAACGATTTCGACGCGATGAACATGGGAGGACCGGACCGTGCACGCGCCCCGTGGGCCAATTAGCTAGTATTCCTATCGTTTTAATGGACTTCCTTTTCGGGCGGCATTATGGTGTGATGCACGCCTGTGAGTCTTTCCCCGTGAATAGAGCGAAAGAGCCTGCTATGCCCCAGACATCACCCCGCCGCGGCCTGCGGGCCACCGGCCCCGCCGCCGCGGCGGCCGCCCTCTCCCTCGCCCTGACCGCCTGCGGCGGCGGGGAACCCGCCGAGACCGGTGCGGGCTTCGAGGACTGCCTGAGCGAACCCACCACCTGCAACTCCGGGCTCCGCGTCGACGGCGGCGACCTCGTCTGGGCCGTCGGCGGCACATGGGAGGCCTGGGGTCAGGCCGACCTCTACGGCTCCAGCCTCGCCACTTCGATCATCAACCAGCCGCTGCGCCCCAGCGTCTTCACGTACGACCAAGCGGGCGAGATCCACTACAACGACGGCATCTACACCGAAGGCCCCGAACTGCTCGCGGAAGCGCCGCTCACCGTCGCCTACCACCTCAAACCGGAGGCGACCTGGGGCGAGGGCACCCCGATCGGCCTCGACGACTTCCTCTGGCACTGGAAGGCCACATCGACCGACGACGCCCAATGCGCCGGATGCACCCCCGCCACCGACTACGGCTCCAATGTGGCCTCGATCGAGCAGGGCGAGGGGAACACCGTCGTCGTCACCTACGAGGACGGCTACCTCGACGCCGAGTGGTACGCCGCGCAGGTCATCACCCACCCCGCGCACCTCGCCGAGGCCCGCGGCCACGCCGACTGGCGCACCGACCCCGCCGTGATGGCCGCGTCCGTCGCCGACTTCTCCGAGAACCCGCCCCTCGACTACAGCGCCGGCCCGTTCCGGATGGTCGAAGGCGCACTCGGCGACTACGCCAAGTACGTGCCGAACCCCGAGTGGACCGGCTCGCAGCGCTCCACGCTCGACTCCTTGACCCTGAGGTACATCGAAGGCGCCGACGCCATGGCGACCGAGCTGCGGCAGGGGACGATCCACGGGGCCGCGCCCTCCAGCTTCGACCCCGAGATCCTCGACCAGCTCGCCGGCGAACCGGATCTGAAGTACAGCGTCGCGCCACAGTCCGGCTGGTCCCACATCGACGCGAACTTCGACAACCGGTTCCTGGCCGAGGAGCCGCTGCGCCGCGCGGTCTTCACCGCGATCGACGCCGGCGAGATCAACGCCCGCGCCTACGGCACCGCCTTCAAAGGCACCGAGACGATGACGAACGTGCTCTTCCGCCCCGACTCGGAGTACCACACCGACCAGATCGGCGACTCCGGCCTCGGATCGGGCGACCAGGCCGCCGCCCGGGCCATCCTCGAGGACGCCGGGTACACATGGGAGGGCGACGCGCTGCTCACCCCCGATGGCGAGCCCGTGTCGCTGCGGTTCCGCACCGGCCTCGAAGGCGAGGCGTTCACGCCGATCATCCAGGACCTCGTCATCACCTACCTGGGCGACCTCGGCATCGACCTCACCACCGACCCGATTCCCGGCGGCGAGCTGAACTCGGTGCTCGAAGCGCGCGATTGGGACCTCATCCTGTTCTCCTGGATCGAGACCCCGCTGTTCGCGTCCTCCGCGGCCGACTACTGGGGTCCGCAGGGCCACACCGGCTTCCAGAACGACGAAGTGGACGCGATCATCGCCGAGCTCGCCACCACCCTCGACCGCGACCGCGCCGCCGAGCTCAACAACCGGGCCGCGCAGATCTCCATCGACCGGTCCGTGCAGCTGCCGCTGGCATGGACTCCGCAGCTGGTCATGGTCCACCGGGACGTCGTGAACGTGCGCGACAACTGGGCGACCACCATGCGGGTCTTCTACAACGTGGGGGAATGGGGCTTCGGAGCATGACGGCTCGCCTAGGCTCGGAGCCGTGAGCGGTGCAGCGGCGGAGGTCAAGTCCGAGAGCGTGATCACGGTGCTCGTCGCCGCGCTGATGAACCTCGCCATCGCCCTGGCGAAGCTCGTCGCCGGGGTCCTCGGGGGCTCGGCGGCGATGGTCTCGGAGGCCGCGCACTCGGCGGCCGACACCGTCACCCAGGTCATGCTGTACGTCGCCCTGCGCAGCAGCGCGAAGCCCGCCGACGAGCCGCACCCGTTCGGCTACGGCAGCGCGGCCTACCTGTGGGCGGCGCTCGCGGCGGCGTTCACGTTCGTGGCGGGCGGCCTGTTCTCCATCACGCACGGGTTCCACTCGCTGCGCGACGGCGCCGAGAGCGACTACGTCCTCTCCTACGTGGTCCTGGCGATCTCGTTCGCGCTCGAGGGCATCTCGTTCATTCGGACGATCACGCAGGTGCGGCGCGAGTCGCGGTACTGGAAGGTGAGCCCGGTCCGGTTCCTGCGGCGGACGCCCGACACGACCGTGAAGGCGGTGTTCCTGGAGGACTTCGCCGCGCTCATCGGGTTGCTGCTGGCCGCCGCGGGCCTCGCACTCGCCCAGATCACCGGCGACCCGATGTGGGACGGGATCGCCTCGATCCTCATCGGCGGGCTGCTGCTCGCGGTCGCCGTCCTGCTCGGCCGCGCCAACATCGCGTTCCTCATCGGACTGAGCCTGCCGCCCCGGTTCCGTGACGCGGTGCGCACCGAACTCGAAACGGGCGAGGACATCGCGGCCGTGCAGGAGCTCCTGACGCTCCAGCTCGGACCCGACTCGGTACTGATCGCGGCCAAGATCGACTTCCGCGACAGCGCGACCGGAGAGGCCATCGAACGCTCGAGCCGCGCGGTCGAGGCCCGGCTGCGCGAGCGATTCCCGATGGTGCGGTACGTGTTCCTGAGCCCGTGGGGCGACGCCCCGGAAGGCGGCGAAGCGCCCCGGGAGCTCGGCGAGATCACTCGCCGATGACCTCCTGGGCGGCTTCGAGGTAGCCCCGCATCCCGTCCTGCCACGCGTAGGTCTCCTCCTCGATGTCGAGGTAGTACCGCAGCTGCGCCTGCTCCCAGGCCTCAGCGGCGGCGGCGCGGTAGCCGGATTCGTCGCCGCACTCGGCGAAGTCGACCGCCAGCTCCCGCTCGAACCCGAGCCATCCCTCCACATCGGTCACGTCGGGTGCCTCCGCGGGGATCTCGGGCCAGGCGCCGGTGGTCGGGGTGCCGATGTCGGCCGGGTTCACGGTCTCACCGGAGGCCACCAGGTATTCGCGGACGAGGATCCGGCCGTTCTGGAACTCCCAGCCGGTCGAGCCGCGCTCGTCGAGGCAGTCGAGGAGGTCGGCTTCGGCGTCGGCCGTGCGCACGACGTACCGCTCGTGCAGCCCCTGCCCGTCGCCCGTGGGCGGTTCGGGGCGGGAGATCCAGTCGGTGAATCCCTCTTCTTCGTTCTCCACCGGTTCGAGTTCGCCGTAGACGGCTTCGATCATCTCGAGCAGGCAGCCTTCCGGCGGCGGGCCGCCGTAGGCGTCCCCACCGCTCGGGTCGGCCGAGTCGCCGGCCAGTTCCGGATGGTTGTCAGCGGCCCACGGCTCGCCCGCGTACGCGACGTACCAGGCGTACTGGTCCTCGGGGTCCTGGAGGTAGAACTCGTCGAGCTCGGTCGCCTCCCCCGATAGGACTTCCAACGCCTGCGCGGCGAACTCGGGCGAAAGCGTCGCCGCGAGGAAGGCCTCCTGCTCGATCAGCCACTCGGCGTACAGTTCGGGCTCCGCTTCCTGCGCGCCGTCGAGGGCGGCCCACTGCCAGAAACCGCGGCGCTCCGCGTCCTCGACGGTGGGGAGGAAGGCGGCGTACTCGGGCTCGCCCAGGAAGGACTCGCGTTCGGCCGGGACCATGTTCTCGAATCGGGCCTGGTCGTGGAGTGTGAAGCCCTGCGTTTCGAGGCAGTCCTGGACGATCCGGGCCTCGGCGGCGTCCAGTTCGGTGGTGAGGCGGATGCTTTCGTTGTACATCTCGGTGAGGCGGCCGTCGTAGGCGGCGAAGTCGAGGTGCTCCTCCTCGCCTTCGAACCAGGCGCAGCCGGAGGCGGCGGTGAGGACCGAGGCGGTCAGGGCGGCGGTGCCGATTCGCTTTCGCAGCACGGGGATCCCATTCGTCGGAGTCGTCGCCGCGTAGACGCGTCGGGCCCGTGCTCGGGTTGCACCGCTTCGCGGCTTCTTCTCCGGCACGCGAAAGGGCCGCCTCCGCGAGGCGGCCGGGCGCACCGATCCGATCGACCGGTGCGCCCGGGTTCCGCCGTCAGCAGAGCTTTCCCGCCCCGGCCCAGGCCTGGACCAGGTACGGCACGGCCCTGGTGGTGTGGATCTTGCCGTGGAGCTCCGGGAACTCCGTGATCTCGCCCGTCATGGGCGCTTCGGGGTGCGCCTCGTTCCAGGCCGCCAGGAGGTCGACCCGCTCGCCGTTGAAGAGGCTGCCCTCGATGTGCATGGCGTCGCCGCCCCAGTTGTAGAGCACCTGCGAGGGCTCGACGCCCTCCATCTCCCAGGCGTTGTTCTCGGCGTAGATCGCCGAGAACTTGCCCGCGCCGATCGAGTAGTAGTACGGGTAGTCGGTGTCGGGGTCCCGCGTGAAGTAGTTGTTGTAGACGTGGGCCTGGCCCCAGCGCAGTCGCGGGGAGCGCTGGCCGGTGGTGTCGAACCAGTTGTGGTGGATGGTGACCCGCAGCTTGTCGGCCTCGCCGTAGCGGTCGGAGTCGGTGTTGCCGATGAGCATGGTCTTGTCGTGCGCGCCGATGTGCGACCAGGAGACGGTGACGAGGTCGGAGGCGCGCACGATGTCGATGCCGCCGTCGAGTCGCTCGACGTGGGCGCCCCAGATCTCGGGTTCGGCGTAGTCGTCGTAGTCGCCGTCGTCGACGGTGAGGTGGTCGAGCCACACGTGGGTGGCGCCGCTCAGCTCGAAGTTGTCGAACTCGCCGTCCCAGGCGTCGCCCTCCCAGGCGGGGAAGCAGTCGTAGGAGTTGTGGATGCCGAGGTTGCGGACGATCACGTTGTCCACGTTGCTGATGTAGAACGAGCCGTGGGTGACCGAGGCGGCGCCGTCGCCGATGATGGTGGTGTTGGCGCCGATGGCGAGCAGGACGTGCGCGCGGTAGGCCTTGTAGGAGCGGACCCGGGCCTCTTCGACCGGCCCGGTGGGGGCGTTCCAGCCCCAGACCTCGGGGTCGTAGGTCTCCAGGTAGGACTCCCAGGTGTAGCCGGGGTCGTTCCAGTCCTCGCAGGTGAGGGCGTTGCCGTCGGCGTCGGTCCAGGCGTCGATGTCGCCCTTGACCTTGACGATCTTGGGCTCGTCGCCTTGCACGGCGGCCTTGAGCTCGGCCCAGGTGTCCACGGTGTACACGTGGTCGCGGTCGGCGTCGGAGCCGCCGGTGGTGCCGCCGTCGTAGGCGGCCCACCCGTCGTCGGCGGCGAGGACCTGGCGGCCGAGATCCTGGTGGCGGCCGCCGGCTTCGGCCGCACCGGGGACGGCGGTGGCGGCCAGCGCGGCCAGCGCGGTGGCGGTGAGGAGGCGTTTGACAGGACCGTTCATCGTCGAATGTCCTTTCAGGGGCGTGTGAAGGGAAAGCGGTTGCTTGCAACCGATTGCCCAAGCTTTCCGCAAGCGGATCGCCTTGTCAAGCATTCGACTATGTCAATGTGATGGGAACGCGAAAGGCCGCCGGGAGTCCCCGGCGGCCCTGCGTGGTCGTCTTAGCCCTGGAGTTCGGACAGCGCCTTCTGCCAGGCGCCCTGGTCGCGGGCCTCGCCGGGCAGGTTCATCTCGGCGAAGCGGACGACGCCGGTCTTGTCGATGACGAAGGTGCCGCGGTTCGCCATGCCCTTCTCGTCGTTGAAGACGCCGTAGGCCTGCGCGACCGCGCCGTGCGGCCAGAAGTCGCTGAGCAGCGGGAACTCGAAGCCCTGCTGCTTGGCCCAGACCTTGTGGGCGAACGGGGAGTCGACGGAGACGCTGAGGACCTGGACCTCGTCGCTCTGGTAGGCGTCGAGGTTGTCGCGGATGCCGCAGAGCTCGCCCTCGCAGACGCCGGTGAACGCGAACGGGTAGAACACGAGCAGGACGTGCTTCTCGCCGAGGAAGTCGGCGAGGCTCACTTCCTGGTTGTTCTGGTCTTTCAAGGTGAAGCCGGGGGCCTTGGTTCCGGTCTCGATCGGCATGCGCGCTCCTCGCGGTGCGGCCCTCGGCGGAGGGCCTCTGATTCCTGACGCGCTGAACGTTAGCGCCAGGCGTCCGCACCGGTGACCGGGGCCGCCCGAAAGCGGACCCTCACGACATTCCGAGGGCTCAGCGGCGGGCGACGACCATCCGGGACGCGACCCAGTCCGGGGAGGCGTGCAGGGTCTTGGTCGATTTGAGACCGGCGAGGGTCGTCGACTCCTCGATGTCGGCCGGTTCGATGTGGCCGGGCCGTCCCGCCTTGGGGGTGAGCAGCCACACGACGCCGTCGTCGGCGAGCGGGCCGCGGGCGTCGAGGAGGAGGTCGACCAGGTCGCCGTCCTCTTCTCGGCACCACAGGAGCACCGCCCCCACGATCTCGTCGGAGTCCTCGTCGAGGAGTTCCCCGACCGCCTCGATGACGGCCCTGCGCAAGGCGGCGTCGACGTCGGTGTCGAAGCCGATCTCCATGACGGACTCGACGCCTTCGAGTCCGAGTCGCTGCACCACGCTCGATGAGTCCACCGGGCTGCTCGGAGCGTTCACTGCGTCCCCTCCATTGGTCGGGCTGCCAGAGCGTCCGCTCTGCTCTGCACAGCATATGAAGTAGACCATAGGCGCCGTGTCATATCCAGCGCTCGCGCACGCGCGCGGAAAGAGGGGGCGCGCGTCGGTTCGCAAAGCCGTTCAAGGGCTTCGTGCGGACACGTTCACATGGCGGTGATCTCGCTTTCCGGGACGGCCTTCACGGCGCTGCAGGTGAGCGGGTTTCGTAGTCGCGGGGAGTGTGGGCGCGGTCGCATCAAGGCGGGTGGGTCGACGATGCTCGCGGTAGATTCAAGGGAGGATGGTAGAAAACGATGACACTCTGCTGCCTGAAGAGCAACCCTGCAAAGCCGCAGTCTTAGAACGAGGGATCGCCCGTGACCACGGAACAGAACCGGCCGCCCATCAGTGACGGATTGCCGACCCAAGGACCGGACACTGACCCTGGGGAGACCAGCGAGTGGCTGGAATCCCTGGACGGCCTCCTCGACGGCGGCGGGCGCACCCGTGCCCGCTACGTCATGCAGCGACTGCTCGAGCACGCCCGCAAGCGCCAGATCGGCGTACCGGCGTCCACGAGCACCGACTATGTGAACACCATTCCCGTCGAGGCCGAGCCGCACTACCCCGGCGACGAGGCCGTCGAGCACCGCATCCGCTCGTACGTGCGGTGGAATGCGGCGATGACGGTCCACCGCGCGCAGCGACCCGGCATCGGCGTGGGCGGCCACATCTCGACCTACGCCTCCGCGGCGAACCTCTACGAGGTCGGCTACAACCACTTCTTCCGCGGCCGCGACCACGAGGGCGGCGGCGACCAGATCTTCTTCCAGGGCCACGCCTCCCCCGGCATGTACGCCCGCTCCTTCGTCGAAGGCCGCCTCACCGAGGACGACCTCGACGGCTTCCGCCAGGAGGTCTCGCGGCCGCAGGGCGGGCTCCCCTCCTACCCGCACCCGCGCCTCATGCCGGACTACTGGCAGTTCCCGACCGTGTCGATGGGCCTGGGCCCGATCAACGCGATCTACCAGGCGCTGTTCAACCGCTACATGGACGACCGCGGCATCAAGGACACCAAGAAGCAGCAGGTCTGGGCGTTCCTCGGCGACGGCGAGATGGACGAGGTCGAGTCGAGGGGCGCGCTGCAGTTCGCGGCCGGCTCCGAGCTCGACAACCTCACGTTCGTCGTCAACTGCAACCTCCAGCGCCTCGACGGCCCGGTGCGCGGCAACGGCAAGATCGTGCAGGAGCTCGAGTCGTACTTCCGCGGTGCGGGCTGGAACGTCATCAAGGTCATGTGGGGCCGCGAGTGGGACCCGCTGCTCGCCGCCGACGCCGACGGCGCGCTGGTGAACCTCATGAACACCACCCCCGACGGCGACTTCCAGACGTTCAAGGCCGAGTCGGGCGCGTTCATCCGCGAGCACTTCTTCGGCCGCGACACGCGCACCAAGGCGCTCGCGCAGCCCCTGTCGGACGACGACATCTGGAACCTGCGCCGCGGCGGCCACGACGACCGCAAGATCTACGCCGCGTACAAGGCCGCGATGGACCACGAGGGCCAGCCGACGGTGATCCTCGCGCACACCGTCAAGGGCTACAAGCTGGGCTCGACCTTCGAGGGCCGCAACGCGACCCACCAGATGAAGAAGCTCTCGCTCGACGACCTCAAGGGCTTCCGCGACGCCCTCGACATGCCCGTCACCGACGCGCAGCTCGAGGCCAGCCCGTACCTGCCGCCGTACATCAAGCCCGAGGCCGGTTCGGCCGAGGATGAGTACCTGCGCGCCCGCCGCGCCGCCCTCGGCGGTTCGATCCCCAAGCGCCGCAACACGGTCATCCCGCTGAGCCTGCCCGGCGAGGAGGCGTACAAGTCGACCCGCCGCGGTTCGGGCAAGCAGAAGGCCGCCACGACCATGGCGCTCGTCCGCCTGCTCAAGGACCTCATGCGGGACAAGGAGACCGGCAAGCGCTGGGTGCCGATCATCCCCGACGAGGCGCGCACGTTCGGCATGGACGCGATGTTCCCGACTGCGAAGATCTGGTCGACGCACGGCCAGCAGTACCTGTCGGTGGACCGCGACCTGTTCCTCTCCTACAAGGAGTCCGCGCAGGGCCAGCTCATGCACGTGGGCATCAACGAGGCCGGTTCGATGGCCGCGTTCACCGCCGCGGGCACCGCGAGCGACACGCTCGGCGAGCCGATGATCCCGTTCTACATCTTCTACTCGATGTTCGGGTTCCAGCGGACGGCCGACTCGATCTGGGCCGCCACGGACCAGCTCGCCAACGGCTTCCTCATCGGCGCCACCGCCGGCCGCACCACGCTCAACGGCGAGGGCCTGCAGCACGAGGACGGCCATTCGCTGCTCCTCGCGCACACCAACCCGGCGGTCGTGTCCTACGACCCGGCGTACGGCTACGAGATCGGGCACATCGTCCAGGACGGCCTGCGCCGCATGTACGGCGAGGGCGAGCACGTCTTCTACTACATGACCGTCTACAACGAGCCGATCGTGCAGCCCGCCGAGCCCGAGAACGTGGACGTCGAGGGCATCCTCAGGGGCATCCACAAGGTCCGGTCCGCGGAGGGCTCCGGCCCCCGAGTACAGCTGCTGACCTCGGGTTCGGGCATGGCCTGGGCCATGAAGGCCGCTGATCTGCTCGCCGCCGACTGGGACGTGGCCGCCGACGTCTGGTCGGTCACCTCGTGGACCGAGCTGAGCCGCGACGGCATCGACGCGGACCGCCACAACCTCCGCCACCCGGAGGCCGAGAAGCGGATCCCGTACGTGACCTCGAAGCTCTCGAGCGCCGAGGGCCCGTTCATCGCCGTCAGCGACTACATGCGGGCCGTGCCGGACCTCATCAGCCGCTGGGTGCCGGGCGACTACACCTCGCTGGGCACGGACGGCTTCGGCCACTCCGACACCCGCGGGGCCCTGCGCCGCCACTTCAACGTCGACGGCGAGTCGATCACCGTGGCAGCCCTCCAGCAGCTCGCCGCCCGCGGCGAGGTCAAGCCGGAGCTGGCAGCCCAGGCGGCCGCCAAGTACCAGATCACCGACCCGACCGCCGCCGAAGCCGGCGAAGCGGGCGGCGATTCGTAAAGCGCCACAACGAAACGGGCCGGGAAGCATCCGCTTCCCGGCCTGTTTCGTCCGCTCCGGCCGGTGGACGCGCGCGGCTACGCTGAGGGCTTCGCCGCACCCTCGCCGTACGGAGCCGACATGTCCTTCGACACCCCTTCCGAATCCCTCGCCGACGTCTTCGTCCGCGGCGTCGAACTCCTCGGCGACGAGGACCTGGTTCGGGCCGCGGACTGCTTCGAGCACCTCTTGGACTACGACCCGCGGGCCTTCGACGCGTGGCTCGGGCTCCACGCCTGCGGGGAGCGCCAGGGCGAGGCGCTGCAGCGGATGGTGGAGTATCACCAGTACACCGGGCGGCTCCGGGAGGAGACGGGCATCCGGCTGCAGTCCTCGTTCCTGCTCGGGTCGTTCGTCGGATACTCGCTGGAGAACCCGTGGGAGGCCTGGCTCGCGCAGATGGCGCGGCTGATCGAGCAGCGCGAGTTCGAGCGGGCCCGCCGCGAACTGGAGGCGGTCGACCCGCAGGACGACACGACCCGGTTCCTCCTGACGCGCTGCGCGTTCGAGCAGGAGGACTGGGAGCGGGTGCTCACCGAGGCGCGCGAGATCGGGGACGGCCCGATGGGCGACGAGGCGCAGCTCTACATCGGATCGTCGCTGGTGCATCTGCAGACCTACCACGAGGCACTGAAAGTCCTCGACGGCCTCGCGCACGCCACGGAGAACCCGTACTTCGAGGCGTACACGGTCTTCGTCCGGGGCCACGCGCTGCAAGGCCTCGGCCGGACCGAGGAGGCCGCGCAGGCCTACCAGCGCGCCTACCGGCTCGCCCCCGACGCCGAGGGCTTCGCCGAGCAGGCGCTCGCCTCGCGGGCGAACACGGCGCAGGTGAAGGTCCAGCTCAACATGGTCCGGGACGAGGACCCCGACATCGCCCCCGAGTGGACGGGGAACGACCAGGAGGCCCACCTCCGGCGGGCCGCACGCAGGCTCGACGAGATGATCGGGCTCGAACCGGTCAAACAGCAGATCAACATGCTCGAGGCGCAGTACCGGATGGCGGCCCTGAAGAAGGAGCGGGGTTTGCGGGCGGCGAGCCGGCCGCAGCACTTCGTGTTCACCGGCCCGCCCGGCACCGGCAAGACGACCGTGGCCCGCATCGTCGGCGAGCTGCTCGCCGGGCTCGGCCTGCTCGAGCACGGCAAGGTCGTGGAGACCCAGCGCGGCGACCTGGTCGGCCAGCACCTCGGGCACACCGCGCAGAAGACGCGGGAGAAGATCGAGGAGGCCGTGGGCGGCGTCCTGTTCATCGACGAGGCGTACTCGCTCGCGCAGGAGGGGATCCAAGGCGGCGACGCGTTCGGCGACGAAGCGCTGCAGGAGATCCTCACGGCCGCCGAGAACCGCCGCGACGAACTCGTCATCGTCCTCGCGGGCTACCCCGACGAGATCCACCAGCTGCTCGGCACGAACCCGGGTCTGCGCTCGCGCTTCCCCACGGTGGTCGAGTTCCCTTCGTATTCGGCGCCGGAGCTCCTCGAGATCGCCCACCTGGTCCTCGACGCCGACGGGGAGCGGCTCTCGCGCGAGGCTGCGGAGGCGCTGCTGGAGCTGCTGGAGACGGTGGTCGCCTCCGGCGCGATCGACCCGCTCGGCAACGCCCGCTTCGCCCGCGAGGTGTGCCGCAAGGCCGCGGCCCGCCGCGACCTGCGGCTGATCGAGGCCCACAACGAGCCCCACGAGCCGTCCCCGTCGACCCTGACGAGCGATCAGCTCACCACCATCGAGGAGTCCGACGCCGTCGGGGCGTTCCGCGAGCTGGCGGGCGGCCTGCCGCAGGCGCGGCTGGGCGGCCGGCGCCGGGCGGCGGGGGCCGGCGGCTCCTAGTACGCGATAGGGCGGGGGCGCGGGCCCTTCGAGCGGGCCCCCCCCCACGCGGGGCCCGGCGCAGTGGCGGGGGGCGGGGGCCCCCGTCCTGGGGGGGGGGGGCCGCGGCGGCGCCGCCCCCCCCCCCCCGCCCTATCGCGTGCCCGTACCTAGTGGCTGTGGCCCTCGTGAGCGTGGTCGTGGCCTTCGGCCTCTTCCTTCTCGATCTCGGCGCGCACGGCGTCCATGTCGAGCTCCTTGACCTTGCCGATGATCTCCTCGAGCGCGGCCGGCGGGAGCGCGCCGGGCTGGCTGTAGAGGAGGATGCCGTCGCGGAAGGCCATGAGCGTCGGGATCGACTGGATCCCGGCCTCGCCCGAGAGCTCCGGCTGGTCCTCGGTGTCGATCTTCCCGAAGACGACGTCAGGGTGCTTCTCGCTCGACGCCTCGAACGTCGGAGCGAACATCTTGCACGGGCCGCACCAGTCGGCCCACCAGTCCACCAGCACGATGCCGTTGCCGGTGACGGTCTCCTCGAAGTTGTCCTTGGTCAGTGCAACCGTGGCCATGTGGCCGCCTCTCTTGTCGTGGCTTCAGTCGTGCTCTTCCGCGCAACAGTAGTGGCGGCCGAGCTATTCCGACAGACGGCCATGCGCGGCGCGCGCCACGTCTGGCAGGCTATAGGGCATGGATCTGGCCACGACCATTCAGAACATCGAACGCTCCTCGTCGGCGCTGACGACGCAGTCCCTCACCCGGATGGACGAACGCCTGCCCTGGTTCCGCGACCTGCCCGCCGAGCAACGCTCGATGGTCACCCTGGTGGCCCAAGCCGGGGTGCGGCAGTTCCTGGAATGGCTGCGCAACGGCGGTGAGGACCTCGGCACCTCCGACATGGTCTTCGAGGCCGCCCCCGTCGAGCTCGCCCGCGCCATCAGCCTCCAGCACACGGTCGCCCTCATCCAGGTCGTCATCGACGTGGTCGAGGAGCAGGTGCCCGCGCTCGCCGCCGAAGGCGAGACGGACCAGCTGCGCGAATCGGTGCTGCGTTTCAGCCGCGAGATCGCCTTCGCCTCCGCACGCGTGTACGCCCGTGCCGCCGAGACCCGCGGCGCCTGGGACGCGCGCCTCCAGGCGATGCTCGTCGACGCGCTCTTGCGCGGCGACAACTCCGACGAGCTCATCAGCCGCGCCGCGGCCCTCGGCTGGTCCGAGACGCAGACGATCACCGTCGTCTGCGGTGCCACTCCCGGCGGCGAGGCCACGCTCGTGCTCCACTCGGTCCAGCGCGCCGCCAGGCGGCTCGGGCTCGACATCCTCGCGGGCGTCCACGGCGCCCGCCTCGTGCTCCTCCTCGGCGGCGTCAAAGATCCCGTCGAGATCGTAGAGAAGCTCACCGGCCAGTTCGGCGACGGACCCGTCGTGGTGGGCCCCACCGTGAACGGCCTCGCGGACGCGTCCACGTCGGCGCTCGCCGCCGTCGCCGGGCACCGGGCCGCACCGGCCTGGCCCGACGCGCCCCGGCCCGTCACCGCGACCCAGCTCCTCCCCGAGCGGGCCATCGCCGGGGACGAGGAGGCCCGCCGGGTCCTGCGCGAGAACGTCTACATGACGCTGCGCCGCGCGGGCGGCGAGCTGCTGGAGACCATGGACGCGTTCATCGCCTCCGGCGGCGTCCTCGAGGGGACCGCGCGCGAGCTGTACGTCCACCCCAACACGGTCCGGTACCGTCTCCGCCGCATCCAAGAGGTGACCGGTTTCTCCCCCACCGAACCGCATGAGGCCTTCGTCCTCCGTGTGGGGTTGACCATAGGACGCCTCGAGAACGCTTCGAGCACCCGGCGTTCTCGCAGTTGACAACGAGTGTTGTAGATTCCATACAAGAACCGAACGGGCTTTCAGTCCTCCGACTGCTCCCGTATGACCTGTTGTCGATGCGAAAGTCTTAGTGTGCTTGCCATTCTCGCTCCCGGGCAGGGCTCGCAGAAGCCCGGGTTCCTGACGCCGTGGATCGAAGACCCCTCCGCCGAGGCCCGCCTCCGCGAGTGGTCCGAGATCATCGACCTCGACCTCGTCCGCCTCGGCACGACCGCCGAGCAGGACGAGATCACCGACACCGCCAATACCCAGCCGCTGCTCGTGGCCGCCGGACTGCTGGCCGCCGAGCGGCTGCTCACCGGCGACCTCGCCGAAGCGGACCTGGTCGTCGCCGGGCACTCCGTCGGGGAACTCACCGCGCTCGCCATCGCCGGGGTCCTGACCCCCGAGGCCGCCGTCCGCCTCGCCGCCGTGCGCGGCCGCGAGATGGCCGCCGCCTGCAACATCGAGCCGACCACGATGGCCGCCGTGCTCGGCGGGATCGAGGACGAGGTCCTCGCCGCGATCGAAGCGGCGGGCGCCTGGCCGGCGAACCGCAACGGCGCCGGTCAGATCGTCGCCGCGGGCCCCGTGGCCGCCATCGAGAAGCTCACCCAGAGCCCGCCCGAAAAGGCCCGGATCATCCCCCTCAAGGTCGCCGGCGCGTTCCACACGCCGCACATGGCGCCCGCGCAGGAGGCGCTCGAAGCCGTCGCCGCCGAGATCGCCACCGCCGACCCGGTGCGGACGCTCCTGTCCAACCGCGACGGCAGGGCCGTGACCTCCGGCAAGACCGCCTTGCAGCAGATCGTGGCTCAGGTCACGTCACCGGTCAGGTGGGACGCCTGCATGAGTACGCTTGGAGAACAGGGCGTCACGGCGGTCATCGAGCTGCCGCCCGCAGGGACGCTCACCGGACTGGCCAAGCGGGCACTCAAGGGCGTCGACCGTGTCAACGTGAACACCCCCGAGGACCTGGCCGCTGCCGCCGGACTCGCAGCGAATGAAGGAGTCGAGTGAGCGTCAACGGATCGCGTGTCGTCAGCGTCGGCCACTACCAGCCGGAGAAGATCCTCACCAACGAGGACCTCTCCAAGATCGTCGACACCAACGACGAGTGGATCGTCTCCCGTGTCGGCATCAAGGAACGCCGCATCGCCGCCGACGACGAGAAGGTGGCCGACATGGCCGTCCACGCCGCCCGGCAGGCCCTCGAGAACTCCGGGTACGGCCCCGGTGACATCGACATGGTCATCGTCGCGACGGTCTCCGCCAAGGACACCTGCCCCAACACCGCCTGCCGCGTCGCCGAAGCCCTCGGGCTCAGCGTGCCGGCGGCCATCGACGTCAACACCGCCTGCTCCGGCTTCGAGTACGCGCTGGCCCAGGCGGACATGGCGATCAGGGTCGGCAGTGCCAAGCGCGCCATCGTGATCGGGGCCGAGAAGCTCACCGCCGTCACCGACTGGGAGGACCGCACCTCGTGCGTCCTCTTCGGCGACGGCGCGGGCGCGGTCGTGGTCGAGGGCACCGACGACCCGGAGCTGGCCATCAGCCCGGTCGTGTGGGGCTCCGAGCCGTCGATGAGCGACGTCATCCGCATCGAGGAGGACGTGCCGTTCATCAAGCAGGCCGGCCAGACCGTGTTCCGCTGGGCGACCACCCAGCTGGCGCCGCTCATCGAGCAGGTCGCCGACAGGGCGGGCCTCAAGATCAACGAGCTCGCGGCCTTCGTGCCGCACCAGGCGAACCTGCGGATCATCCAGGGCATCGCCAAGCGCCTCGACTTCAGCGACGACTGCGTCATCGCCGAGGACATCGTCTACTCCGGCAACACGTCCGCGGCATCGGTGCCGCTGGCGCTGTCGAAGTTGGTACAAAGTGGCAAGGTGGCCTCCGGCGCCCCGATCCTCCTGTTCGGATTCGGCGGCGGACTCACCTACGCCGGGCAAGTCATCCGCTGCCCGTAATTATCGAGAGGAAATAACTCATGGCTCTGTCTCGTGACGAGATCCGCGAAGGCCTGTCCGACATTCTCGAAGAGGTCGCGGGTGTCAACCCCGACGATGTCGCCGACGCCAAGTCGTTCACCGACGACCTGGACGTCGACTCGCTCGCCATGGTCGAGGTCGTCGTCGCCGCTGAAGAGAAGTTCGGCGTGAAGATCCCCGACGACGAGGTCGCCAACCTCAAGACCGTCGGCGACGCCGTCAACTACATCGAAAAGGGCTAAATGTGACTGAGGTAGTCGTTACCGGACTCGGCGCCACCACCCCTCTCGGGGGGGATGTGGCGTCGACCTGGGAGGCACTCGTGGCCGGACGGTCGGGTGTCCACCTGCTCGAGCACGAATGGGCACAGGAACTCCCCTGCCGTATCGCCGCCGAGCTGGCGGTGGAGCCCTCCGAGGTCCTGCCTCGGGTCCGGCTGCGCCGTCTCGACCGCTCCGAGCAGATCGCGCTCGTCGCGGCTCAGCAGGCGTGGGACGACGCGGGGCTGAGCGACGACCTCGACAAGGAACGCCTGGGCGTCGTCTTCGGTTCCGGCATCGGCGGTGCGCTGACGCTGCTCGCTCAGGACGACATCCTTGAGCAGAGCGGCGCCCGCAAGGTCTCTCCGTTCACCGTGCCCATGCTCATGCCCAACGGCCCCGCCGCCGTGGTCGGTCTGGAATTCGGCGCCCAGGCCGGCGTGCACGCCCCCACCAGCGCGTGCGCCACCTCGGCCGAGGCGATCTCGTGGGCCGCCGACATGATCCGCGTCGGCCGTGCCGACGTGGTCGTGGCGGGCGGCGCGGAGGCGGTCATCGGCGGCCTGCCGATGGCCGGATTCTCCTCGATGAAGGCCATGTCGACCCGCAACGACGACCCGACGCACGCTTCCCGGCCCTGGGACCGCGACCGCGACGGGTTCGTCATGGGCGAAGGCTCGGGCGCGCTCATCCTCGAGCGCCGCGACCACGCGGAGGCCCGCGGGGCGCGGATCTACGCCGTCGTGGCGGGCTCCGGCCTGACCTCCGACGGTTACGACATCGTCCAGCCCGACCCGGAGTGCCGGGGCGGCGGTCGGGCGATGGCGGCCGCGATCAAGCAGGCAGGGATCGACCCGAAGGAGATCGGCCACGTCAACGCCCACGCGACGTCCACTCCGGTCGGCGACATGGCGGAGGTCAAGGGCATCAAGCGCGTCGTGGGCGACCACGTCGTGCTCACCGGCACCAAGTCCATGACCGGGCACCTGCTCGGCGGGGCGGGCGCGGTCGAGTCGATCGCGGCGATCATGGCGATCGTCGACGGGGTCATCCCTCCGACGATCAACCTCGAGAACCCCGACCCGGGCCTGGACCTGGACGTGGCGGCGAACGAGGCCCGCAAGGTCGACCTGAACGCCGCGCTCAACACGGCCTTCGGCTTCGGCGGCCACAACGCGGCGCTCCTGTTCACGAAGGCGTAAGCGACACAAGAACATCGTAGGGCCCAGCCGCATTCGCGGCTGGGCCCTACGGCGTCTCGGAGCGCCGCTGCGGTCTATCACCAAACGGACAGCAGGGGGACCCGGCCTCGGCGAAGCCTGCGAGCCGTGACTTCGCGGTTGGCGCAGAAATACTCCCGGGGTACGACATCTTCCGAACCTGATCCTTCCTCAGGATGAGACAGGTCGGTACCGCAGGCGGGAGCATCCGAGGGTGGCCGGCACTACCGTCGAAGGCGGGGTCTGCGTACCCGTGAGGTGCCCGCGATTTCCTTACACTGAAGCCGGAAACCACAGTAAGCCCGTTAAGACCACAGAGGAGCTCGTCGTGTCCACCGCCACCCCGCTCGCCACCACCGGCCCACCCGGCCCGCTCGCGTCGATCACCAAGGCCGAGCGATCCCTCGCGCCCGACATCGCGCGCGGGTTCATGCTCCTGTTCATCGCCCTGGCGAACGTCCCGATCCACCTGTGGGGCATGGGACTCGACAAGTACAACCACAACACCGGCCAATCGACCGCCGACCACATCGCCTACTTCGTGGAGCAGCTCCTCATCGCCGAGCGCTCCCGCCCGATGTTCGCGGTCCTCTACGGCTTCGGCATCGCCATCATGGCCTCGCGCATGTTCGCGCGCGGCATGGAGGCCAAGGGCGTCCGCAAGATCCTGCGCCGCCGCTCCTGGTGGCTCATCGCGTTCGGCTTCCTGCACGCCACGTTCCTGTTCTTCGGCGACATCCTCGCCCCGTACGGCGCCATGGGGCTCATCGCCCTGTTCTTCGTGAGCCTCTCCGACAAGTCGCTCAAGAAGTGGCTCTGGGGCTCCCTCGCCTACGTGGTCCTCATCGGCAACCCGATCATGGCGTTCTTCTACACCGCCGCCGGAACGCCGCCCGGGAGCGACGGCCTGCCGCCGTACGTCGGCCAGATCGTCATGGGCGCGATCGCCTCGCCGGCCGGCACGATCGCGATCGTGCTCACCGGCTCGTTCTTCCCGCTGATCATCGCGGGCATGATGCTCCACCGCGCCGGCTGGATCGAGCACCCCGAATCGCATCTGCCGCAGCTGAAGAAGGTCTTCATCACCGGCATGATCGTGAACGTCCTCAGTTCGCTTCCCGTGGCGCTCATCGCACTCGGTGCCTGGGAGCCGTCGAACGGCGTCTGGATCGCCTCGGTGTACCTGACGCTCCTCGGCGGCCTGTACGCCGGGATCGGCTACATCTGCGGCTTCGCGCTCCTCGCGCACAAGCTGCGCGGCTTCGGCCGCCGGGGCGTGCCCGGGGCCCTCGCCGCGGTCGGCGAGCGTTCGCTCACGAGCTACCTGCTGCAGTCGATCATCATGGCCCCGCTGCTCACCGCCTGGGGCTTCGGCCTCGGCGAGGACATGGGCTACCTCGCGGCGTTCGGCGTCGCGTTCGGGACCTGGCTGGTCACCGTCGCCGTCGCGGTCGCGCTCGACAAGGCCGGAAAGCGCGGCCCCTTCGAGGTCCTCCTCCGACGCCTCACCTACGGCCGCAAACGGGCCTGACGAACACCCGACACCCCCGCGTCGCTTTGCCGACGCGGGGGTTCCGCCTTTTCGGGCGGCGTGGCACAATACGCGCGTGCAAGTGAGGGAGACTCCGTTCCGACTGCTGCGGGCCGCCGTGTTCGCCGCGGTCTCGGGGTCCGCTTCGCTCCTGCTGCACCTCTGGAGCGGCGGGAACGCCCCCGGTCCGCTCCAGTTCGCGGCCGCCGTCAGCGTGCTCTTCGCCGCCGCGTACGGCATCGGCGGGCGCCAGCGCGGCTTCCTCACACTCGCTCCACTGTGTCTCGTGGCGCAGTACGGGCTGCACGAGTGCTTCGAGCTCGGCGCCGCCGCCGCGGCGGGCCACGCGCACGGCGCGGGCCTGAGCATGTGGCTGGTGCACGTCGCCGCAGCGCTGGCGCAGGCGTCGTGGCTCGCGCGCGGCGATGCCGCGCTCGCGAGGCTGCTCGACGTCGTGACGCTGTTCTTCGCGCGGGTGATCCGCGTGCTCGGTGCGGGCGCGCCCGTGATGATCCGGCCGCGCCGGTTCACACTGCGGACGCAGACGCCGCGTCCGGTTCCGGCGGTGCGCGCCCCGATCTCCCGCCGCGGGCCACCGCTGTTCGCTTTCTCCTGAGTCTCTTTGTCCCCCAGCGCCTTCGGCGCTGACTCCTGCCCGGATCCCGGTTCGGCTCCGCTGCCGCGCGCTCCCGGGCCGCTCAGAAAGCGAATGATGTCAGACAATTCAAGGATTCCGGCTGCCCTCAGGCAGCTGCTGCTCCGGCTGCATTTCTACGCCGGCATACTCATCGCCCCGTTCCTGCTGGTCTCGGCCGTGTCCGGGCTGGCCTACGCGCTGTCCTACCCAGTGGAGGACGCCCTCTACGCGGACCTTCGCACGGTCGACGTCGGTGACGGGCGCCTGCGCCTGGCCGACCAGGTCAATGCCGTCACCGCCGCGCACCCGGATTGGACCGTGACGGCGGTGCGGCCCGCCGCGGAGGACGACGCCTCGACGGTGGTGCTGGTCGACGACGGCGTGGCCCGCGAATCAGGCGCGATCGCCGCGGTCTACGTCGACCCGTACACCGGTGCGCTGCTCGGCGATTCGACGACGTACGGGTCCTCGCAGGCCGGGCCGCTGCGCGAGTGGATCTCGACGCTGCACCGGAGTCTGCATCTCGGTGAAGCGGGCCGCCTGTACAGCGAGCTCGCGGCGAGCTGGCTGTGGGTGGTGGCGCTCGGCGGGCTGGTCCTGTGGATCACCCGAAGGCGCCGCTCGAGCCGATCTCCGGCTCGTGAGCGCCGCCGGGCTGGCCTGGTCCGTCCCGAACCGGCCGGCACCGGTCGCTCCCGCACGCTCGCCTGGCACGGGCCGGTGGGGCTATGGCTGTGCGCGGTCCTGCTGTTCCTGTCGGCGACGGGCCTGACCTGGTCGCGGTACGCGGGCGAGCACGTCTCGGAGCTCCGCGAGGCCCTGAGTTGGACCACGCCGTCGGTCGCCGTCGACTCGGACGCGAGCGGCGGCGACCATGCCGAGCACCACCACGCGGGCGCGGAGGGCGTCTCGTCGTTCGCGGTGGCGCTGCTCGACAGCGTGTACACGACCGCGCGCGAGGCGGACATGAACGGCCCCTTGCAGATCACGCTCCCGACCGGGTCGGGCACGCAGTACCTGGTGGCCGAGACGCACCGGGCGCTGCCGCTGGAGCAGGACCAGATGGTCGTCGACACCGGCTCGGGCGCACCGGAGGTGGCCGAGGAGCTGCGGTTCGCGGACTGGCCGTTCATGGCGCGGGTGACGAACGTCGCCATCGCCGCGCACATGGGCCTGCTGTTCGGTCTGGCGAACCAGCTGCTGCTCGCGGCGGTGATGGTCGCTTTGGTCTGCATGATCGTGTGGGGCTACCGGATGTGGTGGCAGCGCCGTCCGAGGGGCGCGCTGGTGGGCCGGCCGTATCGGCGCGGTGCGCTGCGGCGGCTGCCGTGGCCGCTCGTCGCGGCGATCGCGGTGGTCGCGGCCGGTGTCGGGTGGTTCCTTCCGCTGCTGGGGATCTCGCTGGCGATATTCGTCGTGATCGACGTGCTCGTCGGGTGGTGGTCGCGGTTCCGCAAGCCGCCCATGGAGAACGAGCACGGCGAGGTGGTCGTCTCGAGGCGGACGGCGCTGGCGGCGGCCACCGTCACGGTCGCCGCGGGCGCGGGTGTGGGCGCCGCGATCGGGGAGAACCACGAGCATGAGGACGGCGGCGAGGCCGGGCACGACCACTCGACCGGCGTGGAGCCGTTCTACGGTGCGAGGCAGGCGGGGATCGAGACGCCGGCGCAGCGGCACGCGCTGTTCGCGGCGTTCGACCTCGCCGAGACCGAGCTGGGGACGGGCGCGGCGCTCGATGCGGCCGCGGTCGCGGCGAATCTGCAAGCGCTGCTCAAGGAGTGGTCGGCGGTCGCCGCGGCGCTCGCGGCCGGTGAGGCGCCGCCGAAGGCGCCGATCGACGGTGACGACCAGTTCGACGCCGAGGCCGTCGCCGCGGGGCTCGACCCGGCGCGGCTCACCGTGACGTTCGGGATCGGCCCGGCCGCGTTCGCGAAGGCCGGTCTGGAGGCCGTGCGGCCGTCGAAGCTCGTCGAGCTGCCCGAGTTCGACGGCGACAAGTTGAATCCGGCCTGGTCGGGCGGGGACCTGCTGCTGCAGATCTGCGGTGACGACCGGCAGGTGGTGAGCAACGCGTTCCTGGAGCTGCGCAAACGGGCCGTCGCGGCCGGGCGGCTGCTGTGGATGCAGCACGGGTTCTCGTCGGCGCCCGACGGCGGGACGCCGCGGAACCTCATGGGTTTCAAGGACGGCAGCGCGAACCCGGAGGCCGGGTCCGAGCTGTTCGACGAGCGGGTGTGGGCGGTCGATTCGGAGCCGTCGTGGTTCGAGGGCGGCACGTACCTGGTGTTCCGCAAGATCCGGATGCGGCTGCCGGACTGGTCGATGCTCACCGCCGAGGACCAGAACCTGACGTTCGGGCGCGAGCGGGACTCGGGTGCGCCGCTGAGCGGCGGCGGCGAGTTCGACCACCCCGACTTCGCGGTGCTCGACAGTGCAGGGCTGCAAGCGGTCCCGGCGGATTCGCATGTGGCCGTCGTGCACGATGCGGCGATGGTGCGGCGCGGCTACAACTACGACTACGGGTTCCTGACGCAGGGCGAGGTGAGCTCGGACGCGGCGACCGACGGGCACCTGGACGGCCACATGCACGCCGAGCACCCCTATGACGCGGGGCTGCTGTTCGCGTCGTTCCAGGCGGATCCGCAGGTGTTCATCGACACGCAGGAGAAGATGGCGGCCTCGGACCGGTTGAACGAGTTCGTCACCGCCGAAGGCAGCGCGGTCTTCGTGCTCCCGCCGGGCGCGCCCGAGGGCGGCTACGTCGGCCAGGGGCTGTTCGAAGCCTGAAGGTGATGGTGGCGGTGCGGGCCGCTCGCGAGAGCGGTCCGCACTCCGGCGTCACACGACCGGCGCGAGACCCTGAACGCCGGTCGCGGACCGGCGCGGCGGGCGCGCGTCGTCCCAGCCGAGCGGCGGCCGGTCGAGCTGGTCGTACCAGAGGCAGAAGACCATGACCGCCCAGATCTTGCGGGCGTTGTCGGCTTCCCCGGAGCGGTGCGCGCGCAGGAGGCCGCGCGCGACGTCGAGGTCGAGCAGGTGCCCGCATCCGCTCGCGGCCATCACGTGGTCGGCCCACTCGAACATGGGTCCGGCCAGCCACTGCCGGTGGGGGGTCGGGAAGCCGAGCTTCGGCCGTTCGACGATGCCTGGCGGGACGAGGCTCGCGACGGCCCGGCGCAGCGCGGTCTTGGTCTGGCGGCCCTGCAGCCGGTGCTCGACGGGGACGCGTGAGGCGGTCTCCCACACGACGCGGTCGAGGAACGGCACGCGCAGCTCCAGGCTGTGCGCCATGGACATCCGGTCGGCCTTGACAAGGATGTCGCCCTTCATCCAGGTGGAGAGGTCCAAGTGCTGCATGCGCGTGGTCGGGTCGAGGTGCTCCGACTCGTCCCAGATCGGGTCGGTGACGGCGCGGTGCGGTGGGCCTTCGCGGCGCAGGAGCCGCCGTTTGTCCTCGCCGGTGAAGACCTTCGCGTTGCCTACGAACCGCTCGCGCAGTTCGGCGGTGCCGCGCTCGAGGAAGCTCTTGCCCTTGACGCCCTCTGGGAGGGCCGCAGAAGCCTTGCGCAGCAGGCCCTTGGCGGGGTCGGGCAGGGCCTCGAGGCGCTTGAGCGAATGCGGTTCGCGGTAGATCGTGTACCCGCCGAAGAGCTCGTCGGCTCCTTCCCCGCCGAGCGCGACGGTGACGTGCTCGGCGGCCTTCTTCGCCACGAAGTAGAGCGGGACCAGGGCCGGGTCGGCGACCGGGTCGTCCAGATGCCACACGATCTTCGGCAGTGCCGCGATGACGTCCTCGACCGAGACGGGCGCGGGGATCGAGCGCACACCGAGGGCCGCGGCGGAGGCGGCGGCGACCGACAGCTCGTCGTACAGGCCCGGGTCGGTGAACTGCGCGGTGAACGTCACGAGCCCGGGGTTGACCTCGCGGGCCAGGGCGACGACGGCGGTCGAGTCGATGCCGCTGGACAGGAGTGCGCCGACCGGCACGTCCGAGCGCATGTGAATCCGCACCGAATCCCGCAGGGCGGCGAGGATCTCGGTGTGGAGGCGGTCCGCGTCGGCCACGGGCTCGGGCCGGAACATCGGCTGGAAGTACCGCTGCGGGCGCGGGGTCGCACCGGGCCGGAACATCGCGAAGTGCCCGGCTTCGAGACGGTGGGCGTGCCGGTGGAGGGTGGCCGGCTCGGGCGCGTACTGGAAGGTCGCGTAGTGGGCTACCTGGTCGGGGTCGACCAGGTCGGAGTGGGCGAGGCCGGGGAGGGCCTTCTTCTCGCTGGCGAGCCAGGTGGAACCGTCCCATTGCGTCCAGTAGAGGGGTTTGATCCCGAAGGGGTCGCGGGCGGCGAAGAGCAGGTCCGCAGCGCGGTCGTGGATCACGAACGCGAACATGCCTCGGAGGCGGTGGACGAGGTCGGGTCCCCAATGGCGATAGCCGGCGAGGACGACCTCGGTGTCGCCGCGGGTGGTGAACACCTCGCCGTGGACGCGCACAAGCTCGTCGCGCAGTTCGAGGAAGTTGTAGATCTCGCCGTTGAAGACGATCGCGTAGCGGTCGGGGTCGGCGCCGTCGCCTCGGCGCATCGGCTGATGGGAGCCTTCGACGTCGATCACCGCGAGTCGTTTGAAGCCCATGAGAACCTGGTCGCCCGAGGTGAGGACGGCCGTCTCGTCGGGGCCGCGGTGGTCGAGGCGCGCCAGGGCCGCGGTGAACCGGTCGCCTTCGGGATCGGTGCGCGCTCCGGCGCGGACTGCGAAGCCGCACATGGTGCCTCCAGTTCGGGGGTCGGGTGGAATTCCAGGCTCCTTCGCTGCGGGGGCGTCCGCCTCCGGCGAAGCGCCGGAACCGCCCCGATGAAGGTCCCTCCGCGAATCCGTCCGGTGGACTCGTCCGGATGCAGCCGAAGGTCTGCGATGCACCCGCCGCAGGTCGGGTGGATTCCTCCGCCATGTGGAGGGGATCGCACCCGACCTTCGACGGGTTGCCTCTCTTGGGGATGATGAGGACTCATATAGCGAATAGGCCACTGGGAGGCGCACGTGATCCGAGTGCTGATCGTCGACGACGAAGCGCTGATCCGATCAGGTTTCACCCACATCCTCAGTGCCGCAGAGGACATCGAGGTCGTCGGCGCCGTGTCAGGGGCCGACGCCCTGGACCGGGTGCTGTCGCTGCGGCCGGACGTCATGCTGCTCGACATCCGGATGCCCGACATGGACGGCCTCACGATCCTCAAGCGGCTGCGGGAGCTGTCGCACCCGCCGGTCACGGCCGCACTGACCACCTTCGACACCGACGAGTACGTGTACGAGGCGCTGCGACTCGGCGCGGCGGGCTTCCTCCTCAAGGACACCGAACCCGAGCACCTGGCCTACCAGGTGCGGGCGCTGGCTACCGAGGGCGCGGTGCTCTCGGCGAAGGTGACGCGCGCCGTCGTCGCCGGATACCTGGACCGGTCGGCGGAGTCGAAGCCGAACCCGCGGATCGAACGACTCACCGAACGGGAGCGGGAGATCCTGCTGCTCATCTCCGAGGGGAAGTCGAACGGCGAGATCTCCTCGGAGCTGTTCCTCGGCCTGGGCACCGTCAAGGACCACGTCAGCTCGATCCTCACGAAACTGCAGGTCTCCAACCGGGTGCAGGCCGCGCTGACGGCCCACGACGCCGGTCTGCTCAAGGACTCCGGACGGTGACGAGGTTCGGCCTGCCCGAGCGCCTCCCGCAGTGGGTGTGGGACGCGGGAGTCATGCTCGTCGCGATCGCCCACCTGGCGTTCGTGATCGACCTCTCCAACCAGCCGGTCGCGACGCTCGCGTGCGTCGGGGTCCTGGCCTTGGTGCTGCGCAGGCGGTGGCCGTTCGCGGTGTTCCTGGCGACCCTCCCGGCGGCATTCCTCGTGTTCGAGAAGGTCGCGTCGATGATCGCGCTGTACACGATCGCCCGCCAGTCCCGCCGCATGTGGCCGCCGCTCACCGCGACGGCGCTGCTCGCGGCCTGCTTCGTCCTCCAGGGGACCCAGGTCTACCACCTGTTCTTCGGCTCGTGGCGGGTCACACCGTTCGCGGCGGCGTGGGACGCGCTGCAAGTGCACCTCTACCCGTACGAGTCGTTCCTGCGGCTGGTCCTGTACTACGTGGTGATGGCGGCGGTGCCGACCATCCTCGGCTACAGCCAGCGGGCCCGGCGGGGCATGGCCGACCGGCTCGCCGAGATCGAGGAGGCCCGCGAGCACGAGCAGCTGCTGCTCACCCAGCAGGCGCTGGCGGCCGAGCGCGCCCAACTGGCACGCGAGATGCACGACGTGGTCTCCCACCAGGTCAGCCTGATCGCGGTGCAGGCGGGGGCGTTGCAGGTGCTGTCACGGGACGATGAGGGCCGCCGGATCGCTTCGACGATTCGGCGCCTGAGCGTCACGACGCTGGAGGAGCTGCGGCACATGGTGCAGGTGCTGCGGGTCTCCGGGATCCGGGCGACCGAGCTGACCCCGCAGCCGACGCTGGAGGAACTGGGCGCGCTCGTCGCGGGCTCCGGGATCGAAGCGGAGCTGCACCTCGAACGGATCGCCGACCTCGATCCGGCCGGACAGCGCGCGGTGTACCGAACCGTGCAAGAAGCACTCACGAACGCCCGCAAGCACGCGCCGGGGGCGGCTGTCGCGGTCGCGGTGGTCGACACCAGTGACGGCGCGGAAGTCAGCGTCGTGAACGCGCCCAGTGCGCGCCCGGTGCTGGAGCTGCCGGGCTCGCGGCACGGCTTGCTGGGGCTGCGGCAGCGGGCCGAGCTGCTCGGCGGCCGCTTCGAGGCGGGGCCGACTCCCGAGGGCGGTTGGGTTGTGCGCGTGTGGGTGCCGCGGGTCGCTGCGACCCGTTGAGTGCCTACTTCCAGCGGCGGCCGGTGAGGAGCTCGTACGCCTCGATGTAGCGGGCGAGCGTGGCGTCGACGATCGCCTGCGGGATCTCGGGGGCTTCGGCGTCGTCGGGCTTCCAACCGGTGGACTTGGCCCAGTCGCGCACGAACTGCTTGTCGAACGACGGCTGGGTCTGGCCGGGCTTCCAGGCGGCGGCGTCCCAGAAGCGGGACGAGTCGGAGGTGAGCACTTCGTCGGCGAGGCGGAGGGTGCCCTCGGCGTCGATGCCGAACTCGAACTTCGTGTCGGCGATGATGATGCCCTTGTCGAGGGCGATCGCCGCGCCGCGGCGGTAGAGCTCGAGGGCGAGGTCGCGGATGCGGGCGGCGAGGTCGGCGCCGAGGAGTTCGGCGGTCTCCTCGTAGGTCATGGGCAGGTCGTGGTCGCCGATGTCCGCCTTCGAGGTCGGGGTGTAGATCGGCTCGGGCAGGCGCGAACCGTCGACGAGGCCCTCGGGGAGCGCGACGCCGCACACCGACCCGGTCTTCTCGTACTCGGCGAGGCCGGAGCCGGTGAGGTAGCCGCGCACGACCGCTTCGACCTTGACCACCTCGAGCCGCTTGACGCGCATGGCGCGCCCCGCGAACTCGGCGGGCACGTCCTCGGCGGAGATCACGTGGCCCGGCACGATGTCGGCGAGCTGCTCGAACCACCACAGGCTCAGCGCGGTCAGGAGCTTGCCCTTGCCGGGGATCGGCGTCGGCAGCGGCACGTCGTAGACGCTCACGCGGTCGGAGGCGACGAGGACGAGGTCCTCGCCGTCGGCGTAGACGTCGCGGACCTTGCCCCGGTGAATGAGTTCCACTGCTGCTCCCCTGTTCGCTTGCCGCGTGACCGCTCCGCCGCCTCGACGGCCCGCCCTCATTAGAGCAGCGGGAACGTCATCCTACGTTTCTTCGAAGCCGCGGCTGTGCGGAGCGACACCTGCCGTCCGGCGCCCGCGCGGCGTAGGCTGGGCCGGTGACTTCCGTACAGCCTGAAGGACGCCGGATGCTGCGCCTCGAAGTGCGCAACGCCCAGACCCCGATCGAGAAGAAACCCTCCTGGATCAAGGTCAAGGCCAAGACCGGCCCGGAATACACCGAACTGCGGGGCCTCGTCAAGAGCGAGGGCCTGCACACGGTCTGCCAAGAAGCCGGTTGTCCCAACATCTACGAATGCTGGGAGGACCGGGAGGCGACGTTCCTCATCGGCGGCTCCCAGTGCACCCGCCGCTGCGACTTCTGCCAGATCGACACCGGCAAGCCCGACGCGCTCGACCGCGACGAGCCGCGCCGCGTCGCCGAATCGGTGCAGACGATGGGCCTGAAGTACGCCACGATCACCGGCGTCGCCCGTGACGACCTCGACGACGGCGGCGCCTGGCTCTACGCCGAGACCGTCCGCCAGATCCACGCGGCCGTCCCCGGCTGCGGCGTCGAGCTCCTCATCCCCGACTTCAACGCGGTCCCCGAGCAGCTCGCCGAGGTCTTCGACTCCCGCCCGGAGGTGCTCGCGCACAACGTCGAGACCGTGCCGCGCATCTTCAAGCGCATCCGGCCCGCGTTCCGCTACGAGCGGTCCCTCGAGGTGATCACGAAGGCCCGCGAGGCCGGCCTGGTCACCAAGTCGAACCTCATCCTCGGCATGGGCGAGACCCGCGAGGAGATCTCCCAGGCGCTCGAGGACCTGCACGCCGCGGGCTGCGAGCTCATCACCATCACCCAGTACCTGCGGCCGACCAAGCGCCACCACCCGGTGGACCGGTGGGTCAAGCCCGAGGAGTTCGTGGAGCTCACCGCCGAAGCCGAGGAGATCGGCTTCGCGGGCGTCATGAGCGGGCCCCTGGTCCGCTCCTCGTACCGCGCCGGCCGGCTGTACCGGCAGGCGATCGAGGCGCGCGCCGCAGCCTGAGTTCGGCGGCGCCGGCGGGCCGTCGATGAATCCGGTCGCAGCCCCCGCTTCATCCTTCCGACCGCCCACTAGAATTGACGACATGGCAAAGCAGCAGGAAAAAGAGACGTTCGGGTCCCGCCTGAAGACCATCGGGATGGCGATCAAGTTCACCCACCAGCGGGACAAGCTGTTCCTGCCGTTGGAGGCCGTCGCGATCCTGCTGCCGTTCGTGATCATCACCGCGCTGGTCATCTTCGCGAAGTTCTCGCTGCTCTGGTACGTCAGCGCCCTGTTCGTGGCGCTCCTGGCCGGATTGATCGTGCTCAACATGCGCACGAGCAAAGTGGTGAACAAGGAGGCCGTCGGCAAGCCCGGTGCGGCGTACGCGCTCATCGACGGCATCCGCGGCTGGCAGGTCACCCCCGGCGTGGCGGCCCTGTCGGAGACGCAGATGGTGCACCGCGCGGTCGGCAAGGCCGGCGTGGTCCTCCTCGGCGAGGGCGGCGGCAAGGTCCGCAAGCTCCTCGGCCAGGAGAAGAAGCGCATCTCCCGCGTCGTCGGCTCCACCCCGGTCTACACGTTCCTGGTCGGCGAGACCGCGAACGACGACTTCTCGGTCACCGAGGTCCGCAAGCGCCTCATGAAACTGCCGAAGAACATCGACTCCAAGGACGCCAACCACATCGCCAAGCGCCTCGACGCGCTCGGCATCGGCATGGCCATCCCGAAGGGCCCGATCCCGACCAGCGCCAACGCCGGCAAGGGCGCCCGCCGCGCGATGCTGCGGGGCAAGTAGACCCGAAGGCGCACAACATGAACCGGCCCGGCGGGGGAACTCCCCCGCCGGGCCGGTTTTCTCGCTGCCGGTCGTGCCGCAGCGCAAGATGTCGACTAGAAGATGTCGCCGTTGTCTCGGCGGCGACGCCACCGCTCCTCCATCCGGGAGGTGAAACCACCGGGTTTGGGGGGCTTCGAGCCGCCGACGGGCCGACTGGCTTTGCCGTCGACCGCCTTGAGCTTGACATTCGTGCCGCGGCGCTGCGCCCAAAGGCCGAGGATCAGACCGCCGAACATGAGCACCGCACCGATCGGAGCGCCGAACATGGCGACGTCGCCCCCTGCGATCACGGAGCCGATGACGACGCCGATCCCGATGACCGTGACGATCCCGGCCAGGATGAGCCTGCGCCGGGTCACGTGCGCCGGGTCGTGGGCGCGCACAGCAGAGGCGAACTGCGGGTCTTCGGACAAGGACTGCTCGATTTGCTCGAACAGGCGTTGTTCGTGATCGGAGAGCGGCACGACACTCCTCCTGCGTTAGTGCTCCACGGAGCCGTCGCCAAGCCGGCGGCCCCACTGCTTGCATCCAAGTCTACGAGGCTTTCGCCCGAGGCGGAAGGCAGTTCGTGCTTGAATCAGTCCGTTCTGGCCTGGATGCGCGAGCTGACGGAGCCGCTTCGGTGCAATGGCGCTCAACGCCCGGGGTTCCCCGATTCCGGGGTGTCTACACGCGAGTCCCGGCGCTCCAGCCGGCCCGCCGAGCGGACCGCGCCCTTGCCGAATTTCGCGCTCGCCCGGTCGATCACGGTCTCGATGTCGCGCCAGCCGTGCTCGGGCTCGCCGAGCGCCACCTGACGGCCCACGGCGGCCGCCTCGACCAGGTGATCGAGCTTCACGCCGATGAGCCGCACCGGCGCCGTCGCCGCCGCGTCCGCCAGTTCTCTTGCAGCCGAATAAATCTCGCGACCCACATCGGTGGGCGCGGCGAGCATCCTCGAACGTGTGATCGTCCGGAAGTCACCGAAGCGGATCTTCACCGTCACGCCGCGGCCCGCCCAGCCCGCCGCGCGCGCCCTTGAAGCGACCTTCCGCGACAACTCCAGCAGCACCGGCCCCCACACCGCGCCGTCGGGGGCGTCGCGGTCGAACGTCGTCTCATTGCTGATCGACTTCTCGACCCGCTCGGGCCGCACCGGCCGCGGGTCGATGTTCCGCGAGAGCGCGTACAGGTGCTCGGCGCTGGCGGTGCCGACCGAGGAGGCGAGACTGTCGAGGTCGAGACGGGCCAGATCGCCGACGGTGCGCATGCCGAGCCGGGTGAGCTTCTCGGCGGTCTTCTCGCCGATGCCCCACACGGAGCGGATCGGCAGGCGGTGCAGGAATTCGAGCTCGGTGGCGGCGGGCACGACGCCGAGTCCGTCGGGCTTGGCGGCCTCGCTCGCGAGCTTCGACAGGAACTTCGTGGAGGCGATGCCCACCGTGCACGTGATGCCGTGCTCGGCGCGGACGCGCGCGCGGATCGAGCGGGCGATCTCGGCGGGCGAGCCGATGAGGCGTCGCGCTCCGGCGACGTCCAGGAACGCCTCGTCGACCGAGATCGGCTGGACGTGCGGCGTGTACTCGCGGAAGATCGCCATGACCGCGCGCGAGACCTCTCCGTACGAGGTCGTGGGCGTCATGAACACGCCGTGCGGGCAGCGGCGGCGCGCGATCGCGGTCGGCAGGGCCGAGTGCACCCCGTATTCGCGGGCCTCGTACGAGGCGGCGGCGACGACGCCGCGGGGGCCGAGCCCGGCGACGATCACGGGCTTGCCGCGCAGGGACGGGTCGCGCGCGATCTCCACCGACGCGAAGAACGCGTCCATGTCGACGTGCATGATCCCGAGGCCGTCATCGGACAGCTCGGGACCGATGAACCGATGAAGATCGCTGGCCACCTCCGAAGCCTAACCAGAGGGTCCGACAACCGCCCGCAACCGAGCGGCGAAGCCCTCGCCCAGCGCCCATCTGACGCCCATGACCTGCGCTGACGCCCGAATGTCGGACCCGTGTGGGAGTGTGGTCGTTTTCGGTTGGTCGGAGGCGGATGCGGGTGGGAAGGGGCATGCCCTACGCGCCGCGCTCGGCGCCCGGCGGTCACGCCCGACCACCGGGCGCGGCCACTCCCCGCTCGTCGCTCAGCCGTTGCGGTAGCTCCAGAGCGGGACCGCCATCTCCGCGGCCGTGAGGCCGCCGTGGTGGCCGATGAGCCTCGCCACATGCGGAGGCTCGCCCTCGACCCCCACGATCGCGAACGTGTCCCGGCAGACCACCACCAGGTCCCCGATGCGCTCCCGGCTCGACTCGGTGACCTTCGGGCCGAACCAGCCGCGGTCGATCGCCTCGTCCTTGCCGATCACCTCGGCGCGACCGGCGACCGCCTCCGTCCACGCCTGCCGGACGTCCTCGATCGCGCCCGGCGCGGCGTACAGGTACCGCATCCGCCCGTCGCCCGCGACCGCCTCGACCGCGTGCGTCAGGTCGGGCCGCCGGTCCACGTGCAGCCGGTCGGTGATGTTCACCATGCCGTGGTCGGCGGTCACCAGCAGCGCCGCGTCCCTCGGCAGGCCGGTGAGGATCCCGTCGATCGCCTCGGCGACCTCCGCCACCGCCTCGAGCCACTCGGGCGAGCCGATCCCGTGGAAATGCCCTGCCGTGTCGACGTCCGGCAGGTACGCGTACACGAGGCTCCGGTCCCCGCGCGCCAGCGCCGCCAAGGTCCCCTCGGCGACCTCGTGCGGGGCGATCGCGGGGAGCCAGTCGGCGCCGCGGTAGATCGCGCGGGTCAGGCCGGTGTCGCGGAACGTCCCGTTCGAGACGACCGTGCAGACCACGCCTCCGGCGCCGGCCTGCTCGAAGCAGGTCGGCTCGGGCTGCCAGGTCTCGGGGTCGGGGGCGCCTTCCCAGCGGATGTGCGTGACCAGGTCGCCCGTGTCGGGGACGCGCACGGTGAAGCCGATGATGCCGTGCTCGCCGGGCGGCAGCCCGCACGCGAGGGACGCGAGGCTGATCGGGGTCGAGGACGGCACCGTGGCGGTGATCGGGGTGAGGGTGCCGAGTTCGCCGTGGTGCATCGCGCCGACGGTGGCGCTGGCCTGGGCGGCCTGGCCGAGGAGGTGGAAGCCGAAGCCGTCGAGGAGGAGCACGGCGATGCGGCGCACGCCGTCGAGCTCGGCGCTGCGCAGGTTCACACCTCGGGTGGGGATTCCAAGGGCCGCAAGGGCGGTCGGCATGACATCGGCGAGTGTGCCGGTGCCGTAGGCGGGCCGCATCGCCGTGAGGTACGGGCTCGAAGGCATGGCCCGAGGCTAGCCGGTTTCGTGTCGTTTCGGCCACACCACGGGGGAAACGGGCTCGGCGTCCCGGTGGTCTCGCCGCGGGTTCGGGCTTCGGGGATGTCGAGGCCCGACCGGTAGGCGAGGGCGACGAGTCCGGCCCGGTCGCGCGCGTCGGGGTCCGCCCGGGGCCGTTCAGCGCATGGGTTTGCGGGCGAGCAGGTGGATGTGGGTGGCCATGTCCCGGAAGGGGACCCGTGAGGCGGTGGCGAGTTCGAACTCGCGCAGGGCCTCGCCGGTGCCGGTCTCGCTCTTCGCGGCCGAGGCCGGGAGGAGGTCGCTGACGACGCCGACGCCGTGGACCTGCTCGGTGACGAGGCCGGAGCCGCCGACGAGCGCGGTGAGCGTGGCGGTCTCGAAGCGGCGCTTGATGGTGTCGCGGCCGTCGATGACGCCGTCGACGTGCGTGAGCAGGTCGAGCGCGGTCTGGAAGTGGCCGGCGAGGGCTTTGCCGAGAACGGCGGCGATGCGGTTGGCGACGAGGATGCTCACCGCGCCGCCGGGCGCGCAGACGCGGCCGAGCGCGTCGAGTGCGGTGTCCGGGTAGTCGACCATCTCCAGGACCGAGTGGCACAGCACGAGGTCGGCGGTGCCGGGTTCGGCGACGTCGGGGAGTTCGTCGGCGTCGGCCTGCACGGCGCGGACGCGGTCGGTGACGTCCGCGTCGGCGGCGCGCTGGCGGAGGGAGGCGAGCGCGTTGGCGCTGGGTTCGACGACGGTGACGTCGTGGCCGAGTTCGGCGAGGGGGACGGCGAATCCGCCGGAGCCGCCGCCGACGTCGAGGATGCGGAGGGTCGCTCCGGTGCCTGCGGCGAATCGCTCGATCTCGGCCGACAGGACCGACCACACCACGGCCATGCGCGGGTGGTGCCCGGTGTGCGTGATCTCTTTGGGAATGTCGACCATGCGGCACAGCCTAGCGCCGCTGCGCCGCTCGGGGTAGGAGGGAGAGCTGAACGGTGCGGGCCTTCTCGGGCGGTGTGCGGGCCGGCCGGGCCGGGGCGCGGTTTCAGACCGCGGTGTCGGCGCCGCGGAGGGCGGCGACGGCGTCGGCGTCGCCGGTGAGGCGGACCTGGGCGGCGTCGCGGCGGCCGCTGAGGTACAGCAGCAGCTCGGTTGGTTCGCCTTGCAGCACAGCGCCTCCGGGCGGGCCGAACCGGCGGGGGTCGCCGCCGGGCGGGCGCAGTTCCAGGCTGTGGGGTCGGATCTGGCGGGCGGCCCGCCGCCCGGCGAAGCCGCACATGCGCCAGGCGAGCGCGTCGAGGTCGGGGCGGTCGGTGCGCCGTGCGAGCCCGTTGGCGCGCCGGACGTCCTCGTGGTGGATGAAGTACTCGAGGCCGTTCATGAGGGTGCGCAGTCCCGGGAGGCGCCACGGCACCGGCGGCGGCCCGCCGCGCAGCCGTTCGATGAGGGCCGGCAGGCCTTTGGCCCTCTCGGCGGCCATGTGCTCGTCGGTGCCCCGAGTGAAGTGCTCGCGCAGCACCAGGTGCGCGGCGAGGTCGATGGTGTCCCATCCTTCGCAGAGCGTCGGTGCGTCGGGGCCGAGTTCGGCCATCAGGTCGCACAGCGCTTCGCGTTCGCGCATGTCGATCGGTGCACCGCTCATCGCATCGCTCCCTTGACCGGGCTCCGGGGAAGGAGCCGTCGGCTCCGATGCTATTCGCCGCGGCGGCCTCCCGCAGTGGGAGGCGGCCGCGGCGGCGAGGTCAGGCTAGTCGCGCAGGAACGGGGGCCGTTTGCGGATCGCCCGCAGGTAGGCCGGGTTGTTCCGGAAGTACCGGCGCCAGAGCCGCTTCGGCTCCTTCGTGAGCCGGTAGAACCATTCGAGGCCGTTGCGCTGCATCCACGGCGGGGCCTGCGGGACGAGCCCGGCGTGGAAGTCGAACGCGGCGCCCACGCCGAACATCGCGGGGGCGTTGAGGCGGTCGCGGTGGGCGGCCATCCAGCGCTCCTGCTTCGGCGTCGAGAGGCCCACCCACACCAGCTGCGCGCCGGAGTCGTTGATGCGCTTGACTATGCCAGCGTCCTCCTCCTCCGTCAGGGGGCGGAAGGGCGGCGAGTACATGCCGGCGAACTTGACGCCCGGGAGGCGCTCGGCGAGCTTCTCCGCGAGCAGTTCGGGCACGCCGTCCTTGCCGCCGTAGAGGAACGAGGTCCAGCCGCGCTCGGCGGCGCGCGCGAGCACGTTGAGCATCAGGTCGGGCCCGTAGACCCGGTCCATCCAGTCCGCGCCGGCCTTGTGCCCGGCCCACACCATCGGCATGCCGTCGGGCGTGGTGAGCCCGGAGGCGTTGTGGATGGCGAGGAGCTCGGGGTCGCGCTGGGACTCCATGACGCCGTGCACGCCGGTGACGCACACGTAGTGGCGTTCGCCGGTGTCGACCCAGCGGGTCACCTCGGCGAGCGCCATCTCCTGGTTGACGGTGGAGACGCCCACGCCGAGGACGTCGACGCGGCGGATTCTCGGGTCGGACATTACAGGCTGTACTTAGCCTTGACCTGGTCGTAGACCCACTCGTAGGTCTTCGTCATGCCCTCGCGGAGGCTGATGGACGGCTCCCAGCCGTAGTACTTCTGGATGAGCGTGTTGTCCGAGTTGCGGCCGCGGACGCCCAGCGCGCCGTCGACGTGCTTGAGCTCGATGTCGATCCCGGCGATGTCGGCGACCAGGTAGTACAGGTTGTTGATGGTGGTCAGCTCGGAGGAGCCCAGGTTGAGGGGCTCGGTGATGTCACCGCGGGTGAACATCTTGGTGCCGTGGACGCAGTCGTCGATGTAGGTGAAGGAGCGGGTCTGCTCGCCGTCGCCCCAGATTTCGACCGTGGTCTCGCCCTTGAGGGCGGCGAGGGCGATCTTGCGGCAGGTGGCGGCGGGGGCCTTCTCGCGGCCGCCGTCCCAGGTGCCGACGGGCCCGTAGATGTTGTGGTAGCGGGCGATGCGGGTCTCGAGCCCGAAGTCCTCGCGGAAGTGGCGGCACATGCGCTCGGAGAACAGCTTCTCCCACCCGTAGCCGTCCTCGGCGTCGGCGGGGTAGGCGTCCTCTTCCTTCAGCGGCGCGATGTCCGCCTCGGTCTGCTTGTAGCCGGCGTACACGCACGCGGAGGAGGAGTAGAAGAAGCGGCCGACCTCGGCGTCCTTGGCGGCCATGAGCATGTGGGTCGAGGGCAGGACCGAGAGCATGCACAGGGCCTTGTTGTTCTCGATGAAGCCCATGCCGCCCATGTTGCAGGCGAGGTTGTAGACCTCGCCGGCGCCGTCGCCGACGGCCTCGCGGCAGGCGTCGAGGTCGGCGAGGTCGCGCTGGAGGTTCTCGGTGTCGCCGTGGACCTGGTACCACTCGTCGAGGGGCTTGACGTCGACGGCGCGGACGGTCTTGCCTTCGGCGAGGAGGCTCGCCACCAGGTGCCCGCCGATGAAGCCGCCGGCTCCAGCCACTACCGCGTCCACGCTTGCCGCCATCGTCACTCCTCAAGGTTTCGGATACGGGGAAAGAAGCCTCAGCCTACCTGCCGCGTTGACGCGCCCACCAGCCGGGAAATGGGGTGTAAGTCACCTTTGGAGGCGGTTTCCGGGGCGTTCGCGGGCTCGTTCGCGCCGCGCCGCAGCAGCTGCGCCGGGCCGATCACGAACAGGTCCGGGTCGGGGTCGGCGGCGATGGCGGCCTCGACGCGGGGGGCGATGCAGTAGAGGCGCGTCTTGGGGTCGCCGAGGAGCCGCCTGACGTAGCGGAGGCGTTTGAGCTGGCGTTCGACCATCTGGAACTTCCAGCGGATGGTGCCGAGCGCGATCGGCTCGCCGGTCTCGCTCCAAACGGCGAGCTCGATGGTGCGCAGCTGCCGGAAGCGCGGGTCGGGGACGGTGAGGCGGGTGGTCTGCGCGGCGGCCGGGTCGTTCAGCGCCCATTCGCGGGCGAGCCGGTGGAACTCGGGGCGGCACACGTACCGGTCGTAGCGGGCGTGGGTCATCCGCCACAGTTTTTCGGTGATGTACCCGCGCCGCCAGCGCGGGAGGTGCTGGGCGAGCATCGCGTAGTGGAAGCGCGCGAGGCGGTGCTCCATGGTCCAGAACGGCGCGTCGGGTTCGAGGGGGTTGGCGTCGGCGCGGATGAGGCCTGCGGCTTCGAGGCCCGGAAGGAGCACGTCGAGGTCGGTTTCGGACAGGCCGGTGGCGGCGCGCAGGTCGTAGGGGGTGCGGGGGCGGGTGGTGATGGCGGCGAGGACGTCGTCCGTGGGCTTGTCGGGCGCTTCGCCGAGGACGTCGGCGACGGCGCTCGCCGCGGTCTCGAGGAAGGGGCCTTCGGGTCGCAGGAACGCGGACTTGACCCAGGCGTCGGTCTCGCGGCGGTTCTGGGGCAGGTCGCCGGCCCGCGCCAGGAGTGCCGGATCGGAGCCGAGGAGGGCGTGGACGCTGACGGCCGTCTCGGGGTCGGCCACGCCTACGGACAGGATGGACTCGCGCAGTTCGTTCATAGCGCTTGCGATGCTACACAAGTGCTGCGCGGGTCACAGTTCGCGGAACATGAGGTGCATGCCGACGAGGCCCTCGGCGGGGTGGCGGAAGGTCGCGGGGAGGACCGCGAGGGTCCGGAACCCGAGGGAGTGCCAGAGGTCGACGGCGCGGGTGTTGGTGGCGACGACGGCGTTGAACTGCATGGCGGTGAAGCCGTCTGCCTTGGCGCGGGCGAGGGCGGCCTCGCCGAGGGCGCGGCCGATGCCCTTGCCGCGCACGGAGGGGTCGACCATGAAGCCGGCGTTGGCGATGTGCGAGCCGCGGCCGACGTGGTTGGGGTGGATCTCCGCGATCCCGACGACACGGTCGCCGCCCGCGCCGTCCTCGATGACGGCGACGAGGGCGCACGCGGGCGCCTCCTTCTCGATCCAGAAGGCGCGCAGGCGTTCCTCGGCGGTGTCGGCTTCCCACGTGAAGTGCTCGCCGGAGGCGACGATCGGCGCGGCGAAGGCCCACACGGCGGGCCAGTCCTCGGGGCGGGCGTCACGGATCTGCATGGCCTGGAAGCCTAGTCGAGGCCCGCGCGGCGCCGATGCCCCGCTCCGAGCATCGATGTCGCACCCGGATGCCAGGGGTCGTACCGGGGCCCATCGATGTCCGTTTCGCCAGGACACTCCGTTCGCCTTCGGCCCCAACGAAACATGTCGTACCCGTAGGTCAGGGTTGCAACCGGGGGCCCATGGATGTCCGATTCGCCGGGACCCTCCGCTCACATGCCGCTCAGCGCGGCGGCTGCCAGTCCGAGAGCGACGCGGCCTGGTGCTGCACCCACGAGTCCGGCACCGCCCGCAGCAGGCTCTTCGTCATGCCCCTGCCGCCGGAGGCGATCGTGTGGACGCGCCGCGAGAGGCGCGCGACGCGCTTGATCCGCGCCGTGCGCGCCCGGTCGTAGGAGCCGAGCGCGGCGGGCACCGACTCGGGGCTGCGCCGCAGCGCCCACCCGAGCGTGACCGCGTCCTCCAGGGCGAGGCTGCCGCCCTGCGCGAGGATCGGCGCGACCCCGTGCGCGGCGTCGCCCAACAGCACCAGGCCGCCGTTGCCCACCGGCTGGTGGAGCACCGGCGGGACCGGCCACACGTACCGGACCGGCTGCTGCGTCAGTTCCGAAGGGCGGGTCGCGGCGATGAACTTCCCCACGGGCGCGGGCCAGTCCGCGAACCACCGGTTGATGAGCTCGTGCTGGATCTGCGGCGACTCGGGCCGCATCCCGCCCGGCACCGTCGCCCACCAGCACGCCCCGGCGTGCCCGAGGTCGCCGTAGCCGAAGCGGCGCCGGTCGGGCCCGTAGATCTCGACCGCGTCCGTGGTGCGTTCGGGGGCGCGGTGGGCGGGGACGAGACCGCGGAAGCACACCACCCCGGCATCCACCGTGGGCGACCCGGGGGCGATGAGGGTGCGTGTCGGCGAGTCGATGCCGTCGGCGGCGACCACCAGGTCGGCGTCCCAGCGGCGCGAGGCGTCCCCCGCCGCCAGGTCCACCATGTCGATCCGGTCGACCTGCGTCGCCGGATGGACCTGGACGTTGTCGCCCAGCCGCGACACGAGTGCCTCGTACAGCATCGCGGTGTGCACCATCACCGAAGGCGTGCCGTCATCGGCCCCGAGCATCGCCGCCGCGAACGAGCTGGACAGCCGCTCCTCGTTGCGGATCTCGAAGCGGTCCACCGGGGTCCCGGACGCGTCGAGCAGTGCGTCGACCCCGAGCGCGCGCAGCGCGCGCACGCCCGAGGCCCACAGGATCATGCCCAGGTTCTCGCCCTTGAGGCGCTCGCGCCGCTCCAGCAGCGCGACCCGCCAGCCCAGGTTGGACAGGACGATCGCGCTGGCGAGCCCGGCGACGCCGGCGCCGACGACTACGGCTCTTCGGTTCTGCATCTGCACCTGCCCGGGGAGGGGTCAGCTGTCGTCGCGGGTCTTGCCCGCGTCGGCCGGGGGTTCCTCGGCGGTCGGTTCGGCGATGACGTCGTCCTCGGGCCGGTCGGGTTCGGCGTCGGTTTCGGCTTCGGCTTCGGCTTCGTTGGCGGCGGATTCGATGTCGCCGGGTTCGGCGCCCTTGGGGAGGGCCCCGTCGACGTACCCGGCGGCTTTCGCCTGGTCGGAGTTCCACGGGACGACGACGCGGTCGCCGCCGTCGAGGACGAACACCTTGCGGGTGCCGCGCACGGTCAGCAGGTAGGCCACGGCGAGGACCACGACGACGATGCTGACCCACTGGTTGAGGCGCAGGCCGCCCCAGCCTTCGGCGGGGTCGATGCGCAGGCCTTCGATCCAGAAGCGGCCGGTCCAGTAGAGGGCGGCGAAGAGCGCCACGGCGCGCCCGGCGCCGAACTTCCATCGGCGGTCGGCGAGCAGGAGGACGGCGGCGACGCCGAGGTTCCACAGCGCTTCGTAGAGGAACGTGGGGTGGAACGTGGCGTATTCGAGGTATCCGGCCACGCGGTGGTCGATGTCGATGGACACGGCCCACCAGGCGTCGAGCGGTTTGCCGTACAGCTCCTGGTTGAACCAGTTGCCGAGGCGGCCGATGGCCTGCGCGACGGGGATGCCGGGGATGCACGCGTCGGCGACCATCGCGAACGGCAGGCCCAGTTGGCGGCAGCCGAGCCACATGCCGACGGCGCCGAGGAGGATCGCGCCGGGGATGCCGAGGCCGCCTTCCCAGACGGCGAGGGCCTTCCACGGGTCGCCGTCCGGCCCGAAGTAGGCGTCCGGGCTGGTGACGACGTGATAGATGCGGGCGCCGACGATGCCGAAGGGCACCGCCCACACGGCGAGGTCGAGCACCGCCCACTTGGGGGCGCCGCGGGAGCGCAGGCGCGCCTCGGCGATCCAGCAGGCGACGACGATCCCTGCGATGAGGCAGAGGGCGTAGGCGCGGATCGGGATGGGGCCGAGGTGCCAGACGGACTCCGACGGGCTCGGAATGTATGCGAGGTCCACGACGAGTAAACCTATCGGTTGCGTGAGCGGCGCGTGGCACGGCCCCGCGCCGGTCCCACGCCCGGGCCGCACGCCGTCCCCGCGCGGGGACGGCGAAGGCCCCGCGGGAGTGCTCCCGCGGGGCCGCGCGCTGCGTCAGCGGCGGACGCCCGCGGCGAGGTCGGCCGTCAGTTCGGCGAGCCGCTGGTGTCCGGTGGGGATGTCCGGTGCGTCCAGGTAGCAGTTGACGATCGCCGAGCCGACGATCACCGCGTCCCCGTACGCGCCGATCTCCGCGGCCTGGTCGCCCGAGCGGACGCCCAAGCCGACGCCGATCGGCAGGTCGGTGTGCTTTCGGGTGCGCTCCACGAGCGCCGGGGCGACCGCGGAGGTGGCGGCGCGGGCACCGGTCACGCCCATGACCGACTGCGCGTACACGAACCCGCGGCACGCGGCCACCGTCGCGGCGATCCGCTCCTCCGTCGACGAAGGCGCGACCAGGAAGACTCGGTCGAGCCCGTACGCGTCCGAGGCCTTGATCCACTCCCCCGCCTCGTCCGGGATGAGGTCGGGCGTGATCAGCCCGGCCCCGCCCGCGGCCGCGAAGTCGCGCGCGAACCGGTCGACCCCGTACCGCTCCACCAGGTTCCAATAGGTCATGACGAGGATCGGGACGCGGCCGGCGACCGCCTCGGTCACCTCGAACACCTGCCGGGTCCGGAAGCCGCCCGCGAGCGCCTGGTCGGCGGCCCGCTGGATCGCCGGGCCGTCCATCACCGGGTCCGAATAGGGCAGGCCCAGCTCGATGATGTCGGCCCCGTGGTCGATCATGATGTCGACGGCCTTGATCGAATCGGCCAGCGTCGGGTAGCCCGCGGGCAGGTAGCCCACCAGCGCGGCCCGGCCCTCGGCCCTGGTCTTCGCGAAAGCGTCAGCGGCGTGCACGACTACTCCCCGCTCTTCTCGGGGGCGCCGGCGAAACCGAAGTACTCGACGACGTTGCCCATGTCCTTGTCGCCGCGCCCGGAGAGGTTCACCAGGACGCGGGAGCCGGCCTTGAGGCCCTTCGCGAGGCGCAGCGCCCCCGCGAGGCCGTGCGCGGACTCGATCGCGCAGATGATGCCCTCGGTGCGGGCGAGCTTCTCCAAGGCCGCCATGGCCTCCGCGTCGTCCACCGGCTCGTAGGCGGCACGCCCCGTGGCGGCGAGGTGCGCGTGCTCGGGGCCGACCCCCGGGTAGTCGAGCCCGGCGGAGATCGAATGCGACTCGACGGTCTGCCCGTCCTCGTCCTGCAGCACGAACGTGCGCGCGCCGTGGAGGACGCCGATCTGCCCGGCCGTGATGGTCGCGGCATGGCGCCCGGTGTCGTACCCGTCGCCGCCCGCCTCGAACCCGTACAGCTTCACGGCCTCGTCGTCGAGGAACGCCGTGAAGATCCCCATCGCGTTCGAACCGCCGCCCACGCACGCCGCCACCACGTCCGGCAGGGCGCCCGTGCGTTCGAGGAACTGGGCGCGCGCCTCGTCGCCGATGCCGCGGCAGTAGTCGCGCACGAGCTGCGGGAACGGCGCGGGCCCGCCGACCGAGCCGATCAGGTAATGCGTGTGGTCCACGGAAGCGACCCATTCGCGCAGGGCCTCGTTCATCGCGTCCTTCAACGTGCGCGAACCGGTCGTGACGGGCACGACCTCAGCGCCGAGCAGCCGCATCCGGGCGACGTTGAGCGCCTGCCGGCGCGTGTCCTCCTCGCCCATGTACACGGTGCATTCCAGGCCGAAGTACGCGGCCGCGGTCGCCGACGCGACGCCGTGCTGGCCCGCGCCGGTCTCGGCGATGATCCGCCGCTTGCCCATGCGCTTGGTCAGCAGCGCCTGCCCGAGCACGTTCCGGATCTTGTGCGCGCCCGTGTGGTTGAGGTCCTCGCGCTTGAGCCACACCTCGACCCCGGCCTCCTCGGAGAGCCGCTCCGCGAAGTACAACGGGGAAGGCAGGTTCCCGTACTCGCGGCCGAGCTGCTCGAGCTCGGCGGTGAACGCCGGGTCGGCGAGCGCGGCCGTGTGGGCGGCCTCGAGCTCGTCGAGGGCCGCGATGAGCGCCTCGGGGACGAAGCGGCCCCCGAATTCGCCCCAGTGGCCGCTGGCATCTGGATTGGGCACGGGCTTCGCTCCCCTTCGCAACTCGCCGCCCGGCGCGCCGGGCGTGTGGTTTCGTCCGCGACCGCTAGATCGGGCGCGGCGTGGCCGGGTGGGACCCGGCGGTGACCAGCTCGGCGACGGCGTCGCGCGGGCTCTTCGTCTTGACGACGCCCTCGCCGACGAGCACGGCGTCGGCTCCGGCGCTGGCGTAGCGGATGAGGTCGCGGGTGCCCCTGACACCGGATTCCGCGACTTTGACGACGTCGCGGGGCAGGCCCGGGGCGATGCGCTCGAACACCGAGCGGTCCACGTCGAGCGTAGTCAGGTCGCGGGCGTTGACGCCAATGACTTTCGCGCCGGCGCGCAGCGCCCGGTCGGCCTCGTACTCGGTGTGGACTTCGACGAGCGCGGTCATGCCGAGCCCTTCGATGCGCTCGTGGAGCGACACGAGCGTGTCCTGGTCGAGGGCGGCCACGATGAGCAGCACGAGGTCGGCGCCGTGGGCGCGGGCTTCGAGCACCTGGTAGGGGGAGACCACGAAGTCCTTGCGGAGCACCGGGATCTGCACCTTGGCGCGCACGGCGTCGAGGTCGTCGAGGCTGCCTTTGAAGTAGTGCTGCTCGGTGAGGACCGAGATGACGGACGCGCCGCCCGCGGCGTATTCGGCGGCGAGCACGGCCGGGTCGGGGATGTCGGCGAGGGCGCCCTTGGAGGGGGAGGCCCGCTTGACCTCGGCGATGACGCTGACGCCGCCGCCGGACAGCGCCGCGTACCCGTCGAGGGCGGGGCGGGCGGCCTCGGCGCGCTCCCGGATCCGCTCGATGGGGATCTCGGTCTGGCGCCGTTCGAGATCGGCGCGGACTTCGGTGATGATCTGCTCCAGCACGTTCACCTAAGATCGTCCCTTCTCCTGCGCCGATGCCGTGATATTAGGCGACGAGGGGTCCTCGCCGGAGTCGAGGGCGTTCCACAGCGACACCGGGTCCTCTGCTATGGCGGTGTTGCCGTCGGATGCCGCTTCGTAGCGGACGCTCGCGTCGGGCCAGCCGCCCGCGCGGGCGGTGGTCGCGGCCCCCGCGGACGCGAGGACGAGCGCGGCGGCGCCCATGGCCCACGGCCACGGTCCCGCGCTCAAGTGGAGGGCGCCGGCGAGGGCGGTCGCGAGCCCGGCGAGGGCGGCGACGACGCCGAGGAAGCGGCGGGCGCGATTGCCGGTGGCGAGCATCGCCAGGAACGCCGCGCCGCCCGCGAGCGCGCACGGCAGCGCCCACGAGGCGAGGTCGGTGCCGGCCTGGGCGGTGGTGGCGGTGATCCCGGCATGGCCGGTGTCGGTCGTGGAGGTCCAGTCGCGGGAGGCGGCCAGCGCGGCGAGCGCGGCCGCGAGGACGCCTGCGAGGAGGACGCGGGTGCGTTCGGCGGCACGCCGGTCGACCGCGCCTCGGTCGGCGGCGCGGGTCTCGCGGGTGGCTTCGCTCATGCGATCTCCCTTCCGGTGAAGCAGGTGCGGGTACCGGTGTGGCAGGCGGGGCCGGTCTGGTCCACCTGGAGCAGGACGGTGTCGCCGTCGCAGTCGACCGCGACCGAGACGACCGCCTGGTGGTGGCCGGAGGTCTCGCCCTTGACCCAGTACTCGCCGCGGCTGCGCGACCAGTAGGTGGCCTTGCGGGTGGCGACGGTGCGCCGCAGCGCCTCGGCGTCCATCCACGCGAGCATGAGGACCTCGCCCGTGTCGTGCTGCTGCGCGACGGCGGGGACGAGCCCGTCCGCATTGAATCGGAGGTTCGCGATCACGTCGTCGCTGGTCTGTCCTGCTTCCACGTCTACCGATTGTGATCGCTCCCTGTCGGCGACCGCCACCCGGGCCCGGCCGGGAGTGCATCGTGGGATTCTCGGGGGCATGGAGCGCCCTTATGTGATCGTTTCGGCCGCGATGAGTCTCGACGGCTTCCTCGACGACGCCTCCCCCGAGCGCCTGACACTGTCGAACGCCGCGGACTTCGACCGGGTGGACGCGGTGCGCGCGAGCGTCGACGCGATCGCGGTCGGGGCCGGCACGGTCCGAGCGGACGACCCGCGGCTGCTCGTCCGCTCGTCCGAGCGCCGCGCCGCACGGACCGCCGCCGGGAAGCCGGCGTCGCCGCTGCGGGTCGTGATCTCCCCCTCAGGTCGGCTCGACCCCGGCTCGCAGCTCTTCGACCGCTCCGAGACGGCACCGGTCATCGTCTACACGACCACGGCCGCCGCCCGCACGTTCCCCCTCGGGCCCGAAGCGGACGAATTCGGGCCCGAGCCGTGGCCGGAGGACGCGCAGGCCCCCGAAGTGGTCCCGGTCGGCGGCGGCGGCGTACCGCCCCACGCGGTCCTGGAGGACCTCGCCCGCCGCGGCGTCGAACGGGTCCTCATCGAAGGCGGCGGGATCGTGCACACCGCGTTCCTCTCGGCCGACCTCGTCGACGAGCTGCACGTGGCGATCGCCCCGTTCCTCCTCGGCAAGACGGGCGGGGCGAGGTTCCTGTACCCCGCGGTGTTCCCCCAGTCGCCCCAGCGGCCGCTCGCACTGGTCGAGACGCGCGCGATCGGCGAGGTCGCACTGCTGGTCTACCGGCGGGTATGACCGACAGGGCCGCCCTGAAAACGGCAGAGCGGCGCAATCCATCACTTAGGGTGACTGCAGCGCACGCCACGCCGATCAAGGAGCCCGCCGATGTCCGCACCCGAGCCGCCGCCCAAAGCCCCGGCCGCCCCTGAGACACCGCCCGCCGGACCCGAACCCCGCCAGGAGACCCTCCCGGTCGACAAGCTCACCTTCGGCATCGCCGCCAGCGTCGTCCTCGCCGTCATCCTCCTCGGCGCGCTCTTCCCCGACGACTTCGAGACCGCCTCCACGGCGGCCCTCGACTGGGTCATCAACAACTTCGGCTGGCTGTTCATCATCGCCGGCAACATCTTCCTCATCCTCGCCGTCTACATCGCCGCCAGCCGCTTCGGCAACATCCGGCTCGGCCGCGCCGACGAAGCACCCGAATTCGGCGCCCTCCCCTGGATCGCCATGATGTTCGCCGCCGGCATGGGCATCGGCCTCATGTTCTTCGGCGTCGCCGAACCCCTCTCCCACTACTTCGAGGTCCCGCCCCCGCTCGAACTCGAACCCGGCTCGGCCTACTTCGAGGACGACCGGGAGCGCGGCGCCCTCATCTACAGCTACTTCCACTGGGTGCTGCACCCCTGGGCGATCTACGCCGTCGCCGGGCTCGCGCTGGCGTACTCGACGTTCCGCAAAGGACGCGGGAACAATCTCAGCGAGGCGTTCCACCCGCTCACGGGCGGCCGCCGCTGGGCGCCGGCCGCCGGCCGGGCGATCGACCTGATGGGCATCTTCGCGACCGTGTTCGGCACCGCCGCGAGTCTCGGCTTCGGGGCGCTCCAGGTGGCGGTCGGCCTCGACATCGTCGCCGGCGTACCGAGCTCGACGCGGCTGGAACTCATCGTCATCGGGGCGCTCACGGCCGCGTTCGTCGTCTCGGCCTTCTCCGGCGTCCACCGCGGCGTCAAATGGCTCTCCACGATCAACGTGCTGCTGGCGGCCCTCATCATGGCGTTCGTGTTCATCGCCGGACCGACCCTGTTCCTCCTCGACGCCTGGCCGTCCTCGGTCGGCGCCTACCTGTCCGACCTGGTGCGGATGTCGAGCGTCACCGGCGCGTTCGGCGGCGAGGACTGGATGGCGGCCTGGACGATCTTCTACTGGGCGTGGTGGCTCTCGTGGGCGCCGTTCGTCGGCACCTTCATCGCCCGCATCTCCCGCGGACGCTCCGTGCGCCAGTTCATCATGGGCGTGCTCCTGGTGCCCTCCACCGCCTCCACCGTGTGGTTCACCGTCATGGGCGGCACCGCGATCTGGAACCAGGCCAACACCGACGCCGACTACAGCGGCGCCGTCGCGAAAGGCGAGGAGTACGCGATGTTCGCGCTGCTCGAGTCGCTGCCGCTCTACGCGCTCGTCTCCGGGATCACCATGCTGCTGGTCGCGAACTACTTCGTGACCAGCGCCGACTCGGCGTCACTCGTGCTCGGGTCCCTCTCCAGCTCGGGGTCGCTGGCGCCGAAGAAGCCGCTCGTCGTGTTCTGGGGCCTCACCATCGGCGGCGTCGCCGCGGTGCTGCTGCTCAGCGGCGGCCTCGAAGGGCTCAAGAACGCGACGATCATCGTCGCGCTGCCGTTCATGTTCGTGATGCTCCTGCTGTGCGCCGCCCTGATGAAGGAGCTCAAATCCGACCCGGCGGCGAACCCGCTGCGGCACCAGCTGCGGCACAAGGGCTTCCGCGAAGCCATCCGCAAAGTCGTCGGCGAAGAGGTCGAGAACCGCACCTCCGGACCGAACAAGTGGGGCCGTGGACGGCTCCGGTTCGGCGTCGGCAGCGGCCGCCGTGGCGGCACCGAGGAGTGACCGCCGCGATCCGCACGGCACGCGACGAGCGCCCCGGGGCGACCGGCCGCGCCGCTGCTATTTTATGGGGTGACCCTGCGGCGGAAGGAAACCTCATGAAGGCGATCGTGGTCGAGCAGACCGGCGGGCCGGGTGTGATGCGAGTACTCGAGGGCGAGGACCCGGGACCGCGACCGGGCCAGATCGCCGTCAAGGTCGCCGCCGCCGGCGTCAACTTCATCGACGTCTACCACCGCACCGGCGCCTACGGACTGCCGCTGCCCTTCACCCCCGGCCTCGAAGGCGGGGGCTACGTCGCGGCCGTCGGCGCCGGCGTCACCGGCTTCGCCATCGGCGACGAAGTCGCATGGAAGAGCGTCCCCGGATCCTATGCGGACCTCGTCGTCGGCGACGCCGACGCCTTCGTGCCCGTCCCCGAGAAGGTGGCCGTCGAGACCGCCGCCGCCGTCATGCTCCAGGGCCTCACCGCCCACTACCTGTGCAACACCGTCTACCCGGTGCAGGACGGCGACACCGTGATCGTCCACGCCGCCGCCGGCGGCATGGGCCTTCTCCTCACCCAGATGGTCAAATCCAAGGGCGGCAAGGTCATCGGCACCGTCTCCACCGACGCGAAAGCGGAACTCGCCCGCCAGAACGGCGCCGACCACGTCATGCGCTACGAAGGGTTCGGCGAGAAGGCCCGCGAACTCACCGGCGGCGAAGGCGTGGCGGCCGTCTACGACGGCGTCGGCAAGACCACCTTCAGCGAGGGCCTCACCGCACTGCGCCGCCGCGGCGTCATGGCCCTCTTCGGCCAATCCAGCGGCCCCGTACCGCCCGTCGACCCGCAGGTCCTCCACCACGGCGGCTCGCTCGTCCTCACCCGCCCGACACTCCACGACTTCACCGCCACCCGCGAGGAATACCTGTGGCGCGCAAGCGAGGTCTTCCAGATGATCGAGGACGACGACCTCCTCGTGCGCGTCGGCGAGACCTTCCGGCTCGAAGAGGCCCCCGAAGCCCACCAGGCGCTCGAAGCCCGCAAGACCACCGGGAAGCTCCTGCTCATCCCCTGAGTCACTCGGAGGCGACGGGAGCCGTCGCTTCGGTCGCGCGTTCCCGGAACGTGCGGCGGTAGGCCGACGGAGAGACGCCCAGGACGGCGCGAAGATGCTGGCGCAGTGAGACGCCCGTGCCCAGTCCGGTGCGCCGCGCGATCTGGTCCACTGTGAGCTCGCTCGACTCCAGCAACTGCCGGGCCAGTTCCACGCGCTGCACGGTGAGCCACTGGGTCGGGCTCTGCCCGGTCTCCTCCCGGAACCGGCGGGTGAAGGAGCGGCGGCTCATCCGTGCCCGCCGCGCCAGCGCGTCGATCGACAAGGGACGGTCGAGGTGCTGGAGTGCCCACTCGCGGGCCTCGGCCGTGCCGACGCCGGAGACCTCGGGGACGGGCCGCTCGATGAACTGCGCTTGACCGCCTTCGCGCCACGGCGGGACGACGCAGCGGCGCGCCACCGCGTTCGCGACCCGGCTGCCGTGGTCGCGGCGCACCAGGTGCAGGCAGAGGTCCACGGCCGCACCGGCTCCGGCCGAGGTGAGGATGCGGCCCTCGTCGACGAACAAGACGTCGGGATCCACGTTGACCTTCGGAAACCGAGTGCGCAGCCGGTCGGTGAGCATCCAGTGCGTCGTGGCCGTCTTCCCGTCGAGCAGGCCGAGCTTCGCGAGCACGAGCGCAGCCGAGCAGAAGGAGACGATGCGGGCGTCGGGCCTGATGCCGGCGAAGGCCTCGGGCAGGCTGTCGGGCAGCTCCCGGATGTCGCAGATCGGGCCGTCGGGTTGGAGGGTGGCGACGATGACCGTGTCGGCCCATGCCAGCAGTTCGGGCCCGTGCTCGGCGGCGACGGTGAAGCCGGCGGCGGTGCGCACTGGACCGCCGCCGAGGGTGCAGATCCGGACGTCGTAGCGCGGGGTGAGGTCGTCGTGCATGGCGGCGCCGAAGATGCGATGCGGCACACCGAGTTCGAACGGCATGACGCCCTCGAGGGCCAGCACTGCGACGCGGTGGGGTGCGGCAGGGACAGTTCCGGCGGCGCTGTAGACGGCCATGGCCCGATCCTTTCATATCGCGGCCCGCGGGCCTCTGGGCGGCGGACCGCCGTTCCCGGAGACTGGACGGCGTTGCCGCGCGACTGGAGACCATCGGCGCGGCCGGTTGGAGGGAAAGCCACCATGACCACCATGCGAACCGTGACGCAACAGCACCTCGGCGGACCCGAAGTGCTCGAACTCGTTGCAGTCGACAAGCCCGAGTCGGGCCCCGGTGAGGTCCTCGTCAAGGTCCACGCCGCCGGGATCAACCCCGTCGACGGGAAGTCCCGGGCCACCGGCGGCCTCCAGGGCCGCCGACCACCGTTCCGGCTCGGGTGGGACGTCTCGGGAACGATCGAAGCGGTCGGCTTCGGCGTGCGGCTCTACAACGTCGGCGACGAGGTGTACGGCATGCCCCGATTCCCGCATTTCGCCGACGCCTACTCGGAGTATGTGACCGCCCCGGCGCGGCACCTCGCGCCCAAACCCGCCGGACTCTCCCATGTGGAGGCAGCGGCGCTGCCGCTGGCCGCACTCACCGCCTATCAGGCACTGGTCGACATCGCGAAGCTCGAACCGGGCCAGAAGGTCCTGATCCACGCCGCCGCCGGCGGAGTCGGGCACCTCGCCGTCCAGATCGCGAAGGCCAAGGGCGGGTATGTGATCGCGACCGCCAGCGCCGCGAAGCACGAGTATCTCCGCCGCATCGGGGCGGACGAGGTCATCGACTACACCGCGGTCGACTTCGCCGAGGCGCTGAGCGGCGTCGATGTCGTGATCGACGCGATCAGCAGCGAGGACTACCAGACGCGTTCGGCGAAGGTGCTGCGCGACGGCGGCGCGCTGATCAGCCTCGCCGGTCCCGTGGCGCTGCCGGAGGCCGAGCGGCGGCGCATCGAGGCCGGGTTCATGCTCGTCGAACCCGATCTCGCCGCACTCCAGTCGATCAGCGCACTGGTGGAAGCGGGGAAGCTGGAGCCCACGGTATCGGCGACCTTCCCGCTGGAGGAAGTGGCCAAGGCCCACGAGTCGCTGGAGTCGGGTCGCACGATCGGCAAGATCGTGCTCACGGTCGCCTGACCGGGCCGCGTGCCGGTGACCTGGCAACTCGTCCGCCACCGGTCTCACGCGGATCTGCGGGATCCCGCGCGCGGTCCCCGCCAGGTGCCACACCCCTCCGCCGCCGCGGAGGCCGCGCGTGGCGGTCGGGCCCGGACCCCCCCCCCCCCCCCCCCCACCGCCCGCGCGGAGACGGCGCCACGCAGGAGCCACGAGGATCAATTCGAGCGGGTCTGCTCCACCCAGGAGCCGTGCAGCCCCGCGTAGACCGAGTCCGCCTCGGCGGCGAGATCGGCGTGCGGGCCCTGCTGCACGAGGTTCCCGGCATCGAAGACCAGCACCTCGTCGGAAGTCTCGGCCGTCGACAAGCGATGCGCGATGATCACCGTGGTGCGACCGCGGGTCACCGCGTCGAGCGCGGAGGAGAGCCGCAGCTCGGTGGCCGGGTCGACGGCGCTCGTCGCCTCGTCGAGGACGAGCAGGTCCGGGTCGGTCACGTACGCGCGTACCAGCGAGACCAATTGGCGCTCACCGACACTCAGGTTCGCGCCGCTCTCACCCAGTTCCGTGTCGAGTCCTGCCGGGAGCGTCTCCAGCCAGTCGTCGAGGCCGAGCTCGGCGAACGCCACATAGATCTCCGCATCGGTCAGGTCGGGCCGGGCGAAGCGGACGTTGTGCGCGAGAGTCCCGTTGAACAGGAAGCCCTCCTGCGGCACCATCGTCACCCGGCCGCGCAGGGACGCGAACGTGACCTCGGTGAGCGGGACGCCGCCGATGCGCACCGACCCCGAAGTCGGGTCCATCAGACGCGTCAGCAGCTTCGCGAACGTGGTCTTCCCCGAACCGGTCTCACCGACCACCGCGACCTTCGCGTGCGCGCGGATCTCGACGTCGACGCCGTGCAGGACCTCTTCACCGCCCGGGTAGGCGAAGCGCACGCCCTCGAAGCGGACCCCCAGGGGTCCTTCGGGAAGGACCACGCCGTCAACCGGGTCGGCCACATCGGGTTCGGTGTCCACGATGTCGAGCACCCGGCGCCAGCCGGAGACCGCGTTCTGGGCCTCGTTGAGCGTCTCGGTGCCGATCACCACCGGCTGGGTGAAGAGGATGACGAGGAACAGGAACGCCGTCAGCTCGCCCACGGTCATCGACCCGTCCGCGACCAGGAACGCCCCGAGGACCACCACGACCACATTGACGCCCAGGTAGACCAGCTCCCCCGCGCCGAACGAGAACGCCGAGCGGCTGATCGCCCGGGTCTGGTCGCGCCGGTGCTCGTCGATCGAGGCGTCCAGCCGCTCGCTCGTGCGCGAGCCGACCCCGTACGCGCGCACCGTGCCCGCCCCGACCACCGACTCCGCAACGGCCGAGAGCATTTTGGACACGCTCTTGCGGACATCCGTGTACGCCGCCGCCAGATGTCCCTGCAGCCATTTGATCAGCCAGGTCACCGGGATGAACACGATCCACACCGCGATCGCCAGCTGCCACGAGTAGACCGCCATGACCACGGTCGCCACGACGATCTGCGCCGCCGCCGTCACCAGGACCATGCCGCCCTGCTGCAGGAACGTGCTGACCTGGTCGATGTCGGTGGTCACGCGGGCCGTCAGCGCGCCGCGCCGCTCCGACTGCTGGTGCAGCATCGAAAGGTCGTGGATGTGCCGGAACGTCCTGCGCCGGAGCGACGCCAGCGCGTGCTCCGAGATGACGAACAGACGGCGGTTCATCAGATAGTTCGTGCCGGTCGTGACCAGCAGGGCCGCGACGCCGAGCGAGGCCACCAGCACGACGTACCCGATGTCGGGTCCGCCTTCGCCGAGCAGGCCCTTGTCGAGGACCTGCTGCGCGCCGACCGGCACGACCAGGCGGCCGATCGAGGTGACGGCGGCGAGGAACACGGTGAAGCCGAGGCCGCGGCGCAGTTCGGGTGAGAGCCGGAGGCCGCGTTTGACGGTCTGCCACGGGCCGGGTTGCGTCCGGGTGTCTTCCTGCGGGCTCACGCCGTGGCCTCCTCGTCGTTGAATTCGCCTTCGAATTCGCGTTCGGCCTCGGCCCGTTCGTAGGCGGTGACGAGGTCGGCGTAGGGCTGGTGGGTTTGCAGCAGGTCCTGGTGGGGGCCGCGGGCGGTGATGCGGCCGTCTTCGAGGAAGACGACTTCGTCGGCGAGGGCGATGGTGGCTCTGCGGTAGGCGACGACGAGGACGCTGGCGACGTCGGCGGAGTGTTTGAGGCCGGTGAGGATCTGGGATTCGACCTTCGGGTCGACGGCGCTGGTGGCGTCGTCGAGGATGAGGAGTCGGGGGGTGCCGGCGAGGGCGCGGGCGAGGGTGAGGCGCTGGCGCTGGCCGCCGGAGAGGGTGGTGCCGCGTTCGCCGACTTCGGTGTCGAGGCCGTCGTCGAGGGCTGCGGTGAATTTCTCGGCGCCGGCGGCCACGAGGGCGTCCCAGAGGCGGTCGTCGGTGAGTCCGGCGCGGTCGAGGGCGAGGTTGGCGCGGATGGTGTCGTCGAAGACGAAGGGGACCTGCTGGACGAGGGCGGTGGTGCGGGCGAGGGTCGCGTGGGTGAGGTCGCGGAGGTCTTCGTGGTCGAGGGTGACGGTGCCGCGGGTGGGGTCGATGAGACGGGCGGCGAGGTGGGCGAGGGTGGATTTGCCGGAGCCGGTGGCGCCGACGAGGGCGACGGTGGTGCCGGGTTCGACGGTGAAGGTGACTTCGTGGAGGGCTTCGTGGCCGTCGGGGTAGGCGTAGGCGACGGCGTCGAATTCGAGTCGGGCGGGGGTGGTGGTCTCGGGGAGTTCCTTGGTGCCGTAAGTCATGTCGCCGGTGGCGGAGAGGACGTGGTCGACGCGGCGCCGGCCGACGACGGAGCCGGGGAGGTCGCCGAGGACCCATCCGATGGCGCGGACGGGGAAGGCGAGCACGGAGAACATGAAGGAGACGGTGACGAGCTGGCCGAGGTCGATCGCGCCGGCTTCGAAGCGGGCGAGGCCGACGAGGAGGGCGACGAGGACGCCGACCTCGGGGAGGCCGGAGATGGCGGGTTCGAAGGCGGCGCGGAGCCGTCCGACGCCGATCATGGCGTCGCGGAGTGCTTCGGCGGAGGTGCTGAAGCGTTCGGTCTCGGCGGCTTCGCGGCCCATGGCCTTGACGACGAGGGCGCCGTCGAAGGATTCGTGGCCGACGGCGGAGACTTCGGCGCGGAGTTCCTGGGCTCGTTTGGCGCGGGGGGCCATCTTGGTGGCGAAGAGGGCGTTGAGGGCGAAGAGGGCGGGGAACATCCCGAGGGCGACCAGGGCGATGGCCCAGTCGATCCAGAAGAAGGCGCCCATGGCGACGACGACCATGAAGAGGGTGCCTACGGCGAACGGCAGCGGTGCGAGGGGGCGGGTGGCGGCTTCGACGTCGGCGTTCGCGTTGGAGAGGAGGGTGCCGGTGGGGTGTCTCTGGTGCCAGGAGACGGGGAGTGCGAGGTAGCGGCGGGTGATGCGGCGGCGCCAGTGGGCTTGGACGCCGAACATCATGACGCCGGCGCCGATGCGGCGGGCGCACATGGTGGAGAAGCGGACGATGGAGGTGCCGAGCAGCGCGGCCGCACCGACCATGACGGTGCCGAAGACGACTTCGCCGTTCTCATAGGCGGGTACGGCGATGGCGGAGACGACCCAGCCGACGACGAAGGAGAGGAAGAGCGTGACGGCGGTGTTGGCCATGGCCCCGGCGGCGCCTACCGCGAACGGCTTGGGCTCGAGCCGGATCATGTCGCCGATGTTGCGCAGTCCTTGGCGGAGGATGCGGTCGTCAGCGGGCTGATCGTCGAGGGACGATGCGGCGGCGCCGGTGGGCAGCGTCATTGGGTCTCCGGTCGGTGGGTGCGGGTGCCAGCCGTCGTGTGCGCTGGCTAGCCGGTCGGCAAGCAACCGCTAGCAATCATGCCTCGCGTGGGCGACAGTCGCCAACCGCAATTCGACCCTGCGGCACCTCCCGGCGCCGTCACGCACCGTTCGCCACGCATCGACAGCGTGTCGTACCCCTAGGTCAGGGTTGAGACCGGGGGCCCACCGATGTCCTTTTTGCCGGGACTCTCCGCTCACATTCGCGGCCGAGATCCGCGGCGGATTGCCCGGCTCACCGGGCGGGATCGATACCGACCCGGTCTCGGCGGCGCTTGCGAGCCGTCAGTCGGCCGAACCGTCCGATTCGCGGTGACCGTCACTCGGGCGGCCCCGGCCGCTTCACCGAACCGCGTGGCCCGCTTCGCGCAGCTCCCGCTTGACCTCGCCGATGCTCACGTCGCCGAAGTGGAAGATCGAGGCGGCGAGGACCGCGTCGGCGCCGGCGTCGACCGCGGGCGGGAAGTCGGCGGCTTTGCCCGCGCCGCCGGAGGCGATCAGCGGGATGTCGACGGCGGCGCGGACGGCCGCGATGAGTTTGAGGTCGAACCCCTGCTTCATGCCGTCCGAGTCGATCGAGTTGAGCAGGATCTCCCCCGCGCCGAGTTCGGCTGCGCGGGCGCACCATTCGACGGCGTCGAGTCCGGTGGGACGCTTCTGGCCGCCGTGCGTGGTGACCTCCCAGCCGGAGTCGGTGTCGCGTCCGGAGGCGACGTCGGCGGAGAGCACGAGCACTTGGTTGCCGAACCGCTCGGCGATCTCGGAGATGACTTCGGGCCGGGCGATGGCGGCGGTGTTGATGCCGACCTTGTCGGCGCCGGCGCGCAGCAGCCGGTCGACGTCGTCGGGGGTGCGGACGCCTCCGCCGACGGTGAGGGGGATGAAGACCTGCTCGGCGGTGCGGGCGACGACGTCGTACATGGTCGCGCGGTCCCCGGAGGAGGCGCTGACGTCGAGGAAGGTGAGTTCGTCGGCGCCGGCCGCGTCGTAGGCGGCGGCGAGCTCGACGGGGTCGCCCGCGTCGCGCAGGTTCTCGAAGTTCACGCCTTTGACGACCCGCCCGGCATCCACGTCCAGGCAGGGGATCACTCGCACCGCAACAGTCACGGGGCAAGCCTACAGGCGGAGGTCGTCGTGTCGTCCGCCATATTTCCGCACCGGACTTGAACGTGTTCAAGACAAGGTGTAGTTTCGAGCCAGAAGTTGAACATGTTCAACTCAAGCCTTGAACCCCGCAGAGAACGGAGCACTGTCATGGACGACCTGACAGTCATCGGCTACATCGCCTACCTCCTCGTCGCCATCCCCCTCACCGTCTGGGTCGCCCGCACCCTCGGCGCCAACGGATACCACTTCATCAAGGACGTCTTCGCCGGCGACGAGCAGCTCGCCCGAGCCGTCAACAAGCTCCTCCAGGTCGGCTTCTACCTCCTCAACTTCGGCTTCGTGGCACTGTGGCTGCGCACCGCCGACCCGATCCTCACCGCCCGCGGCATCTTCGAGACCGTCGCCGTCAAGATCGGCGCCGTGCTCCTCGTGCTCGGCGTGCTCCACGTCCTGAACGTCATCGTGCTCAACGGCTTCCGCAAGCGCGCCCACGTCGACGCCCGCACCCTCGCCACCCTGGAACCGCCGATGCCGCCGCGGGCATACGGCGCCTGACCCGAAGTAGGATCGCCTGCGTGAGCACCGAAGCCGAGTCTTCCGACGCGTCCGCCCGCCTCTCCAAAGGCGAGCGGACGCGGCAGCGCATCATCGAGACCGCGCTCGACATGTTCGCCGAACGCGGCTACGACAAGACCACGATGCGGGCGATCGCCGCCGAGGCCGGTGTGTCCGTGGGCAACGCGTACTACTACTTCAAGTCCAAGGAACACCTCATCCAGGGCTTCTACGAGCAGGCCACCACCCGCCACGCGGAGCTGACCCCGCGCCTGCTCGACGGCAAGGAGACGCTCGCGGAGCGGATCGAGGCGGCGCTGCTCGCCTGGCTGGACATCGCCGGGCCCTACCACGCGTTCGCGGGCCAGTTCTTCAGGAACGCCGCCGACCCGTCGAGCCCGCTGAGCCCGTTCTCCGCGGACTCGACGGAGAGCCGCGACCGGGACATCGCGCTCTACCGGGAGGTCCTGGAGGGCTCGAAGACGAAGGTCCCCAAGGACATGGCGGACATCCTGCCCGAGATGCTGTGGCTCCACCAGATGGTGGTGGTCCTGTACTGGGTCTACGACGCCTCCCCCGGCCAGGAGAAGTCCCGCGAGCTGGCGCAGCGCACCGCGCCGCTCGCCGCCCGCGTCGTCGCCCTGTCGCGCCTGAAGATCCTGCGGCCCTTGGTGAAGCAGGGCGAAGAGCTCGTACGGGACTTCCTCATCACCAGACGCCCCCAGTAGACGCCGAACGGGGCCGGCGGGGCGAGTGCCCCGCCGGCCCCGTTCGGCCTGTCTCACAGTGGTTCGCTCAGCCGGCGGCTCAGCAGTCGCGCAGCTCCGGCGACTGGTTGAGCAGCTGCCCGCGAGGGGAGATGAACTTGCGGTACGTGTCCGAGTCGACCTCCGCCAGCGGGAACGCCGCGATACGGTGGCAGTTCTGGAACGCGAGCTTCACGCCGTAGTGGCGCTCGAGCGCACCGCGCATCGAGTCCGAGGCCAGCACCCGCAGCAGCTGGCCGCGGGACTGCTCGTCCGGCGGCGGCGTGGTGTTGTCGGCGAACTGCGTCGAGCCGCTCGACGAGACCACCCCGTTCTTCAGGTCGTTGACGACCTTCGCGATGAGCTCCCACGCGAACGGCAGCGACTGCTTGACGCAGTCGATGAAGTCGGCGTCGCCGACCTCCCCGGCCTCGGCCTTGTGCAGCAGGTCTTCAGAGACGTCAAGGGACATGCGTTCTCCTCTCGGTTCGAATCGGTTCATTGTGCTCGGTCGCGGTGACTCTCCGCTGTCGGGAAATCGACGCAGACAGGTCCTGAAACAGTTCAGTCCGATGTGCGAGCGTCCAGGCGGGCCGCACGGCGCTGTGCGGCCCTCCGGTCAGACCGTCTGGGCGCGGAGCAGGTGCTCCCCGAGGACGAATCCGGGCACGATCTGGTCGGCGAGGTCCACGCCGGCGCGGTCGTTGCCCCAGGCCAGCGCGGCCTTGCGGTGGAAGTCGTGGGCTTGGCGGGTGAATTTGGCCCAGTCCTTGCCGTCGGCGACGGCCCGTTCGCGGGCGGCGTCGAGGACGGCGAGGTTGTCGGGTTCGAGCGCGTCGACGGGGCCGACGCTGCCGCGTTCGGCGGCCTTGACGTACTTGGAGCGCGTGCACCAGCCGATGAGGGCGTCGCCGACGTGCCCGCGGAGGAACGCGATGTCGTCTTCGTCGTCGATCTTGTTGCCGATCACGGAGATGCGGACGTCGTAGTCTTCGGCGTAGCCGAGGTACTGCTTGTAGACGCCGACGCTGCGGAGGGTCGGTTCGCACACCAGGAAGGTGTGGTCGAAGCGGGTGAACATGCCGGAGGCGAAGGCTTCGGCGCCGGCGACCATGTCGACGACGACGAATTCGCCGGTGCTGTCGACGAGGTGGTTGAGGAGGAGTTCGACGGCGCCCACTTTGGAGTGATAGCAGGAGACGCCGAGGTCGTCGTCGACGAAGCCGCCGGTGGCGGCGAAGCGGATGCCGTCGTGTTCGGTGAAGAGGGTGTCGAAGACCGGGTTGGATTCGCCGACGGCGAGGAGTCGGGAGCCGGGTCCGGGCGGGGTGGTCTTGAGCATGAGATCGGCGGACGGGATGAGCGGGTTGGAGCCGCGCAGGTAGTCCTTGATGTCGCCCAGGTGCTCGCCGAGGACGGGGCCCATGGCGGCGGCTTCGGGGTCGAGGCCGAGTGCGGCGGCGAGGTGTTGGTTGATGTCGGCGTCGATGGCCATGACCGGGTGTCCGAGTGCGGCGGCGCGGCGTGCGAACAGCGAGGCCATGGTGGTCTTGCCGGAGCCGCCCTTGCCGACGAAGGCGAGTTTCATTGTCGTGGTCCCCCACCAGTTGATAATGGTTTCTGATTTCAATAGTAGGGTATCAGGGCCCGAATGTGCCTGTGCCTCATATGTACCGGTTGCGGAGCGTGACGCGGAAGTGCCCGGTCTGGTTGCATCGGCGCTCTTCCGTGGCGGCGGGCCGGCCGTGCCGCACCGACGGCGAGGGCCCCGTCGCGGTGATGCGACGGGGCCCTCGGTAGTGCGTGGTGCGTGATGTGCGGCGTGCTACTCGGCGATGACGGCGGCCTGTTCGATCTGGTGGACGCGCGCGGCCGGAGCGGCGGTCTTCTTGCGCAGGCGCCGCTCGGCCAGGACCACCAGCTTCGAGAGGGCGTAGGCCAGCACGAAGTAGATGAACGCGGCGATGACGAGCGCCTGCAGGAAGGAGTTGCTGTAGTCGCGGCCGATGATGTTGGCCGAGTGCAGCAGCTCGGGATAGGTGATGACGTAGCCGAGCGACGTGTCCTTGAGGAGGATCACCAGCTGCGCCAGCACCGCCGGGAGCATGTTCCGCAGCACCTGCGGCAGCACGATCAGCCGCTGGACCTGCCCGTGGCTCAGGCCGACCGCGTACCCGGCCATGGCCTGGCCCGGCGGCAGCGCCGCGACGCCGGCGCGGAGGATCTCGGCGAGCACCGCGCCGTTGTAGATGCCCAGGCCCAGAACGAGGAACGTGAGGCGCCGGGCGTCGCTGGACCAGCCGAGGGTCTCGGAGGTGAAACCGAAGTACCCGTCGATGGTGAAGGAGATCCAGATGAGGAGGATCAGCGGCAGGGCCCGGAAGAACTGGACGTACGCGGTGGAGGCCCAGCGGGTCAGGCCGAACCGCGAGATCCGTCCGAAGCCGAAGACCACGCCGAGGACCAGCGCGAGGATCGCGCCGAGCGCGAAGGCGGTGAGGGTGTCGAGGATCGCGGGGATCCAGGTGGTCTTGACGACCAGCGCGTCCAGGGGGTTGACCCACCGGGACTGCTCGAAGAAGCCTTCGCCGGCGAGCACGCTGGCGACGTAGGCCAGCACGCCCAGGATGACGACTGCGGAGATGATGGAGGCGATGTTCGAATTGCGGCGGCCCTTGGGGCCGAGCGCGTCGAACAGGACCGTGCTCTCGTGCTGTCTGCTCATGAGTCACCCGCTCTCATCGGACGAAGGCGGTGCGTCGCTCGATGAGCCGCACCAGGTAGCTGAGGATGAAGGCGATCAGCAGGTAGCTGACGGTGACGCCGATGACGACGCCCCAGAGGTCGAAGCGGCTCTCGTTGTCCTCGATGAGCCGCCGGGACTGGGCGGTGAGCTCGGCGACGCCGATGGCGAGCACCAGGGCGCTGTTCTTGACCAGGGCGATCAGGAGCGAGCCGAGGGGTGGGATGACGGCGCGGACGGCCTGCGGCAGGATCACCGTGCCCAGCGACTGCCCGAACGTGAGCCCGACAGACCTCGCGGCCTCGGCTTGGCCGAGCGGGATCGAGTTGATGCCCGAGCGCAGTGTCTCGCCGACGAACGCGCCGGTGTACATGCCGAGGCCGAGCAGCGCCCAGACCCAGTTGTCGGCCACGATGCCGACCTTCGGCAGGCCGAAGTACATGATGAACAGGACCGCCAGGAGCGGGATGTTCCGGAACAGCTGGGTGTAGGCGTTGGCCGCCCAGCGCGCCGGGAGGGCGGGGCTCACGTGCATGATCACCAGGATCGTGCCGATGACCAGGGCGATGGTGTAGCTGGAGAGCGTGACCCACACGGTGGTCCAGGCGCCCCTGCCCAGGGCCGCCACCATGAGGTCGAAATTGTCGAACAAGCGGACTCCTCCATAAGGCGGGCGGCGGCGGCCGCTTCACGCGGGCGCCGCCGCCGTACCGAATGTTGCTGACCTAGTAGCGGTTCGGGACCGGCATCTCGGCCGGGGTCGGCATGCCGGCGGCGCCGAAGGTCAGGTCGAAGGCCTTCTGCCAGTCGCCGTTGGCGATGGCCTCGTCGATCATGTCGTCGATGAACAGGCGCGCGTCGGTCTCGCCGAGCTTCATGCCGATGCCGTAGGGCTCCTCGGTGAAGATGTTCGCGGAGTCGAGGACGCGGAACGCGTCGGGCTTGTCGACGGTGAAGCCGTAGAGGATGGTCTCGTCGGTGCTGACCGCGTCGGTCTGGCCGTTCTCGAGCGCCTCGGCGCAGGCGGCGTAGTCGGCGAGCGGCGTGATCGTGGCTTCCGGGTTCTCCTTGGCCAGGTTGTCGATCGAGCCTGAGCCCTCGGCGATGCAGACGTCCTTGCCGGCGAGGTCGGCCACCGAGTTGATGTCGGTGTTGTCGGCGGCGACCATGACGTTCTGGCCGGTGTCGAAGTACGGGCCGGCGAAGTCGAACTTCTCGAGCCGCTCGGGGTACATCGAGTAGGACGCGATGACCACGTCGACGGTGCCGTCGTTGATGTAGGTCTCGCGGTTCTGCGAGGTGGTCTCGACGAACTGGAGGTTGGCGTCGTCGCCCTCCTCGTCGACGGTGCCGAAGATGCGCTGCGCCAGCAGGCGTCCCATTTCGGCGTCGAAGCCCTCGATCTTGCCGGTGGCGGTGTTCTTCTGGCCGATGAGCGGCTGGTCGAACTTGGAGCCGACGACGAGGACGCCCTTGTCCTGGATCTGCTTGATCAGGCCGTCTGGGATCTCGGAGGCCTGCTCCATGGAGTAGGCGCCGACCTCGTCCTCGAGCTTGTCCTGGTCCTCCTGGTCCTGGCTGGCTTCGCCAGAGCAGGCAGCGAGCGACATGGCCACGGCGGCCATGGCCGCGACGGCGGTTCTACGGAACATGCGCATTCGGATGTGTCCTTTCCTAACGGGCGAACGGTGTGGTGGTTTCGGGTGGCTCAGTGGGTCATGACCTTGGCCAGGAAGTCCTGGGCGCGCTCGGTCTGCGGGTTGTCGAAGAACTCGTCCGGCGTGGCGGTCTCGACGATCTGGCCTTCCGCCATGAACACGACCCGGTTGGCGGCGCGGCGGGCGAAGCCCATCTCGTGGGTGACCACGACCATCGTCATGCCCTCGCGGGCGAGGTCCTGCATGACGTCGAGGACCTCGTTGATCATCTCGGGGTCGAGCGCGGAGGTCGGCTCGTCGAACATCATGAGCTTCGGGTCCATCGCGAGGCCGCGGGCGATCGCGACGCGCTGCTGCTGGCCGCCGGAGAGCTGCGACGGGAAGGCGTCGGCCTTCTCCGACAGGCCCACGCGCTCGAGGAGCTGGCGGGCGCGGGCGTCGGCTTTCGCCTTCGGCGTGCGGCGCACTTTGATCGGACCGAGTGTGATGTTCTGCAGCACCGTGAGGTGCGCGAACAGGTTGAAGTGCTGGAAGACCATGCCGACGTCGGCGCGCAGGTTCGCCAGCGCGCGGCCCTCGGCCGGGAGCGGCTTGCCGGCCACGGTGATATCGCCACTGTCGACGGTCTCGAGCCGGTTGATGGTGCGGCACAGGGTGGATTTTCCGGAGCCTGAGGGTCCGATGAGGACCACCACCTCGCCGTCCTCCACGGTCAGGTCGATGTCCTTGAGCGCGTGCAGGTCTCCGAAGTGCTTGTTGACGCCGGAGATGCTGACCATCGGTGTCTTCGGCTGCGTTGCTTCCATTCGTGTCCCTGTTGTCGTGTGCAACCCTCGACTGGCGCGGGGCGAGCGGATTGTCTGAAGTACCTGGAAATAGTAGTGTGACAGCTCACGCGCGGTTAGCGGGGCGGCCCCAGCCGCAACTCGTCGGCAGTTGAGCAACAGTTTTATAAAGAACGACTTTCACATAACGGGTGCGACTCGCGGTTGGAACATGCGTGACGCGCACGGCGTCCGGTGGCCGGGCGGGCGTTGCGGGGATTAGTGTCGTTGCATGACCGCAACCGTGGGAACCGCGAGCGTCGCAGGCGGGAAGATCACCGTCGAACGGCGCGGCCTGGTGGACTACCAGGAGGCCTGGGACTACCAGAAGGAGCTGCAGCAGCGGCGGATCGACGACGAGATCGGCGATACGGTGCTGCTCCTCGAGCATCCGAGTGTGTACACCGCCGGGCGGCGGACCGAGACGTGGGCGCTGCCGCAGGACGGCACGCCTGTCGTCACCGTCGACCGGGGCGGGCAGATCACCTGGCACGGGCCGGGGCAGATCGTGGGCTACCCGATCATGAAGATGCGCAACAAGGTCGACGTCGTCGGGTACGTGCGGCGGGTCGAGGACACGATCGCGGCGGTCTGCCACGAGTTCGGGGTGACCTCGGCGCGCGGGCGGATGCACGACCGCACGGGCGTGTGGCTCCCGGAGGACGACAAGGGCCCGGAGCGGAAGATCTGCGCGATCGGCGTGCGGGTGCGGTGGGCGACCACGATGCACGGTTTCGCGTTGAACTGCAACCCGGACATGAGCCACTGGGAGCGGATCGCGCCGTGTGCGATCACCGATGCGGAGGTCACGAGCCTGTCGCAGGAGTTGGGCCGTGACGTGACGGTCGAGGAGGTCCTGCCGGTGGTGGAGAGGCATCTCGGGCTGCTGCTCGAGGGCGACTGAAGGCTTTGGTGGAACGGGCGCGGCGCCCGGCTCGATGCGGGCCGCCGCGTCCGTTTCCTGTCGTCTAGGAGCAGGCTTCGTAGGGTTCGGGCTGCTCGGCGGCGAGTTCGGGGGTTTCGCCGAGGAGGACCTTGAAGATGTTGTTCCAGGCGTCGGATTCGGGGTAGAAGATCTCCGAGTGCGAGTGGACGCCTTCGACGGGTTTGCCGGAGATGCCTTGGTCGGCGAGGCTGAGGCCGTAGTCGTCAACGGCGTCGGGGGCGTCCGAGAGGTTGCCGGTGACGAGGTTGCGGTTGCCGGGGAAGTCGTCGGGGTCGGCGCCGTGGCCGAGGAGCGGCACGTAGGGCATGCCCTGGACGTAGGAGATGGGGTCGCCGGGGCCGGTGATCGAGTAGCGGGGGCGGCAGGGCTCGGTGTAGTCGGCGGGGCTGTAGACGTCGTTGCCCATGCCGGCGGAGGCGATGTGGAGGACTCGGTCGGCTTCGAGGTCGTAGGTTTCGGCGTAGCCGATGACGGCGCCGCCGTAGGAGTGGCCGGTGAGGGTGAGCGGGGTGTCTTCGCCGATCTGGTTGCGCAGGTCGAACGTGAAGGAGGCGAGGCTTTCGGCGGCGACCTGGGACCATGAGGCCCAGGATTCCTCGATCCAGCCGGAGGGCCAGGAGGCGGCGGCCCAGACGACGATGGCGAGTTCGCCGTCGGCGGCGTCGACGAAGGATTTCGCGCGGTTGTAGTAGAGCTCGAAGTTCTCGCTGGAGAGGACGGCGGAGCCGCCGGGGACGAGGACGGCGACGTGCTCGGCGGTGTGGAGGTCGCCGACGACTTCGATCCAGGAGCCGTCGCCGTTGTTGTTGTAGGGGTCGAGGTAGAGGAACCGGCGGTCGGTGCCGACGAGGGCTTGGAGCTCTTCGCGGGCGGGGCGCTCGGCTTCGTCGGTCCAGGGCCGTGAAGGGCTGTCGTAGGCGGTGGAGGCCGTGGTGGTGGCTTCGAGGATGAGCTGGTTGGCGGTGATGCGGGCGTCGAAGGGGGCGCCGGGCATTTCGGCGACGACGGCGGGGTAGAGGACGGCGAGCCAGGCGGTGGCGTCCTCGCCGAGGTCGGTGAAGAAGGCGTTGACGTCGAGGGGGTCGAGGTCGCCGCCGGCGTCGTCGAGGGCGGCGAGGGCGGCGCCGAGCTCGCCGGAGTCGGCGGTGGGTTCGGCGGCGACGAGCGCGGCGGCGGTCGCGGGGTCGGCGAGGGCCGTCTCGAGTGCGGCGGCGGGGTCGTCGCCGGGGACCGGGGCGTCGGAGCGGAGCGCGGCGAGTTCGCTCGCGGGGTCGGCCGCGAGGACGGGGACCGCTTGAAGCTGGTCGGCTTCGGCCTCGCCGAGGCGGGTCAGGCCGGCCAGGTAGACGAGCGCGAAAACGGCGACGGCCGTCACGACCGTCGCACGCCACCACCGAAATCTCACCGGGTCAGCCTAACCGGTGACGCCCGGGCGCGGCGAACGCTGCGCGTGTGAGGGGAGCCTCCGGGGCGGGAAAACGGGGACACGGATCGAGGCGCTGAGGGCCGTGTCGCAGGCCCGGTCTCGGCGAAGCTCGCGAGCCGTAATCGGGCAGGGTCGCAACCCTGGCACCGGGGTGCGACATTGTCGGGCGGGTTCCGCGCGGGGTGGCGCGGTTCACGTGTCGCCGGTCAGGCGGCGGTGGCGGTGTAGCGGTTGCCGTTGGCGGTGAGGGTGAGCGGGAGGCCGAAGGCCTTCGAGAGGGTCTCCGAGGTGAGCGCCGCCGCGATCGGGCCGGCGGCGACCACGCCGCCGCCGGAGAGGACCAGCGCGTGCGTGAACCCGGGCGGGATCTCCTCCACGTGGTGGGTCACGAGGACCAGCGCCGGCGCGGCCTCGTCGCGGGCGAGGCCCGCGAGGGTCGCCACGAGCGCTTCGCGTGCGCCCAGGTCGAGGCCGGCGGCGGGCTCGTCGAGGAGCAGCAGTTCAGGGTCGGTCATGAGCGCCCGGGCGATGAGGACGCGCTTGCGCTCGCCCTCCGAGAGCGTCCCGAACAGCCTGTCGGCGAGCTGCGCGACACCGAGCCAGCGCATGAGCGACGCGGCCCGCTCGTCGTCCTGCGGGTCGTACTCCTCGCGCCAGTGGCCCATCATGCCCCAGGCGGCGGTGCGGACCACGTCGAAGGCCTTCTCGTCGTTCGGGATGGCGTCGGCGACCTGGGTGGTGGTCAGGCCGATGCGCGGGCGCAGTTCGAACACGTCGACGCGGCCGAGGCGCTCGCCGAGGATCTCCACCACGCCCGAGGTCGGGTGGTTGCGGGCGGCCGCTAGGTTGAGCAGCGTCGTCTTCCCGGCGCCGTTGGGGCCGAGGACGACCCAGCGCTGTGCGGCGTCGACTTGCCAGTCGACGCCGTCGAGGAGCTGGTTGCCGCCGCGTCGGACGGTGACGCCGGACAGGTCGAGGACGCGTTCAGACTGAGCCACGGGTCAATGAAACCACGGGCCCCGGACGAACGGTCGCGGGCGGCCCTCGGCGGCGGTGCTACGACACACGGGCGAATGCCCGTCGGCGTCCCGGAGTGAGTCCCCGGGCCGTGCAACGACGCCGCTTCCGGCGGCGTCTGACCTAGGGACGCCGGTCCCGCGGGCGGAGGCGCGCCCCAGCGCCGCCGCGTCCGCGCCCGGCCACCCTGACCATGTACGTCCTAACTGGAATGAGCAGATGCCCCCCATCATCGAGATATCGGGGCTGAGGAAGACCTATTCGAGGGCCTTCCGTCAGCCGCACCACGCTTTGGACGGCCTCGACCTCGAGGTCGCCGCCGGCCAGGTGCACGGTTTTCTGGGTCCCAACGGCTCCGGGAAGACCACGACCCTGCGGGCCCTGCTCGGTCTCATCCGCGTCGACGGCGGGACCATGCGGATCTTCGGCGAAGAGGTGCCCCGTCGCCTGCCGGAGGTGGTCGCGAAGATCGGCGCGGTCGTCGAGTCGCCCCAGTTCTTCAAGCACTTCTCGGGCCGCCTCACGCTGCAGCTGCTCGCCGAGAGCGCGGGCGTCTCGAAGGCGCGCGTCGAGGAGGTCCTGGAGCAGGTGGGCCTGCGCGACGCGGCGAAAGCGTCCGTCAAGGGATACTCGCTGGGCATGCGCCAGCGCCTCGCGGTCGCGCAGGCGCTGCTGAAGCAGCCGCAGCTGCTGATCCTGGACGAGCCGGCGAACGGCCTCGACCCGGCCGGGATCCACCACATGCGCGAGCTGCTGCAGTGGCTCGCGCATTCGCAGGGCGTGACCGTGGTGGTCAGCTCGCATCTGCTGTCCGAGGTGCAGCAGTTGTGCGACTCGATGACGATCGTCTCGAGGGGACGGCGCATCGTGGACGGCGGTGTCGCCGACATCATCGCCGGGCACGGCGATTCGAGCCTGACCGTCCGGTTCCCGGACGCGGCCTCGCTCCCGGAGGCGGCCGAGGCGCTCACGGCGGCTTCGGGTTCGCTCGACGCGGCGAAGTCGGCGGTGACGGCTTCGGTCGATCGCGACCGGCTCGTGGTCAGGGGCGCGCCGGAGCCCTCCTGGGTGACGAAGACGCTCGCTGACGCGGGGATCTATCTGTCGGAGTTGCGGACCGAGGTGAAGAACCTGGAGTCGGTGTTCCTGGAGCTGACCGGTACGGCTCCGGTCCCGGGGCGGACCGTGCAGATCGGGGAGTCGGTGGTGGTGCCGCAGACGGCGCCCGCGGAGGTCTCCGTCGGCGACGTGTCGGTCGTGGTCGAGTCGGAAGGGGCCGAGCGGTGAACCTGTTCAAAGCCGAATTGCGGCGCCTCGCGCGTCGCCGTCTGTCGCTGATCTTCGGGATCATCGCGGCGGCCGGGGTGCTGGTGCTGGCCGGTGTCTTCTGGTTCACGTCGAGCAAGGGCCCGACGGAGGAGGCGCTCGCGGAGGCGCAGGCCGAGGCCGACCGGATGAACGACGAGAACTTCGAGTACGAGCAGTGCATCGAGGACGAGGCGTACCTCGATCAGCCCGATTACGAATGGGTCGAAAGCGATCCGTACTACGAGGGCATGACCCGCGAAGAGGTCTGCGCCGACGTCTTCGGCGTGTGGACCGCTGAGGATCTCATCTGGACTTACACGTTCGATTTCGCCGAGGAGAGCCCGCTGCTGCTCATCGGCGTGGCGATCATCGCGGGCCTGGTCATGATGATGCTCGCTTCGTCCGCGATCGGCGCCGAGTGGTCGAGCGGCGGCATGGCGAACCTGCTGCTGTGGCATCCGAACCGGATGCGGGTGTGGGGAGCGAAGCTCGGTGCCGCCGCGGCGGTGTGCGCGGCGGCGGTGCTCGCGTTGATGCTGCTCGCGTTCGGGCTGCTGTACGTGGCCGGGGCCGCCCGCGGCGATGTCAGCGGGTTGGATGCGGCGTGGTGGGACGAGAACCTGCCGAAGTTCGCGCGCGCGGCGCTGCTGTCGGTCGGCATGACCGTGCTCGGTGCGTCGCTGGCGATGCTGGGCCGGCACACGGCGATCTCGGGCGGCATCATCGCCGGTTACCTGATCGTCGGGGACATGCTGGTGCGGATCGCGGCCCTGGCGCTGCAGATGCCGTTCTCGGAGCGGCTGTCGCTGTACACGTGGGTGACGGCGTGGATCGACGGGAGGACCGAACTGTACGACTGGACCGATCTCTACGCGGACAATGCGGAAGTCATGGTCATCACCGCGAGTGAGGCCGGCGTACTGCTCGGCGGGATCGTGCTCGGCTTCGCCGCTTTGGCGACCTGGGCGTTCCAGCGGCGCGACGTGTCGTAGCCGCTCCCGGGCGGTGGCGCGCGCAGCGTGCCATGTCACCGCTGCCTGAGCGAACCGGTGAACAGAAGACAGCGCCGTCCGCGGATGTCCGCGGGCGGCGCTGTCGGTTCCAGACCGGATGGGCGAGGTCGGGCGGTCAGTCGAAGAGGCTCGCGCGGACGGCGTCGAGGCCGTGGAGGATCGCGCCGCGCATGATCGGCTCGTCGGCGACCGAGCCGGCGACCACGCTCGGGTTGACCGGGGCGAGCTGGGAGGTCTGGGAGGCCACACGCCCGGCGAGCTCGAGCCCGCCCGCGTAACCGACCGGCCCGCCGAGGACGACCACCGTGGGGTCGAGGAGGACGCAGACCGCGACGATGCCCAAGGCGATGCCGCGGGCGATCTCGTCCAGGCAGGCCGCGCCCTCAGGGCCCGCCGCGATCGCCCGGGTCAGGACCTCATCGGGTTCGGAGGCCTCGAAGCCGTGCTTCGCGCCGATCTCGATGACGGCGTCGCCGCCGATGACGCGCTGGTAGGAGCCTTTGGAGAGGCGCGTGACGACGCCGCCGGTGGGCAGGTCGCCGCCGGGCACCGGGAGGAAGCCGATCTCGCCGGCCGCGCCGCTCGCGCCGCGGTAGAGCCGGCCGTTGAGGATGACGCCGAGGCCGAGGCCGCCGCCGAACCACGCGTACACGAAGTCGGTGGCGCCGCCGGCGCCGCCGGAGCGCTGCTCGGCGAGGCAGGCGAGGTTGACGTCGTTCTCGATCTCGACGTCGGGGGTGAACTCCTCGTTGAGCGCGGTGCGCAGGCCGCGGTGCCAGGCCGGGAGGTTCCAGGAGAAGCCGATGTCGCCGCTCGCGGGGTCGATGACGCCGGGGGTGCCGAGCACGATCCGCTGCACCTTGGACATCTCGACGCCGGCGTCGGCGACCGAGTCGGTGACGACGCGGCGGACCACGGCCACCGGGTCGGTCGAATGCTCGACGTCGATCTCGGCGCGGCCGACGATGCGTCCGGTGAAATCGGCGCACGCGCCCTTCGTGGTCACGGGGCCGACCTCGACGCCGACGACATAGGTGAAGGTCGGCACGGCCGCGTACAGCGACGCGTTGGGGCCGCGCCCGCCGGACTTGGAGCCGACCACCTCCACGAGGCCGCGGGACTGGAGGCGCTCCATCATCTGCGACGCGGTGACCTTCGACATCGAGGTCCGCTCGGCGAGCTGGGCGCGGGTCTGGGGGCCGTCTTCCAACAGCAGCTTCAACGCGGCCTGGTCGTTGAGGACGCGCAGCAGTTTCGGCACCCCGGGGGTGTGGCTCTTCGGCATTCGTACTTCCTTCTCCTCCGAGCCCACATTATCCACGGGAGCCCACCCGGCACTGCTTCAGCTAGCGCGCGAAAGCCGAACGCATGATCGGTAAACGCCAAGCCCACCACGCGGGCGCCCCCAGCCGCGACCCGGTCCCCCACTCGGCAGGCCCGAGCCGGCTGAGCGAAGATGTCGCACCCCTATGTCAGGGTATTCACCGGGGGCCCGAAGCACCGGCTTCAGCGGCTCGGACCCTGCCCGCGAGACCCCGCTCCCCGCTCACTCCCCCTCGGTCTCGACCAGGCTCCTGATCTGGCGCAGCGACACCGACAGCACCGCGAGTTTCTCGTCCGAGCGCGCCGCCTCCGCCGTCGCCTCGTGCAGCATCGCGATCGCGGCGGCGTTCCGCTCCGCCCACGAGTCGACCGCCTCGGCCGGCTCCATGCCCGGCTTCGCCTGCATCACGCTCGCGGTCAGGCCCGCCATCGCGCCGTACAGGTCGTACCGCAGCGCCGACCGCGCCAGCGTCTGCCACCGGTTCGTGCGCGGCAGCGCCGAGATCTCGTTGAGGATCGCGTCGAGGTGCACCCGCGCCGCGATCTCGTAGTACACCTCGGCGGTCTGCTCGAGATCCGTCTCGTACAGCCGCGCGCACTCGACCACGTCCACCAGCCCGAACCCGAAGATCGGCGCCGAAGCGTCCCGCGCGAGCTCCGCGGGCATCCCCTGCTCCTCCAACTGGTCGCTGAACTCCTCGAACCCGACCGCCTCGGAATCGCGCAGCAGCTCCGGCAACCGCGGCTGCAGCACCGCGAGCCCCGGCCGCAGCCGCTCGATCTCCGCGGACACGTCCAGCGTCCCCCGCCGGTGCTGCACCAGCCACCGCACGCCCCGGTCGAGCAGCCTGCGGATCACCAGCATCCCCGCGGTCTGCGCTTCCTGCGGCACCTGGTTGTCGAGCGCCTCGATGCGCCGCCACAGCCCCGTCAGCCCGAACGCGTCCCGGATGATCACATACGCGCGCACCACGTCCACCACATCGGCGCCGGTCTCGTCGGCGATGCGGAACAGGAACGTCGTGCCCGCCCGGTTCACGGCCTCGCCCACGACCGCGGTCGCGACGATCTCGCGCCGCAGCGGGTGGTCGGCCATGAGGTCGGCGTACGGTTCGCGCAGCGGCGCCGGGAAGTACTCCCGCAGCACCGGCGCCGTCCAGTCCTCATCGGGCAGTGCGGAGTCGAGCACCGCCCGCTTCGCCCAGATCTTCACGTACGACAGGAGCACGGAGAGCTCGGGCTCGGTGAGCGCCGTCCCCGTCGCGACCCGCTCCTTGAGTTGTTTGTCGCTCGGCAGGCCCTCGATCTCGCGGTCGAGGCCGACGGTCTTCTCCAGGTACTTCATGAGTCGAATGTGGACGGGCAGGAGTCGTACGCCGAGCCGATGCGCGTTCGCGAGCGCCATGTTCTGCCCGTAGTTGTCGGCGAGCACGGCCTCGGCCACGTCGTCGGCCATGTCCATGAACAGCTTGTCGCGGCTGCCCGGGTCGACGCGCCCGGTGAGCGCGGCCGAGCGCAGCAGGATCTTGATGTTCACCTCGTGGTCGGAGGTGTCGACCCCGGCCGAGTTGTCGATGAAGTCGGTGTTGCACCGCCCGCCGAGACCCTCGGGGCCGCCCGACTGCGCGTACTCGATGCGGCCGAGCTGCGTGAACCCGAGGTTCCCGCCCTCGCCCACGACCCGGCAGCGCAGCTGCGCGCCGTTGACGCGCACGGCGTCGTTGGCCTTGTCCCCCGCGTCCGCGTCGGTCTGCGCCGTGGACTTCACGTACGTGCCGATGCCGCCGTTCCACAGCAGATCCACTGGCGCCGTGAGGATCGCGCGGATGAGCTCGGGCGGCGTCAAGTCCTTCACGTCGGCGTCGATGCCGAGCGCCGTGCGCACCTCGTCGGAGACGGGAATGGACTTCGACGCCCGCTCCCACACCCCGCCGCCCGCGGAGATGAGCGTCGGGTCGTAGTCGGCCCAGGTGGAGCGCGGCAGCTCGAACAGGCGGCGGCGCTCCGCGAAGGACGCCCCCGCGAGCGGGTTCGGGTCGACGAAGATGTGCATGTGGTTGAACGCGGCCACGAGCCGGATGTGCTCGGAGAGCAGCATCCCGTTGCCGAACACATCGCCGCCCATGTCGCCGATGCCGACGACGGTGAAGTCCTGCGTCTGCGTGTCGAGCCCCTCCGCACGGAAGTGGCGCTTCACCGATTCCCATGCGCCCCTTGCGGTGATGCCCATCTTCTTGTGGTCGTATCCGACCGAGCCGCCGGAGGCGAACGCGTCGCCGAGCCAGAACCCGTACTCGGCGGCCACCTCGTTCGCGACGTCGGAGAACGTCGCCGTGCCCTTGTCCGCGGCGACCACGAGGTACGGGTCGTCGCCGTCGTGGCGGACCACGTTCGGCGGCGGGACCACCGTGTTGTCGGCGTCGCGGTTGTCGGTGATGTCGAGCAGCGCCGAGATGAACTCCCGGTACCGCGCGACGCCCTCGGCCTGGTACTCGGCGCGGCCGGCGAACTCGGTCCGCTTGAGCACGAACCCGCCCTTCGCGCCCACCGGCGTGATCACGGTGTTCTTGACCTCCTGGGCCTTCACGAGCCCGAGGATCTCGGTCCGGAAGTCCTCCTTGCGGTCCGACCAGCGCAGACCGCCGCGCGCGACCCGCCCGTACCGCATGTGGACGCCCTCGAAATGCGGCGAGTACACGAACACCTCGAACACGGGGCGGGGCTTGGGCAGGAAGTCGATCATCCTGGCGTCGAACTTGAACGCGACGTACTCCTTCGGGCGGCCCGAGGTCGCGCGCTGGAAGTACGAGGTCCGCAGGGTCGAGCGGATCAGCGTCAGGAACGCGCGCAGGATCCGGTCGGCGTCGAGGTTCGGGACGGCCGCGAGGCCTTCGGCGAGCGACGCGTCGATGCGGGCCACGGCCGCTTCGCGGTCGTCGCCGACGCGCGGGTCGAAGCGGGCTTCGAAGAGCCGCACGAGGTTCGCCGCGATGGCCGGGTAGGCGCCCAAGGTGGAGGCGATGAACGCCTGGGAGAACACGAACCCGCACTGGCGCAGGTACTTCGCGAGCGCGCGCAGCACCACGACCTGCCGCCAGGTGAGTCCGGCGGCGATCACGAGCTCGTTGAACCGGTCCGATTCGGCCTCGCCGCTCCAGGCGGCGCGGAACGCGTTCTCGAAGCGGATGCGCAGCTGCGGCACCGATTCGGCGGCGTTCCCCGGCAATTGGAGCCCGAAGTCGTGCAGGTGGATCGTCCCGTCGGCGCGCTTGATGTGGTACGGGCGCTCCTCGGAGACCCGCACGCCGAGGTGGCGCAGCACCGGGAGCGCTTCGGAGAGGCCGACGGCCTGGTCGAACGCGTAGACCTTGAAGTGGACGTCGGCGTCGTCGCCGCCGCGGCGGAACAGCTGCAGCTCCATGTCGCCCGGTTCGCGCAGCATCTCGAGCTTCGCGATGTCCTTGGCGGCGTCGATCGGCGGGTGCTCGGCCTTGTACGCGGGCGGGTACGCGCTCGCGTAGGCCTTCGCGAGGGTCCGGGCCTGGCCTTCGCCGATGTGGTGGTCGAGCTGGAGGACGAGGTCGGCGTCCCAGGAGCGGGTCGCGTCGGCGAGTTCGGACTGGATCGCGTCGAGGTCGACGGGCGGGTGGTCGGCGAACGGGTCGATGCGGACCACGAAGTGGAGGCGGGCGAGCACGGACTCGGTGACGCGGGCGTCGTAGTCGACCTGGGAGCCGCGCAGGCGGCGGCGCAGGATCGCCTCGATCTTCTGCCGGTTCTCGGTGTTGTATCTGTCGCGCGGCAGGTATACGAGGCAGGAGTAGAAACGGCCGTACACGTCCCGGCGCGCGAACAGTCGCAGGCGGCGGCGCCCGGCGAGGCGCAGCACGCCCATCGCGGTCGTGTACAGGTCCTCGGTGCGGGCCTGGAACAGCTCGTCGCGCGGGTACGTCTCGAGGGCGGTGACGAGGTCCTTCCCGGAGTGGGAGGAGAGCGTCACGCCCGAGCGGGCCAGCACGTCCTCCACCTTGCGCCGCACCACCGGCAGTTCGGTGACGCTGGAGAGATAGGCGGCGGAGGTGAACAGGCCGAGGAACCGCAGTTCGCCGTCGGGCTCCCCGTCGGCGTTGAAGGTCTTCACCCCGATGTAGTCCATGAACGACGTCCGGTGGACGGTGGAGCGGGCGTTCGACTTGGTGATGACCAGGAGCCGCTTCGTACCGATCTGCGAGCGCGCGTCGGTGTTGAACGACGAGAGCGGGCGCGGGGCGGTCGGCGCCTTCCGCAGCAGGCCCAGGCCGGTCTCGGCCAGAGGCGTGAGCGCCTCGTCCTCGCCTTCGCCGGTGAGCCGGTACTGGCGGAAGCCGAGGAACGTGAACTTGTCGTCGGCGAGCCAGCGCAGCAGTTCGACGGTGTCGTCGATGTCCTTGGGGGGCACGGGGAGCGGTGTCGTGCCTTCGGCCCCGGCGGCGGTCCGGTCGAGGTCTTCGGCGATCTCGAGGGCCTTGGCGCGCATGGCCTGCCAGTCGGTGACGCAGACGCCGACGTCGGAGAGGACTTCGAGGATGTCCTGTTCGAGTTCGGCGAGGTACGCGGGGTCGGCGACGCGCTGGGTCTCGATGTGCATCCAGGATTCGGCGCGGCCGCCTTCGGCGGGGGCCTCGAGCAGGTTGCCGTCCTCGTCGCGGCGGACGGGGACGATGGGGTGGACGAACACGTTGATGTCGATGCCGTGTTCGTTGAAGAGGCCGGTGAGGGAGTCCACGAGGAACGGGGAGTCGTCGCAGACGATGTCGACGCGGGTGGAGGAGGCGGCGTCGGGACCTTCGGCGTCATCGGGGCAGTCGAGTTCGAGGGCGATCTTGCCGGGGGCGCGGACTTCGGCCATGCGGCGGTGGTGGGCGGTGGTCTCGAGGAGCTGCTGGGCGCTGCGTCCGACGAGGTCGTCGTCGGAGACGAGGCTCCAGTAGAGCTCGACCAGTCTCGCCAGTGATGCGTCGGATCCGGCCGACCCGGCGGCCTCCTGGAGCAGTTCCTCCCGGTCGGGGAGGGTCTCGTGGAACTCTTCGTCGCCGATGAACGCCAACACGTCTCGATCTCCAGTCCGATTCGACTCGGCCCACCTCGTCGTGGGCCGTCTACAGGCTAGATCTTAGGGATCTGCCCCGGCATCGTAGGGTTCTCAGGCGACACTGTGGTTACACCGGCGTTGCCAACTTGGCGGTAGAGTGACGTCAAGGAACCCTCCCGCACCCACTCTTGTGAAGGCGACACCATGGAAGCTTTCATCGTTCTGCTGCTCATCGCCGCCGCCGTCTTCGGCCTCTGGTGGCTGTGGCGCAGGAACTCCCGCAAGAACGAGCCCGCCCCGCCGCGTCCCCCGGTGGATCCGTTCGCGGATGCCGACACTGACGTGCTGCGCGGCGACCCGATGCGGCTCAAAGCGGCCGACCTGGTCGAGTTGTACGGCAAGACCCTCGCGGTGCGCGGCACGCTGCGCCTGTCGGAGGGCGATTACCACTGGGCCGAGCATTTCCTGGACACCGGCACGGGTGTGAAGCGCTGGCTGTCGGTGGAGGCCGACCCGGATGTGGAGCTGGTGCTGTGGGAGGAGATCACGGACACCGATCTGCAGCCCGGTCCGCGTGAGATCGCTCACGAGGGGGTGTCGTTCCGGTCGGACGAGAAGGGCAAGGCGCGGTATGTGAGCGAGGCGACGACGGGTCTGGCGCCCACCGGCACGCTGCGCTACCACGACTACGCGGGCCCGGACGGCCAGAAGCTCTCGTTCGAGGCGTTCGGCGACGACGCGAAGTGGGAGGTGGCGAAGGGGCTTACCCTGGATCGCAACCAGGTCACGATCTACCACCAGAGCGACGAGGCCTGACCCCGTTCCCCTCGCTCCCCCATCGCAACCCTCCGCCCCAACCCTGGAGCCCACGCTGATCGCCCATATCGAGGTGCCGTTCGTCGACGTCTCGGCGGCCTCGCTCACCTTCCGGCCCGACGCCCCGTCGATGCCGGTGCTCGACCTGCTGGAACGCGACGCCGGGCCACTGCGGCTCTCGCTGCGGCTGCTGGGCGCGAGCCATCAGGCGGTCGTCGCGACCCCTGACGGGCTGCTCAGCGAGACCCTCGCCTACCGGACCGATGTCGCACCGGACCTGCCCGAGGCCTTCAGCCAGCGGGTCGGGTCATGGCGGCACCGCTACGAGTGCAAGGTCGAGAAGCTCACGGTTCCCGAGCTGCGGCAACGGGTCCGGTCGCTGCGCGACCGGGCCGTGCTGCGCACCGGGGAGCCGGACCTGCTGGTGGGGGTGTTCGGGGACGACCTGGATGCGCTCACGGCGCTCGAGGTCACCGGGACGGCGCCGCTGTCGTGGCGGACCGTCCACACCTACCCGCAGTACGGCGAGGTCGTGACCACCACGAGCACGGTGGAGCCGACCGGTGCCGGCGTTCCCCCAGTCAGCGGCGGCACGACCGTAAGCTGAACCGACTCCCCGACAGCACGATCCGAGGACCACCGATGAGCAACCAGCAGCCGCCCCCTCCGCCGCCCGCTACCCGCGGCCTGAACTGGAAGCACTGGACGGCGATCGTCGTCGTGCTCGCCTTGTGCTGCGGCGGGGTGTTCCTGATGAACACGAACTTCTCGAACCCGACCGACACGATCCGCGACCATTACACGCGGGCCGCGAACCTGGACGAGGGCGGCGGGAAGGCGTACACCTCGAGCGCGTCGCCGGCGACGGTCGCCGACCAGATCGACGACGACGCCGAGGCCCGCGAGGAGCGCTCGTCGGGCGGCACGTACTACCTGCAGTACTCCAAGCACATCGTGGCCGTCTCGCCGTACAAGGGCGGATCGAAGATCATGCTGCACGACTACCGCAGCGGCTACAACCACTACTCGTCGGTGTTCATCCTGTGGGGCTGGTCGTCCTCGCCCCCGTCGCCGTTCCGCGGCGGCGGCCCCGGCTCCGGCAAGTGACCCGAAAACGACCCAGACATGGAAAGGCGGCCCATCATGCTCGCACTCGCAGAGGTTGAGAACAGGCTGGGAGGGTTCGTGGGCGACGTCGCCGGCGCACTCGCCTACAGCATCATCGGCATCATCCTGATGGTGCTCGGGTTCTTCATCGTCGACTGGCTCACCCCCGGGAAGCTCGGGGAACTCATCTGGACCCAACGCAACCGCAACGCCGCACTCCTGCTGTCCTCCAACCTGCTCGGCGTCGGCCTCATCGTGGTCGGCGCGATCTGGGCCTCGGAGGGCAACCTCGTGGCGGGCGTGATCTCGACGTTCGTGTTCGGCGTCATCGGCCTCGGCGCCATGGCCGTCTCGTTCCTCATCCTCGACGCGATCACACCCGGGAAGCTGGGCGCGCTCGTCGTCGACGAGGAGCCGCACCCGGCGGTGTGGGTGAGCTCGGCGATGCACGTCGCCTTGGGCGGGGTCATCGCCATGGCGCTGTCGTGAAAGCGCACGCGTCTTGACCACTGAGGTCGCCCCTCAAGCCGTGATGCCCGCGCGCCGGGTCCGCCTGGCGCGCTTCGGCCTGCTCGCCACCGCGTTCGCGGTCTCGGCGTGCGGGCTCGTGTACGAACTGGCGCTCATCACCTTGGGCGCCTATCTGGTCGGGAACACCGCGAAGCAGGCGTCGATCGTCCTGGCGGTCATGGTGTTCGCGATGGGCCTCGGGGCGCTGGCGGCGAAGCCGCTGCGCCGCTGGCCGGCGTTGGCGTTCGCGGCGGTCGAGATGGCGCTGGCGCTGCTGGGCGGGTTCAGCGTGATGCTGCTGTACGCGGCGTTCTCGTGGACCGACCTGTACAGCCTGCCGCTGGTGGTGGTCGCGGCCGCGATCGGGCTGCTGATCGGGGCGGAGATCCCGCTGCTCATGGAACTGCTGCAGCGCATTCGAGAGCAGGCCGCGGGCGCGGCCGTCGCCGACCTGAACGCGGCGGATTATCTGGGCGGGCTCATCGGCGGCCTCGCGTTCCCGTTCATCCTGCTGCCGGTGTTCGGGCAGATCCAGGGCGCGCTCCTGGTGGGCGCGGTGAACGCGGTCGCGGGGGTGCTGCTGGTCTGGATCCTGTTCCGCAACGATCTCTCGAAGATGGCGAAACAGCTGCTCACGCTCGTCGCCGCGTTGACGGCGCTGCTCCTGGTGGCCGCGTTCGCGTACACGGACCGGTTCGAGACGGCGGCCCGGCAGGCACTGTACGCGGCGCCGATCGTCTACAGCGAGGACAGCCAGTACCAGCAGATCGTCATGACCGAGGCGGCCTCGCCGTTCGGCGAGCAGGACCTGCGGCTCTACCTCAACGGCGACCTGCAGTTCTCCTCAGTGGACGAATACCGGTACCACGAGGCGCTGGTGCACCCGGCGATGAACGGCCCGCACGAGAACGTCCTGGTCCTCGGCGGCGGCGACGGCCTCGCCGTGCGCGAGATCCTCCGCTACCCCGACGTCGAGACCGTGACCCTGGTGGACCTCGACGGCGCGGTCACCGAACTCGCACGCGAATTCGACGACCTCGTGGACCTCAACCACGACGCGATGAACGACCCGAAGGTCGAGATCGTCAACGCGGACGCGTTCACATGGCTCCGCGAGCAGACGGGCACGTGGGACACCATCATCGTCGACATGCCCGACCCCGACGCGACCGAGACCGCGAAGCTCTACTCGGTCGAGTTCTACGGCCTCGCAACGGACCACTTGAATGCGACGGGCCGGATGGTCGTGCAGAGCGGCTCACCCTATTTCGCGCCCAAGACGTTCTGGACGATTGCCTCCACTTTGGAGGCCGCTGGGTACGCGCCCGCTCCTTACTGGGTCTCCGTGCCGAGCTTCGGCGACTGGGGCTACATGCTCGTCCAGGCCGGCGGCGATGTACCGGACCTCGGCCTCGACACCTCGATCGGCCCGTTCCAGTCCCTCACCCCCGAACTCATCGAAGCCGCCCAGGTCTTCCCGCCCGACCGGGACCGCATGGACATGGAGCCCTCCACCCTCATGCACCCGGTAATCCTCGACCGGGTCGAATCCGAGTGGAACAACTACTGAGATAGCCTGGCGAACCCGGCGCCCCCGCACCTTACAAGCACAGGAAAACAAATGACGCAGCAACAGAACCCGTACCTCCTCACCGCCCGGATTGGCACTGTCCAGCGAGTCCTATTCATCGTCCTGGGCAGCCTCCTGTTCGTGCTCGGCCTGCTCGCCCTCCTCGCGGGAGGCATCAGCATCTACCTCATCCTCGGCCCGCTGTTCCTGATCATGGGCATCCTCTCGACCACGAACCCGTACCTCCGCTTCGACACCGCCTCCGGCGAGCTGGGCCTCTACTCGCCGCTCGGATTCAAGTCGCGCACCTACGGCACTCCCAAGGGCGAGAGCATCTACTACCAGGCGGCCACCGGCAAGATCATGCGCGCGCTGCCGAACGGCAACCACCGCAAGGTGAGCACCTTCGGTGTGGACCGCAACGAACTCGCCCGCATCATCGCGGCCCTCCCCCAGGCCTAGGCCCCACCTAGACCTGAACGCCCAGGCGGCCCGAACGCCCGGACCCGAACGCCCAAATCTGAACGCAGTGGGGCGATGGACGCCATCTCGTCCATCGCCCCACGCCCCTTTGCGCGGTCGCCATGCCGCGCGGCGGGCGGTCGACACCGCTCACGCCTCGGGGTTCTCGATAAGCTGCTTGGCCCGCTTGAGGATCCACGGGCACCACTCGTCGTTCCGCCACGCGCCGAACCATTCCGGAACGAACTCGGGTTCGAGGGTGAACCGGCAGATCTCCCGAGGGCCGGCCCCGTCGTTGCACGTGATCCGGAACTCCGGCGGGAGCAGCGGATGACCGCCGTTGTTCGGACCTGTCCGGAACACCGAGAACACCGCTGGGCCCCTATGGAAGTCACCGAGCCAGCCGTTGTCATCAGGATGCGGATCGTCCTCGGCGAGGCTCGTCTCAGCCATCGCAGAACCGGACCTTCCTTGCGCGCGTGTCGGTCTGCCGCTCCTTGAGAAGACTGCCGTTGTCGAAGACGTGCGCGGCACAGTCCTTCAACCAGGCACGCCACTCCGGCGATCGGGAGCGCCACTCGTCGCCCCAAGTCGCGTGATCGATGCCGGTGTTCAAGCCGGAGACGATCAGGACGAGGTCCGCGCGGTTCCCATTGGCGCACACCTGAAGCGAATCGGGCGCGACCAGGCTTGAGGCGTACACCCAGAACTCGTTCACGCCATCGGTGAATCCCCCGCGCACCAACGGATCCGGCTTCGGACCCGGCGACGGCTTCCCATTCTCTGCTCGCAACATCGTTGTCCCCTTTCATGCGGAACGACTCGCGATGTGTCGACAGTAGGGCGGTCCATTTCAGGATTCAAGACCAAAACCGCAGGTCAGACCGTCGCAATCGGCGTACACCCGGTTGCCGCGGCCGTCGGCCGTGGCGTGTGGGTGTACGCCACACGCCACAGCCGAATGCCACATTGAACTGAGGGCCGATGAGGGTTGCACATTCCGTGACCGTTGCTTTACTGGAGGGATGCGTAACGACGCGACGCGCCAGACTCCCATGCGGCGCAAACTTATCGGCAGGAAACTCAAGCTCGCGCGCAAGAAGGCGGGTCTCGCCTTGCGCCATCCTGAGATCGCGGAACGGGCAGGGTCCACACGAACCGCCCAACGACTGGAGGAGGGCGAAGCCACCTCGCTCTCATTCCCGGTCATCGGATCCCTATGCGATCTCTACGGCATGCGGAAGGAGGAGAAGTTCGAGCTGGAACGGTTGTGGAGGCTCGGCCCGGCGACGACCTGGACGCAGCCGAGAGGGCGGGGCCTCTTCGGTTTCAACGCCTTCCACGAACTCCAGCTCCACGCCAGCGTGGTCTACCAGTACGAGTCGACCTTCATTCCGGGACAACTCCAATCCGAGAACCACATGCGGATGTTGTTCGGCCACAACCCCGAGCTCACCGAAGCCCAGGCAGAACATGAGGTCCAAGCCCGGCTTCGCAACCAGCAGCCGTTCTGGGACGCAAGCACGCCGGTGCACCATTTCCTCCTGAGTGAGGCGGTACTTCGCTTCGGCTGCGACATCGAACAAATCGACCGGCTCGTCGAGGCGGACTCGCTCGACCACGCGACCGTTCGGTACCTGCCGTTCTCCGGTGGACCGCCCAATCTCATGCATCTGCCCTTCATCCTGCTGTCGTTCGCAGCTGAGGACGACCCGGATATCGTCTTCGTGGAGGCTCAGAACGCCTACCTATACTTCGAGGAGGCAGAGTCCGTGCGGCACTATCGCGGCGGACTCAACGCAGTGGCAGGCCTCGCCAGGTCGATTAAGGAGTTCAAGCTATGAACCAAGCCGGGTGGCGCAAGTCCAGCAGGAGCAGCGGCTCTCAGGACTCGGCGTGCGTCGAAGCCCGTCCCGCTTCCACCGGCTTCCAGGTGCGGGACAGCAAGCTCGGCGGCACCTCCCCGATCTTCGATCTGGGAACCGCCGACTTCACCGGTCTCCTCCGCGCAGCAGGCCGAGACTGACACACCCAAGCCCGAGCAGGCCCGAGCATTGACGCGCTCGGGCCTCTGTCGCATATAGGGGTCTGCACGTGGCCAGGGCGCTGCGGACTTCACGGTCGCAGCCGCTCATCGTTCAACCAGGCAGCGACGAAGCATGGAGGGTGTGCGGGGCGGCGGCCGGGCTCGGGTTCGCTTTGGGGCGCAGCGGTACCGGGGTTGAACCTCCGTGAACCTGAGAGGTTTATCCACGTGTGGGTGATGACGGGCCTGGGCTGTCTGGGGGATAATTGACGTACGCACAGGGATACGGAAAACGTACAGGTGTCGAGTAGGTGCACGCAGACTACGCCAAGCCTCTGGCCGACTCGCAAACCGGACCGATTCCGAGACGGCGACCCTCACCGGGTTGTTTGCCTCAGTCCCCGAGTGCTATCGGGATCCACAGCTGACCACGGCCCTCAGGGCCGTGCTGGGTGGGAGATCGCCGGTCGGGATCACCCCGGCCGGAGGCAATGCTCAGAACGAGGCATACGAAGACGACCGGTACGACCGTCGAGGCCTGCGTAGGCCTGAGCGAGGTCCGTCGAGACCTGCGCGGACGAACCAGTCGAGTGCGGACCCGCCCCACAGCCAGGTCCGCATTGCCGATACGCGCCTGCGAGCTTCTTGCAGGAATGCGACACCATCATCGATCGGGAGGAGAGATCTGAGAGTCCGCACAGGACACCCGCCTTACCGGAGGCTCCTGTTGGCCTCCAACGCATCAGTCCGACCAGGAGGAGTCATGGCGCGTTTCAATCAGTCCGCCGATGTGCGGGCAAGCGAATGCATCGGTCCCGGGCGATCCCGACTGCGTCGGAGCCCGTCTCGCCTCCACCGGCTTCCAGATGCGGGACAGCAAGCTCGGCGAGACCTCCCCGAGCTTCGACCTGAGGGCCGGCCAAGTCGCGATCACCATCGGGACAAGGGGGCTGCGAGGGCCGCGATGACAGGGCCCCAGACTTCGGGTCGCATCAGTCCGCCTTAGCGACGAGCGTCGAAACCTGTTGCTCCGCAAGCACAGCCCTTATCAGGTCCGCACTGGAACCCGTCGCTTCCTGGTTGCCGCTAAGCTGAAGGTCCTCCTGCCCCTCCCCACAGGAGACGCGATGCCGCCGCCCGATGCCTCCCGTCATATCGAGATCCGGTACGCCAAGCGCTGGTCGGTGGTCATGTGCGCTATGGGCGTAGTGATGCTGATCTGCGCGGCGCTGTCGCTGCTGATGCCGTTCGTGCCGACGATGGGCCCGTTCGCCCTCGCGGGCCTGGCGTTCCTGGCAGGCGGGCTCCGTTCGCTCTGGAAACCTCGCTATCGGTACGACATCCAGACCGGTGCGCTCACGGTGTTCATGGCCGTCGGCCCCGGTACCAAGGGCATCGGCACTCCGAAAGGTGAACGCGTCTACTTCGACGGCAGGCGCATCTTGCGGGAACTGCCGGACGGCGGGCGCCGGCGGGTCAGCACCATCGGCACCAACCGCGACGACCTCGCCCGTCTCATCTCGGCCCTCCCAAAGGGCTAGCACCGAGGCCGTTGAGTCGGCGGTGCGCTCGGGTGGTCGACCCCCGGCACCGGGCCGCCGCCGGTAAGCACCGGGGCCTGGGGATCAAGGCGAAGGCCGGGGCGAGTCGAGCAAGTCGTGAGACCGAATCACCACTGCGCGAGGCTGAAGGCGGCCAGGAACCCGAGGACCGCGATCAACCCGGTCCACAAGTGGGCGTCATCGAAGGCCTCGGGGATCATCGTGTCGGCGATCATCGCCAAGATCGCGCCGCCAGCCAACGCGGCGATCGCGGCCAGGGCCGAGGTCGAGGCGTCGCCGAGCAGGCTGTAGCCGAATATCGAGGCCAGGCAGCTCGCGAGGGCGATCGCGCTCCACAGGCCGAAGACATAGACGCGGCCTCGCCCGGCCCGCCGCATGCCTGCGGCGCTCGAAAGACCTTCAGGAACGTTGCTGATGAACACCGCGACCACGGTCGTCACGCTGACCGCCCCGCCTCCCAGCAGACTGGTACCGATGACAATCGACTCCGGGATGCCGTCCAGCAAGGCTCCCAAGGCGATCGCCGTACCCGAGCCGGGATGGGCGTCTTCAGAGGGCTGCAGCTCGCCTGAGCGCTTGCGGTGGCGCGCGCCTCGGCGCGCGAGCGCCACATTGGACAAGGTGTAGGCCAGGGCCCCGACGACCGCTCCGAGCGAGGTCGGCAGCAGGCCTCCGCGTTCATTCGCGTCGGCGATGAGGTCGAACGACACCGCGGAGAGCAGCACCCCGCCGCCGAACGCCATGACGCTCGCGATGACCTTCGGCGGCACGCGGACCAGGTACCCGGCCAGCGCGCCCATCACCAGGGCGGAACCCGCGAGCAGGCCCCAACCGCCCGCGCTCAACCACCCGGGCACGTCGCACCGCCCTGGACGACGCTGTTCCGCATGCGTTTGACCATGCCCGACAGCCTAGTGCGGCGGGCCTCGGCGCGCCTGGATCGGCAGGGCGGTCCTCGTCGGCGGCGTCAGCGGCGGTTGACCGGTTTCGGGTGCCGCCCGCGCGCGGGACCGCTACTGGAGGGCTTCGACGAGGAGGTCGGTGAGGGCTTTCGCGTAGGCGCCGTCGGGGTCGTAGTCGGGGTCGAAGACGGTGAGGTCCATGCCGGCGCAGCGGTCGTCCGCGGCGCAGGTGGTGATGATCTGGCTCAGCTCGCCGAGCGAGATGCCGCCCGGCGCGGGGCCGTCTACGGCGGGCATCACGGAGGGGTCGAGGACGTCGGTGTCGACGTGCAGCCAGAACGTCACCACGTCGCCCAGGGCGTCCAGCGCCCATTCCGCGGAACGTCCGACGCCGTTGGCGCGCAAGGCGGGCACGGTGCGCATCGCGACGCCGGAGGCCTCGAGCTCGACCCGGTGCGGGTCGTCCGCGCGCAGGCCCAGCACCACGAGGTGGTCGGTGTCCACGTACGGGCGCAGGCCGCCGATGTCGGTGAGGTCGGGTTGGCCGCGCCCGGTGGCGAGGGCCAGTTCCTCGGCCGCCGCCGCGCCCACGTACTGCGAGTTCCCGGGGTGGCGGAAGTCCGAGTGCGCGTCGATGAAGACCAGGCCGCGGTCCTTGCGGTCGCGTTCGGTGCGGCGCCGGGCCGCGAGCGCGGGCCCGAGGAGGATCGAGCAGTCGCCGCCGAGGACGAGCGGGAAGCGCCGCTCCTGCCACAGCCGCTCGACGCGGTCGGCGAGGCCCCGCGTGTACTCGGCGATGGCCTTCGCCTGGCCGACGCCGTCGCCGGGCCGCCAAGCGGAGGCGTCGAAGCGGGGCGGGGTGAGGCACCCGGCGTCGACGGCGTTGAGGCGGGAGAGCAGCCGGTGGTCGCGCAGCGCCCCGGGGGCTTTCGCGCAGCCGGGGACGGTGCTCGGTGTGGGCGGGCGCAGGCCGAGGTTGGAGGGCGCGTCGAGGACCGCGATGCGTCTCGATCGAGTCGCTGGCAACGCTCACCTCCCACAGGGCACCGGCCACGTTAGCTTGTCACAACGGACCACCTCGGCACCAGCTCCGAACGGCCGAACCTCCGCGTCACAGCGTGACGCGGAGGTTCGGGTTCGCCTTGCGGCGCTGGTCGAATCGGTTAGAACAGGACGGCGCTGAGCTTGCGGCGGGCCTTCGCGACGGCGGGGTCGTCGACCCCGGCGACGGTGAACAGCTCGACGAGGCGCTTGCGCAGCCGCTCGCGGTCGTCACCGAAGTTCTTGGCCGCCAGGGCGATGAGCCGCTCGTAGGCGGCCTCGGCCTGCCCGGAGAGCAGTTGGAGGTCGGCGGCGGCGAGGGCCGCGTCGATGTTGTCCGGGTCGGCGTCGCTGATGGCGACGGCGTTGTCGGGCAGGGCGCCCACGCGCCGCAGCATCCGGACCTGCGCGATCCCGGCCTCGGCCTCGCCGGACGCCGGGTGGTTCTTCAGGTACTTGTCGTACGCGGCCTCGGCGGCGTCCAGGTCGCCTTCGACCATGAGGTTCTCGGCGTTGGCGAGCTCGGGGTCGACCGGCTGCGGGACGTCGAGCCCGGCGGCCTGCGTCACGCGGCCGAGCCACTGGCGCAGGCCCTGCTCGGACTGCGGGCCCTGGAGCAGGTCGAGCGGGCGGCCCTGCGCGAGGGCGACGACGGCGGGCAGCGACTGCAGTTGGAGCGCGGCGGCGAGCTGCTGGTTCTGCAGCACGTCGGCCTTCGCGAGCACCCACGCGCCGCCGGCCTCGGCGGCGAGCCGCTGCAGGAGGTCGCGCACCTGGAGGCTCTCGGGCACCTGGTCGGCCCAGAAGGCGACGATGACGAGGGCGTCGAGGGAGCGCTCGAGCACTTCGCTCTGCACGGTCGCGTCGGTGACGTCGATCGCGAGGACGCCGCTGCCGGGGAGGCCGCCCTGCTGCGCCTGCGCGGCCTGCTGCTGCGCGGCGGCCGCGAGGGTGCTGAGGTCGACGCCTCCGGAGAATCGTGACGGTACCTGGTCGCTCATGATGGTGATTGTTCCATTCTCATCGTGACTCGGGAGCGGGGGCCGGACGCAGTGTGGGGCGTGCGGCCATCGGGAATAAGCGTCCTGCGGCCTCGTCGCGGCCCTTGCAGGCGAGGCGGTCGGCGCGTTCGTTGCCCGGATCGCCCGCGTGGCCCTTGACCCAGCGCCAGTCGACGGTGTGCCTGGCGGCGGCCTCGTCGAGGCGGCGCCACAGGTCGGCGTTCTTGACCGGCTCCTTCTTGGAGTTGATCCAGCCGTTGCGCTTCCAGCCGTTCATCCAGGACGTGATGCCGTTGCGCACGTACGAGGAGTCGGTGTAGAGCACGACGTCCATGGGGCGTTTGAGGGTCTCGAGGGCCTGGATGGCGGCCATGAGCTCCATGCGGTTGTTCGTGGTGGCCTTCTCGGAGCCGTACAGCTCCTTCTCGTGCTCGCCCCACTGGTAGTAGACACCCCAGCCTCCCGGGCCGGGGTTGCCGGAGCACGCCCCGTCGGTGTAGATGACGGCGGTGTCCTCGTTCGCGTCCGTTTTCGGCATGACCGCCAGCTTAGTCCGCGAGCGCGGTGACGGCCTCGACGCCCAGCAGGACGCCGATCACGAGGAACAGCCCGGAGGAGACGTACCTGATGATGTTCTCGGGGATGCGCTTGGCGACCCAGGCGCCGGCGACGACCGCGAGGAGGTCGGCGGCGAGCATGCCGGCGGTGCCGCCGGTCCAGACGCCCCAGGGGTTGTAGCTCGAGCCCATGCCCATCGCGATGAGCATGGTCTTGTCGCCGAATTCGGCGAGGAACATGGCGGTGACGATGGTGAGCAGGCCGGTGCGGCGCTCCTTGACGGGGCCGACGTCCTCGTCGTCGTCGCGTTCGGGTTTGAGGCCCCAGAGGCCGAAGCCGATGAACATGACCGCGGCGGCGAGGCGGATCCAGTCGGCGGGGAGGAGGTTCCCGACCGCGGCGCCGACACCGACGGAGAGGCCGATGAGGGCGCCGATGGCGATCACGAGGCCGAGGATGACGGTGCGCATCCGGTATTTCGTGGCGAACGTCAGCGCCATGAGCTGGCTCTTGTCGCCCATCTCGCCGAGGAAGACGGCGCCGAAGGCGATGCCGGCGGCGATGAAGAGTGCGTCCATTGGGGTGATCTCCCGGAGTTCACGCCGGGAGGAGGGCAGTCGCGGACCTCGACCCGGCCGTACGGCCTTGGTCGAAGGTCTCGCTCGCCCCGGAGACCGAGGCCGTGCGGCCGGGCCACCCGGAGGAAGCCAGTATGTCGACCGCAGCGTTGGGAGCTACTCCCCTTCTGCGCTGGCAAGTGTACGCGCGGGCCCGCCGCGTGGGCGACGGGTCCGGGCGTGACGTGCGCCGCGGTCACGCGGAGGTCGAGGCGGCCTCCTTGGCGGCGTTCGGTTCCGGGGCGCGGTCGTTGAAGAGGCGGCGCAGGGTGAGCGGTCCGGCGAACGCGGCGAAGGCGGCGAGCACGGTGGGGACGAGGAGCCCGGTCGTGATGCTGGTGGCCTCGGCGATGTAGCCGATGGCGGCCGGGCCGATGAGCAGCCCGGTGGAGCCGGACATCGAGATGAGGGCGACGTTGGAGGGCGTGCCTCCGGCTTGGCCGATGGCGCTGAACAGGACCGGGACGATGATCGCGATGCCGCTGCCCGCGAGGAGCCAGCCCGCCCAGGCGAGGGGGAGACCGCCGGTCGTGGCCGATAGCAGGACGAGGACGTACCCGGCGGTGGCCAGGGTGCCGGCCCACAGGAGGGTGGGGCCGGGGCCGAGCTTCGCGCGGATGGGGTCGCCGAAGAGCCGGAAGACGGTCATGGCGACGGCGAAGACGGTGTACGAGAGGGGCGCGAGGGCGTCTTCGGCTTCGAGGACGTTGGCGGCGTGGAGGTTCGCCCAGTCGATCGCGCCGGACTCGATGAGGTGCCCGCCGAGACCGAGCACGAACAGGGCCGCGAGCAGCAGCGCGCCGATGCGGCGGACGGGGGCTCCGCTGCCGCCGCCGGAGTGGTCTCGACCCGGGGGCGGCAGCAGCGGACGTGTGAAGGCGGCCATGGCGACCGCGCTGATGAGGGCGACGGCGATGAGCACGGTCTGGCCGCCGGCGCCGATGCCGAGGGCGACCGCGGTGGCGGCGCCCGCGAGGGCGCTGCCGAGGCTCCAGAGGCCGTGGAAGGCGGAGATGATCGGGCGCCCGTAGCGCTGTTCGAGTTCGACCGAGTGGGCGTTGATGCCGACTTCGATGAAGCCGACGCCCACGCCGTAGAGGGCGGCGGAGGCGAGCAGGGTGGTGTAGTTCGGGGCGAGGGCGGGCGCGATGAGCACGAGCTGCGTGGCGGGGGCGGTCCACAGCAGCAGCCTGCGGCTGGTCACGCGGTCGGCGATGCGGCCGGCGAGGACCATCGAGCCGAGACCGACGAGCTGGATGAGCAGGAGCGCGGTGCCGAGTTTCGCCTCCCCGAGGCCGAGGCGGGCGTCGATGCCGGGCAGCGAGGCGGCCCAGGCGCCCATGACGAATCCGGAGGTGGCGAAGGCGCCGTGAAGGCCGATGCGGGCACGGCGCAGGGCGAGCGGGTCCTGGGTGTTCGTTGCGGTGGGCACAGCCGTTGGGGTCCTTGCGGTCTCGGGGAAGCGAGCCCGGTGACGACCCGCCCAGTTATGTTCTTGGTACGAACATAACAAGGTCGCACGAGCGCCGTCAAGGTTTATGTTCAAGCCGAACACAAAAATTTTGGAGCTGGCATAATCCCTGCATGCCCCAGACGATGACCAGCGCCGACCTCCGCATCCGCAACCAGGTCCGACTGCTGCGCGCCGTCCACGACGCCGCCGAGCCCTTCACCCGGGCCGAAGCCGCCCGCCTCCTCGGCATCGGCCGCAACACCGCCGCCGCCCTCGTCGGCGAACTCGAGCAGGCCCGCCTGCTCCACGAGATCCCGGCCGAGACGAGCGGTCGCGGCCGGCCCACGACCCTGCTCGTCCCGCATCCCGAAGGACCCCTGGCGTTCGCGGTCGACTTCCGCGAGGACACCTGGACCCTCGCCGCCGTCGAACTCGGTGGCGCGATCACGGAACTCGAGACCGGCGAGCACGACCGCACCCCGAACGCCTTCGCGGAGATCCGCACGGCCGTGGCCCGGCACGAGACCCCGCGGCTGGCAGTGCTCGGCTTCGCCACCTCGGGGCCGATCCGCGACGGCCACAGGCTCCACATCTCTCATCTCGGCTGGGACGAAGTCGAACTCGACGAGCTCATCGGCCCCGACTGGCCGCGAACCGTGATCGACAACGACGCCCGGCTGGCGGGCCTCGCGGAGGCGAGGCGGGGAGCGTTGCGCGGCATGGGAACCGCGTTGCACTTCCACATCGACTTCGACATCGGCGGTACCCTGCTGCTCGCCGGCGACGCCCAACGCGGCGGCCACAACACCGCCGGCGAGTTCGGCCACATGCCGCTGAGCGGATCGCCGCTGCAGTGCATGTGCGGCGTGCAAGGGTGCTGGAGCCTCGACGTGGGGGCGAACGCGCTCATCCGAAGGTTCGGGGAGACGCCGGGCTACGGGGCGGGCAGGGAGCTCGCGCAGGAGGTCGTGCGCCGGGCCGAAGCCGGAGAGTCCGAGGCCGGTTCGGCGCTGGACGACAACGCGGCCGCGCTCGGGAAGGGCCTGGGTGCGCTGGCGAACGCGCTCGACCCGGAGGCGATCAGCCTCTCAGGACTCGGCGTGGACCTGATCCGCATGCGACGCGAGGTGATCGAAACGCATTGCGCCCGAGCCCTGATGGAGTTCCGTCGGAATGAACCGCCGACGATCACGGCCGGCAGGCTGGGAGAGGCCGGCCCGCTGCGTGGTGCGGCGGAGGTCGCCTGGGACGCCATCCTCAACGCCGACTGGGTGAAGGCCCGCCTCGCGAGCAGGCGCTGACCGGACTGAGCGGGGCTGCACTTCCGCAGGTCAGGTGTTGCCGCCTGACACTCGTGCTTCCGGTTGAGCCCTACGAGCGTCAGCACTAGGGAGGTCCAGGCCGGCGAACCGTCCGGAACCCCCACCCTCCCAGAAGGGGACCCGGTGGCCACCATGGCGGGCGGGTGCGACAGCAACCGGCCGCAGAGGACGGCGCGAGCGCGGAATCCACTCGGAAGAGTGCAACGTCGACCGCGGGTGAGCGAGGCGGTTCGGGCGGTCGTGGCGGCGCTCGTCCGCTGCCGAAAGGCGGATGCCGCCCGGGCGATTATCGGTACGAGGACCGATGTGCGGCAAGGGGTCGGGGACGCAGGCTGGACCGCACGCCTACGTCCCTGAGGAGTCCGAACATGGTCCAGACGCTGTCCCCGCCGCGTCGCCGCCCGCTTGTCAGCCTGATCGCCGCGCGGCCGCTGCTGAGCTTCTTCGTCCTGTCGTTCATACCGTCGTTCGCGTATGAGCTGGTCTGCATCTTCGTGCTGCGGCTGCCGTTGGTGCCCTGGATGTTCGCGGCGCCGTTCATCGGGCCGTTCGCAGCGGCCTTCGCCGTCACGGCGGCCACCGAAGGACGCGCCGGCGTGCGCGGCCTTCTACGCGACCTCGTCCGCTGGCGGGTGGCCCCGCGCTGGTATGCCGCGGCCGCGCTCGGCCTGCCCGCGCTGCTGATGCTGTGCGTCCTCCCGCTGCCCGGGGCCGCGGCGGCGTTCCAGCCCGATCCCGGAGCCCTGGGCGGATGGGCGTTCGCCTTCGTCCTCGTGCTCGTCGTCGGCGGGCCGCTCGGGGAGGAGCCCGGGTGGCGGAACTTCGCCACACCGCGGCTCCAGGAGCGGTTCGGGCCGGTCCTCGGCACGCTCGTGCTCGGGCTGCTGTGGGGCCTGTGGCACCTGCCGCTGTTCCTGATCGAGGGCTACAACCACGCCGGGAGCGACCTCGCCTCCACGGTCGTCCCGTACCTGGTGTTCCTCGGCTTCACGGTCGCGATCGCGTACCTGTTCACCTGGTTGTACAACCGCAGCGACGGCAGCGGGCCGATCGCGATCATCGCGCACACGTTCTGCAACGTGTCGCTGCTGCCGGTGCTGTTCCCCGGCGTGGAGAACGACCTCCGCTACGAGGGCGTGCAGCTTGCGGCGTTCACGATCCTCGCCGTCGTCCTGGTCGCCGCGACACGCGGGCGCCTGGGGTGGCGCGGGCCCCGATAGGGAAAAGGGCGGGCCGAAAACGGGCCCGCCCCTCGTCGTTTTGTCTTGCGTCGCTTGCTAGATGCCGCCCTCGAGGTGGTGGTAGACCTGGTTCCAGCGGAGTTCCTGCTTGAACTCGCGGGCGTTGGTGCCCTCGCCGATCACGACCAGCTCGATGCCGGCGATCTCGGCGAAGTCCTCCAGGACCTCGCGGCCGTACGCCTGCGTGAACGAGGTGTGGTGCGGCCCGCCCGCGGTCAGCCAGGACTCGGCGGAGGTCTGGAGATCCGGCAGCGGCTCCCACACGGCCCGCGCCACCGGCAGGTTCGGCAGGTCCTCGTCGGGTTCGACGGTGTTGACCTCGTTGGCCACCAAGCGCAGCCGGGTACCGAGGTCCATCATGCCCACGCAGATCGCCGGGCCGGGCGGAGCGGTGAAGACCAGGCGCACCGGGTCCTCCTTGCCGCCGATGCCGAGCGGGTGGATCTCCGCCTTCGGCTGCTCGGACGCGATCGTCGGGCACACCTCGAGCATGTGCGCGCCGAGGATCTGCGGGGACTCGGCGCCCAGGTTGTAGGTGTAGTCCTCCATGAAGGACGTGCCGCCCTCGAGGCCCGTGGCCATGACCTTCATGAGGCGCACCAGGATCGAGGTCTTCCAGTCGCCTTCGCCGCCGAAGCCGTAGCCGTCGGCCATGAGGCGCTGCACCGCGATGCCCGGGAGCTGCTTGAGCGTGCCCAGGTCCTCGAAGGTGTCGGTGAACGCCTTCGCGCCGTGCTCCTCCAGGACCGAGCGCAGCGCCAGCTCGATGCGGGCCGCGTCGCGCAGCGACTCGTGGCGGTCGCCGCCGGCGCGCAGCTCGGGCACCACGTCGTAGTCGGTCTCGTAGACCTGCACGAGGTCGTCGACGGCCTTGTCCTCGATGGTCGCGACGCGCTCGGCGAGCTCGTTCACGCCGTAGGTGTTCACCTCGACGCCGAGGCGGATCTGCGCCTCGGTCTTGTCGCCCTCGGTCACGCCGACGTACCGCATGTTGTCGCCGAAGCGGATCAGCTTGAGGTTCTGGGCCTCGTTCCAGCCCAGCGCGGCACGCGCCCAGTTGCCCACGCGCTGCTGGACCTGCTCGTCGGCCCAGTGGCCCACGACGGTCTTGCGGCGGTGGCGCATGCGGGTGAGCATGTACCCGAACTCGCGGTCGCCGTGGGCGGCCTGGTTCAGGTTCATGAAGTCCATGTCGATGTCGGCCCACGGCAGGTCGCGGTTGTGCTGCGTGTGCAGGTGCAGCAGCGGCTTCTGGAGCACGCCGAGCCCGGAGATCCACATCTTCGAGGGCGAGAACGTGTGCATCCAGGCGATCACGCCGATGCACGAGTCCGAGGCGTTGGCCTCCAGCAGCACCTTCCGGATCTCGTCGGGCGTGGTCAGGACCGGCTTGGCGACGACCTTGACCGGGATCGCGGCGGCGCCGTCGAGACCGGCGACGATGTCGGCCGAGTTCTGGGCGACCTGCTCGATGGCCTCGGGCCCGTACAGGTGCTGGCTGCCGGTGACGAACCAGAGTTCCTTGGTTTCCATTGCTTACTGCTCCTTGGGGGACGGCTGCTGGCCGTAGACGTTCTGGTAGCGGTCGTAGAGCTTGTCGATGTCCGCCTGCGGGATCGGGACCGGCTCGCCGAGCTGGCGCGAGATGTGGACGGTGCGGGCCACGTCCTCGGCCATGACGGCGGCCTTCACGGCGGCCTTGGGGTCCTTGCCGATGGTGAACACGCCGTGGTTCTGCATGATGACCGCCGGGGAGCGGTGGCCCTGCAGGGTCTCCACGATGCCCTTGCCGATGGCGTCGGAGCCGATGCGGGCGAACGGGCCCAGCGGGATCTCGCCGCCGAACTCGTCGGCCATCGCCGTGATCACGCACGGGATCGGCTCGGCGCGCGCGGCCCACGCGGTCGCGTACGGGCTGTGCGTGTGGACGACGCCGCCGACCTCGGGCATCCGCTGGTAGACCACGTTGTGGCTCTCCGCGTCCGAGGACGGCGCGAGCTCGCCGTCGAGGATCTCGCCCTCGAGGTCGGTGACGACCATCAGCTCGGGCTTGAGGTCGTCGTAGGAGACGCCGCTCGGTTTGATGACGATGAGGTCGGTGCCCGGGACGCGGCCCGAGACGTTCCCGCTCGTCCAGGTCACCAGGCCCCAGCGCAGGAGCTCGGCGTGCAGATCGCACACCTTGACCTTCATCTCCTCGACGGCCGCAGTCGTCTTGAAGCTCATTTCGTTGCCTCCGTGGCGATCTTGTGCAGCGTGTGCAGTGCGCGCGAGCCGCCGCGGCCGAAGTGGTCGTGCAGCTCCTCGTAGACGGCGTACAGCTCGTCGTAGGCGTCGGCGCGGGCCTGGTCGGGGACGTAGGCGTTGCGCTCGACCTTGCCCATGGCCTCCGAGGCGGCGTAGATGTCCGGGTAGGCGCCCGCCGCGACGGCGGCGTGGATCGCCGAGCCCAGGGCCGGGCCCTGCTGGGAGGTGAGGACCGTGATCGGCATGCGCAGCACGTCCGAGTAGGTCTGCATGAGCCACTTGTTCTTCAGCAGGCCGCCGGCCGCGACGAACTCCTCGATCGGGACGCCCGCCTTGACGAGGGTCTCCACGATCATGCGGGTGCCGAACGCGGTGGCCTCTACCAGCGCCCGGTAGATGTCCTCGGGCTTGGACTGCAGGCCCAGGCCGAGGATGACGCCGTGGAGGTCGTGGTCGACCAGGACGGAGCGGTTGCCGGAGTGCCAGTCGAGCGCGACGAGGCCGTGCTGGCCGACGGCCTGCTGCTCGGCGAGCTCGGTCAGGTACTGGTGGATCGAGATGCCGCGCTTCTCGGCCTCGGCGGTGTACTCGCCGGGGACGCCGTTCTTGGTGAACCACGCGAAGATGTCGCCGACACCGGACTGCCCGGCTTCGTAGCCCCACAGGCCCTTGGTGATGCCGTCGCGGACGACGCCGCACATGCCGGGGGCCTCGGTCAGGTTCTCGCCGTTGACGACGTGGCAGGTGCTGGTGCCCATGATGGCCACCATCTGGCCGGGGCCGACGGCCTTCGCGGAGGCGGCGGTGACGTGCGCGTCCACGTTGCCGGCGGCGATGACGGTGCCCGGGTTCAGGCCGGTCCACTCGGCGGCCTGCGCGGTGAGCTCGCCGGCCTTGTCGCCCAGCGGCAGGAGCGGGTGCTCCATCTTGGCGTTGAAGTCGGCGAAGTCGGGGTTCAGCGCGGCCAGGTACTCGCGGGAGGGGCGTTCGCCGTCCTGCACGATGCCCTTGTAACCGGCGGTGCAGGAGTTGCGGGTCTCCTCGCCGCACAGCTGCCACACGATCCAGTCGGCGGCTTCGATCCAGCGCTCGGCGCGGTCGTAGACCTCGCGGTCCTCCTCGAGGAGCTGGAGGCCCTTGGCGTAGGCCCACTCCGAGGAGATCTTGCCGCCGTAGCGCGGCAGCCAGGACTCGCCGCGTTCGGCGGCGACGGCGTTGATGCGGTCGGCCTGTCCCTGCGCGGCGTGGTGCTTCCAGAGCTTGGGCCAGGCGTGCGGACGGTCCTTGAGGTCGTCCAGCTCGCACAGCGGGGTGCCGTCGGCGGTGGTCGGGAGGATCGTGCACGCGGTGAAGTCGGTGGCGACGCCGATGACCTGGTCAGGGCTGACGCCGGCGGCGGCCAGCGCGGCGGGGACGGCGTTGCGGAGCACGTCGACCCAGTCCTTGGGCGACTGGAGCGCCCAGCTGCGGCCCAGGCGGACGCCGGAGCCCGGGAGGGCCTCCTCGATCGCGCCGTGCTCGTAGACGTGCTCGGCACTGGCCAGTTCGCGGCCATCGGCGACCGACGCGACGACGACCCGGCCTGACAGGGTGCCGAAGTCGATCCCGATAGCAACGGCATCGTTGTCGCTGCCTGACATTGCGCCTCCTTTGGGGTGCTCGTTTTCGACGCGTTCGTCGAGGTCCTCAAGTAAGAAGTGATCGCTCACATGATGCTGTTCCACCGCGTGAAGGCGGCGTATGCACAGAGTTGGATCCCCAACAACCTAACGCATTCACACGTTCGGTACCAGCAGTGGTCCGGCAAGGCGGGGACCCGAACCGGAAAAACCGGATCGATTCCGACGCGCCCGAACCGCAAGTGCGTCTTCGAGTGTGACGGACGCGACTCGAAGGGGTCGTCCGAGGGGGCGCGTCGGCCGTGGCCGGCGGCGCGCTGACGCCCGACCGCGGATGCTAGCCGTGGTTGAGGCCGCCGCGGCTGCCGGCGTCCACGAGCGGCCGCAGGTCCGGCGGCAGGGACTCGCGGACGTGGTCCATGATCCCGCCGGTCGTGCCCTCGCCGAGCAGCTCGAAGACCGCGCGGGCGTGGAAGACCGCTTCGGGCTCCTTGGCATGCTCGCGTTCGGCGACGCGGTGGGCGAACTCGTTGAAGCCGAAGTGCTCGCCGGTGCCGTGGCCGTCCGGCGCCGAGTACCGGTGAAGGTGCTCGCCGATCTCCGGAGGCAGTTGCGAGGCGAGCTTGTGTGCGAGCTGGTCGGTGATGCGCTCGCCGAGCGTCTCCAGCGTGGCCCGCGCGGCGCGCTCGGCCTCGCCGCGGCTCGACAGGTGTGCCCGGGCCTGGAGCTGTCCGATGAACTGGTCGTGCTGCATGGCTGCCTCCCTGGGTGCGGGCGACGGGTACCCGGCGCGGGCGGCGGTTACACGCGGTGACAGGCGGGGTATCCGGCGCGTGCATGCGGCCGAACGGCGGCCGGGCGGACCGGAAGGGGAGAGCGATGAGCAAGCCGGCACAGCAGCAGGAACCTCCGGGGCGGACCGAGGAGATGACCCCGAAGCCCAAGGACGCCATGGAGGGCTACGAGGGCCGCGGACTTCTCAAGGACCGGCGGGCGCTCGTCACCGGCGGCGACTCCGGGATCGGACGGGCCGTCGCGGTCGCCTTCGCGAAGGAGGGCGCCGACGTCGCCATCGCGTATCTGGAGGAGCACGAGGACGCCGAGCGCACCGCGGAACTGGTCGAGGCCGAGCACCGCCGATGCACGCTGCTCCCGGGCGACCTCGGGGACCGCGACCACTGCCGTGACGTGGTCGAGCAGACCGTCAAGGCGCTCGGCGGGCTCGACCTGCTGGTCAACAACATCGCGACGCAGACGCCGGTGAAGCAGCCCGAGGACATCACCGACGAGCAGTGGGAGCACACGTTCAACGTCAACATGCACAGCTTCCACCGCGTGACCAGGGCGGCGCTGCCGCACATGGTCGAAGGCGACGCGATCGTCAACTGCTCCTCGGTGAACGGACTCCGGGGCCACAAGACCCTCATCGACTACTCGGCGACGAAGGGCGCGATCATCGCCTGGACGTACTCGATGGCGCAGGCGCTCGCCCCGCGGGGCATCCGCGTCAACTGCGTCGCACCCGGTCCCGTGTGGACGCCGCTGATCCCGTCGACGCTGGCGGAGGACCATGTGGAGGGCTTCGGCGAGAACGTGCCGCTGGGCCGCCCGGCCGAGCCGGACGAACTCGCGCCCTCGTTCGTGTTCCTGGCCTCAAACCGCATGTCGTCCTTCATCACGGGCGAAGTGATCTCGGTCCTCGGCGGCGAGACCGTCCCCGGCTGAGCGATCGGACGGGCGGCGCCGCGGCAGTTCCCGGCGGCGGAACGCACGCCGAGAGAGGCGGGCCGGCGGGGCCGGGGCCCCCCGGGCCCCGGCGGGGGGGGGCCCCCCCCGGGCGGGGGACCGACGGCCGCGTGTGGCGGCCGGGGGGCCCTGGCCCCGCCGGTCCGCTGTCGGTGCGTCGCCTCACCGGTGGGTGAGGCGCTTCATCGTCTTCTTGCGCTGGCGCCGCACGGCCGTCGCGGCAGAACCGAACACGTCCTTCGCCGCGGCCCAGCGCTTGCGCGAGGCCTTGCGAGCCGCCCTGCGGCGGCGCTCGGTGGCCTTGACCGCCTCCCGTGCGGCGTCGCGCGCGGCCTTCGAGGCCTTGCGGTGGTCACGGAACACGCGCACCCCCACGACCGCCGCCGCCGCGCCCGTCGCCGCGATCGCCACCGTGAACGGGTGGCGCCGCACCGGTGCGAACGGCCCGTGCGCATGCGCCGCATCCGGGTCGAGCCCGAGCCGCGCGCGCAACTCCTGCACCGAGTCGTTGACCCGCTCGCGGGTCCGCTCGGCGTCCCTCTTCAAGTCCGACGTGGACTTGTACTGATCCGCCTCGGCGTCCTGGAAGGCCCAGTCGCGCTGGCGTACCAGGTTCTCCTCCTCCGCCTCGCTAGGCGCCTCCAAGTGCGGCGAATACGGCATCGACACCGAAGGCGGCGGCGCGAGGCCGACACCGGGCGGGATGCCCCCCGGAGGAACCGGCATACCGGTCATCGGTTCATCCTCCCTCTCAGCGCCCGGGCGTCCTCCCGGGCGTGCTCCATCGTCTCGTCAGGGACCGGCGGCATGGCCGAGCGCAGCTTGGCGCGCCCCACCAGCGCGAAGATCCCCGCCAATGCGAAGAGCGCCACACCCGTCACGAGCGCGGCCAGCCACGCCGGCCACACCAGCGCGAGCGCGATGCCCGCCGCGAGCGCCAGCGCCGCCCCGCCGTAGATCGCGATGACGCCGGCGAGTGCGAACATGCCGCCGCCGAACGCGCCCCGCCTGGCCTTGTCGCCCATCTCGCGCGCGGCCAGTTGGGCTTCGACGCGGGCCAGGTGCGCCACCTGGGACGACAGGTCGCCCACGATCTCGCCGACCGAGCGCTCCGGCTCGTTCCGGTCGCGGCGGCCCCAACCGCGCCGGCCGTGTTCCGGCCCTTGGCGGGGGTGGGTGTCGTGCTTGCCCCAGCCGCCGTGCTCGTGCTCGGCGGCGCGTGCCCGAGCCTCGGGGTCGTGTCGGACCTCCATGTCCTCACCTCTCTCCGCCGGGCTCAGGAGCGCCTGTCGACGGCGCGTTGGAGCTCGGCCTTGTTCATCTTCGATCGGCCCTTGACGTTCTTGCGGCGGGCCTCCTGGTAGAGCTGCTCCTTGGTGCGGCCCTTCGGACCGGAGTGCGATCGCTGTCCGCCGCGTTCGGAGGACGACTTGTCCTGCGTCGAGGTGCGGCTGGCCGTCTTGGTCTTGCCCTTGCGGGCGCGTTCCTTGTTGACGGTGCGCGCGGCGATCTCCTCGGCGCGATCGTGTCCCACGCCCCGGTCCTCCGCCTGGTCACGGATGTGCCGGTACTGGCGCTCTTCCTTCTCGGTCCACTGCCGCTGCGGCATCGACCTCACCTCCGAGGTGTCCGGTTTCGTCCGGGTCCGATGCGCTTCGGGTTCCCCGCCCGCCTTCGGGGGAAACCTGCCCGCGGTTTTCCGGAAGGTCGCGGAGGGTACTCGGCCGCAGGTCGAACGGGGAACGCCATGCACGGGACGCCGGTGGCGAGCACCCGCGAGTCCATCGAAATAGGACTGACGGTGATCGCGCCGACCGTCGCGCCGGGGGTGGTGAAGCGCCTATCGCGCCGGCGGAGCGGCTCCGGGCGGAGCGGGCGGCGGTCCGGCTGCCGGCTCGCGGCTGCGGGACGGGCACGGGCCGGGGCCGCTGCGGCTGCGCGAACGCGAATGGCGCCTGTCGTCGCACCACCCGATCGTCACCGACCGTCCCGTTCCGGCGACGCCGACCACTTCGGGCTGGCTGCCGGCCCGCCCCGGCCCCGGCGGCCACCGCTGGGCGGGGCCCGGCATATTTCCACGGCCTCCGGGTAGCCCAGTCCGGGCAGGCCCGGCTTGCGGGGACTCCCGCCACCCGGCGCGGTCGTTAGAGGGCTGCCGTGCCGGGGCGGCGGAGCACAGAGAACGGCGCTCCGGGAATCCGTCCCGGGGCGCCGTTCGGTCTGCGCGGGTCAGCGCGCCGCGCCGCGGTTGGTCTCGCCGAAGTCGCCCTCCCCGCGGGCCTCGCTCTCCCTGGGGAGCTTCGAGTGCAGGAACAGTCCGAGCGCGATCATGACCAGGCCGAGCACGAGGTGCAGCCAGTCGTCGGCGGTGTTGGCGGGCAGGAAGTTCACCGTGTGCTCGTCGCGGACGGGGAAGCCGTACAGGCCGAGCAGCAGGTACAGGACGCCGCCGCCGAGGAGGTACCAGCGGGCCGCGCGCACGAACCAGGCCATGAAGAGCCCGAGGAGGCCGATCGCGATGTGGATCAGGTTGTGCAGCACCGAGACTTGGAAGATCCCGAGGAGCTCCGCCTCCGAGTCGGGCCCCGCGAAGGTCATACCGGAGAAATTCTGGGTGATGCCCGGCAGGAACCCGAGCACGCCGACCACCACGAACACGAGCCCGATCGCCGACGCACCGTCCTGTATGGCGGTGGTGCGGCGGCGCTCGGCCTCCCACCAGTGGTGCCCGGTGGTGGACATCGAGTGCGAGTTCATCGCTCTCCCTCCTTCACCTGCGTTGAGCGGCCGCCGCGCCCGCCTATGGGCGTCGTCAGGGGTGGCGGCCCGCTGCGGAATCCCGGGGACCCGCAGGGATCGAGTACCCGGGAGGGCCGCTCCGACACCCGGTTTCGGGGCGCTGAGCACGGGTAGTCCTCGCGTTCAGGCACCCGACATTCTGGAGGAGCCGTGAGCGTGATCGAGGCCCGAACCAGCGACATCGCCGAGCTCGGCCAGCAGCTGCGCGTCGACGCGGTGCGCGCGTCGGCCCGCGCCGGCTCCGGGCATCCCACGTCGTCGATGTCGGCGGCCGACCTCATGGCGGGCCTCCTGGCCGGGCACCTCCACTACGACTTCGAGCACCCCCACCTGCCGGGGAACGACCGGCTGGTGTTCTCCAAGGGACACGCCTCGCCGCTGCTGTACGCGATGCTGCACGCCGCGGGCGCGATCGACGAGGAGCACCTGCTGACCTACCGCAGACTGGGCTCCGACCTGGAGGGCCACCCGACGCCGCGCCTGCCGTGGGTGGACGTGGCCACCGGATCCCTCGGGCAGGGCCTGCCGATCGGCGTCGGGATGGCGCTCGGCGCGCGCCTCTCGGGTTCGCCCGCGCGCATCTGGGTGCTGTGCGGGGACGGCGAGATCGCGGAGGGCTCCATGTGGGAGGCGTTCGCGGCCGCCGCGGACTTCGGCCTGGGGAACCTGTGCGCGATCGTCGACGTGAACCGGCTCGGTCAGACCGGGCCCACCCGCTACGAGTGGGACACGGCGGCGTACGCGGCCCAGATCGGCGGGTTCGGCTGGCACACCATCGAGATCGACGGGCACGACCCGGGGCAGATCGACCTGGCGTACGCCGAGGTCGAGAACCAGGACAGCCCGACCGTGATCCTCGCGAAGACCCGCAAGGGCCGGGGCGTCGCGGCGGCCGAGGACAAGGAGGGCCTGCACGGCAAACCGCTCGACGAGCCGGAGAAGGCCGTCGTGGAGCTCGGCGGCGTGCGCGAGGCGCGCGTCCGCGTCAACCCGCCCCGATCGAGCGAGCCGCGGCGCTCCCAGCCGACCCGGCCGATCGCGCGGCCCTCGTTCTCGGTCGGCAGTACCGCCGCGACCAGGGACGGCTTCGGCGCGGCCCTCGAAGCGCTCGGCGACGCGAACCCCGACGTGGTGGTCGTCGACGGCGAGGTCGCCGATTCGACCCGCACGGCCGCGTTCAAGCAGGCCTTCCCGAACCGCTTCTTCGAGTGCTACATCGCCGAGCAGCAGATGATCGGCGCGGCCGTCGGCCTCCAGACGCAGGGCTGGATCCCGTACGCCTCGACGTTCGCCGCGTTCCTCACCCGCGCCCACGACTTCCTGCGCATGGCCGCGATCGGCGGCGCCGACGTGCGCGTCGTCGGCTCCCACGCGGGCGTGTCGATCGGCTCCGACGGGCCGAGCCAGATGGGACTCGAAGACCTCGCGATGTTCCGCGCCCTGTGGCGCAGCGTCGTGCTCTACCCGTGCGACGCGAACCAGTGCGCGCACCTGACCGCCACGATGGCCGACCTGCCGGGCATCAGCTACCTGCGCACCACCCGCGCCGAGACGCCCGTGATCTACCGGGGCGACGAGCTGTTCCCCGTGGGCGGCAGCCGGACCCTGGTCGGTTCTGCGTACGACCGGGCCGTGATCGTCGCGGCCGGGATCACCGTCTCCGAGAGCCTCAGTGCGGCCGAGCGCCTCGCCGACGAGGGCATCCCGGTCCGCGTCATCGACGCCTACTCGGTCAAGCCGCTCGACGCGCCCGCGATCCGCCAGGCCGCCGCGGACACCGGGCGCGTCCTCACCGTCGAGGACCACTGGCCGGTCGGGGGCCTCGGCGACGCCGTCCTCGACGCCGTGGCCGGGCAGATCCCCGACGTGCGCTTCCGCAAGCTGGCCGTGCGCGGCATGCCCGGCTCGGCCGGGCCGAGGGAGCAGCTGGCCGCGGCCGGGATCGACGCGGCCGCGATCGTGCGGGCCACGCAGCGGCTCGTGGCCTGAGCGTGGATCGGGAACCCGGAAAACGCCGCAGGGAACAACGACGCGATCGATACTCGTGACAACGGACCAACGAATGGAGACGAACAGCATGGCAACCGCACGCGACCTCATGCACACCGGATGCACCTGCATCAAGAGCAATGACACGGCCGCCAACACGGCCCGGATGATGGCCGAGCTGGACGTCGGCTCGATGCCGATCTGCGGCGCAGAGGACGACAAGCTCCACGGCATGGTCACCGACCGGGACCTGGTCCTGCAGGTCATGGCGAAGGGCCACGACCCCGAGACCTACACGGTCGACCGGCTGCCGCAGGGCCACCTGTTCCTGGCCGACGCCAACGAGGACGTCGACATCACCATCGCCAAGATGAAGGAGCACCAGATCAACCGGCTGCCCGTGATCGACCAGGGCCGGCTCGTGGGCATCATCTCCATCGGGGACATCGCCCACCGCATGCCCGAATCGGTCACCGGCGACCTCGTGGGCGCCATCAAGGCCTGACCTCGGTCGGCCCGGGAGCCACTGGGTCGCACCGTCACAGGAGGCGACGACGACGCAGCGACGCCGCGGCGTCGCTGCGTTGTCGTCGAAGGCGTGCCGCGGGGCCGGGAGGCGGCGCGCGAACGGCGCTTCGGCGGGTTTCACCGGCACCGCCCCGGGTATGCCCGAGATCTAGCCGAGGAGGCAGCCATGACGCGCGAGAACAACGTGATCAAGGTGCTCACGGAGGACCACCGGAGGATGGAGGGGGTCTTCGGCGAACTCGAGTCGCGCCAGGGCCGCCCCGGCGACCGCAAGGGCCTGGCCGACCACGCCCTCGCCGAAGTGGTCCGCCAGTGGACCGCCGAGGAGCGGTACGTGTTCCCCGAGGTCCGCAGACAGATACCCGATGGCAAGGCACTGGTGCGCCACGAGATCGACGAGCACCACCGCAACGACAGCCTCATGAAGGACCTCGAAGTGTTCGGTCCCGGGCACCCGCACTTCGAAGACCGATTGCGCGAATTCATCGACGGCTACCGTCACCACGCCGAGGACGAGGAGCACAACCTCGTGCCCCGGCTCCAGGAGTCCTGCACCGAGGAGCAGCTCGAGGCGATGGGCGACAAGCTGGTGCGGGTCAGGGAGACCGCCCCGACCCGGCCGCATCCGGGAACCGCCGAAACGTTTCCGGTCGACCGCGTGCTCGAACCGGGCCCCGGGTTCATCAACCGGATCCGCGATTCGATCCGCCCCGGCGCACTGTGATCCGCGAACGTCCGGCCAGGCCCGGCGGGACCGGACCGGACGCGTGACGCCGCGGGTTTCGCCCCCGAAGGCAGGGGTACGCAACCGGCGGACCGTACAAGGAGGACCGATGCCGCACACCGAGCAGAACGCCGGGCCGAACACCGACTTGATCGACGTCATCGTCAAGGACCACCGCGAGTTCGAGGCCGCCTTCGTCGAGCTCGAAAGCCACACCGGGCACGCCATCGGCCGGAAGGATCTCGTCGACCACGTCATCGCCGAGATCATCCGCCACGAGGTCGCCGAAGAGCAGTTCATGTACCCGGCCGCCAGGTCCCAACTCCCTGACGGCGACAAGATCGTCGACCACGAACTCGAAGAGCACGCCGAGGCCGAGGAGGTCATGAAGGACCTCGAGGGGCTGGGCCCGGAGAGCCCGCACTTCGAGCGGCTCGTCAAGCAGATGATCGAGGACGTCCGCCACCACATGGACGAGGAGGAGCGAACGCTCCTGCCGCGCCTGCGCGAGGCCTGCGACGAGGAGGAGCTGCAGGACCTCGGCCACAAGGTGCTGGCCGCCAAGGAGTTCGCGCCCACCCGCCCGCACCCGAACGCCCCCCACCAACCGCCCGGCAACCTCATCCTGGGGCCCGGAATCGGCTTCATCGACAAGATACGGGACACACTGAGCCACCGCGAGGTCTGAGCCCGGGAGCGGCCGACACGGCGGCGAGCGACCGGACGAGCCGCCGGAGCGGCCGGCCCCAGCCCGCCGCTCCGGCGCCATAGTCTGATCTTCGGACGAACCCCCTAACGGGACGTCTTGTCCATGCCGTCGCGCAGATCCTCCAGCGTCCGGTGGAGCAGCCGCGAGACGTGCATCTGCGAGATGCCCACCTCCTCGGCGATCTGCGTCTGCGTCATGTCGCCGTAGTACCGCAGCGCCAGGATCTTGCGCTCCCGCTGCGGGAGCTCCTGGATGAGCGGCACGAGCGATTCGTGGTTCTCGACGAGTTCGAGCGCGGCGTCGTCCTCCCCCACCGACTCGGCGAGCGTCGCGCGCTCCCCGTCGGCGAACGGCGGCTCGTCGAGCGAGACCGCCCGGTAGGCCTGCCGCGCCTCGTAGCCCTCCTGCACTTCGGCGACCGTGGTGCCGAGGTGCTCGGCCATCTCCTCGTCCGACGGCGGACGCCCGAGGCGCTGCGACAGCTCGCCGCCCGCCTGGTTCAACGCGATCCGCAGTTCCTGCAGCCGGCGCGGGACGCGCATCGGCCAGCTCGTGTCGCGGAAGTGCCGGCGCACCTCGCCCATCACCGTGGGCACCGCGTAGGAGAGGAAATCCGCCCCCTGGTCGGGGTCGAAGCGGTCCACTGCGTGAATGAGGCCGACCGAGGCGACCTGTACGAGGTCGTCCTTCGCGATGCCCTTGCCCGCGAACCGCTGTGCGATGTGCTCCGCCAGAGGAAGGTGGCCGGTGACCAGCTGCTCCCGGACTTCCGCTCGGCGCGGGTCGCCCTCGTCGAGGGAGGCCAGCTCCCGGAACAGCGGCGTGAGGTGGCCGTACTCGTCCGAACCTTGCCTTCTGCCTGATCGATTGTCTGCCATGCGATCGCCCTCCAGTCCGTGTGGACATCGGTTGAAGCATGTCGCCCCATCCGGGGCCCTGACGCTTCTCATTGTAAGGCTGGCTGAGAGCCAAAGGCAATGATAGAAATAGTGAATTTCGGATTTCAAGCTGCATACGGGATTCCAAGGGGCACTCATCCCAAATTTCACTGTTCTTGCCGGTTCAGGTACCCCGGAGCGGTCGTGCCGAAACCTCCCGATGTGCCCAGCGTCACCGCAACCAGAAAAACCGTTGGCGCATGGCCGAAACCCTCAGAGGCCGGTGGTCTCGCGGTACTCGCCCCACTCCTCGCGCAGGGCCCCGCAGATCTCCCCCAGCGTCGCCTCGGCGCGGGCCGCCTCCAGAATCGGCTCGATCAGGTTCGTCGAACCCTTTGCCGCCGTGACGATCGCCGCCAGCGCGCGGTCGACGGCGGCGTTGTCGCGACCGGCGCGGCGGCGGCCGAGCACGGCGTTCTGCTCGCGTTCGATGTCGCCGGAGATCCGCAGGATCTCGAGGTCGGGCGTGACGGTGTCGTGGAGCTCGGTGACGCCGACGATGTGCTTGGTGCCGTCTTCGAGCTGCTGCTGGTAGGTGAACGCGGCCTCGGCGATCTCGGCGTTGAACCAGCCGTCTTCGATGCCCTGCAGGATGCCGGAGGTGACGGGCCCGATCTCGTGGCGGGCGGCCCCGTCGGCGGAGCGTGCGGCGGCGTCGGTGCGCATGGCGTCCGTGGCGACCGCGGCGGGGTCCGTGCCGGCCTCGCCGCCGAGGGCGAGGATCTGGAGGAAGAGCTTCTCGGCCTCGGCCTCGATCTTGTCGGTGAGGGCCTCGACGTACCAGGAGCCGCCGAGCGGGTCGGCGACGTTGAGGACGCCGGTCTCGTCGCGCAGCACCGACTGGGTGCGCAGGGCGATCTCGGCGGACTGGTCGGTGGGGAGCGCGAGGGTCTCGTCGAGCGCGTTGGTGTGCAGGGAGTTCGTGCCGCCCATGATGGCCGCGAGGGCTTCGACCGCCGTGCGCACGACGTTGTTGTAGGGCTGCTGCGCGGTGAGGGAGACGCCGGCGGTCTGGGTGTGGAAGCGGAGCCACTGGGCGCGGTCGGTCTTGGCGCCGTAGACGTCGCGGAGCCAGCGGGCCCAGATGCGGCGGGCGGCGCGGAACTTGGCGATCTCCTCGAAGAAGTCGATGTGCGCGTCGAAGAAGAACGAGAGTCCGGGGGCGAAGCGGTCGACGTCGAGGCCGCGCGAGAGGCCGAGTTCCACATAGGAGAAGCCGTCGGCGAGGGTGAACGCGAGTTCCTGCGCGGCGGTGGATCCGGCTTCGCGGATGTGGTAGCCGGAGACCGAGAGCGGCTTGTAGCGGGGGATGTTGTGCGAGCAGTACTCCATGAGGTCGCCGATGAGGCGCAGGTGCGGTTCGGGCGGGAACAGCCACTCCTTCTGGGCGATGTACTCCTTGTGGATGTCCGTCTGGAGCGTGCCGTCCAGTGTGGAGATGTCCACGCCCTGGCGTTCGGCGGCGGCGAGGTACATGCAGAAGATGGGGATCGCGGGCCCGGAGATGGTCATGGAAGTGGTGACGCCGCCGAGGTCGATGCCGTCGAAGAGGCGGTCCATGTCGGCGGTGGAGTCGATGGCGACGCCGCAGTGGCCGACCTCGCCGAGGGAGGCGGGCTCGTCGGAGTCGCGGCCCATGAGGGTGGGCATGTCGAAGGCGACGGAGAGGCCGCCGCCGCCGGCTTTCAGGAGCATCTTGTAGCGGGCGTTGGTCTGCTCGGCGTTGCCGAAGCCGGCGAACTGGCGGATCGTCCAGGGGCGGCCGCGGTAGCCGGTGGGGTAGAGCCCGCGGGTGAAGGGGAACTCGCCGGGCCAGCCGATGCGGGCCATGCGGGGGTCGGCGACGCCTTCGGGCGGGCCGTACGCCGGTTCGGTCTCCAGCCCCGAGAGGGTGGTGAAGTCGGCCTCGCGCTTGGCGGCCGAGGCATAGCGCTTCGCCCAGCGCTCACGGCCTTCGGCGATCGACTCAGCGTCCACGGTGACACCCCATTTTCGGTCGTTCCTGCCGCGCCGGCCTCGCCGTTCCCGCGGGCTCGTGGCCCGCGAACTCCGATGCGACCGCTCCGGCGAGCCTCGGTCAGGCTCAAGGCCCATACTACTGAACGATCGTTCAGGTGCACAGCGGCGCGATTCCTCGGATCATCGCATGCGATACGGGGGCGTCTGCGCGAATCGGGCGCTCGGGGCCCGCTCAGTCTCGGCGAAGGTGGCGAACCGTCGCTGGGCACCGCACCAGTCTGACGGAAGGGTCCGACATGGCGCGCAACGCGAATCGCGGTCGCGTCAGTCGATGTCGCGCCAGGCGCGGAAGGCCTCGAGTTCGACGGCCACGATCTGGCCGGGGTGGAAGAGTCCGGACACGATCACCACGGTCGCGGTCGGCTTGACGACGCCGAAGAACTCGCCGTGGACCCGGCCCACCGGGTCAGCGTGGGCCGGGTCGGTCACATAGAGGCGGGAGCGCACCACGTCCGAGACGCCGGCCCCGGCGTGGACCATCGCGTCCAGGGCCGTGCGGAAGGCCTCGCGGGCCTGCCCGGCGGCGTCGCCCTTCAGATGCGGCCGCGCCTCGACATCGGCGGTGCAGGCACTCGTGACCACCAACGGCCCCACCGCGACGGCGCGCGAGTAGCCGTAGAGCTGCGCCCACGGACCGGTCTCCGGTACCCGTTCGACCAATGCCATGCGCGCCTCCCCGGTGGTTACAGTCCCTTCAACAGGTTCAACGCCTCAGCGACCGTGAAGTTACGCTCGTACAGCGCCGTTCCCACAATGGCACCTTCCACGCCGATGCCCGTGAGGCCGGCGAGGGCGCGCAGATCGTCGAGCGAGGAGACCCCGCCGGAGGCGATCACGGGCTTGTCGGTGGCATCGCAGACCGAGCGCAGCAGGTCCAGGTTCGGGCCCGAGAGCATCCCGTCGCTGTTCACATCTGTGACGACGTACCGCTCGCACCCGGCGCGCTCGAGGCGCTCCAGGGTCTCGAAGAGCTCGCCGCCCTCGCGGGTCCAACCGCGCGCGGCGAGGCGCCCGCCCTTGACGTCGAGGCCGATGGCGACGCGGTCGCCGTACTCGCCGCAGATGCGGTCGCACCACTCCGGGTTCTCGAGCGCGGCGGTGCCGATGTTGACGCGGCGGGCCCCGGAGTCCAAGGCGCGCTTGAGGGTCTCGTCGTCGCGGATGCCGCCGGAGATCTCCACCTGCATGTCCACCTTCGACACGACCTCGGCGAGCAGCCCGTGGTTCGTGCCGCGCCCGAAGGCCGCGTCGAGGTCCACCAGGTGCAGCCACTCGGCGCCCTGGCGCTGCCATTCGAGGGCGGCCTCGATCGGGTCGCCGTACGCTTTGCCGGAACCGGCCACGCCCTGCACGAGCTGGACGGCCTTGCCTCCGGTCACGTCGACGGCCGGAAGGAGCTGAAGTTCGGTCATGACAATCCCTTGATCCAGTTGGACAGCAGTGCGTACCCGGCGTCGCCGGACTTCTCGGGGTGGAACTGGGTGGCGGCCACGGAGCCGCGCTCCACGGCGGCGATGAACGGCTCGTCGTGGGTGCAGATCGCGGCCAGCGCGCCCGGCGGCACGGTCTTGGCGGCGTAGGAGTGCACGAAGTAGAACCGCTCCGCGGGGTCGATCCCGGCGAACAGGCGCATGCCCGGGTCGGCTTCGACGGTGTTCCAACCCATGTGCGGGATGCGCTGGGCGGCGAGGAGTTCCACGCGGCCTTCGAAGACGCCCACGCCGCGGGTCCGGACGCCGTGCTCGACGCCTTCCTCGAAGAGGACCTGCTCGCCGACGCAGACGCCGAGGACCGGCGCCCCGGCGGCGGCCCGTTCGCGGATCACGGTGTCGACGCCGTGTTTGAGGATGCCCTCCATGCAGGCGGCGTAGGCGCCCACGCCGGGCACGAAGAGCCCGGCGGAGCGGCGGGCGGTGTCGAGGTCGCTGGTCAGTTCGACGTCGGCGCCCGCGCGTTCCAGGGCGCGGAAGGCCGACCGGAGGTTGCCCGAGCCGTAGTCGAACAGGGCCACAGTAGGTTTCGCCATCAGGTCCCCCTAGCCGTAGATCAGGTACGCGCCGCCGAGGAACGCGGCGACGGCGACGACCGCGACGATGATCGCGGCGGCGAACTTCTCGTTCTTGCGCAAGGAGAGGGAGCCGCCGAGGAGGATCCCGGCGAGCGCCATGAGCAGGATCGGTCCGGCGTAGCTCACAGCACGCCCTTGGTGGACGGGATGTCGGTGCCGTCGATGCGGGTGGCGTACTTCAGGGCCCGCGCGAGGGCCTTGAACTGGGCCTCGATCACGTGGTGCGCGTCGGGCTTCTGGCCGGGGTTGGAGGAGCGGAGCACGGTCACGTGCAGGCAGATCCGGGCGTGGTACGCGAAGGACTCGAGGATGTGGCGGGTCATCGAGGTCGGGTAGTCGGTGCTGATCATCGGCGCGATGTCCATCGGCTCCTCATGGACCATGTACGGGCGGCCCGAGAGGTCCACGACGGCGCGCGCGAGCACCTCGTCGAGGGGCACGGAGGCGTCGGCGAAGCGGACCACGCCGGCCTTGTCGCCCAGGGCCTCGGCGAACGCCTGGCCGAGCGCGATCGCGGTGTCCTCCATCGTGTGGTGGGCGTCGATGTGCAGGTCGCCCTTGACGGCGATCTTCAGGTCGAAGCCGCCGTGCTTGCCGAGCTGGTGGAGCATGTGGTCGTAGAAGCCGACGCCGGTCGAGATGTCGACGGTCTTCTCGGTGCCGTCGAGGTCGACGTAGACGTCGACGCTGGTCTCGCCGGTGGTGCGGACGATGTGCGCGGTGCGGCTCACGGTTGTTGCTCCTGTCGCGATTCGGAGGCTTGCTGTTCGGAGGCACTGTCGAACAGATCGGGTCGTTGCGCGATCGCCTGGTCGAAGGCGTCGAGCAGCGCGGTGGTCTCGTCCTCGGTCCCGGCGGTGATCCGGAGGCGGCCGGGGAGGCCGACGTCGCGGATGAGCACGCCCCGGTCGAGGATGGCGCGCCAGACCGCCGCGGCGTCGCGGAGGCCGCCGACGAGCACGAAGTTCGCGTCGGAGTCGGCGACGGGGAGTCCCTTGGCTCGCAGGTTCTTCACGATGCGGTCGCGCTGGTGCTTGAGTTCGTCCACTTCGGCTTGGAGCTGGGCGGCGCACGCGAGCGCGCCGCGCGCGGCGGCCTGAGTGATGCTCGAGAGGTGGTACGGCAGGCGCACCAGCAGCAGCTTCTCGACCAGTTCGGGGTCGGCGGCGAGGTAGCCGACGCGGGCCCCGGCGAACGCGAACGCCTTGCTCATCGTGCGGGTGACGACGAGGCGCTTGCGTCCCGCCAAGCGGTTCAACGCGGTCGAGCGCGGGTCGCGGGCGAACTCGGTGTAGGCCTCGTCGATGACGACGATGCCCCGGGCGGCCTCGTACGCGGCGTCGATGACGTCGGGTTCGAGCGCGGTCCCGGTCGGGTTGTTCGGCGACACGAGGAAGACCAGGTCCGGGTCGTGCCGCTCGATCGCTTCGCGCACGTACTGCGGGCTGAGCGTGTAGTCGGATTCGCGGCCGGCGTCGACGAAGGTCGTGCCGGTGCCGCGGGCGAGCAGCGGGTGCATCGAGTACGAGGGCATGAAGCCCAGCACGGTGCGGCCCGGGCCGCCGAAGGCCTGCAGCAGCTGCTGCAGGATCTCGTTGGAGCCGTTGGCGGCCCACACGTGGTCGACCGTCAGGTCGTGCCCGAGGTACGCGGCGAGGTCGGTCCTGAGCGCGACGGCGTCGCGGTCGGGGTAGCGGTTGAGGCCGCGCAGTTCGCGCCCGATGAACTCGGCGACCACGGCCGCCACCTCGTCGGGGATGGCGAACGCGTTCTCGTTGGTGTTCAGCTGCACCGGCACGTCGAGTTGCGGCGCACCGTACGGCGACTGCCCGCGCAGGTCCTCGCGGAGCAGGTTCTCGATCTCGCTCATGACTGCTCGAATCTCGCGGACACGGCCTCGCCGTGCGAAGGCAGGTCTTCGGAGTTCGCGAAGGCCACCACGTCGTCGGCGACGACGGCGAGGGCCTCGCGGCTGTAGTCGATGATGTGGACGCCGCGCAGGAACGTGTGCACGCTCAGCCCGGCCGAGTGGCGCGCGCAGCCGCCGGTGGGCAGCACGTGGTTCGACCCGGCGCAGTAGTCGCCGAGGGAGACCGGCGAGTAGGCGCCGACGAAGATCGCCCCGGCGTTGCGGATCCGCAGCGCCACCTCGCGGGCGTCCGCGGTCTGGATCTCGAGGTGCTCGGCGGCGTAGGCGTCGGCGACGGCCACGGCTTCGTCGATGTCGGCGACGAGGATCGTCCCTGACTGCTCCCCCGCGAGCGCGGTACGGATGCGCCCGGCGTGGCGGGTGCCGGGCACGCGGCGCACGAGTTCGGCGTCCACGGCGTCGGCCAGGTCCGCCGAGTCGGTGATGAGCACCGAGGCGGCGGCCGGGTCGTGCTCGGCCTGGCTGATGAGGTCCACGGCCACGTGCGCCGGATCGGCGGTCGCGTCGGCGATCACGGCGATCTCGGTGGTCCCCGCTTCGGCGTCGATGCCCACGAGGCCGCGCACGGCCCGCTTCGCGGCGGTGACGTAGATGTTCCCCGGGCCGGTGATCATGTCGACCGGCGCGCACTCCTCGGTGCCGTACGCGAACATGCCGATGGCGGCCGGTCCGCCCACGCTGTAGACCTCGTCGATGCCGAGCATCCCGGCTACGGCGAGGATGCCCTGGTCGGGCAGGCCGCCGTTGTTCTTCTGCGACGGTGAGGCGAGCGCGATCGAGCCGACTCCGGCAATCTGGGCCGGGACGGCGTTCATGATCACGGAGGAGGCGAGCACGGCGAGGCCGCCGGGCGCGTACAGCCCCACGCGGCCGACCGGCAGGTACCGCTCGGTGACGGTGCCGCCGGGCGCGACCTCGGTGACGACCTCGGGAAGGCGCTGGGCCTCGTGCGCGGCGCGCACCCGGTCGATGGAGGTCTGGTAGGCGCGGCGCAGGTCGGGGTCGAGCTCCTCGACGGCGGTCTTGATCGCCGCGTCGGGAACGCGCAGGTGCTCCAGGCGTACATGGTCGAAGCGCTCGACGATCTCCACCACCGCGGCGGTGCCGCGATGCCTGATGTCGTCGATCAGCGGCTGGACCGAGCGCAGGGCCTCGTTGACGTCGAAGGCGGCGCGCGGCATCAGCTCCCTGAGAGCGCGGGACTCGTAACCGGGTACTTCTCCTGAAAGATCGATGCGTCTGAGCACGCCCCAAGCGTAGTTGCCCGGCTTTCCAGGTCAAAAGGCATACCGCTATTCGGGAGCGTCCGTTCGAAGGCTGGACCGACGTGACCAACCAGCGCAGACGGTGTAAGTGAAGGTCGCGGCGAGGGCCATGACCGCCAGGGCCCCGAGCTGGAGCGAGTCGAGTGCCGTTGTGAAGTTGCCGACCTTCAGCGCCGCCCACGCCGCGGCGGGGTCGAGCTCGACGAACAGCACCGACGGCGGACGCCACATGTGGGCGCCCACGGGCGCGCGCTCGACCGAGTCCCAGAACCGCTGCCATTCGTTCGCGCCGATCTTCCAGGCCACCACCTGGCAGCCGATCGAGCCGATGACGAGGCCGAGGAGGAGGATCGGGCCGCGGCGTTCGCGCATCGCGGTCCAAACGACGATCGCCGCGAGGATGCCGAGGACCAGGCCGATCGCGGCGAACGCGAGGTCGCCCTCGACGTAGCCGCTCGGATAGGCCTCGGTCGAGGCCCAGCCGCCTTCGACCACGACGAACTCGACCCGCGGGGTGAGGATCTGCCACAGCATCGCGGCCGGGAGGCCGATCGCGGTCAGGACGACGGCGAGGAGCCCGGCGGCGAGCAGGTCGCGCCCGATCGTCCGCTCCGAGCGCGTGCGCCCGCCGTAGACGTTGGCGTCGCCGCCCGCCTCCGAGGCGCTGCCGCGGGGGTCGGGGCCGACGGCGGCGCCTCCCGTGCCCGCGCTGTCGCCCGGCCGGAGGTTCACAGTGCGTTCGGCGTCGTCAGTCACGCCTGGAATCCTGCCACAGCGATGCTCGCGCCCGGCAGGGATGTACGGGAGCGAACCGTGCGGAACGTGTCGGCTACAAACCGTCGACAATGGTCGCGGCGGCCTCGAACCACGCCGCGCGCGTCTCCGGCCGCAGCGCCGAGAACTCGATCTTCGCGCCCGGCTCGAGCGACGGGTCGTACGGCACCACCGCGCAGGCGCGGGTGCGCTGCGAGAAGTGCCGCTGGAGGTCGTTCAGGAGCGGCCCCGGGTTCGGGGTCGGCATGGAGAGCAGCGTGACCGCGTTCTTGACGAGGTCGCCGTAACCGCCCTCCTCCAGGTGGTCGAGCATCCAGTCCGCGGAGAACGCGGCGTCCTCGCGCGGCACGGTGGTGACCACGAGCCGGTCGACCGAGGAGACCACGGTGCGCCAGTTCGGGGACTCCACGTTGTTGCCGGTGTCGATGCAGACGATGCCGTGCGTGCGGGTGAGGATGTCGAGCACCCGCAGGACCGTGGTCGGGTCGAGGCGGCGCTGCAGCTTCGGGTCCTCATCGCCCGCGAGGACGTCGAAGGAGCCGTCGGAGGAGTGGCGCAGGAACTCGTCGAGGTGCTCGGGCAGGTGCACCCCGGCGGCCTCGACCTGGTCGAGGTGCTCCACGAGGTGGCGGATGGTGCGACCGTGCCGCGCCGACCCGGCCCGCAGGCCGAGCGTGCCGCGCAGTTCGTTGTCGTCCCAGGCGATCACGCCGCCGTTGCGGGCCGTGCCCATGGCGGCGGCCGAGAGCACGGTGGCGGTGGTCTTGTGCACGCCGCCTTTGGGGTTGATGAAGGCGATGACGCGACTGCGGCCCAGGTCGCGGCGCAGGCGCTGCAGCGCGACGGGGCTCGGCTCGGTGTGCTGCTGGCGGCGCGGCTGCGGCGGCAGGCCCTGCTGGGGCGGGCGCGCCTGGCCCGCGAGCTGCGCGGCGCTCGGCGGCGTCTGCGTGGCCACGGGAGGACGGCGCCCCGCGGTGGGCACCGAGTAGTGGGGCTGGCCGGGCGGCGGACCGACCGGCGGTGACGGCGGATGGGACTCGCGCGGCGGGGGCGTCGGGGTCTGCTGGGCGGCACCGGCGCGCCCGCGACGTCCCAGGAGCTTCTGCCAACGGGAACCGTCTGACCGGTCGTTGTTCCAAGCTTCGGGCGTGTTCACTCACAACCTCCTCTCGGGCGGACCAAGCTGCGGCTCGCAGCTGCTCTCAAGCCGACTCTCGAGCGTCGCCACCCCGACCGGAAACCATTACCACCCGCGACTATTAGATCACGACGATCCCTCAAGGCCCGTTGCGAATCGCGGGCCTGCGGGGCCCGGGGGTGAGGCGTGCGTTACGCCCGGAGCGACGATGCCGCGAGCGTATGATCAGAGTCTAGTGGCTCCCTAGGAGTCGTCTCGCAACCGCGCCAGTGCCAATTCGAGGTCGGCCGGGTAATCACTCGTGAAGGTGACCGTCCGGCCCTGCGTCGGATGCACGAACTCCAGGCGGAACGCGTGCAGCCACTGGCGGGTCAGGCCCAGCCGCTCGGCCATCGTCGGGTCGGCGCCGTAGGTCAAGTCGCCCACGAGCGGATGCCCGAGGGCCGAGAAGTGCACCCGGATCTGGTGGGTCCGGCCGGTCTCCAGACCGATCTCCATGAGGGACGCCCCGGGGAAGACCTCGATCGTGTCGTAGTGCGTGACGCTCGGCTTGCCGTCGGCCACGACCGCCCACTTGTAGTCGTGGCGCGGGTGCCGCCCGATCGGGGCGTCGATCGTCCCCGAGAGCGGGTCCGGATGCCCTTGGGCCACCGCGCGGTACCGCTTCGAGACCCGGCGCTCCTTGAAGGCGCGCTTGAGCTCCGAGTACGCGGCCTCGCTCTTGGCGACCACCATCAGACCCGAGGTGCCCACGTCGAGGCGGTGCACGATCCCCTGCCGCTCGTCGGGCCCGTGGCTAGAGATGCGGTACCCGGCGGCGGCGAGGCCGCCCGTGACCGTGGGGCCGGTCCAGCCCGGGCTCGGGTGCGCCGCGACCCCGACGGGCTTCATGACCACCACGATGTCGTCGTCGTCGAACACCACCTCGAGGCCCTCGACGGGCTCGACGGTCCGCACCAGCAGGTCGTCCGGCGGCGGCGGGAGCACCACTTCGAGCCAGGCCCCGGCGGTCACCCGCTCGGACTTGGTCTGGCACGGCGCCCCGTCGACGGTGACGTCACCGGCGGCGACGAGTTCGGCCGCCACGGTCCGGGACAGGCCCAGCAGGCGCGAGACGACCTGGTCGACCCGCTGTCCCTCGAAGCCCTCGGGGACCGGCAGCGCGCGCGTCTGGCGCGCGGCCACATCGCTCACGCCGCGGCCTCCTCGTCCTGCTTCTGGTCGCCGTTGCTCGGCGCCGCCTTCCGCGACGCCGGCGAGAAACCGTGCCCGGTCAGCTCGAGCAGCACGATCAGCACCACGCCGCAGCACAGCGCCGAGTCGGCGATGTTGAAGATCGGGAACGCCTGGGCGTCGGGCTTGAACACGCTGATGAAGTCGACGACGTGGCCGCGCGCGAAATCCGGCTCCCGGAAGTACCGGTCGACGAGGTTGCCCGCCGCGCCGCCCAGGACCAGGCCGATCGCGATCGCCCACGCCGGATACACGATCCGGGTCGAGAGCACGATCAGGAAGACCACCACCGCAGAGGCGATGATCGTGAAGATCCAGGTGTAGTTCGTGCCGAGGCTGAACGCCGCCCCCGAGTTCCAGGTCAAGTCCAGGTACACGAGTCCGCCCAGGATCCGCACCGGATCGGCCGGGTCCAGGTTCGCCTCGGCCAGGTTCTTGGTCCACTGGTCCAGACCGATCGCGAACGCCGCTATCAGCAGTGCCGCGATCGTCAAGCCCACCCTTCTGGGGGGCTTGCTCCTGTTTTCAGGGGTGGTGGTCTCGTCGGGACCCGAACCTGCGGCGGTCTCGGGCTGCGTGTCCTCGCTCAGCGTCGCTCCTCCAGCTGTTTGCAACTGACGCAGAGAGTAGCCGACGGGAACGCGGCCAAGCGCGCCGCCGGGATCGGATTACCGCACTTCTCACAGAAGCCGTAGCCGCCCTCGTCGAGGCGTTCGAGCGCGTGGCTGACCTGCCGGATGCGCTCGGAGAGCGAACCGGCCACCGCCACCTCGTGCTCGTGCTCGACGGTCTTCGAACCGGAGTCGATCTGGTCGTCCCCCGCCGTGTCGCTCAACCGCTCGCGCTGGGCGAGCGTGATCGAGTCCGTGTAGCGCTGCTGCTCCTCCACCAGCTCGTCCAACCGCTCCTTGAGCGCGGCACGCAGCTCGGCCTGCTCGCTCTCGGTGCGCAACTGCAGGGCCTCGGTCTCCTCGGCGACGGGCGGCGCGGGCGGCGCCTGCTTCACGGTCTTCTTGGCGGCCTTCTTCGCGGCGGTCTTCTTGGCCGTCTGCTTCGCCGCGCCCGCGGTCGGCGCTTTCGCGGCGGCCTTCTTCACCGCCGTCTTCTTGGCCGGAGCCTTCTTGACCGCCTTCTTGGCGGCCTGCTTCTGGGTCTTCTTCGCTGGACTCATGACGCGCCTCTGGAGGGGTATGTCGGCTCGGGTTCCGGTGGCGTCAGAGCGCGGCGGCGCCGCTCTGGCGGCCCGCATCGGGTGTTCGGCATGGCGGCTCCCGAAATCGCGTACTCGTGACGGCCTCGTCGAAACGAGGACAATGCGCGCCAGGCCCCGCCGAGGCGGGTACCTGCCGCGCAATTAAGCACACAGGATACGCAAGTCCTGCAAGTAGGTCAATTACTTCGAGAACTTGTGTCCGGACAGCGCGTCACCGTGAACGGGAGTCGAGAGAAGCGGGGGGCAGAGCAGTCCCTTGCCGAAAGCGGCCGATCAGCGGCCGGCGGTCGGCACCAGGAGCAGCCGCGACACCGGCTCGCACATCGCGCACGGGGTGAAGCCGAGTTCCAGGGCCTCGGACACGGGGAGCGGCTCATGGTCGCGCCCGGTGAGGTGCGAACACGCGGAGTGGTGGAAGCGGGGGCGGCCGTCGACGACCGCGACCTCGGTGTCCAGCCGCATGAGGGCCGCGGACTCGACGCTCGTCATGCGCTGCTCGCTCGGTTCGTCGACCGTGGGTTCCGGGGCGCGGTGGCGGTTGACGACCTCGCCGCGGGACTGGCGCGGCGGCACGTCCTCGAACCGGATCTCGGGATCGCGGTCCACCGCGTAGTCCGTGGGTTCGAAGACCCTGCCCTCGAGGAGCGGCATCTCCGTGGTCGGGGTGTCGTCCAGGCCGATCCGGCGGAACTGCTGGGTGTCGTCATCGTCGAGGCCCCTCGGCCCGCGCGTCCCCGAGGACGATCGCGAACCGCGGCGCCGCCCGGCCGGAGCCACGCGGGGGCGCTTGGCGCCCCGGCCGCGGATCCCGACGTACAGGGCCACGCCGGCGGCCAGGCTCGCCGCGATGGACGAGACCAGCAACTGGTCGTTCCCGGTGATCATGCCGGTGATCAGCAAGACCGCCGCGGTGACGAGGATCAGCAGGCTGCTGACGATCACGTCGATTCCTCCCCTGCGCGCGGGTAGCGGGGCCCTCGCGCGGTCCGACGCGGCCCCCTGCGGGGACCGCGGCATCGTTAAAGCATGGTGCGGCGGTGAGGGCGGCGGTTCGACCCGCGCCCTCACCCGCTCAACCATGATTAACGAGGCGATCCCCGTTCAGGTTATGGCTCGGCGCGACCAATCTGCGGTGCGCGCGAACCCAACCGAGGAGGGTGTCCCGGGGAGGAGCGGGAGGGGTTACCCGCGCCCGCCCTGCATCACGAACGCGGACCTGCCACCGGTGCGCTCGTTCTGCGGCGACTGCTGCGGGACCTCTTCGAAGCCCTCGTCCTCGGTGCGGCCCTGCTGGCCGTTGAGGTCGCGCAGCTGGCTCTCGAGGTAGAGCTTCAGACGAGTGCGGTACTCGCGCTCGAAGGTCTTCAGCTCCTCGATGTTCTTCAGCAGCGACGAACGGGAGTCCTCCAGCTGGCCGATGACCTTCTGGCGCTCCTGCTCGGCTTCCATCTCCATGCGCTCGGCCTTGTCGCGGGCCTGGCCCACCAGGTCCTCGGCCGCGGCGCGCGACTCGGTGACCAGGGACTCGGACTCGCGCTGGGCGTCGGTCAGGAGGGCCTTCGACTCGCGCTGCGCCTCGGCCATCATCGACTTCGACTCGCGCTGCGCCTGCGAGACCATCGTCTGCGCTTCGCGCTGGGCCTCGGAGACCATGGACTGGGCCTCGCGCTGCGCCTCGCCGAGCACGGTGTCGGCCTCCCGGCGGGAGTCCTCCAGGTGCTCGTCGGCGGTGCGCTGGGCGACCATGAGGAGACGCAGGGCCTCCTGCTCGCCGCCGCCGGCGGGGGCGGAGGCCTGCTGCTCCGGTCCGCGCTGGGCCAGTTCCTGCTGGAGCTGCTGCGCCTGCTGCTGCGCGGCCACCATCTGCTGGTGCATCTCGTGCAGTTCGGCGTCGAGCTCCTGGAGCTGCTGCTCCATGGCGTGCTTCTCCCGCTGCACTCGGTCGAGTGCGGCGGCCATCTCGGCGTGGTCGGCGGCCCCGGGGGGAGCACCGGCGCGGAGACTCTCGAGCTGTGCGCGAAGTTCGCCGTTCTCATCGCTGAGGCGTGCGAGCTCTCGCTCCACCTCATCGAGGAAACCGTCGACCTCGTCCTCGTCGTATCCGCGCTTCCCGAGCATGGGTTTCTTGAACGTGACGTTGTGAACGTCGGCTGGGGTCAGCGGCATTCGAAACTCCTTCTCAGCTGTTCGCCTGGCGCACAAGGCCACTCAACACGATAACCGTGTCTCGCACCCCCGCCCGGAACCGCTAGACGATGAGGTTCCTGATGACAACGTCCATCAGGATCCACACGCCTATGAGCAGCGCCAGGAACGCCAGATCAATCGATACAGTACCAAGCCTGAGAGTCGGAATCACCTTCCTCAACCCCTTCAGGGGAGGGTCGGTCACGCTGTAGACCGTCTCCAGCAGGGCCGCGGACTTCGGTCCGGGCTCCCAGCGGCGGGAGAACTGCACCACGACGCTGCACACCAGACGGGCCAGAAGGAAGAGGTAGAAAGCGAAGAGTGCCAGATAGATGAGCTGCAGTGCCAGGTTCACGGTTCGCAGTGTATCCCTCGGATCAAGGCTGGTTGAAGAACCCGCCCTCGGCGATCTTGGCCTTGTCCTCGGCCGTCACTTGAACATGAGGGGGCGAGAGCAAGAACACGCGATTGGTCACCCGCTCGAACGATCCCCGGGTGCCGAAGATGAGTCCGGCCGCGAAGTCGACCAAGCGCTTCGCGTCGGCCTCCTCCATCTCCGAGAGGTTCATGATGACCGGGGTGCCGTCGCGGTATCGCTCGCCGATCGTGCGCGCCTCGTTGTAGGTGGTCGGGTGCAGCGTCGTGATCCGGTAGTTCGCGTGGGACTCCTCTTCCGCCGGAACCGGCCGCACCGTGGCGGGCTCGGCCAGCGCGAGGTTGTCCCGCGTCAGGGTCTCGCGGACGCCGGTCTCGCGGGTGCCGCCCTCACGGGAGGACAGCGGGGTCACCGAACCGGAGCCGCGGTTGAGCTGGCGGACGGGACGGTCCTCGGACGCGGTCCGGCCGACCCGGCCGGTGGTGCGCTGCGCGCCCCGCACCCGCTGGGATGCCGTCTGCTGCCGTTCCTCGGCGAACTCGTCGTTCTCCTCGTAGCCGTTGCCGTAGCCGCGATCGTCCTCGTCCTCGATGAGGCCGAGCCAGATGCCTGCCTTCCGCATCGCGCCCATCGATCGTGCTCCCTCCTCGGGCCGCCCCTGTTGAGTCAGGTACGCGGTCTCATCCTAGCGCCGACTCCTTACACGGAGGTGTTTTTGCCCGACTAGTCAACCGTCATCGTGCGTCTGTCTGTCCCACTGCTGCCCCACACCTTACGCCATCGGTTCACGTTCGCCGAGCACGTTTCTTCCCAGTCTGACCATTGTGGCCCCCGCTCGTATCGCGTCGCGGTAGTCGCCGCTCATGCCCGCCGAGATCTCGGTGGCCCCGGCGTCGACGCGCCGTACGGTGTCCGAGCATCGGGCAAGCAGCGCAAAGGCTTCGGCCGGTTCCCAGCCGAGCGGCGCGACGGCCATGACCCCTTTGAGGGTGAGGGCGGGCGCGGCGGCGATCGCCTCGGCGAGGGGTTCGAGGTCCGCGACGGGCACGCCGCCGCGGACGGTGTCGCCGTCGAGGCTCACCTGAATGAGTGCGTTCAGGTTGCGGCCGTGGGTGCTCGCGGCGGCGTTGAGGGCGTTCGCGAGGGGGGCGCGGTCGACGGAGTGCACCCAGTCGGCGTAGGCGGCGACGGATTTCGCCTTGTTGCGCTGGAGCTGTCCCACGAAGTGCCACACCGGTTGCAGTCCGGCGGCGGCGAGTTCGGCGGCTTTCGGCGCGGCCTCCTGGTCGCGGTTCTCGCCGAGGTCGGCCTGGCCGAGTTCGACGAGCGCGGCGGCGTCGGCGGCGGGGAAGGTCTTGGTGACGGCGATGAGGCGGATCGAGTCCGGAGAGCGGCCGGCGTCGGAGCAGGCGGCCGCGATGGCCTCGCGCGTCCGGTTGAGGTTGTCCCGCAACTGGTCTCGGCGCGACTGGGTGGTCAAGAGTGAAGGTCCTAGCAATTCGATCGCGGGGTCTGCGGGTGCGTCGGCGAGCGCAGCGCCGGTGCGGCTCGCGAGTGCTCCTGCCGACGCGTGCGAGGCACGACTTGGTGCTGCCGAGGCCGACGGGCCGCCGAGACGTGTTGCCGCCCCGACGGTCCGCCGCCTAGAAGCCGTCTTTCAGGAAGGCCGGAACGTCGACGTCGTCGAACAGGACCTTGCCGTTGCTCGACTCGCGCTCGGGTTCGGGCTTGGTCTCGCGCACGGGCTCGGGCTTCTGCTCGGGCAGTGCGGAGATCCGGGTCGGCTGGGCGAGTTCGAATTCGGCCTCGTCCTCGACGTCGAATCCGGCGGCGATGACGGTCACGCGGGCCTCTTCGCCGAGGGCGTCGTCGATGACCGCGCCGAAGATGATGTTCGCGTCGGTGTGGGCGCAGTCGGAGACGAGCTCGGCCGCGTCGTTGATCTCGAACAGGCCGAGATCCGAACCGCCCGCGATGGAGAGGAGCACGCCGCGTGCGCCTTCCATGCTCTGCTCCAGCAGCGGCGATTCGATCGCGGCGCGGGCGGCTTCGACGGCGCGGTTCTCACCGCGGGCCGAGCCTATGCCCATGAGCGCCGAGCCCGCTCCGCTCATGACGCTCTTGACGTCGGCGAAGTCGAGGTTGATGAGGCCGGGCGTGGTGATGAGGTCCGTGATGCCCTGGACACCGGAGAGCAGCACCTGGTCGGCGAGGCGGAATGCGTCCATCATGGAGATGGAGCGGTCGCCGAGGTGCAGCAGCCGGTCGTTGGGGATCACGATGAGCGTGTCGCACTCGTTGCGCAGATCGTCTATTCCCGAGACCGCCTGGGTCTGGCGGCGCTTGCCCTCGAAGGCGAACGGCCGGGTGACCACGCCGATCGTGAGCGCGCCGAGCTTGCGGGCGATGTTGGCGATGACGGGCGCGCCACCGGTGCCGGTGCCGCCGCCCTCGCCGCAGGTCACGAACACCATGTCCGCTCCCTTGAGGACTTCCTCGATCTCGTCGCGGTGGTCCTCGCAGGCCTTCGCCCCGACTTCGGGGTTGGCGCCCGCGCCGAGACCGCGGGTCAGTTCGCGACCGACGTCGAGCTTGACGTCGGCGTCACTCATCAAGAGCGCCTGTGCATCGGTGTTGATCGCGATGAACTCGACGCCTTTGAGGCCCGCCTCGATCATCCGGTTGACAGCATTGACGCCGCCGCCCCCGACTCCAACGACTTTGATCACGGCGAGGTAGTTGTGCGGTGGTGTCATCGCTGCTGCCTTCCTTCCCCTTCGGCCCTGGGTACGGCAAACGGATGTGCGCGCACACCCGCTCCCCCCTTAACGCTAACTCACAGTGGGGGCATCTGGTGCGCTGACATCGACATGTTCGTACCCGCCGGCCAACAATCGATCGGCGACCTCGGCTTTCTGCTCGCTTTCCGAACCGTCGCCCCACCGGAGCGTCCGTCCATCTTCGAGATACAGGGTGACGCTCGCGGGGGACGGGGACTCCACGTGTTCGACCTCGTCGGCGAGGTCTGACGGGAGTGCCTGCAGCACTATGAGGGTCTCGATGGTCGCCAGGTCGTCCGGTCCCGGCTCGGCGAGCTCGACCCTCCAAATTGATCCCGGAGCGGTCGAGGTCTCGTCGAATACCACACCTTCGGAATCGACCATGAGAAAAGTCTCGTCGTCCACCGGTACGGCCATATAAGGCTCGCGTTCGGTGACGGCGATGCTCAGCGCGTCCGGCCACGCGCGGGTGACGTCGACGGATTTGACGGGGGCGAGCTTCGCGACCGCCGCCGCGATCGCATCGAGGTCGGCGCCGAGCACGGAGTCGCCCACCGCGTCTCGGCCGAGCGCGGCCACCGCTTCGGGGGTGAGGACGGAGGTCCCGGTGACCTCGATCCGCTTCACTTCGAACAGCGGTGTGGTCCATACGATCACGAAGGCCAGCGCGAGCAGCGCCAGGGCGCTGATCGAGATCCACCGCAACCGACGATCGGGAAGCTTGCGGCGCACCACGTGGACGAGCCGCCAGGGCCCGGGTTCGGACGTGTTCTCTGGGCCGCGCATGGGTCGATGATTCCATGTCGCGGGCGTTCGGCGGTGGCGGCTCGCCCGAGCCTTCAGATAAGGTAAGGCAAACCTTATCTATGAGGAGGAGTGCCGCGTGGCGACGCAGACCGAGGAATCGACCGAGTCCACCGTTCGGCCGTTCGAGCTGTTCCCCGTGGAAGTGCGGGCGCTGCGACGGCTGAGCCCCTCTTTCATACGGGTCACCTTCGCGGGCGCGACCCTGCGGCACTTCGCCGACAACGGCTACGATCAGCGGTTCAAACTCATCTTCCCCGCCCCGGCCTGCGGCTTCGACAAGATGCCCACGAGCGAGCGCTGGTACTCCGAGCTGCGGGCCCTCCCCGAAGCGGAGCAGTGCGGCGTCCGCACGTACACGGTGCGCGCCGTCCGGCGCGCGGCCGGCGAGGTCGACGTCGACATGGTCGTCCACGAGGCGCACGGCGACGAGGAGTGCGGCCCGGCGCTGCGCTGGCTCCGCGACGCGGCCGTGGGCGACGAGGTCCTGCTGCTCGGGCCCGACGCGCGCTGGGACGGCCCGCACGGCGGCGTCGACTTCCACGCCCCCGAGGGCGCGGAGCTCCTCATCGCGGGCGACGAGACGGCGGCCCCCGCGATCGCCGCGATCCTGGAGGACCTCCCGATCACCGCGCGCGGCAAGGCGTTCATCGAAGTCCCCGAGGCGGCGGACGTGCTCGACCTCGACACTCCCGAGGACGTCGAGGTCGTGTGGCTGCCGCGCGAAGGCGCGGCGTGGGGCGACAGGCTCGTCCCCGCGGTCACCGAAGCGGCCCGCGCCATGGACTTCGCCAAGAGCGGGCAGTTCGACGAGAACGAGGACGAGATGATCTGGGAGGCCCCGCAGGAGGTCGCCCGGTGTGAGGCCTACGTGTGGATCGCCGCCGAGACCGGCGTCGTCAAGACCCTCCGCTTCACCGTCCGCAAGGAACTCGGCCTCCCCAAGGAGTGCGGGGCGTTCATGGGCTACTGGCGCAATGGCGCCTCCTGGGACTAGCGCCCCTCGGAGTTGAATGCGGTCGTGTCGAGCTCGAAGTCGAACGGCTCGGGCACGTGCACGGGTTTGCCGAACTCGGCTGAGGTGCGCGACTGGTAGCCGTGCCTCGGTGACGGATCGGAGAACACCGTGAGCATCCGTTCCTTCATATCGAAGAGCAGATAAACCGGGACCCCCGCACGGCCGTAGATGACGGCCTTCGCAGTGAAGTCGTTCTTTCGGGTGGCGGGAGAGGTGAGTTCAGCGACCAGTGACAGTGCGGTACCTGGAAGCAGATTGGAATCGATGTCGACCATTTCGACATCCGCGACGCAGATGTCCGGGCCGAGAGCACCGGAATGCTCGGGGAAGACGAACAGGAAGGGCTCCGCGCCCGCCTCATGGCCTTCCGGCGCATGCTGATCGAGTTGACGGACGAGCGACTTCATCGGCCTGCGGTAAGAGCCCTTGGACCAGGGGGACACGACGATGTTCCTTCCGAAGACCTCTGCGTTGAAGCCGTCCATGTCCCAGTCACTCGCGGTGTTCAAGAGACGACGGAAGACAGCACGATCGTCATCATACGATTGCTCAGTGGTGTCCGGTTTTGGGAGGGTCATGGTCATCGTCGCCTCCTTGGCGGGCTCTGCCCTTGTTTGCGTACGCGGTTGCGTATCACCACTATAGGCCGAGCGGCGGGTGCGCGGCACCCGCCGCTCACGCAATTCGTCCTACCGCAGGAGGTCATCCGGCATGAGCTGGACGGGCGGGGCGCCCATGGTGACGACCACGTCGCCTTCGGCCGCGAGGGCCTTGACCGCGGCGGGCACGTCGTCCCATTCGGGGACGAAGACCTTGTCGGCGTCGGGGAGGTCCACGGCGTCCAGGAGCGCCCGGCCGCCCTGGCCCTCGGGGATCGTCTCGCCGGGGCCGAAGATCTCCATCACGACCGCCTTGTCCGCCAAGGAGAGCGCTTCGGCGATGTCAGCGCGCATCTCGACGGTGCGGTAGACGCGGTAGGGCATGAAGACCACGATGAGCCTGCCGGGCGCGGCGACCTCCTTGAGGGTCTTGATGGCCTCGGTCATCGCGGTCGGGTGGTAGGCGTACTCGTCGAAGACCGCGTACCCGTCCTTCTCGCCGCGCTTCTCGAAGCGGCGCTTGACGCCGCCGAACGCGGCGATGCCCGCGGCGATCGCGTCCGCCTCCAGGCCGACGTACAGTCCGGTGGCGATCGCGGCGGCCGAGTTGAGCGCGATGTGCTTGCCGGGCATCGGCAGATGGAAGCGGCCGAGCAGCTGGTTGTGCGCGAGGACGGTGTAGTCGACGCCGTCTTTGGTGGACTCGACCTCGCCGAGCTGGATGTCGGCGCCGTCCGAGAAGCCGTACGTGGCGACGGTGCGGCCCTCGGCGCGGAGCTTCTTGGCGAGCGCGAGCGTCCCCGGGCTGTCGGCGCAGAGGACGAGGAGCCCGTCCTTGTCCGTGTTGCGGCAGAAGCGCTCGAAGGCCTCCGTGAGGGATGCCATGTCGCCGTAAGTGTTCAGGTGGTCGACGTCGATGTTGGTGACGATGCCGATCTCGGGGCGGAAGCGCAGGAACGAGCGGTCGGACTCGTCGGCCTCGGCCACGAAGTACTCGCCGGTGCCGTGCGCGCCGGTGTGGGCGCCGATGTTCTCGCCGCCGTTCACATACGACGGATCGAGGCCGGCGTGCGCGAGCATCTGCGAGATGATCGCGGTCGTGGTGGTCTTGCCGTGGGTGCCGGTGACGACGATCGAGCGGCGGCCGGTCATGGCGGCGGCCAGCGCCTCGGAGCGGTGGTAGACGCGGATGCCGCGCCTGCGGGCCTCGGCCACTTCGAGGTGCTCGTCGTTGTGCGCGGTCGAGCGCACGACCGTGTCGATGCCGTCGAGGTTCGAGGGCACGTGCTCACGGTGGAGCGTGACGCCGAGGCGTTCGAGCTCGGGCAGGCTCGGCCAGTCCTTCAGCTCGGAGCCGGACACGGGCAGGCCGCGGGTGGCGTAGAGGCGGGTGAGGCCGTTCATGCCCACGCCGCCGACGCCGATGAACAGCGTGCGGCCGAGGTCTTCGGCCGTGATGCCCTCGTCGATCGGGCTCGTCAGGTCGTTGGGGTCGTCGCTCATGGCTGCTCCAGCACTTTCAGTGTGTAGTTGCGCAGCGCCTCGTCGCCGGTGCGGCTGCCGAACGCGGCCGAGGCCCGGGACATCGCCGCGACCCGGTGCGGGTCGGTGATGACCGGGATGAGGTTGGCCTCGATCCACGAGGGGTTGAGGTTCTCGTCGTCGCAGAACATCGCGCCGCCGGCGTCCACTACGGGCCCGGCGTTGCGGTACTGCTCCTTGTTGCCCCAGGGCATCGGGACGAAGACGGTGGGCACGCCGAGCGCGGAGACCTCCGCGACGGTCATGGAGCCGCCGCGGGCGAGCACCATGTCGGCGGCGGCGTAGCCGAGGTCCATGCGGTCGAGGTAGGGCAGGGTCCGGTACGGGACGGGCAGGCCCTCGGGGATGTGGATCGGCTCCTCGCGGCGGGCGCCGGTGATGTGCAGGACCTGGACGCCGCGGTGCGTGAGCGCTTGGGCGGCGCCGGAGACGGCGTTGTTGATCGAGGCCGCTCCCTGCGAGCCGCCGTAGACGAACAGCACGGGGCGGCGCGGGTCGAGACCGAAGTACTGGCAGGCCTGGGCGCGCATGGCGTTCCGGTCGAGGTGGGCGATCTCCGGCCGCAGGGGCACGCCGGTGATGGTGCCGTCGGCGAGGATCGGCGAGGCCTGCGGGAGGTGCGGGAAGCCGAGGGCGAGGTTGTCGCTGAACTTGAGCGCCATCTTGTTGGCGACCCCGGGCGGGTCGTTGAACTCGAAGATGACCATGGGGGTCTTGCGGCGCCACGCGGCGAGGTAGGCGGGGACGGCGACGTAGCCGCCGAAGCCGACCACGACGTCCGCCTGGACCTCGTCCATGATGTCGCGGGTGGCCTTCATGGCCTTGAGCATCCGCGGCGCGGTGAGCAGCAGGTCGAGGTTGATCTTGCGCGGCAGCTGATGGGCCGGGACGTTGCGCAGGTCGTAGCCCGCCTTGGGGATGAGGTCGTTCTCCAGGCCCTTCTCGGTGCCGAGGCAGGTGACGCGGACGTACGGGTCGTGCCGGCGGAGGCAGTCGGCGTAGGCCAGGAGCGGGTAGATGTGGCCGCCGGTGCCGCCGCCGGCGAGGACGACCGATCGAAGCTGAGGCAACGTCATGTCTTTCTGGTCGTAGTTTTCTTCTTGGAGGGCTCCGAGTCGGACTCGGAGCGGGGTGCGGGCGGCAGGGGGGCCCACAGCAAGCGTACGAGACGTGAGGGATTGCGGGCCCGCAGCGCCGTGGCGGCGTCGGGTTCGGCACGCGCGAACCCGGCGAGCATCCCGACCGCCGCGAGGATGACGACCAGCGCCGTCCCGCCGTCGGAGATGAACGGCAGCGGCACCCCGGTCATGGGGATGAGGCCGAGCACCCCGCCGATGTTGATGAAGGCCTGGCCCGCGATCCAGATGGTGACGCCCGCGGCGACGAGCGCCCGGAACGGGTCGTCGGAGCGGCGCGCGATGCGGAAGCCGGTGTAGACGAGCACGGCGAACAGCGCCAGGATCACCAGGCAGCCGACGACGCCCAGCTCCTCGGCGATGAGCGCGAAGATGAAGTCGTTGTGGCCGTTGGGGAGCCAGTCCCATTTCTGGCGGCTCTCGCCGAGGCCGACGCCGAACCAGCCGCCGTCAGCGATCGCGTAGTACCCCTGGATGGCCTGGTAGCCCCAGGTGTCGGCGAAGTCCTCGGGCCGCGAGAACGAGATGATGCGCTGCATCCGGTAGCCCTCGAACGCGATGAGGACCGCGGAGCCGAGCAGGCCCATGGCGACGAGCACGGCGAGGATGCGCAGCGGCACGCCCGAGGCCCACAGGAGGCCGAGGAACATCGCCAGGATGATGAGCATCGTGCCGAGGTCGGCGTAGCCGATGACGATGAGCAGCAGCCCGGCGATCGGGAACATCGGGATCGCGAGCTCGCGCCAGGACGCGATGCGCGGGCCGAGGCGCACCAGCGAGTCCGCGGCCCACAGGAGCAGCGCGAACTTGGCGATCTCGGCCGGCTGGAACTGGAAGGGCCCCAGGTCGATCCACAGCTGGTCGGTGGCGATGCCGCCGGTGGAGTCGCCTCCGGCGGCCTCCTGCTGCTTCTGGCGGATCGACAGGACGACCAGGACGAGTCCGAGCAGGATCGCGACCACCAGCAGCGGGCGCGACACCGCCCGGTAGGTGCGCGAGGGCAGGCGCTGGGCGACCCAGAAGCAGACCAGGCCCACCACGGCCCAGACGACCTGCTGGAGGATCACGGCGAACGCGTTCCCCGTGGCCTCGTAGGACTCGACCATGGTCGCCGAGAAGACCATCACGAGCCCGATGGTGAGCAGCAGTGCCGAGGAGGAGAGCAGCAGGTAGTACGAGGCCAGCGGCCGGTCGAGCAGACCGCGCAGCAACTCGGTGAACCCGCTCCTCACTCGGCCTCACCCTCGATCAGCGCACGTGCGGCGGCGGCGAACGCGTCGCCGCGGTGCGCGTAGGAGGTGAACATGTCGTAGGAGGCCCCGGCCGGGGAGAGGAGCACGGTGTCGCCCGGTTCGGCCAGTGCCGCCGCGTGCGAGGCGACTTCGGTCATCACCGCATCGTCCCGGCCCTCGAGGACGATGACGGGGAGGCCCGGGGCGTGTCGCGCCAGCGCGTCGGCCACGAGGGCCCGGTCCTGTCCGATGAGGACGGCGCCGCGCATCTTCGGGGCGTACTGGGAGACGAGGCCGTCGACGTCGACGCCTTTGAGCTGGCCGCCCGCGACCCACACGATCGAGTCGTAGGAGGCGAGCGCGGCCGCGGCGGCGTGCGGGTTGGTGGCCTTGGAGTCGTCGACCCAGGTGACGCCGCCGTGCTCGACGAGCGTGACGTTGCGGTGCGGTTCGGGCACGTACTTGCGCAGGGCGTCGCCGATGTCGGCGTGGGAGACGCCGACCTGGCGGGCGAGCGCCGCCGCCGCGAGGGCGTTGGCGACGTTGTGCCAGCCGGCCGGGTGGACGTCGTCGACCGAGCAGATCTGCACCGGCTCGGGTCCGGTGTAGTCGACCAGGAAGCCCAGGGCCACACCGAACTGGCCGCGCTCGGGGTGGTTGAGGGTGAACCCGGTGACCTCGGCGTCCGTGTGCTTGGCGAGGGCGACCACGGACGGGTCGTCGAGGTTGGCGACGGCCTGCCCGCCGCGCCAGACGGCGGCCTTGGCCTCGGCGTAGGCGTCGAAGCTCCCGTGCCAGTCGAGGTGGTCGGGGGCGAGGTTGAGCACGGCCCCGGCGGTCGGGGCGAGCTCGGAGGACCAGTGGAGCTGGTGGCTCGAGAGTTCGACGGCGAGCACGTCGAAGGGGCCGTTGGCGGTGTGGACGAGCGGGACGCCGATGTTGCCGACCGCGGCGGTGCGCAGGCCGGCGTGTTCGAGCATCGCGGCGAGCATCGTCGTGGTGGTGGTCTTGCCGTTGGTGCCGGTGACGGCGAGCCAGGTCGCGGCCCCGGGTTCGCGCAGGCGCCAGGCGAGCTCGGGCTCGGAGAACGCCTCGATCCCGGCCGCTTCCGCTGCGGTGGCGATCGGGTGGTGGGGCGGGAAGCCCGGCGAGAGCACCACCTGCTCGATCCCGTCGAGGAGCGCGGGGTCGAACGCGTCGGCGACCACGCAGGTGGCACCGCGGGCGGCGAGCGCCCGCATCCGCTCCGAGTCCTCGCGGTCGTAGACGGTGACCGTGGCGCCGCGGGAGAGGAGGACGTCGGCGCACGCGGCCCCGGCGACGCGGGCCCCCGCGACGAGCACGTTGCCGGCGATCCTCGCGCTCGGCGAGGCTTGCGGGTCGTCGATGGGCACGGTGCTACCCCGCGATCCGCAGGAAGTCGGCGAAGAAGAAGCCGAGAGCGATGGCGACGCCGATGCCGGCGATGATCCAGAACCGGACGACGATGGTCACTTCCGACCACCCGGCGAGCTCGAAGTGGTGCTGGATCGGCGACATGCGGAAGACTCTTCGGCCCGTGAGCTTGAACGAGGTCACCTGGATCATGACGCTGGCGGTCGTGATGACGAACAGGGCGCCGATGATCGGCAGGAGCAGGATCGTCTTGGAGGCGAAGGCGAGTCCGGCGATGAGCGCGCCGAGGCTGAGCGAACCGGAGTCGCCCATGAAGATCTGGGCGGGCGAGGTGTTCCACCACAGGAACCCGAACATGGCCCCGGCGGCGGCCCCGGCGATGAGGGCGAGCTCGAGCGGGTCGCGGACGTCGTAGCAGAGGTTGTCGGCGGGCTGGGCGCCGCCGCACCAGTGGCGGTACTCCCAGAAGCCGATGATCATGAACGCCAGGAAGGCCATCATGGAGGCGCCGGTGGCGAGGCCGTCGAGGCCGTCGGTGAGGTTGACGCCGTTGGCGGTGGCGTTGACGAGGAGGACGATCAGCAGGACCATGCCGACCTTGGTGAGGTTCGGGCCGATGTCGCTGGTGAAGGAGAGGTACGGGGTGGCGACGGTCTCGGAGATCTCTTTGGAGTCGATCGAGCCGGTGTAGTAGACGGCGAGGATGCCGAAGATCGTGGCGGCGATGGAGAGGCCGACGACCTTGGCCCGGCCGGAGATGCCGCCGGAGTGCTTGCGGCGGATCTTGAGCCAGTCGTCGATGAAGCCGACGAAGCCGCAGGCGACGAAGAGTCCGATGAGGACGATGCCGGTGGCGGTGAAGCCGGTGGGGCGGTTGAAGGTGACGCCGTTGACCCGCTCGGGCAGGGCCATGAGGACCAGGTGGCCGCAGATGTAGGCGAGCACGGTGGTGAAGATGAAGACGACGCCGCCCATGGTGGGGGTGCCGGCCTTGGCGAGGTGGGTCTGGGGGCCGTCGGTGCGGATGGGCTGTCCCGCCTTCAAACGGCGGAACAGCTTCGCCGCGAGCGGCGTGAGCGCCATGGTGAGCGCGAACGCCACGAACGCGGCGACGATTACGGCTCTCACTGGTCTGTGTCCTCCTTGGCGCGCAAGTGGTCGGCGACGTCCCAGGTCCGGTAGCGGGAGCCCTTCACCAGGACGGCGTCGCCGGGGCGCAGCCGGCTTTGCAGCAGCGCGATGGCTGCGGCTTGATCGGGTACGTGGGTAGCGGTGACGCCTTCGGCACCTTCGATGATGGGTTCGGTGCCTTCGGCGACGGCGATGACCTCGTCGATGCCGGCTTCGCGGACCTGTTCGCCGAGGCGGCGGTGGCAGGTCTCGCTCTGCTCTTCGAGGTCGGCCATGAGCCCGAGGACCGCGATGCGGCGGCCCTCGGTGGGGAGTTGCCCGAGGGTGCGGACGGCCGCGCCCATCGAGGCGGGGTTGGCGTTGTAGGAGTCGTCGATGACGGTGGTGCCATCGGGTCGGGTGAAGACGTCCATGCGGCGCTCGGACAGGCGGCCGGCTTCGGAGAGGCTCGCGGCGATCCGCTGCGGGCTCGCTCCGAGGCACCAGCCGACGGCCGCGGCGGCGAGCGCGTTGTACACGTGGTGAGCGCCCCACAGCTGCAGCCGGACTTCGGCGTGGCCGTCGGGCGTCCAGAGGGTGAAGCGGTGGCGGCCGTCGCCGGGCTCGATGTCCGCGGCCCAGAAGTCCGCGGGTTCGCTGATGCCGAAGCGCAGGACTTCGGCCGAGGTGCGGTCGGCCATGGCGGCGACGCGGTGGTCGTCGGCGTTGAGGATCGCGGTGCCGTCCGCGGTGAGGAAGCGCGGCAGCTCCGACTTGGCCTCGGCCGTGGTCTCGATGGAGCCGAAGCCGTCGAGGTGGGAGATGCCGACGTTGAGGACCACGCCGATCGTGGGCGGGGCGATCTCGCACAGCTGCGTGATGTGCCCGATGCCGCGCGCGGCGAGTTCGAGGACCAGGTATTCGGTGTCGGGTTCGACCCGGCAGACCGTGTAGGGGTGGCCGAGTTCGTTGTTGAAGTTGCCTTCGGTGGCCACGGTCGGACCGAGGTCGGCGCAGAGCTGGCCGATGAGGTCCTTCGTCGAGGTCTTGCCGTTGGAGCCGGTGACGCCGATGATCTTCGCCTTGGAGGCGGCGGCGACGTGCTTGGCGAGCTTCGTCAGGGCGTCGATGCCGTTGTCGACGTAGATCGCGGGCGTCTCGATCGGGCGGGTCGCGATCGTCGCGACGGCGCCTTGGGCGGCGGCCTTCGCGGCGAATTCGTGGCCGTCGACCTTGTCGCCGGGGATCGCCAGGAACAGTCCGCCGGGCCCGGCCTTGCGGGAGTCGTACTCGACGCCGCCGGTGACGACCGCTTCAGGATCGGCCGTCTCGCTGAGCTTGCCGTCCATGACGGCGGCGACCTGGGCAAGGCTCATGGGGATCACGCGGCGGTCTCCTCCTGTTGTGAGTGCGTGCGGTGTTCGGGACTATCACGCTTCAAGGTCGTGCGCCGGTTTCACCCTCGCGGCGTCGCGTAGCGCATGGGCCAGAAGTTCCCGGTCGTCGCTGGCGACGGGGCCCGCGGCGGTCTCGGTGACGGTCTCGTGGCCTTTGCCGAGGAGGGCGATGGTGTCACCGGGGACGGCGAGCGCGGCGGCCTCGTGGACGGCGGCGCCCCGCCCCGGAATATTACGGCAGGGGACGCCCTGGACGGCGGCCGCCACCTCGTCGCGGATGCGGGCCGGGTCCTCGGTGCGCGGGTTGTCGTCGGTGACGATGACCAGGTCGGCGGCGCGTGCGGCGGCAGCGCCCATGAGGGGGCGCTTGGAGCGGTCGCGGTCGCCGCCGGCGCCGAGGATGGCGATGACCTTGCCGGGGGTGGAGTCGCGGAGGGCTTCGAGGACGGCGGTGATGGCCTCGGGCTTGTGGGCGTAGTCGACGACGCCGCGGATCGGGTTGTCGCCGGAGACCAATTCCATGCGGCCGGGCACGCCGGTGCAGGAGGCGACCCCGGCGAGCGCGGTCGGGGTGTCGATGCCGGCGGCTTCGAGGAGGGCGACGGCGAGCGCGGCATTGGCGACGTTGTGGCGGCCGGGCATGTTGACCAGGCCTTCGCCCGATCCGTTCGGGGTCTTGAGGTGGAATCGCTGGGTGAAGCCGTCCGTCGCGATGTCGGAGGCGTAGTAGTCGGCGCCGGAGTCGGTGAGGGAGAACTCGAGGTTGCCGCGGCCGGCGAGGGTCGCGACGCGCTTGTCGTCGGCGTTGAGGACCTCGGTCTCGGCGCGGCCGTCGAAGAGGCGGGCCTTGGCGTCGAAGTAGTCGTCGAGGTCCGAGTGGAAGTCGAGGTGGTCGGTGCCGAACATGGTGAACCCGGCGGCGCGGAAGCGGCAGCCTTCGACACGGCCGAGCACGAGGGCGTGGCTGGAGACCTCCATGACCACGTCGGTGACCCCCTTCTCGAGGGCGACGGCGAGGAGGGCCTGGAGTTCGGGGGCTTCGGGGGTGGTGCGGGCGGATTCGATGCGCTCGCCCGCGATGCGGGTCTCGACCGTGCCGATGATCCCGGTGGTGCGTCCGGCGTAGGAGAGTCCGGCCTCGACCAGGTAGGCGGTGGAGGTCTTGCCGTTGGTGCCGGTGATGCCGAGGAGGTTCAGGTGCTCGGAGGGGCGGCCCCAGACGCGGGCGGCGACTTCGCCGGTGAGCGTGCGGGGGTCCTCGGTGACGAGGACCGGCAGGAGCCCTGCCGCGAGGGCGGCACCGCGTTCATCGGTGAGGACGGCGACCGCGCCGCGTTCGGCGGCCTGGGCGCAGAACTCGGCACCGTGGCGGTTGGCGCCGGGGAGGGCCGCGAAGAGGTCGCCGGGTTCCACGGCGTCCGCGGCGAGACTCACTCCGGTGACGTCGAAGCCCAGCTCCTTGGCCTCGGGGAGGAGATCGGCGAGGCCGTCGATTCGGTAGGGGACGGTCGTCTCAGGACGCGGAAAGCTCGGCACGGCCTGACCCTACACCGGCACGCACCGTCTGCGAGTCTTACACCGGCAGAGCCCACCGAAAGCGTTTACGCCGCTTCCGGCTCCGGGTGCTGGGCGTGGCCGATCGGGTTGCGGTCGTGCTCGTCGAGGTTGTCCGACCACGTGCCGAGGAGCTTGTCGAGCTCGGCGGCCTGGTCGCAGTTGATCGCGTCGAGGAACAGCTCCCGCACCAGCGAGAGGATGCAGGGCGCGGCGCGTTCGAGGCGCTCGGCGCCCGCTTCGGTGAGGTGCACCCAGATGCCGCGGTTGTCGCGCCCGCACTTCTTGCGCGAGACCAGGCCCATCTCGGAGAGTCTGTTGACCTGGTAGGTGACGGCGCTCTTCGCGGTCACGATGCGTTCGGCGAGGTCGCTCATGCGCATCGCGCGCCCGTCGCTGTCGGCCAGGCGCACCAGGATCTCGTACTGGGTGTGGGTGATGCCGTGCTGCTCCTGGAGCCGCCGGTCGATCTGGTGCTCGAGGCGGTGGGTGACGTGGAGGAACCGGGTCCACACGGTGTTCACGTCAGGTGCGAGCCAGCGGCTCTCGAAGTCTCCCGCGCTCATCGGCGGCCCTCCCCCCTCGGTTTCGGCACCCGCCCGGACGGCTGGTTCGAATTCGAACAATTCTATCAGGCGAAACGAATGGGGACCGCCGATGAGTAAGCCACGCCATAGCCCCCATCGGCAGTTGGTAGCGCCGCGACTACCAGTGGTCGCGCGGAATGACCCGTTGCATTCGAGGAATCCTTCCGTTCTACGCTGTACGCCGACCATCCCGTCCAATCGGCTCCGAGCAACCGAAGGACCCTCAAGCCTTGAACGCCGGCACGACCTCCCCCGCGCGCGCTCCGCGACCGTTCCTCAGCGGCGCCAAGCGCCTGCTCTCGCTCCCGATCGTGGCCCTCGCCGGCGTGGTGTTCCTGGTCGCACCCGCCTCGCAGTCCTCAGCGCAGGACGAGGAGGGGAACGTCTCGGACAAGCTCAGCGAGGCCATCTCGGACTACCTCGACGCACAGGACGAACTCGCCGCGCTGAAACAGCAGCAGGAGGACCTCGAGCAGGAGCTCAAGGACTCCGAGGCCGAGTCCGCCGCGCTGCAGGTCGAGCTCGAGGAGTACGCGTACGTAGCGTCCACGACCTCCGACCTCCAGTCCACGGCCGCGCTCATGGCCTCGGGCGACCCGCAGGACGCCATCGCCGCCATGGAGCTGCTGCAGTTCCTCGGCCAGTCCCGCGCCGTCCGGCTGGAAGAGCTGATCACCCGTCTCCAGGAGATCGAGGCGACCCGCCAGACCCTCGCGGACAACATCGACCAGCAGGAAGAGACCGCCGAGGAGATGGAGGACGCGCGCGACGCGGCCGCCCGCGAACTCGCGGCCTCCGGCGGCGACGACGCCGTGGGCCCCTCGGCTTCGGACGCGCCCGCGGCCGAACCCGCGCCCCGCAACTCGGACGGGTCGCTGCCCGGCGAAAGTTGCTCGGAGAACGACCCGACCACGAACGGCTGCCTGACCCCGCGCACGCTCCACGCCCTCGAACAGTCCCAGATCGTCGGCTTCACCCGCTACGTGAAGTGCTACCGGCCCTCCTCGTTCGGTGAGCACGGCAAAGGCCGGGCCTGCGACTACGCCGCCCAGCCCGACGGGTTCGGCGGCAACGCCGGCGGTGACGACTACGACTACGGGCAGAACCTCGCGGCCTGGTTCGTGGAGAACGCCCACGCGCTCGGCGTGCAGTACGTCATCTGGTACCGGCAGATTTGGACGCCCAGCAGCGGCTGGAAGTCCTACGGCGGCGCAGGTGGCGAACCCAACTCCGACCACACCAACCACGTGCACCTCAGCATTCGCTGACCTGCCCGGCCTTGACCTGGGACCGCATAGGTCACAGGTGCGAAGCAGACGACGCGTCGCCGCCCCTGTGTACCGTGGTGCCATGAGTTTCGGACCGTCCTCCCTCTCCCGCCGCGGCGCCCTGACCGCCGGCGGCCTCGCCGTGGTGGGTCTCGCCGCGGCCTGCACGAAGGAATCGGGCACCATCGGCGAAGGCGACGGCGACGCCTCCTCCGAGGCGCCCCAGAGCGCCGCGAAGGTGCAGATCACCCCCGCCGACGGCGCCACGGACGCGACCGCGGCCACCGAGATCTCCTGGACCGTCGAAGCCGGCGAGTTCAAGGAGTTCAAGCTGACCGACGCCGAAGGCGCCGAGGTCGAAGGGGCCATGCACCCCGACGGCACCACCTGGGTCCCCTCCAGCCCGCTCGCGTGGGAGGGCACCTACACGGCCACGGTCACCGCCGACGACGCGGAAGGCCTCACCGCCACCGCGACCTCGACGTTCACCACGATCGCCTCCCCGGGCAACCGGGTCTCGATCGAGAACTACCTGCCGAACCCGGACTCCACGGTCGGCATGGGCACCATCCTCGCGTTCCGCTTCTCCGGCTACGAGATCCCCGAAGACCTGCGGGCCTCGGTCGAACGGCGCCTCTTCGTCACCTCCGAGCCGGCCCAGGAAGGCTCCTGGCACTGGATCACCGGGCGGGCGCTGGAGTACCGGCCGAAGGAGTTCTGGCAGCCCAACACCAGCGTCTCGGTGCGACTCGCCCTCGGCGGACTCGACATCGGCGACGGCCGCTACGGCGAGTTCGACGCCGAGACGAGCTTCGCCATCGACGCTGAGGCGCGGTACCTGGAGGCGGACGACAATACGAAGCAGATGCGGGCCTTCCGTGACGGCTCGATCGTGCAGACCATCCCGATCTCCCTGGGCGCCAGGGAGATCGACGGCAACGACGCGCGATCGTTCTCCGGGACCATGACCATCATGAGCCGCGAGGAGGAGTCGACCTTCGTCTCCGACCTCTACGACTACGAGACCGACGTCAAGTGGGCGATGCGCCTGACCTTCTCCGGCCAGTTCATCCACGGCGCGCCCTGGGCGGCCGACCGGCTCGGCAAGTCCAACGGCTCCCACGGCTGCATCAACGTCTCCGACGAGATGGGCGAGTGGGTCTACAACTTCGTGCGCTGGGGCGACCCGGTGATCGTGAAGAACACCGGCCTCGACGTACCGCAGGGCGACGGCTTCACCGGCTGGAGCCTCGACTGGGACACGTTCAAGGCGGGCTCGGCACTGCAATCCTGAGCGAACGCGAAAGCCCGGCGAGCCGAAGCTCGCCGGGCTTTTCCGATGCCGCGTTCACACGGGTTCTTCGGTGCGGACCTTCGGGTCGGCGGCCTGCGGGTGCTCCGCGAGGATGCGGCGGTGCGCCCAGCGCTCCACGAAGAACGAGCCGATCGGGATCGTGCCGCCGAGCATGAGGCCCACCGTCTGCGGCCAGAACTTCCAACCCGCCTGCTGCGCGAGGTGGAAGGCGAGCACCAGGTAGACCATGTAGCAAAGTCCGTGGATCGGGCTGATCGCCGTCACCAGGAAGTCGTTGTCGCCGAAATACTTGAGCGGCATCGCCACGAACATGAGCAGGATCAGGAACGTGCCCACGATCCAGGCGACGATCCGGAAGCGTTTCAGAGCGGCGTTCATGCGTGGCTCCCATGGGACGGTTCGATATCGGTCTGCCGGGCCTTCAGGATGGCCGACTCAAAGGGCGAGGTCATCGGCGGCGGCTCGGGCTTCCCGCGACGAGACTCGGCGGGGCGGTCCTTGCGCAGTTCCAGACGCATCTGCCGGATCCACAGCACGAGCGTGAAGAGCGCGAAGAGCGGCCACTCGAAGGCGTAGCCCCAGCTGATGGCGTTGCCGCCCTGGGCGCGGGAGAGCTGCCACCAGCCGAGCAGCCCGAAGGCGACCGTCAACACCACTGCGAAGCAGTGGAGGACGATCCAGGGAGGCGTCAGCAACCGTCGCACAAGGCCCAGACTAAGGTGACCCACCCGATGTTGCCGATCGGGGGCCGGGCGTGGTGACATAGGCCGATGACTCAGGACCTGCCGCTGCCCGGCGCTGTGAAGGCGTACCCCGAACCCGATGCCGATGACGTGCGCGAACTCCTCATCGACTGGTGCGGCGCCGAGGCCGAGGACACCGACGACGCCGTGAAGGCCCTCGGCGCGCTCGACCTCGCCGCCCGCGAGACCGCCGACCGGCTCTACCAGTCCATCGCCGCGGACATGGGCGGGCGCAAATGGCTGTCGTGGCCCAAGGTCGCTGGACCGCACCCGCTGCTCGGCCTGTATCCGCTGCTCGCGGCGGTCCCGGACATGCTCGCCTACCACCGCGACCGCGGCATCGACGAGGAGCTCTCGCGTCGGCTGCTGCTCGACGTGGGCGAGAAGCTGCGGCTCAACCGGCGGATCTACGGCAGGGCCGGGCTCGACGTCGCGAACTGGTTCACCGGGCACGTGCGCGGGTCGCTCTACCAGCTCGGGCGGCTCCAGTTCTGCGTCGAGGGGGAAGACCCGAACCCGTTCGTGGGCATGCACATCCGCGGCGAAGGCGGGCCGCTCACGCTCGACGCCGTGCGCGACTCGGTCGAATGGGCGCTGGAGTTCTTCCCGGCGGTCTTCCCCGAGCGCTACGACGGCCCCGAGGACCTGGTGTTCAAATGCGAATCGTGGCTGCTCGACCCGCAGCTGCGCGACTGGCTGCCCGAGCGGTCGAACATCACCGGCTTCGGCGCCCTCTTCGACCTCGAAGGCCCCGGCGGGCCGGCCGGCAACCGAACCGACCTGTGGCGCTTCGTCTTCGCCCGCACCGAGGACACTCCGGTCGAGCAGCTGCCGCAGGACAACACGCTCCAGCGCTCGGTGCTCGCCGGGATCAAGGCGGACGTGCCGTGGCGCAGCCGCCTCGGCCGCCTGAACCTCGCCAGGCTGGGACTTTAGACCCGACGGCGTCCAACGGCCGCAGCACACTGCTTCGTGTGCTGCGGCCGTTCGGCGTCTACTCCCCCGAACGGGCCCGCTGCCAGGCCTCGCTCGCCACATAGTGGTTGTCGTACCGCTCGCCCGACGCCGGAATCTCGGCCGGGTCGGCCTCACCCGCGACGACGCGCTCGAGGAGCCGGTAGTAGTCGAAGCGGTCGGCGGCCGGGGTGAACACGGCCAGGACGTCGGCGTCATGCCCGGCGGCGGCGCCGAACGCGTGCGGCAGGCCCGCCGGGATCGTCACGAAATCGCCGGCCTCCAGGACGATGACCTCGTCGCCGGTGAGGACCTGGAGCCTGCCCGAGATGACGAACAGCGATTCGGTGGTGCCGGTGTGGAAATGCGAGGGCGCGCCGTCGCCGCCGTTCGGGAAGGTCGAGCGGTGGACCGAGAGGGCGCCGCCGGTCTGCGAGGAGTCGGCGAGCAGGGTCATGACCGACTGCTGGGCGTGGGCGAGCCGCTCGGCGGTGGCGGCGCGGGCGATGACGGGTGCGGGGACGGTGTCCATGGGTGCTCCTCTGGTGGGTGTTCCGGCCCTCGCCGGAACTCATATCTAGATATTACATGTCTAGATAAAGATTCGCAACCGCGGTCTCCATGCCGATATCCCAGCACAGTTCAGACGCAAACCAGGACAGCTAAAATCGAGGTATGAAGATCAGCGAAGGCGTCGAATGGGCCGCGCACTGCTGCCTGCTCCTGGACTGGATGGGCGTCGACGAGCCCGTGTCGACCGCCCGGCTCGCCGCCGGGTACGGCCTGCCGCCCGCGTACCTCAACAAGCAGCTGCAACCGCTCGTCAAGGCCGGCATCCTCACCTCCACCGCAGGCAAGAAGGGCGGCTTCCGTCTGGCCAAGAGCCTCAAGGACATCACCCTCATGGACGTCATGACCGCCATCGAAGGCCCCGCCGAGGCGTTCCAGTGCAAGGAGATCCGCCAACACGGCGTCTGGGGCGACGAACCCGCCTCGGCCTTCCGCGCACCATGCGCGATCGACACCGCCATGCGCGGCGCCGAACTCGAATGGCGACGGGCCCTCGCCGCGCAGAGCCTCGCCGCTATCCAGCAGAACGCCGAACTCCAGGCCCCGAGACTCCGCGCCCAGGTTCAAGAGTGGTACCGCGAGCCGAGGCCATAGGCTGTCGGTATGCGGATCGTCATCGCCGGGTCGAGCGGCTATCTCGGCAAGTCCCTGATGGAAGCCCTCGAAAGCGTCGGCGAGGGGCATGACCTCGTGCGGCTGGTGCGGCACAAGCCCGACGAGGAGAACGAGATCCTGTGGGACCCGTACAAGGGGCCACTGGACCCGCAGATCCTCGACGGCGTCGACGTCGTCGTGAACCTGTGCGGTGCGAACGTCGGCGGCCAGCGCTGGAACGCCGCGTACAAGAAGCGCATCGAGGCGAGCCGCGTGATACCGACCAGGGTCCTGGCCGAAGCGGTGGCGGCGGCCAACGTCCCGGCGCTGGTGAACGCCTCGGCCGCGGGCTGGTACGGCGACCGCGCGGACGTCGAGGTGGACGAATCGACCCCGGCGGCGGCCGACTTCCTCGGGCGGCTCTGCCTCAGGTGGGAGTCGGCGACGGCCCCCGCCGAGGAGGCGGGCGCGCGGGTCGTCCGGTTGCGGACGGGCCATGTGCTGGGCCCCGACAGCGTCCTGCTGGACCGCTTCGTGCCCGCGTGGAAGTGCTTCCTCGGTGGCCGCTTCGGCAGCGGCAGGCAGTACCTGCCGTGGATCTCCCTGCGCGACTGGGTGGGCGCGGCGGTCACGGCGATCGAGGACGAGTCCGTGCGCGGCCCCGTCAACATGGTCGGCCCGAATCCGACGACGAACCGCGAGTTCACGAAGGCGCTCGGCGCAGCGGTCCACCGCCCGACCCCGTGGATCATCCCGGGCTGGGCGGTCAAACTCGTCGCGGGAGAAGCCGCGATCGAACTGCTCCGCGGCGCCAAGATCAAACCGGGGGTCCTGCAGGCCAACGGATTCGAGTACCAGGACCAGACGGTCTTCGAGGCCTTGAGGTACGCCCTCAACGACTGACGAGTCCACATCGACGCAGCACACGAGACCGGTCCCCGATGTGGGGCCGGTCTCTTGCCCTTTTCGGACAGGGTCGGATCCGCTAAGTTGAACATGTTCAACTAACCCCTCGAAGGATCGCCGATGTCCGACCCCGAACCCCAGCCCCTCCAACACGCCCACCCACCCCGTCTTCACTGGCCCACCACGACCCGGCACGGTCGTCGCGACCCCGTCAGAGAGCCGGGACTGACGGTGCCTTCACAAGATCCGGTGGAACCCGACCGCCAGCCGCAAGCGACCGACCCCGAATCGCCGATCTTGGTTCAGCCTGTGCCCCATCCCAAGTGGCCGAAGGTCATCACCACCGTGCGGGTCCTCACCGGGTTGCAGGTCGCGCTGGTCATGATCCTCGGGAACTGTTCGTTCGGGGTTCCGCTCCTCGGCGCGATCGCCTGGATTACGACGCAATTCAGTGAGGACGCCGCCGATTTCGCGATCCTCTGGACCTGGGCAGTCGGCTTCGCCGCTATCTTCACCTACGCCTACTTCACCAACCGCTGGGCTGGCAGGGCGGACCGCCGGGCACGGACCACGATAATCATTGGAGCGGTGGTTCTGGTTAGCTTCACCGCTGTGGCCATTGCGGTCATTGGATGGGTGGATCGGGATCTGCTGATTTACGTCCTCCCCGCCGCCACACCTTCCTTGTTCATCCAGGCAATCGTCCTGCGGTGCGTCTACGGCCGCGAAGGCCGCCGCTGGTTCGAGGGCGAAGCATGACCGCCCCCTCGAAGACCCCAGAACGGCCCGGCACCGTCACCGCCGCTCAGGTGTTCGTCGCCTTACAAGCCGCCGCGCTCTTCTGCTGTGGCACGGTGCCGGCACTCGCCTGGTGGCCATCGTTCATGGCAGCCATCGCGTATTACCTGCCGGGCTTCAGCGAAGTGGATTCCCGGGTCTCGGTTGCAATGGTGGTGGTGCCGATCGGCGCCGCCGCCTACGCGACCGTCGTCATTCGGCGACTCGGTGACGGCGACCGTCGTGGACGGAGCTGGGTCGGGGCCGGGCTGGCGGCACTCATCGTTCTCGCCGTCGCCGGCGCGCTGCTCCTCTTTGCGATCGAAGGCGATGGGCACTTGCTCGCGCTCATCTCGGCGCTGCCCTCGATCCTGCTCCAGCTGCTCGCCTGGATGTGCACCCACTCCGAACCGACGGAGCGGTGGTTCCGCGAATGCGAGTCGTACCTGAGCGAACCGAACCAGCTCAGCGAGTCGGAGAACATCGGCGATGACCATGCTGGCTAACGGTCGAATACCGTGCCGCCGGAGGCGCACACCTTCCTCGAATGAGTTCGCCGACTCGTCTCCCGCCACGCATACGCAGCAGCGGTTCCCAGCTCCAGCAGTCACCGCTCTGGTTATCACCGGAATCCAGTTGTCGACCTCGGCCCTCCTCTGCTGCGTGATGGTGCTGACGGTGCTGATGTGGGAGTCTGACAGCGAGAAGTACAACGGGGTGAGCCCCGAAACCCGTCAGGAGAACCTCGAGCTGCTGGCCGATGCCGTTTGGGTGACAATCGGCCTCGGCTGCATCGCCTTGCTCGCGATGGTCCATCTGGTCTTCATCGCTCTTCGATACCGCTGGGCCAGGATCGCGGCATTGCTTTTCGTCGTGGCTTCCCTCTTCGCGACGGTTGCTGCGATCGTGAACGGCGTACCGATCCCGACCGGGCTCCTGCTTGCGCAGGTGGTTGTCGAAGCCGGGAAGATCTGCAGTCTGGCGGCGGTTCCGCCGCAACGCGGATCGCGTGGTGCCAGACGCGGAACCGGGCGCATAGCGACGCGGATTTACACTGGTGGCCCCGTCCTCGGAGGACCGCCCATGTACACGCCGCCTGCCACGCCCCTGCCGCCCGAGTTGCTGCACCGCAAGCCCGGGACCGTGACCACGGCCCAGGTGATGCTCTGGTTGCAGTTCTCCTTCTTGATCTGCTGCGGGGCGGGTGGCGGGTTGACCGCGTTGTTCTGGTCTGAGGCGTTGAACTTCAGCGATTTCGAGTTCGAGGACGACCTCTCGCAGGGCTTCGAGGACCTGGCCCTGGTCGTCACTATCGTCATCGCCGCCACGATGGCGCTGGTGGTCCTCTTCGGCATCCTCGCCGTCAAGATCGGTGCGGGACGCCGCTGGGCGCAGGTCACCACGATCGCGGTCATGCTGCTGGCCTTCGTGTCCGGGTTCATCGGGATCTACACCGGGTTCGAGACGGCCGGCCAGGCGGGCGCACCCGCCGACGGTTCGCGGCTGATCTGGACGCTGCTCAGCCTCGCGATGCCGCTCGTGACCCTCATCTGCCTGTTCACGGGATCGGCGAACCAATGGTTCCGCCAGCGCGGACGGGATCCGCTCAGGGGGCTGCCGCCGCAGAGCCCTCCGGCACCGCGTTACCGGCCCTACTGAGCACGTCGCCGAGGGCGGCGATGTTGTCCGCCACCGCATCCGGGTCACCGGTGCCTTCGACCATGAGCAGCTGCCTGCGGACACCCGTGGCCTCCGCGGAGGCGGCGAGGCGTTCGGCGACGTGCTCGGCGGGGCCGACCGCGTGGCGTTCGATCATCCAGTCGACGTAGGCGGCGTGGTCGCGGGCACCGCGGCCCGGTTTGAGGCTCACGTACTGGCCGACGCCTCTGGTGAGCAGTTCGGTGAGCGCCGAACGCAGCCGGTCGACCGCGGCGGGCCGGTCGGCGACCTGCGCGAGGTGGGTCGAGACGTGTTCGGCCGCATCGGGATCGAATCCGGCGGCTTCGGCTTCGCGGCGCCAGGATTCGACGAGCGCGACGTGGTCCTCGTCGGGGGCGTGCATGCCGAGCAGGAGCGGGAGGCCGAGGCGTCCGGCGAGGCGGGCGGTGCCTTCGCCGGTGGCGGCGACCCACACGGGCCGTCCGGTGCCGGGGGGCATGACGCGCACGGGCAGGACGTCGAAGAACTCGCCGGAGTGGGCGATCTCGGTGTCGCCGGAGAGCCAGCGTGTCAGGAGCCCGAGTCCTTCTTCGAAGCCGCGTTCGTAGCGGTCGAGGCTGGAGCCGAACACGCTGAGGTCGATCCAGGGCCCGCCGCGACCGACGCCGAGGCGGAAGCGCCCGGGTGCGAGGGCGTCGAGTGTGGCGGCCTCCTCCCCCAGTGCGACGGGGTGCCGGTTGGAGAGGACCGCGACGGCGGTGCCGATCTGGAGGCGTTCGGTGGCGGCCAGGAGGTGGGCGGCCATGAGCGTCGCGGATGGGCTCGCGCCGTATTCGATGAAGTGGTGCTCGGCGGTCCACACGCCGTCGAGTCCGGCCGCTTCCGCTTGCCGCGCGTAGGTGACGACTCGGCGGAGTGCCGCCGCCGGCGTGACGCCGGGGAACACTCCGCCGAGGAGGAAGAGATCGTGTGCGCTCATGCGCTCACTCTATGGGTCGGGTCGCTTGCAGGACAACGCTAGTGGCGGAGCATCTCCGCGACGAGGAACGCGAGTTCGAGCGACTGCTGCGTGTTCAGGCGCGGGTCGCAGGCGGTCTCGTAGCGGTCGGAGAGCTGGTCGTCGCGGATCTCCTGGGCGCCGCCGACGCATTCGGTGACGTCCTCCCCGGTGAGTTCGATGTGGATGCCGCCCGGGTGGGTGCCGGTCTGGCGGTGCACCTCGAAGAAGCCGAGGACCTCGTCGACGACCTGGTCGAACGCGCGGGTCTTGTAGCCCGAGGCGGACTCGTAGGTGTTGCCGTGCATCGGGTCGCACTGCCACACGACCTTGCACCCGGCGGCCTGGACCTTCTCGACGATCGGGGGCAGCACGGTGCGGACGTTCTTGTGGCCCATGCGGGTGATGATGACGAGCTTCCCGGGGACGTTCTCCGGGTTGAGCTTCTGGCACATCTCGACGACGCCTTCGGGCGTTGCTGTCGGGCCGATCTTGCAGCCGACCGGGTTCGCGACGCGGGAGAGGAAGTCGATGTGGGCGCCATTGAGTTGGCGGGTGCGCTCGCCGTTCCAGAGCATGTGGCCGGACAGGGCGTAGGCCTTGCCGTTGAAGATGCGGGTGAGCGCCCGGTCGTACTCGATGGCGAGCATCTCGTGGGAGGCGAAGACCTCGGCGGTGTGGAGGTTCTCGTCCTCGACGCCGCAGGCGGCCATGAAGCGGACGGCGCGGTCGATCTCGCGGCCGATGGCCTCGTAGCGCTCGCCGGCCGGGGAGGTGCGGACGAAGTCCTTGTTCCAGTCGTGCACGGCCATGAGGTCGGCGAGGCCGCCGCGCAGGTAGGCGCGGAGCATGTTCATGGTCGCGGCGGAGTTCGCGTAGGCGCGGATCATCCGCTGCGGGTCGCAGACGCGGGCCTCTTCGGTCGCTTCGAGCGAGTTGAACATGTCGCCGCGGTAGACGGGCAGGCCGAGCGAGTCGAGCGCGGCCGAGCGCGGCTTGGAGTACTGGCCGGCGACGCGGCCGACCTTGACCACCGGCAGCGAGGCGCCGTAGGTGAGCACGACCGCCATCTGCAGGAGCGTGCGCATGTTCGCGAGCACGTGGTGCTCGGTGTTGTCGATGAACGTCTCGGCGCAGTCGCCGCCCTGCATGAGGAAGGCGCGGCCTTCGCAGACCTCGGCGAGGAGCTCGCGGAGGTGCTCGACCTCGTAGGGGGCGACGATCGGCGGGACCCCGGCGAGCACACCGGCGACGTCTTCGACCTCGGCGTAGTCGTTCCAGGGGGGAACCTGCTCACGGGGCAGGTTCCGCCAGGCGTCGAGCTGATAGCGCTCGGCTTCCTCCGCGTCGGCGACGACGGGGACGAGGCCAGGGTTTCGCAGATCATGCCATTGGCGGTTCACGCGGTAATGGTACGTGGCGGCGGGGCGGGGGGACCACGCTGATTTGCGTGTCTCATTGAGTGAACTCGGGTGCGTCCTCGCGCTCGCGGGGCGGGCGGCGCGACACACCGGGACCGGCGAAGACATCCCACCTTTGGGGCCGCGTCTAGGCTGGCCGGGTGCGCAAGACGACTATAGAAGACTGGCTGACCGACCTCGCTTCGGAGCTTCCGGCGCCCGGCGGCGGCGCGGCGGCGGGGATGAGCGCGGCCATGGCCGCCGCCCTGGTGTCCATGGTGTGCAACCTGACCATCGGGAAGCCGAAGTTCGCCGAACACGAGGCGGTGATGCGGGAGGCCCTGGCCGAGGCCGAGCGTCTGCGGCTGGAGGCGCTGCAGCTCGCCGAGGACGACGCGGAGGCGTTCTCGGGCGTCGTCGCCGCCTACAAGCTGCCGAAGTCCTCGGACGAGGAGAAGGCGGCGCGGACCGCGGCGATCCAGGCGGGCCTGGTCGAGGCCGCGGCGGTGCCGCTCGCGGTGGCGCGGGTGTCGGCCGAGGTGATCAAGCTGTCGGGGCGGATCCTGGAGGGTTCGAACCCGAACGTGGTCTCGGATGTGGCCGTGGCGGCGTCGGCGGCGAAGTCGGCGCTGGAGTCGGCGGCGCTGAACGTGGACATCAACGTGGTCGCGATCAAGGACCCCGCCGAGCGGGAACGGCTCGCGAGCACGCTCAACGAGGCGCTCCAGGCGAAGGTGCAGGCTGAGGCGATCATGCAGATCGTGGCGAAGAGGATTCGGGCATGAGTGACATCGACGGGCGCGCGGTGGCGGCGGCACTGCGCGCGGAGGTCGCCGCCGACGCGGCGCGGCTGCGCGAGGAGGGCATCGTGCCGACCCTGGCGGTCGTGGTGCCCACGGACGACGAGGGCACGGCCTGGTACGTGCGCTCGATCCGGAAGGCCGCGGAGAAGGAGGGCATCGACTGCAGGGTCGAGCACCTCAAAGACCCCGGCAAGGACGAGATCATCGCGAAGCTGCAGGCGCTCTCCGCGGATCCCGCGGTGCACGGCGTCATCTGCCAGACGCCGCTGCCGGAGGGCGTGACGCTCTCGCAGGTGGGCGGGTACATCAGCCCGTACAAGGATGTGGACGGCGCGAACTCGGAGAGCCTGGGCCGCTTGGCCGCCGGACTCCGCACGTTCGCCCCGGCGACGGCCGCGGCGGTGCTGGAGCTGCTCAAGCGCGAGGATCTGGTCCTTGAGGGCGCGAAGGCGGTCGTGGTCGGTCGGTCCACGGTGGTCGGCAAGCCCGCGGCGCTGCTGCTGCTGAACGAGTCGGCGACGGTGACGGTGTGCCACTCCCGTACCAAGGACCTGGCCGCGGTCTGCCGCGAGGCCGATGTGCTGGTCGCGGCAGTGGGCCGCGCCGGAATGATCAATGCGGACTTCGTGAAGCCGGGCGCCACGGTGATCGACGTGGGCACCAACCCGACCGCGGACGGCGGGCTCGTCGGCGACGTCGACTACGCGTCGGTCGCCCCGATCGCCGGAAGACTGACCCCGGTGCCGCGCGGCGTCGGCCCGGTCACGACCGCGCTCCTGCTGCGGCACACGGTCATCGCCGCTGAACTGACGAAGACCCACGGCTGACCGTCGCCGAGACGTCGAAAGGCCGGCCGCCCTGGGGCGGCCGGCCTTTTCATCACCCATCGAACTGTCGGATACACGACAACACCCGGTCTCGATCGGGGAAGTTCTTGGGAATTGCCCGGAAACTCCGGTACTCGCCCGGTCACTCGGCGTACCCGAGAGGCGACAGGTCATCGCTATGCTCCGACCATGAGCGAGATCCCCTCGAGGAACCTCTGGGCCGCCGTGAGCGCCCTGGCCGCGGTCGCGGGTGTCATCGCCACCCTCGCGATCTGGTGGTACGGCGTCTCGAACGACCCCGCCTCCTCGCAGAGCGGATCCATTCCGACGGCATCCGACTCCGCGACCGGCAAGGCGGACGGCACCTGGCAGCAGAGCGACACCTACACCATCCGGCTTCCGGCGACCTTCCAAGGGCACGACTGCTGGGACCGGCACATCGACCTCGACGACCAGGGCGCGAGCGAAGCGGTCCACGGCGACAGCGCGGCCTCCGAATGGGCCGACCTCATCTGGTACTCGTGCGGTGCCTGGCAGACCGGCTTCGTGTACAGCCCCCTCAGCGCCTCAGGAACCGCAGCGCTCGGCGAAGGCCTCGAACCCGGTGACTGCGCCGCCGCGACCACCGGCGACGAATCGTTCGAGCAGGAGGTCGACCCCGACTACCCGCCGACCGGGCATGGATGCCTGATCACCACGTCAGGCGCGCTCGCCGGAGTCTCGTTCACCGCACTCGAATGGGTCGGCGAAGCGGCCGAAGCCGAGGTCACCGTCGTCCTCTGGAACCGGGAGTAGCGGCGTCAGCCGAGCGCCGCCGCATCGAGGCAGTCGGCCAGGGCCGGGGCGAAATCCATGAAGCGGGCGCGCTGGTGATGGGTGTCGGCGCCGGTGCCGTCGCTCTTCCACACCGCGAGCCAACCGTCCTTCGCGGCCCACGACCAGCGGAACAGGTCCAGGCCCGCCCCCTCCGCCGCGGCGGCCACGGCTGCCGCGTACGCCGGGTCGTCCGTGTGCAGCCGCCGCGGCACGGGCCGGAAGAACCGGTCCAGCGCATCGGCGGTGAACCGCCCGATGCGGCCGCGCTGCCGCGACGGCGGGCGCGGCGGGTCCGGCAGCACGACCGGCTCGTAGCGCGCCCGGTGCCGGTGCCAGTTCCCGGCCATGGAGGAATCGCCGTCGAGCAGCCGGTGCTGCACCACGTCGGGCCCGATGCGCCGCAGCCGTACCGCGTTGCACCGCAACTGATAGATCGAGCCCGCGGCGGTCGCGTCGAGCGCGCTGAACCCGAAGCTCTGCCGTCCCTCCCACACCCCGTGCAGCCAGCCCCGCGCTCGCGCGACCGGAATGCCCAGGCGCCCAAGGGAATCCAGGACCTCGGCGGTCTGGCCGCCCAAGTCCTCGGGCTGGAGTTCGGCGCGGAACGCGAGCCGGTACTTGCGGGCGAACTGCTGCCAGCCCGCGAGCGCCGACCGTGCCTCGCGTTCGGCCGCCGGTTCGAGACCGCCGGCGGCCTTGAGCGCGGCGCCCGCCAACTCGGTGCCGCTCTGGCCGACCTGACCCACCACAGGTTCCTCCCACTGTCGATTCACGAGCACTGTAGGGCGACGCGGCAAGGGCCGTCCTCCCCCAACGGGTACCGCGTCGCGTCCCGATGCGGACCCGATCTCCGAGACCAAGGCTGTGGCCTCGGAAAATGACTCCAAGTGCCGGATACCCGACAGACATGCGCGACTACCGGACGTAGCGTTAAGGCTTCCTACGCAGAGGAGGTTGCGTATGACACGTCGTCTCGCATTCGTGGCGGCCGTCGCCGCCATGATCGTCTCGGCATCGAGCCCGGCGATGGCGTTCCAGCACGACAGGGTCCAGAACCCGGTGGTGCACTGGGCACTCGACATCGCGATCCTCGCCATCGTAGTGGCTCCGATTTGGACGGCGCTGCTCTGGGGCAAGGGGCGTAGCAAGTGGCTGCTGGTCGGCCTGATCGCCTTCGTGCAGGTGCCCGTCGCGATCCTGGGGTTCTCACCGAGCGCCTCGGCACTGTTCGCGGGCGGCGGCCTGTTCCTCGGCCTCGCGATCACGACCGCCGCGATCGTCTATACCCGCAGGGTGACCCGCCAGGAGCGGACCCGCGCCGTCGAAGCGGCGTCGCAGCAGGAACTGCCGGGCGAGGCCGCCTGAGCCGAGGGCGAAACCGGAGAGCCGACCGCCTTCGCGCAGCAGTCGGAACTCGGGGCAGCCGCGGAAGGGGCCGTCGAACCCGCCGGTGACAGGGTTCCGGTAGGCGTGCCAAGAGCAGTGCTCCTCGCCGACCCAGCCCCAAGCCCGGTGCGTTTCGGCACCGCCGAAGCGGTACACGCCGACGCTCATCGTCCGGCCGCCGACCGGGCGCCGGTAGAAGTCGGCGTCGAGACCCGGCACCGGGATCGACTCGAAGTCGATGTCCGGCAGGGTCTTGTGATACGTGAAATCGGCGAGATGCGGGATCTCGCCGACCATCACAGAGGGATCAGTCTCTCGAAAAGCCACGGGCACGCCTGGTCTAACGACCGGACGTGCCCGTGGTTGCGCAATTCTGACAGTGCGTTATCGCCGGTCCGGCTTCAGCTCCCCTTCAGGTTTGCCCCACTACCGTGGAAACCGGGGGACCTCACCCAGCCGACGACACCGCCATTGGCGTGCCCGTCGGCTACACGCCGAAGAAGACCTCGGCGTCGGCGTAACGCTCGACGGGGACGGTCTTCAGGACGTCGGTGCCCTCGTTGATCGGGATGCGCACGACGTTGGTGCCCTGGAGCGCCATCATCTTGCCGAAGTCGCCCTCGTTCACGGCCGCGGCGGCCTCGAGGCCCAGGCGGGTGGCGAGCACGCGGTCGAACGCGGTCGGCGTGCCGCCGCGCTGCAGGTGGCCGAGGATGATCGCGCGGGTCTCGATCTCCGCGCGCTCCTTGATCTCCTTGGCGACCCAGTCGCCGACGCCGCCGAGCTTGACGTGGCCGAACGCGTCGACCTCGCCGTCCTTGAGGACCATGCCCTCCTGGGCGTGCGCGCCCTCGGAGACGGCGACGATGGTGGCCTTGCCGGCCTCCTTGCGCTCCTTGACGAAGTTCGCGACCTTCTCGATGTCGAAGGCGACCTCGGGAATGAGGGTCACGTTCGCGCCGCCGGCGATGCCCGCGTGGAGCGTCATCCAGCCGGCGTGGCGGCCCATGATCTCGACGACGATGCAGCGGTCGTGCGAGTCGGCCGTCGTCCACAGGCGGTCGATGGCCTCGGTCGCGATGTTCACCGCGGTGTCGAAGCCGAAGGTGTAGTCGGTGCCCGAAAGGTCGTTGTCGATCGTCTTCGGCACGCCGACGCAGTTGACGCCGTCGGCGGTCAGCTTCGTGGCGACACCGAGGGTGTCCTCGCCGCCGATCGCGATGAGCGCGTCGACGCCCAGGTCCGCCATGTTCTTCTTGATGGCCTCGACGCCGCCCTCGATCTTGTAAGGGTTGGTGCGGGAGGAGTGGAGGATCGTGCCGCCCTGGTCGAGGATGTTCTCGACCGAGTCCCAGTCCAGGGGCTGGGTGATGCCCTCGATCGGACCCCGCCAGCCGTAGCGGAAGCCCACGAACTCGTGGCCGAATTCCTTGCTGCCCTTACGAACCGCGGCACGAATGACCGCGTTGAGACCGGGGCAGTCACCGCCGCCGGTGAGCACGCCAATGCGCATGTGTCTTACTCCCTGGAGTGAGGACTGTTAACTGGGCGGCCCCATTGCCGAAACACGCCCAGCCTATATCGAGACCACGGGTCGGCGACCAGGGGTTCGGCAGGTCGGCCTAGTGGTGGGATTCGGCCGGGCCGTACGCGGCGCGCTCGGCGCGGAACGCCTCGAGGGCCTTCCAGCGGGCGAGGTTCAGCTTCGCGTCGGTGAGGGCGTCGTGCATGTCGGCGTCGGGCGTCGTCGGCAGTTCGGGACGACCGAGGTCCTCCCAGCGCTGACGCAGGTCCTTGGTCATGCGGGGCAGCGCCCGCGGCAGCTCCGGCATCGTGCCCCACAACTGCGCGAGCACGACGTGGTCGTACGCGCCGATCCAGGCCCACAGCTCGATGCGCTCCCCCGGGTGCGAACCGGACTTGCGGCGCACCGGCGCGACCAGGAACTCGTACAGCTCATCGCGGATCGTGGCGCGGTTCTTCCACAGGGAGCTCGCCGGAGGCGGGAGCTTGTCGAGGACGTTGCGGCGCACCCAGTCGATGGCGCGGGACGGGTCGAACTCGGTCGACACGGCGTAGTACTCGCGCCCCTGCTCGTCGACGACGGCGATCGAGACCAGCTCGATCGTGCGACCGTCCTCGATGAACTCGCAGTCGTAGAAGTAGCGGTACGCCACGCATCGGCCTTTCGTATGATCTCGGGCGGTCTTTTCGGCCGTTCTCGAGCCGCACCCGTATGTCGCCGGACTGGAGTCGACGCTACGCCATACGATCAGGCAGCCCGAATCTGACCTCGCGTCCCGCACACGGGCGAAGTGATACCGGACAATCGACGCGAAAGCACGTAGAGTTGATCGTACACTCGGTCGAGTGACAAGTGCGCCGTCTGGACACACGGCTCAACGGAGAGTGAAGTTTCCGACACCGGGCTCTGTACAACGACGGAAAAGACAGCGATCATCGGAGGGAGCCCGCGGACCCGGGACCCACCGAAGGGGGAGAACTATGGGTGTCAGCCCATCTGAAGACCCGCTTGCAGGCGTCGCCATGTTCGCCGGCCTCGACCCGCAGGCACGGCGGCAGATCGCGGGGGTGGCAGTACAACGCCACTACCGGCGTGGGCACCTCCTGTTCTTCGAAGGCGAGCCGGGCGAATCACTCATCATGATCCGGTCGGGGGCGGTGAGCGTCTTCCGGACCGCCGCCACCGGCGAGCGCGCGATGCTCCACGTCGCCCGGGCTCCCGAGGTGCTCGGCGAGGTCTCGCTGCTGGACGGATCGCCCCGGTCGGCCAGCGCCGAGGCGCTCGAGGACACGTCGGCACTGGCGCTGGCGCGGTCGTCGTTCCTCGAGCTGGTGCACGGGAACCCGAAGATGCTGGACGCGGTGCTGCGGTCGATGGGCATGATCGTGCGGCGGTTGACGGAGCAGTCCTCCGACCACGTGTTCCTGGATCTGCCGGGACGGGTGGCGAAGACGCTGGTGCGGCTCGCGGAGCAGCACTCGTCGCCGATGACGACGATCGAGTTGAACCAGACGCAGTTGGCGGAGATGGCCGGGGGTTCGCGTCAGAGCGTGAACCAGGCGATCGGGATCTTCGCGAACCGTGGCTGGCTGCGCACGGAGGGCCGCAAGATCGTCGTGGTGGACCTCCCGGCGCTCAGACGGCGGGCAGGCTTCGGCGGAGCCGAATAAGAGGCACAGGGGCGGAGCCGAATAAGAGGCACAGGGGCGGAGCCGAATAGAAGCACAGCGGCGGCGCCGAATGGAAGGCACGCGGGCGGAGCCGAATAGACCGCGCCGGGGCTGAGCCGAAGTGAGCGCCTGATCCGGCACTCCGAACACGCCCGAACCGAACGGCATTGCGCCTAATGCTTGCCCTTGCCCTTGAACTTCGCGGCGTACTCGTCGACGTAGTCCTGTCCCGAGAGCGCCCTGAGGGCGTCCATGACCTCGTCGGTGACGGCGCGTTCGATGAAGCGGTCGCCCACGAGGTCGCGGTAGCGGTTGAAGTCGAGCGAGGGCCCGAACCTGATCTTGACGCGGCCGATGCGCGGGATGCGCCGCCCGATCGGCTGCAGTTCTCCGGTGTTGAGCATGGCGACGGGGACGACGGGTGACCCGGTCTGGAGCGCGAGGCGTGCGACGCCGGTCTTGCCGCGGTACAGGCGGCCGTCGGGCGAGCGCGTGCCCTCGGGGTAGATGCCGAAGAGGCGGCCTTCGGAGAGGACGCGTTTGCCGGTGTCGAGCGAGGCGCTGGCGGCGTCGCCGCCCGCCCGGTCGACGGGGATGGCGCCGACGGCGTTCATGAAGGTGCGTATGAACCAGCCTTTGAAGCCGGTGCCGGTGAAGTACTCCTCTTTCGCGATGAACGTGACCCGGCGTTTGACGACGAGGGGCATGAAGAAGGAGTCGGTGACGGCGAGGTGGTTGGAGGCCAGGATCGCCGGGCCGTCTTCGGGCACGTGTTCGAGCCCTTCGACCTGCGGCCGGTAGACGACCCACAGCAGCGAGCCCAGCGTCGCCTTCAGCACCCAGTAGATCACGCGTTCAAGCGTATCGGTACCGGTCGATCCGCTCCACGTCGAGCGCTCCCGGGGTCGGTACCGATGGGGCGGGGCGCTCCCGCGCGGTGGCGGCGGTCGGCGGACGCGTGCGAGAATGGGCAAGCGGCGCGAAACGGGACCGCCCGGCCGCCGGTTCGACCGGTGGGCCGTGCACGAGCCCCTCGCGATGCCCGCGCCCCGTCATTCAGCGACCCGGGAGGCGACGTGACGAACGATTCCGAGGAGTTCACGTTCGACCTCGGTGCCGACGCCAAGGCCACGATGGTGCTGTGCCACGGCTTCACCTCCGATCCGGCGAGCATGCGGCCCTGGGGCGAGTACCTGCGGGACGAGGGCTTCAACGTGGTCTCGCCGCTGCTTCCGGGCCACGGCGACACGTGGCAGGTGCTGGCGAAGGCGACCTGGCAGCAGTGGTACCGGCGGCTCGAGGAGGCGCTGGACGAGGCGATGGCCCTGGGTCGTCCGGTGTTCGCGGGCGGACTGTCGATGGGCGGGTCGCTGTGTCTGCGGCTGGCGGAGCAGCGCGGCGGCGACCTGTCGGGGCTGGTGCTGGTGAATCCGGCGATCTTCGACAGCAAGCCGCAGGGGTTCCTGGCCCCGATGCTGCGGTATGTGATGCCGAGCGTGCCGTCGATCGGCTCTGACGTGAACAAGCCGGATGTGCGCGAGAAGACGACGTCGCGGACGCCGGTGGCGGCCTATGTGTCGCTGCGGCGGTTGTGGCAGGTCACGCGGCCGGAGCTGGCTCGGGTGACGGTGCCGTTGCGGATCTTCACCAGCGCGGAGGACCATGTGGTGAGTCCGCGCAACAGTGCGGTGATCCGGGCGGGCGTGCGTTCGAAGGATGTCGAGTCGACGGTGCTGCCGCGCAGTTTCCATGTGGCGACGCTCGACTACGACGCCGAGACGATCTTCTCCGGGAGTGTCGAGTTCATGGTCCGGCAGCTGGTCAAGACCCGAGGTGTCCATGACTGACCGCAGTGAGCAGGAGGGCAACGGCGAGCCCGACAGCGGCGAGCAGAACGACGGGCCGCCGGAGCTGCGTCCGGAGGATGTCGACCGGCGTTTCAACGAGCTCATCAAGGGCTTGGGGGACACGGAGACCGGGCTCGTGAAGGGGCTCGGCGCCGAGGAGCATCCGACGGAGGCCGTGCCGATGACGCCTCCCGTCGTGTCCTCGGGCTCGGACGACGAGCCGACGCTGCTGGACTTGTGGGACGCGGAGCTGCCGGACGACGACGAGGAGGATTACGAGCCTCCGGAACCGCCGCCCGTGCCGTGGCCGAGCCTGCCGGCGGTCGGCGGGGTGCTGCTCATCATCGGCGGCATCGCGCTGCTGGTGAATCCGGGCATCGCGCCGCTGGGGACGAGTCCGGGTCGCCTGGTCGGGTTCGTGGGGTTCCTGATCGGCGTGTGGCTGCTCATCAGCCGCCTGCGCCCCGACAAGGAACCGGGCGACACCGATGACGGCGCGGTCGTCTGAGGCACGGTCCGCTCAGTGCTTTCGGCGTGCGCCGGGAATCACCGCTGCTGCGCGTCGAGCCAGGACAGGATCGCGTCGAGGAGGCCTTCGGCCGCGGCGCCCTTGAACACGTCGTCGGGGGCGCCCGCGAACGTCAGCGGGGTGATGCCGTACTCGTCGGCGACCGCCTGGACTTCCTTCGACTGCGTCTCGGATTCGCTCACCACCAGCAGCACCGGCGGCTCGCCCACCGGCTTCGGCAACTGTTTCGGGAAGCGCTGCGGCGACACGAGCACCAGCCCCGCCGCCGGGTAGCGTCCGGCCGCCAGCGCCGCCCAGGCCGCGCCCTCGCGGTGCCCGATGAGGACTGTCTGGCGGGGCACGGTGACCGCGGCCTGCACCACGTCGTGGGCGCGGGCCTCCGCCCCGCCTACGGCGGCGGGCGTGCCGCCCTGCCCGCGCACGCTCACGGCCGCCGCGTACCGGCCCGAGGACGCGATCCGCTTGAGCCACAAGGCGTTGAACGCGGCCGCCCCGGCTGCATCGCTGGTGCAGCACAGCACCGGGTTCGTCTCGGGGTTGTCCTTGATCTCGATGTCGAAGAGGTCGGCGGGCTCGAAGACGGCGATCTCGCGCCGGACCGGGACCGGCTCGGGGGTGCGGGCGCGCCGGATCCAGGCGGTGAGGCTCATTTGGCGGGCTCCTGTTCGAGGGTGTCGATGATGCGGCCCAGGCTGGCCAGGTACTCCTCGGCGTCCACGACGAGCCTGCGGCGCGGGGAATCGTCGGCCGCGCCCGCCGCGTTGTGGCTGGATTCGGCGTTGACCTGCAGTTTGAAGCTCTCGGCGCGTTCGGGGTCGCTCTTGCGGACCTGGAGCCAGCGCGCGATCGCGTGGGTCTGCCAGTGGACGATCGGCAGCACGCCGACGCCGGGTTCGACGAGCCCGGCGACGGCCAGGGTCTGCGCCTTCGGGGAGAACATGCGCGCGAACAGCTGCGGGGCGGGCTGATCGGGGGTGCCGCCGAGCAGTTCTGGTGCGACGCAAGCGATCTTCGGCTGGTACCCGGTGGCGAGGACGACGAGGTCGGGCCGGATCTCGGTGCCGTCGGCGAACGCGACGTCGTATCCGTCGAAGCGGGCGACCTCGCCGCGGCGCTTGATGGAGCCGTCGCCGACGTGCTCGAGGTAGCGGCCGTTGCGCACGGGCTCTTCGCTTCCGGGGCCGTGGCCGGGCGTCTCGATGCCCATGCGCTCAGCGAGTAGCTTGGGGCCCTTGAGGATTCGGTCGGCGAGGAAGCGCCGAAGGAACTTCGGCCGGGAGGCGAGGCGCGCGAGCGCGTAGTCGGAGGGTTCGCCGCCGAGGTACTTGGGCAGGTGCCAGGCGCCGCGGCGCACGGAGTGGACGCAACTGGCGGCGTTCACGGCGGCCTCGCAGGCGATGTCGACGCCGGAGTTGCCGCCGCCGACGACGAGGACGTGCTTGCCTCGCAGGCGAGACGGGTCCTTGAGCTGCGAGGAGTGCATCACGGTGCCGCGGAATTCGTCCAGGCCCGGGTAGGAGGGCAGGTTCGGGGCCCAGTGGTGGCCGGTCGCGATGATGACCGCGCCGTAGCGCAGGCGGCGGGCGGCGGCCCCGGCGGCGGGCTTGACGACGACCTCGAAGCGGGCGCCTTCGACGGGTTCGAGGTGGGAGATCTCGGAGCCGTACCAGATGTGCTCGGAGAGGCCGAAATGCTTCGCGTACGAGGTCAGGTACTCGAGCATCTGAGTCGCGGACGGGTAGTCCGGCCAGTCGTCGGGCATCGGGAAGTCGGGGATCTCGGTCTGGGACCGGGAGGTGACCAGGTGGGTGTTGGGGTAGAGCGGGCTGTGCTGGTTCTGGGGGTTCCAGAGGCCGCCGAGCACGGTGTCGCGCTCGTAGCAGTCCACTTCGAAGCCGTTCTCGCGGAGGTTCTTGACAGCGATGAGGCCGGACGCTCCGGCGCCGATCACGCAGACGGCCTCGCCGCGGTCGTAGGCGGCCTGGGAGGAGTACTCCTGCAAAGGACTGGCTCCTTACGGTGGGCATGCAGTCAGGTGCCGGACGGCGGTCCCGCGGGGTGCCCGCCGGGGCGGGTCGCGGTGCGGGGCGCCGAAAGACTGAGAGCAGATTACCGTGAACGGGACTCGTACTTTCGGGGGAGGTAGGCTGCGCGCGTGCTCTTCGAGCTGTGGAAACATCCCCGCCCCGACGCCCCGGTCCTGCGCCGCGACGGCCAGGTGGTGGTGTCCTCGCACCGTCTCGCCAGGCAGGTGCTGGCCGACCGCGAGCGGTTCTCGGCCGCGAACGCGCTCGACGCGATCACCCCGATCCCCACTGACGCCCTGCGGGAGCTGACGCGGCACCGGTTCCGGCTGCCGGCGACGCTCGCGAACAACGACACCGATTCGCACGAGCGGATCCGCGAGGCCTTCGGGACGGTCTTCGCTCCCGCGAACGTGGAGGCGCTGCGCCCCTGGCTGACGGGCCTCGCCCGCCGGACCGCGGCGCGGGTCGCCTGGCGGCTGCGGGCGGGCGAGACCGTGGACGTCGACGCGGCGGTGTCGTCGGAGATCCCGCTCGCCGCGCTGGCGCGGCTGCTCGGCCTGGAGGTCGAGGCGGCCATGGAGGTCAAACGGTTCAGCCGGGCCGCACTGGAGCTGTTCTGGGGCGAGCCTTCCGCCGAACGCCAGCGCGAGCTGGCCGGGGTGGTGGGGCCTTTCCATGCGCTGCTGCGTGGTTGGACTTCGAGCGCTACCGGTGCGACGCGGGAGCTGTTGGACGAGTACGGCGAGGACGCGGCGACGGCGGCCCTGTTCTTCCTGCTGGTCGCGGGCCAGGAGACGACGTCGCAGTTTCTGACGCTGCTGCTGCACCGGCTGATCGAGGAGCCTGAGCTGCTGGAGTCGCCGCCGGCCCTGATCGTGGAGGAAGGCCTGCGGCTGCTGCCGCCGATCACGTCGTGGCGGCGGGTCGCGAGGCGGGACACGGAGCTCGGCGGTGTCGAAGTGCGGGCGGGCGAGTCGGTGCTGGTGTGGCTGGGCGCCGCGGGCACCGACGAGAATGTGGCTGAATGTCCGATGAGGATGGTGCCGGGTCAGCGGGGTTCGCGGCGGCACTTGGCGTTCGGGGCGGGGGCGCACCGCTGCCTGGGGAGCCAGTTGTCGCGGATGGAGGCCGAGGTGGTGGTGGCGGAGTTCGCGCCGCTGCTCCCCCGGCTCGAGGTGGTCGCGGCTCCGGTGAGCGAGCCGAACTTGTCGTTCCGGATGCCGAGCCCGTTGGTGGTGGCGCGGCGCTGACATCTCGGTGGGTGATATCGGATTGTCGCCCTTCGCGTTCCTTGGGAGGCTGTCCGGATGCGTGAATTCCTGGACTTCCGTCAACGTGCCGCCGCATATGTCCTGAGGCGTCTTCCCAAACGTTCCGAGATCGAGGTCCTGGTGATACTCCACCGCGATGCCCCTGAAGCGGGTGTGCAAATTCCTGGCGGCGGGGCTCTGCCTCACGAGACGATCGGCGAGGCCGCAGTGCGCGAAGCACGTGAGGAGACAGGGGTCGAGGCGCCGGCGTTCGGCGAAGTCTTGGGCAACAATCTCTTTCGCGGGCCGATGTACGAGCACGGTCACCAGGTGACGAGCTATTGCTGGCTGCGGACCGTGGAGACGCGGGACGCCTGGGACCACCAGGTGGTCAGCCACGACGAGGACGACGGCTTGCGGATGCGCTGCGAGTTCCGTCCGGTCGGCGAGGCCGACATCGGGTTCGGCATGGACCGCTTCCTGGCGTTTGCGGCGGACCGCTTCGAGACGGCGTTCCCGGTCGGAGGTGCTGCGGATAGCGCGATGCGGGCGCCGGGGGTAGAGGCGCCCGCATCGCGCTGATTCGGCACCGCATGGGCCGATTCGCTGACAATGTACTGGGCCACGACAAGCCCCGTGGTCGCGAGTGTCGCTCTTGTGACGATTCGGGTACCGGGCGGGGCGGGGTCGGAGTGGTCGTGACGAATCACCCGGCGTGCAACGCGAACCGGCAGAGTAGGCGAACGAGTCCCTGCCGGTGCGTCAGCCGTTCTGGCCGAAGCGGCTCAGGTCCCCTTCCAGGTCGAACCATTCGGCGGCGCTGAGGCGGAAGACCTCAGGGGCGAGTTCGGCGGCGCCGGCGGGGATCCAGCCGAGACGGCGGCCCGGGAGGTCTTTGAGGTTCTCGTATTCGGCCAGGCCGGGTTCGAGCGGCCACGATCCGATGAGGACTGCGGCGTCGATGCCATGCCGCGACAGGGCTTCGAGGGTCAAGGCCGTGTGGTTGAGCGTCCCCAGCCCGGCGCGGGCGACGACGACCGCCGGGCAGCCGAGCTCCACGGCGAGATCGCGGGCGGTCCAGCCGCCCTCCCCGAGCTGGACGAGCAGGCCGCCGGCGCCTTCGAGCAGGACCACCTCGGACTTCGCTTCGAGGATGGTCTCCGCGACCTCGTGGAGGTCGAGCAGCGGCAGGCCGCTGCGGCGCGCGGCGGTGAAGGGCGCCAGCGGATCGGGGTAGGCGGCGAGGGCGCGGGCCGGTGCGCCGGAGAGGCGGGTGACCTCGGCGGCGTCGTCGTCATCGCCGGTCTGGGCGAGCTTGATTACCTCGACGCTGCGGCCCTGCCGCATGAGGAAGGCGGCGAGCGCTGCGGTGGCGACGGTCTTGCCGACCCCGGTGTCGGTGCCGGTGACGAGGACCGGTCCTTCGAAGGCGATCATCCGCATAACGTAACGGCCGGCCCCTGCCTCGCCGTCCGCACCACCGCGATCGCCCGGTCGAAGTCCGCTGCGGCGATCCCTGTATTGATCGTGACCCTCAAGCGCGACCGGTGGTCCGGCGTCGACGGCGGCCGGAAGCAGCCGACCGCGACCCCTTCGGCGGCGCACCGCTCGGCCCAGCCGGTGGCCGCTTTCGCGTCCCCCGCAGGCGGCGACAGCACCCCGGCGGCCGGGGTCGGCGCATCGAGCATCTCGGCCGCGAGGGCCGCCCTACGGGCCAGTTCGGTTCGGGCGCTGTCGGATTCGCGAGCGATCGCCAGCGCAGCACCGGCACCGGCGATGACCGCGGGCGGCGGCGCGGTGTCGAAGATGAACGTGCGACCCGTGTCGTGCAGGTGGCGCCGCAGCGCGGCCGGACCGGCCACTGCGCCGCCAGCCGCACCCAAAGCCTTCGAGAGCGTGGCCGTGACGACCACGCCGGGATCGCCGGCGAGTCCGGCGGCCGCGACCCCGCCCGCGCCTTGCGGGCCGACCGTGCCGATCCCGTGGGCCTCGTCGACGAGCAGGATCGCCCCGTGCGCACTGGTGAGGGCGTGGAGTTCACGAAGCGGCGCGGCGTCGCCGAGGACCGAGTAGACCGATTCGACCGCCACGAGTGCAGGCCGCAGCGTCCGCAGTTGGCGTTCGAGATCGTCGAGATCGTTGTGCGCGAAGGTGTCCGAGCGTCCCCCCGCGAGGCGGGCGGCGTCGTGGAGCGACGCGTGGGCGTGGGCGTCGAGCAGGACTGGTCCGGCCAGCGCGGTCACGGCCCCGAGGTTCGCGAGGTATCCCGAGGAGTAGAGGACGGCGGTCTCGGTGCCGGTATGGCGGGCGAAGTCGGCTTCGAAGGCTTCGTGGACGCCGGTGGTGCCGCGTACGAGGCGCGAGCCTCCCGCGCCGAGGCCGTGTTCGGCGAGCGCGGCGGCCGCGGCGCTCAGGACGGCGGGGTGGCGGGAGAGCCCGAGGTAGTCGTTGCCGGCCAGGTCGATCGCGTCGGCGCGGGTCCGGACGGTGCGGGTCAACCCGGCTTTCGCGCGGAGGTCCGCTTTGCGGCCCAAGCGGTTCCACAGGTCGGTGGCGCCGGAGAGCGCCGCGTCGTTCATGCGAGGACCTCGTCGATCGCTTCGGCGAGGGCGTTCACGAGCAGATCCGTCTCGGCTTCGCCGAGGGTCAGCGGCGGCATCAGCACCACGGTGTCGCCCAGCGGGCGCAGCCACACGCCCCGCTCGCGCGCGGCCTGGCAGACCGCGAAGCCGGTGCGTGCGCCGACCGGGGCCACTTCGACGCCGATCATCGTCCCCAGCTGCCGGATCTCGAGCACGCCCGCGTTGGAGCCGACCGGTTCCAGCAGCTTCGCGAGCCGGTCCCCGAGCGCGGCGGCCCGGCCGATCACGTCCTGCTCCCCCATCACCCGCAGGTTCGCGAGTGCGGCGGCGCAGCACAGCGGGTTCGCGGTGTAGGTGTGGCCGTGGAAGAACGTGCGCGGCGTCGTGTCGCCGGGCCGGGTCAGGAACGCCTCGTAGACGTGTTCGGCGGCGAGTACCGCCGAGAGCGGCAGGTACCCGCCGGTGATGCCTTTGCCGCAGGTGAGGAGGTCGGGGACGACGCCTGCGTGCTCAGCGGCCCACATCTTCCCCGTGCGGCCGAAGCCGGTCGCGACCTCGTCGAAGATGAGCAACGCGCCGTGGGCGTCGGCGAGTTCGCGGGCGGCGCGCAGGAACGCCGCGTCGTAGTCGAGCATGCCGGCGGCGCCTTGGATCATCGGTTCCAGGATGATCGCGCAGACCTGTTCGCCCTCGTCGCGCATGACGGCGCGCAGGTCGGCGATCGCCTTCGCGTTGCGGTCGGGGCCGAGGGCGCGGTCGCCGGGCGAGGAGACGCCGATCGTCTTCAGCAGCAGGGGTTTGTAGGCCTCGTGGAAGAGGTCGTGGCCGCCGACGGCGACGGCGCCGAGGGTGTCGCCGTGGTAGGCGTGCTCGAGCCGCACGAATTTGGGTCGGGAGCGGCCGGTCTGGGTCGAGTACTGGTAGGCGATCTTGAGTGCGGCTTCGACGGCCGAGGAGCCGTCGCCCGCGTAGAAGACCTTGGTCAGCGGCGGCCCGTCACCCTTCGGCGCCAGCTCGACGAGCGCTTCGGAGAGTTCGATGCCGGGGGTGTGGGTGGTGCCGAGGAACGTGGAGTGGTCGAGCTTGGCGAGCTGGGCGGTGATGGCGGCGTTGATGTCGGGGTTTCCGTGACCGAGGGTGGTGGTCCAGAGTGAGGAGACGCCGTCGAGGTAGCGGCGGCCGTCGACGTCGATGAGCCAGGGGCCTTCGGCGCGGTCGACGACGACGGGCCGGTCGCCGGTCCATTGGGCGTGCTGTGTGAAGGGGTGCCACACGGTCGACGCGTCCCGGGCGGTCCATTCGGCGCTGGCGGTCATCGCTCGACTCCTTAGATGGTTCCTACAAGACGTATTGGAGGATACCTCCGGGGTGTTTCGGCGAGGCAGGGGCGCACAATCGTTTCCCTCTCGGCGCGGCCTGTGAGCCTTGCGTTATCGACACCGTGCGATCCTCTTGACTTCACCGTTATCGAACCGAGGCCGCCGCCGTCCTCTTGAGGCGGCAGGCGTAGTTTTGGGCGGTCATAACGGACCCACCTGCTCCGTCCGGGTTATTGCACTTTGAACACAGTGGGACGCTTGACAACCCCATGCGCCACGGGCAGACTGGTGACACTTGCGGCAATCGCGGAGGATTGTCACTTACCGCCCTTCAGGTGCCACTGCACTTCAGTGCGGAGGCTCGGGAATCCCTGCGCCGACACGGCCCCATCCGTGTCCGACGCGGACGGCGACGCCGCATCACGACCCCGTGGCGGCCAGCTGCAACGGTGCAGACCGGCGCCCGAGGCCGACGCTCGCGGAGCCGAGAACGAGGAAGGCCCTGTGTCGAACCAGAACCCCCCGCCGGCTCCGGCCGGACAAGCAGACGACGCGGCGGAATCCGACCGCAGGCCGACGTTTTCCCAGGTCTTCGGCGACCGCGAAGCGGCCGCGTTCCTTCTCGCCTTCTGCATCTCGAACGCCGGCGCGATGCTCAACCGGGTCGCCGTCACCTTCCTCGTCTGGCAGCAGACCGAGTCCTCGGCGCTCGCCGCCGCCTCGTTCGCGATCAGCTTCGCGCCCTATCTCGGCCTCGCCCAGATCCTCGGGGCCATTGTGGACCGCTATTCGTATCGCAACGTCATGATCGTGTGCGACCTCTTGCGCGCGGGCCTCATCGCGCTGCTGCTCATTCCCGGCCTCCCGATCGCGGCGATGATCGCGATCGTCTTCGCCGTCGCCGCCGTCCAGCCCGCCTACAACGCCGCCCGCGTCGCGACCCTCGCCCAGATCCTCACCGGCGACGCCCTGTCGGTCGCGATCGCGCTCACCTTCAGCGCCGCCGCGACCGCCCAGATCATCGGCTACCTCGCCGGAGGCCTGCTCGCGGCGCTCGACCCGCACGTCGCCCTGGCGATCAACGCCGGGCTCTTCGTGATCAGCGCGATCGCGATCTCGCTGCTCGTGCAGTACCGGCCGCCGGCCAACAAGCGCGAAGAGCGCCGCCACGTGCTCGTCGAGACCGCCGACGGCCTGCGGATGCTGCGCGACAACAAGGTCCTGCGCACCGTCTCGATCGGAATCTGGGGCCTGTTCGCGCTCACCGCCGTCCCCGAGGGCGTCGCGGTGCTGTGGTCGGTGCACCTCCACGCGGACTCGAGGACGCAGGGCCTCATCATGGCGGTCGACGCGGCCGCAGCCGTCATCGCGACCCTCCTGTTCACGCGGTTCGTACGGCCCTCGACGCGCGACAAGCTCATCCGGCCGCTCGCCTTCATCGGCCCCGCGGTCCTGACGACTGCACTGCTCGACCCGCCGCTCGCCGGGGTGCTCCTCATCGCGATGGGCGCGGGCGTCGCGAACATGATCATGGCCCCGATGAACGCGACCCTCGCCCACTGCATCCCCGACGGCTGGCGCGGCCGCGTGGTGTCCGCCGCCAACTCCGGGCTGCAGCTGAGCCAGGGCATCGCCATCGCCGGGATCGGCCTCATCGTCGAGTTCGGCGCGACCCTGCCGTACGTGGTGGGCGCCTGGGGCCTCTGCGGCTTCCTGATCCAGTACCTGGTCACCCGGAACTGGCCCGCGCCCGAGGAGATCGAGGCCGCCAAGGCCGCGGCCGCGCCGCCCCCCGCCGCGGTCTGACCCCGAGGAGCCAGCCGCCGCTCCCCCGCGCCGAGAGCTACGCTCGTCTCGGCACAGTCGAGGCCGGGAAGCAACAGGAGCACCAAACGTGGAACACGCAAAGACCGTCGAGCTGCGCGGACACCTCATCGACCAGGGCATCTTCGCCCGAGTCATGGACGACGTCCTCGAATACTCGGGGGCCTACACGATCGACCGCTTCGACGTGGGCCGCCACCACACCGACGAGTCCTACGTCCAGCTCACCGTCTCCGCCGAGACGCTCGAGCTGGTCGAACGCATCGTCATGCGCCTCCAGACGCACGGCGCGAACCCGCTCGACCCCGGCATCGCCGCGCTCAAACCCGCCCCACGCGACGGCGTCTTCCCCGAGGACTTCTACTCCACCACCAACTTCGACACCCAGATCCGTCTCAACGGCAACTGGATGGACGTCGAGAACTCCGAAATGGACTGCGGCATCATCGTCGCCGAGGATCGCTCCCGCGCCTGGACCCTCCCCGTCTCCGACGTCAAGGAGGGCCAACTGGTCGTCTGCGGCGGCGAGGGCGTGAAGGTCCTCCCGTTGCCCGAGCCCGAGCGCACGAGCCCCGAGTCCTCGAACTTCGAGTTCATGAGCGGCGGCGTCTCCTCCGAACGGCCCCAAGCGCTGCAGGTGCGCCAGATCGCCGAGCGGATGCGCGAGGTCAAGGCCCGCGGCGAGAAGATCCTGTGGGTCGGCGGCCCCGCCATCGTCCACACCGGGGCCGGGAAGGCCCTCGAAGCGCTCATCAACGAGGGCTACGCCGACGTCGTCTTCGCGGGGAACGCCCTTGCCGCGCATGACATCGAGGCGAACCTGTTCGGCACCTCGCTGGGCGTGGACCTCGACAAGGGGCACGGCGTCCCGCACGGCCACGAGCACCACATCCGGGCCATCAACAAGATCCGCACCTGCGGGTCGATCGCCGAGGCCGTCGAGCAGGGCGTCCTCAAGGGCGGCATCATGCACGCACTGGTCAAGAACAAGAAGGAGTTCGTGCTCGTCGGCTCCGTACGCGACGACGGCCCGCTGCCCGACGTGCACACCGACGTCATCGAAGGCCAGCGCGCCATGCGCGCCGCGCTGCCGGGGGTGGGCTTCGCGATCATGGTCGCGACGATGCTGCACTCGATCGCGACCGGCAACCTCCTGCCCGCGAAGGTGCCGCTCGTGAGCGTGGACATCAACCCCGCGACCGTGACGAAGCTCGCCGACCGGGGATCGGCGCAGGCCATCGGCGTGATCACCGACATCGGCCTGTTCTGCGAGCAGCTCGCGGGCGAGCTCGTGGTCGGCTACAAGCGCGACTAGCGGTTCGGTCGCGCCAAACGCCATAGACAGGTGATATGGCACCGGCAGTTGCGCGGGGCGGTCGACTGGGTCGACCGCCCTTTCGCATGCCGAGATTGACATCACATTGATAGACGTTTATATTTGGGCGACCAACTAATTCCGGCATCCCTTCGGCGACTTCGGTTCTCGGCACACCGACGCCGTGGCGCGTCACGGCGCCTCGGAGAGATCGGCGCCTCTGCCCCCTCGCCTTCGATGCCCCTCACGCGACGCCCGCGAGCCGCACGCCGGCCGAGGGCGACGCAAACGCGCCATGCGTTGGCGCAGAAGGAAAGCAGTCCCATGAAACGAACCAGAGCCATTGGACTCCTCACGGTGGGAGCGGTTACATTGGCGACCGCGGCCGTCGCCACCGTGACCGCCCACTCCCAAGCGGTCGAAGCGCAAGCCGAGACCTACACCTGGAGCAACGCCCAGGTCGCCGGCGGCGGTTTCGTCCCCGGCATCGTCTTCAACGAGACCGAACCCGACCTCATCTACGCCCGCACCGACATCGGCGGCCTCTACCGCTGGCAGCAGAGCAGCGAGACCTGGAAGCCCCTCCTCGACTGGGTCGGCTGGGACGAATGGGGCTACACCGGCGTCGTCTCCGTCGCCACCGACCCCGTCGAACCCGAGCGCGTCTACGCGGCCGTCGGCACCTACACCAACGACTGGGACCCCGGCAACGGCGCCGTCCTGTACTCCGACGACAGGGGCGAGACCTGGGGTATCGCCGAGCTGCCGTTCAAGCAGGGCGGCAACATGCCCGGCCGCGGCATGGGCGAGCGCCTCGCGATCGACCCGGCCGACAACTCCACGCTCTACCTCGGCACGCCGAGCGGCAACGGGCTGTGGAAGTCCCAGGACTATGGCCGCACCTGGGCCGAAGTGACCGCCTTCCCCAACCCCGGGAACTTCGTCGTCACACCCGGCGACTCCTACCTCGGCGACAACCAGGGCGTGCTCTGGACCGAGTTCTACGGCGACGATGTCTATGTGGGCGTCGCCGATCCGGCCAACCCCGTCTACGTGTCCACGGACGACGGCGCGACCTGGTCGCCGCTCCCCGGTGCCTCCCAGATCGGCACCGTGGACGGCTACGACAACGTGCCCAAACAGGCCGCGATCGACGCCGTGAACGGCTACATGTACATCATCACCTCATGGGATCCCGGTCCCTACAACGGGAGCCCGGCCGAAGGCGCGCGCGGCGGCTCGGTGTGGCGGTATGCGATCGCCACCGGCGCCTGGACCGAGATCCACCCCGGCCCGAACGGCGCCTCCTATGAGGGCTTCGGCTTCGGCGGGCTGACCTTGGACGCGCAGGACCCCGGCACGCTCATGGTCACCAGCGTCAACGCCTGGTGGCCCGAGGAGACCACGTACCGCTCCACCGACTCCGGCGCCACCTGGACCCAGTCCTGGACCTTCGAGGGCTGGCCGAACCGCGTCGACCGCTTCGCCATCGACCACTCGTCGGTGGGCTGGCTCGACTGGGGCGTCACCAACCCGGCGGAGGGCGAGAAGAGCCCCAAGTACGGCTGGATGATCGACTCGATGGCCATCGACCCGCACGACTCGGACCGGGTCATGTGGGGCACCGGCGCGACCATCTACGGCTCGGAGAACCTGACGAACTGGGACGCGGGCCAGACCTTCGACGTGACCCCGATGGTCCACGGTCTGGAGGAGACCTCCGTGCAGGACCTCGCCGCGCCGCCCACCGGGCCGGAGCTCTACAGCGCCCTCGGCGACATCGGCGGGTTCGCGCACACCGACCTCGACGAAGTGCCCGACTCGTTCTTCACCGCCCCGACGATGACGACCGCCCGCTCGATCGACTTCGCCGAACTCAACCCGAGCGTGGTGGTGCGGGTCGGCGAGCTCGACGGGACCGTCAACATGGGGATCTCCTCCAACAGCGGCGGATCGTGGTGGGCCGGGCAGCTGCCGAGCGGTGCGACCGGCGGCGGCACGGTGGCCGTCACCGCGGACGCGGGCGCGATCGTCTGGGCCCCCGACGGTCTCGCACCGCAGCGGTCCACTACGTACGGCTCATCGTGGACGGCGGTGACGGGCCTGCCGACCGGGGCTCGCGTCGAGTCCGACCGCGCCGACGCGAACCGGGTCTACGGCTTCGCGGCCGGAACGTTCTACTCCAGCGCCGACGGCGGCGCGAGCTTCACCGCCGCCCCGTACACGGGCTTCCCGGCGAGCGGGAACGTGCGGTTCGGCGCCGTCCCCGGCGAGGCCGGGCACGTGTGGCTCGCGGGCGGCGAGGACGACGGCACGTACGGGATGTGGCGCTCCAGCGACGGCGGCGCCACCTGGTCGCAGGTCGCCGGGTTCGACGCGGCCGACACCGTGGGCTTCGGCGCCGCGGCTCCGGGCCAGGACTACCCCGCGATCTACGCCAGCGCCTCGCGCGGTGGCGAACGCGGGATCTGGCGCTCGGTCGACCAGGGTGTGAGCTGGAAGCGCATCAATGACGAGGCGCACCAGTGGGGTTGGACCGGCTCGGCGATAACGGGCGACCCGAACGTGTTCGGGCGCGTCTACATCGGCACGAACGGGCGCGGCGTGATCGTGGGCGAGTCCTCGGACTACGTGCCGACCGATCCGACGAGTTCGGCCACGGTCTCGCCGACCGGGTCGGCGACGCCCAGTGAGACGCCGAGCGAGACGCCCACCGAGGAGCCGACGACGGGCGGGCCCACGGGCGGCTGCACGGCGACGTGGTCGTCGACGAACGCATGGCCCGGGGGCTATCAGGGGAGCGTGGTCGTCAAGAACGACTCGGGTTCGGCGAAGTCCGGGTGGACGCTGACGTGGACGTTCCCCGGCGGTGAGCAGGTGGGGAGCCTGTGGGGCGGCACCTGGTCGCAGACCGGCGCCCAGGTGAGCGTGGCCAACGAGGGCTGGAACGGGTCGCTGGCGAGCGGTGCGACGGCGACGGTGGGCTACACGGCGACGATGTCGGGCAGCGCCCCGGCGAGGCTGACGCCGACCTGCACGCTCAGTTAGGACGGTGCGGGGCCGGGAGCGCGCAGGCGCTGCCGGCCCCTGGACTTCCGGCGGGAGGCGAGGGCGAGGGCGAGGGCGAGGGCGAGGGCGAGGGCGAGGGCGAGGGCGAGGGCGAGGGCGAGGGCGAGCGAAATCGTGAGGGCCGACGCTTTCCAAATCGGGCCCCGGTCGCTATGATCCGTTATATCGATTCATATCAATATTTAGTTTGAATCGTTTCATATCGGAGGCAGCCGACCGAACCACGCCTCCCTCCATAGCGAACACATCGAGCAATCCCTCTCCGCAAAGGAACCCTCATGACCCGAGCGCTCAAACGAAGACTCCTCCTCATCGCAGGCGCCATCGCCGCGGCCGTCACCGGGATCGCCGTCACGTTCTTCGCAGTCCCGCAGGCGAACGCCGTCGAGACCGGCGTCTGGTACAACATCGTCAGCCGCAGTTCAGGGCACTACCTCGACATCGAGGGCCGCTCCACCGCGACCGGCGCCCAGCTCCTGCAGTACACGGCCACCGGCGCCACGAACCAGCAGTTCCGGTTCATCGACGCCGGCGGCGGCTACTTCCGCATCCAGGCGCGCCACTCCAACCTCGTGCTCGAGACGTACGAGTGGAACACCGCCAACGGGGCGACCATCGCCCAGTGGACCGACCTCAACGGGACCAACCAGCAGTGGCAGGTCCAGGAGAGCGGCGGTTACGCGACCTTCGTCAACCGGCACTCGGGCAAGGCCCTCGACGTGTGGGAGAACTCCACCACGGCCGGGACCCGGATCTCCCAGTACACCCCGACCGGGGGCTCGAACCAGCAGTTCCAGCTGGTCGAAGTCGGCGGCGGCGGCGATCCCGGCACCGGCGCCTGCGGCTCCGGCACCCCGACCGCCACGGTGACGGGCTCCAGCGGCGGCTATACCGCCCGCAACGGCTCGAGCACCGTCTACTCCGGATCGGACTACCGGGCCGCGATCCAGGCCGCCGTCGACTCGACCGGGAGCGGCCAGCGGACCTCGGTGATGGCCTCCGGTTCGATCGGGGCCTCCACGATCTCCATCCCCAGCAACCGGATCTTCGAAGGCTGCGGGACCATCGACACCGCCAACCGGTCGGGCCGGGGCGCGATCGAATCGCTCAACACCTCGAACGTCTCGATCCCGTACCTGAACATCACCGGGAACCCGTACTTCGCGACCCGCTTCTACGGCAACTCGAACCTGCACCTCGGACAGGTCAACCTCAACCTCTCAGGGGGCGCGGGCATCCGCTTCGAGCGCGACTTCGCGGGCAGCACCGACGTGACGATGGACTACGTCTACGTCTCGGGCAGCGGCGGCCACGGCGTCGAGACCTGGAACATCGACGGGCTGGAGATCGGCACCGTCGTCGCCCGCAACACCGGCTACTCCGGGCTGCTGCTGAACAACACCCGGAACGCCGACATCGGGCTCGTCGACGGCGAGAACGTCGCCACCGGCACCGGCTACGCCACCTTCCGGACCGCCAACACCGCCGGCCGGCTCGCGAACGGCTCGTACTCGACGAACATCTACGTCGACAAGGTCGTCTCGCGCGGCGGCGGGCGCGGCATCTTCTGCGTCTCGCAGTCCGGCGGCGTGCGCATCAACAGCGTCGACCTGGCGAACAACGGCAACAACTCGATCCTCATCGAGAACTGCTACGGCTACACCATCGCCGGCGGCACCGTCAACGGCGGCGGGGAGGTGCGCATCGCGGCGCGCTCGGAATTCCCCAACACCCGCGACACCGACATCACGCTCACGGTGAACAACACCTCGGTGCGGGAGTCGCCCTGCGCGGACAACTCCACATGGAACCTCTCCGGCAACGGGGCGAGGAACATCTGCTGACGGCCGCGTGACCGGGCAGGACGGGGGCCGCTCACCGCGATCGGTCCCCGTCCTGTCGCCACTTTTGCCATGGCCTGCTGGATACATGCGATGTGTCCGGGGGTAGCGCTTTCCAGACCGCGGTCCGCCCGCTATGATCCCTTTTAATCGATTCATATCAATATCTCAATTGAATCGTTTCACCGGAACCACGCTCAGGAGTACCCATGTCAGTCGCACCGAAGCGAAGACTCCGCACCCTCCTCGCGACCGCCGCCGCCTGCATCGCGGGCGCCGCCGGCGTCGTCGCACTCCCCGCCCTCGACGGCGCCGCCGTCGCCCAGACCGCGTGCGGCGCCAACTCGCCCCACGCGACCGTCACCGGCTCCAGCGGCGCCTACGTCACCAAGGAGGGCTCCACCACCGTCTACTCCGGCGGCGACTACCGCGCCGCCGTGCAGGCGGGCGTCGACACCATCTCCAGCGGCCAGCGCGTCGCGGTGATGGCCTCCGGCAACATCGGTGCCAGCACCATCACCATCCAGAGCGGCAAGACCTTCGAAGGCTGCGGCATGATCACCGTCGGCAACCGCTCCGGGCGCGGCGCGATCGAGGCGATCAACACCACGAACGTCAACATCGCGTACCTGAAGATGAGCGGCAACCCGTACTTCGGACTGCGGTTCTCCGGCACCAACGGCCTTGAGCTCGGCGACATCGACCTGACCCTGAGCGGCGGCCTGGGCATCCGCTTCGACCGCGACGCCGCCTGGAACTACGACGTGACCATGAACGACGTCTACGTGTCGGGCGCGGGTTCGCACGCCGTCGAGACCTGGAACATCGACGGCTTCAACATCACCAGGGTGACGGCGCGGAACGTCGGCCAGTCCGGTCTGCTGATCCAGAACTCGCGCAACGGCTGGGTCGGCACCGTCGACGGCGACAACGTCGCCGCCGGCACCGGGTACGCGACCTTCCGGATGGCGAACACCAACGGCAAGACCTCGAGCGGCGGCTACGCCACCAACATCTGGGTCGACAACGTGATCTCCCGCGGCGGCGGGCGCGGCGTCTTCTGCGTCTCGCAGTCGGGCGGGGTGGTCATCAAGAACGTGGACCTGGCGAACAACGGGAACAACGCGATCCTGATCGAGAACTGCTACAACGTGTCGATCAGGGGCGGGACGGTCAACGGCGGCGGCGAGGTGCGCCTCGCGGCCCGCACGGAGTTCGCCAACAACGAGGACGTCTGGATCACCTTGAGGGTCGACAACACGTCCGTGCGTGAGTCGCCGTGCGGCGAGAACACGAACTGGACGATCACGGGCAACGCGTCCGTGAACGTGTGCTGACCGGGGCCGCATAGGGAAAGGGCCGGAGTGTGCAGCTCCGGCCCTGTTCGTCTTCGCGTTCTAGGGGATGATCTCGCGGTGGCGGGCGAGGTCGGCCGCGCCGATGACGCCGGCCTTGGAGCCGAGCTCGGCGGCGCGGACCTCGGCCACGGGCACCTGGGCCCGGTTGCCGAGGGCCTCCCGGTAGTGCCTGCGGATCGGGTCGAGGAGCAGGTCGCCCGCGTCCACGACGCCGCCGGCGATGAGGATGACGCCGGGGTCGATGAGGTTGACCATGTCCGCGGCGGAGTTGCCGAGATAGAAGCCGATGAAGTCGAAGGCGCCCAAGGCGACCTCGTCGCCCTGGCGGGCGGCCTCGGTGACCTGGCGGCCGGTGATCGACTCGGGGTCGCCGCCCGCGAGCTTGAGGAGGATCGCGGCCTTGTCGGGGTGCTCGGCGGCGCCCTCCTGGGCGGCGCGGGTGAGGGCCCGGCCGGAGGCGTACTGCTCGAGGCAGCCGTTGCGGCCGCAGCCGCAGGCGCGGCCGCCGGGCATCACGGAGCGGATGTGTCCGATCTCGGCCGCGACGCCGTTGGTGCCGCGCAGCAGGTTGTCCTTGACGACGATGCCGCCGCCCACGCCGGTGCCGATCGTGTAGAGCACGGAGGAGCGGTGGCGCTTGGCGGCGCCGTACTTGTGCTCGCCCCAGATGGCGACGTTCGCGTCGTTCTCGACGACGACGGGGAGGTCGATCGCAGCGGCGACCTTGTCGCGCAGGGGCTCGTTCTTCCAGGAGAGGTTGGGGGCGAGCATCACCGTGGAGCGGTCGGAGGAGATCCAGCCCGCCGCGCCGATGCCGACGGCCTCCACGTCGTGGCTCCCGCGCAGTTCCTCGACGACCTCCTTGACGGCCTGGATGACGCCTGGCGTGTCGTCCGCTGGGGTGGGGCGCCGGGTCGTGGCGAGGACGTTGCCGTTCTCGTCGACGACGCCGCCGCCGACCTTGGTGCCCCCGATGTCGACTCCGATAGTCAGACTCACTGCTGTACCCTCCAGCGGATCACGGTTTGAGGCGTTGGATGCCGCGCGACGCTGCGGGCCACCGAGGACTTTACAGCGCGATGACCTGGAGATGAAATCGGCCGTTCCGTCCCACTCGGCGAAGGTATCACCGCGGGGATTCCTCGACGGCGGCTTGAGTGACAGACTGCAACCGGCGTTCGACGGTTCGGCCCCTGCTCCGCTAAGCTGCCCTTAGCATCATGGTCTGCCTCACAGTCCCTCTTCCATCGGAAGTTGACCCACCGGTAACATGATCTGTGAGCCACTTTACAAAGCCGTGAACATGGCGTCTTGAACGGAGCCTTTCCATGCGCGAGTTCGCCGTCCCCCCCGTGGTGACTGTGCCCGACGAAGACAACACCCTCACCGCGCTGTGGGACGCGGCCGAGAACCACCCCGCGTCCGTACTCTTCATGCGCACCTTCGACGAGGGTGAGACCTGGCAGGACGTCACGTCCGTCGAGTTCCGCGCGCAGGTGATCGCCGCCGCGAAGGGCCTGGCCGCGGCCGGGGTCCAGCCCGGCGACCGCGTCGCGATCATGTCGGCCACCCGCTACGAGTGGACCCTCCTCGACTACGCGATCTGGGCCGCCGGCGGCGTCACCGTCACCATCTACGAGACCTCCTCCGCCGACCAGGCGAAGTTCATCCTCGAGGACTCCGGCGCGGTCGCCGTCATCGTCGAAGACGGCGAGATGTCCGCGATGGTCGAAGGCCTCGGCACGCAGGTCAAGCACGTGTGGACCATCGACGCCGAGCACGGCGCCATCGATGCGCTGGGCGAGCTCGGCGCCGAAGCGGACATCGACATCGAGGAGCGCCGCACCTCCCGCCGGGCCGACGACCTCGCCACGATCGTCTACACCTCCGGGACCACCGGACGTCCCAAGGGCTGCATGCTCACCCACCGCAACCTCCTGGCGGACATCCGCAACGTCATCCCCGAGGTACCCGGCGTCCTCTACGACGGCGCCCGCATGCTGCTGTTCCTGTCGCTCGCGCACGTCCTCGCCCGCATCCTGCAGCTCGCGGGCATGGAATCGCGCACCACGATCGCGCACGCCGACCGCACCAAGCTCACCAAGATCATGCCCGTGGTCAAGCCGACCACCCTGCTCGCGATCCCCCGCGTGTTCGAGAAGGTCTACGCCGGGGCGTACCAGAAGGCCCTCGACGGCGGCAAGGGCGCGATCTTCGAGAAGGCGGCGGCCTGCGCCAAGGAGTACAGCCGCGCCCTCGACAAGCCCGGCGGGCCCGGCCTGGCCCTCAAGCTCCGCCACAAGCTCTTCGACATGCTCGTCTACGGCAAGATCCGGGCCGCGATCGGCGGCGAGTGCAACTCCGCCGTCTCCGGCGGCGCGGCCCTCGGCCCCGAACTCGGCCACTTCTTCCGCGGCGTCGGCGTCACCATCTACGAGGGCTACGGCCTCACCGAGACCTCCCCCGTCCTCTCGCTCAACCTCCAGACCGCCATCAAGGTCGGCTCGATCGGCCGCCCCACCCCCGGCACCGCGCTGCGCGTCGCCGACGACGGCGAGCTCCAGGCCAAGGGCCCGCAGGTCTTCCCCGGGTACTGGAACAACGACGCCGCCACCGCCGAGGTCCTCGACGCCGACGGCTGGTTCTCCACCGGCGACATCGCCGAGATCGACGACGACGGGTACGTCACCATCACCGGCCGCAAGAAGGACATCATCGTCACCGCGGGCGGCAAGAACGTCGCCCCCGGACCGCTCGAGAAGATCCTCGACGCCCACCCGCTCATCGCGTACGCCATTGTCGTGGGCGAGGGCCGCCCCTACATCGGATGCCTCATCTCCCTCGACGGCGAGATGCTCCGCGACTGGCTCTCCCGCCACGGGAAGAGCCCGGACACCGCGATCAGCGACCTCACCGAGGACCCCGAGCTGCTCGCCGAGCTGCAGGCGAAGGTCGACGAGGCCAACAGGACGGTCTCCCGCGCCGAGCAGATCAAGCAGTTCAGGGTCATGCCGGTCGAACTGAGCGAGGACGCCGGGGAAATCACCCCGTCAGTCAAGGTCAAACGTCACGTCGTCATGGAAAGATACGCAAGCGAGATCAACGCGCTCTACGACACGGCGAAGGCGCGACGAAACGAGTAAGCGAGGTGCCCGCATGGGCGATGAGGCGGTGCTGGAGCGCCAGTGGCGACTGCCCGCCGTCGCGCTTCGGGGTGTGCTGTTCGCGCTGGTCATGGTGTTCGGCTGGGCTTCGGAAGGACTCGCCGACGCCCTGACGTGGTGCGGCATCCTGGCGCTCGCGGCGCTGCCCGGCGTGGTGCTCCCCCGGCACCGGCTCCTGGCTCCCGCCGGGCAGCTCGCCGAGGTCGTCGTCGTCGTACTCGGCACCCTCGCCACCGACGGACTGCCCGCGTGGATGCTGCCGTACCTGATCGCGCCGTTCGCCACGGCCGCGTTCGACGCGGCGGACCCCACGGGCGACGACGACCGCTACGGCCGCCTGCGCACCTGGGTCCCGCCCGCGCTCGTGGCCGTCGCCGCGATCGGCCTCATCGCGCAGACCCCGCGGATCGCCGCGTACGACCGCGGCACCTACGTGACCACTGTGGCCGTGGCGCTCGCCTTCGGGCTCGCCTCGGCCGTCGGCGCCTGGTGGCTGCGCCGCTCCCGCTCCTCGGACCTGCACCACTCGCAGCTGCCGTACGCGGAAGCGGCCGCGCTGCTCACGCAGCTGCGCGTCGTCGCGCGCCAACTGCCCGGGTCCACACTGGACCCGGGCGGGATCGCGACCGAGATCGTCGACACCGCCTCCCGCATCCCCGGCGTGGCCCGCGCCGCCGTGCTCTCCGCGGCCTCGGGCAGGCGGCTCGTCGTGCTCGCCCAGCACGCCGACGAACGCGTCGACTGGGAGACCTCCCCGCAGCTCAACTCGCTCCTCGCCGACGCGTGGGCCGGTCAGAAACCCCAGGCCGGGCAGGTGCCGCTGTCGCGGTCCACGCAAGGGCCCGTCGCGTCCCTGGTCATCCCGCTCGTGGCCGAGGGCCGGACCGTGGGTCTCGTGGCGATCGAATCCGACGACCCGGCCGCGTTCGGCCCCGAGGCCATCACCGCCGCCGAGGACCGCACCAAGGGCGCGGCCCTGCGCCTGGAGACCGCGCTGCTGTTCGAGGACGTGCGGTCCATGGCCACCACCGAGGAGCGCCAGCGCCTCGCCCGCGAGATCCACGACGGCATCGCCCAGGAGCTGGCGATGCTCGGGTACGGGATCGACAACGCCATGGCGATCCTGCCGGCCGACGCCGGAGAGGCCAAGGGCGAGCTGGAGGACCTGCGCTCGGAGGTGACGCGGCTCGTGACCGAGCTGCGGTTCTCCCTGTTCGAGCTGCGTTCGAACGTCGACCGTCAGGGCGGACTGGCATCCGCGATTGCGGACTATGCTCGTACTGTGGGCGCTTCCGCCGGCCTCAGAGTGCATTTGTCGCTCGACGAGGGCGGGGCGAGGCTCCCCGCGAGCACCGAAGCGGAGCTGCTGCGGATCGCACAGGAGGCGATCACGAACGCCCGCAAGCACGCCCGGGCCGAGAATCTGTGGGTGACGTGCGAGGTGGACCCGCCTTACACGCGCATCGAGGTGACCGATGACGGCCAGGGCCTCTCCGGTGAGGCATCGGAGGGCCGCTACGGGCTCGCGATCATGAGTGAACGGGCTGAGCGGATCCGCGGATCGTTGGAGATCCGGCCGCACCAGCCGCACGGGACGACGGTGGCGGTGGTGCTCAACGCCGGTGCACGGCCGACGCCGCGGGCCGAGACCCCTCGCCCGGGCTCCGCGGCCTGGGCGGCCGCCGACCGCACTTCCACAACTGAACAGCCCGCCCGACGGCCCGGCCACGACAAGAACTTAAGGCTTGCAAGCTGCGAGTTGCGTGGCCGTGGCAGCCAATGAGGAGAGAGACGACATGAACGCTGAGGCGCAGGAGACGACCGGTCAGACGACCGTGCTCATCGTCGACGACCACGACCTGATCCGCAAGGGTCTCCGGCATGCCTTCGACCGCGACCCCGAGTTCGAGGTGGTCGGCGAGGCCGACACCGCCGCGGACGCCCTCCGGCACGCCGCTTCCCTCATGCCGTCGGTGGTCATCATGGACCTGCGCCTACCCGACGGCTCGGGCCTGGACGCGACGCGCAAGCTCCGCAAGGCGCACCCGAACATGGGGATCGTGGTGCTGACGATGTACGCGGGCGACGACCAGCTGTTCGGTGCGCTGGACGCGGGCGCTTCGGCGTTCGTGCCGAAGTCCGCCCCGGCGAACGACGTGGTCTCGGCGGCGCGGCACGCGGCTGCGAACCCGACGGCGTTCAGCGCCGCGGACCTGGCCGAGGCGATGCAGCGGCGGCTGACCCCGACGGGCCCGCAGCTCTCGCCACGCGAATCGCAGGTGCTGAAGCTCCTCGCCGACGGCCTGTCGGTGGCGGGGATCGCGAAGCAGCTGTACGTGTCGGAGTCGACGGCGAAGACGCACATCTCGAAGCTCTACGAGAAGCTCGGCGCGGGCAACCGCGCCCAGGCCCTCATGACCGCCCTGAAGCTCGGCCTCCTGGAAGCCCCCGACCAGCCGAAGTTCTAGACGAGGCCCGCCCGCTCGGCGGGTCGCCTCCGTATCGCCTCCTCGACCAGCCGAAACGTCCGAGTGTCGGACCCGTGTGGGACAGTCGTCTCATTGCTTCGGTTGGTCGGAGGCGGATGCGGTGGGAAGGGGCACGCCCTATATCGCGGGCCGCGTCGCCCGACCGGATGGCCGCCGACCGCAACCCGTTCAGACCGTCTCGCCGTACAGCATGCCCTCGAGCCTTTCGGCCTGGCGGTCCCAGGTCCATTCGCTCAGGGCCCATTCGCGACTGGCCTCGCCGAGCTTTCGCGCCAGCGAAGGGTCGGCGAGGACCTGCGAAAGCCGGAACGTGATCTCGCCGAGGTCGCGGCCGTCGACCACCCACCCGGACCGGTCGTGCAGCACCGTGTCCGGCGCCCCGCCGGAATCCCCCGCGATCACCGGCAGCCCGCAGGCCGCCGCCTCCAGGAACACCGCGCCGAGCCCCTCCACGTCAAGGCCGCGGCGCCGCGTCCGGCACGGCATCGCGAACACGTTCCCGGCCGCGAAATGCGCCGCCAGTTCGTGTTCGGGCACGCCGCCGGTGAACACGACCTGGCGTTCCACGCCGTGCGCCCGCGCGAGCGCGCGCAGCCGGGCCTCGTAGGGGCCTTGGCCGACGATGAGCAGCCGCACGTCCTGTCCCACCTGGTCGCGCACGTGGGGCAGGGCCGCGATGAGCATGTCCTGGCCTTTGCGCGGCACGAGCCTCGAGACGCACACGATCACCGGCAGGCCCTCGAGGCCGTGCCGCTCGCGCACGGAGGTGCCGTCGACGCCGGGGTGGAACGTGTCGGTGTCGATCCCGAACGTCAACTGCTCCAGCCGGGTCAGGTGCCCGGCGACCGGCGCGATGCGCCGGTGCGTGTAGTCACCCAGGTAGGTCATGACGTCGAGTGACCCGGCGATGCGCCGCAGCGCGCCGCGGGTGCCGGGCATCATCGCCCATCCGACCTCGTGGCCGTGGGTGAGGGCGATGGCGCGTTCGATTCCGGTGTCGTGCTTGAGTCCGGCGGCGAGGAGGCCGAGCGGGGCGGCGGCGCCGAACCAGACGCGGTCGCAGCGGTGCTCGCGGGCGAGGTCGGTGACGGCGCGGGCGACGCGCGGCGTGGGCAGCAGCATCGCGGTGCGGTCGCGCACCACGGTGAAGGGCTGGGCGGCGTCGAACGCTGCCCAGCCGGGTGAGGTCGAGGTGTATACGACCAGGTCATCGGAGGGCAGCCGCAAGGCCATGCCGTGCACGAAGGTCTGAATGCCGCCCCGGCGGGGCGGAAAGTCGTTCGTCACCAGCAGTGTCCTGCTCACCATGACCCCCTTCATGATTCGACCAGTCTGTCACGCGTACCGGGACGTGCGCGGGGATCCGCGATGACCCGGGGGTGAAGACCAGCGGTCGGCAGTTCCGGCCTGTCACGACGGTGGCACACTGGTGCCTATGTTGAGCGGCCAGGAAAGCGGCGACGAAGGCCCTGAACCGACGGCCTCCGGGGACGGCGGCAGCGGTGACGGGGCGTCCGAAGAGGACCCCGCCGAACCGGGGGCCGGGACGCCCGGCGACGCCGATGCCGACGGCCCGGCCGTGTTCCTCACCGAGCCGGTGCGGCGCAGGGCCGTCGAGATCGCCGCGGTGGCCATGCCGGGGCTCGGCCCGGGGAGGGTCCCGGCCCGGCTCCGCCGCTTCCTCAAGTTCAGTCCGGTCAAGCGCGCGAAGCTCGCGAAGTCCGAGCTCGTGGTGGCCCTGGCGGCGGACGCCACGTTCCGCGAGGGCCTCGCCGAGGTGCTCACGTCGACCGACTCGCCGCTGATCGGGGCCATCGCCACCGGCGGAGAGGTCTCGCCGATGGCCGACCCGGCCGAGGTCGCCGCGCTCGCCTACCTGCTGCGGCCCGAGGGCTGGCGCGAGCTCATCGCCACCGCGACGCAAGCCGTGCGCGAGACCGCGGAGGCCCCGGTCGCCGAGGCGGCGCCGGAGGGCGACCCGAAGCGGTTGGCGGCGTTGGAGAAGGAGAACGGGAAGCTCCGCGGGGCGCTCGCCGAGCAGCGTTCGGCCGCCGCGGACCTGCAGGAGGAGCTGCGGCGGGTGCGCCGCGAGCTGAAGGACGCCGAGGACCGGGCCGTCAAGGCCGCCGGGGACCTCGCCGCCGAGCGCGGCCGGCTCAAGCACCTCGACACCGAGCGCCGCTCCGAGCGCCGCCGCCTCGAATCCGAAGTGGAGTCCTTGCGGTCGCAGTTCGAGCGCGTCCGCAAGGCCGACAGGGAGCGTGAACGGCTCACGTCGGCACGGTTGTGGCTGCTCATGGAGACGCTCTCGGGCACGGCCACGGGCCTGCGCCGCGAGCTCGGCCTCGAACCGGTCGGGGACCGCCCGGCCGACTACATCGCCGACGAGCTCTGCGCCGAACCCGAGGAGCGCACCGCCGAGGGTTCTCGGGGCCTGGAGCAGACCGACCCGCAGCGCCTCGACCACCTGCTGTCGCTGCCGAACCCGCACCTCATCGTCGACGGCTACAACGTCACGATCTCCGCCTGGGGCGAGACGCTGACCCTCGAGCAGCAGCGCAACCGGCTCGTGCAGGGCCTCGGCGCGGTCGCGGCGCAGACGAACGCCGAGATCACCGTCGTCTTCGACGGGGCCGACGCGATCTTCGGCGCCAAGCCGAGCGCCCGCGGCGTGCGGGTGCTGTTCAGCGCCAAAGGGCAGATCGCCGACGACGTGGTGGTCGAACTCGCCCGGGTCGAACCCGAGGGCCGGCCGGTCATCGTCGTGTCCTCGGATCAGGAGGTGGCGATGCGGGTGCGGCGCGAAGGCGCCTACCCGGTGCCGTCCCCGCTGCTCGTCCGATGGCTGCAGCGGAGCTGAAGCACATGCGGCGGATCCCAGCGGCTCGCCGCAGCCGAGGGGCCGCGGTGCTACGACCGCCGCGGGGGCACCTTCAGCATCACCGAGCCGGCGGCGAGGTCGTGCAGCCCCCGTTGATACGGGTGGGCCAGCGCGGTCAGGGCCGGGAGCACGAGCGAGAGCAGGACCGCGCGCACCAGGGAGCGCAGGGGCCCGATCGGCCCGCCGTGCTCGGCAGAGACGCAGGCGATGCGCATGAGCATCATGCCGAGCGTCTGGGTGCCGAAGGCCAGCAGGGCCGTGCAGTACGCGGCGAAGAGCACCGCGCGCACCAGGGCTTGGCCGAAGGGGTCCGCCGTGACGAGGTCGAGCCAGCTCAGGGCGATGGCGAGGACCGTGCAGGCGATCCAGTCGATGAACAGTGCCACGAATCTGGACCCGAAGGTCGCCAGGTCCTGGCCGGAGCCGGTGGTTTCGGGGGTGTTCGCACCGCGTTCGCTCGTCATGGCGCGAGTCTACGTGCGAGCCGGTCAGCGAAGTTCGCGAGCGGACATAGCGCGCAGCGATGGCTTCTGCGCCGCCGTGAGCAGTGGTTTCGGTCGATGTGGAACAGGCCTGAACAACGCAAGTAACACGCACGAAACATTTGATTTACGGTGGGGCAACTGATCACGGATAGCGTTTCGCCTAATAAGCTTAGGCGTCGACAGCGAGGTCGGCCTGCCCGGCGAAGCTTCGCGAGCCGGCACTGAGTACGGCTGATCGGGGGAACCGGCAACGGGCCCTCCGGCAACTCACCTACCGAGAGGAATACCTTCGTGTTCTCCAGCCCTGAAGAGCTCCTCGGCTACGTCCGCGACAACGACGTGAAGTTCATCGACGTCCGCTTCTGCGACCTGCCCGGCGTCATGCAGCACTTCAACATCCCGGCCGAGTCCTTCGACGACGACCTCCTCGAGGAGGGCCTCGCCTTCGACGGCTCCTCGATCCGCGGCTTCCAAGAGATCCACGAGTCGGACATGCTGCTGCTGCCCGACGTGGCGACCGCGTTCGTCGACCCGTTCCGCGAGCAGAAGACGCTCGCCCTGAACTTCTTCGTCCACGACCCCTTCACCCGCGAGGCCTACAGCCGCGACCCCCGCAACGTCGCGAAGAAGGCCGAGCAGTACCTGGCCGGTTCCGGCATCGCCGACACCGCCTACTTCGGAGCCGAGGCCGAGTTCTACATCTTCGACTCGATCCGCTTCGACCAGACCGCCAACCAGGCGTTCTACGAGATCGACTCGGTCGAGGGCGCCTGGAACACCGGCGCCGACGAGCCCGGCGGGAACCTCGGCTACAAGCCGCGCCACAAGGGCGGGTACTTCCCGGTCAGCCCCGTCGACCACTTCGCCGACCTGCGCGACCGCATGGTCACCAACCTCATCGAGGGCGGCCTCACCATCGAGCGCGCCCACCACGAGGTCGGCACCGCGGGCCAGGCCGAGATCAACTACCGCTTCGACACGCTGCTGCACTCCGGCGACGACGTGCAGAAGTTCAAGTACATCATCAAGAACACCGCCACCCAGGCCGGCAAGACCGTGACGTTCATGCCGAAGCCGCTGTTCGGCGACAACGGCTCGGGCATGCACACCCACCAGTCGCTGTGGGCGAACGGCGACCCGCTGTTCTACGACGAGACCGGTTACGCCGGCCTCTCGGACACCGCCCGCTTCTACATCGGCGGCCTGCTCAAGCACGCCCCGAGCCTGCTGGCCTTCACCAACCCGTCGGTGAACTCCTACCGCCGCCTGGTGCCGGGCTTCGAGGCCCCCGTGAACCTGGTCTACTCGCAGCGCAACCGCTCCGCGTGCACCCGCATCCCGGTGACCGGTTCGAACGCGAAGGCCAAGCGCGTCGAGTTCCGCGTGCCGGACCCGTCGAGCAACCCGTACCTGGCGTTCTCGGCCATGCTCATGGCGGGCCTGGACGGCATCAAGAACAAGATCGAGCCGCCGGCGCCGGTCGACAAGGACCTGTACGAGCTCGGCCCCGAGGAGTACGGCGACATCGCCCAGGTCCCCGGCTCGCTCGACGAGGTGCTGAACCACCTCGAGCAGGACCACGACTTCCTCACCGAGGGCGGCGTGTTCACGCCCGACCTCATCGAGACTTGGATCCAGTACAAGCGCGAGAACGAGATCGACCCGATCCGTCTCCGCCCGACCCCGCACGAGTTCGACCTGTACTACGAAGTGTAGCGAGTAGTACCGAAAGGTACGGCCTACGAGGTCTGCCGGCGCTGCGCGCCGGTTGGGGGCGCGGCTGGTGTGTGATGCACCTGCCGCGCCCCTTGAACGTTTGCTCGCCCGAACGGCAGCGAGGGATACTCGCCCGGTGCCTCCCCGCTTCCCACCCGAACGCGACCGGGACGTCTTCCGCGACGCCCTCGCCATGTCGATCGGCATCTGCATAGTCGGCGTCTCCTTCGGCGCCCTGGCCACCTCGGCCGGGCTGCCCTGGTGGATCCCGGTCGCCATGTCCTTCCTGACGTTCGCGGCCACTTCCCAGTTCGCGATGCTCGCCGTCGTCATGGCCGGAGGCGGCGTCCTCGCCGGTCTCGCCGCGGGCGTCCTCGTCCACCTGCGGCACATCCCCTACGGCCTCGCCGTCGGCAACCTGTACTGGGACAAGTGGTGGACGCGGTTCCTCGGCACGTTCATGCTCATCGACCAGTCGACCGCGTTCGCGCTGGCCGCAGGTGACGACCGGCGGCGCGCCAAGGCCGCCTACTGGATCACCACCTCGATCATGTTCGTCGCGTGGAACGTCGGCACCGTGGTCGGCGTCCTCGCGGGCGGCTTCATCCCGGACCCGAACGTGTTCGGCCTCGACGCCGCGTTCCCCGCGCTCCTGCTCGCATTGGTGATGCCCGCGCTGAAGGACCGCGACACGTTCATCGCCGCCCTGGTCGGCGCCGCCCTCGCCGCAGCGACCGCGCCGTTCCTGCCGACCGGCATCCCGGTCCTGTTGGCCCTCCTGGGCCTGCTCGCGACCTGGCCGCGCCGCAAACCGAAGGAGGACGCGGCATGACCATGACCGCAGTGCTCGCCCTCGCCGTGGGCGTCTTCCTGGTCCGCCTGGCCGGGCCGCTCATGCGCAGCCGCGTCAACGTCTCCGAACGCACCGAGACCCTCATGAAGCGCGGCGCGATCGTGGTCCTCGCCGCCCTCGTGATCACCGGCGCGCTGTTCGCCGACGGCGGTTTCGCGGGTTGGGCCCTGCCCGCCGGCGTCCTCGTCGGCGGCCTCCTCGCCTGGCGCAGGGCCCCGATCCTCGTCGTCGTCATCGCCGCCGCCGCGACCACGGCCCTCCTCCGGCTCGCCGGGATCGCCTAGCGGCATAGCGAAAGGGCCGCACAGTGCGGCGGATTCTAGGGGTGGTTGCAACACTGCTGGTTATTCGCTGGTGTGGATGAGTTTAGCGAGGCGCTCGGCTGGGGTTTCCCAGGCGAGCGTTTTGCGTGGGCGTCCGTTGAGTTCGGCGGCGACG
>NZ_JAERMK010000010.1:0-132592 GCF_016918015.1 Glycomyces sp. YM15
CCCCGCGCCGATCAGGCCGTGCAAGGCGGAGCGGTGGCCGCTCAAGCCGTCAGTAGGTCACATCGCAGAGTTTCCAGACGCCGCCCTCTTCAACCGCCGTGAAGGTATAGCCGGAGCCGTCCTCCATCTCGTCGGTGCTGTTGGGCTCGCTGTCGTCCATGGTCCAGCCGACCCAGACCTCCATGCCGCCGTCGACCTCGCGCGACATGCTCCATAGCAGGAAATCGAAGTTGTACCCGGGGTACTCCAGCTCCCATTCGAGGTCCGTCTGCATCGCCGAAGTCGGCTCCGCGCACACCTGCGCCTGCATCAGATCGTCGTCGTCCGTGTCAGACCCGATGCGGTAGTTGATGGCCGCGGCTTCGGGGGTGCCCGCCGCGAACTCCTCGGAGTTGACGGGCGTACCCCACGTGGCGAAGTCGTCGTCCGCCGCTGCGTCGGGGGTGGTCGCCTCCTCCTCAACGGGCGCCTCAGCATCCTCGCTCGACTCCTCTTCGGAGGGTGCCGCGCTCTCGGAGGGGTCCCCGCCCGCCTGCGGGTCGTCGTCGTCCATCATGCCGGGGATGATCAGCACCGCGGCGACGCCGAGGACCACGACCAGGGCCACGATCACTCCGAGGATCACGCCGAGGTTGCCGCTGCCCTGGTTCGCGGGCGGCATCGGGGGAGGCAGCACCGAACCGGGCGCCGACGGGTAGCCGGGCTGGACGTTCATCGTCGGCTGGATCGGCACCGGCGGGTACTGCGGGTTCGAAGGCTGCGTGTACTGCTGGGGCGGCTGCTGCTGGTAGTAGTTGCCGGGCGGGGGCGTGCTGTTGTAACCCTGCGAATAGGGATCGCTGGGCTGCTGCGGCTCGGGCTGCAACTGGTACTGCGGGTTCCCACCGCCGGGGGGCGGATACGTCATCGCTTCTACACGCCTCGTCTGCTCGGGGGCAATCGGTCGCGGTGATTGGGCTTCACCGGGGTGCTCTCGATCGTACAGGCAACCACCGACCCCGTGGACCCCGGAAATTCCCAGGTCGCACCCCCTGCCAAAGCCCAAGGGGCCGTAGCGGGGCGAACCGTTCGCGCCGCCCGGCGCGGGTGGACCGTCGCACACCCTGTGCGACGCCGAGCCCCCCTCTGGGACTACGATTTATGCCCCGGCACCCCGTATGCGGCCTGGTAGCGCAGTCGATCCCACATCGAGGCCGCGCGGCGCCCGAGGCGGTCCGCCGTCGCGGTCGTCGGCGGAGCCGCACCCAGAAGTCCCGCCGACAACGCTTCTACCCGAGGTTCGACGTATGGCGAACGCCAATGCAGTGCAGCTTTGGACCATCCGCTTCTCCGCCGCGCTCGCCCCCGTCCCGGTGGTCGAGCTTCTCGGCCTGAACCGCTTCTGGGGCTACGGCCTCCTCTATCCCGCACTCGCCGCGACCTGGGCGACCGGCTGCTGGCAGCGCCGCCGCCAGCTCGCCCGCATGCGCGACGAGCCCGACCCGGAGCCAGTGAGCGCACGCGCCCGCTTCTGGGGCGGCACCGGCGAAGCGAGCACCGACGCGGCCGAGGTCGGCGCCTACGAGGCCGCGATCAGCGGCGCGTACCGGCCTCCGGTTGCCGCCGAGGAGGCGCTCGGCGCCTTCGACGACGGCCGTGAGCGCTCGGCGGGCTCGTTCGGCGGCTCCTGCGCGCCTTCGATAGGCATGGCCGTCGTGTCCGTCCCGCATCAGCGCCGCGACCGCGCCATGAGCAACCTCGTGGGTTCCATCAAGAACGAGGCGATCGACGCCGAACTGCGCATCCAGCTCATCCAAGACCTCATCGACCTGGGCGGCCGGGACATGGCCATGCGCCTCTCACCCGTAGCCAAATTGTCCAATGTGGATATAGAGGTGCGCCTCGAAGTCGCCGAGCACATGGGCCGCTTCAGCGTCGAGGACGCCGCCCGAGCACTCGAAGCCATCGCCGCCGACTCGACAGTGGACCCCAAATACCGCCTCGACGCCGCTAGCGCCCTCGTCGACTGCGCCGCCGGCCCCGCCGGGGTCGCCCTGATGCAGTTGGTCACCGACGAGACGGTGAGCGAGTACGTGCGCCACAGCGCCGCCCACGCCCTGCGGAACGTGCACCCCTCGGCCGCTTCGATGGCGCTGCGGCACTTGGCGAACACTCCGCATGTCTCGGTGCGGCTGCGCATCATCTGCGCCGAGCAGCTCGCCGAGGACAGCGTCATCGACGCGGAGCACGCGCTGTGGCGGATCGTGAAGGGCGTCGAGTCCGTCATGGACTTCCACCTGGGAATCGATGCGGCAGAGGCGATGCACTGCTTCAGCCCCGACGTCGGGGTCGAGGCCTACTCGGTGCTCGCCTCCGACGACTGCTTCCACTGGTTCGGGCGCATCGAGGCGGCCTACCGGCTCGGGCGGCTCGGCCTGCGCGACGGCTACGATCTGCTCAGCGATTTCGCGCGCGTCGACCACTTGGAAGAGGTGTACGCGCGGGCCGCGCTCGAGCGGCTCTTCCCGCTGGAGGTCGATTCGGGGTCGTTCGACGCCGAGGACTGACGGCGCGGCTGCGCTTTCCGGCGCGCTGGTCGGGTTTCGGGGGCGAGCGACAAGCCCGGACCTCAGTCCGGGGTGGCGGTTGCCGCTTTGACGGCGACGAAGTACGTGTCGATCGACAGGTGGTGGAGGTCGCGGCGGTTGCCGAGCCAGTCCGAGCCGTCTTCGTCGAGGAGTCTCGCCCAGGCGGTCCGGTCGGCGTCGCTGAGGTAGTGCTCGAACCATTCGGCCCTGGTGCGCAACGACTCCAGCGCGTGCCGCAGCGCCGCGCCTTCGAGCGGGGCCGGGGTCGCGTCGAGCTCGTTCACTTCGCGCACGTCGGTCAGGCCCGCGCGCTCCAGGGCGAGGTTCCAGCCGTACGGGAGCGGCGTGGACCCGTGCTCGCGGGTTTCGCCTTCGAGGCGCCGCGACCCGGCTTCGATGAGGCGCAGCTCGAGCCCCGGGTTGCCCACGCCCACATGCCAGGGCAGGTACTGCGGGGCGGTGCCGCCCTCGCCGATCGCGAGCCGCCCGCCGGGGGCGAGCAGCCCGGCCAGGTTGTCCAGGGCAGCTTGCGGGTCGGCGGCGTGGTGGATGACGCGCCCGGCCCACAGGAGGTCGGCGGGCGCCCCGACGGCGGCTGCGAGCGCGTCCGCGTCGTCCACTGACGCCTGCGCGGCCCGCACCGCGGCCCCGGTCTCGGCGGCGCGTTCGCGTACGAGGTCGAGCATGGCGGGTTCGGTGTCGACGGCCGCCACCTGTGCGTCGGGGAGGACCTCGGCGAGGGCGAACGCCATCGAGGCGGCCCCGCACCCGATGTCGGCGACGACCTCGTCCCCTGGGGCCGAGAGTCGTTCGGCGAGCCGACGGTATTTGTCGGCTTCGGCGGCGGCGCGCTCCTTGAAGCGGGGAGCGGCCTCGGCGAAGTCGAACGCGGCGGAGTGGTCGTCGTGCCGGTGCCCGTGCTGCGCTGCCATGCGCCCCAACCTAGCACCGCTGAAAACCGTTCCCGGCCCGAAGGCGACCGGGCGGCCGCGTGAGGCGGCCGCCCGGTCGGGGTTTCCTGGAATGCCGGCCGCTATGCGGCGGAGAGCCGTTCCTGGACGCGGGTGACCTCGGTGTCGAGGGAGACGGCGCGGGTCGGGCCGCCGTACGGCGCGTCGGATTCGGTGAGGGAGGCGAGCAGGCCCCGGCCGAGCGCGGCCTGGGTGATCGCGAAGCCGCGCAGCACCAGCGGGAGCAGCAGGGCCATGACCAGGCCGCCGAGCACGGCGAGGAGTGAAAGCGCCGCGTACGAGTCGCCCCAGCCGAGCCAGCGCGTCGCGTACTCGAGGCCGTCGCCTTCGCCGACCGAGCGGTGGATGACCCAGGCGTACAGGGGGTAGGCGAGAGCCGCGACGGTGGCGACCCACCAGCTCAGGGCGACGCAGAACCCGGCGACGGCGAGCGGGAAGTTGACCAGGCCCCACAGGAGGTTCAGCCACGACTGGCCGTCGGTGAGCGGCGTCAGGTACCGGCGGAGCGCGGAAGCGCCTTCGGGGGCGCGCTGGTAGTGCGGCCGGTTGACGGGCTGGCGCAGGACGGCGCTGAGCTGGCTGCGGCCGGCGGCGGCGAGGCCGCGCATGGCGAACAGGGTCGCGGCGAGGATCGGGACGCCGATCCAGACGACGGCGGTGCCGAGGCCGGCGGCGAAGCCGGCGACGGTGATGATGAACGCGGGGAGGGCGATCGGGAACGAGGAGAGCAGGTACGCACTGTCGGCGCCGAGCTGCTTGAAGATCGTTTTCATGTGTCTCATCCTCGTCCGCGCGGAGCGCCGCAACGACCCTGCGAGCAGGCATTTCACTGGTAGGGGCAGCCCTACCGGGATTGTCGGGCCTGCCCTGGCGGTCGGGCTGGAGCGGCGTTGCCGTGCTGGGTGCGGTGCACGGTTTTGCGGTGGCGCCGTTTCTAGGTGCGCAAGGTCCACCACGGCCGCCCGGGGGGTTTGCTCGGTAGCGGGATCGTCAGCCGGAGGAAGCGTTCGTCGAGCGGTGCGACGAGGTGCCGCAGCTCCTGTGCGGAGCGCCGGGGCAGGAGGTGCAGGGCCAGTTCGAGGACGTCGCGGCTCGGCGGATTGCAGCGCTCGCAGTCAGCGTGGAGTGCGTGGTCGCGGGCGCGTCGGGACGGGCCACTGGTCACTCGGTGCCAGACCCGGAACGCCGAGGCGACTTCGTCTGGGCTGAAACGGGGATCGTCGAGTTCGAGGCGCGTGATCGCACCTTGCAGGGTGCTCGAGGCGCCGGGGATTCGGGGGAGCGGCCGGCTCGTCGCGGGTTGGACGCGGCGTCGCTGCTGTGCGCGTACTCGCGCGGGCGGCCTACACGGCATCGCCCTTTCGGTTGTGGCTCATAGCGACCATGATGCCGCGCCGCCGCAACCGGGGGCATTGGTGCGGCCCGGGTGGTTGACCTCCATCCCGGGCCGCGTTGTGCCACATAGTGGCCGCTGCGATCTGCGGTAGCCGTTGAGTCTGCTGCTAGCATCGCGCTCTGCCATTGAGCTACCGCCCCATGTGGTGGGGCGGGAGGGATTCGAACCCCCAACCTAGATGTCCCAGAGGAACTACTCGCGGATACGCGCGGCGTGGCGAATACTGAAGCTGGAGCGAGAGTCTCAGTTTTCGCGGCTTGCCTCTGCCGATTGGGCCACCCCGACTTGTGGTGCCGGGGGAGGGACTCGAACCCCCACCTCTACCGCGATGTATTCGACCTGAACTTCAATTTCAGTGTGTTTCGGCGCGATTCGCGCCACCCCTGTCGCTCAAAACAGGGGAGTCCGTGTGCCTATTCGCCGAGCAGGTAGCCGAAGACCTTGGCGCCGATCTTCTCGTCGACGACTTCGGTTCCGTTGGCCTCCTCCCGGGCGAACTTGACGGCGATCTGGAGCTTCTCGAGCCGCTCGGAGAGCTGCGCGACCCGCTTGGCGGGGGCCGCGCCGGAGAACTTCACGGTGGTCCAGTAGCCGACCGGGATGTCCTCGTAGTACACCTCGACCTGCGCCGGGTGCTCCTCGGTGGCCTCGGCCTTGACATGGTTGCGCGGGATCTTCTTGGTGCGCACCGTCTTCACCGGGTCGGTCGCGAAGGCGTCGGACGCGTCGTTGTACGTCCAGGATTCGCCCGCGTCCAGCACGGGCAGCGCCTTCACGAATGCCTGCAGTTCGCCGAGCTGCTTCTCCAGGAACAGGAGATAGGTGACGGGGACGTCGGCGACGAGCACCTCGCCGTCCACGGTGATGTCAGCGGTGGCGATGGCGTTGGTGCGGTCCTTGGTGGCCGTGACGTCGAACAGGCGCGTCATCGCCTCGGAGACCTCGCGCAGCTGCGCTTCGACGCGGCGCTGCACCTTCGTCGACTCGGGCGGGAGCTGCTCGCCCTCCTCGTCCTTCGGCTGGTAGGTCCGGGAGATGCCGGACAGCAGCGGTGCCTTCGCGAGCTCGCGCCCGGCGTCGCCGAGCGCACGCGCGGCCTTCGCCTTGACGCTCTTCTCGATCGCGATGATCTGGTTCAACTTGGTCACGGAGCAACCCTCACTTTCGGGGTTCACCATAGGACCTTCGTGCCGACTCCGGCAACGCGTTAAGCACGGCGCGGCCGCCGGACGGAACCCGCCCAGCGGCCGCAGCGCTTCCGTACTACTCGTTGCACCAGCGCTTGGAGTCCGCAGTGGACAGCAGCCCGATGATGATGGCGGCCAAGGCGATACCGATGACCGCGCCGATCGCGCCGCTCGCGGCGCTGCCGCCGGCGTCGGCTGCACCGGTGACCTCGACCTCGGGGGTGAGGATCCACGACAGGAGCGAGAGGCCCACGCCGACGGCCTCGAGGATGATCGCTCCCTTGCGGGCGCCGGCGTTGCGCTTGGCGATCCGCACGGCGAAGACGGCGCGCAGGACGGTCCAGACCAGGATCTGGATGATCGAGGCGACCAGGAACGGCATGAACGCCGAGGGGATCGAGACGTCGCCGGTGTCCTCCAGGGCCGCGAGGGCCGCGTAGCCGAAGACCGAGAGGGCGCCGCCGCAGATGCCGAAGCCGAACAGGATCCACAGGAGCACGACGGCGCCCTTCGTGGAACCGGGCATGGTCTCGGGGGTGGACCCGAGCGGCGGGCCGGGAGGGGGCGGGGGAGCGGGGGGATAGCTCATAGGCGTACTCCTAAGGTTGAGTGTTCGAGCGGGGGCGTCGGGGATGATCTCGAGCGGAACGGGGTGGCGGACCCGGCGGGGCGGCCGATGGTCTGCCCTCCAGGGGTGATGAGGGGTCGTGCCGCTCATTGTAGTTGCAACGGTGCCAATCGGGGTACCCCGCAATCACGACCGCCATGCACGCGTGAGTCAATGCCCAGCTCACCGTGGTGATGTTCGTGCGCGTCGCAGCGGGGTACTAGGCTGGAGGGACGTGTCGCGTCGCCCGAAATGACGGGTTCGTCGCGGTGGCGGGCGGCGGTCAGCGGTTGGACGGAGGAGCAGATGATCACGCGATTGGCCGAGTCCCTCGGATACCGGGTGCTCGACGTGCGCGACGGCGACGGCACCCTCTCCGTGGGAGGCCACGACGGCGCCAGCGCGCTCCGCATCGGCTGGCGGCCGCTCATCGTCGAGGGCTACACCGGCTCCGGCTCGATCGACCGCTTCGCGATCCGCACCCGCGACGCGACCTTCCGCAACTCGCTCTGGGACCTGCGCTCCCGTCTGCGCTACGCCACCCGCGACACCGACCCGGTCGACCTCGCGCGCCCCATCCTCCGGCTCCTGCAGCCCGGCCACTACGGGGTGCGCATCTGGCGGGACGCGAACGTCCACATCGAACCCTTCGGCGACAACGGCACCGCGTGGTGGTACCCGTACGAGCCCATCGGCACCGAGGGCACCGCCGTCATCCCCACCGACGCCTGGCCGCCCCGCGACGAGGAGACCATCGCCGGGTACGTGGACGCCATCGAGGACGGCGACCGCCCGCTCGCGGTCATCATCCGCTCGGAGCCGCCCGGCGACGAGCAGGACTGCGCGTCGTTCCTCATCGACGGCCACCACAAGCTTGCCGCATACCGCCGCACCGGGATCGCCCCGCACTTCCTCGACATCGCCCGTCTCGCCGACCGCCGCCCATGCCGGCCTGACGACCTCCGCGAGGTCATCGCGGGCGACGAGAAGCTCGAGCAGTCCGCCGCGAACCTGATGCGCTACCTGGAGGACCGCCACCGCTGACGCACGCGTTCAGCTGGTCTCAGCTCAAGACCAGTTGCGGCGCATAGGCGATGGCGATGAAGCGGACCGAGCGGCCGATGAGGCACGCGGCGACGAACAGCGGCAGGTTGATGCGGGTCCCGGCTGCGCAGATGCTCGTGGCCATCAGCGGTGGGAAACCCGTTGTGGCACTGAGGAGCAGGACCGGGGCGGCGAGCGCGGGCCGGTCGAGGAGGGTCAGGAGCCTGCGGCCGGTCGCGACCAGCGCCGCGAACGGGCCGGTGCGGCGTCCGCGCACGGCCGGACCTGCGGCGGTATCGGTGTCGACGGCGGTTCGAGCGGTACCCGACTCGGCGGCGGTCCGACCTGCGCCGCTCTCGGCCGCGGGGTTCGCCGGGGCCTCCACGGCTGCCGTCGGAGCGACCGCGGCCTCTGCGCAGCGGGCGGCTCGCTGCCGTCCCCGGCGCCGTTTCGCCGCTTCGAGCCATTGGCGCAGGCGGGTCGACCGGATGGCCCCGCGCGCGCCGAGGAACAGCGTCGTCTTGCCGATCGTCTGACCCACCGCGGCCGCGACGCCGAGTGCGATCGGGCTGTAACCGGTGGCGGCGGCCAGCGCCACCAGGTACGGCTCGACCGGGGTGATCGGGAAGAACGCCGACACGAAGGCCGTGAGCGCCGCCGAGAGGCAAGCGGGGATCACGGCCGCGCCACCCGCGCGGCAGCATCCGCGTCACCGGCGAAGACCCGCATGTCGGGCAGACGCTCTCCAGCGCCCGCGGCGCTGCAGCCGGCCCGCGCGGCGCGGCCGTCGGAGGCCCTGGCGGGCGAGGCGGGAGTGGCGGGTGGCTCGATCATTCCAAGTCGGTTCGCTCGCGGGGGGTGTGGCTTGGCGCACTGGGAGCGACTGTAGTGCACCGATGCGGGCCGGGGAACCCCCGTCGCGTCGGCGAGTGCCGCTAAGGGCGCGTTCCCCACCGCCCCATCGGGATGCCGCCCTCGCGGTCGAACGCTCTGAACAGCGCCTTGGCGTCCCAGTCGTTCGCCGGCTCCCCCTCGGCGGCGGCCAGGTACTCGGTGATGAACGCGCGCAACAGTTTGCCGGACAAGCGGTCCAGACGTTCGGGGGTGAACGTGGGGTCGGCGTGGATCACCAGCAGCAGCATCCCCTGGACGCGCCGCGAAGCCCCGCCGATGCCCGGCTGGAAGTACGGCAGGTCGAGGACCCGCGCGCCCGCGGACTCGTAGAAGCCCAGGCGGCGGCGCGGGTCGCCGTAGTCCTCATGCACCATGCGCGCGTCCGGTGATTCGATCTCAGCGACGATGAGGCACGGGTCGTAGCGTTCCCTCCAAGCGTCCACCGCGTCCCGCAGCAGCCGTCCGCCGAGGCCGTGCCCCCGCGTGCCCGGCTTGACGGCCAGATTCGCCAGCATCTGCACCCGCGACGCCTCCCACCAGTGCCCGAACGCCGCCGCTGCCGGTCTGCCGGTGTCGTCGACGGCCACGAGCAGGCTCCCGAGCCCGGTCTCCAGGGTCTCGGCGAGGCTCTCCTCGCTCTCCAGCTCCTCGGGCGGGAACGCGGGCACCAGCACCTCGCGGTACACCTGCGCGAGCATCCCGCCCGGCCGCGTCTGCTCCACGATCCGATACTTCATCCGAGCCCCCTCACCAGGAGCCCAGTATTTCAAGGAACGGCAGTTCAGGCGGCCACTCGCGCAGACTTGCGGCGGCCGCGCCAGCGCCGCACGAGCACCACCGGGGCCGTGACGATCCGCAGCGCGGTCGCCCAGGCGCCGTAGTAGGACACCCAGCGGCGCATCACGTAGACGACCGCCCAGACCGCCACGACCGCCGTCACCGCGCTCCAGCCGAGCGGCGTCCACAGGCCCGCGGCCTGCCAGATGCTGATCGCGGCGCACACGCTGAGCGCCGAGACGGCCGCGGTGAGGGAGTCGCGGATGCGCTGCTGCCGGTCGCCCTCCCATCGCTGCAAAGTCGCCTCGGACTGGTCGGCCATGACCTCGCCGAGCCCGGCCTCGAACGTCTCGAGCTGCTCGTCGACGCCGCTGACGTCGAGGAGTCGGCGCAGCGCGGCCGCGTTCGAGGGGGAGCGCAGGAGCGAGGGCGAGTGCAGCAGCGAGATCACCTGCCGGGTCTCGCTCTCGAAGCCGAGCATCCGGGTCCGGGAGGCCTTGATCGCCTCTAGATGCGCGGACCGGTCGGCGCCGGGCGTGTTGTAGGCGGCGATGGAGGCGGTGACACTGGCCCGGTACGTGTCGAGCTGGTGGTTCCAGGCGGCGAGCGTGCCGCTGAGACAGGCCGTGAACTCGGCGACGGCCTCCAGGTCGCCGGAGATGAAGTTCGGGGCGTCGAGCGCGGCGATCACGGTGGTGTTCTCGGTGGAGATGAGCAGGTCGCCTTGGTTGCGCTGGTTCCAGATCTGCTTGCTGTGGTCGTCGGCGAGCCGCACCCAGTCCCACAGCGACTCCTTCGCGTCCGGTGCGGCGTGCAAGAGCACGGAGGACCCGACGAGGGTGAGCAGGCGGCGGCCGTCCTGCACCATCTCGCTGCCGCCGTTGCTGACGTGCGGGCCGTACTCGTGCTTGCGCTCGCTCGCGCGCAGCACCCGTATGAGCACATGGGAGCGTCCCCTATGGATTTCAACGGGTTCGAAGTGATGCCGCTTCCGTTCCGCCTCCTCGTCGGTCGCGAGATGCGCGGGCAGCTGTTCGAGGAGGAGGTCGCGGGCGAATCGCGACAGGCGGTCCCAGGTGCGATCGGAGTCGCCGCAGCGCACGTCGATGGTCCCGTGCTCGCGCGCCGCCCGGAACATCGCGGCGTGCAGCTCGCCGGGGTAGACGTCGGTGAGGGTGCGTTCGAGGCGCAGGCAGTGGACGCCCATGGGGGAGAACCGGATCGACGCGGCGAGCTCCTCGGTCGTCTCGTCGTCGACGCGCAGCAGCACGTTCGGCAGGGACATCTCCATGCCGTCGAACCGCTTGTCGGTCTCGAGGCGCGGCTCCCAGATGTCGGCGTGGTACGTGAAGTGGTCATGGATCGCGTTGGGCCGCAACAGATCCGAGTCCACCCGCCGCTCGAGCGAATGCCGCAGCCGCGAGGTGAGCGCGACGTAGTCCAGCCCGGTCACCCCGAACGGGAACAGGTACACGATCCGGCCCTCGTCGACCCGCATCCACCGCCGCGAGTCCTTGAAAGGCGCCCGGCCCAGGAACGCCAGCAGGCGCTCCAGCGCCTGCCGGTGGGCGTTGAGCTTGCTCAGCTCGACCGAGGAGAACTGCCACTCGTTCGCCAAGCGCTGCAGGTCTTTGCGCATCTCGTACTTCGGCGCCTGCCCGCCGGACGCGACGGCCAGCGCCTGATTCGCCCGGTGCAGCGCCGAGTGGTACTCGTTGCGGATGCACACCTCGTCCCGCACGTACCCGCTGATCGGGTCGGTGTGCCCTTCGGTCTCCTCGAGGAGGCCGGCGTACCCGGCGAGGAGTTCCCGCAGCGCGGTCTCATAGCGAAGTCGCGACCCGGTCTTGAGCCGGTCCTCCAGGAGGATCTCGGCGCGCACGAGGTCGCACAGGCGCAGCGCCAGCGCGACGGGCTCGTCCGGTTCGGCGTCGAGGCCCCACGGCTCCCGCACGGTCTTGGCGAACCGGATCATGCACTTGGTGAGCAGGTCCACCCGGTACGTGTGGTTCCATGCTCGCACCGAGCTGTGGTGCACCCAGAGGCACAGCAGCGCGCGGTCGAAGCCGTGCCTCGTCCGCGCCGCCTGCGCCGCGAACTCGGCCCCGGCCAGCGCGAGGTAGGTCTCCTCGAGCTCGGGCCCGCCTTCGGCCCCGATCTCGGACTGGAGCCCGTTCCACACGAAGCAGTCCCGCACCGCTCGCGTATCGACGCCGCACCGTTCGCGCAACCGCGCCTCGATCCGCCGGTGCACGGCGACGTCTCTGGCCTCCAACGGCTCAATGAAGTCGTCGCCGGTCGACCCAGTGCGCGCCAACGGGACCGAAACGCCGGTCTCCGACTCTGAGTGGGTGCTCATGAACCCAGGGTAGGGTGACCGCGCCCATCCGGCGGGTCACCGCCGCTGCCACGCTGCGGAGACGGTGCTGACGGGCGCCCGAGCGCCTCCTGCCGGCGGGCCCTCACGGAACGGCAACCGCCTCAGCGCAACCGAGGAGGCGACAGCCTCATGAGCACAGTGCAACGCCACCCCGGCGAACCTCCCATGCAGGTCCGATCCGGCCCCTACCCGCCCCCGCGGCCCAAGGCTCGCCTTCCCCTCTGGTTTCACCTGCTCGCGTGCCTGCTGGTGTGGCCCGCGGTGTTCGCCACCATCGTCATCGCCGAGTTCGTAGCCGTCGTGATCGTCTACGACACCTGGGCCGGGCCGCTCTTCTGGCCTATCGCCTGGATCCTGTCCGCGATCGTCTACGGGTTGTTCGTCGGTGTGCCGCTGGCGATCTGCGGACGCAGACAGCGGCCGTACCTGCGGCTGATCCCGGCGGTGACCGCAGCGGCTCCGTTCGTGTGCTTCGGCATCCTGGTCGGCATCGGATCGATCCCCGTGACGGCGACCGGCCTCCTCTGGCTGATCCCCGCGATGGCGACCATCGCCCTCTCGATCCTGGTCCAGACGGCTCGCTGGTGGAGGGCCGGGAACGGAGAGTGAGGTGGGCGGTCGAAGGCGCCGCCGAGGCGGGCCTGGAACCGGTCGCAGCGCTCCCGGACCTGTTGGCGCAGGCCGAGATCGTCCTCTCGGTGGTGCCCGGCGTTCGGCGAAGACCTCGCCCAGCAGCTGGCCGCAGCCTTGCCTTCGGTTATGACCAGGGAGGTGTCCAGGCGAGGCGTTTGCAGACCACGTCAAGATTCGGTTCGGTCAGGCTCGACAGGTCGGAGAGGTTGCCCATGCGTCCTGCCAAGACGTCCATCCGGGTGATCGAGCTGTCGGGATGCCCGACGTCGTTACGGATCTCCAGCAAGAAGTCGGCGTACAGCCGGAACTGTATATCCGCAGGTGGTTGATGCGGTAGCGCCATCATGAATCGCGAATAGGCCCGGACTGCACCATCGGAGGCGTAGACGTTCAGCCAGGTGTCGAATTCGCGCTTATGTTCCAGCTCCTCAGGTGTAGGCACTTCGTCAGAGGTGAACATGCGGTCGAGCAGCCGAACGATGGGCTCATACATCGCTCGCTTGGTGTCAGCGATTCGCTCGAAGGACTGGTTAGTGCGTTGGAGTCGCACCTCCTCACGACGTGAAATGTTGGCGAACACGCCCGCCACTATGGCAGCGATAACCGAAGCCACGGCCGCAATGACCGCTACAACTATCGGGGAGGACATGCGACGGATTCAATCATTCGTCCTCGCTCGAGAGTGTCGGGTACACGACACCGGGCGGACTGAGGTCACGTGCTTGCGTGGAGGGCCTGGTTGTGACGCTTGGGGCGTATAGCGCAGGCACGCGGAAATCGTGATCATTGCGGTGCTGGGCAGGGTTTGGGAGCCGGAGTCGAGGACCCTCCAGGGGGATCCGAACAGCCTTTGGTTGAGGTCTGTGGGGGCGGTCCAATAGGGTGTGGTCATGGGTAGGTTGTTCCGGCGTGTCGTTCGCAACGTACGTGGTCCGCGACGCGTCAGTCGCGCCTCCACGGTCCGCAGCGCGGACGGGAGGCAATACCGGGTCGTGGCGGTCGACGAGGCCGAGGCAGCTGAGTTCGCCGACCCGCCAAGGAAGTGGGGACGAGTCGGTGCGATGGCCGGAGCGTGGGCCATCGTCGTCGCCCTGGGCGGCTGGGTTGCTCCCAGCTTTGCCGAGAGCGGCAACCCTGCCAATGTTGACCCACGTGATGAAGCCGCCTCCAGCGCAAACAACGCAGCCTGGCGATACCTTCGCTATGGATCGAACCAGGACTTGGAACGGGCCGAGGCGACTCTCTGTGAAGGCGCCTCTCCTGAGCTGACACCTTCCGATCTTGATGCTATTCGCCAGGCATACGACGCTGAGCTTGGCGGAATCACCCGAGTGGACCTCGAGACCGGAGACCCGGTGCCTGGCGTGGATGGAACCACGGTGGCAGGGACGGTCTCCTACATCCACGAGGCGACTCAGCGGTTCGAAGAATTCGTCATCACGGTCCAGGAAGATGATGGGGCGTTCTGCGTCTCGAACGCGGTGCGGGTTGGAGGCGAAGAGCCAGGATCTGGCGATGATCTTGGCGAGGTTGTCGACCCTGAGGCAGTCGCCGCCGATTTCATGCGTGCGATCGTTGTCGAACGAGAGCCTGGCTCTGCAGCTGCACCCCATTGCGCCGCAAACACAGGCGTTACGCCTGAAGAGATCGACGCGGCGATCAGTGAGTGGGCCAAGGCAAACGGTGAATTCACGGCCTTCATCGACACGATCGAACCAGCGGAGTCCTCAGAGACATCCATCACGGCCTTTACCTTTGAGATCTCCCTCAAGGCCTCCTTGAACCAGGAAACGTTCAGCTTTACCGTTGCAGTGCAAGAGGGTTGTGTGACGATGATATCGGGTGGAGATGGACTTATCTAAATATCTTGCGTCCGTGATCCACTTGAGACCTCTCGACACGCCGTAAGTGAAGGTTGACAACTCGGAGAAGTTCGCTCACCATTTGGTCAGCGCGCCTCTGGCTCACGATCGGTTGATCCGCTTGTGCGAGGCTTCGCGCCCAACTGAATGAGGCAGAAGTACATCTGCCGCCCGGTGGCACCGACTACCAATCATGTTCCACCGGGCGGCCCCTTGAACCAGAGGAGCAAGCTCCCTTGGCAACTACGACGATACTCGATTTCGGGCTGCCCGCAAACAGCCATTCCGGGGCGAATCAGAACCGCCGACCGGGCGTTCCCACTTACCTTGAGCAGGTGGTTTACGCCGCCGATGTCGACTCGAATGCGCCCGGCACGTACCGCTACGACCCAGAGGCCTCCGACCCGACGCTCCCCGAATCCGACCCTCGATCCCCCCGCTACGAACCACCGCATCTGCGGCACCGGCCCGGCGACACGCGGATCATCGACCGTAAACGCCCGCACGATCCGCTCGACCCCGGCCCGTTCGGTTCACCCGACTGGCGTCCCGACACTCGCACCGGCAGGCACCGACGAGGGGAACTTCCCGACCCGCCGCGCCAGGCCGAACCGAACCAGCCCCGACCCGAGCGCGCCAAGCGACCGTCACCCGGCCCCACCTCCGAAGGGACCGAGGGATGTCGCATGTCGACCGGTCTGGGCGGCAGCGAACGGCCCAAACGTCCGCGACGGCGATTCTGGGAAGACGACCACGAGGACCGCTACGACTTCGGCAAGCTCCGCGAAGACGCTTGGACGCGGTTCATCGCCGGTTCCCAAGATCTGCACCAAGCACAACTGATGGCCACGACCACCTTCACCGACCGCTGGTTTCAGTTCTGGGCGACCATGTGCGCCTTGCTCTTCCGTGTACTCGGCATCGATATGGCCAAGAGCGAGGTCGTGATCGAAGATCCGACGGTCCCGCTCCGTACCGTTGCCGCGCAGGCCCAAACCGCGACTCGACCGCTGCTCGCGGGTACGCCCTTCCAAGGGACGCAACAAATGAGCCCCATCAGCCCATACCTCGGCGACTGGGAGCGACATTTCGATGAGCGTCAGGCCTTCCGAGAGGCGGTGGCGCTGTGAACGCCAATTCTTCTGGCAGCGATGCGCCCAGAGGGAAGTCCGCCGCTGAGGAGCGCGACGGCCTTCACTTCGCGGCCGTGATCGGCGGACGGCGACTCTACTTCCAAGCCTTCCCAACTCAAGCGCGCTTTCGGATCACCATGGCCCGGGCTTGGGAACAGCGCACTGAAGCCCTCGGTTCGGTGATCCGGCTCGACACCGCCCAACCGGGTTTGCGCGTCTGCGCCCCATTGGAAGTCGAGTGGGCGGAGAAGCACGCTGAGAAGATCATCGACGAGGCCGTGTCGGTCTGGAAATCCATTATCCGCGGTTGCGAAGCTTGAGCGGGAAACAGAGGGAAAGCATGAAGAGGTCGGCGCACCGCGGTGGGGCAGTGCGCCGACCTCTTCATTATCCAAGTCTCCAAAGTCCGAGTTGCGGCGGTCCTTCCGGCGCAACGGATCCGGACTCGCGGGATCCTGAGATCCCTGCTTCGACAAAGCGATGGAAGTACTCGAGTGCGCGCCCGCAATATCGCAGACTCGGAACGGTCATCGTCGCGACGCTGGCGGAAGCTCGAGCCGAGTTGCAGGAGAGACTGAACGGCGCAGCTCCGCGCGGCCGGGGCTGAGGATCGGAGGGAACGAGGCGAGGGCTCGCTCAACACGACGACGACTGCCGTCGCGACATCTCCACCAATGAATGCATCGAGTCCTGACCGTGCCGAATGAACAACGGCTACTGGAGCGGAGCGCCCATCTGGTTCATGAAGTCGACCGGGTCCACCGCGCCCGCCGGGCTGCGGTCGGCGTTCAAGTGCGTCTCGAAGTGCAGGTGCGGGCCGCTCGACCGGCCCGAGGAGCCGACATAGCCGAGGATCTGACCGGCCTGGACCACGTCGCCTTCCTTCACCAGTGGCGCAGAACCGAAGTGGCAGTAACGGGTCAGGTAGTCGCCGGCGTGGACGATGTTGACGTACCAGCCGCATCCGGCCACCTCCGGCGAACCGTCCTGGTTGCAGGAGTAAGGCGCTCCGTACAGACTCGCGTTGCATTCGGCGGTGATCACGGTGCCCGCCGACGCCGCCACCACTGTCGCGCCGCGCGGCGCGCCGATGTCGACCCCGTTGTGGGTCGGGCGCTCGGCGGTCCTGAAGCCCGAGTTGAGCGGTCCCTCAACGGGAATCATCCAGCCCGAGGCGGAGAGTTGGCCAGAGGGATTGCAGTTGCCGAGCTGGGTGTCGACGGCGGCCACGCGGCCGCCGCCGCCGGTCAGAGTGTTCACGATCTCCGTGGCCTTCGGCTCGTGCTTGGCGTACGCATCGGGAAAGGCGGAGATCTGGACCCGTTGGGCCGCAACGGTGAGCGGGAGCGTCTCCCAGTCGTCGATGGTCTGGAGCTTCTCGTAGAACTTCGTGGAGGCGTAGACCGGATCGGTGACCTGTTCCGGTGTGCCCCAACCTGAGGAGGGACGCTGCTGGAACAGGCCTTGGGAGTCGTGGTCGTTCCGGTCGCCCAGGTGCCCGAGGTTCGTCAATCGCGATTCCTGCATCGCCGTCGCCACCGCGATGATCCAGCCCCGGGCCGGAATCTCCAGGTCCTGCCCGACCGAGATGATGATGGCGGCGTTCTTGATCTGCTCAGAGCTGTACGGGTCGATGGCGGGGAACTCGGCGTTCGGGTCGACCGTGGCGTTGGTGCCGCAGCCTGCCAGGGTCACGCTTCCTTCGTTACCGTTCGACTGGTCGGAGAGCAACTGCACGATCGAGAAGACCGCACCGAGGCAGCACACGCTGAGCACCGTAAGCGTCCACATGAGAGGACGAAGCTTCTTGGGAATCTTCGGGGGCTTGGGGTCTAGAGAGTATTCCTTCGCAGTGGTCCCGTCATCGCCGATGGTGCTCATGACTGCTCCCAGTCGATCGCCGAGACGAGCCAGCCGGTCCCGGACAGGTTGTTGGAGCTTTCAGTCATGGTGAGTGTCAACGTGCCCGTGTCCATCGGGATGCCGACCTTCGTGCCCTCGGGGACAGGTTCCCCGGTGATCTCCTTCGCGGGCACCGAGATGGGGTCGACGCCCTGCAGCAGCTCGGCCTGTTCGTCGGTGATGAAGGGAAGGAGTGAGTTGTACCAGTTGTCAGCACCGAACCCGTTGGGGTTGAGCCAGACCTCGGCGAATTCGACCGATCGGTCCACCGCCTCCTGCGGCAATTCGATGTCGGGATAGCAGTCGTCGCCTTCGCAGTTCTCAGTCGCGAAGCCGTCGTCCTCGGTGAAGGCCTCGGAGCTTGCCTCAGAGGTCGAGTTGCCATCGGCGGAATTCCCACCGTCGAGCGGTGTCTGCTGGCGTTGCGAGGCCAGCGCGATCACCCCGAGCACGAGTACCAGGATGATGACAACGATCCCGTTGCGGGAGAAGATGATCCGGAGGGCTCGGTTCATCGGTCACTCTTTTCTCGAAGGCCGGTAGACCTCTCCGCCACCGCCGGACGCGCCTGTCCCGCTGGGGCCGCCGGTGCCGGCCGGCTGGTCGGCTCCCGTCTTCTGCTCGGGCAGGGTGTCAGTGCTGCGCGGGGTTCGGACGCTGTCGGTGACCTCTTCAGGTCGGGCGTCGTCTCGGCGCCGGGAGATCCGTTCGCGCTCGCGCTCGCGTTCGGCCTCCCGCTCGGCTTCGCTAGTGCGCCTGCCGAGGAAGGAGTCGGCCACGCCGCCGCCGGCGGCGAGTCCGGCGATGCGTCTCCCGGGTCGTAGTAGCAGCCAGGCGGCGACGCCCAAGAGTCCAATGAGGACGACCTGCAGCCAGACGGGCATGGTGGTGCCCAGGATGCGACTCGAAGCCCAGATGTAGATCACTGCGGCCAGCGAGAAGATCGCGACGTTGATGATCGCGCCGAGGACCGTGTTGACCAGGCGTTTGAACGGGCCCCCGGCCGGGCGCAGGAGCGCGATGGTGCCGATGATCGGCAGGGCCACGATCGCGAATCGCACGATCATGAAGCCCAGGATGATCATGATCGAGGCGGTGAGGTCGAAGAGCGAGAAGAAGATCGCGGTCAGCAGGGCGAGGAAGCCGGTGCCCGTCCGCTCCCAGGCGCGCTGGCCGCTGATGTTGGCGTAGGCCTCGGGGTCCTCGGTCTGGATCTGGGCGACCAGGTTCCGCCAGATCTCCTGCTTCTCCTCGATGAGGTCGTTGCGAGTGCCCGGGTCGTCCGCCTCGGAGTCCTCCTGCCAGGAGAAGGCCTGGGCGGCGAAGAGCGCGGGCCCGTACTTGTAGGCGGTGTTGGAGTCAGTGACGACCGGGTTGCCTTCGGCGTCCTCGACGACCTTGCCGTCGCGCTCCTGGAAGGTGACCTCTTCGCTCTGGCCGAGCATGGTCCGCAGCCAGTTCTGGTAGAGCACCTGGCCGGAGACCGTGTCGGAGGCGACGACGGCGGCAGAGCGAGTGTCGATGCAGAAGCCCTCGCCGTTGTTCCGCTTGAGTTCGTCGTAGCGTGCTTGGGTCATGCCGTCTTCGCGCAGGCAGCCCTCGACCATGTCGTCGTTGATGAGCACGGTGCTGAGGTTCATGCCGATGGTCAAGGCCTGGTCGGTGTACTCGGCGGCCTTAACCGGCCAGCGCACGACGGCGGTGACGAGCACGAGAATCAGCACGGCCCAGGCCACGGTTGTTACGGCGTTGTTCATGTCGGCCTGCTTTGAGCGCCAAAGCAGGTAAAGCCCGATCAGGCCAACGGTGACCGCGCCGAAGACGGTGAATATCTGGCGGTACAGGACCTCGGTGCCCTGCTCCATGAAGTCGTTGGACCAACCCCACATGTTGTCGGGTTCCCACGCGGCCTGTCGCATCGAGTTCGCGGCGCCGACCGTCGCCAGGGACAGGTTGAACTCCATGTTCGCCAAGGCGTTCGCGGTATCGGCGCCGTTGGGGATCGAGACCGAGTCAACGCAGCCGCCGCCGATGGCCATTTCCTGCGAGCCGTACATCGGGAGTTGATAGCCCGCGTAGCCGTAGGCGCTGTAGGTGCCGATGCCCTCACTCTTGTCGAGCCTGCTCGGTTCGGCGAACCATCCCGCCATACCAGAGTCCGGCGAGGCCGGTTGGGGCGCGGCTTCGCACTGGAGTTCCTGCCCCGCAGGCAGTTCGTCGACGCAGTCGCTCCAAGCAGTGTGCCACTCGTAGTCCGTGCAACCCCCCGCATCGCCTTGTGCCCCAGCCATTCCCGGTGTGAAGACCAGGGCACCGGCCGCCGCCGTCAAGGCAAGCAGCACGCGGCCGAGTCGTCCGGCCGCGCGTTTCGCGAAGCCGGATGGTCGGTGTGCGGATTTGGGAGGAGCAAGGTCGTGATCGGCGGAGGGGTCGGTCACTTCGCCTCCCCGGGCGTGGTGTTCAGGTACTCGAGCAGGTTGCGGACCCAGCTGAAGTCGGCGCGGATGCGCTGGACGCGTCCGTCGACGTCGCGCATCACGAACTCGCGGTAGGGGAGCTTCTGCGTCTCCGCGGCATCCACTTCGGAGAGCGAGGCGAGGACGTTCTCGTAGCCGACTCCCGTGGGCACGCGCAGCAGCTTCAGCGCCTCCTCGGCCACCTCGCGGTCCTCCGCGATGCGGCCGACGAAGACCGTGGAGACCAGGTTCTGCACGTCGAGCCCGAGGATGTCCTTCGGGTTCTGGCTCGCCACCAGCGCCGCGAGGTTCCATTTGCGGGAGTCGCGGGCCAGACGCACCAGGAACGAGCGGCCGGACTTCCAGCCCTCCATGAAGTGCGCCTCGTCGAGACCGACGAGCTTGCGGCGGTGCATGTCCCCGCCGTAGGCGCGGCGCACGGCCAGGCGGTGCGCGGTGTGGAGCATCGGTAGGGCCAGGGCCTCTTCGGCGCTCCAGTACTCGCGCTCGATCCCGAGGTCGGGGAGGCGCAGGCCGGACATGGTGATCACCGTCAGCGCGGTGTCGTCCTCGAGCACGCCCTTGTCGGGGCTGCCGAAGAAGAGCTTCGCGAGCGGCATCTCGGCGGTGTCGAGCAGGAGCGCGGCGAGTTCGGCGCCGTCGCCGGAGACGTGGTCCTCGGCGTCCTGCAGGGACTCGACGATGTCCTCGATGGTCGAGTCCTCCTCGGCCGGGACGTGCCGGGCCGCGTGGCGCAGAAGGCGGGCAGTGGAGGCCTCGCGCTGGATCTGCGGCGGCAGGAGCATCGAGGCGATGTCCTGCACGAGCATGCGTCTTTCGCTGCGCGCGTTGGAGATCGCGATGTCGTATTCGCGCTGGCCGTCGGGGGTGTCCTCGTAGTGCTCCCGCTTCGGGGAGGGGATGAGCGCGTACGGCGCGAGCGTGCCGTACTCCGAGCCGGTGAGGTTGAGGACCCGCGAGTACGGCTTGAGCTCGGGCATCTCGCACAGTCGCGCGAGCGGGCCCGACGGGTCGAGCAGCGTGACCTGGACGCCGCGGCGGGCCGCCAGGTACCCGATCGCGCCCATCAGCGTCGATTTACCGCCGCCGGGTTCGGCGACGAAGACCGAGAGGCCCGACTTCTCGCGCACTTCGGTGGCGAAGTGCATGTCGAGGAAGACCGGGCGGCGGCAGGTGCCCGCGGTGCGGCCGATGAGGTCGCCCCGCTGGTCGCCCACAGTGGACGCCGCCTGGGGCAGGGCCGCGGCGAAGAGCTTCACCGGCATGCGGCGCACGTACCCGGTCTGCGCGACCGGCTCGCCCGGGATGAACTCGCGGGCCAGCCAGTCCTGGTTCTTCGGGTGCTGGAGGCTGATGCGCATGTCCCGCTGGTACATCTGCATCAGCGTGCGAGCGCGCTCCAGGCACTCCTCCTTCGTGTCGGCGGTGACCGCGATGCGGTGCCAGCCGTGGGCGCGCGCGGCGTCGATCGGCAGGCCCGTGGTCATCTCGTCGCCCACGCCGAGGGCGCGTTCGGCGAGGCGCTGGAGTTCCGGCGGGGCGTCCATCGCGTGCTCGTCGTAGTCGCGCTGCTGGGAGCGGATGAGGCGCAGACGGTGGTCGAGGTCGCGGAAGGCCTCGCCGGGGCCGAGGATGTCGATGCGACTGGAGATCTCCACGGGCCACGGGCAGCGCTCGTGGAAGTGCAGCCACGGCTCGTGGCGCTGGGGGATCTCGAGCTCCTCCATGCGGCCGACGGTGAGGACCGCGGTGTGCTTCTCCTCGCCGGTGAGGCGGTTGACGAGCTTCACCGTGGAGCCGTAAGGACTCCGGTAGCGCTCGATCGACTCGGTGAGGGCCAGGACGTCGCCGGACTCCCACTCGCTGTTCGAGCCCGAGAGCAGGCGCGGCGGCGACATCCCCAGGGCGACCGACCGGTAGACGAGCCATTCGAGCTCGGCGGTGGTGGCTCGGCGGGCGCGCACGCCGAACGATCCGAGGACCTCGTCGAACTGGAGGCTGCGCTTCTCGATCTTCTCGCGTTCGGAGAGCTTGGTGCCGCGGCCGAACATGCGGCCGACCTTCTCACCCAGCTGGTCGAGGGCGCCGCGGCGGCTGAAGGTGATGCCGAGGAACGTCTCGCCCTCCGCGTGCGAGAGCTGCTGCAGGTGGCGCTGGGCGGCCACGAGGTGGTCGGCCCAGCTGGTGCCGCCGGGGACGGTGCGCAGCGGGCGCGCGGTGTACTTGTCGACGGTGCGGGCCCACTGGTCGGCCGGGAACGGGCGGGTGGTGCGGCGCAGGTGGACGCGCATGCCCGCGAGGCCGGCGAACTGCTCGGCGATGGCGACGATGAGCGCCTCGCGCTCGAGGTCGGGCCGGAAGGACCAGCGGACGCCGGGCAGTTTGTACCAGGCGGTGACCGAGGCGGGTGTGAACGTGGCGTGTCCGGCGATCTCGGTGAGGCTCAGCTCGCGGAGCGGCTGCTTCTCCTTGTCCCTGGGCAGCGGCTTGACGCGGGTCGGCTTCTGGTCGGTGGTGTCGAGCACCGCGGCCTCGGCGCGGGCCTGCTTGACCGGGACGAGGTCCTGGCCCGGCACCCTTTGTGCACCCTTTTGTTCAGCTGCCGTACGACCTGTGGAAACTTTCCCGCGTCGCTGGTCAACAGCCTGTGGATAACTTTGCCCCGACTGTGGATAACTGCCGTTGTGTTGTGGATAACCCTGTGGATTTCCGCTGGTAGGTGCCTGTGGGTAACGTTGTGCATACCCCTGTGGATAACTCCCCGGATTCTGTGGATAACCCTGGGGATAAGCCTGTGGACGACTCGCCGACGGCGGTGTCGTCGGCGCAGGTGGGGACGCGTGTCGGACGGAGTCCGAAGGAGCAGCGGAGCGATGGGGCTCCACTGGGGAGGGCGTGGCGGCCGGGCTCGGCTGGGTCGGGCTCTGCGCCGGGGGCGCGCTCGCCGAGCGGACCGCCTGGGCCGGCTCCGCGCCGCGCCCGTTGCCGGGCTCGGCGCTCTGCCGCTTGACGGGCTCGGCCCGAAAGACCGCGTCGGCCAGAGCGGTGGCGTCGTCGCCGAGATCGCCTGCGTGCCGCTCCCGGTCGCGCACGGGCGCGGGCGGCCGGGGGGCGGAGAACTTGGCGACGGGCTGTCGGCGATCCTCGCCGCTCATATGCGCTCCTCAGTTCGGACAGGCTCCACGAGTGTGGGCCGCAAGCGGATCGAACGGGTCGTGAACGCCGGTATCCGCTGCTCGTCCCCGGCCTCCCGCGTGCGCTTCCAGTCGGTGAGCAGTGTGCGGACCACGGTGGTGGCGGGGCGGTCGGCGTCGACGTAGCGGAAGATCAGCGAGGTGGCCACGAGGGCGAGGGAGATCTCGATGGCGGGGAAGAGGTCCACGTCGCCGGTGAAGGCCCATCGGAGCAGCATGAACAGGGCCAGCAGCGCGGCGAAGGCCCCGTACTGCCCGTAGGGAAGGTGGACGGGGAGGGTGTAGCCGGGAGGGCCGAGGTACAGCAGCCGGGCACGGTAGATGTCGTCGTCGGTGCGCAAGCGCATGGGCGTCCTCCGTCCGGCCTAACTCAGGGCAATGGGGTGCGTCGCTCTAATCCTCTGAGCTGAAGAGGACGTCGACCAGGCCGCTGCCGACCGCGACCAGGACCACGGCTCCGGCGATGAAGGCGATGCCGATGATCGCGATGGTCGAGGAGGTGAGCACGCGGCTGACCTCGCCCTTGTTGGAACGCGCGATGAAGATGAGCCCGAGGATCGCCAGGAGGATCGGGGCGATCTTCGACAGGAAGAACCCGATGATCCCCTGCGTGTTGATCTCGGCGCCGGCCTGGGCGTGCGCGGCCACCGTCCAGAGTGTCTCTCTCATCATCGTCAGTCCCATCCTTCCGTCACAGGAGTCACTGCAGTCTCACGTAACGCAATTTTCACTCATGTTTCTTGTCTCCCAACCCATTGGGGTCTTGCCACTCATCATATGCCGCGGTGCTGACGGAACGCACCTTCGTCGGGCCGAAGAGCGACTGCAAGCGCCGCCAGCAGCCAGTGAACTTCATTCAGCGCCGGAAGGCAATCCGATGGGCGCGATCACTCCGTGTCGGCAATCCGACACTAAACTCAAGGAGGCCGGTGTCCTACGCTCGGAAGCGGCCAGGCACCGCACAATAGAGCCCGACGACGCGGCACCGTCCGACACAACTCCATCCAGCCCACACCGCCGGCCACCAGGCCGAGCACCTACCTCGCGGAGACCACCATGGACTACATCGACGACATCGCCGGGAGGCTCACCGCCGCCGCGATCGCCTTCGCCGTCGCCGGTCTCGCCGTCGCCGCACTCGCCGCCGCCGCCCTCGGCGGCGTCCGCGCCTCCGAGAAGTGGCCCTCCGCCCCCGTCCCGCGCCTCGGCCGCCCCGCCGTCATGACCGGCGCCCTCGCCGGCCTCGTCGTCTTCGCCCTCGCCGCGGGACTGTTCTCCTTGGCGCAGTTCGGCACCGGGCTCAACGCCAACCTGCGCGTGCTCCTCGCGGTCGGCGTCGACCTCGCCGCCCTCGCCATCGGATTGTGGTTGGTGAGCTACGTTGCGGGGAAGGTCGAAATGCGCACGCTCATCAACGTGCCCGACCAGCCGGTGAACCCGCCGCCGATCCCGGTGTCGGGCGACCCGACCCGCTACCAGATGCCGGACTACACGGAGACCCCCATGGAACCCGAGCCGCAGGACTACCCGACCGCACCCGAACCGCGCCACCCGCAGCAGTACTCGGGCGCGCCGTACGCGCCCGACACCGCCGCCACGGGCAGCCTCCCCACCTCTCGCTCCAAAGTGCCGACCATCCCCACCGACACCCGGCCCGGCTGGGTCTTCCAGGACCGCGGCACCGGCGCCTACTACGCCGCCGTCGCCCAGAGCCGCGGCGGCATCAGCCTCCTCGCCCTCGACGACTTCACCGTCGCCCGCACCGCCTCCCTCGTCGGCCCCCTCGAACTCGTCGGCTCCGTCGAAGCCACCGTGTGGCCCTTGGAGAACGGCGAGAACGGCAGGACCGAAGCCGAAGCCGAGCACTGAGCGGTCCACCACGACCGACCGGGATGACGACCGCCGGAAACCGCGGGCGCCGAACGCCGCCGAGGCCGTGCCGAACAGGCGCGCACTGGTGCGAATCGGCCGGTAACGGCTACTGTTCCTACGACGACCCGCCATCGCCGACCGTCCCCGTCGAAGTGAGCCGCACCCATGAACGAAGCCGACCAGACCGTCACCGACCTCGATGCCTATGTGACGGTGCGGCTCGACGGCGAACAGGTGGTCGTCGAAATCTCGCCGACCGGATTCCGGCAGCCCATGAACGTGATCGGCAACCTCGTCACCGAACTCGTGGGACGACTGCCCCGCCCCGGAGCCGACGCGGACGAGGCGCTCGCGAACGGCATAGCCGCGATCAGCCAGCTCCAGCAGACGGCGGCCTCCGGCGGCTACGAGGCGTTCGCCGCCAGCATGCGGGCCCGGCTCGGCATCCAAGGCCCCGCCGCCACCCTCGGCCGCGACCCCGAATTCGACCGGACCATCGCGGTGGGCCTCGAAGGCATCCTCAAATCGATGCGCGACTCCAGCGCCAAGCGGTCCACGGCGTCGCAGGACGTGCTCACCGCCGAGGTCTACACGGCCACAGGCGACATCGGCGTCACCGCGAGCTCCGACCGGATCGTCTCCGGCGTCTGGATCGGGCCCGAGGCCCGCAACCGCGGTGTCGAAGGACTCGGGCAGCGCCTGACTAGTCTCGTGGCGGAAGCCCGCGCGGCCCTGGAGCGACTCGCCGCCGCCAAAGCCCGCGAACGCCTCCCCGAAGCGATCACCCAGGTCGTGGACGAAGCGCCCGAGCAGGCGAAAGCGGCCGAACAACGCGGCATGAGCGTCATCGGCGAGGCGACGCAGATGACCGAAGCGATGAAACGAAAGGCTGGCAGGGCATGACCCGGAACTTCGACTGCGACTTCGTCTCGCAGATGGCCGAGAACATCGACGCGAACGTGCTCCCCGTCCTTGAGAGCACCAACGACGTCCTCCCCGACCTCAGCGCACTCGACCGCAGCCTCTACACCGCCGTGATGCTCCCGATGGCCGCCGCCTACACCGTGGCGACCGCGACCGTCACCGAATGCATGTCCGGCGCCGCCGAATGCTTCCGGGAGATGCGCACCGCACTCGACGGCTGCGTCCAGGACATGCAGGCCGCCGACGAAGCCTGCGCCACCGAGTTCGGCGGAAACTAGAGGAAGGGGTCGCCATGTCCATGGGGGAAGCCGTCTACGACACCGGCGCGGCCATGTCGCCGTACTACAACGGCGTCATCAAGACCTGCGCGATCGCCATCGCGCCCCCGGCCCTGGTCTTCGGCCTCTCGGCGCAGATGCTCGCCGTCAAGATCTACCTCAACCAGTGCAACCCCGGCGACATGTTCAAAGCGGCCGGAGCCTGGATCCGCTTGGGGGAGAAGAACTGGGAGGCCTCCGAGAACCTGAGCGCCGAAGTCGACACCATCACCGACGAGAACTGGTCGGGCAAGGACTCCGAAGCGTTCAAGACCTCCGCCACCGGGATCAACGCGCAGCTGAAAGAACTCGCCGTCACCGCGTTCCTCATCGGAGCGCAGCTCATCACCCTCGGCGTCGCCCTCACCATCTACTGGGGATTCCTGGTCACCTGCACCGTGATCATGGCCTGCTGCCTCGCCAGCTACCTCGCCGCATGCTGGACCGGCGTCGGCGAGCCCGCCGCCCGGATCGCCGCCCTCACCACCGCCGCGTCGCTCCTCGCCACGGCCGAGACCTTCGAAGCCGCACTCAAACCCATCATGATCGCGTGCACCGCCCTGACCAGCACCCTCACCGCCTTCACCTGGGGATTCCAGGCAGGGGCCAGCAACAAGGCGAACCCCCTCGAGATCGCCGGAGCCTCCATCACGAACATGCTGGAAGGCTTCGCCACCTACTGGATCCGCAAGATCAGCATGCCCGCCGGGAAGTACGCCTCGGGGATCAACCCCGAGAACACCATCCAGGCCGTGTCCGGCATCTTCCCCACCTACCAGGGCGACGGCGAATGGAAGGGCGGCTTCCAAGGCGGCGGCGCAGGGCTCGGCATCGCCGACAGCCTCTCCAACCTGTGGCAGGACCACGCCCCCGAAGAGCTCACCAACCCCGAAGAGATCAAATGGCAATGAGCCCCGGTTCCCCCTCGATGAGCCGGGGACGGAGCCTGGCCGGGACGGCCATGATGCTGGGGCTCGCGCTGGCCGCGCTGGTGGCCCTGGGCGTGAGCCTCGCGCGGTTCGCGGAGTACCGGGCCGCGGTGGACGGATCCGGTGGGACGCAGGGGACCGCGATCGTGGAGGTCGCGTTCCTCTCCGGCAGCGGCGACACGGTCTGCACGGGCGAGTTCCGGCCCGATGACGGCGGCGCGGCCGTCGAGGTCGACATTGCGGTGCGGGGCCGTTGCGAGGAGGGGCAGACGCTGCCCGCGGTACTGGTCGAACCGGCCGCGTTCCACCCCGACTGGGGTCGCCCGACCGCGTGGACCGCTGGCACCGGCACGGCCCAGCACCTGACTCCGGTGATCATGGTGTTCCTGCTCTTCGTTCTGCCCGTCGGGGTCGCCTACTGGGTCACCCGGAAACCCTTGTGGCGGATGCTCAAGCTCGCTTTCGGGCCCTCGCCGCAGAAATAGGCACCGCTGTCGGTGGCGAGGTTCGGTGCTTCGGGCGGTTCCATCGCCGACGTCCTGTTGCTACCGTGAACGCAACGGTCACCCCCCGAAGCCGCGAGGTGCATGACGATGAGCGACAACTCGATCGAGTCATACCCCGGACTCGATGCCGCCGCACCGGCCATGGGCGCCCCCGCGTTCGGGGACGTCGGCGGCGCCGCTCCGCTCCCCCCGCCCGCCGACGGCGAGATCGTCGCCCCGCCGCCCCCCGGGCGTCCGGCCTGCTCGAACCCCAACTGCGGCAACCCGACCGAGCATCCCGCCGAACACGACTGGCAGCAGCTCGTCTCCCCGGTGCCCGTCGAACGCCAGCTGTATCGGCTGCGCCCCAAGGAAACCGGGATGGCGTTCCCGACCGAGGCCGACTTTCGCGCCGCCGTCGCCGCCGTGCGGCCCGAGCGCGCCGACGCCCACTCCCTCGAGCGGCTGCGGGGCGCCTGGTCCGAGCAGGTGTCGGGGAGGCTCGCCGACTGGTCTGAGCAGATCAAGTCCAACCTGAGCGACCTCGCCGAAGGCTGGTCCGGCGCCGACTTCGAGGCATTCGAGGCCGCCTGCTCGCAGACGCGCGAACTCGTGGAGGACCTCGTCGACGACGTGGACGCCACCGTCGCCAGCCTGCATTCCACCGAGGAGGCGCTCTACGCGATCCAGGGCGGCGGTTCCGGCGAGATCCCTTACCCGGCACCGCAGTTCTGGATCGACGGCGACTGGCACAGCTGGGTGTCCGTGCACGTCAGGCCCGCGTGGTGGCATGGCGACTGCATCCAGTACACCTGCCAGGACGCCGAACACGTGCTCGTGCTCGGCGGGGCCGAACCCGAACTCGCCACCGAGATCATCGACTACATCGACGAGCGCATCCTCCACTACATCGACTACTACTCCAGCCCCGTCAACATCGAGCGCGACGGCCTCGACCCCGCCAAGGGCCTCACGGTCGAGGAGGCCAAAGAGCTCGCCGTCGCCGATGCGATGGAGCACTACGGGACCCTCGTCGACCAGAGCTGGGGTGCGCACGACGTTCGACAAGCCGAGTCCAATGAGGACATAAGCCAGCGCGGCACCGACACCGACGCCGAGGACCGCTCCGTGCGGACCGTGCGCAGCGACAAGGAGTACCCGGCCTCCGCCGACCGCGCGTACATGAACCTCGAACCGCCGCCCATGGAGCAGCCCAGCGGTTCCGCGCAGCCCATGGCCAGCGAGGACCCCTCCCTCGAACCGCCCGTCGGCGATCCGCCGCCCGCAGCCGAGAACCCCGACGAGCCCGCCGAAGACGACGAAGCACCGAGCGGCGGCCTCGCCAGCGGCGGCGCGAGCACCGGAACCACCGGCGGTTTCGGAGCGGGAGCCGGCGGCTTCGGCGGCGCATCCGCCACTGGTGCTTCGGGTTCGGCCGCATCGGCCGGCGGCGCCCTCGGCGGTGCGGCCCTCGGCGCCGCGACGGGCGGCGCGGCAGCTGCCGTTCCGGGCTCGCGCGGGTCCACCGCGATGATGAGCGGCGGTGCCGGACCGGGGCGCGGGATGAACATGGACGACAAGGAACGCGAAGCCGACGTCGACCTGGTCGAGGACGAGAACATGTGGGGCTTCGTCAACGAGGACGACGACCCCTACGCTTAGAGGCGGGAACTCATGGGCGCGAAGCGTTTATGAGCCCTGAAAGGACCAGCATGGCCACGCGCGCTTTCGACCCGGCCGCACTCGATCGCTACCGGCAGTTCCTCACCGGGCTCCTCGAGGAGCTCGAGAACGAGATCATCCCGACCCTCAGCGACGGTGACCTGAAGAAGGCCCCCGCGTTCGGCACCGCCCCCGGCGCGGCCGAGAACGCCACCGCCGAATACGCCGACTTCCACGCCACCACTTGGCGCAACCTCCAGTACCTCCGAGGCACCCTCCACGGCCTCATCGCCGGGCTCCAGACCGCGATCGACAGCGGCGGCGTCGTCGACCAGCAGGTCGCCCAAGACATCAACCGCCTCGCCAAAGGCGACGACCTTTACGCCTGACCGTTCACGCATAGCGGTACCTCGCGCACCTGCGCCGAGTGGTGCGCCGAACCGCGGGTAGATGAGCGCCAGCAAAGTGGCGCGCGACGATCGACCCCACCTGGACGGAGGCAGGACCATGTCGAGCATTCCCGTGGTGACCACCGGAAGCAGTCTGGCGCAGAACATCTGGGGCACCATCACCGGCGACGACCGCCTTACCTCCGCCGCCACCACCGCGGAAGGGCTCGAAGAGGCCATCGGCGAGATCAGTGCGGCGTTCGACGGCAGCTCGATGCGCATCGGCGCCTGCCGGGAAGACTATGCTTCCTGTGACGAAGAGCAGGCGGACGCGCTGAACAAGCTCCTGATCGAGCTGGGAACATGACCGGTCGCGAATACGACCTGCGCGAGGACGTCCGCAGCCTGATGACGGGTCAATGGCTCAAGCCGGGCGAAACCCTGCGGGCGTTCACGCCCACCGGCCGCGGGAACTACCGCTCCGATATCCGCGGCTACCCTTCGGCCGCATGGAAGGCCGCTACTGCGCTCGGGTGGGCGGTGGCGAAGCTTGCGAGCCCGTTGGGCATCATCGCAGGCGGCGCTCCATATTGGAATGAACTGCGCCGCTTCGAAGGCGGTCCAGCAGGTCTGATCGCCTTTGGCGATGGCAAGCAATGCCAGGCGGCCCGCCTCCTCGGCACGGGGCCGCACAGGAGCGGTATCTGGATCCTCGCCAACGTGCGCTTCGGCTTCGCAGCAGACCGAGTCACGTCGGTCGAGAAAGCCCCCGAGGGGTTGCGCCGTTCCGGCGACTTGAGCATCGTCCTGGACAAGGTCATCGAAGTCCCGTCGACGCAGTTCGCCTTCGAGGACCGCGTCAGCCACGGTTCAGATGTGTACCTTCGCATCAGATTTCACGACGGCTCCGGAGTGGACCTCCACCCGTTCGCTCGACACTGAACGACATCGGCGGCGGGCCAGCGAGACAGCATCCTGAAGTGCTTGCAATGTCGGTATATTATGAGTGATCCTCAGATAGCCCAAAAGCGACTGGAGGTCACATGTTCGGTGAGGACGCGATCGCTCAGCAACTCGCGGATGCCCGCGCCGCCCTGAGCACGGCCGTCAGATCCCCCGAGGCCAACCAGGTCGAACCGGTGACTGTGGAAGGCGCTGAAGGCCTGCTCCGCCTCACCGTCGGAGTGGAGGGCCGCATCGACAAGTTCGAGTTCGACCCCCGCATCATGCGCATCGGGTCCGAAGTGCTCTTCGATGAGATCAAACGCATGGTGAACGCCGCCTTGGACGAGCGTGCCGAGGCCATGGGGACTGACGAGCCCGTACCGGATCTCGAGGCCATCAATGAATCGGTCGCCGAGATCCAGGACCGCTCGCTGCGGCAGTTCCAGGCCATGAGCGCCTCGATCAGCGAGGTCATGGCGAAGCTCCATGGAGGCAAGTAGCCATGCCCAGCTTCGACATCGACCCCGAAACCTTTCGTCAGGCCGCCGATCAGCTCGACGCCGCCAAGGATGAGGTTCAAGCGCTCCTCGACCAGTTCACCGGTGCGCTAGAGCAGTTCGCCGATGCATTCGGTGGCGACGAGATCGGCATGTTGGTGGGCATGGCGCACCAGGCCTGCACCGAGGCCCTCAGCGAGTGCTTCACCACCAATATCGACGAATTGGCCGACTACGCGCAGTGTGTGAGGGAGATGGCCGACCGCCACCAGGCCACGGACGACGAGACCGCGCAGATCTTCAACGAGCTCCTCGGCGAGCTCGGCGTCTGACCCCTACTTCCGTCCATCGAGGAGGTACCACCCCATGGGCCTGCAACTGCCCTCAGAACTCACCGGCCTGCTGAGCATGCTCGGCTACGACTTCCCAGAGTCCGACGAGGAGTCGATCTTCAACCTCGCCGGCGAGTGGACCGGCATGGCCGACCAGATCTCCGGCCGAATCGAATCGTTGAACTCGGCAGCATCCACGCTGTTGGAAAACAACTTCGGCAAGGAGATCGACGCCTTCAAAGACGAGTGGGACGACGCCGAGTCTGCAGTGCGGAACATCGCCGACGCGGCGAATCCAACCAACATCATCAACATCGGCTTGACCATCGCCGCCGGTGTAGTACTGGCGTTGAAGGTCCAGGTGATCGTCCAGCTGGTGATGCTCGCCTTCCAGATCGCCCAGGCCATCGCCACCGCTGCAGTCACGTTCGGCGCCTCGCTCGCGCAGATCCCGATCTTCAAGATCATCAGCGGGATCATCATCGACCAGCTCATCGGCATGGCAATCGAGATGGTGATCAATGGCTAGGCCACGCGTAAGCCCCAATCGCTCCACCCGCACCCCTACCGCGAGGATCATCGGCGCGACTCTCGAGGATGTCAAAGCCTTCCGCACTTCGAAGGGCGGCAGGGATGCGATGGACAACTCCGGCAAGCAACCTATGGTCCTGGAGCTGCGGCTCACGAGGGATCTGAAGAAGCGCGACTTCCGGAGGAAGGCAAGAGCCTTGGCCGCTCTGGGCCGAGACGGCAAGCTCGTCAAGACGAAGCCCCCGCCACGCGGCAATCCGGTGAAGAAGTACCGCAAGGATACTGTGAAGCGAATTAAGGAGCGATACAAGGACAACCCAGCACTGATGAAGAAGATGCTGAAGAAGTTCGACTCTGGCACAAGCGGGGCGGATCCCAGGGGCGTTACCAAGCGCGATCAGTACATGGAGCCCGACCATATCCATGAGCTACAACTCGGAGGCGCGGACAAAGCCGACAACCTGATGTGGTTGGATTCTCGGACGAACCGGCTCCTGGGCGGCGACATCAAGGTCGCGCTGAACGGTGTACCCGAGGGCACCCCGATCATTGTGAGGATCGTTGAATGAGTAACCTGCTGCGACAGCGTGTAGAGCGATTCAAGACCGCGGTGGCCGAGCTCGAACTTGGCGATGAGATCCAAATCCTCGACCCGATTCCCGTCGGCCAGCTGCCTGAAGTGATGCATGCCGACATGAAGGCCGTGTACTCGGTCATCGGAGGTATTGCCAGCGAGTCGTTGCGAATCCACGATGTTGGGGAGATTGCCGTCGAATACGGCAGGCCCGACCTGAACGAGGTGACCGGGGAATTCACCGACCCTGTTCCCCGGGATTGGAAGAACTTCGGGGCCGTCCTTGGCGGATTCGACTTCACGCTCTCCGGCAACACGAATACCGGCGCGATGGGATTCTATGATCCGGAGGAGATTCAGTACGCCGTAGTGGATGGCGAATGGCTAGAGATCCAGGAGATTTCGCCTCACCCGCTCGATTTCTTCATCGAGTTCATATTCGGGCCACGCTACCCTGAAATGATCCCCGAAGACACCATCTACTCCTCCGAGCCGACTCCGAAGGAAGAGTGGTTCGATGAAACGTGGTTTCGGGTGCTTCAGCGGGCAGGATTGGACGAGCACTCGAGTGATGGTTAGATAGGAACGCACCATGGTGGCATCAGCGAGATTCCGATCTCTTTGGGGCGAGGACGAGATGGTCCCGTACCCCCGTGAGCCCTGGACCGAGGCGGGTATGCCTGCCTCCGCGCTTCCGGAAGGTGACGAGGTCCCACTCGACGTGGCTGTCGTGTACACCGCCTACCTCACCGGAAACATCGAACTCTACGATCCGGTTCGCCTGACCACGGAGTCCAATGCGCTCGACATCCCCCTCATCGTGATCGGGGCGGTCCCTGAAAATCGCGACCTGCTGTACATGCTGGATCCGAAATCCGGCGAAATCATCCTGTTCGATCTCACCGACCAGGATGTTCAGGGTGTCAACTCGAACTATCGCTGCTTCATCGAATTCCTGTATAGATTCGCGATCTTCGTTGAGGAGGACCAGGGCAAAGTCGGACGCGCTGAACGTGCGGGCGAGCTGATGGCTTCTCTTCGCGGCATCGACCCAAATGCGTTCGGCGAAGACGCCTGGTGGCCAATGGTTTTCGACCAGCTGATGTCGTGAGCAAGGTGAAAGGCCCGAGGGCATTTCAGTGATCATCCGGGTGGTGTAATGAGCGGGGAACGTCCTGACGGGCTCGACGCCATCCATCGGAAGCTCGAACATCTCCGCGGCATCGAGGAGGCGCAGGCTCGACGTGATCGTTGCGGGCGGCGAGCCGCTCGCCCCGAGCGAAGGCGTGCTCGACGACCTCACAGCGGTCTTCAGCCAGTTCCGACTGCTCCAAGGCCTGCCTTCGCTTCACGCGGCCGGAGTCGATCACGGAGCGCGGAGGCCTGGGCGCAGCACGAGGGCGATCCCGGCTGCCCGGTCGGCAGCCCCTTCGGCATCGGGTACAAGCATCTGGGCATGCCGGACGACATCCCCGGCTTCCTCGGCGAACCCGTGATCCGGGTCGATCGCGAGGACGGCGGCGTCTACTATCTCAACGGCGACGACTACGCCATCTGCTACGCGAATCCCGATCAGGTCGAGACCTGGGATTTCGAGGTCGACGTGATCGAGCTCCTCGATGATTTCGGGCTCGGGGCCGGTACCCGGAACTGATGGAAGTCGTGATCGGGCATGAACTGTACGATCGTCACGACCGCAAAGGCAGGTACGTGAACACCTGGCGAACCCTGCTCGAGAACGGAGCCCTGCTCTGATCCACGAAAATATGGAACTGTCGGAGACTGTGGCGCAAATCAGGGGTGCTCTGCCTGAGTCCCTTCGCCACTGCTGGGACATCCCACCCGGCATCCAGGGTGATGCGCTACGGGCTGTCCCGGAAGTCCTGCGCAATCTCTACGAGCTTAGCGAGCGCCTCAGTCTTGGCGACGTCAGGCATGTGCCGTCGAAAGAAATCGAGAACACAGAAGACGTTCAAGACGATTTCGATGAATGAGGCCTACAGGTCGAGGGTCGCTTTCAATGGATTCGCTTCGGGAGTGCGCCGAAACTCGACTCTATGTCCATCGAACACAGGGCGTCATAGCGGCGATCAGCTCCCGGGACCTCAAGTCGGGCCGTCTGCGCCTCCGAGTACTTGCCGATGACATCTCCGGCTTCCTTAAGGAGTATGTGTTCGGTCCCAAGTACATGCTGATCGTCGCCGATCCTGAATCAGAGACCGTCCCTCCTGCGTTGGAAGACGATTGGATGCGGTTTCTCCTGGAGCAGGGGCTCATCGATGCCAGACGACTGGCTCGGCTCGAGCACCAGTGGGCCGACGAATACGCCGATCCGAGCCCTCAAATTCCCGAAGCCTGGAGCGAGACGGAACCGGGAGCCGCCGAACGCTCAGTCGCCGCAAAACTCGCGAGGCTGGACGAGGTCAACGTCGATGTCCGCAAAGCCACACGCGTGGATCAGGACTGGGACTTCGCCCGCCTGGGCGTCTACGTCAGCAAGCCGGGGGAGATCCAGCTGATCAGCAACCCGACTGAGCCGCTATGGCGGCTTCACCGTCTCGTGTCCTCCTCGGCTCTGGGAACACTGCATTTCCTCACTGAAGAAGTCATGCTCGATGAGCAGGACGCGCTGCCGAAACGCCTCTCCCGGAACGGCATCGACCCTTCCGAAGCCGATCAATGGTTCGTGATCGGCACATACCATCTGAAGGCCAGACTCCTCCTCAGCCGGGTCAACGGGTCGGTAGCCGGTCTCGAGCCTGCTCCCGCGAAGCGGCTGCGTCATCTGCACGACGATCTGTTCGAGTTCATCGACGAATTCGCGTTGGGAACACGACACCCGGAGCTCTGCTACAGCCCGAGAAGCCGCGTACAGGCCACCGCCGCCCGCCATTATGCCTGGCGGCTCGCCTGAGGACGCCGCCGCGATCGCGGCCCGCTGGCAGTACCCGGCCCAGGGCAGCCACGAGGAACAGCTCGCCTTCAAGCGGGAAGCGGCCGACTCGCTTTCGCCGCGCATGCGTGACGCTGCCATGGCGCAGGTCGAGGCCCTTCCGTCCACTGAGGAACTTGCGGCACTGACCGCTCAGGCGATCGCCTTGCAGGAAGTCACCGCACGCGTAACCGAGCAGCGCTTCGAAGGCCGGTTCGACCCGGTTCGTAATCGGCTTCGACCCTGCGGCACGCTGTCCACAGGCGCTCTCGACCGCGATGGTCGAGGCATGGAACACCGCCGTGGCGTTCCGCGACGGGGCCGCGATCGAGGCCAATCGGGCGGTCGCGCGAAGCGCGGGAGAGGATCAGTCATGATCGATCCCGACCGGATGTTGCACCGAGTCGAACCGCATCATCGACCGCATATCCCCGACAGGCGAAGACGGATGAACGCGCTGCCTTGCTGAGCTGGTCATTCGCTGTAGATTGGCGGGACTGTACGGGTTGCGAGCCCCTGCTAACCTGAAAACCAGGACCCTAGGCGATACGCAAACACGTTGATTACCCCGGAGGAACCATGGCGCGTGTACTCGATCCTGAAGCCCTACGGGCGTTCCGTGACGTTGCGCAAGCGCAACTCGATTACATCGAGGACGTGCTGATTCCCAAAATGAGGACGGGTGAGGTCCTCGGTGTGGAACCGGGCTTCGGGTTGCTGGAAAGCTCCGAGCAGGCAAGGAAAGCCTACGGGGATTTTCATAAGCTGACTTGGGACAACCTCCAGGCCTTGCGCAAGGATCTGACGGGGATGGTCAAGACCCTGAACGATTCTGCGGATCTCTCAGAAGAAGCCGAGGACACCAACGTCCAAGAGACCTCTGCATACGAGAACGATCTGTAACAGCGGTCCGAGTCGGCCGGGGACGGCCGTCATGGTATTTACCCGGTTGCCGCAGGATACGGCGACCCTCTTGAATCCAACACAGAGGAGATTGCGAACGCATGGCACGCGGAACGATCAAGGCGATGGCCGGGCTCGGCATGACCGCACTACTGCTGGCCGGGTGCTCGCCTGACGGCGATAACGGCGACGGCAACGGAAACGGCCCCGAGGGTGGCGACCCCGTCGCGACCGAAATGCGTTCCTGGGAGCCGTGCGAGGTGCTCGATAATCTTCAGCCGTTCATCGACTTCATGGGAATCACTGAGTTCTCAACGTCGCCAGGCGAATACATCCCGGACAGTGCTGGATACGGCGAAGCCTCGCTCGACCCGGACGCGATCATCTGTGGCGCCAATATCGTTCTCCCGGACGTCACGGAGGGTACCTCGGGGAGGGGAGTGCTCACTGTGAAGATTGTCCCACTCGACAATGAAGAGCAAGCAATCGAGTCCTATAATGGCCGCGCTCCGAATGCGGTGGGACCCGTCGAGAACATTCGATCGGAAATCGGGGACCCTTGGGATGAAGGGGTCCTTCTCTCTACTGTCGAGGAATCTGGCGCGACTGAGTACGTGGATGTCGTTGCACGGGACGGCCAGTGGGTTTTCCAGGTTGAGCTCCAATTCACTGGAGACTTCTACGCGCAGGACGGCGGCGAACCCGCGTACCCGTTTACGAACGACGAGCTCTATAGCTGGCTCGTCGACACATACTTGCCGGCCGTCAACCAGACAGTCAACGACCGAGCCGCGGGAGGGGAGTGACCATGGGCGACAAGGCGGATGAAGAGTTCAAAGAAGAAAAATACGACGACAGTGCGGTAATGCAGACTTCGATCGAAACCGGGCTGGAGAACGATGCTAACGCCGAATTCCTGACATGGATCAAGTGCAATGACGGCGACTGCACGAACACGGAGAACCCGGCTGAAGAAGCTTGGGTGAAGCTTATGTCGGCGATCCCAGTGAAAGGCCAATTGACAGCTGACATGGTCTGTGTTGCAACAGGCTTCCCTACCCCGTCGCCAGGAGAGATCCAGGCCCTCATCACCAAGATCAGGCCGAAGGACGACCCGGACCAGTACGCGATCGCCACGATTCGCGATGAATGGGCAATTTTCCGTAAGGACTTTGCTCTCGACGACAACACTGGGGTGCCTGGCAATTTGAGGACCGCCCTCGGCGAACTCTCTAATGGTTGGGAGGGCGACGACTTCGACGCGTTTGTCGAACAGGTCGAGGTCGTCATCGCGAACTGTGAGAAGATCGCAGACGACATCGGTGACGACTCGTCGGGAGCGGTCCAGCTCCTGACCCAGAAGAGCGAGGAAATCAACGCTATGCAGGGCATCTCGACTGCTAGCGTTCCCTACCCCGCCCCTCTTTACTGGATCAAGGACAAAGGCGGGCTTTTCTCGAACCCCAACATCCACGTCCGGGTTCCGTTTGCCAGGGATGGTTGTGAAGTCGCCGAGGGCTGCATGTTCGGCGACGGCGCGGACAACAAGGCGCTGGAACTGGGTGGCTTCGACAGCGAGGTCGTGAGCGAGGCCCAGGCTTTTGTCGAGTCGCAGACTCAGTACTACCTGGCCCAGGGCGCGAACGAGGAGCCCCCGGTCACCCAGGAACAGGCCGCGCGTTGGGCCGCTGCGGACGCCGACCGCGAGCTCGGCAACGTGGCCGAAGTCAACTCGGAGAACTTCGAGGAGCGTGCACAGGTCGCGAACGACACGGTCGTCAACCGCTGGGAGCAGGCCGAGTCCGCTGCGAGTTCGTTCCAGCCGACCGCAAATCCGTCGAACCCCTCGACGTTCGGCGACAGCGCAGGCGATCTGAGCGGCTCAGGCTACAGTCCTCCCTCCGGAGGCAGTGGCGGGCTCAGCCCGGGACAGATGCCGACAGGTAGCGGGCCCAGCGGGCTGGAGCCACCAGAAGGTTTGCAGCCCAGTAACCCCGGTGGGTTCGATCCCTCCAACCCAAGCAGTCCGAACTACCCGGGTAGCTCGAACCTCCCCGGCGGGTTGGACGACGACAACCCGTGGAGTTCCTCGGTGCCCGACCCCGATGACATCTCCGGTGGTCTGGCCTCCGGTGGGGGGCTCGGCAGCGGTGGTGGTCTCGGTGGTGGCCTCGGCGGCGGTGCCGGTGGCGGCTTGGGCGGCGGCGGCCTCGGCGGTGGGGCAGGTGGTGGCCTCGGCGGCGGCCTCGGCGGTGCCATGGGCGGCATGATGGGCGGCGCCGGTGGCGGCCGTGGTGCTGGAGCCGGTGCCGGCGGTCGCGGTGCCGGCGGCCCGAAGGGCATGGGCAAAGGCATGGGCGCCGGTCGCGGCGGCATGGCCGGCGGCATGATGGGCGGCGCCGGTGGCGGCCGTGGCATGGGTGGTCAGGGCGAGGGCGAAGGCGAGTCCAACACCTGGCTGACCGAGGAAGACGACGTCTGGGGTATCGGCAACGAAGAGGAAGACCCCTACGCGTAGCACGAACGAGATCCGGGCCGGCGCAATCCTCGCTCCGGCCCGGATCTCGTTTCCGACCTTGAATACCTTGGGCCGCAAAGGCGCACCTCTGACGAACCGGACCCTTAGACTGGTCAGGCAGTGGCCTGTTCGGCTAGGCCTGCTCCTGTCGCGATCATGGTCTTGTTGTTCTTGAGGAACTCCAGGACGGGCTTGATCTTCTCCAGGACCTCCCAGACCTTGGCGATCGCCTGGGCGGCCTTGCCGAAGATGTCGGTGGCCTGGCGGATGCGGTTGAACGCCCGCATGAGGAGTGTCGCGACCTTGTAGATGCCGTCCGCGATCGCGGTGGCCGCGGTCGCGCCGAACGTCGCGATGCCCGCGGCGACCTGCGGCAGCAGGCGGGTCAGCGCATACGACACGCCTTTGGCGAGCAGATCCACGATGTCCTGGCGCAGCGCCTTGGCGAGGTCGGCCATGCAGAGCAGCAGGCCTTCCATGCCGACGGCCACGAAGCCGAGCCCCTCGACGGACTGCGCGGCCTCGCCGACCCGCGTGCGGGCCGCGTCGCCGTCCCGGCCCTGCCAGTCGGCGAGGCTGTCGTCGCCGACCGACCTGATGTACTCGCCCACCTGCGGCGCGCCTGCGGCCACGGTGTTCCACATCTTCGCCGAGTCCTTCATGCGGGTCTCGTTGCCCGAGACGATGCCGACGAGGTCCTCGAGCGGCTGGAACACCTTGATGAGGAAGTCGATGAGGCTGCCGGCCAGCCATTCGACCGGGTTGAACTTCGGGTCGGTGAGGTTCTCGACGAAGCTCCAGAAGTCCTCCGCCGCGTTCTGGACGGAGAGCAGATCACTGGCGAGGCCGGTTGCGACGTTCGCGAGACCGTCCCAGTCGGTCAGGCTCTCGACCTTTCCGATGTTGGTGTAGGTGTTGTACCCCGCAAGGGGGACGGCGGTGACGCTCTTGATCCCGTCCAGTGCGGCAGCGGTCTTCCACGCATCCGTGCCGCTGGCACCGACATCGCCGTCACCGAACAGGGTCGGCTTCTGCTCGGGCGCCCCCTCGTCCCACACGGGCGTTTCGATCTGGTCCGACATCAGTTGCCGCCCTTCAATTCACCGGCGATCTTCTCGAGCTCGGCGGCGATCGCCGCGTCATTGCCCTCGTGCTCATCGGCGCATTCGGCGATGCGATCGGCGAGACCCGAGACTGCTTGGACCGAATCGGCCATCGAAGTCTGGAACACATCGGCGAGCGTGAAATACGCCGGCGCCATGACCAGTCCGGCCACACCCCACATCCACCAGTCGGGGTCGGCTTCCTTTGCGTAATCGGCGAGGGATTGGATCTCGCCTTCGGTCTGGTGCAGTGCCGAAGCCGCGGCGCGCAGCTTTTCGGCGTCGACGTCGATCCACGTCATGGGCGATGACTCCAGGGATGGGAATGTGCGTGGGCGGCGCTGTCTGCCGGGTTCAGGGCCGGTAACGCCATCGAGCATACGCAACCCGTGCAATTCCGATCAGCCATCTGTCGTAGCCTGGGGCGGGCCCTCTACCCCGGAACAAAGGTCAGCTCCCATGGCACGCGGCAACCCACTCCTCAATCGTCTTGCGCGAGTGCAGTCCCAATACCCGGTGACCTCGGCCGGTGGGCGAATGACCGCAGCGCAGGTCTCGGAGCGGGCGTCGGTGCTGCTGGGTGTCACGCTGGTCGCAGGGGCGGCGGCCTGGTTCTTCATGACCGCGCAGGTGGACGACGCGACCGATTGGCCCGGTTGGGAATCGAACCTCATCGGGATCGCGGGGCTGGTGGTCGCCGCGGGGTTCCTCATCGCCGGGAGCCTCAGGCCGATGCCGGGTGCCGCGGCGGCGGTGGCCTATGCGGTGGCGCAAGGGCTCGGACTCGCCTGGATCGGCGTCGCCTTCGATCTCGGGTCGGGCGGGTTCGTCGCCAACCTGCTGCTGGGGACCGTGCTGACCGGTCCGGCGGCGCTGGCCGTCCTCCGCAGCCGCTGGGGTGCGCTGCCCGCACTCGTCGTCGTCCCGGTCTCCGCTGCGATAGGTCTTGCGGCGCTGGCGTCCGTCAACGCGGTCGCATTCCTCGCCGGAGGGGACGCGGGCCTGTTCGGCGGCGTCTCGATTCCCTGGTGGGGCTGGTGGAGCCTGGCCCTGCTGGCACTCTGGTCCGCCTATTCGTTCGGGGTCGACATGCGACGGCTCGACGAGTACGTGAACGCAGGCGCAGAGGTTCGTTACGTCTGGGCAGCAGCGCTCGCGATCGCGGCGGGACCGATCGGCATCTACGCCTGGCGGCTCTCGGATTTCCGCAGCACCCACAGCAGCGACACCTACGACTACGTCAGCGATGCGGGGGACCCGTCCGACTGACGCGGGTTCGGACCAGCCCGTCGCAGGAAAGCGAAGGCGGTTCGCGTATTTGCCATGGTGGCCGGCATGAGACCCCGATTCGGCACAGTAGGCGACCTGTGGGCGTAGTGAGCCACATCGACGCGATCCGGCGGTCCGCGACGCGCATAGACGAACTGGCCGACGACGCGCCGGACGGCGAGGACCGCCCGCACCGGCCGTACAGCATCGCCGCGGACATCGCTTAGGACCCGCAATGCCTGGTAGCGGGGGTGGGTTACGCTCGGTGCCGAAGGAGTGCGGCGCCGACGTACTCGGGGTGGCGCGAACTCGTTGGGAGGCAAGGAACCTATGCCGCAAGAGGACATGTCGGCGCGAATCGCCGAAGCGCAGCGGCTGGCGGTGGAGGCCGAAGCCGAAGTGGTCTCCGAGACCGGCGCGGTCCGCGTCGTCGCTGGGCCGGGCGGGCGCGTCAAGGAACTCGACCTGCGCATGAGCGCGTTCGAGATAAGCGGGGTCGAGCTCGGCGAGATCATCGCCGAGACGGTGCGAGCCGCGGGCAGCAAGCTCGAAGCCGACCTGACGGCTTCGATCAACGACGTCCTCGGCGGCATGTTCGACGGGGCCGGCACCGAAGGGGAGCGCGCATGAGCGACCGGAGTCGTCCCAACCCCGAGGAGATGTTCGCCCGGATCGAGCAGATGCAGCGCGACGCCGAGGAGACCCTCCGCAAGTACGAGGAGATGCAGGCGCAGATGGGCGCCGACCCGATCGAGGTCTACTCCGAGGACGGCCTCCTGCGCGTGGAGCTCGACGCCGAAGGGAAGGTCGCCGAGATCGGGATCGACGAGATGGCCATGCGGCGGCGGCAGTCGCTCGCGCCCATGATCATCGCGCTGCTCGACGAGGCCGCCGCCCTGCACAGCGTGAAGATGGCGGAGATGGCGCAGGCCCTAGCGGGCGACAAGATGGACGTCATGGGGATGGTGCGCGGGAGCCTGCCCGAGCACCTGCGAGACCGGTTCGACCGCGACCGCGGCTTGTAGATCCCCTGGCAGCGAAGGCCCCACCTGAAGCTCGACACTCCCGGCATGCTCGAACGCCAATGGCTCGAGCCCGGCGAGAAGACCCTCGACTGGATATCGCAGTGGAAACTGCCCGCGTTCGACGGGATCCCGAAGCCGCCTTGGACGGCCGAGCAGGTGTGGCGGCGGATAGGGAAGGTCGTGGGCCTGACGCTGGCGTGGATCGCCGGCTCCGTGGTGCTCCTCATCGTGCTCGCCTTCCTCGCCGAAGGCCTGAGCGGCGCGAGCGTCGACGGCGGTTCCGGCAAGAAGCTGAAGGGCCCCAACGTGGTCCTTCGCGGGCAGGGGCGGGATTCGGTCATGGGCCGGATGGTGACGCCCGCGCTGCGGTGCCGCGGGCTGTGGGTCTACACCAACCGGCGGATCGCGTTCATCGCCGTCGAGGGGCGCACGTACGGGAAGTTCCTGAGCGGCTCGGGGCAGCCGAGCGAGTTCACCGAGCCGGTGCCGATCCGGACGCTCTTCCAGGTGCGCGAGCCGCATTACCGCTATGACGGTGAGGCGGACCGGCTCCGCCGGACCCGGTTCCTGCGGCGGTTCAAGCCGGCCGGGGTGTACCGCCGGATCTCGTTCGCCGACGGCTCGGGCGTCGACCTGCGCCGCTACCGGAAGTAGGCGCGAGGCACGCGGAGTATCCATACGGCCCCAAGGAACCCGGGAAGCTCAAGTAGACGCTGAGCACGGTCGCCTACCGCGGCGGCGTGTCCGCGCCCGGTGAGCGGGACGCGGCGTTCCTCGCCGACATGCGGGGGCGCGGCCGACCGGCAGCGGCACGCGGGCTCCTGAACGGTCAGACCGCTTCCAGCCAGAGGCGGGGTTCGAAGGACTCGATGTCGCCGGTGGCGGAGCGCCAGATCGCGTAGACGTGCGCTTCGGCGTTGACCTGGATCGTCTGGCCCGCATGGGCTTCGACGACGAGGTCGCGCTGCTTCTCGGATCGGCCGGTGTGCCGGTCGGGGATCTCGAGGTTCGCGGGACGGCCGTCGGTGATGACCGTGAGCTGTTGCGCCCCAGTAGGAACGAGGTAGCGCCAGTGGCCTCGGGAGGCGGGCCGCTCGGTGTCGTCGATGAGCACGCGCGGCGGCCGCGTCCAGGCGCGGGACAGGAACGAGCCGTGTCCGGTCTTGCGGCGCCCCGCCCAGAGGTGCCTGCCGCACTCGAGGTGCAGGTCGATCGCCGCCATCCCGGCGGGCAGGGGTGGCAGCGCGGTCGGATTGGCGCCCAGGAGGATCGCGTCTTCGCCGTACAGCACGGGCTCGCGCGGGAGGCTGCGGCGCTGCGCGGCGACGTCAAGGTGGTACCTGGCCTTGGCTCGGCGCCACAGCGGCACGCCGGCGACGATGAACGCCACCGCGAGCGCGGCGATGCCGATGCCCGACACCAGGTGCCAGGTCTCGGTGGGCATGAGGGCCATGACCGAACCGGCTGGGAGGCAGCAGATCAGGGAGGTCACCACCAGCAACGACCAGCAGCCCGTGTTGGTGGGGATGAACTCGATGGTCTCGGGCAGGTCGCCGAGTACACGGTGCCCGGACGCCCTGTCCTCGAAGAACTGCACCCGGTGCGCGCCGTCTGCGGCGACCTGCACGACGACCGGGTCGAGGGTGGCGGTGTTCTGGACTTCGACGGTGTGCGGCCCGGCGCGGAGGACGAGGTCGAGCTGGCCGTTGCCGACGGAGACGGGCACGCCGTCGACGGCGACCACCGGGGCGGTGTCGCCGCCGTCGGCCAGGACTGAGAGGACGCCTTCGTCGGGTCCTGGCGCGAGGCCCGGATCGCTGAACGTCCGCATCGGTCCGCGGTTCGGCAGGCCACTACGGGAATCGTTGCGGGACTGCACCGGGCGCGCCATTGCCGCGGCTTGCGCGTTCACCAAGCGCATCTCGTCGTCGCCCACGCGAAGCGGACGCGGCTCGAGGTAGGCGACCTCGCGGGTGCGGTAGATGCCGAGGCGGTGGCGGGGCAGGTCGTCGCGGGTGGGCGGCATCGCGGTCCTTCTGCGGGGGCGGATCGGTGCGCATCACCTTATCGTGACGCTGCCGCGAGAAGGGGTCGCTGAGCGGCTTCGCTGGGTGACCGGGCAGTGGCCCCAGACCTGTATCTTGCTCGCATGGGAATGAAAGACCGCCTGGAGCAGATGAAGCAGCGCGCGCAGGACGCGGGCAAGATCGTCGTCGACGTCGGTGTCGACGCGGCCCGCGAGAAGCGCGACGCCGCCGTCGGCGCCGCTAAGAGCAAAGTAGACGCCACGACTGGGTATGTCGTCGAGAAGCGCGACGGCGCCGTCAATTTCGCGAGTGACGCGAAGTCCGCGATCAAAGAAGGCGACTTCGAGGAGCTGCTCAAGCGCCTGCCCCTGCCCTCCTCGCCCGTCCAGGAGGACTGGCAGTGGAGCCTGGCCAAGCTCATCACCTCGGGCAACAAGCCCCCCATGGGCACCGGGATGCTCCTGGGCCTGCTCGACAACTTCGGCACCATCGACATCGGCCCCGAAACGGTCGGCTTCGACGGGTCGACGGCCAAGTGGCACAAGGTGAAGGCCATCCGCACCCGATCCCTGGACGGCATCATCCAGAAGCTCTCCACGGACACCTTCACCGAGAGCATCGAGGCCCTGCTGCCGCCCGTGCCCGGCCGCGGCTGGGTCTCCGAGAAGGCCACCTCCGCGATCTTCACCATCTGGGCCATGGTCGCCGACCTCGCCATCCGCGACCCCGAAGCCGGTCGGCGCCAAGTGGTCTGCGAGATCGAGTACAAGGGATGGATCCGCACGAAGGAGGCCGAGACCGGCTTCTTCACCGGCCCCGTGATGGCCCTCCTGCCGAACCTCGACCAGGTCTTCCGCGAGGAGGCCGCCCGGCGCGGCGTGCTCGTCGAGCAGGCCGAGCAGACCGCGATCGAGAACGCCGAAGCGCGAGTGGCGTGGCTGCGCGAAAAACACGCCGCCATCAGTGCGAAGCGCGAAGCAGCCCGCAAGCAGATCGAATACTGATCCGCCTGCGGGCCTTGGAAAAACCTGGCTACTTCGGGTGGGTCTCACCGGGGTAGCGCAGCCCGATCTGGGCGCGCGCCTCGTCCAAGATCTCCATAACCTCCACGGTGCTCTGGGGCGGCACGAGCGTCGACTCGAGTCGCCCCTGGCGCAGCGCCCGGTGCACTTCGAGCGCTTCGTGGACGTACCCGTGGCCGACATAGGGCGCCTCGAACTCGCGGGGCGCCTCGTCGTACCGCACGAGCGTGTAACCGCTCGGCCGATAGGCATAGTTGCGCAATTCGATGCGGCCCAGCGTGCCCGCGATCGTCACCTCGTTGGCGGGCCCGCCCCGGTAGGAGCAGGAGAGCTGCGCGATCGCGTTCGGGTACTTGAGGGTGAGCGCGGTCTGCGCGTCCACCCCGGTCGTGTCCATGACGCTGTGCGCCTCGATCGCATCGGGCTTGCCGAGTACCAAGTGCGCCAACGTGATCGGGTAGACCCCGAGGTCGAGGAGCGCTCCCCCGGCGAGCTCGAGGTTGCGGAGTCGATGGCTCGCGGGCAGGTCGGAGGCGAACGAGAAGTTGCCGTTCACGGACACGACCTCGCCGATCATGCCCTCCTTGATGGCGCGGCGCATCTCGCGGATCGCCGGGTTGCACCGGGTCCACATGGCCTCCATGAGGAACCGCTGGTTCTGGCGGGCGACGTCGAACATGGTGCGGGCTTGAGCGGCGTTGTAGGCGAAGGCCTTCTCGCACAGGACGTGCTTGCCGGCTTCGAGGAGTTGGAGAGTGGGCAGGTAGTGATGTGAGTGCGGGGTCGCGACGTAGACGATGTCGACTTCGTCATCTGCCGCAAGGGCCTGGACGGACTCCCAGGCCTGGGGGATGTCGTGCTTCTTGGCGAACGCGGCGGCGCGCTCCGCCGATCGAGAGGCCACAGCGGTGACGCGGCAATCGTCGAGGAGGGCAAGATCTTCCACAAAGGTCGATGCGATTCCACCGGTCGCCAGGATTCCCCATCGGATCGGTTCAACCATGGACGTAAGCACACCACAACTTCTCGCGATCGTCAACACGAGGGTCAGCGGTACTATCTCCGCCAACCGGGCCATATTCGCAATCGAGGATCACCCTCGGTCACGTCCCAGTTGTGACCTGGTGATTGATGTGACCTTTCCCGCAAGGTGGAACCGAACCCTCCGTGGCACTATGGCGAAATGTCTCTTCGCGCTTCTGAACGACGGCCCGTCAAACGAGTGATCGCGCTTGCGATGTCCGCCGCCCTCGGCGGCCTCCTGACGCTCGGCCTCGCCGCTCCGGCTTCGGCGCACGCGGCGCTCACCGGCACCGACCCCGAGGACGGCGCCACCCTCGCGGAGGCCCCGGCCGAGGTCTCGGCCACGTTCTCGGAGATCCTCGACCAGGCCTCGACCGAGATCGCCGTGACCGACCCGGCCGGAACGGTCATCGACGTCGCGGACCCGAGCTACGACGGGGACACGTTCATCCAGCCGATGCTCTACACCACCCCCGGCAAGTACACGCTGGCGTTCCGCGTGATCTCCGAGGACGGGCACCGCGTGGAGGACGCCGTCGAGTTCACCGTCGAGTCGATCCCCGAGGGGCTGTACGCCCCCGGCGCGGCGCCCACCGGCGAGGCCGCGACCGAGGCCGAGGCGACCCCGGAACCCACGACGCAGGAGGCGACCGGCGCGGCCACCGAGGAATCCGCCGAGGAGGACTCGAACCCGGGCGCGGCTCTGGCCGCGATCCTGCTCGGCCTCCTGGTGATCGTGGTCGGCGGCGTGATCCTGGTGAAACTGGTGGGCCGCAAGCAGCACGACGACAGCAGCGGCGAGTAGCGGCGGGCCCGCCGCCCTCAGCGGTTGAACCCGGCGACGAGCTTCGTGTAGTCGCCGAAGGCCGCTTCGACGCCGTCGAGGTCGAGCCCGTAGCGGGCCAGCCCGTACTCGTGGCGGCGGTCGGTGACCGGCCGGGCCAGCGCGCCGTCCAGGTTCCCGGCGTCCCGTTCGGTCCATTCGGCGCCGACGGCCTCGTAGATCTTGGGGACGTTGCGGTGCGGGTCGGAGCTGAGCAGGTGGTAGGGCACGTCCACGACCGACTCGGGCGGCAGGGCGATGCGGGCGGTCCGGGCGCGTTCGACGGCCTTGACCATGAGGTCCAGGCTGAGCTCGCCGATGGCCTCCGGGTCCGGCCGTTTGCGGGCCATCGCCCAGGCGGTCTCCAGGAGGCTGCACAACGACCCCAAGGCGGTGGCGGGGTCGCGGTGGGTCCACACGAACGTCGCGTCTGGGAAGACCTTGACGATGGTCGCCATGTCGTTGAGGTGCAGCGGGTATTTGAGGATCCAGCGCTTGGGGTCGCGGCCGAACTGGAGCACTTGGAGCGCGAGCTTCAGGTACTCGTAGTCCGGGGTGGTGTCGCGCGACTCCAGCCAGCGCTGGTATTCGGGCATCGGGCCGCGCAGCAGCGGGTGGAAGTAGCCGTGCGGGAGCAGGAACAGCGACTCCTCGGGCTGGTCGACGCGGACGGGGTGGATGATCTCCCACATCGGGGAGATCTTCTGGGCCGCGCCGATCTGCCTGGCGAGGGCGCGCACGCGCCGGTCGACGACCGCGGGGTCGGTCTCGATGTCGGTGTGCAGCATCTCCCACATGAGCGGTCCGCGGTGGTCCTCTGCGAGGGCGAGGATCTTGTGGGTGAGCGTGGTGGCGGTACGGGGGAGCCCGAGCACGAAGACCGGTCGGCGGATCTCCTCGTCGAGGACCTCGGGGTGGTCGGTGATGATCCGGTTGATGCGCAGGTGGTTCTCGAGGCGGCCCTTGACGTCGGAGAGGACGGACTGCCAGCCGAGGGGGGTGAGGTCGGCGGCGGCGCGGGCCAGGCTGGACAGCGCGAAACCCTGCTCGTCGGTGAACTGCCGCTCCCGTTCGCTCAGGGGGCGGCCGTGGGTCTTCGCTACGGCCGTGACGGTCTTCCGCCATGCGGCTTCGGGACGTTTCCGCCCGCCCGAGGCGGGGGCGAGGGCGAGGTTGAGGAGTTTGGCGGTGACGGTGATGCGACTGCTCATGGGGGTGCGGCTCCTCCGCGGGGATACGGTCGGCACTTCGGAGCAGTCTATGGCGGCGTCCACTGCAGATCAATGCGAAGCGTTGACCGATACCTTGCGGCGCAATGGCATCGATTCGCTCAAGGGCAGTTGACCCATTCGTCGGTGCCGTCGTCGAAGAACTGGTGCTTCCAGATCGGGAGGCGGGCCTTCACCTCGTCGACGAGGTCGGCGCAGGCGTCGAAGGCCTCCTTCCGGTGTTCGGCGGCGACGGCGGCGACCAGGGCCGGGTCGCCGATCGCGAGGTCGCCGACCCGGTGCGAGACCACCACGCCCCGGACTCCGGGGCGCGCCGCGATCTCCTCGGCGATGGTGCGCAGCAGCTCACCCGAGGACGGGTGGCCCTCGTAGGAGAGCCGGAGCACGCCCCGGCCGTGGTCGTGGTTGCGGACGACGCCCGAGAAGGACACGACGGCCCCGGCCTCGGCCGCGGCGACCGCGGCCTCGTGCTCGGCGACGTCGAGCGGGCTGTCCAGCACGCGTGCGCGGATCATGGGGTCACACTCCAGGGACGGTGGCGAGTTCGACGGCGGCGCCCGCGGCGCCGGTGCCTTCCGGGCCGATCACGGCGAACCCGGCGGCGTTGGCCAGACCCCGCAGCATCGCGGAGCCGTGGTGCCCGAGCCGGTTGCCGGCCCGGTCGACGAGGGCCAGGTGGGTGAAGCTCCCGCGGCCGGGGACCGCTTCGGCGAGCCGGACGGTCTGCAGCGGCGGCAGCGGCAGCCCGCGCAGGCCCGCGAGCAGCGGCGCTACGAGCGAGACCACCGCGATCACCGCGGACTGCGGGTTGCCGGGCAGGCCCGCGATGAACTTCCCGTCCTCGGTGCGGGCCAGCAGCATCGGGAAGCCGGGACGGACCGCGACGGTGTTGATCACGTACTCGGCGCCGATCTCGGCGAGCGCGGCGTGCAGGTGGTCGACCGGGCCGACCATCGTGCCGCCGGTGGTGCACACCAGATCCGCGTCGGCGAGCGCCTCGCGCAGTGCCGCGACGTGTGCTTCGAGGGTGTCCTCGACCGGCCCGATGCTCGGCCCGGCGGCCGCCCCGGCGGCGGTGAGCATGTGGGGGACCATGGGGCCCAACGAGTCCCGGACCCGGCCTTCGCGGGAGACGCCGGAGGTCAGCAGCTCGTCGCCGAAGACGACGACGCGTGCGCCGGGCTTGGCGTGCGCGGGGAGCGTCGCGTGCCCGGCGGCGGCCGCGAGGCCGACCACGGGCGGGCTGATCGGGGTCCCGGCCGCCAGCAGCTCATCGCCGTGCGCGGCCTCTTCGCCGGCCTCGCGCCATTCACGCGCGGCGGGGCCGTCGACCAGGTCGTCCTCGAGCGTGCCGTGCTCCAAGCGGATGATGCCCTCGGCCCCTTCGGGGACCTGCGCGCCGGTCGCGATCGTGACCGCCTGGCCGGGCTTCATGGCCTGCGGCACCTGGCCCGCCAGGACGGCGCCGTCGACCCGCCACGGGCCGCCGCCGGCGATCGCCCAGCCGTCGACCGCGGAGGTCGGGAACGCGGGCAGGTCGGAGACGGCCACCAGCGGGGCGGCCAGCGCCGAGCCGACCGCTTCGCCGAACGGCAGCTCAGAAGCGGCCGGGCGGGCCGCATAGCCTGCGGCCCAAGCGGTCTCTCGGGCCTCGGCCCAGTTCATCGGGGCGGCGGTCCCGGTCATCGGGCGGTCCTTCCGTGGTCGTGGGAGGGGCGGGCGGAGGCGTCGGCGGATGCGGAGCGGGTGGCCGCGCCGTCTCCGGCGTCCGCGACGGCGCCGTCGGATTCGTCGTTCCGTTCATGGTCGCCGTCGTGGAGTTGGGAGACCGCGTGCTCGACGAGCGCGGCGGTCAGCACCGCGAGGCCGTCCTTCGCGGCGCCCTTCGAACCTGCCAGGTTCACGATCAGCGTCCGCTCCGCGACCCCGGCGATACCGCGCGAGAGCGCCGCGTGCGGCGTCTTCGCGAGCCCGGCGGCGCGGATCGCCTCGGCGACGCCCGGCACCTCGAAGTCGACCACGCGGCTGGTCATCTCGGGGGTGAGGTCCTTGGAGGTCAGGCCGGTGCCGCCGGAAGTGACCACCAGGTCGGCGCCCTGCCCGACCGCGACGCGCAGCGCGGCCTCGACCTCTTCGCCGTCGTGGACGACGACCGGCCCGATCACGTCGAACCCGTGGGACCGCAGCCCCTCCGCGAGGATGGGCCCCGACTCGTCCTCGTAAACCCCGTCGGCGGCCCGGTTCGAGGCCACGACGACCACGGCCTTCACCGCTGCCATGTGCCCTCACCCGCCGCCCCGCCCAGCCGCTCGCTGCGCTCGCTTCCCCGAACCGGAGGCGCTTCGCGCCGCCACTCCTGCGTCTTCCCTCCGAGCTTCTCCTCCACGCGGACGTCGGTGATGACGGCGGCGGGGTCGACGGCTTTCACCATGTCCACCAAGGTCAACGCCGCCACCGACACGGCCGTGAGGGCCTCCATCTCGACGCCGGTGCGGTCGGCGGTCTTCACCCGCGCCGCGATCTCGACGCCGTCGTCGGTCACCGTCAGATCGACCTTCACACCGCTGATCGCGATCGGGTGGCACAGCGGCACCAGGTCGGGCGTGCGCTTGGCCGCCATGATCCCCGCGATCCGCGCCGTCGCCAGCGCGTCGCCCTTCGCGAGCGAGTTCTCGCGCAGCGCCGCGACCACCTCTGGGGTGGTCACGAGCCGCCCGGTCGCGAGCGCCGAACGGTGCGAGACGTCCTTCTCGGAGACGTCGACCATGCGGGCGGCCCCGGACGAGTCGACATGCGTGAGGTCAGCCATGCCGCGAAGTCTAGTCGCGGAGTGGGACGCCGCCGAGTCTCCGGCGCGGCCGGGTCAGCGGCCGAGGCGTTCGCGCCAGAACGCGACGTTGACCACCGCCGAGAGCAGCAGCGAGTTGACGATGACGATGAGCGCGAGGACCGGCAGGAGCCGGCTCGTCAAAGCCGGGCCCGGCAGCGGGCTGACCAGCAGGTCGAGCGTCATCCGGCGGGATGGTCGCCGAGCGCGGTGATCGCCTCGGCGCCCGCGCCGGTCTCGTGCGTCGCGGGCGTGCGCATCCAGGACCCCTCGGTGCACCAGGTACCGACGCAGCGATCGGGCAGGATCACATTACGCGGCGGCCACTTCGCGGTACGGCCTCGGATTCGCCCCCGGGGGCCTGTATTAGCGTCGAGGCGTGATCGAATGGCTCTACCTCGCCGTCCAGGCCGCCGCGCTGGCGATGAGCGCCTGGTTCTTCGTGGACACGGCCCGCTCGAAGCTCGTCGGCCGCCGCCACTTCGCGGGCGTCGCCGTCCTCGAACTGCTGCTGCTGGCGCAGCTCGCGGTGTCGATCGCGATCGTGCCGGGCGAGGCGGGCGGCGGCAAGGCCCTGTTCTTCTCGTACCTGGTGACGACGATCCTGGTGCCGGTCGCCGCGTGCTTCTGGGGCTCGATCGACCGGAGCCGGTGGGGGATCGGGACGGTCGCGGCGTCGGGCGTCATCGTCGCGGCGCTCCTGCTGCGCATCCACCAGATCTGGGAGCTGCAGATCAATGTCTGAGACCGAGGCGGCGCCGCGGGCGCTGGCGGCCGGGTTCGGCCGCCTGATCGTGCTGGTCTACGTGGTGTTCGCGGTGTCGGCCGGGGTGCGGGCGGTGTTCCAGGTGGTGACGAAGTTCGATGCGGCGCCGGTGAGCTTCACGCTGAGCGCGATCGCCGCGCTCATCTATCTGGTGGCCGCGATCGCGATCATCCGCGGCGCTGGCGCGCTCGCGCTGCTGGCGGTGGGCGTGGAGATGGCCGGGGTGCTCGCGGTGGGCGCGTTGAGCTTCGCGGTGCGGCAGTGGTTCCCCGAGCCTTCGGTGTGGTCGCATTTCGGCTCCGGGTACGGCTATGTGCCGCTGGTGCTCCCGGCGGTGGGTCTGGTGTACCTCTTCAAACGCCGCAGGGCCTAAGGGCGCTTGACCAGATCGAGTGCGGCGTCGAGGCTGTGGAGGGCGCTGTGGGTGTCGACCCGGGCGAGGGCGTAGGCGGCGACGACGAGGGCGGTGCAGGTATCTGTCAGTCGATCGGTTTCGTCTTCCGGTAGGTCGGGGCGGTGGGCGCGGATGCCGTTGCCGATGGCCCGGCCGAGTTCGGCGCGGTAGGCGGTGATGGTCTCGCGGACGGCCTCGTCGTCGGCGATGGCGGCACCGGCGGCGTTGATGAGCAGGCAGCCGTTGGCCGCGATGAGGGATCCGGCCCGTTCCAGGGCTTCGCGCAGCCCCCGGAGGTAGTCGAGGATCGCGTCCGGCGCGGGTTCGGCGAGCGGGGCGAGGCGGGGGCGCACGATCTCGTCGAGGTAGGAGTCGACGGCGGCGTCGAAGAGGCCGCGTTTGCTGCCGAAGGCGTGGTAGATGCTCGATCGGCGCAGTCCCGTGGCCGCTTCGAGGGCGGGGACGGAGGCGGCCTCGTAGCCGTGCCTCCAGAAGACGGCGCGGGCGGACCGCACGACCTCTGCGGTGTCGAACGTCTGCGTGCGCCCCATGACGAACCTCTCTTTGCGGAATGCTCGTTCCAGTATATGTTTGTGAAACGGTTATTCCAAAACTGATCGGAGCACATCACGATGACCGAGGCCGTCAGCACCCAGATCCAGCTCGTCCGCCGCCCCCAGGGCTGGCCGGTCCACGAGGACTTCCGCACCCAGAAAGTGAGCCTCGGCGAGCTCGCTCCCGGGCAGGTCCGGGTCGCCAACGCGTTTCTGTCAGTCGATCCGTACATGCGCGGGCGCATGAACGACGCCAAGAGCTACGTCCCGCCGTTCGCGCTCGGTGAGACCATGACCGGCGGCGCCGTCGGCCGCGTCGTCGAATCGGCCGCCGAAGGACTCCCGGTCGGCACCGTCGTCCTCCACCAGTACGGCTGGCGCGACCTCGTCCAGGAGGACGCCGCCGGCTTCACCGCCGTGCACGAGATCCCGGGCGTGCCGCTCTCCCTGCACCTGGGCATCCTCGGCATGACCGGGATGACCGCCTACGTCGGCCTCACCGCGATCGCCGACTTGCAGCCCGGCGACACCGTCTTCGTCTCCGGTGCGGCCGGGGCTGTGGGCACCGCCGTGGGCCAGATCGCGAAGCTCCTCGGCGCGGGCCGCGTCATCGGCTCCGCGGGCAGCCCCGAGAAGGTGCGCCTCCTCACCGAGAAGTACGGGTACGACGCGGCCTTCAACTACAAGGACGCGCCTGTCCGAGAGCAGCTCAAGGCCTTCGCGCCCGACGGTGTGGACGTCTTCTTCGACAACGTCGGCGGCGACCACCTGGAAGCCGCCCTCGACGTCATGAACCGCGACGGCCGCATCGCCGTGTGCGGTGCGATCTCCCTGTACAACAGCACCGAGAAGACCCCCGGCCCGGACAACCTCGCCAAGATCATCCAGCAGAGCCTCACGCTCAAGGGATTCACCCTCGGCGGGTACCTGCACCTGCGCGAGGAGTTCGGCGCGCGCATGACCGAATGGTTCGGCCAGGGGAAGATCGCCTACGACGAGACCATCGTGGACGGTGTCGAGCACGCCGTCGACGCCTTCCTCGACATGATGCGCGGCAAGAACACCGGCAAGATGATCGTCCGGATCTGAGCGGCCGAACGAACGGGCCTTCGGGGAGGCGTCGTTTCGCAGGGATCTGCCCGGGTGGGGGCCAGCGGCTTTAGGTCTGGAGTGGGTTGCGCTTAAGGCGGGCAGCGACGGAGGGGTGGGTGGCGGGGCTGGCGGGGCGACGCGCCTCGGGTCGGATTCGGTTGGGACGCAGTCGATCAAGCCGGGCGTGGGGTGTGGGAACGTGAATGGTTTCGCATCGTGTGGGTGATGACAGTCGGGGGCTGTATGGGGGACAATTGAGGTACGTACAGGGACAGGAAACTGGTACAGGTGTCGGGGTAGGTGTAAGCAGACTACGACAAGCCTCTGGCCGATCCGACAAACCGACTTGTTTCGAGGCGACGACCCCGCAAGCCAGGGTGCTCCTCCTCCACTGGAGGCGTCCGATCTCACCCCCGTGCCATCGCCCGCAGCTGTCCGCGCCCCCGACGGGCCGTGACTGGGTGGACGATCCTAGTTGGGATCACCCCAACCAGCAGGCGATGCCGTACACGACGGCATACGCGATCCGAGCACGACCCGCCAGCGTCAGCGGCTATGCCACACCGAGCATTTAGAGGACTCGATACGGCGACGCCGCAAGCACGTCCATGGCGAGCACCACCCCGTCCTGGCAGCGCCGCGTCCCCAAGCCCGCGCGACTGCAGGACGGACCCGAAGAACGGCAAGCGATCCTCGGGAGGCGAACCCGCCACCGGCATCCACCGGGCAAGCCACCGGCATCCGCCGGGCGGCCGCACCACTTCCTCAGGGACGGCAGGCACCAGCACCTGTCCCTGGCAGGAACGGCGCGCGGCCAAGTGAAAGCCGAAGGGCCGGAACCGGAAGCCGAAGCAAGACCAGCAGGGCCAGCAGGGCCAGCGAGGGAAGCAAGCGGAGCAGCGGGAAGGAGGCGACAGGCACATGGGGACCACGACCATGCACACGGACACGGACACGAGCGCAGCCGAGCCGAGCTCGGCGGCTGACCGCTCCCGTGCCGCCGACCGCCCCGCCTCTGCGGCATCGGGACGGACCCACCCGGCCCGGCCGGAAGCGACCACCGGCCCCGCTTCGGCGACACACCGCCGGAGCCTCGCCTACCCTTCCCTCGCTGCCGGTTTGCACCTCGCTCCAAAGACGACCCCGGCCCCGGACACGCAGCCCGGTCCCAACCCCACCCGGCCCGACCGGAAGCGACCACCAGCCCTGGCCCGCACCACCAGCGCCACCCAGCCGCCGCCGCCACCGGCGTCGTGAGCGACACGAGCGCACCGCCCCAGCAACAGCAGCAGCAGGGGCAGGCTCGATTCCGGCCGGGGCCTCAAGCGCGGTGAGGGCCCCAGTGCGCCGCGAACCGCCGCCGGGGCCCTAACGCGGCCAGGACCCCAAGCCCCACGGGACCCGTATCCGGCCCGAGCCGCTGTCGCGGCGAGGGCCCCAACTCCTGCCAGGATCCCGAGTCCGGCCTCAGCGACGGCAACGCACCCGAATCCCGCCGCTCCAGTCGCTGATCGCATTGACCGCAACCAGCAACCAGCAACCAGCCCGCACGGCGGCATCACGCCCCCGACCCGATCCTCACCGCTCCGTCGCTGACCGCTCTGACCGCTCTGACCGCTCTGACCGCGATAACCGCGACCGACAGCCAGCCCGCACGGTGGCACCACATCCTGGATCTGATCTTCACCGTTCCGTCGCTGACCGCCTGAACCCGCAGCAGCACGGCCGCGTTGGTCAGGAGTCTCACCCCCAGCTCGGCTCGGTCCCGGTAACACGCCCCCCGCACCGCCCGCCTTTCACCGCGGACCGCCTGAACCCCAACCGAATCCGCGCGCTGGCCGGGCGGCGCGCCTGTGAACGGCAATGAACAGCGCTGGCCCTAGGAGCGTTCGCAGGCGTCGGCCGCGGCGGTCAGGAACCGCAGCGCCGACGCCGCGCCGTCCGCGCCGCGCGTTCGCAGGTGACCGGGATGCCAGCCGACCACCCAGTTCGCCCGCACCATCCATGAACGGTCAAGCGGTCCTTCACCATGCAGCGCCGCGAGCACCGCACCGGCCGAGACCGGATCGGCCGCCAGGACCGCTCGCCGCGATCCTGACGGGGTCGGCACCGGCAGGCACCCGGCATCGGGCTTGAACCACGCCGGAGACTCGCCCGCGACCAGCAGATCCGGGACCGCGCGCACCAGCCGCACCGCCGTGAACCGGTAAGGGGTGTTGCGGCGCTTGCGCTTGCTCCAGACCGGGTCCTCGAACCCGATCACGTGCCTGCCCTGGAAGGCACCCGCGAACGTGTCGGCCACCGGCTGCACGAACGGCACGCCCAGCATCTCGAGCTCGTCGAGCCACCCCGACACGCCGGCGTCCTCCGGGCGCTCCGCATGGAAGCCGAGCCCGAGCGAAGCGGCGAACGCCGCGGCCCGTCGCCGCCGCGCGCCCCGCGAAGCCTCGCCGAAGAGCAGCTCTACCAGGCCCTGGGCCAAAACCTCCATGCGCGGCTCCTACGCCAGCTCGTTGTACTTCGCCTCGAACTCAGCCGCCGCGACCTCGTCAGAGGAGCAGTACGCCGCCTTGCAGTCCCGCAGCAGCTGCCCGTGCCCGTTGAGGGACTCCGAGAGCTGCCCGGTCGACGAGACCGCCTCCTCGCAGGAGCCCTGGTACGACGAGGCGAAGAACAGCCCGGTCAGGCCCCAGGTCATGTCCTCCGAGGCGGCTCCGGACGCGACCGAGTTGATCGACTCGCCGTTGCCCGAGAGCCCTTCGAGCTGCGACGCGAGGGCGTCCAACTCGTCCAGATCCACGGTGAGCCCCACCGGGCTGCCCGCCGAGATCGAGGCCGTCTGCCCACCCGATCCGCCCGACAACTGCTGATAGCCCGTGGTGGCCGCCCCCAGGCCGCCGGTGATGGCGCCGGTGACCAACCCCTTCATCAGCACGGCCTTCCACAGCGGCTTGCCCGCGGGCAGGAAGAACTTCTGCAGCAGCGGCGCTATCTTCGCGAAGATCTTGCCCGCCTTCGCGAACTTGTCGATCGCCCGCTGGATCGCCGACATGGCCTTCACCATGCCGCTGAGCAGGAACTCCGCGAACGCCGCACCGAACGTGAACGAACTGGCCGCCAAAGCCACGAGCCCCCGCATGATGAGCCACGACACCAGCTCGGCGAGGATCGACTTGATCACGTCGTAGATCGTCTGCGCGACCACCTCGGCCCAGGCCAGGAGCTGCTTGATGCCGCCCGCCTCGTGCCCCATCGCGCCGATCGCGGCGGAGAGGCCGTACAGCTGGTTGTAGGCCGCGTCCGCCGCCGAACCGGACCAGTTCGGGATGCACGAGTCGACGGCCGTGCCGACCTCCTCGCCCAACGCGCCGAGCGCCTCCTGGACCTGGCCCCAGACCTCCTGCTGCTCCGCCATCTGGCCGGGGTCGCCCGAGACCATCTCGAGGAGGTCGTTCAGCGGCGTCACCAGCTCCAGGAGCATCGTCAAGCCCGCGTTCGCGAGCGCGTAGACGGGGTCCTTGATGAACATGAGGCCGCCCGCTGCGAGCATCCCGAGGTCGGCGGCGATGCCACCGGCCGCGTCCGCGAGGGACGTGTCGCCGTCGACGGCGTCGTTGATCTCCTGCGCGATCCCGTAGACCGGCTTGGCCAGAGGGATGTCGTTCGCGATGCGCTCTCCCGCGCCGGGACTCTCGACCGGGGCGTAGTGCGTGATGTCGGAACCGTACTGCTGCGCGTTGCTGGAATCGGACATGATGTCAGCCTTCTGCTCGCGTACCGCCGGGCGGGTTCCGGGGGATTCGAACAGGCCCCGTACGGTACTGCTCACGCGACTATAAGCAGCGAATGCCACTCAGCTGAAGAAGCCCATGCAGGCCACGACCAGTGTCGAGCCGCAGACGACGAGCCCGAGGCGGTAGTTGCGCTCGAGGCGCTTCTCCTCGTCGCCGATGCGAGGGCGGGCCGCGACCCCGATCGTCAACCAGCCCAACCCGAACGCGCCGAGCGGGCACCCGATGAGGACCGCCGCGAGCAGCACCGCGCCCAACGCGTCCTCCGCGCGCAGGTTGCGGAGCACGAACAGCTGGACCATGACGCAGACGAGCGCGAACAGACCGTAGATCAGCCCGTTGCGCTCGTCCGCCCTCCAGCGCGGCAGCAGCGGCGCCCGGTGCGCGAGGAAGCGGGCTTCCTCCAGCTCCGTCGCCGCCACCTGCAAGTCCGCTTCGGCCGCAGCGAGATCGGCGGCCGGGTCGCCGTGCAGCGGCGGCGGGGACGGGAGGCGCTGCGGCGGTGCGATGCGTGCGGCTCGCGCCAGGTCGTCGACGGCGGTGCGCTGCGCGGCGGCCTGCTCGGCGAGGCGGCCGGTGCGCTGGCCCAAGGATTCGGTCGCGGTGGCGGTGCGGGCGGCGGCCTCGTCGGCGGTGCGGCGGGCCTCGTCGAGGCGGCGCAGCTGCGCGAGGTAGTCGTCGAAGGCGCTCACGGGCGGGTCCTCTCGATCGGGGCGCTGCCGCCGCTGCGCTGCGGGCCGGGGGCCGTTTCGCGCTCTTCCATGCGGGAGAAGGGGACCACGAGCTTCCCGCCGCCGGTGTCGGCGTGGCGGTCGATGAGCAGCGCCCTGCCCGCCCGCGGGTTCCAGTGCTGGAACTGCGGCCCGAAGTGGCCCATGATCTCGCCGCCGGGGAGGTTGAGGACGAGCGCGCAGGCGACGTCTTCCCGGCCCGCGGTGCCGCCGATGTCGTCGGTGAAGCGGCGGAAGTTCCGCCACCAGCCGAGCAGGTGCACGTCCCGGGCGGGCCCGGTGCGCAGGAGTGCCCGCAGCGCCTGCTGCGCCTTCATGTCGAGGGCCGCGGCGTCGAGGCCCCACGCGGCGACCACGGTCCCGTCGGGGATCTCGGCGAGTGACGAGGCGAAGGCCTCGGGCGCGATCTGGTCAGTGGCCGCACGCAGGTCGGCGTTGCCGGTGAAGTCGACGGTGAGGACGCGGGTGCCGTTGCCCGCCAGGCACTCCACGGCCGCTTCGAGCGCTTCGCCGCCCACGGGTTCGGAGCCGAGCACGGCCAGGTGCCGCCCAGGGCGGCGGTCGAGGTCGATCCCGGCGGCGTCGAGGCGCAGCGAGACCTCGCGGCCGAGGAGCGCGCGTCCCGGTCGTCGTTCGCCCGGAAGGGTGTCGGCGAGGTGCACGGGCCGGTAGCCGTAGAACACGCGCGGCGCGCCGACTCCTGCGTGGGCCTCGTTGAGCTGCTGGCGCAGCCGGTGCATCACGTGCGCGTCGGTGTCGGGGAAGCGCGCGACCCGGTCGGCGCCGGCGGTGCCGCCCTCGGTGTTGACCACGACCTGCCCGAGCGAGATCCGCGACGCCGCATCGTTGTTCGGTGCCAGGACGGTGCGCGCGCCCGGCAGGGCGATGCGCATCGGGAACTGCCCGAAGATCGAGTCCTGCTTCGCCCACAGCGCCTCGATGCCGGAGATCGTCTGCGAGGCGAGCACCAGGTGCACCCCGTACGAGCGGCCCTTGCGGGCCAGGTTCTCCAGCAGCGCGACGGCTTCGGACGCCACCCGGTCGTTCCCGGCGAGGAGCACCTGGAACTCGTCGGCGACGCACACGATCCGCGGATACGACTCGTGCGCGCGCAGCCCCGCGAACGAGGCCACCCCGTGGCGCTTCATCACCGTGGAACGGCGCGTCATCTCCTCGCTCAGCGTCTTGAGCACGGCGAGGCCGTATTCGCGGTCGGACTCGACGCCCACGGCGCGCGCGTGCGGGATGAAGGTCTGATCGCGCTCGGTGGGGATGACCTCGGTGAACGAGACGCCTTCCTTGAAGTCGAGCAGGAACAGCGCCAGATCCGAAGGGGCGTAACGGGAAGCGAGCCCGTACAGGACGTCGAGGAGGAACACGGTCTTGCCGCCGCCAGTCCGCCCGCCCACGAGCCAGTGCGGCGTCGCGTCGTCGAACCGCAGCCGCACCTCCCCGGCAGCGTCCCGTCCGATGAGGACCTCAAGGCCCCTCGCCGGGTCGGCCGATTCGGGCAGGGCCGGAATGAGATCGGCGAACGTGAGGGTCGCGGCGGCCTTGGCGCGCTCCGCTAGCCGCTGCGCCTCGCCGGCCACGAACGACGGGTCGGGGGTCTCGGGCCAGTCGACCGGTGCGGCCAGATGCTCTCCGCGCCCGAACGGCGCCGCGGGCGGGTTCGTGATCGCCACGCGCCCGGCTTCGACGGCGTGCATGACGGCGGCCTGCGGCAGCTCGGGCAGGCCGCAGCCGAGGACGGTGACGCCGTGCGCCAGTCCCGACCGCGCCAAGGCGTCGATGCGCTCGATCAAGGTTCGCGGCGCTTCGCTCAGGGAGGCCACGACGAGCAGCATTCGGTCGGTACGGCGGCCCGCGATGTGTTCGGCCACTTGGGATTCGGCCAGGGCGACGGCATCGGCCGCGGCGCGCGCGTCCGTGGCGACCGCTTCGATCACGCCCGCGTCGGCGAGCGGGCGCAGCGGCGCGAACGAGGCCCCGAGCGTCGCGGTGTCGATCCCGACCACCCGCAGCCCGCCGGGCTCGCGGGTGCCCACGGCGTGGAGGATCGCGGTCCGCACCAGGTTCGCGACGCCCTCGACGCGGGCGTCGACCGAGGTCGCGAGGTGCCCGCGCTCGCCGAACGGCACGATGAGCGGCACGGTGCGTCCCTCGTGGAGGACGATGCGCCCGGCGTGGAGCAGGCCGGGGTCGGCGCGCAGTTGCCGCGCGGAGGCGGCGGCCGCGTCGGCGATCTGGCGTTCGGCGGCGAGGAGCTCGGGGTCCACAGGGGTCTGGAAGGCGGCGTCGCCGAGGCGCTGCGCCACCTGGGCGAGGCGGGCGGCGGCGGCGTCGCAGCCTGCGGCCGCGTTCGCCAGTGCGGCTTGGAAACCGGGCACCGGACCTCCTTGCACGATGTGAGGATGCACCGCCGACGAGCCGAAGGCGGTCGGCTGTTCGACCGGTCACACCATATCGCGGAGCGGCATGTCGAGCTTGCCGCAGTCGCCCCCGCGGGACCAGTCTCGGCGAAGCCTGCGCGCCGTCGGTTGGCAGATCGTCCGCTTTGCGCAACCTTCCCCGAAGCGGGCGCGTGCATTACCCTAGAAGCAGGCCCGATCTCGCTGACCCGGAGAGACCGCCCGAACGCCGACGCCCGCCCGACCGCGCGAAGCTCACGTGCGAGCGGCAGGCCTCCATACCGCACCGAAGACGCCCGCACCCGCGCCCGCGGGCCGCCCCTCGGATTCGCCAAGAAGGACCCGTGCCCCATGAGTGAGTTTCTGGATATCGCCCTATCCTTTCCACCGGTCGTCTTCTCGTTCGGCCTCGTCCTCGTGGTCGTCTACTGGCTCACCGTCATCATCGGCGCGATGGACGTCGACGTCGTGGACGTCGGCAGCGAGACCGAGTTCGACGCCGGGGGCGGCTTCTGGTCGGCCTTCGGGTTCGGCGCGGTCCCGTTCACCGTCGTGCTCTCGCTCTGGATCACCTTGGGCTGGATCGTGACCGTGCTCGGCACCACCTGGGTGCGCAGCGCGGACATGTTCATCCCCGCGACCCTCACCGGCACGGCCGTGCTCGTCGCCGGGATCGGCGTCGGGATGCTCGGCGCGAAACTGCTCACGAGGCCGCTCGCGAAGCTCTTCGAGGACGCGCCCGCGACAGGGCACGCCGATCTGGTGGGCAAGGTCTGCGTGGTCCGCACCGGCACCGTCTCGCTCGACGCCGGCCAGGCCGAGATCACCGACGACGAGGGCAGTGTGCTCCTCATCAACGTGCGCCGCTCCCCGCACGAACCCGAGGGCATCGACCCGGAGCTGTACTCGCGCCACTCGAAGGTCGTGGTCTTCGACTACGACGAGGTCGAGAAGGTGTTCCTGGTCGTTCCGGTGGCCCTGCCGCCGGACGTCGTCATCGAGGCCTGAGCCCGGATCACAGTAGACCGCGCCGCAATGCCGGGTTCCGCCTGGAATGCGGTCTCCCGGTTTCGTGCCTCGACCACCCTCGCGTACCCACAACCTGGCGCGCCTTGGTTAGGGTGTGGTCACGCCCGCCGCGGCGGCGCCCGCCACTCGCGCCGCCCGCAAGTCCCCGTTCCCCCGAAGCCTCGTTAGGAACCAACGCATGGACGCCAACTCGGCGACGCTGGCCACGTTCGTGGTCGTCGCGCTCATCGTCATCGGCTTTCTGGTCATGATCATCCGGCTGTACCGGAAGGTCGCCCCCGGTCAGGCCCTCGTCGTGACGAAGCTGCGCACCCGCAAAGTCTCCTTCACCTCCGCGCTGGTGCTGCCGATCATCCACCGCGCCGAGTACATGGACATCTCGGTCAAGACCATCGAGATCAACCGCGCGGGCAAGGACGGCCTGATCTGCCAGGACAACATCCGCGCCGACATCTCCATCACGTTCTTCGTGCGCGTCAACGCCACGGTCGAGGACGTCCTCAACGTCTCCGGCGCGATCGGCACCAAGCGCGCCTCCGACCAGGAGACGATGCAGGAGCTGTTCAACGCCAAGTTCGCCGAGGCCCTCAAGACCGTCGGCAAGCAGCTCGACTTCACCGACCTCTACACGAACCGCGACGAGTTCCGCGACCGCATCATCCACCTCATCGGCACCGACCTCAACGGCTACTCGCTCGAGGACGCGGCCATCGACTACCTCGAGCAGACCCCCCTGGACCAGCTCGACCCCAAGAACATCCTCGACGCGCAGGGCATCCGCAAGATCACCCAGCTCACCGCGATCGAAGCGGTCACCACCAACGAGCACCGCCGCACCGAGGAGAAGGAGATCAAGCGCCAGGACGTCGAGGCCAAGGAGGCCGTGCTCGAACTCGAGCGCCGCCAGACCGAGGCCGAGATCCGCCAGCAGCGCGAGATCGAGACCCTGCGGGCCCGCGAGTCCGCCGAAGTGCAGAAGGTCCAGGCCGAGGAGCGCCTCAAGAGCGAGACCGCGCGCATCAGGACCGAAGAGGCCACGGGCATCCAGCACGAGAACCGCCTCCGCGAGATCGCCGTCGCCGAGAAGAACCGCGAGCGCGTGATCGCCGTCGAGACCGAGCGCATCGAGAAGGACCGCATCCTCGAGGTCGTCGGCCGCGAACGCGAGGAAGAGCTGGCCCGCATCGCGGCCCAGAAGGAGCTCGAGGCGCAGAAGCGCGACATCGCCGACGTCGTCCGCGAGCGCATCGCCGTCGAGAAGACCGTCGCCGAGCAGGAAGAGGGCATCAAGCGCCTGCGCGCCACCGAAGAGGCCGAGCGCGAACGCCAGCGCGTCATCATCCTCGCCGAGGCCGAGGCCCAGGAGAGCCTGGTCAAGGACATCAAGCGCGCCGAAGCCGGCGAGGCCGCGTCCAAGCACCTCGCCCGCCAGCGCCTCACCGAGGCCGAGGCCGCCCAGCAGGCCGCCGAGCTCGAGGCCCGCGCCAAGATCCGCCAGGCCGAAGGGGACCAGGCCATCGCGGCCGCCCCGGGTCTGGCCGCCGTCCAGGTCCGCGAGGCCGAAGCCGACGCGATCGAGAAGGGCGGGCTCGCCGAGGCGAAGGCCGCCGAGGCCAAGGGCAAGGCCGAGGCCGAAGCCCAGGCCGCCATCGGCAAGGCCCAGGCGAGCGCCACCTCCGCGAAGGGCCTGGCGGAAGCCGAGGCCCAGGCCGCGCAGGGCACCGCCGAGGCGAACGCCCTGCGCGAGAAGCTCCTCGCCGAGTCGGTGGGTCTCACCGAGAAGGCCGCCGCGATGGACGCCCTCTCGGACGCCAGCCGCGGGCACGAGGAGTACCGCCTGCGCCTGGAGATGGAGAAGGAGCTGCGCGGCATGGAGATCGACGCCCGCCGTTCGATCGCCGAGCAGCAGGCCGGCGTCATCGCCGCGGGCCTCACCAGCGCCGACATCTCGATCGTCGGCGGCGACACCCAGTTCTTCGACCGGGTCGTCGGCGCGATCGGCTACGGCAAGGCCGTCGACGGCTTCGTCGCCAACTCCGATGTGGCGCAGTCCGTCGCGGCTTCGTGGGGCAACGGCTCCACGTCGTTCGCGGAGGACCTCAAGGGCGTCCTGAGCGGCGTCGGCAGCGAGGACGTCAAGAACCTCACGGTCTCGGCCGCGCTCGTCAAGCTCATGCAGGGCGGCGGCGACCACGACATGCTGTCGGGCCTCCTCGGCAAGGCCAAGGAACTCGGCGTCGCCGAGAAGCCCGCGCTGGAGATCGCCAAATAGTCGAACGGGGCGCGGGCCGCCAGGCCCGCGCCCCCATGACCAGCTGAAACAGCCGACTGTCGGACCCGTGTGGGACAGTCGTCCCATTTCTTCGGTTGGTCGGAGGTGGATGCGGGTGGGAAGGGGCACGCCCTATGCCCGCCCGCAGCGCACCCGAAAGCCCACAAACGAACGCCACCAGGGGAATCCATGGCCGAAGAGCAGTCCGCCACTGAAGCGCCCGCCGCTGCCACCCTCGACGCCGGCACTTACGAGGTCCTCTCGTCGCGCCTCGCCGACTTCGCCGACGAGCTCGCGGGCCGGGCCGAAGCGCTCAACACCGCCCGCACCGACGCCTTCGGCTCCACCGGGCTCACCCTCCTGGGCACCACCCGCATCCGCACGGTCAACAACTGCGTGCCCCGCGACATCGCCCGCGTCGGCGACCGCCTCCTCTTCGGCTACAACGTCCACATGGGACTCAAGTCGCAGACCGGCGTCGGCGACGTCTTCACCCTCCACGACTTCAAACGTGAAGGCGGCGAATTCTCCTTCACCGAGGTCACCGAGCCAGGGCACCTCCTCGACCAGCCCAAGTTCACCGCCGACTTCACCGAGATGTACCGGTACTACCGGTCCACCGAACTCCTCCAGATGCGCGAGGTCGACGGCCGCCTCCTCGCCGTCTTCAAGATCGGCGAGCAGCTCACCGACCAGCGGGTCCTGCGCTGGCAGCTTGCCGCCGGCAAGGAACCGGCCTATATGGACGCCCGCGGCGACGCGGACGCCGTCTGGCCCGGCCCCTACGACTTCGAGTGGACCCCCACCGGCCGCGAGCACCACGTCACCGGCCGCCACCCGCACGTCTCGATCGAGGACGAGATCTTCGTCGAGTGCCTGAACGGCGACCTCACCGTCAAGATCGAGGACAACACCGAGTCCGGCGAGGGCATCTACAGCGAGCCCGTCGCCGAACCCCTCCAGTCCCTCGCCGACGCCGACATCGCCTACGCCCGCATCGGCCCCCTCATCCTGCTGAAGATCCTCCCCTACAAGGAGACCGTCACCCGGTACCTGATCTTCAACTCCCGCACCGGCACCATCGTGCGCGCCGACGCGATCGGCCAGGCCTGCCGCCGCCTCCCCGAGGACCACGGCCTCATCTTCCCGGGCGGCTACTACCTCAACGAGGGCAAGCTCAAGACCTTCGACCACGACGTCACGGACCTCCGCTTCAAGCGCGTGATCCGCTCGCCCAACGGCGAAGACGTCCTCTTTGTCTTCTACCACGAGGCCGAGGGGCGCTCACTCCTCTTGCCGTACAACGTCATCCGCAAGGAAGTGGCCGCGCCGATGAGCGTCCACGGCTACGCGGTGTTCGACGACGGCACCCTCGCGGCCTTCCGCTTCACCGGCGAAGAGGCCACCCGCGTCCACACGCTGCAGATCTGGGCGACGCCGTTCTGCAGCGAGGCGCACGCCGCCGCGGCGGAGTCCGGCGACACCCCCGTGCACCGCATCGGCAACGCCGAGGCCGTGCGCGCCGTCTCCGACGCGCTCTCCGTGGCCCGCATGGTCCGCGAGATGCAGCCCGCCCAGGCGGTCTTCGAAGCGCTCATCGCCGCCGCCACCCGCTGCCTCGACGACTACCCGTGGCTCGGCGACGACGGCCTCCACGACCTCGACGAGAGCCTCGCGAAGGTCCGCGACACGGCCGAGTCCGTGCTCGACGAGTACGCCACGGTCGCCGAGCTCACCGCCGAAGCCAAGAAGGCCCTCGAACTCGCCCAGACGGACACGGTCAAGCTCCTGCGCCGCGCCCGCGGCGAGGCCCCCAAGTCCGCCGGGGACTGGGTCGCGCTCCTCGCCGAGCTGCGCGGCGCCGGCGGCCACCTCGTCACCCTCCGCGAGACCCGCTACATCGACCTCGCGGGCCTCGACAAGCTCGCCGCCGAGGTCACCGAGACGCTCGACGGCACCGGCAGGCGCGCCGTGGCGTTCCTCGAACGGGAGGACGCGTTCACCGCGTACTTCGAGCAGGTGGCCGACCTCGAACGCAAGGCCGAGGGCATCGGCTCCGTCGCCGAATCGGACCCGCTCCTGGCCGACCTCGACGAGCGCCAGCGGGGCCTCGAGACCCTCACCGAGGTCGTCGCGACCCTGGAGATCGGCGACGCCGTGGTGCGCACCGCGATCCTCGGGCGCGTCTCCGAAGTGCTCGCCGCAGTCAACCGCGCCCGAGCCACCCTCGCCGCGCGCCGCCGCGAACTCGCCGTGGGCGAGGGGAAAGCGGAGTTCGCTGCCGAGTTCGCACTGCTCGGCCAGTCCGTGACGGCCGCGATCGCCGCCGCCGACACGCCCGCCGCGTGCGACGAGCAGCTGGGCCGCCTCCTGCTCACCGTCGAGAACCTCGAGACCCGCTTCTCGGACTTCGACGAGTTCCTGCAGCAGCTCGCGGACAAGCGCACCGACGTCTACGAGGCGTTCTCCTCCCGCAAGCAGCACCTCCTCGACGAGGCCGCCCGCCGCGCCGAGCAGCTGGCGCAGTCTGCCGACCGCATCCTCGAAGCCGTGGCCCGCCGCACCGCCACACTGTCCTCACTGGATGAGGTCAACACGTACTTCGCGACCGACCCGATGGTCGAGCGCCTCCGCAAGGTCATCACCGAGCTGCGCGGCCTCGACGACACCGTCCGCGCCGAGGAGATCGAGGGCCGCATCAGCGCCGCCCGCGCCGAGGCCGGGCGCGCGCTCAGCGACCGCCTCGACCTCTTCGACGGCGACGCCGTCAAATTCGGCGAGCACCGCATCCCCGTCAACACGCAGCCGCTCGACCTCACCCTCGTGCCCTCCGGAGACGCGCTCGCCTTCTCGCTCACCGGCACCGACTACCGCCACGTCGTCACCGACCCCGGCTTCGCCGACACGAAACCGTACTGGCACCAGTTCCTGCCCTCGGAGAACAACGAGGTCTACCGCGCCGAGCACCTCGCCGCCGCGCTCCTCGCCGAGCACGGCCCCGCGAAGCTCCTCGCCGAAGACCTCCCCGCGTTCACCTCCGCCGCCGCGGCCGAACGCTACGACGAGGGCTACGAGCGCGGGGTCCACGACGCCGACGCCGCCGCGATCCTCGCCGAGGCCCTGCGCCTCTACGCCGCGTCCGGGCTGCTGCGCTACCGCTCCGCCGAACGCGCCGCCGCCCAGCTCTACTGGGGGCACGGCGTCCCCAAGGAGGAGCGGATCGCGATCCGCACCCAGGCCCGCTCGCTCGCGCGCGCCCGCGCCGTCTTCGGCCGCGCCGACGCCCTCGCCGACCTCGGCGCGGACCTCGGCGAAGCCGTCAACCACTACCTCGACAACACGCTCCTCCCGCTCGAGGTCGACCCCGACCTCGCGGGGGAGTACCTGGTCGAGGAGCTCGCCGACCCCAGCGGCGGCTTCGCCGTCTCGCAGCGGGCGCGCTCGCTCCTGGCCGCGTTCGAACGCCAGATCGGCCCCGGTGCCAAGGCGGACTTCGAATCCGATCTGCGCGCACTCGAAGGCGACATGACCTCCAAATGGGAGCTCGCCGCCGTCTGGCTCGAATCGTTCCTGCGCCAGGCCGAACCCGACGGCTTCGACGAGGCCGACCTCCCCGAGGCGCTCGCGGTGATCCTCGCCGAGGTCGACACGTACGACGTCTCGGCCGAACTCTCCAGCCGGGTCACCGGCCTGCTCGGCACCCACCCGCGCATCGACGGCCGCGTCCTGCCGCTGCGCCTCGACGAGTTCCTGGCGCGCACCGGGCGGTTCCGCCGCACCGTGCTCCCCGGCTACCGCGCCTACCAGCGCCGCCGCGGCGACCTCATCGAAGGCCACCGCCGCAGGCTCCGCGTCGAGGAGTTCAAGCCCAAGACGATGGCCGGGTTCGTGCGCAACCAGCTCATCGACGACGTGTACCTGCCGCTGATCGGCTCGAACCTCGCCAAGCAGATCGGCGCGGGCTCGGGCGAGGGCCGCCGCACCGACCAGTCGGGGATGCTCATGCTCATCTCCCCGCCCGGCTACGGCAAGACCACCCTCATGGAGTACGTCGCCGACCGGCTCGGGATGCTCCTGGTCAAGGTCAACGGGCCCGCGCTCGGGCACGAGACGGTCTCCGTCGACCCCGAGGACGCACCGAACGCGACCGCCCGCGCCGAGGTCGAGAAGATCAACTTCGCGCTCGAATGCGGCAACAACGTGCTGCTCTACCTCGACGACATCCAGCACACCAACCCCGAGCTGCTGCAGAAGTTCATCTCGCTGTGCGACGCGCAGCGCAAGATGGAGGGCGTCTGGAACGGCCGGACCCGCACGTACGACCTGCGCGGGAAGCGGTTCGCGGTGTGCATGGCCGGCAACCCGTACACCGAGGCCGGCCAGAAGTTCCGCATCCCGGACATGCTCGCCAACCGCGCCGACGTGTGGAACCTGGGCGACGTCCTCTCCGGACGCGACCAGGTGTTCGCCCAGTCCTACATCGAGAACGCGCTCACCTCGAACAAGGTCACCGCGCCCCTCGCCGGACGCGACCGCGCCGACACCGCGATCCTCATCCGCCTCGCAGGCGGCGACCCGACCGCGGCGCCCGAAGCGCTCAAGCACCCCTACAGCGCGGGCGAGCTCGACCAGCTGCTCTCCGTGCTGCGCAAACTCGTGCGCATCCAGAAGACCGTGCTCGGCAACAACCTCGCGTACATCGCTTCGGCCGCGATGGACGACAGCGCCCGCACCGAGCCGCCGTTCCTCCTGCAGGGCTCCTACCGGAACATGAACCGCCTCGCCGAACGGGTGGTCCCGGTGATGAACGACGACGAACTCGAAGCGGTGATCGACGACCACTACGCCGGCGAGGCGCAGACCCTCGCGTCCGGCGCGGAGGCCAACCTCCTCAAACTCGCCGACCTGCGCGGCCGCCTCACCCCCGAGCGCGCCGCCCGCTGGGAGGCCGTGAAGGAGGCCTACCGCCGCGAGCAGACCCTCGGCGGCGCGAGCGACGATCCAATGTCGAGAGCGGTCGGCGCCATCACCTTGCTCTCCGACCGCGTCAAGGGCATCGAAACGGCCCTGCAGCAAAGGAGCACCTTCGAGCGCGAATAAGTCCTCTCCGCTGGCCCGATGCGAGCTGGGCACCCGGTACGCTCTTGAGCAAAAGCTTAAGGCGCAAAGCCCGTAGTGCCCCTGCAGCCGCAAACCACCGAATAAGGGAGGTCCCCCGTGCCGACGAAGACGGGAGATAAGGTCCGGATCATCGTCTTGGGCACCGGCCCCGACGCCGAAACTGCCCGCGCGATCGCCGAGTCCGACGCTGATGTCGCGCTCGCGAAACAGTTCACCAAGACCGTGACCCACTTGGTCATCGACGACACCGTGAAGACCACCGAAGCCCGCCTGAAGAAGGCCGAGGAGGCCGGCGTGCCGGTCCTCACGGTCGCCGAGTTCCGGGCGCTGCTGGTCGCGGGCCCCGAGGACGAGGTCGAGGAGGTCGTGGAGGCCGAACTCGAAGAGGCCCCCGCCGAGACCCCCGCGGCCGTCGTGGACCCCGAGCCCGCCGCCGAGGCCGAGCCGGAGCCCGAACCGGAACCCGTCGCCGAGGCGGTCGAGCCCGAACCGGTGCGGGTCGAGGAGCCTGAGCCGGTCGTCGAGGCCGAGCCGGAGCCCGAGCCCGTCGCCGAGGCCGAGCCCGAGCCCGAGCCGGCCGAGTCCAAGGCCGACACCGCCGTCGTCGAGCCGGCCGCCGAGCCGGCCGCCGAGGCGATCGACGAGCCGGAGGAAGCCGCGGACGACCCTGAGAAGGCGGTCCCGTCCCAGGCGGAGGCGCCCGCCATCGAGAACGACGAGAAGTCGGCGAAGCCGTCGCTTCTCAACAAGATCAAGTCGATCTTCGGACTCAGCGCCGCCAAGAAGTAGCGCAGGAGACGCTGCGCGGGAAGCCCTGGGACCCACCGGCCCAGGGCTTCCCGCGTATCTCCGGCCGGGACGTCCCCGGTCTCGGCGCACTGCGCCCCGCTGCGGAATCGGCCGGGATCGTCCCCGAAACCCCCGGTGGCGAGCACGCGGGGATTTACGCTGACGGCGAACCGCGTCAAGTCGACCCCTGAAAGTTGAGTCGGATACACTCAACTCCGGGTGCGCACCGCCCGGAACCAGTCAGCGAGAAGGAGTCAGGAGACCGTGGACGTCAACCGTTTGACCACCAAGAGCCGAGAAGTGATCTCCCAGGCCGCGCGCACCGCGGCCGCCGGAGGGAACCCGGCCGTCGAACCCTGGCACCTCCTGGACGCGCTCCTCACCGTCGACGGCTCCACCGCGCCCGGGCTGCTCCAGCTCGTGGGTGTCACCCCCGGCACCGTCTCGGCCGAGACCGAGCGGCGCATCGACGAGCTCCCGTCGGCCTCCGGGCCGTCCGTCTCCGAGCCGTCCATGGCCCGCGAATCCCTGCGCGCCATCAACGCCGCGGACAAGCTCGCCACCGACTACGGCGACGAGTACGTCTCCACCGAGCACCTCATCACCGGCCTGGTCCAGGCCGGCGGTGACGTCGCCGCCTTCCTGGCAGAGCACGGCGCCACCGACAAGAAGCTCATCAGCGCCTTCCCGACCCTGCGCGGCGGCGATCGCAAGATCTCCACCGCCGACCCCGAGCAGGGCTACAAGGCCCTCGAGAAGTACGCCGTCGACCTCACCGAAACCGCCCGTTCGGGCAAAGTGGACCCCGTGATCGGCCGCGACACCGAGATCCGCCGCGTCATCCAGGTCCTCTCCCGCCGCACCAAGAACAACCCGGTCCTCATCGGCGAGCCCGGCGTCGGCAAGACCGCGATCGTCGAAGGCCTCGCCCAGCGCATCGTCGCCGGGGACGTGCCCGAGTCGCTGCGCGACCGCCGCGTCATGCTCCTCGACCTCGCCAGCATGATCGCCGGAGCGCAGTACCGCGGCCAGTTCGAGGAGCGCTTCAAGTCCGTCCTGGAGGAGATCAAATCCTCCGACGGGGAGATCATCCCGTTCATCGACGAGCTGCACACCATGGTTGGCGCCGGCAAGTCCGAAGGCTCCATGGACGCCGGGAACATGCTCAAGCCCGCCCTCGCCCGCGGCGAACTCCACATGATCGGCGCGACCACCCTCAACGAGTACCGCGAGCACATCGAGAAGGACGCCGCCCTCGAACGCCGCTTCCAGCAGGTGTACGTCGGCGAACCGTCCGTCGAGGACACCGTCGCGATCCTCCGGGGCCTCAAGGAGCGCTACGAGGTCCACCACGGCGTGCGCATCACCGACTCCGCGCTCGTCGCCGCCGCGCAGCTCTCGGACCGCTACCTCCAGGACCGGAAACTCCCGGACAAGGCCATCGACCTCGTCGACGAGGCCGCCAGCCGCCTCCGCATCGAGATCGACTCGCGCCCCGAGGAGATCGACACGATCGAGCGCGCCGTCCGCCGCCTGGAGATCGAGGAGACCGCCCTCCAGAACGAGACGGACGACCCCGCCTCCGCCGAGCGGCTCGCGTTCCTCCAGCGCGAACTCGCCGACGAACGCGAGAAGCTCGCGGCCCTCTCCCGCCAATGGGAGTCCGAGAAGAGCCGCATCGGCAAGGTCTCCGAGCTGAAAGAGGAACTCGACGACCTCCGCACCCAGGCCGAACGCGCCGAACGCGAATACGACCTCGAGAAGGCCGCGCAGCTGCGCTACGGCCGCATCCCCGAACTCGAGCAGCAGCTCACCGCCGCGGAAGCGGAACTCGCCAGCGCCGACACGGACCCGGCCCACCAGCCGATGCTGAAGGAGGAGATCGACGCCGACGAGATCGCCGACGTCGTCAGCGCCTGGACCGGCATCCCCGCGGGCCGGCTCCAGGAGAGCGAGACCCACAAGCTCCTCCATGCCGAGGAGGTCCTGGGTGAACGCGTGGTCGGCCAGCTCGACGCGGTCACGGTCGTGTCCGACGCCCTCCGCCGCGCCCGTGCGGGCCTGTCCGACCCGAACCGCCCGACAGGCTCGTTCATCTTCGCGGGACCGACCGGCGTCGGCAAGACCGAGCTTGCAAAAGCTCTGGCGCAGTTCATGTTCGACGACGACCGCGCCATGATCCGCATCGACATGGGCGAGTACACCGAGCAGCATTCGGTGGCCCGTCTGATCGGCGCCCCGCCCGGATACGTGGGCTACGAGGAAGGCGGGCAGCTCACCGAGCCCGTGCGCCGCCGCCCGTATTCCGTCGTCCTCCTGGACGAGGTCGAGAAGGCCCACCCGAGGGTCTTCGACACGCTGCTCCAAGTCCTGGACGACGGCCGCCTCACCGACGGCCAGGGCCGCACCGTGGACTTCCGCAACGTCATCCTCATCATGACCTCGAACCTCGGCTCCCAGGTGCTCATGGATCCGCTGCTCGAGGACGCGGCGAAACGCGACCAGGTCATGGCCGCGATCCGCAGCCACTTCAAGCCCGAGTTCCTCAACCGCCTCGACGACATCGTCATCTTCCACGCGCTCGAGCACGACCACCTCAAGTCGATCGTGGACGTCCAACTGCGGTTCCTGGAGCAGCGCATGGAGACCCGCCGCCTCAAGCTCGCGGTGGACGACTCGGCGAAGTCCTGGCTCGCCGACCGCGGCTTCGACCCGGTCTACGGCGCCCGCCCGCTGCGCCGCCTCATCCAGTCCTCCATCGGAGACCCGCTCTCGCGGGAACTCCTGGAAGGCAAGATCATCGACGGCGACACGGTCAAGGTCGGCGTGAGCGACCAGGGCGACAAGCTCACGGTTGCCAAGGGCTGATCGAGCTCACCGTCAACAAGGTCTGATCGAGTCCGGGCGGGGCGGCGAAGCGCGTCGCTCCGCCCGGCGTTTTCGGCTGCACCGTGCCGCTCGCGCGGCGGACGAGGCTTCCCCTGGGTTTTGTCCGGGCGGCTTCCGGTGTGGAATGGGTTGCGCTCAAACCGGGCAGCGACGGAGGACGGTGTGGGCGGTCGGGGCTCGTGCCCGGACTGAGGGCCGCGGAGGCTGGGGGCCGTTGCGGCGGGCATTGTTGTGGCGGTGACACTCCCGGGCGCGGGGTGCGAAGGCGCGGTTCAGTTGCGGCCCAGTCGATCAGGCTGGGTGTGGGGTGGGGGAACATGAGGAGGTTCTCCACCTGTGGGTGATGACAGTCGGGGGTTGTATGGGGGACAATTGAGGTACGTACAGGGACAGGAAACTGGTACAGGTGTCGGGGTAGGTGTAAGCAGACTACGACAAGCCTCTGGCCGATCCGACAAACCGACTTGTTTCGAGGCGACGACCCCGCAAGCCAGGGTGCTCCTCCACTGGAGGCGTCCGATCTCACCCCCGTGCCATCGCCCGCAGCTGTCCGCGCCCCCGATGGGCCGTGACTGGGTGGACGATCCTAGTTGGGATCACCCCAACCAGAAGGCAATGCCCCACACGGGGGCACTCGCGATTCGAGCACGACCCGCCAGCGTCAGCGGCGAAGCCACACCGAGCGAATAGAGGACTCGGTACGGCGACACCGCAAGCACGTCCATGGCGAGCACCACCTCCGCCCCGGCGCCGGCATGCCCCCCTAAGGGCCCCAGCATTCCAGGGCGGACCCCAGGCAACAGCCACGAACCGCAAGGACCGCAAGGACGGACCGCAAGGACCGGGAGGCCGCACCACTCACCGGGCGATCCGCTCGGGGAGCTGCCGGGCGGTCGCACCATTCCGGTAGGGACGGCGAGCGCCGGCATCCGCCCTCGCGGGACGGTGTGTGCAGGCGGAAGCCGAAGGGCTCGAAGCGGAAGCCGAAGGGCCGGAAGCAGAAGCCGCAGCGCGGTGAGCAGGGTGAGTGGGGCCGGTGAGGGAGGCAAGTCGAGCAGCGGGAAGGAGGCGGCAGGCGCATGAGGACCACGACCATGTACACGAGCACCGGCCTGGCCGGGCCGATGCGGACCGCTGGTTGCGCCCGCGTCGCCGGCCGGTCCGGGATCGGGACCGCCTTGGGAATCGCCTGCCGAGGCAGGCGCTTGGTAAGACGGCGTCTTACTTAGATGAGATCTAAGTCAGAAATATTCATGCCTGTTTGTCTATTTATTGGATGGTTCTGGAGTTCGTTCCAGAGCCGTTCGAAGTCACATGCAGCGGTCTCTGCCGTTTTGGTGATCACGACGAGGAACGTCTGACACTGGATCTCGGTGCGGGCGGCGGCCATGACGAAAGTCCACTCCAATTCCCTTTTGATCCAAGGGCCATCGGGGACGTCCATCGCCGCAGCAAATCGCGGGTGCCCGTTCTCTCGCGGAACATGAGCACTTGGCCGATCCTATGGCTGTCGTCGAACCATGCGTTGGTGTATTCGGGCAGGTCCTTTCCCCCTTCTGTTCAGGACCGCCTTGTTGCGGCCGGGCACTGGTGACGAGTGGCGCGCGTGGATCCTGAAGGGCGCCCGCGCGCTCATCACCGAGCCGGGCGACTGAACTTCCCGCGACGCGCAGCTCCAGACCGTGTCGCGGGCTCCTCGGGGCCGGTCGTTGAGGTGGGGTTGACCGGCCCCGCTCCGATCGTCAGACCTGGCCCGGCACACCCTGCCGCAGCGGCCGGGCTCTGCCGTTTCCTCAGTCCTAGTTGTAGGCGGTCGAGTACAGGCGGGCCTTGTAGAACCAGGCCCCGCTGCGAGTCCGGTTCGTCGACTGCGAGAAGACGACGGTTTCGCTGGCCCAGTTGTGCGAGCCCGAACCGCCCTTGCCGCGGACGTAGAAGTGCTCGCCGGACGAGTGCTTCACGTACGACTTGACACGGGTGGTGTCATGCAGCCTGGTCTTCGTCTGCGTGCCCTTGTTGAACGAGTACACGCCATGGGTGTCGGTGACCAGCATCCGACCGCTGTTGGAGTAGTCGGGCTGGAGGTCGTGGCCCAGGCCGGACAGCGTCACCGACTTGCCGGTGTAAGACAGCCGGGTGCTCCGTTTGGAGCCGGTGACCTTGTAGGCCTTGACGATCTTGTTCCCGCAGGCCCACAGCCACTTGAGCCCCGGGTCCCACAGCACCCCGTGCGCGCCGGGCAGATCGAGCTCCTGCACTCGGGCCAGGGTGCCCGGCTTGCTCACGTCCGAGGGCGCCCAGAGGGTGAGGAAGCCGTCGGAACTCGCCGAGACGTACGCCCCGATGTTGGGGATGCGCTCGAACGCGTGCGGATTGCCGCCAGGGCGAGCTTCCCAGAGCAGGTCGGTCGAGGAGTGGACCTTCTTGCTCTTGACGTCCCAGATGCCGACCGCACCGCCCGAAGCGGCCAGCAGCCCGACAGTGCCGTGCGAGGCGGTGGAGCGGATGCGGACGTCCGAGAGGTCGGCCCAGTAAGGGTTGGCCGCCTTGTAGATCTTCTCGGCGTTGGCGTCGGTGAAGGCCTTGTTCTTGGGGAAGACCATCGCATAGTTCTTCTTCTGCTCGGCCACGATGACCTTGTAGTTCGCGGCCTGGGCCTCCTGCGCGGCCGCCGGGGCGGCGGCGAATCCGGCCGCCGCGGCGGCCGGCAGCAGCAGCCCGGCACCTCGCAGTAGTGCGCGCCTGTCCATGCAGTCCTCCTCGATGCATCGGCTAGGGCTCTTATCGCCCCGCACCGGACCAGTCGGGCCCGGTCGGACCTACAGACGCGCCCGGGTCCCCGAACGGTTGCAGTGAACGGCAGATGCATGCACAACGACCTCAGTAGACCACTGCCTTCACTCCTTCTGCCCCATGCCACTGAGGAATGAAAATCGGCGGTTCCCCGGAATAACCCGGCATTGTTGGTCATAGTGCACTCATGGCCGTTCCCGAATCACTGGGCCTGACACGCCGCACCGTCCTCACCGGAGCGGCCGCCCTCCTTGCCGCCGGAACCGCGGGCCTCACCGCCCCGCGGCCCGCTCGCGCGGAAGGTCTGCCGCAGGTCCGGGCCGCAGCAGCGGGCTGGGCCGGTAGCAATGGCGAGCTCCTCGTGCTCACCGCCGATCCCGCGACCGAGGCCGACTACGCCCTCCGGCTGCTCGCGGCCACTGAGGACCCCGACGCCGGCGCCGAACTCGGATCGTCGCTGCCGCTGCCGCTGCCTGAGGGCTTCCATCCGCATTCGATGGCCGCGCTCGGCGACGTCCTCTGGGTGACCGGTGCCGTCGAGCTCGCGCCCGACCGGGTCCGGCCCGCGCTCGTCCGCGTCCACGAGTCCACTGCCGCCCATGCCGAACTTCCCGTCCCGAAGGCGATCCGATCCGGCATCGCCACCGCCATCACGCCCATCGGCGACCGTGGCCTCGCCGTCGTCCTCGAAGGCTGCCCTGATCCGCATCTCACCGCCATCTCCCGCAGCCACCTCGCCGTCAGCAAGGACCACGGTCGCACCTGGACCGGTCGGCCCCTCGCCTCCGGGCTCGGCGAGGGCTACGGCACCGTCCTGACCGAAAGCGACCACGGCCTCTTCATCGCCGTCGTCGACGGTGACGGCACCCAAACCGTCCACACCACCGCGAAGACCGGCGTCCTCAGGCAAGCCGCCAGGCTCCCCGATGCCGGCCGCCCGATGGCCGCGGTCGCGACGGACGACCATGTCCGCGTCTTCTCCGACCGGGACGGCACCGTCGCCCAGACCCGCTTCACCGCCAAAGGCGACATCCTCGAATCCTCGCCCGATTGCGGCTGCAGCGGCGAGATCCTCGCCGTCCCCGGCCGCCGCGGCACATGGCTGGAGACCGACGGCAGCACCATCCACATCCGAAGCACCGACCAGAGGTGAACCCTGAAGGAGGATCGATGACCTTCCCCAGCAGCAGCATTGCGTTCGCACGCTCGACCTGCGAGTACCCCGACATCACTCGCAACTGGTTCTACGACAGCGGCTGGAAGATGCGCTACCGCACCGGGTACGACCGCAACGGCTTCGGCGTCCACCCCAACGTCACCTCCTTCACCATGCACGAGGAGGCCCACTCCCAAGCCGGCAAGGTCATCCGCGACCTGCACTCCCTCGGCAAGTACCACGGGTACGCCGGCATCTCGCGCCCGTACCAGTGGACCGGTCTCGCAGGAGCGAAGGTCTGCAAGCCCGGCTACCACCGGTACGGCGCCGCCATCGACTTCACCAGGTTCGACTGGGGTTCCGACTGCTTCGTCGACACCGCCGTCCACGGCAGGGCCCGCCGATACCTGCGCCGCCGCTACCTCGCCGTGATCGCCACCTGCCGCAAGCACTTCGGGATCGTCCTGCACCGGCACAACGACCCCGACGGCTCCCACTGGAACCACATCCACGTCGACCGCGGGCGCAAGGCAGTCGCCATGAGCTGGGGCTACACGACCGACACGACCATCATCCAATGGGCCGCACGGGATCTGGCCGGAGTCACGGACCTGGCGATCGACGGCGACTTCGGACCCAAGACCACTGCGGCCTTCAAGACCCTCCGAAGTCGCTTCGGCGCTGAAGACTTCGATCCGACCGCGTCCAACACCAACACCATGCTCTGGCTCAACCTCATCGGCTGGCACGGCATGGCCGACCAGGACGCCGGCACCTACCAGGTCAAGGACATCGAGCGACACGAGGCCGCCGCAAGCGATTGACCGCGACCGGCCCGCACCCGAGCCCAGTAAGGAGCACGTCTTGGACGACCCGCACAGGATCATCACCGCCAGGAAGCACTTCGCCGTCGTCGCGGTGCTCGCACTCGCGGGCGCGACGAGTGCCTGCGACATGGCCGCCATATCGAACGGCGAGGGCGCCGGCACGTTCTACGCCCTCGGCGACGACCACCGGCTCTACCGCTGGGGCCCGGCCGCCGAAAACCAGCCCGACGCCTCCGCCGAGACCGCGGCGGGCATCGAGCCGGTCCTCGACCTCAGCGGCGTCTGGGACGAAGAGGGCGACGTCGGCACCGTCCTCCGCTCGTCCCTCAGCCTCGATCCGGTCGAGCGGCACGCCGCGTGGATCGCCGGAGCGAGCCCCAGCGCGGCGCTCATGTTCGGCGACCTCGGCACCGGCGAGATCACCACCGGCGTCGAATACCCGCTCGATCACGCCTGCATCGACCCCTCCTGGCTCCCCGACGGCTCCGCGGTCCTCGCCCACCGGGCCCCGGTCTGGGGCACCGAGGCCGACGTGGACACGGGTGACGACATCCCGTTCCCGGTCAAGTCCTGGGGCGCCACCGAATGGCACTCGCCCGACGCCGGGCAGCTTCCCACCACCGTGGAACTCGACCCGGAGGGCTGCCGACTGCGCTGGTACACCGCCGAAGACGGCACCGCCCAGGCGCTCTACCACGACCTCGGGCTCAACTACCTCTACCGCATCGACGCGGACGGCCGAGTGCTGGAGACGACCCCGGTCTCGAGCCTCGAAGGCAGCGACCCGGTCACCATCGGCCTCGTCAACGTGGACCCGGCCGGCCGATACGCCTGCTTCGTCGAGGACTACGAGACCAACGGCGCGGTCAAGGGCGGGTTCACCGTCCGCGCCGAATCCGGCACCCGCGTCGTCGACCTCATTTCAGGCGAGGCCGTCGGCCCCGACGAGCCCGGCTGCACGAGCCTCCACGAGGACGGCTTCGTCTCCCGCGACGGCGCCTCCGTCGCGTTCATCGGCTACGACGGCGAGCAGCGTTGGGCCACCGAGCTTCCCGCCACGATCGCCGAGTCGCCGGTCCTCTACTTCTTCCCCGACGAGTCGTGACGCGTGCGGCATAGGATCGCCGACGTGAACCGCGTCCTCGGCATCCGCCGTCACCCGCTCAAATCGGCCGCCGCCGAACACGTCCGCGAAGCCTTCGTCGGCAAACACGGTCTCGACGGCGACCGCACCTGGACCTGCCTCGACGCCGACGGCACGATCGGCAGCGCCAAACAGCCGCGCCTGTGGGGCGGCCTGCTCGCCGTGAGCGCCGCCTTCGACCCGGCGAGCGGCGACGTCCGCATCGCCGCCCCGGGCCGGTCGCCCGCCCCCGCAGGCAGTCCCGAAGCCGACGCCGCCGTCTCGGACGTGCTCGGCCGCCCCGTCCACCTCACCCGCACCGCGCCCCAGCAGCTGAAACGCCACCACTGGTGGCCCGATGAGCCCGGCATGATCCCCGACTGGGCCGCCGACGTCGAACCCGGCGGCGACGACCTCGTGAACGTCCGCTCCAGCGCGGCCGACGGCCGTTTCTTCGACTACGGCGCGCTCCACCTCGTCACCACCGGCGCCCTGGCACGTCTCGGCGCCGAACACGGCAGCACGGTCGACGCGACCCGGTTCCGCCCCAACCTGATCCTCGACCTGCCGGGCGATCCGCGTCCAGGACAGCGGATCACGATCGGCCCCGACCTCGTCGTGCAGGTCTCGGTGCCCACGCCGCGCTGCGTCATCCCGTCCCTCGCCCACGGCGACGCCCCCGCCGACCGCGGGCTCCTCAAGACCCTCGCCGCGCACCACCGCGTCGACGTCCCCGCCTTCGGTCGCGCCACCTGCTTCGGCTTCTACGCCGACATCCTCGCGGTCGGCACCGTCAGCACCGGCGATCGGGCGACGGTCGCCGACTGAGGCGAAGCGGCCCCCGCAGGAGAGCGGGGGCCGCTTCGGTCCTGGCCGCCTAGCAGGCGGGGACGGTCTTCGCGCTCTCGATCCAGTCGTTGAAATCCCATGAGCCGCTGAGGTTGCTCACCCGCTGGCCCGGGTCGATGCACCGGGATTCGCCGGAGTAGTCGTCATTGTCGTAGACGCGGATCTTGTACCTGGTGTTATTGATGAACGAAGTGATCTCGTTGTCGCCGTTCCAGCCGTCGAGCTGGTACTTCTGATTGGTTCCGGTCGGTGCCCAGTTGGCGTACCTGCTGCCCGAGTAGCTCGAGTCCTCCCACATGCAGAATCGACCGCCGGAGCAGGTGCCCGCCTGGATCTCGATCTCGCCGTTCTCCTCTGCGTGCGCCGGAGCGACGCTGAGGACGACGGCCGCCGTCGTCGCGGCGAGCCCGTACGCCGCGCCGCGGAGGGCCCGGCCCAGCATCGTCTTCATCGTGGCGTCTGCCATCTCGTTCTCCCCATCTTGTGCATTCGGCACCGGAAGTGCCTGCGCCGCGTGTCCGCGCGGTCTCGGCGAACCCGTCGAGCTCACCGGCCGCAGCGGTCCGAATGAGGCGAGCCGGGCACTGTAATCGGATGCGCGGCATGGCAAAGGCCACAACATCCCCGGGTTTGCGCAGGCCCTAGTTGTACGCGGTCGTGTAGTACCGGGCCTTGTAGAACTCCGCTCCCGAACGCGTCCGGGCCGCCACGAACGCCCCCACGTTCGGGATGCGTTCCAGTGCATGGGGATTCCCGCCGGGGGCGGCGCTCCACAGGACGTCGTTGAGTTCCTGGTCGAGCTCACTGGTGATGTTCCAGATCCCGACCTTCCCGCCCGACGCCGCGGCCAACCCGATCGCCCCGAACCGCGCCGTGTCCCGGATGCGGCAGTCCGACAGGTTCGACCAGCCGCCCGTGCCGGGGCTCCACGTCTTGTAGGCGTTGGCGTTGCTGAAGGACTTGTTCTTGTCGAACACGAACACCTTGTTGGCGACCTGCTCGGTCACCATGATCTTGAAGTTCGCCTTGTCGGCCGACGCGACGCCGACACCGACCGCCCCGGCCGCGGCCAAGGGCGCCCCGACGGCGACCGCTCGAAGAAGGTTCCGCCTTTTCATCGCTGCTCCTCATGGGGGTGGGAAAGCGTCCGCACCCGGTCCGGGCCGCGAACCACCCAACAGTGTGCGACAAGGGAACCAATCGCGGCGAGTGGCGCATCGGGTACACCGTCGTACCACCTGGCCCGAACTCGGCCGAAACGCTCGCCCTGCAGCTCACTGGCGGCAACCGCCGGATGCACGTGAGCGCCCGCCGAACACGAACGGGCGAGTGGGTTCGGAGCGAGCACACACCTCGACATATCCTGCGGAAGCAGCCGTCAGAAGGTGACCGAGGTGAGGGACGTCGAAGACCGTCTAACGCAGATCGAAGTGGCGTTCGCGCCGTCGGACCCACCGCGCGGCGGGCTCGTCGCGCTCTACCGGCTCGACGGCGGCCCGCTGCCCGAGGCACCCGGCGACCCGGGACGCATCAGCGTCGTCACCGACGCCACCGGGGCGGTCAGTGACGTGCCGGCGGTGAAGCTCCGGCCCGAGCGGGCCTGCGAATACCTGCTCACCACACCCGCCCACACCGGCTCCGCCCGCGCGTGGGCCCTGGCCGCCCGCAAGGCTCTCGAACTCATCGCATCAGGCTGTGTCGCACCGGGCTTGGACGCCGGCGGCGCCGGCGCTTGGCGGATCGCCGGCATCGACGGCGAGGACGCCGAGTGGCTCCACCGCCTCGCGGACGCCATGCCTCCGGCCGCATACGCCGTCGCGGTCAACGGCCGCCTGCCCGACCCGTACCGGCTCCTGCGCGCCTTCCTCGACGCCGTCGCCGACGCCTGGACCCGCAGCCCCGCCGTCACCGCGCTTCTCGGCGAGCACGCGCTGACCGCCGCGCACCCGATCGAGGCACCCGAGTTCGCCCGCGGGGCCGCCCGTCTTGCGAACGGCCGCGACCGCGGATTCGGACCCGCGCTCGCCATCGATCCGAGCGAGCGGAACGTGCGGATGCGCGCCCTCCTGTTCGACCGCGCCGATCCCGCGGTCCTCCGCCCCCCTGAGCCCGGTGACGAAGCCGAACTGCAGGTGGCGTTCGCGCATCTCGCCGGCGAAACCGGGTGGAGGCGGCTGCGGCAGTTCAGCCGCACCGCCGACGGTCTCTCCACCGTCCTGAACCACGACGACCTCGCCTATCTCTTCTTGGAGGACGGCCTCTTCGATCTGCGCGAACTCGGTGTCGAAGTCCGCGCGGACACCCTCGTCAAGACCGGACCGAGCCTCTCGCTGGCCATCGAAGGGCCCGAGGCCGAAGGCGGCCTGTTCTCGCTCGACCGGCTCCTGGGCTTCAAATGGCAGGCCGCACTCGGCGACCGTGAACTCACCGCCGCCGAACTCGACCGCATCGCCGATTCGCACAGCCCGCTCGTCCAGGTCGGCGACCGCTGGATCCTGGTCGATGACGCGATGCGGGCGAAGCTCGCCCGCCGCCTCGACGCACCCGCGCCGCTCGAAGCGCTTCGCGCGGTGCTCACGGGCACCGTCGATGTCGACGGCGACCAGGTCCCCGTGACCTCATCCGGTCCATTGCAGACCTTGCGGGAGCGACTCCACTCCAACGCGAGTGACACCACCATCCCACAACCTGAAGCGCTGCGAGGCCACCTGCGCGACTACCAGCTGCGCGGCCTGAACTGGCTCACCGGCCTGGCCGAACTCGGCCTCGGCGCCTGCCTCGCCGACGACATGGGCCTGGGCAAGACCATCACGCTCCTCGCCCACCACCTGCACCGCCAGAACGACCCGGCTACCGCCGGGCCCGCCCTCGTCGTCTGCCCCGCGTCCCTCATGGCCAACTGGGCCGCCGAGGCCGCCCGCTTCGCCCCGGGTCTGACGGTGCGCCGCTTCCACGGACCGGGCCGCACCCTCGACGACCTCGGCCCCGCCGAGCTCGTGCTGACCACCTACGCGACCATGCGGCTCGACGCCGAAGCCATCGCCGCGGTCGCTTGGAGTCTGGTGTGCGCCGACGAGGCCCAGCATGCCAAGAACCCCGCTTCGGCCACCGCGAAGGCCTTGCGCGGCATCAAATCCGGCGCCCGAGTCGCCCTCACCGGCACGCCCGTGGAGAACAACCTCACCGACCTGTGGTCCATTCTCGACTGGACCACCCCGGGACTCCTCGGCAGCCGCGAGGGCTTCCGCGCCGCCTACGGGCGCGCCGCCGAGAAAGGCGACCCCGAGACGGCCGCCCGGCTCGGCGAACTCGTGCGCCCGTTCATGCTGCGCCGCCTCAAGACCGACCCCGGCATCGCCCCCGAACTGCCCGCGAAGACGCTCACCGACCAGCACGTGCGGCTCAGCAAAGACCAAGTGGCCCTGTACAAGCGCGTCGTCGACGACACCATGGCCGAGATCCGCGCGGCCGCCGGGATCGAACGCCGCGGCCTCGTCCTGGCCCTCCTCACCCGCCTCAAACAGGTCTGCAACCACCCCGCCCACTACTCCGGCGGCACCGACCCAGCGAAAGGCAAGTCCGGGAAGCTCGAACTCGTCGATGAACTGCTCGACACGATCCTCGCCGAAGGCGAGCACACCCTGGTCTTCACCCAGTACACGGCCATGGGCGACCTCCTCCTCAAGCACCTGGGCAGACGCGGGGTCAAAGCAGCCTTCCTCAGCGGGAAGACCCCGGTGAAGAAGCGCGAGGCGATGGTGAACGCCTTCCAGAACGGCGAGACCCCGGTCCTCCTCCTCTCCCTCAAAGCCGCCGGGGTCGGCCTCAACCTCACCCGCGCCACCCACGTCATCCACTACGACCGCTGGTGGAACCCCGCCGCCGAAGACCAGGCCACCGATCGCGCCTACCGCATCGGCCAGACCCGGCCCGTCCAGGTCCACCGCCTCATCTGCGAAGGGACCCTTGAAGAACGCATCGCGCAGCTCCTCGAACAAAAACGCGAACTCGCCGAAGCCGTCGTCGGCTCCGGCGAGGCGGCCCTCACCGAGCTGAGCGACGACCAGCTCCTCGAACTCGTGCGCCTGGAGGAACGATGAGACGCCGACTCCTCGCCGACGAGAGCCAGACCGCGCTCGCGAACGCCTTCGCGGCCGCCCTCGACCCGATCCTGCGCGAGGCCGACTCCGGCCGCATCCAGCGCGGCCTCGGCATGGGGCGCAGCCCCGGCTGGGTCGACGGCCTCGACATCGCACCGGGCACCGTCCAGACCGTTGTCGCCGGCTCCCGCTCCGGCCGCTACCGAGTGCAGGTCCGCATCCGCGAGTTCGAACGAGCCGAGCGGACCGCTTGGGATGTGGTCGTAGGACATATGGGCTTCGGCCCCGATGTCGAACAGGGCCGGTTCGGCCGCGACCTCATCGAATGCGCCGCCGAGGTCGGATGCCCGATCGTGCCCGATCCCGATGAGATCGAGGCCGACTGCGACTGCCCTGATCCTCAATGGACGTGCAAGCACATCGTCGCCGTCCTCGCGACCCTCGTCACCGAGGTCGACCGCTCAGGTGCGGTCCTGTTGCGCTTGAGAGGCATCGACGCCGCCGACGCGATGAGCGCCCCCGCCGACCTGGAAACCGGCCGGACGCTCTGGGCCAAGACCGCCTATGAGAGTGGACCGACCGCCGCCGAAGCGTTCGCCCGCGAATGCGGCCCACTGCCCGATGCCCCTGAGGTCCCGGGCGAACCAGTACTGCAGTGCTACCACGAGAACCCGTACGACCCGGGCCGGTTCACCGCCGACCTGAACGCCGACGCACTCGACCTCCAAGCCGCGATCGCCGCCACCACCGCGCTCCTCGCGATCGACCTCCCACTCCGACCCCGGCCCGATGCGCTGGCATTGGACGTCGTGCGCATCGCCATTGGAGCGAACGAGGCGATCCCGCGCCTCGCCGAGATCGCCGGATGCAGCCCGTTCGAACTCCAAGAACGCACGTACGCCTGGCTCTTCGGCGGCGAAGCGGGCGTCAACGCCCTCACCGACCAGTTCCGGCCCGACCCTGAAACCCGCCAGAGCGCCGACGCGATCCTCAAGGCCCGCTTCGGTACCGTCACCCGCCGCCAGAACCGTTGGACCATCGCCTCCGAGGATCTCCAACTCCGCCTCGGCCGAGACGGCCTCTGGTACCCGTACACCAAGGAAGCCGGAAGATGGCTCCCCGACGGCCTGCCCGCAGCCGACCCCGCCGAAGCCGCGACGGGTGCCATGTCACCGGAAGAAGATCTGACGGCGACCGGGTAACATCGCCGAGCCGGCCCCTTCGCCACCCAGACCGCGCAGCGAGGTCGACCCGATACGAGAAGGGAACCGGTCATGTCTCCGGTGTCGAGGAAGCGCAAGCCGAAGAAACCAAAGCGGACGGCAAAGCCCCAGGCTCTGCCCGGCGCGGTGGTCGGGACGCCGCCCCGTCATCGGACCGGCGCGTTCGCGGTGTTCAACCCCACGCCGTTCCACGAACCGTGGTTCGACGCCGAGAGCAAGGCACTGGTAGAGAGTGCCGAGCAGGAGTGGGAGTCCTGGTACGACGAGGATCTGCCCGGTCTCGAAGACCGGGCCTCCAGGGCGGTCGGCACGGTCCTGCTGCGGCACTGGAAAGCCGACCACTCCTCCGGCAACACCTTCAACCCCTGGCTGGGGCACCTGGCGAAGGCGGCCGCGAACCGCGCGATCGCGCTGATCCGCGCCGGAGACGACACCTGGCGGGGCCCGGCGTGCCTGTTGCTCGGGCTCGGAGCGAACCGGCCGAGCGGTCTCAAGGCCCAGGCCGACACCGCGGTGTCCAAGCTGCGCAAGGCCCTTGACGGCCACGGCTGGCCGGAAGCCTTCTCGAGACTGGCCGCGGAGCGCACCGAGGCGACCGGCAAGGCCTGGATCGCGGTCGACGGCTACGGCGACCGGTTCGGCCTGGTGATCCAGACCGCCACCGGGATCGACGAGGAGGAGCACTACTACCTGGTCGCCGTCGAGATGGCCTCCGACAACACGGCGACGTTCGCCGGCTCGTACTCCTCGCTCGACGTCGCCTTCGCACGCTGGCGGGAGCACGTCGGCCTCAGCGCCGCGCGCGCCGAACCGAAACCAGTGACCTCCGGCCGCGACCTCTGGTTCCTCATGTACCTGACCGATCCGGGCGACATCACCTACGACCTGAACATGGGGCCCGTCCTCCTGGAGTACTTCCGGGCGCAGCGCCGCCTGGAGGACCTGGTCGCGCTCTTCCGCGGACGCGGCCTGGAGATCCCTGCGCCCGTCGGCCTGTACCGGCAGGACCTCGAACCGGACTTCGAGCCGTTCATGGACTGGCTGACCGAACGCGGCTGGGACGAGGACGCCGTCGGCGATCGCGTCTTCACGCTCATGAACGAGTGGTACGACGGCACCCCGCCGGAGACGGTGCACGCGATCTCCCCGCTGCGCGTCGCGGCCCGCAGCCTGACGACGCTCGACGTGTACGACATGGGTGAGGACTTCAAGGCGCTCATGACTGAATGGATCCGCTACTGCGCGGCCCGGACCGGTCTCGACGGCACCCTGACGGAGGCGGCGGTCGCCGCGGTCCCAGCGGACCGCGACGAGGCCAAGAAGGTGGACAGGAGCTTCGAACCACCCGAGGAGGACTGAGCCCGGAGCTGACTTCCCCGGCTGTTCCAACGTTGAGACCGGGTCAGCCGTGCAAAGGTCAGGACCCCGCTCGATGATGACTCGACCCCTCTGGAGCAGCGGATCATCGTGGTCGAGCGGACCCGACTCGGCCCCCGATGACCGCGCTCTCAGTTGCAGCGTCGGTCGGGCCTACGCGGTGGTGTAGGCGACCTCCGTGTAGGGCGTGCCGCACGGGGTGCAGGACGAGGGCAGGGAGAACTCGTACACTCTGCCGTCGTTGATGAGCTGGTCTTCGACGTCGGTGACGCGGATCTGGAAGTCCGTGCCGGCATCGAGGGTCGGTTCGAGGATGTAGGACTGCCCCATGTCGCCGTTCATCTCGGCCTGGTGCCAGGCGCCGTCGGCGAAGTACTCCACGCCGTGGATGCCGTTGGCGAGCTGCGAGATCGACACGGCTCCCCAGTACTTCTGCGCGCCTTGGAGGAAGCCGATCTTGATGTCGCCGCTGTAGTCCGGCGCGGGGATGAACGACCAGGACACCTCGCGGTTGTTCCAGTGGTCGAGCAGGCCGCCGGCCGGTTCGCCGTCGAGCTGGAACCGGTTGACGGAGGAGGTGACCAGGTCGAGGTGGTAGGGGTCGTCGCGACACCAGGCGTTCGCGTCACCGCAGCTGTCGGCGACGATCATGTCGAGGGTGGCGCCGTTGTACTCGTCGGCGGTCCAGGACCCGTTGCGGCAGAACGGCTGGTTCTGCGCGCCGTCATTGATGCCGGTGCAGTAGTCGCCGATGCTCACGCGCACCCACCTGCCGCAGTTGCGCCCGTTGTCCCAAAGCCCGATCTTGTCGGCCAGGTCGGGCGGGATCGGTCTCGGGTAGAAGTCGTAGTCGCCCGGGGTGTCGTAGACGTTGAGCGCGACGAAGTCCTGCGTCTCCAGTTCGGACTGCGGCAGTCCGCAGCCGCCGTAGGGTGATCCGAGACCGCTGAAGTGGGTCGCGTTCCCCGTCTCGCCTTCGCCGGTCGGCGGCGGCGTGGTCTCCTCCGGCGGGGTGGTGGCACCGGTGGGGGAGTCGGTCGCTTCGACCTCGCCGCAGGCGATGCCGTTCACGGTGAACGACTCCGGCGCCGATGCGGGCCCGTTGACGATGAGCCCGAACAGCTCTCTGGTCTGCCCGGCCGAAACGGCGGCGTTCCAACCGGCATCCGAGCCGGTGAACGCGGTCCCGGACTGGGTCCAGTCGACGTTCCAGGCGCTCTGGACCGTACCGGGCAGGTCGAACTCGATCGTCCAGCCGCCGATGCCCTCGGCGCCGGCCGTGAGCGACACGTTCGCCTGGTGTCCGCCGTTCCAGCTGCTGACGACGTTGTACTGCACGGATGCGCACGCGGCGGCGTGTGCCGGGTTCGCCGCCACGAACGCCGCCGTCGCGGCGATCAGCGCTCCGGACGCCGCAGCGACTGCGATGAGCCGCCTGCGCCGTTGCGCTCCTTGGGTTTCCATCGATCGGCCTCCTTCGACTCTGGTGCGCCCGGGATCGCGGATGCGGGGCTCCACCTTGACAGATGTATCTAGATCTATCAATATGTAGGGACGATACTCTTGGGATCGCTCCCAGTCCAGCCTCGCGTCAGGAGCACCGGCATGCCGCACGTGCGCAGAATCCGCCAATTCCGCAGAGCCGCAACAGCAGCACTGCTCAGCGCGCTCGCCGTGTTCGTCGCGGCCGGCCTCTTCGTGCTGGGGCTCCCCTCGGCGCCCGCCAGCGCCCAGACGCAAGGAACCGGCAGCGGCTACCTCAGCACCGACGGCAGCCGCATCGTCGACGCGACCGGTGCTGAGGTGCGCCTCACCGGGATCAACTGGTTCGGGATGGAGACCGACAACCACACCTTCCACGGCCTGTGGGCCAACGCCCCGGCGACCTGGCGGGGCCAGCTCGACCGGATGGCCGAGCTCGGGTTCAACACCCTGCGCATCCCCTACACCGGGGACTCGCTGCGCCCGGACGCCGAGGCCACGAGCATCAACGACTACACCAATCCCGACCTGGTCGGCCTGCACCCCTTGGAGATCCTCGACCTCGTCATCGAGCACGCCGGCGACCTCGGCATGCGGGTCATCCTCGACCGGCACCGGCCGAGCGCCGCCGGACAGACACCCCTCTGGTACACCCCGCAGGTCTCCGAGCAGAGCATCATCGACGACTGGACCATGCTCGCCGAGCGGTACGCGGGGAATCCCACCGTGGTCGGCGCGGACCTGTTCAACGAGCCGCACGCCGAAGGGACCCTGCCGAACGCGACCGGCGCGTGCTGGGGCTGCGGGGACCAGGCCCGGGACTGGCGTCTGGCGGCCGAACGGATCGGCAACGCGATCCTCGACGTCAACCCCGACTGGCTGATCCTCGTCGAAGGCGTCAGCACGGTCTCGGGAGGGCTCACGAACGAATGGGACGACGACCCCTCCACCGACGACGAGAGCACCTGGTGGGGCGGCAACCTGAGTGCCGCGTTCGAGTTCCCTGTCCGCCTGGACGTGCCGGACAAGCTGGTGTACTCCGCCCACGACTACGCGATCTCGGTCTACGACCGGCAGCCGTGGTTCGAGGACCCGGACTTCCCGAACAACCTGCCCGAGGTCTGGGACCACTTCTGGGGCGACCTCCACAAGCAGGACGTGGCGCCGGTCCTGATCGGCGAGTTCGGCAGCACGCTGGCGAACCCGCTGGACCGGCAGTGGCTGGAAACCCTCATGGACTACATGACCGACAACGGGATGTCGTTCACGTTCTGGGCGTGGAACCCGAACTCGGGTGACACCGGCGGCCTCGTCGGCAACGACTGGTGGACCCCGAACCAGGAGAAGTACGACATCCTCGCGCCGCACCTGGTGCCGCCGGTCGGCAACGGCGAAGGCAGCGAGACCTCTTCCCCGCCAACGGAACCCGGTGGCGACTGCGAGGCGACGTACGAGATCACCGGCGGGTGGCCGGGGAACTTCCAGGCGAACGTGACCGTCGAGAACACCGGATCGACGGCACTGAGCGGCTGGTCCGTGAACTGGACGTACGCGGGGGACGAGGCGGTCTACAACTCGTGGGGCGCCCAGTTGACCCAGTCCGGCGAGAACGTGACCGCCGTCGGACCTGCCCAGAACGGGAGCCTCGCGGCCGGCCAGAGCGTCGTCTTCGGCCTCCAGGGAACCGTCACCGGCACCGCCACACCACCGGAAGCCACCTGCACGGCCTGAGCCCGTGAATCCTCAAGAGACGAGAGAAGCCGGGTCGACGACCCGGCTTCTCTCTCTATGGTGCGCCGCGAGGGATTCGAACCCCCAACCTTCTGATCCGTAGTCAGATGCTCTATCCGTTGAGCTAGCGGCGCAGGTCGGCTTGATCGTTTCGATCAGGACCGGGCATAACCTTACCTGGGGCGAAAACCGATCTGCAACCGGGTATGCGGATGTGCGCTGTGTCATTGCACATGGTCCGAGGCCCTCCGGGACGGATTCGAACCGCCAACCGCCTGATCCGAAGTCAGGAAGCTCAGCTGTCAGCAGTTGTCGAGGACGGTCTTCGCCAGTGCCCGCCAAGCCGCGGGCAGCGCCTCGGCACGCTCCGGGAGCGGGGCTCCCGCCGCGGCCCACACGGCCGCCTCGGCCTCCGACACCTCGTCACCCAGCACGTAGCGCTCGACGAACGCCGCGCGGTGCTCATGGCCCGGAAAGAAGTACCCGCCCGCCGCGAACAGCGCCACATAGGCGCGGTGCAGGCCCTCCGTGAGCGTCTCCGCGAGTTCCCAAGGGTCCGCCGCGTCGCCCAGTCGCTTCGCGAGCGCCTCGACCTCCCCGGCCACCGCCTCGCGCGACGCGTCGGCCAGCGCCTGCGGAAACTCGGTGACCTCCGCGCGGGCCCGCGAGCCCAGCTCCGAGTCGTCGGCGAGGAGCGTCCCCTCGGCGAACCGCGCGATCACATGCAGCGCCTCGTCGCCGGGCCGCTCCCAGCCCTCCCCGCGGTCGAGGGCCTCCATGTGGGCCTGGAACCGCGCCACCGTGAGGTGCACGGCCTCGACGCTGGCCTCGGCGGGGACCGTGTCGGTCTCCCACACGCAGACCAGTTCGGCCTCCTCCCCGAATCCGGACAGAGCGGGGCCGTGCGCGTAGGCGAACGCGAGGCGCTCGTCGTCGTTGATCTCGGCGAGGACGTCGGTGGAGAGCCTGAGGACCGCGTTGGGAAGGGACATGCCGCAATTGTGGCCGTTGTTCGCAACCGCGTCCACCCGCATGTTTATATCCGCGGCCGGTGATTCGGGCCATGCGCCGCCGCGGCCGGACACGCTGATCTGCGGAGCGCTCATGTCGCATGGGGCGGTTAGCATGTCCAGATGGCTACACCCACCGGCCGACTCGGCACGGATCTCGAGGCGGGCGCGGTCGCCGCCTGGCGGGCCCACTCGCAGCGGCTCTGGGGCGAGCGCTTCGCCACACCCCTCGAAGCGTTCAGGTATCTGGGCGCGGTCCAGTCCCAGGAGTACCAGCCTTCGAAGCTCACTCCTGCGATGCGCACGCGCCCCGACGCGGAGGGTCTGCCGTTCGGGGCCGTCGACTCGGTCGACGCACTCATCGAGCAGGGCGCGGTGCTGCGGACGCACGTGCTGCGCCCGACCTGGCACACCGTTCCGGTCGAGGACCTGCGGATGATGCTCGCGGCCACCGCCGACCGGGTCCTCCAGGTGGCCGGCACGCAGTTCCGCAGCCTCGGGCTCGGCGAGGACGAGCTGCTGCTCGGGGACGAGGTGCTCGCGGCGGCCACCGCCGGCGGACGGCACCTGCTGCGCGAGGAGGCGTCCGAGGCGCTGGCGGCCGCCGGGATCACCGACCCGACCGGGCTGCGCCTGATCCACCTGCTGTTCCACGCCGAGCTGGTGTCGGCGATCTGCTCGGGGACGCCGAAGGGCGGCAAGCAGACCTACGCGAACTTCGACGAGCGCGTTCCGGCCGGGCCGATCGCGCAGGACGAGGCGGTCCGGGCGCTGGCGCTGCGGTTCTTCACCTCGCGCGGGCCTGCGACGGTCAAGGACTTCACGCGGTGGGCGACGTTGAAAGTGGCCGATGCGAAGGCGGCGATCGACGGGCTCGGGCTGGGGGAGCTGCGGGTCGGCGAGCGGGTGCTCTACTACGTGCAGGAGCCGCCGGCCGAGCGCGATCCAGGCCCGGTGGTGGACTTCGTGCAGGGCTTCGACGAGATGATGTGCTCGTACACGGACACGAAGGAGTTCGTGACACACCACTCGGTACCGCCGTCGCGGTTCCCGGGGCGGGCGCGGTACACGTCGGTGATCCTGCTGGACGGCCAGGTCATCGGCAGTTGGAAGGCGACGCTGAAGCGCGAGAGCGTGCTGCTCGAGACGTGGCGGGTCCGTGGATTCACGGCGGCGGAGATCGCGGCGCTGCGCCGCGGCGCTGACCGGTTGCGGGCCTGGTACGGCAAGCCGGAGATGGAGCTGGTGCTCGACCACGAGGCCTGACGGCGCCACCGTCCGAGCAGGGAGATCCGGGATGACGGATATGTTCTGAACGAAGCGCCCCCGTTCGACAGCCTGCACCTCGCGGGTGCGACAACCTGTGTAGACGTGAAACAGCCTCACTCGCGCATTGCGCGGGCGAGGCCGTTCTGTCGGTTGACAGGTATTGCTAGAGCCGGCCGAGGGCTTCGGCGAACGGGGCGAGGCCCATCGAGCCGAGGTTCAGCGCGTCGGTGTGGAACTGCTTGAGACTGAAGTCCGCGCCCTTGCGCGCCTTGTAGTCGTCGCGGGCCTGCATCCACAGGCGCTCGCCGACCTTGTACGACGGGGCCTGGCCGGCCCAGCCGAGGTAGCGGTTGCGCTCGAAGCTGAGCATGTCGTCTTCGATGGTGCGGGTGTGGGCGCGCATGAACTCGTACATCTTCTCGCCGTCCCAGGTCTCGCCCGGCCGCCAGCCGAACGGGTTGTCCTCGGGGATCGCGAACTCGCAGTGAAGGCCGATGTCGACGACGACGCGGGCGGCGCGGAAGGCCTGCGCGTCGAGCATGCCGAGGCGCCCGGCCGGGTCGTCGTCGTAGTAGCCGAGCTCGTCCATGAGCCGCTCGGAGTAGAGCGCCCAGCCCTCGCCGTGGCCCGAGCACCACATCATCTGGCGCTGGAAGCGGTTGAGCAGCTCGATGCGGGCCATGGTCTGGCCGACCTGGAGGTGGTGGCCCGGCACGCCCTCGTGGTACACAGTGGACTTCTCGCGCCATTTTCCGAACAGCTTCTGGCCCTCCGGCACGGACCACCACATGGCGCCCGGCCGGGAGAAGTCCTCGCTCGGACCGGTGTAGTAGATCGCCCCGTCCTCGGTCGGCGCGATCTTGCAGTCGATGGTGCGGATCTGCTCGGGGATGTCGAAGTGCTTGTCCGCGAGGTCGGCGATCGTCGAGTCGGCGAGGTCCTGCATCCAGTCGCGGAACACGGCCTTGTCGGTCATGTTCTGGTCGGGGTCCTGGTCGAGGAACGCCACGACCTCTTCGATCGAAGCGCCCGGCTTGATCTTCGCGGCGGTCGCCCGCATGTCGGCCTCGATGCGCGCCAGCTCCTGCCAGCCCCACGCGTAGGTCTCCTCGAGGTCGATCGCGGCGCCGATGAAGTACCGGGACGCGCGCGAGTACCGGTCGCGGCCGACCGCGTCCGTCTCCGGCGCCTGCTGGGCCAGCTCCTCGCGCAGGAACCGCGCGAAGTTGTCCGTCGCCCTGCGCGCCTCGGTCGCGCCGTTGCTCAACGCGATCCGCATCGGCCCGCTCGTGATCGGCTTGCCGTCGATCGTCACCGACTTGTTCAGGGCCATCCAGAAATCGGTGTCGGGGCCCTTGGCGCCGTTCCAGTTGTCGCAGTGGGTGGCCACTTCGAGGACCTGCCGTTTCGCGGCCACGCGGCCCTCGGCGGCCTCGGCGCGCAGCGTCTCGGTGTACTGCGCGAACGCGTCCGGGATGGCCGTGAGGCGGGCCGCGATGTTCTTCGCCGCCTCCTCGCCGTCCTTGGGCATGAGGTCGAAGATCTGGCGCACGCCGTGCACGGGGGAGGCGAGGACGTTGAGGCTCAGGTAGGTGTCGCCCGCTTCGTGGCGTTCCATCTGGAGGCGCAGTCGTTCCAGGATGGCGTCCTTGGCGACGCGCTCGCGCTCGTCGACCGGCTCGGCGGCCTCGAGGTCGGCGATCGCCTTGCGGGTCAGGGCGGCTTCGGCCTCGAGCCCGGCGGGCGAGAGGTCGTCGATCTCGTGGTCGTGTCCGGGGACGCCCATGCTCGTGGCCGTGAGGGGGCTCAGGGCGATGACGTCCTCTACGTACTGGTCGGCGATGCGATCGATGCTTCTCATGAAGTGGACTTTACGCGAGGGCGCCGGGCGAGCGCGACCTCGCTTTCGACCGATTCGAGCCAGCCGCCGGCCGCGCCGAGTTCCGCGAGCGCGACCCGGTTCAGCGGGATACGTTGGGCTGCAAGGGGTTCCGGAGGCCAGTCCGCGCGGCGGACGCGGGCCTCCTCGAACCATTCACTGATTGGCTTCGGCCGATCAGTGTAGGCGTCGAGGTCCTGCCGCGCCGCGTCGAGCTCGCCGCGGAGGTCGTCGAGGGCCGCGACGATCTCGTCCCGGTTGCCTTCGACCATGCCCGTGAAGAGCGCGGTCGGACTGGCCGCGACGCGGGTGCCGTCGCGGAACGAGCCGGCCGCGAGCGTGCGGGCCAGCGGCTCGTCGGCGACGCGCACGAGCGCGGCGGCGACCAGGTGCTCCAGGTGCGAGATCCGGGCGGCGGCCCGGTCGTGGTCGGCGGCGGTGGCGGGCACGACGTGCGCGCCGATCGACGTCCACAGCGCGGCGAGGGAGGTCCAGTCGGCCAGGTCCGTGTCCGCTTCGAGGCACAGCACCCATTTGCGGCCCTGGAAGAGGCCCGGTTCGGCGGCGGCGAACCCGCTGGTCTCCTTGCCCGCCATGGGATGCCCGCCCACGAACCGATGGCGTGCGAAGCGCCGCGCGGGCTCGGCCTTGACGGAGGAGACGTCGGTGACCAGGCCCGTGTAGCCGCCGAGGGTCTCGGAGGCGACGGCGGCGAGGTGCCGGAACGGGGCGGCCACGACCGCGAGGTCGGTGCCGGCGAGCGCGGCCGGGTCGCCGGTGACCGGGACGTGCGCGGCGGCGGCGTCGCGGGTCGCCGGGTCGGGGTCGAAACCGAGCACCTCGTGCCCGGCCTCGGCGAGCGCGAGGGCGACGGAGCCGCCGATGAGGCCGAGCCCGACGACCGCGACGCGCATCAGAGGTAGAGCCCCGTGCCGTCGTTGTCGACGCGCTTGGCGGCGACCGCGTGGATGTCCCGCTCGCGCAGGAGGATGAAGGTGCGGCCCTGCATCTCGACCTCGGCCTTGTCCTCGGGGTCGAACAGGACGCGGTCACCTGAGACGACGGAGCGCACGAGCGGGCCGACGCCGACGGCTTCGGCCCAGTGCAGGCGGCGGCCCATGGCGGCCGTGGCGGGGATGACGATCCCGGCGGCGGAGCGGCGCTCGGAGTCCGCGTCCTCGCGCACGAGGAGGCGGTCGTGCAGGAGCCGAACCGGCAGCCCGGTCGTGGAGTCCAACGGTGTATCGGTCACAACGAGCAAGGTTACCGGCTGCGCGGCCGGGGATGCAGCGCGAGCGGGGGAGTCCCACTCCACTCTCAGGCGCGGGGGAATTGCCGAGGTCGAGAACCGGAGTCGGTCCCGGAACGCCCCGCCGCGACCGGCCCCTCCCCGGGGTGCCGGTCGGCACTCGGTACAGCCTGCTGTATCGGAAGAGTCGCACCGAACCGGTACGGTACGTGTTGACGTTGCACCCACCTCCTTTCGGAGGAACCGTCCTTGGAGAGACCGTGAGCCGATTCCGCCGCACCACCGCCCGGGCACGTCAGTTGTGGATCGGCATGCGCCTCAACCCGGTCGCCGAGCGGGCCCTCTCCGGACGGCCCGAACCGGACCCCGACGAGCCCGAGATCCCAGTCGGCGGCGACATACCGCCCGAACTCGACCAGTCCGGCGACGGCGAGCACCCCGAGCGCCGCTTCGTCCCGACCGGCCTCGCCGTCGGCGCGGCCTGGTCTTGGCGGATCCTCATCATCGGCGTCACCGTCTCGGTGGTCCTCTACCTGCTCAGCCACGTCACCATGGTCGTCATCCCCGTCGCGATCTCCTTCCTCCTCGCCGCCATGCTCCAGCCGCCCGCGGCCTGGCTGATGCGCCACGGCTGGAACAAGTCCCTCGCCTCGATCCTCATGCTCGTCGCCGGCCTCGCCGCGGTCGGAGCGATCATGACGTTCGTCGTCCAGCAGTTCATAGCGGGTATCCCCGACTTCTACGACTCGATCGTCACCGGCCTCAAAGACGCCCAGACCTGGCTCGAATCCGGCCCCTGGGGACTCGACGGCGCGCAGGTCGCAGGGATCGTCGAAGACATCCAGGACAACATCACCGACTGGTACAACGAGAACCAGCAGACCATCGTCCAAACCGGACTCGACGTCGCCGGCTCCACCGCCTCCGGCCTCGGCAACTTCGTCACCGGCCTGTTCCTGGTCCTGTTCACCACCTACTTCTTCATCCGCGACGGCCGCAAGATCTGGACCTTCCTCACCGGGATGCTCCCGCGCCCCGCCTCCGAGCCGCTCCGCTACGCCGGCGGCGTCGGCTGGTCGACGCTCGTGCAGTACATGCGCACCATCGTGGTCGTCGCCGCCGTCGACGCGATCTTCATCGGCCTCGGCCTGTGGCTCCTCAACGTCCCGCTGTGGCTGCCGCTGACCACGCTGATCTTCCTCGGCGCGTTCGTCCCGATCATCGGTGCCACGATCTCCGGCATCGTCGCCGTCGTCGTCGCCCTCGTCGGCACCCCCAACGGGCTCGTCACCGCCCTCATCGTGCTCGGCATCGTGCTCGCCGTGCAGCAGCTCGAATCGAACCTGCTGCAGCCCTTCCTCATGAGCCGCGCCGTCAAACTCCACCCGCTCGCGATCGTCCTCGCCGTCACCGCGGGCGGCTTCGTGTGGGGCATCATCGGCGCGCTCGTCGCCGTCCCGCTCCTCGCGATCATCAACGGCACCGTGCGCGCCCTCGGCCGCTACCGCCAGGCCCGCCGCGAAGCCCAGGCCCGCGGCCTCGAAGGCGAGGACGCCACCGCCGAAGCGGTCAGAGTCAGCGCCGGAGGCGGCGCCGCGGACGACGGCACCGACGTCGGCGAGCAGGCGGCGCAGGAGGCATGAGCACCAACGCAACCGTCACCGAACCCGCCGCCAAGCCCGCTGCGAAAGCCGCCACCAAAGCCGAACGCGACGCCCTCGCGATCCTCGACGCCGCCGTCGCCGCCACCCCCCACGGCCAGGCCCGCGAAGGGCAGCGCGAGATGTGCGCGGCCGTCGCCGCCGCCATCGACACCGACAAGCACCTGCTCGTCCAGGCGGGCACCGGCACGGGCAAGTCCCTCGCCTACCTGTGCGCCGCGCTCGCGGCCGGGAAGCCCGTGGTCGTCTCGACCGCGACGCTCGCGCTCCAGCACCAGCTCGTCGCCGTCGACCTGCCTCGCCTCGTCGAAGCGGTCGCGCCCGTCCTCGGCCGCAAACCGACCTTCGCGCTCCTCAAAGGCCGCCACAACTACATCTGCAAGCGCAAGATCGCCGGCGAGGAAGACGAGGACGACGGCGCGATCGAGGGCACCGAGACCCTGAAATGGGCCGGGCAGCAGGCGTCCTTCGCGAAGCAGGTGCAGCGCCTCTTCGACTGGGCGAACGACACCGACACCGGCGACCGCGACGACCTCGACCCGGGCGTGTCCGACCGCGCCTGGAAGCAGGCCTCCACCTCCTCCGCCGAATGCCCCGGCGCGAAGGACTGCGCCCAAGGCCAGGACTGCTTCGCCGAGTGGGCCCGCGCCAAAGCCCACGAGGCCGACATCGTCGTCACCAACCACGCCCTGCTCTCGATCGACATGATGAACGAGCGCAGCGTCCTCCCCGAGCACGCCGTGCTCATCGTGGACGAGGCGCACGAGCTCGTCGACCGCGTCACCTCCGCCGCCCGCGCCGAACTCCACCCGGCGCGGCTGCGATGGCTCGCGCAGCGCGGGCGCCGCCTCATCGATCCGGATGTGGCCGACCAGGTCCGGGAGGCCGCGGACGCGCTCGAGGGCGCGCTGAACGCCGCCGGGGAGCGCCGGTTCTCCGGCGAGCTGCCCCCGCCGCTCGTGGAGGCGCTCAACCTCATCAACGGCGCGTGCGTCAAGGCCACCACCCACCTGGGCTCGCTCGACGCGGAGACGAAGAAGCAGTTGAGCGCCCAGCAGCTCAAGGCGGGGCTGGTCGAGACGATCGAGACGGCCGGGCGCTGCGTCGGCCCGGCCGGGGACGACGTGATCTGGTCCGAGCCGAACGGCCCGCAGCTGGTCGCCGCGCCGCTCTCGGTGGGCGGGCTGCTCTCGGCGATGCTCTATGAGGACCGCACGGTGATCGCGGCGTCCGCGACGCTGACGCTGGGCGGACGGTTCGACATCGTGGCCCGCAACCTCGGCCTCCCCGCGGACGGGCACGGCTGGTCGTCGCTGGACGTCGGTTCCCCGTTCGATTACCGCAAGCAGGGCATCCTCTACGTCGCGGCGTCGCTGCCGCGCCCGACCGCCTCGGGCCTGTCCGAGGAGTCGGGCAAGGAGCTGCTGCGCCTGGTCGAGGCGAGCCGCGGGGCGACGCTCGGTCTGTTCTCGTCGAAGAGGGCCGCTGAGGCGGCGGCCGAGCTGCTCCGAGCCCAGACCGACTACAGCATCCTCCTGCAGGGCGAGGAGACCCTCGGAAGCCTCGTGAAGCGCTTCAAGGAGGAGGAGTCGACGTGCCTGCTCGGGGTGATGAGCCTCTGGCAGGGCGTCGACGTGCCGGGCATGACCTGCAGGCTCGTGGTCGTGGACCGGATCCCGTTCCCGCGCCCGACCGAGCCGCTGACGGCGGCGCGGTCGGAGGCGGCGGACGCGGCGGGTCGCTCGGGGTTCACCGAGGTGTCGGTCCCGGCCGCGGCGATCCGGCTCGCGCAAGGTGCGGGCCGGCTCATCCGTCGCACGTCGGACCGCGGCGTGGTCGCGATCCTCGACTCGCGGCTGGAGACGAGCCGCTCGTACGGGAAGTTCCTGCGGGATTCCCTGCCGCCGTTCTGGTACACGACGAAGTCCGATTCGGTCGTGGGCGCGCTGGGGCGCCTCGCCGAGACCGCGAACGACTGATTAAACGCGACCCGCGCGGGGAACCCGTCTTGCCGACCCGGCAAGAGGGCCGCAGTGCGGTGCTTTGCGGGCGTCCCCGAAGCCGAAGGTGAACACAAGATGAATTCAAGTGAAATCTTTGCATAACCCCAGCTTGGAGCGCTTTCGTGGAGTCTCACACAGGAGACTTCGCGAACTTGTGTCGCGTTCACCTGGATGTTAACTTCGCGAAGACGAATTCCACCCGTCCCCTGAGCCGATCGGTACAGTGAGGACAGTCAAAACGACCGAAAGCAGGGGTGCCCAGTGCGGTTCTCGCTGAAGCCTCAGGACGACACGTTCTACGCCTTCTTCAACGATGCGGCGGACAACATCCGCCGAGGCGTGTCGATCCTGGCCGAACTGGGGGACGAGTCGGCCGACTACCAGAAGATCTCCGAGCGTCTCGTCGACGTCGAGCACGACAACGACCAGCTGACCCACCGGCTGTTCAACAAGATCAACTCGACGTTCGTCACCCCGATGGACCGCACGGACATGTACCACCTGGCCGGCAAGCTCGACGACATCCTCGACCACATCGAGGCCGCCGCGAACCTCGTCTACCTCTACGGCCTCTCCGAGCTGCCCACGCTGCCGCGCGAGATGATCGAGCAGGTCACCGTCCTCGGCGCGCAGGCCGACCTCCTCGCGGAGTACATGCCCAAGCTCAAGGGCCTCAACGCGACCATGAAGGAGTTCTGGGTCGAGTGCAACCGCCTCGAGAACGACGGCGACCGCGCTTACCGCATGCTCCTGGTGCGCCTGTACTCCGGCGAGTACCCGGCGCTGACGGTCATGAAGCTCAAAGAGGTCGCCGACGAGCTCGAAGCCGCCTGCGACTCCTTCGAGTCGGTCTCCAACGTCGTCGAGTCGGTCTACGTCAAGGAATCCTGAACGTGGACAGTGTGTTCATCGCGGTCTCGATCTGTATCGCCGCGGCCCTGCTCTTCGGTTACACCAACGGCTTCCACGACTCCGCGAACGCCATCGCCACCTCGATCTCGACCCGGGCGCTCAAGCCCCGCGTCGCGCTCGGCATGGCCGCGCTCGGCAACTTCGTCGGCGCCCACCTCGGCGGCAAGGTCGCCGCGACCGTGGCGAAGGGCCTGGTCGAGCTCCCCGACGGCCTCGAAGGCATCCTGATCGTCATCGCCGGCCTCTTCGGCGCGATCGCCTGGAACTTCACCACCTGGTACTTCGGTCTGCCTACCTCGTCCTCGCACGCGCTGTTCGGCGGCATGGTCGGCGCGACCATGGCCGGCGGCGCGGTCGTCCTGTGGGGCGGCATCGTCGACAAGATCGTGCTGCCGACGATCATCTCCCCGCTCGTCGGCTTCGCCCTCGGCTTCCTCGTGATGATCGCCGTCTACTGGCTCTTCAAGCACGGCCGCCCCGACAAGCTCAACCGCGGCTTCCGCCACGCCCAGACCGCCTCCGCGGCCGCGATGGCCATCGGCCACGGCATGCAGGACGCCGCCAAGGTCATGGGCATCATCATCCTGGCCCTGTCGGTCGGCGGGTATTACAACGCCGCCGAGCCGATCCCCGAATGGGTCTACCTCGCCAGCGCCGCCGTCATGGCCGCCGGCACGTACGCGGGCGGCTGGCGCATCATCAAGACCATGGGCCGCAAGATCATCGACCTCGGCCCGCCCCAGGGCTTCGCGGCCGAGACGGTCGCCAGCGCCGTGCTCTACGCGAACACGTTCCTGCTGGGCGCGCCGATCTCGACCACGCACACGATCACCTCGGCGATCATGGGCGTCGGCTCGACCGGCGGCAAGCGCGCCGTCAGGTGGGGCGTGGCCCGCTCGATCGTGATCGCGTGGATCATCACGTTCCCGATCGCGGCGCTCGTGGGCGCCTTGTTCTACCTGCCGATCCAGTTCATCGGCTAGCGAGCGGCAACGAGGGCGGCCCGGCTTCGGCCGGGCCGCCCTCGTTTCGGCCGTTGCGCGCTGGAAACGCGCGTTCTTGGGCTAGCGTGATGGCATGTCCATCCAGCGCTTCGGGAAATGGGACTTCAGAGCGGTCGACTCGACGTCGGCCGCTCGTGCGCTCGCCCGCCTCCGAAAGCAGGGCGCCCCCGCCGAGCCCGAGCGCGCGGCCGCCGTCGTGCTGCTGCGCGAGGCGCCGCTGCGGGTGTTCCTGCTGCGGCACGCGGCGAAGGAGCCGTTCGGACTCCCCTCGATCGACCGCGCCGAGACGCTCCAGGTGCGCGAGCGGTGGGCGCACCTCGACGTCGACGGCTACGAGAACGCCATGAACGGGCCCCGAGGCGCCCAGTACGGCTTCCCCGGCGGCCGGCACAAGCCGGACGACCCCGACGTGGCGATGACCGGTCTGCGGGCCGTGGAGGAGGAGACCGGCGCGATGGTCGCGCTCCAGCGCGCTTGGGCACGTTGGGTGACGCCCGAGTACGAGCCGGTGCGGTTCGACTCGTGGATCTATGTGGCGACGCTGGCCGAGGGCTTCCAGCCGCGGATCAGGGTCCGCGAGCCGGAGTACGCGACGTGGATCGGGCCTGAGCAGGCGGTATGCCAGTACGGCGGCCAGATGTCGATCCCGGAGGCGACGACGCTCGCCGAGCTGGCGCGGTATTCGACGGTGGGCGAGGTGTTCGCCGCGGCGGAGCAGCGCGACATGTCGCCGATCCTGCCGCGGGTCGCGGTCGAGGGCGAGGACGCCCGCCTGGTGCTGCCGGGTGAAGAGGGCTATCCGACGGACGCGCTCGCTTCGGCTTGACCGGCGTTCCTTCTCAGCGCAGTCGCTTCGCCCATTGCACGTCGGTGCGCACGATCGCGAAGCCCTGCGAGCGGTACAGCTTGACCGCCTTGGTGTTCGATTCGTCCGCGTAGAGGTCGACCTGCTGGATGCCATGTGCCGCAAGGTGGGCGAGCCCGGCGAGGGTGAGGGTCCGGCCGAGGCCGGTGCCCTGGGCGCGGGGGTCGACGCCGAGGACGTAGACCTCGCCGATGCCGTCCTCCACTTTCGTCCAGTGGAAGCCGAGCAGGCCCGCTTCGTCCTCCGCCACCAGCAGCCCGTCGGGGTCGAACCAGGTCTCCTCCTCGCGTGCCGCGAGATCCGCTGCGGTCCAGCGCCCCTGCTCGGGGTGCGTGGCGAACGCCCCCGCGTTCACCCGCAGCCACTCGGCCTCGTCACTCCCGACCCTGAAGGGTCGCAGGCGCACTCCTTCGGGGAGTGTCGCGGCCGGGCCGTCGCCGACCGGCCAGTTCCGCCCGATGCCCTCCGGCCATGCCGAAGGCCAGGCGAATCCGTCGAGTTCGCGGGAGAACTGGTAGAGCACCCGGTCCCGCGTGAAGCCGTGTTTCTCTGCGAAGTGTTGTGAAACGGGCAGATCGCCGTGCGCCCAGACCCGCAATTCAGTGATGTCCGCCTCAATCCAATCCAAGACGCTGGCGAGCAATCTGCGGCCGACCCCCTTGCCCCGGTGCGCCGGATCGACCGCCAGCTCCGCCTCGGCGGTCGGCCCGACCTTCTCCGCGCCCGCGTACGCGATGACCGCATCGCCAAGGCGCACAACGAAATGCCTGCGATGCTTCTCGGGGTGGCGAGACAGCGCGAGCGTCGTCTGCTCGTTGAACGGGGCGATGCCGTCGGCCTCCTCGCAGCGGTGCGCCATCGTAACGATTCTGTGAATATCCCGACCCGGAAGTGAAGCATGTTGCGCCATGGGGTTACCCTAATCGTGGACTCAGCACCGTGCCGGGGTGCTGAGTCCTTTTTCATGTCCCGGGCACGGGAAGACCCCAGGCGCACAGCAGTGGCGAGGGGCAGTGCGAACGGGATTCGGGTGCATTGCGCCATTCGCCGGAAATGACATGCAGTCAAAGCCGCGATTCGAGCCGAACACCACGGCTACCAGTTCGTTCGTGACGTCCCTCGACATCAGGCCGCCTCGGTCTGCTTCCGGTTCGGCTTCGCGGCTCGGCGGGTGCTCGGTGTGCATGCGTGCCCACCTTCACGGCGAACATCCGCACCGAAGCCGAGCGAGCGCAGCGCCAAGCCCGCCCGCGACAGTCCACAAGTGGCGTTCAGCGAATGAAACCGCTGGCAGCATGCCATGCTCGGGCGCCTCTTCGTCGGGCCGAAGGGCGCAGTCCCGACGCCGGAGACCTACTCCCGGGTCTGGAGCGACGCCCGCCGGGCTGCGCTCACCGCCGAGGAGTTGGAACGCGGCCTCGCTGCGGTCCCCTACAACCTGCGGCACGCCTGCGTCTCCGGTTGGCTTGCTGCGGTTGGGGATCCCGCCCAGGTCGCCGAACGGGCGGGCCACAGTATCGACACCCTGTCGGGCACCTACGCCAAGTGCCTCGACGGCAGTGCCAAACGGGAACTCAAGCTGATCCTCGATTCAATGCCCGCCCAGGACCCTGACGACGCCAATGAGCAGGGCGGAGATGACGACGAAGGCGGTGAGGAATTCTGACCGTATTCTGACTGGTGGGCCGGAATCAGCCGTTCCGGGCCGGACCTAGCCGGACTTCCCGCGTCAGTACACAAGTGGCCTTCGACCAAGGAATTTCCTGGTCGGAGGCCATTCTTGCTGCGGAGAGGGTGGGATTCGAACCCACGGTGAGCTTTGACACCCACGGCGGTTTTCAAGACCGCTGCACTAGTCCACTATGCGACCCCTCCAGGGCCCGTTGAGGCAAGCGCCAATCTACCAAACGACCGTCAGGGCCGGTCGGACTGGACGCAGCAGGTGGAGCAGGTGCGGTTGCCCTCGATCGTGAGCGCCAGGCAGCAGGTGCGCCGCCGGTAGACCAGGCGGCCGTCCCCGTCAGTGCTGACATCGACCAGGTCGCTGACGTCGAACGCCTCCAGGAAGGTCTTGGCGAGCACGTCGTCCTGTTCCGGCACGACCTGCGCGATCGCCGCGACCCCGTAGGCGATCCCCGAGGCGACCGAACCCATGAGCGTCCGCCGCCCGACCCTCGCCCGCGCGAGGAACGCGTCCAGCACCGGCAGCAGGTGGCCCTCGAACACGCTGGCGCGCAAGCGGTCCAGCAGCACCGCCTCGTTCGCGACCACCTCCACGCCGGGATGCGACGCGCACGGGTCGTGCGGCAGTGCGAGGAAACGGGGCCGGAGCTGGCGCACCGAGAACATCGGGGCTTCCGCAGCGACGCGGAAGACCGCGTTCGAGGCGTCCAAGACCGGGACGCGGCGGGCGGCCACATAGCCGAGCACGACCGGTGCGAGCGTCCAGTAGCAGTAGGTCTTCCAGGCGAGCGCCGCATTCGCGTGAGCGGAACCGCCCCACAGCGCGGCGGCCGTGCCCATGAGCTCCTCGACCCGCTCACCAGCGGCCAGTTCGTCGCCACGGAACTCGATGCCGTCCCGCGCGGGTTCGCCGTCCAGCCAAGCGCGGACGCCCGCGAGCGGATGGACCCCGACAGCGCGGTCGACCCGATCGGCGGTGGTGCGAAGCGCGTCGATCGGCTGGGGGAGTCGCGGCTCGGCGAGCGAACCGCCGCGCAGCGCCGAGAAGGGACGGCGTCCGAGTGCGGTGGTGCTCAAGACGCGAGCCTCCGCAGTCGCGAGCCGCATAGCGTACCCCTCTCAGGTAAGGACTGGCTAACCTTACCTGATCTGCATCGTCGAGTGTCAAGAAACCGACAGACATCGGGCGGCCACGGGGTGTAGGAAAGCGAGGTGCCGTGAGCGGTGAGCGTCGCCGAGTGGGATGAGATTCACAGCACCTCGCCTCGCATGATGATCATGCCCCCGGCGAGTACCGGCACGTCGCACACGCGGTGCGACCCCGCCGAAACCGCTCCGAATTCCGCCCGGCCCCGGCGTGTCGCCCGGCAGATGCACCCGCTCCGCGGTTCTGGCAGGCTGGAACGCATGTCGAACCGCCCCGAGACCGCACTCGCCGACGAACCGGCGACCGAGCCGCTGCTCGCACCCCGAGTCATCCGGCGCGAGATCTGGATCGTCCTCGCCCTCTCCCTCGGTGCGTCCGCGATCTGGTCGATCGTCGACATCATCGGCACCCTCACCGGGCCCGGGCTCGACGACACCGTCCAGACCATGAACTCGGCCAAGGCCGAAGCCGAACGGCCGTGGTACGACCTCACCCGCCAGCTCGTCAGCCTCGCCCTCGCCATGGCCCCCGTCGCACTCGCCCTGCACTTCCTCAGCCTCGACCGCGGCAACCCCTTCCGCGCCATCGGCCTCGACACTCGGCGCCCCGGGTTCGACCTGCTCAGCGGCGCCGGACTCGCCGCGTGCATCGGGATCCCCGGCCTCGGCCTCTACTTCACCGCCCGCGCGCTCGGGTTGAACGCCGAGATCGCCGCCGCGAACCTCAACGACGTGTGGTGGGCCGTCCCGATCCTCGTCCTCGCCGCGCTCAAGAACGCGATCATCGAAGAGGTCGTCGGCCTCGGCTACCTCGTCACCCGCCTGCGCCGGCTCGCCTGGAGGACGCCCGCGATCATCGCCGCCCACGCCCTCCTCCGCGGCACGTACCACCTCTACCAGGGCTTCGGCGGCTTCATCGGCAACATGGTCATGGGCGCCGTCTTCGCGTTCTTCTACCTTCGCTGGAGGCGCACAGGCCCGCTCATCGTGGCCCACACCCTCCTGGACATCGCGGCCTTCGTCGGATACCTCCTGGTCGCACCCCGCGTGACCTGGCTCTGACTAACCCCAAACCCGCTTGGGCGAACCGAGACCGGCCCGGTATGCTCTGTGCTTGGTACGCGCTCCGGCGCGTCCTGGAGGATTCGCATAGTGGCCTAGTGCGCCCGCCTGCTAAGCGGGTTTCGGGTGATACCCGATCATGGGTTCAAATCCCATATCCTCCGCCAATGAGCCCCGCTGACCTGCGGTTACGCAGGACCGGCGGGGCTATTTGCGTTCCGATCTTCGAATCTTGGCGCATGTGTTCGACAATGACCGCCTTCAGGCTGCCGAACTGGGAAAACTCCCTGTATCCGGTTCTGCGGGTCCGATTGTGTCCAGCTCCATCCAGCTGCCGTCAGCCAGTTCCCCGCCAAAGCTAGGCGCCGAAGCGACTGAGACTCGCGCTGTGTCGTCCCGCAGCCGGGCGATGACCGGATGGCACTGGTCGAGCCGGTCGCGGACCGCGACTGGCGGGAGCATCGCCGCGCGATCGAGGGACCTGCTCAGTGCGGTGTTGGTGTCCCGAGTGTGCTGCCTCGGCGGTCAGGGTGTCTCGGCCGCCGAGGCCTCACGGATCACGGTCAGGGAAGCACTGACCTACCTCTGACCGTTCCAACTGCCCAACCGAACAGCATGCTGAGTCGCTGGTTTAACCGGGCACGCATCCGGAGAAGTGCGGCGAGAGCGTGTGGACAGAGGGCACTAGAGCGAACGACCCTACCTGGACCCGATCACGCAGCAGCACCTTCAGCACGAAATTCGTTGCAAGACAAAGAGATCACGCCTAGATACAACGAGCTCTCTGACCGTAGGACTTCCCGGATCCATGAAAGGTCGAAACCGAACCCTTAGGTGTCCTGCGGGGGCACTGCCACTTTGGACAGTGTCCCCGCGGTCGTCTCCCCGCCTTCGGCGACATGTACGAAGCGACCGGCAGCTCAGATCTTTCACCTCATTGGGGTGGAGCGGGATGGCCGCACCGACCCGACCGCTAGTCGCCGCGGTGGCGGCCCATGTGCTCCCACAGCTCGGGCGACCGCTTGCGAAGACGCTCGGCTCCGATGACGCCGATCACCGCGGCGACCGGGATCAGTGCCGGGAGCGCCCAGCCCAGGGGGCTGGTGGTGTCGCCGATGAGGAGGCCGAACTGCGAGGTGGCGTAGACAGCCACGGCCGCCATCATGACTCCGCCCAGAAGCGGCGCGATCCGGGTGCGCCAGACGTTGGCGTCGAGTCCGCCGTTGCGGGAGAAGAATGCGAGCACCGCGAAGGACGCCAGCGCCATCAGCGCCAGGATTGCGAGGGTGCCGAGCTGGGTGAGCCAGGTGAAGAAGGTGAGCACGGGGTCGGCGCCCCTGACGGCGAAGACCGCGATGACGAGGACGGCGAGCGCGCTCTGGATGACCGATCCGGCGTGCGGGCTGGAGTGGGCGGCGTGCGTGCGGCCGAGCCGTTCGGTGACGAGGCCTTCGCGACCGAGGGCGAAGAGGTAGCGGGCGACCGCGTTGTGGAAGGCCAGCAGCGCGGCGAAGACACTGGTGATGAGCAGGACCGACATTGTCATGGTCAGCGTGCCGCCGATATAGGTGCCGCCCAGGACGAACAGGAACGCGGTCGGGTCGGGTTCGAGGACCGCCAGGAAGTCCACCAGGGATCCGGCGCCCTGGGCGTTGACCATGAGCCAGGTGGTGATCGAGTAGAAGGCGCCGATGGTCAGCACGGCCGCGTAGGTCGCGCGCGGCACGGTGCGTTTGGCGTCCTTGGCCTCCTCGCTGTAGATGGTGGTCGCTTCGAAGCCGATGAACGAGGCGGCGCCGAACAGCAGGGCGATGCCGAGCGAGCCCGAGGTCAGCGCGGCGGGCGTGAACGGCTCCAGCGTGAACGAGCCGCCGCCGCCTTCGCCGCCCTTGATCGCGATGGCCGCGTCGAGGACGAGGACCACCAGGAATTCGAGCGCGACGAGGATGCCGAGGACCTTCACCGAGAGGTCGACCCTGCGGTACCCGAGTACGGCGATGATGGCCAGGGCGGCCAGCGCCGAGGCCCACCACGGGACGTCGAGACCGAACTCCTCGGCCAGGAAGCCCGAGGTGACCGCGCCGAACAGGCCGTAGAGACCGATCTGCATGGCGTTGTATCCGAGCAGGGCCATCCAGGCGGCGGCGCCGCCCAAGTGCCGGCTCAGGCCGCGTGCGACGTAGCTGTAGAAGGCGCCGGTGCTGGTGTGGTGCCTGGCCATCGCCGTGTAGCCGACGGAGAACACCAGGAGCATGACGGTGACCAGGACGTAGGCGGCGGGGATGCCAGGGCCGTTGCCCATGAGCATGGCGACCGGCGCGCCGCCGGCCATCGCCGTCAGCGGTGCGGCTGCCGAGACCACGAAGAATGCGATGGGGAGGACTCCCAGACGGCCCCCGCCGAGATTATGGGAGTCGCGCTGCTCGAGGGAAGTGCGCCCGGGTTGCTCGCTCATGACCAAACCTTTCCACGCCGCTGTGGCGTTGATCGTCGGCATCAATGTGATGCCAGTCTCATGAATGTTAGGATCCGAATGATTTCAAGGCAAGGGCCTGCGACTACTTGACGGTTACGATTTGATCAAATACGTTTGTACCCGAACGATCTCTCGGCTTCCCGTAGAGCCGAGCCGTCCTCGACGCGGAGGAGCTCCATGGAACAGGCCCAACACATCGCGATCGTCGACGGCGTGCCCGTCGACACCCGGCACTGGATCGGCGGCCGCAGGGTCACCTCGCGGTCGACCTTCACCGACCGCTCGCCGATCGACGAGACCCCCGTCGCGGAGGTGAGCGCGGGCGGCGCCGCCGAGGTCGACAAGGCCGTGGCCGCGGCGCGCGCGGCCTTCCCGGCATGGGCGGCCCTGCCCGTGTCGGAGCGATCGGCGATCCTGCGCCGCCTCGCCGACGGCATCGAAGCCCGGGTCGAGGACCTGTCCAGGGTCGAGACCCGGGACAACGGCTCGCTGATCCGCAGCCACCGCCGCGGTGTCATGCCGCGCTCGGCCGCGAACTTTCGCTACTTCGCCGATTTCGCCGAGAAGGAGCTCGGGCACCCCGACATGGAGGTGCGCGGCCACCGCGAGCGGATCGGCTACGACCCCGCGGGCGTGGTCGCGGTCATCACCCCCTGGAACGCCCCGCTGATGCTGGCGACCTGGCGGATCGGCCCGGCGCTGGCCGCGGGGAACACGGTCGTGCTCAAGCCGCCGGAATGGGCGCCGCTCACCGCCTCGCTGCTCGCCGACATCGCGCACGAGGCCGGTCTCCCGGCCGGGGTGCTCAACGTCGTCCAGGGCACGGGCCGGCAGGCGGGCGCCCCGCTGACCGCGCACCCGGGAATCGACCGCCTCGCGTTCACCGGCTCGGTCCCCACTGCGGGGGTCGTCGCCGCTGCGGCCGCGTCGAACATCGTCCCGCTGTCCTTCGAGCTGGGCGGCAAGTCGCCGCTGGTCGTCTTCGCCGACGCCGACCTCGACCTCGCCGTCGACCTGGCCGTCGAGCAGTTCGACAACGCCGGGCAGGTCTGCCTGGGCGCCTTCAGGATTCTGGTCGAGGAGACGATCGCGCAGGACTTCACCGAGCGGGTGCTCGAACGCGCCCGCCAGTTGCGGCAAGGCGATCCGCGCGACGAGGACACCGATATCAGCGCGCTCATCAGCCGCCCGCACTTCGAACGCGTCCAAGGGTTCGTGGACCGGGCGATCGCGGACGGCGCGCGCGCCGTGCTCGGCGGCGGCCCGAACCCCGATCTCGGCGGCCTGTACTTCGCTCCCACGATCCTGCTCGATGCCGCCCCCGGCAGCGAGATCGTCACCGAGGAGGTGTTCGGCCCGGTCCTCACCGTGCAGACCTTCTCAAGCGAGGAGCAGGCCGTTGCGATGGCCAACGCCACGCGGTTCGGGCTGGCGGCGACGCTGGTGACCGGCGACCGCGAACGCGCCGACCGCATCAGCGCGCGGCTGCGCGCGGGCACGGTCTGGGTCAACTGCTTCTTCGTGCGCGACCTTGGCGCGCCTTTCGGGGGCAGCGGCAAGTCGGGCATCGGCCGCGAGGGCGGCATCTGGTCCTTCGACTTCTACACCGACATCAAGAACACGGTCATCGCCCCCAGCGGCTGGACCGGTGGACAGGAGCGTGCGAACCATGGGTGAAATCGTCGGCGCCGGCCTGCTGGCGCACGTCCCGACCATCGCCCTGCCGGAGGCGACTCGGCGGGAGCTCAACCACGGAGCGGACACCACTCTGGTCTCCGGGCTGGAGCGGCTGCGAGCGGACGTCTTCGAAACGGCCGACTACGACACGGTCGTCGTCCTGGACTCCCACTGGGCCACCACCGTCGAGTTCGTCGTCACCGCACACGACCGCCGCAGCGGACTGTTCACTTCGGAGGAGCTGCCCCGCGGCATGTCCCGCCGCCCCTACGACTTCCCGGGCGACCCCGAGCTGGCCCACCTCATCGCCGCGCGCGGTGAGGCCAACGGCACCTGGATCACCGCCATCGACGACCACTCCCTGCCGATCTTCTACGCCACCACCAACCTGTGGGAATTCCTCGGCAAGGGCCTGCCGGACAAGCGGTGGATCTCCATCGGCGTCTGCCAGACCGCCGACACCGAGGACAACCTGCGGCTCGGCCGCGCGCTCGGCCAGGCGATCGCCGAATCCGACCGCAAGGTGCTCCTGATCGCCTCCGGGGCGCTCTCGCACACCTTCTGGCCGCTGCGGCAACTGCGCGACCACGAGGCCGCGGGCGTCGAACACATCTTCACCCCCGAGGCCGCCGCGGCCGACTTCGAACGGATCGCCTGGTTCAAGGCCGGCGACCACGCGAAGGTGCTCGACACGATGCCGGAGTTCTACAAGTTCAAACCCGAGGCCAGGTTCGGCCACTACCTGATGATGATCGGGGCGCTCGGCGAAGCCGACTGCACCGCTGCAGCCCGCCAGTACGGCGAGTACGAGAACTCGGTCGGCACCGGCCAGGTGCACCTGTGGTTCGACCGCCCCGAGACCGGCTTCCCCGCCGCCCGCCCCACCGCCCTGGAGGTCGACCGACCATGAGCACCGTCCGCGAATACCGCCGCATCCTGCTGGACGGCAACGCCGTCGACGTGATCCGCGCCGATGACGAGCTCGTCGCCGGCGACGGCCGCCGCGTCGCCATCGCCGACGCCGTCCACCTCCCGCCGGTGACGCCCTCGAAGATCGTGTGCGTGCACCTGAACTACCGCAGCCGAGTCGAGGAAATGATGACCACGCTGCCGCCCGCGCCCACCTACTTCCACAAGCCGATCTCGGCGCTCAACGCGCACGAGTCGGCAGTGGTGCGCCCCGCGGGCTGCAACTGGCTCAACTACGAGGGCGAGATCGCCATCGTCATCGGCCGCACCTGCCGCAACGTCGCCCCCGCCGAGGCCGGCGACTACATCCGCGGCTACACCATCGCCAACGACTACGGCCTGCACGACTTCCGCGACACCGACGCCGGGTCGATGCTGCGCGTCAAGGGCGCCGACACGCTCTGCCCGGTCGGGCCGGGGATCGTCGAAGGCTGGGACTTCCGCGGCAAGCGCATCCGCACCCTGGTCGACGGGAAGGTCCGCCAGGACGCCACCACCGACGAGATGGAGTGGGACATGCACTACCTCGTCGCCGACATCGCCCGCACCATCACCCTCCAGCCCGGCGACCTGCTGCTGTCGGGCACCCCGGCGATCTCCCGCACCGTCTACCCCGGCGAAGTGGTCGAGGTCGAGGTCGAAGGCCTCGGCACCCTGCGCAACCGCATCGTGGAGGGCCCCACGCCGATCCGCGCCGACGTCGGCGCCCAGCCGACCGAGAGCGAGGAAGTGCTCTCCACCGCCCAGGGCGGCGACTGGGAGTTCCGGGGCGTCCGCAAGCCCCTCCCGGCCGGAACCCCCTAAGGCGACAACATGACCAGCACACCGACCGACACCGTATCCGCAGTGGACTGGCCGGAGCGGGCCGCGACGGCGGCCTACCCGGCCGCCCTGTTCATCGACGGCGCACCCCGGCCCAGCGCCTCTGGCGCCGTCCGCGCGGTGCGCTCGCCGCGCACCGGCCTCCCGGTCGTCGACGTCGCCTGGGCCGACCGGTCCGACGTGGACGACGCCGTCGCGGCCGCCCGGCGGGCCTTCGACTCCGGTCCCTGGCCTCGCCTGCACCCGCGCGAGCGCGGCGAAGTCCTCCAGGCTTTCGCCGCGCTGGTGGAACAGCACCGCGAGGAACTGGCCCTGCTCATCGCCGTCGAGATGGGCAAGCCCATCCGGTACGCCTACGAGATCGAGCTGCGCGCCCTCATCGGCTGCCTGCGCTACTACGGCGAACTCGCCGACAAGCAGGGCGGAGAGACCACCCCCACCGGGCCCGGCGAACTGTCCCTGGTCACCCGGGAACCGGCCGGCGTGGTCGCCGCGGTCGTGCCGTGGAACTTCCCGCTCACCATCGCCGGATGGAAGCTGGCCCCGGCACTGGCGGCCGGGTGCACGGTGGTGCTCAAGACCGCCGAGCAGTCCCCACTGTCCATGCTGCGGGTCGCCGAACTGGGGCGGGAGGCCGGGCTGCCGCCGGGCGCGCTCAACGTGCTCACCGGAGACGGGCCCATCGTCGGGCGCGGGCTCGGTGAACACCACGACGTCGACATCGTGAGCTTCACCGGTTCCACCGAGGTCGGCAGGCACTTCCTCCGCTACGCCGCCGACTCGAACCTCAAACGGGTCTACCTGGAACTGGGGGGCAAGTCGCCCAACATCATCCTCGACGACGCCCCCGACCTCGACGCGGCGGCCGACACGGCGGCCTGGGCGATCTTCTTCAACTCCGGTGAGATGTGCAGCGCGGGAGCGAGGCTCGTGGTGCAGGAGAGCGTCGCCGACCGGGTCCTGGAGCGACTCAGGCAGACCGCGCGTTCGTGGTTCCCCGCCGACCCACTGCTGCCCGACACGAAGATGGGGCCGGTCGTGGACGAGCGCAGTCTCGAGCGCATCCTCGGACAGCTCGACAGGGGTCTGGGCGAGGGCGCATCGACGATCTTCGGCGGCGGCCGGGTCCTGGCCGAGACCGGCGGCAGCTACCTGGAGCCGACCGCGGTCCACTGCGAGCGCCCCGACCACCCGCTCGCCCGCGAGGAGCTGTTCGGCCCCGTGCTGGCGGTGCAGGTCGTGGCCGACGAGGCCGAGGCGGTGCGCGTCGCCGGCGACACGCCCTACGGGCTGGCCGCCGGGCTGTGGACCGCCGACCTGGGCCGCGCCCACCGGATGTCGAAGGCGCTCAAGGCGGGCACCGTGTGGGTCAACTGCTATGAGGAGAGCGACATGAACGCACCGTTCGGCGGGGTCAAGCTCTCCGGCAACGGCCGCGACAAGTCCCGCCACGCCCTCGACGAGTACACCGACCTGAAGAGCACCTGGATCCGCTATGCGTGAACGCCGCCCCCTGATCGCCGTCCCCGCCCGGTTCTCCGCTTCCGCTTCCGCCCTGCGCTACGAGGCGGAGGTCAATGCCCGCAAGCTGATCGCGGCCGTGTACGCCGCAGGCGGCGAACCGGTCAGTGTGCACCCGCACGCGCCGGGCGGGGCGGTCACCGACGACGAAGTGGCCTTCCGCCTGCGCTTCGCCGACGGGCTGCTGCTGCCCGGCGGCGGCGACCTCTCGGCGCACTGGACCGGCCAGAGCGCCCATCCCAGCCTGTACGACGTGGACGAGGAGCAGGACGCCTTCGACTTGGCCGCGGCCCGGGCCGCGCTGGACGGGGGCCTGCCGCTGCTGGCGGTCTGCCGCGGGCTGCAGGTCGTCAGCACCGCGCTCGGCGGTACCCTCCACCTCGACCTCAAGGAGCTGGACGGGCAGGGCGGTGCGGGCGGGCAGGGCGGCGCCCACTGGAACCGCATGCGCCAGGTCACCGCCGAGCCCGGCTCCGTGCTAGCCGACGCGGCCGGGACCGAGCTGACCGTGTCCTGCTACCACCACCAGTGCGTGGACGCATTGGGCGCGGGCCTGCGGGCCGCGGCGCGCAGCGGGGACGGGGTGGTCGAGGCGGTCACCTCGGACCGGGGCGAGGGCTGGTTCCTCGGCGTCCAATGGCATCCGGAGGACACCTTCGACACCGACCCGCGGCAGCTGGCGATCTTCACCGCGCATGTGGACGCCGCGCGCAAGTACGCCGCGGAGCGCTGAGCGGTCCGGTCAGCTGCTCTCGACGGTCTTGACGATCTGTCGCAGCGCCTTGGTCATCTCGTCAATCCGGCGCTGCGACAGGCCGGCGACGAGTTCGGCTTCGCCCGCGTTGAACTTCGGGAACAGGTCCTCCATCAGGTCCTTCCCGCTCTGGGTCAGCTCCAGATTGACCAGGCGGCGGTCCACTGTGCTCGGGATCCGACGGATCCAGCCCCGGGCGGCGAGCGTCTTGACGACACCGGTCAGCGTCGCCTTCGAGATGGCGGCGGCCTCGGCGGCCTCGCGTGTCTCCAGACCGTCCTCGATCCAGATCACCCACAGCACCACGAACCCGGTCCAGCTGAGGTCGTGCTCGCGCAGGACCGAGTTCGTCAGGTGCGTCCGCGCGGCGTTGGCGGCCCGGTAGAGACTCGACAGCGCGTGCGCGGCGCGGAAGTCGATCGGCAGGTGACCGACATGCGCGGACATCGCGGCTTCGGTCTGCGCCAGGGTGCGTTTGTCGGGCATCGACCCATCGTATCCATCAGCGGCGGTGCGGTTCGGGGACGTCGGTCACGACAGTGTCGCGAGTGACGTGCCGCCGTCCCAGACCACGCCGACCTGCCGGTAGTAGCCGCCGATGATCTCATCGACGTACAGCCGGTCCAGCTCCTCGGTGGGGGAGGGGAACAGCTCCAGGTCCACCTCGCCGGTCCAGCAGGGACCGCCTTCGATCTGCGCTCCGGAGGAGGCGATGAGCTCGGCGTAGGCGTCGCCGGTCGCGCCGCGCTCGATGCCGGGGTAGACCCGGTGGTGGGCCATCGGGTGGCCGTTGACGAAGCCGTTGTGGGACGACTCCTCGCGGAGGGTGAGCACCGCCTGGGCGAGCCGCCGGTCCCCCGCCGCGAGGGTCGCGCCGAAGGTGCCGCCGGGGGCGATCTGCGGGGCGCCCTGGGCGAAGGGATGCGGCCTCGTCTGCCACATGGAACCCAGTTTCTTCGGGTATCCCTGATGCAGTCCGCGCAGGATCGCGAAATCCTTGTCGACCCAGATGTGGACGCAGCGGGAGTAAGTGGTGCCGCGGTATGAGCAGCGCACAACGGCGAACGCCTCCTTGTACTGGCTGCGCACCGGGTCGAGCAGCTCCTCGCGCGAGGACGAGCACGACTGCCAGTCCGCCCAGATCAGCGCCACCGCTCCGGGGTCCTCCTCGGCCGGCTCCAGCGGCGCCGGCAGGAGTTCGGCGACCCTGGCGGGGTCGGTGCGGTACTCGATGGTGAGGAGGTCACCTGAGTAGTGCCACGGCGGCGATGGGATCAGGCTCGCGTTGCCCGTGGCGGTCCGCGGATAGAAGAAGCCCTGCAACTCGCTCACGGCGGTTTCCCTTCGTCGGGGGCCGGGCCGGAGGGGTTCACGCCTCGGCCATAACGTTCGGATCCAAACGATAACATGCAGAGTTCCTCCGGGGAAGGCTCTTGTCAAGCGCAAACGTGTCCGATATCATTTGGATGCGAACGACATGGAGGTCTGGCGCGTGACTCACTTCGACACCTCTCGGCTCGCCGAGGTCCAAAACCAACTGACCGAGCGGGGCATCGACGTCGTCCGGCTCGGCTACGCCGACATCATCGGCACCGATCGCGGCCGCGATCTGCTCGTCAACAGGTTTGCCCGCACCGCCGGCAGCGGCGTCCCCTTCTGCCGCTCGGTCTACGGCACCACACCGCAAGGCGACGTCGTCGACTTCGAAGGCGGGACGAGCGCGGGGCTGCCGGACATCGTGGCCTTCCCCGATCTCGACACCCTCCAGCCGATTCCCTGGGAGCCCGGCGTCGCCCACTGCATCGCCGACCTGTTCGACCCCGACGGCTCGGTCTCCCCCGAGAGCCCCAGAGCAGTGCTCAAGCGGGTGGTCGACAAGTTCACCGAGCTCGGCATCCGGCCTCTCGTCGGACCGGAGCTGGAGTTCTATCTGCTGGAGGAGAGCGAGCAGTCGCCCTCGGGCTGGCGTCGCTACGGCGAGAGCCCGGGCAACGTGTACGTCTCGGGCCTGCGCGGGGACCCCGAGAACGTGCTGCTATCGGCGCTGCGCACCATCGGCGACTACGGCCTGGAGGTGGTCGCGGCCAACCACGAGTTCTCCTCCGGCCAGTTCGAGATCAACCTCTGGCACTCCGAGGCGCTCGACGCCGCCGACCGCGCCCACCGGTTCAAGGCCGCCGTCAAGGAGCTGGCCCGCGCCCGCGGCAAACTGGCGACGTTCATGGCCAAGCCGTTCAACGACGAGGGCGGATCCGGCTTCCACCTGCACTTCTCGGCCTGGTCCGAGGACGGGAACATCCCGCTCTTCGACGACCCGGAATCCCCCGACGGCCTGTCCGATCTCGCCCGGCACGCCGTCGCGGGCATTCTCCAGCACGCCCCGGCGCTTGCGGCGGTCAGCAATCCGACCATCAACTCCTACAAGCGCTTCGGTCCCGACACGCTCGCGCCCTGGCTGATCGACTGGGGCCTGGACAACCGGTCCGCGATGGTCCGGATCCCGCCCGAACGAGGCGGCGCCAGCCGCCTCGAGCTGCGGCTCGGCGACGCCAGCGCCAACCCCTACCTTGCGATCGCCGGCCTGCTGGCCGCCGCCTATCTCGGCATCCGGGACAAGCTCGCGGCTCCGGCGCCGCTCGAGGGGTACGGCTACGACCCCTCGCGCTCGCCGAAGCTCCCCGCCTCGCTCGACGCGGCGCTGAACGCGCTGCGGGAGGACAAGGCGATGACAGGCCTCCTCGGCGAGCAGTTCACCCGCACCTTCGACGCCTACAAGCGCAACGAGATCGAGCGGTTCAACCGTTTCATCACCGACTGGGAGTTCCGCGAGTACACCTACCACCTCTGAGCACGCCGACAGCCCTGCAGGGCTTCCCGAAACCTTGAAGGAGTTCCCATGACCCCGCCCGAAACGGTCCCGCTGGACCAGGTGGACCTCGCCGACCTCGACCGGTTCGGCGCGGGCCTCGGCTGGGCGCAGTTCGACACGCTGCGCCGCGAGGACCCGGTGCACTGGACGCCCGAGCCCGCTCCGGGCAGCGGCTTCTGGGCCGTCACCCGCTTCGACGACATCTGGGCGGTCGACAAGGACCCCGAGACGTTCACCTCCGAGAAGTTCGTCAACCTCGAAGAGGTCGACGACGACCTGATGGACGCGCGCCGGTCGCTGTTGGAGACCGAAGGCGAACGGCACCAGGCGATGCGTCAGCTCATCGCGCGCGAATTCAGCCCCCGCAAGCTGATGAAGAACTACGAGGGCTTCCTTCGCGGGCTGACCCGGCAGACCGTCGGCGCGGCGCTGGAGCACCGCGAGTTCGACTTCGTGGAGAAGATCAGCGCGGACTTCCCGATCCAGGTGCTGGCCCGGCTGCTCGACGTGCCGCTGGAGGACACCGGGCAGCTGATCGCGTGGGGCAACGAGCTGGTCGGCAACACCGATCCGGACTTCACCGACCACCCGCTGGACTCGCCCGAGAGCGAGCAGTACAAGCACCTGCCGTTCCGCTCGCCGGTGGTGCAGGAGGTGTTCGACTACGGCCGGGCGCTGGCCGAGCGCCGGCGGGGCGGCGACGGCACCGACCTGGTGAGCCTGCTCGTCAACAAGGTGCCGATGGACGGGGTGCCGCTCTCGGCGCGGGACTTCGACAACTACTTCCTGCTGCTGGTGATCGCGGGCAACGAGACGACCCGCCACGCCATCAGCAACATCATGCTCGGCCTCATGGAGCAGCCCGAGCAGCTGCGGGCGCTCCAGGCCGACCCGGCGTTGATCACTTCCGGGTTGGAGGAGCTGATCCGCTACGCCTCGCCGGTCTACCACTTCCGCCGGACCGCGACACGCGATGTGGAGTTGGGCGGCAAGCAGATCAAGGAGGGCGACAAGGTCGTCATGTGGTTCGCCTCGGGCAACCGCGACGAGGCGCACTTCCCCGATCCCTATCGGATCGACGTGCGCCGTCCAGACGTCGACCACATGACCTTCGGCAAGGGCAGTCCGCACACGTGCCTGGGCAACAACCTGGCCCGCATGGAGATCCGGCTGCTGCTGGAGGAGCTGCTGCCCCGCATCGAGTCGATCGAGCTGACCGGTGAGGTCAAGCGGGTCCGCTCGAACTTCGTCAACGGCATCAAGCGATTCCCGGTGGCGGTCGAGGCGCGCTGATCGCGACGAACGCGGCCGCGGGTGGGGAACCACCCGCGGCCGCGTTCGGTTCGGCGGTCAGAGCTCCAAGGTGAGGCGGCCGGACCTGCAGCGGGACACGCAGATCATCATGACCTCGTTCTCCTCGCGCTCGGCCGGAGACAGCACCGAGTCGCGGTGGTCGACCTCGCCGTCGACCACGCCGGTCTCGCAGGTGCCGCAGACGCCTTCGAAGCACGAGCCGACGACGTTCACGCCCGCCTCGCGCACGACCTCGAAGACCGACTTGTCGGCCGGAACGGTCAGGTTCAGCCCGGACTCCTGCAGCAGCAGCTCGAACGCCGCGTCGTCGGCAGCGGAGGCGGGTTCCTTGGCCGCGAAGCGCTCCAGGTGCAGTGCACCGGCGGGCCAGGCCGCGCACCGCTGCTCGACCGCGTCCAGCAGGCCTCCGGGGCCGCAGCAGTACACGAGCGTGTCCGGTTCCGGGCTGCCGAGCAGTGCGTCCAGGTCGGGCAGGCCGACCTCGTCGGCGGCCAGCACGGTGACCCGGTCGCCGTAGGCGCCGAGTTCGTCGAGGAACGCCATGGACCGGCGGCTGCGGCCACCGTAGTGCAGGGTCCAGTCCGCTCCGGCGGCGTGGGCGGCGGCGATCATCGGCAGGATCGGGGTGATCCCGATGCCCCCGGCGATGAAGCGGTAGCGGGGTGAGTCGGCCAGCGCGAAGTTGTTGCGCGGACCGCGCGTGCGCAGCACGGTCCCCTTCTTGACGCTGTCGTGCACGAAGCTCGAGCCGCCGCGGCTCTGCGGCTCGCGGAGGATGCCGAGGCGCCAGCTCGCGCGGTCGGCGGGGTCGCCGCACAGCGAATACTGGCGCACCGCGCCGTTCGGGAGCATGAGGTCGACGTGGGCCCCCGGGGCCCACGTCGGCAGCTCGCGGTCGCCCGGGGCGATCAGGCGCAGCGAGACGACGCCGTCGCTCTCCTGCCGCACGGCATCGACGACCAGGTCGGCTTCGACCTCGCGCGCGGCGGTGTCTGCGGATGTCGACATGGGCTTCTCCCTGGCATTCCGAAAAATCGTTCGTACCCAAACGATACTCGAGATGCGGCGAGGCGGGCAAGATCTCACGCTAGATCATTTGTATCCGAATGAAATGGTCAGTCCGTCGAGAGGACGTCGGCCCCGTAGCGCTCTCCGCAGAACTCCCGCAGCCGTTCGGCGATGGCCGCCAGCGCTTCCGCCGCATGGTGCCGGGGCGACCAGGCCGCGTGCAGCTTGATCCGCAGCGGCCCGCCTGCGCCTTCGACGCGCAGCCCGTGCAGCCCGAACCTGGCGTCGTCGGAGACGACCGCGACCCCGCGCCCGGCGGCCGCCAGCGCCTGCGCCACCTGTGCGTTGCCGCATTCGACCGACTCGGGCATGGCGAGGCCCTCGGTCTCCAGTGCCTCCTGGAGGATCTGCCGCGGCCGCAGCGACGGATCGAGCACGATGAGCGGTTCGGCGGCCAGTTCGCCGAGCTCGACCGAGGCGCGCGAAACCCACCGGTGTCCTTGCGGCACATAGGCCCACAGCGGGAGGACGGCGAGCGCGCGGCGGCTCCAGCCGGCCTCGGGCGTCCGGGTGACGATCGCGAGGTCGGCGCCGTCCCGAAGAACGGCCGTCCCGGTCGCCTCGATGACATGGGGCAGCGGGTCGCTCGTGCCGAACGTGGCGAGAAACGGCGCGATGACATCGGTCAGCGTCGTGGTCGGCGCTGCGATGGTGAGCTCCGCAAGGTGCCCGGACGCGAAAGCCTCGGCCGCCGACTGTGCGTCGCTCGCGCGCCGCAGTACGTCGCGGGTCACGGGCAGGAACTGCCGCCCTGCCGCAGTGAGCCGCAGCCGACCGCCCTGCCGGTCGAACAGGTCGATGCCCAGTTCGCGTTCGAGCTGCCGAATCTGGCGCGACAGCGCGGGCTGGGTCATGCGGACGGCCGTGGCCGCGGCACTCACCGAGCCGTGCTCGGCCACGGCCGCGAAGTATCGCAAGGTGCGCAGTTCCATGATCAGAAGTATGCCTCAGGAGCATGGCGAGACAAGAATATCGGCATTTGACAGCATGATTCCGAGCGTTGAGACTTGGATTCATGACGCTCACCAGCACTCCCGCCCAGACCCGCCGCCTGGCGACCTCCATCCCGGGGCCGCGCTCACGAGCGCTCATGGCGCGCACGCAGGGCGCCGTGGCCTCCGGGGTCGCCACCACCTTGCCGGTCTTCGCGGTCCGCGCCGGCGGCGGCGTGGTAGAGGACGTCGACGGCAATGTCCTCATCGACCTCGGCTCAGGCATCGCGGTGACCACCGTCGGCGCCAGTGCCCCCCGGGTCGTCGAGGCGGTGCGCGAGCAGGTCGCCGCCTTCACGCACACCTGCTTCATGGTCACGCCGTACGAGGGCTACGTCGCAGTGGCCGAGCAGCTCAACCGGCTCACCCCTGGCACGCACGAGAAGCGGTCGGCGCTGTTCAACTCCGGCGCCGAGGCCGTCGAGAACGCGGTCAAGATCGCCCGCACCCACACCGGGAGGCACGCCGTGGTGGCCTTCGACCACGCCTACCACGGCCGCACGAACCTCACGATGGCGCTGACCGCCAAATCCATGCCCTACAAACATGGCTTCGGGCCGTTCGCGCCGGAGATCTACCGCGCGCCCCTGTCCTACCCGTACCGCGACGGGCTCGACGGCCGAACTGCGGCGGCACGCGCCGTCGAGATGATCGAGAAGCAGGTGGGACTCCCGGCCGCACTGATCATCGAGCCCGTCCAAGGCGAGGGTGGGTTCATCGTGCCGGCCGAGGGCTTCCTGCCCGCGCTGGCCGAATGGTGCCGGATCAACGACGTGGTGTTCATCGCCGACGAAGTGCAGACCGGCTTCGCCCGTACCGGCGCCATGTTCGCCTGTGAACACGAGGGCGTCGTCCCCGATCTCCTGGTGAGCGCCAAAGGTATCGCGGGCGGACTTCCACTGTCGGCGGTCACCGGACGCGCCGAGATCATGAACGCCGCGCACGCCGGCGGGCTCGGCGGCACCTACGGGGGCAACCCCATCGCCTGCGCCGCCGCACTCGCGGCGGTCGAGACCATCGAGGCCGACGGGCTCATCGAACGGGCTCGCCGCATCGAGCAGCTGATGAAGGACCGGCTCGCGGGCTTCCAGAAGGCGCACCGCCGCATCGGCGAGGTGCGCGGACGCGGCGCGATGATCGCGGTCGAGCTGGTGCGGCCGGGCACGACCGAGCCTGATCCGGGGTTGGCCAAGGCCCTCGCGGCCGCCGCGCACTCCCAGGGCGTGATCGTGCTGACCTGCGGCACGTACGGGAACGTCCTGCGATTCCTGCCGCCCCTGTCGATCAGCGACGAGCTGCTGCACGACGCGCTCGACGTGCTCGGCAGTGCCCTCAACGACGCCGAGTCCGCCCGGGCCTGACCGGTCTTCCCAGTAGAAGGAGCGTTTCCCATGACGGAGTTCGAAGTCAAGGACCCCGCGACCGGCCGGACGGTCGGAGCCGTGCCGGACGGCGGCCCGGCCGAGGCCGCCGCCGCGGTCGACGCCGCAGCGGCCGCGGCTCGCGAATGGTCCGCCACGCCGCCGCGTCGCCGGTCCGAGATCCTCCACCGCGCGTTCGAGCTGATGATGAGCGGCCGCCACCGGCTGGCCTCGCTCATCGTGGCGGAGAACGGCAAGGCGGCCGCCGACGCGCAAGCCGAGGTCCGCTATTCGGCCGAGTTCTTCCGTTGGTACGCCGAAGAGGCGGTGCGCCCTGCCGGGGCGTACGGCCCCTCCCCGGCGGGCGGCACCCGGACCGTGGTGACCCAGCGGCCGGTGGGCATCGCCGCGCTGGTCACCCCCTGGAACTTCCCGGCGGCCATGGCCGCCCGCAAGATCGGGCCCGCTCTGGCGGCCGGCTGCACCGTCGTGCTCAAACCGGCGGCGGAGACGCCGCTGACCGCGCTCGCTCTGGTCCGCTTGCTGACCGAGGCCGGCGTCCCCGACGGCGTTGTGAACATCGTGACCACGACCCGCGCATCCTCGGTGGTCACCGCTTGGATGGAGGACCCCCGGGTCCGCAAGCTCTCGTTCACCGGCTCCACCGAGATCGGACGGAAACTCCTGCGGCACGCGGCGGACCGGGTGGTCAACGTGTCGATGGAGCTAGGCGGGAACGCGCCCTTCATCGTCACTGCGGACGCGGACCTCGACGCCGCAGTGGACGGCGCGATGGTCGCCAAATTCCGCGGCGGCGGGCAGGCCTGCACCGCGGCCAACCGGTTCTACGTCCATGCCGATGTCGCAGAGGAGTTCCTGTCCCGCTTCGGAAAGCGGGTGGCGACGCTGCGGGTGGGGCCGGGCTCGGACCCACGCACCGACATCGGCCCACTGATCAACGCGGAAGCCGTCGACAGCGTGACGAACTTGGTCGACTCGGCTCTGGCCGCCGGGGCCCGCGTCGTGGCGCAAGCCGAGCTGCCAAGGGGCGGCACCGGTCACTTCTTCACCCCGACGCTGCTCGCCGATGTGCCCGCCGACGCCGAGATCGTCCAGCAGGAGATCTTCGGCCCGGTGGCGCCGGTGGTGACCTGGACCGATGAGGCCGCATTGCTCCGCGAGGTCAACGGCACCGAGATGGGCCTGGCCGCCTACGTCTATTCCGGTGACCTGGGGCAGGCCTTGCGCCTGGGCGAATCGATCGAGGCGGGCATGGTCGGCCTGAACCGCGGCATCGTCTCCGACCCGTCCGCCCCTTTCGGCGGAGTCAAGCAGAGCGGCCTCGGCCGCGAGGGCGCCCGCGAAGGCCTCCACGAGTTCACCGAGACCCAGTACCTGTCGCTCGCCTGGCCCGAGGTTTGACTTACAGCGTGCCCAGGCGAAGCCGACCCGGGCGATTGGCGGGGATAAGAGGATTCGAGCTCTTGGCTTTCGGCTCTCGCGATGTGGACCCTCCTCGGTCGAGGTACTTGTGGCCCGCCCCTCTTAAGCGGGTTTCGGGTGATACCCGATCATGGGTTCAAAGGGCTCGGCGCCGCTTCGACTACGCCGTCGCAGGCCTGGAATCCTTCGCAGGCACTGGACTATGGACAGCCGCCATCACCTGGCGAGGAACACCGCCTTCCATGAGGCCATGCGGAGTCGAGGCGACGTGTCCGGTCGGGCTCAGGCGGCGGCCGAACGCAGACGTTCGGCGAAGCGGCGGAACCCCTCACGGAACGCGTCAGTAGCCTCGATCGTGAAGTCGGCGTCGAGGAAAGCGAGTGCGGCGAGCGGCCACTCCCACGAGTCAAGGCCTATGGCCACGCGGGTGCGTCCGCCGTCGAGCACGCTGAGTTCGACGGTGTCGTGACGGAACGCCTCGGCAACGGCCGCCGGGGGCGCTTCGACGACGAACACGACGGGCTGCCGGTCCTTGCCGATGCCCTCGGCGAGGTAGTCGACGGCGGGTGGAGCGGGCCGCGGGTCGAACCGGGTCGTGGACAGGCGCAGACCGGAAAGGCGGTCGGTCCGGAAGACCCGCCAGTCGCCGCGGCCGAGATCCCAGCCGAGGAGGAACCAGCGCTGGAGGTGGTGGACTTGGCGGTAGGGCTCGACGCGGCGCGACGAGACCACGCCGTCCTTGCGCTCGTAGTCGAAGGCGACGACCTGCCGGGCCGCGATCGCGTCGGCGAGCTCACCGAGGTCTCCCGCGCTGGTGCTCGGGGCGCGGACCTCGCTGGTCTCCAAGCTGGAGCGGACCCGCGCGATCCGGGGACGCAGCCGTTTGGGCAGGTACTGCTCGACCTTTCCGTAAGCGCGGGTGGCGGCTTCGTCGACCGAACCCTCATCGGCGCTGCCGGTGGACGCCAGCGCGGCGAGGCCCAGCAGGACCGCGATGGCCTCGTCGTCCTCGAGCATGAGCGGCGGCATCACGGCACCGGCAGTGAGCCGGTAGTGGCCGCCGGGACCCGGGCGCGTCTCGACCGGGTAGCCGTACTCGCGCAGGCGGTCGATGTCCCGCCGCAGCGTCCGTGGGCTGACACCGAGCCTCGCGGCGAGTTCACCGCCGCCGAACGCGCGGCCGGTCTGCAGCGATGCCAGGAGCGAGAGCATCCGGCGGGTGACATCGGACATGCTCCCCAGTGTGCCTGAAGACGCGGTCAGGAACCGGCCGCATCTCCGCTTAGCGTCTGATCCATGAACGAACGCATGATCCGCATCCGTGGCGCCAGAGCCAACAATCTCAAGTCGGTGGACCTGGAAGTGCCGCGCGGAAGCCTGACCGTGTTCGCGGGGCCGTCCGGCTCCGGGAAGTCGTCGCTGGTGTTCGACACGATCGCCGCCGAGGCCGGCCACCAGGTCAACGAAACCTACCCGCCGTTCTTGCGGAACCGGCTGCCGAAGTGGACGCGGCCCGAGGCCGACGAGATCTCGGGCCTCTCGCCAGTGGTCGTCATCGACCAGCGCCGGCTCGGCGGCAACGCCCGGTCGACCGTCGGGACGATCACCGACGCGTGGACGTACCTGCGGCTGCTCTACTCACGGATCGGCAAGCCGCATCTCGGCGAGTCGAACCGCTTCTCGTTCAACGAACCCGCCGGGATGTGCCCGACCTGCTCGGGCCTCGGCGAGGCCGTGGAGATCGACGTCGCGTCGTTCCTCGACCTCGACCGAACGCTGAAGGAGGGCGCGATCCTTCTGCCCGGCTTCGTGGACGGCGGCTACTGGCTCTCCAAGTACACCGACATCAGATCGTTCCCGGTCGACGCGCCGCTGCGGGACTGGACCGAACGCGAGCGCCTCGCGCTGCTGTACGGCGGCGAGCATGCCGACCGGCTCGGTGTGAAGCCGCCGGCCGATTTCGAGGGCTTGGTGGCGTGGTTCGAGCGGATCTACCTGCACACCTCCGACAGTCTGTCGGACCGCAAGCAGGAGGCCATCGACCGGTTCACGAGATCGGGCAGGTGCCCGGACTGCGGCGGCGACCGGTTGAACGCCGAGGCCCGGGCCGTGACCGTACTCGGCCGCACCATCGGCGAGATGGCGCTCATGGAGGTCGCCGAACTCGCGGACGTCGTTGCGGGCGTGCAGGACGCGGCTGTGGCACCGGTGGCGTCGGCTCTGGTGGAGCGGCTGCGCGCGATGGACGCGATCGGCCTCGGCTACCTGCACCTAGGGCGGGCCACGACAAGCCTGTCCGGGGGCGAGTCGCAGCGGGTGAAGACCGTGAAGCACCTGGGCAGCAGCCTGATCGAGATGCTGTACATCTTCGACGAACCCACGGTCGGCCTGCACCCGCAGGATGTCCACTCCATGATCGGGCTGCTGAAGCGGCTGCGGGACAAGGGGAACACGGTGCTCGTAGTCGAGCACGACCCGGCCGTGATGGCGGTTGCCGACCAGATCGTCGAGATCGGGCCCGACGGAGGCACCGCCGGCGGCAGGGTGGTCTTCCACGGGACGTTCGACCAGCTCCGCAAAGCCGACACGCCGACCGCGCTCGCACTCGCGCAAGCGGCCCCGGCTGGCGCCGCGCCACGCGAATCCGCCGAAGTGATCACGGTCGGGCCAGCTGATCGCAACAACCTGCAGAGCGTCACCGTCGACATTCCGACCGGCGTGCTGACCGTGCTCACCGGCGTCGCCGGGTCCGGGAAATCGAGCCTGGCGGTCGAACTCGTCGAGCAGCACGGCGCGATCGTCGTCGACCAGCGCCCCGTCACGGCCAACCGCCGGTCGACGCCGATCACCTATACCGGGATCGCGGCGTCGGTCCGGCGGCTGTTCGCGAAGGAGAGCGGTCTGCCCGCCAAGTACTTCAGCGCCAATTCCGAAGGGGCCTGCCCTGTCTGCAAAGGGCACGGTGTCGTCTACACCGATCTCGCGTTCATGGACGGACAGGAGGCCGAATGTGAGACGTGCGGAGGGCGCCGGTTCACGGAGGAGGCGCTCCGGCACCGCGTCGACGGGCTCACCATCGCCGACGTGGCGGACCTGACCATCTCTGTGGCGCTGCAACGGCTCTCGGATCCGACCATCCGCCGGGGCCTGCACCACCTCGACCGCGTCGGGCTCGGCTACCTGCGTCTCGGCCAGCCGCTCTCGACGCTCTCGGGCGGAGAGTGCCAGCGCGTCAAGATCGCGAGGGAACTGCGCGAGGCCGCCGAACCGTCGCTGTACGTGCTCGACGAGCCGACGACCGGGCTGCATCTGCGCGACATCGGCACGCTCATGACGGTGCTGTCCCGACTGGTCGAGAGCGGCCACACCGTGGTGGTCATCGAGCACCACATCGAGGTGATCCGCCGCGCCGACTGGATCGTGGACCTCGGCCCGGGGGCGGGCCGCCACGGAGGGCGGGTCCTCTACGAGGGCCCGGTGGCGGACATTCGAGGCACGGCGACCGCTCGGGCGCTCGGACAGCGCTAGATCGCAGCATGTACCTCGTATTTGAGCCGACCTGTACGCGCTCACCAGGGTCGCGGCAGCCGGCGGGCCCCGAGATGCCGCTCAAGGCTCCACAGGTAGCCCACCGGCGACTTCCGGGGCAGGTCACTCCGGGTGCTCTGCCACGACCGGTACCAGGCGCCGACGCCGAGTGCGGCTCCGGCTGCGGCCACGACGGGCTGCCTCGAGCAAGGCCGCCGGCTGCCGCTGCTTCGTGCCCGCGGGAGAGCGTTCGGAAGATTCCCGGGCGCGAACCCATCCGCGACCGTCCCGGGCACGAATCTCAGGTATGGCAGCCGCGAGCGCGTCCGCCTGTCCGTCACCGTTCCCTTGCCCAACGGAAAAGGAGTTCGAAATGTCCACTCAGCAGACTCGGGGCCGCGCCCCGGTGCAGATGATCGCGATGGTCGTCTCACTGGTATTCATCCTGGTCGGCGTGCTCGGGTTCATCCCCGGGGTCACTTCCGGCTTCGACTCGATGTCCTTCGCCGGCCACCATTCCGAGGCCAGGCTGCTAGGCGTGTTCGAGGTGTCGGTGCTCCACAACCTCGTCCACCTCCTGTTCGGCATCGTCGGCTTCCTGATGATCCGCTCGATCTCCGGTGCCGTCACCTACCTCATCACCGGCGGCGCGATCTACCTCGTGCTGTGGCTGTACGGCATGCTCATCGACCTCGACTCGAGCGCGAACTTCATCCCGGTCAACGACGCCGACAACTGGCTCCACCTGGGTCTCGGCATCGGCATGGTGGGATTCGGCGCCGCTTTCGCACGCAGCGCCAAGACCGCGCGGTGACAGTTCGCGACCGCGGAACCCGCAGCCCGCGACACTACGCGTGTTCCGGGTGATACCCGAGCCCTCAAGCCCCGTATCCCCCGCCAAGAATCCCCGCTGACCTGCGGATACGCAGGGCCAGCGGGGCTATTTGCGTTCCAGGCCCTCGAATCTTGGTGCAAGAGTCGGACAGCGGACGCTTTCGGGCCGTTGAGCTGCGAAGACCCTCAAGTTCCGGTTTCGCGGGACCGGCTCGAGAAGAGGGCCGGCCCGGGCCAAGCAACCTCCCTGAATCGCACAGCTCGACCGGGTCCGATTGCAATCGGCGCCGCGTTTCAAACGCGATCAAGCGCTTATCCGCAGGTGAGCGGAGGTAGCGTAACCCTGGAGGTCGAGGCTCGTGGATAGGACGCAAGGGGCGCGGCGCCGGTCGGCGATGACGGACCTGGATTACGCCGCGCTCTTCGAGGCGACACCGAGCCCGTGTGCGGTGCTCGGTCCGGATCTGGTGATCGTCGAGGTCAACCGGGCCTATCTCAAAGCGGTCGGCCGCACTCGTGCGGATCTGCTCGGGCGGCACCTCTTCGACTGCTTCCCGGAGAACCGGGCCGATCCCGGGACGGACGGGACGGAGCACCTGAGAGCCTCGCTGGACAGGGTCCTCCGGTCGCGGGAACCGGACACGATGGCGCTGCAGAAGAACGAAATCCCCACGGGCCGGCCAGGGGTGTTCGAGGAGCGCTGGTGGTTGCCGGTCAGCACGCCGATCCTGGGCCGGGACCGCGCAGTCAAGTGGATCGTCATTCGCCTGGAGGACGTGACTCCGCTCATCAGGGCCATCGCCTCCGGCGACGAGCCGTCGGTCGAGAAGGTGGCAGAGGAGACCGAGCTGTACGCGCGGGCCCTCGAGCTGAACCACCTCAACCAAGAACTGCGGCTGGCCCACATGCGTGAGCACGAAATGACGGTCACCCTGCAGCGGACCATGCTGATGACGCCGGACTTCGAGCACCACGACGACGTCGCGGTGCGCTACCTGCCCGCCGACGACTCGCTGGCCGTGTCGGGGGACTGGTACGACTTGATCGACCTGCAAGACGGCCGCTTCTCGCTGACGATTGGCGACGTCGTCGGGCACGGGCTGGAGGCCGCCGCGGTCATGGGCATGCTGCGAAGTGTGCTCAACGCCGCCGTCCGCACCTTGGAGCGGCCCGCTCAAGCATTGGAGGTCCTCGGCCTGTTCGCCCGCTCGATCGAGGGGGCCATGAACACCACGTCGATCAACGCACTGGTGGACCCCGACAGCAGGTTGATCACCTACAGCAACGCGGGGCACCCGCCGCCTGTTCTGCTGCACCCGGACGGCGAGTGCGAGCTGCTGACCCAGGTCCTCGACCCGCCGCTGGGCGCTCGGCCCCAGCAGGTCCCCTCCTCGCAGGCCGGGCATGCCTACATCCCCGGCGACGCCCTCGTGCTCTATACCGACGGGTTGATCGAGCGCCGCGGCGAGGACATCGACGTGGGGCTCGACCGCCTCATCTCGACGTTGGGACGCCACCGAACCCACGACCCGGAACTCCTGGCCGACGCGCTGATGTCCGACCTCGGTGTGGGCAGCGGCCTCGCACGCGACGACATCGCCTTGATCGTCGTCGGGCTGTGACCGCCGATCGGCTCCTTGTGCACCGACCGCTCCCCGACGAGCGGAACCTCCTCATGCTGAGCGGTCCGCCGGCCGCCAGGCCGGCGTCTTCCGGGAAGGTCTCCTCCCACCGCCGAGGCCGCTGACGCCGAAGAAGTTTCTGCAATCGGTTGCATCGGAGGTATTGACCTTGAGAAAGCCCTTTCCTTAAACTCATTGAAATATTTCGATCTATCTCCCCTTAAGGAGAGCTCCCAGATGAGACGAACAATCGCACGAAGACTCGCCGCGGTGCTGGCCACTGCGGCCGTCGTCGCCGCCGGGGTCGCCCTGTCGATCACCAACGCGTCGGCGGCAACCGGCGGCGTCACCGGCTACGCCACCCAGAACGGCGGCACCACCGGCGGCGCGGGCGGCGCCACCGTCAGGGCCACCACCGGCACCCAGATCAACCAGGCGCTGTGCAACCGCGCCAGCTCCAGCACGCCGATCATCATCCAGGTCGAGGGCACCATCAACCACGGCAACACCGCCGACGTCTCCGGCTCCAGCTGCGACGTCGGCTCCACCCTCATCGACCTCAAACGCGTCAGCAACGTGACGATCGTCGGCGTCGGGAGCGGCGCGGTCTTCGACCAGATCGGCATCCACATCCGCGAGTCCAGCAACATCATCCTGCAGAACCTCACGGTCAGGAACGTCAAGAAGTCCGGCTCGCCCACCTCCAACGGCGGCGACGCCATCGGCATGGAGGCCGGCGTCCGCAACGTCTGGGCCGACCACCTCACCCTCGAGGCCTCGGGCGGCGAGTCGGAGGGCTACGACGGCCTCTTCGACATGAAGAACGACACCAAGTACGTGACGCTCTCCTACAGCATCATGCGCAACTCCGAGCGCGGCGGCCTGGTCGGCTCCAGCGAGACCGACCTGACGAACAGCTTCATCACCTACCACCACAACCTGTACCAGAACCTCAACTCGCGGGTTCCCCTGCTGCGCGGCGGCACCGCCCACGTCTACAACAACCACTACGTCGGCATCGTCGAGTCGGGCATCAACTCCCGCGCCGGCGCCAAGGCCAAAGTGGACAACAACTACTTCGAGGACTCGAAGGACGTCCTCGGCACCTTCTACACCGACGAGCGCGGGACCTGGCAGACCAGCGGGAACATCCTCGACAACGTGACCTGGTCCAGCCAGGGCAGTGAGAACTACCCCGCCGGCCCGAGCATGCCGTCCACCACCACCGTGAGCATCCCCTACAGCTACTCGCTCGACAACGCCTCCTGCGTGCCGAGCATCGTGGGCCAGACGGCGGGCGCGAACAAGGGCAACCAGGTCTCCGACGGCAGCTGCAACGTGCAGACCCCGACGCAGAGCCCGAGCGACCCCACCACCGGTCCGACTGACCCCGGCACCAGCCCGACCAACCCACCGGGCGGGACCAACCTCAGTCTCGGCGCGGGCGCCGACGGCTCCAGCAAGGCCAGCGGCACCAGCTACGGCAGCGTCATCGACGGGGACATGAGCACCTACTGGTCGCCGAGCGGCACCACCGGTCGCGTCTCCGTCAAATGGTCCGGCGCCAAGACCATCGACACCATCAACATCCGCGAAGCCGCAGGTTCCGTGGGGAACATCGGCAACTGGCAGGTCGTGAACAACGACACCGGCGCCGTCCTCGCCTCCGGCAACGGCGCAGGGGTGATCTCCTTCGCCGCCACGTCGCTGACCAAGGTCAACTTCGTGATCACGAGCGCGAGCGGCACCCCGAGGGTCGCCGAGTTCGAGGTTTACGCCTGACGCCGCGACACCCCGCGCGGCCGCGCGGGGTGTCGCCACTCACGCCCGACCCGAACCGCAGTGCTGGCCCCGTGACCTGCGAGATTGATACAGTCGCAGGAGTGCTCGCGGGGCTTTTCGCGTTCGCGGAATCGGGGGAACGGTGCAACAGGACGAGCTGAACGGGCTGCCGCTCGAAGGGCGCGCCCGATACGCGGTGCTCGGCGTCCTCCAGCAGGCCGAACGCGCGCGCCTCGACTGGGTCGACGCCGCCTCCGATCTGGAGGGCGCCTCAGCCGATCCGGGATGGCCCGCCGCGCTCGCCGGCGCCTTCGACGAACTCGGCGGCGACGCCGCGCTGCGGGCCTGGGAATGGGGCTGGATGCCCCGAGAAGCCTTGAGCGCCTTGCGCAAGTCCCTCAGTCCCGAAGCGGTCCGCGCCGGGGCCGTCATGATGCGCGGCCAGCTCGCGCGATACAGCGACATGCAGCTCAGCGACCGCTGGAACGTGCAGCGCGAAGAACTGGTGAGCGCCGTCCCGTTCGCGGGCGTCGCGAGGGCGAGTGCGGGCCTCGGCCGCTGGGACCGGATCGTCCTGTGGGCCGCGGTGCTCGAAGCGCTCGACTTCCTCAGCGGACTCCCGAAGATCCCCAAGGTCGAACCGCTCCCCGGGGACGTCCTCATCACGCACGGCCTCGGCGTCGCCGAGTCCTCCCGCGTCTACGAGAAGATCCGGGCCCTGCTCGCCAAGGCCGAATCCACCGACTCCGACGCGGAGGCCGAGGCGTTCACCGCCAAGGCCCAGCAGCTGATCGCCCGCCACAGCATCAACGAGGCGCTCCTTGCCGAAGCGGGCCAAGGCAAGCGGGATCCCGAGGCGCTCCGCGTCATCATCGAGCGCCCCTACGAGCAGCCCAAGTCCGAGCTCCTCGCCCAGATCGCCGACGCCAACCACTGTCGCTCGGTCTACTGGCCCGACGGCGGGTTCACCACTTTGATCGGCGACCGCGCCGACCTGCGTTCCATTGAGCTGCTGTACAACTCGCTGCTCGTCCAGGCCACGTCGGCGATGACCCGCGTCGGCTCGGTATCGGCGAAGCGCGGCAAGTCCCAGACCCGCTCCTTCCGCCAGTCGTTCCTCGCGTCCTTCGCCATGCGCATCGGCGAGCGACTCCGCGAATCCGCCGAGGACACCGCCCGCGACTTCACCGAGGAGACCGGCACCGACCTCGTTCCCGTGATGCGCCAACGCGACCAGCGCGTCGATGCCCGCACCGCGGAGCTCTTCCCGCGCCTCAAGCTCGGCCGCTCCACCCGCATCACCAACTACGAGGGCCATATCGCCGGCCTCGCGGCGGCCGACGCTGCCCGCCTCACCGCCCCTGAACCCATCGCCCGCCGCTGACCCGGCACGGACATGGCCCCCGGCGTTCGACGCCGGGGGCCCGCTCATTCGACTAGAGCCGGTGCATCGGGCGGTGACGTCGGTTGGCGTGGAGGAGGTCGCAGTGGTCGAGGCGCCAACCGTGCCGCGTCGCACGGAAGGTGAAGGTCATCGCCTGGTGGGCGTTGCCGTTCTCGACCATCGCGACGATCTCGGTGGTATCGCGCGTCGGGCATTTCGCGGTGACGACGCGGACCTGCCGGAACCGCGTCGGCACCCGCCGCTGCACTCTCGTGAAGGCCCTCCAGCCCGCATCGGTGGCGAGCAACCGGGCCTCCGCGGCGGGTTTGCGGCCGGTCAGCACGTTCAGGAAGAAGGTGGAGTAGGAAACGGCCTGGCGGGGCGAGAATCGGATTGCGGTGGTCTCGAAGTCGTTGTGGCACTTCATGGTTCCTCCAGGAAATCGATGGTGGGCGTCGGTTTCGAAGGAGAATCTATGCGTCACTTTGGGTGAAGTCAACAACACGATTCGTGATGCTCAGGTCGAGTGCGTCTGTTGCTTGTAGAACACGCCCGACGGCACACCGCGAAGTGCCGCGACGTAAACGACAAGGCCGCGTCGGTTAAAGGCGCGCCATTGACGAACCCTACAAAAACAAGAAACTTGCGCCGTCCATCCCTGCTCGGCGCTGCGTCGGCACAGGGACGAAGCGGCCGGGGCCGGCGGCCCGCACACGGGGTCCCGCCCGGCCGCATTAAGTTGTTAGCCACC
>NZ_JAERMK010000010.1:132602-206090 GCF_016918015.1 Glycomyces sp. YM15
GGGGCTGGGCCGCCCCTGGCCCCACCCGGGGGGGCGGGCCGCCGCTACGCGGGTCCCCGCCCCGGCCGTATTCAGTTGTGACCCTCGGATTCAGCCTTTGATGGCGCCGGTGAGGACGCCCTTGGTGAAGTAGCGCTGGAGGAACGGGTAGACGATGAGGATCGGGACGGTGGCGAGGACGATGACCGCCATCTGCAGGGTCACGCCCGGCGGCGGGGGCTGGTCGGGGGAGACCACGGCTCCCGGGATCGCCACGCCGGCGAGGACATACTGCTGGAGCACGACCTGGATGGGCCACTTCTCGCTGTCGTTGATGTAGAGCAGCGCGTTGAAGTAGGTGTTCCAGTAGCCCACGGCATAGAACAGGCCCATCACCGCGAGCACGGGCTTGGACAGCGGCAGGACGATCTGGAGGAAGATCCGCCACTCGCCCGCGCCGTCGATCCGGGCCGCTTCGATGAGTTCCTCTGGCAGGCCCTGGAAGAAGTTCCGGATCACGATCATGTTGAAGGCCGAGATGAGCCCGGGAATGATCAGCGACCAGGTGGAGTCCAGAAGACCGAGGTACTTGATGAGCAAGAAGTTCGGGATGATGCCGGCCGAGAAGAACATGGTCGCCAGGACCATGACGAGGACGACCTTGGCGCCAGGGACCTGGCGAGTGCGCGCCAGGCCCCAGGCGAGCATCGATGTCGCGGCGAGGGAGAGCAGGGTGCCCACGACGGTCAGGTACACGGAGTTCATGAGGCCCTGGGTGACGGTGCCGCCGTTGAAGATCGCGCGGTAGGCGTCGAGCGAGTACTCGGTCGGGAAGACGACGCCGGCGCGGGCCTGCGAGGGCGAGGCGAAGCTCATCGCGATCACGTACACGAGCGGGTAGATCATCGTGATGACGATGAGGGCGATGACGACGGCCTTGACCGCCTGGACCGTGCGGGACGGCGGGGCCACCCAGGGCGGGCGCCCGGGCTTGTGTCGGCGGGCCATGGTGGTTGCGGCCATTAGAAGATCCCCTCTCCGCCCATCTTCTTGGCGAGTCTGTTGGCCGACAGGACCAGGATGGTGCCGATGATGCCCTTGAGCAGGCCCGCCGCCGTCGCGATGCCCCATTGGCCGCCGAGGACGCCTCTGAAGTAGACGAACGTGTCGAGCACTTGCGCGGCTTCCGCGCCGACCATGGGCTGCTGCAGGAGCAGCTGCTCGAAGCCCACGGTGAGGATCGAGCCGATGTTGAGGATGAGCAGGAGCATCGTGACCGGGACGAGCGCGGGGAGCGTGATGTGCCAGGTGCGCTGCCAACCGGAGGCGCCGTCGATCGCGGCCGCTTCGTAGCGGTCGTTCGGGATGCCCGCGATGGCGGCGAAGAAGATGATGGTGCCCCAGCCGATGTCCTTCCACATGCCCTGGGCGACGACGAGGAGCTTGAAGGTGTCGGCGTTCGTCATCGCGTCGAACCCCGTCATCCCCATGTCGCCCAGGATGTTCGCGACCAGGCCGCCGCCGCCGAGGACCTGCTGCCACACGGAGATGACGATGACCCAGGACAGGAAGTGCGGGAGGTACACGACGGTCTGGACCAGACGCCGGACCTTCTCCGAGAGCAGCGAGTTGAGCAGGAGCGCGAGGGCGATCGGAGCCGGGAAGGCGAAGACCAGCTGCAACACCGCGATGACGAGCGTGTTGCGGAGGGCGGTGAGGACTTCGGGGTCGGTCCAGATCGCCTGGAAGTTCAGGAAGCCGACCCAGGGCGAGCCCTCGAAGCCGCGGAACGGCGAGTAGTCCTGGAACGCGATGACGTTGCCGAGCATGGGCACGTACGCGAACACGAGGAAGAACAGCGCGCCCGGGATGATGAAGGTGTAGGACCACCGTTCGCGCCAGATGCGCTGGCCCAGTGAGAGCTTGCGCTTTCCGGCGGGTGCGGGCGGCCCCGGGGCCCGCTCAACGCGGGTCCCGGGGCCGGTCTTCTCAGCGGTGACGCTCACTTACTTGCCCGCGTCCTTGAGCGCCTGGGTGTACTCGTCCTTGACCTGCGTCCCGCCCTGCGCCATGTAGTTGGAGACGAAGGACTCGAGGTCGTCGACGCTCTCGCGGCCGGTGATGACGCCGTTCTCGAAGTCCGTCCAGAGCTGCTTGAGCTGCGCGCCCTTGGTGATGAACGTGGCGGAGGCGCTTTCGAGGCCTTCGAGGTCACGCGCGATCGAGTTCTGGGCCATGGCCTCCATGACCGTGACGAACGAGTCGGCCCAGGGGGCCGCGTTCGGGTGGATGCGGTACGAGTTGTCGCCGGAGGTGACGCCGACGTACTGCACACCGAGCTCGGTCTTGTAGTCCATGTTCGAGACCGGCATGCCGAACTCGTTGAACTCGAAGTGGCGTCCCTGCTGGCCCGAGCCGATGAACAGCGCCTCCTCGGAACCGAACGGGGCCGAGAAGTAGTCGAGGACGTTGAGGATCTCGGTGAGCCGGTCCTCGTCCTCGGCGGCCTTGGCGGACACGCAGGTCGACTTGCCGTAGGGGACGTTGCGGACGACGAGCTGCGCGGAGCCGTCGAAGCCGGGCATGTCGAAGAAGTCGAACTTCGCGCCCGGAAGGTCGGCCTCCCACTGGGACAGGCCGGCCGCGCCGATCGCCGCGCCGACCGCGTCGTAGCGGATCGCGGCACCGGAGACGATGTCGGTTGCCGTGGGGGACATCGAGACCGGGTCGAAGATCCCCTCGGCCCAGGCGCGCGCGAGCCATTCGAGCATCGCCCTGTAGTTCTCGGTCTGGGTGATGTGGACCAGATCGCCGTTGCCGTCGAGCTGCCATTCGGGGCCGGTCTTGAACAGGCGCTGGAACATCGAGGCGGTTCCGGGGTGGGCGTCGTACTTGTTGAGCCCGTAGACCTTCTGGCCGCCGGGGCCCGTGCCGAGGGCCGAGACCTCCTTGAGCATGGTGAACAGCTCGTCGGCGTCCTTGGGGGCGCGCCCGATCGAGGTCTGGTCGACCAGGTCGGTGCGCATCACCGGGAGGTTGGTGAGGTTCCAGACGATCGAGGGGATCTGGTAGATGCGGCCGTCCTTGAGGCTGGCCTGCCAGATCTCCTCCTTGCGCGCGGCCAGGTTGGGCCACTTGAGGATGTTGTCGCCCGAGAGCACCTCGGAGAGGTCGGCGAACGCGCCGTCGCGGATGCCCTGGAGGTTCACCGCGGACTGGTCGTTGACGAAGACCAGGTCGGGGACCTCGCCGGAGGCGAGCATGGTCGCGAACTTCTCGTCGAACACCGGCTGGGGCACGAACTGCGGCTCGAAGCTGACGCCGAGGCGCTCGTTGAGCTCCTGCCAGTACGGGTTCTCGTCCAGGGGCTTGGACGGGTCGCCCCAGGTGAGCTGGAAGCTGGTGACCGTGCCGCCCGAACCGGGCTCGCGCTCGACCGACTTGAAGTAGGTCTTCGGGTACTCGGTGTAGACGTTCTCCATGCCGGGCGTCTCGGTCGAGTAGAACGGCTGGACTTCCAGATCCGGTGCGGGCTGGTACGTCGGCAGGTCGTAGTCGCCGCCGCCCGAGGCGCCGCCGGTGCTGTCGCCGGAACATGCGGCGGTGGTGCCGAGCGCGGTGACTGCGGCTGCGGCGCCGGCCGCGCCGAGAAGCTTACGGCGAGTGACTTCGGCCATGAGGGGCCTCCTTAAATCAACGTTGATACAGGGGTGAGGGATGTGGCTGGTGTGAAGGTTATGGCGACGACCGTGGCGGTTGCCTGCCGGGTGCCGGTCCAGGTCGCCGGGGAGATAACGCTATCACTAGACATGGAAAGTAGTCAATGATTCATGTTGCGAAATCTCGTATATCGGCGAGTTGTGTTCGGTTGCAGCGCAATGAAATTGCAGCTTGTTGCGAAATCGATGCGAGATCTTATGGCCGTCTCTGGCGTTCGCATTCGTTGCGCAACGGACGGATAACGGTTTCTATCATGTCCGATTCAGGCCTGCCTCCAGAGCGTCTCGGGGTCCACGCGGTGCACCAGCGGCCGGCCCGCCACGTACCGCTCGGCATCCTCGACCATGTACAGGCCCATGCGGGACAGCTCATTGCCGTGGGAGCCGGCCACGTGCGGGGTGAGGAAGACATTGGGAAGGTCGTAGAGCGGCGAGTGCGCCGGGAGCGGCTCGGGGTGGGTCACGTCGATGACCGCCGAAAGACGCCCGTTGAGGACCTCGGCGGTGAGCGCATCGGTGTCGAGGAGGCGCCCGCGCGCCGTGTTGACCACGACGGTGCCGTCCCGCATGAGCGCCAAGCGCTCCGCGTTGATGAGGTGCTCGGTCTCGGGCAGGTCGGGCGAGTGGATGCTCACCACGTCCGCCCGCGACACGAGTTCCTCCAGCCCCACCAGCTCCGCACCGAGTGCGGCGGCCTCGGCCTCCTCCACGAACGGGTCGTACAGGAGCACCGTGAAGTCGAAAGGCCGCAGCAGCTCCAGCACGCGCCGCCCGATCTTCGAGGCGCTCACGATACCGATCGTGCGACCGAAATTGCCGACCTCGGGGTGGATGTAGCCGAGCTTGAAGCTCCGCTCCTTGCGGAAGCCCTCACGGAGCTGGAAGATCCCCTTGCCCGCCAAGAGGATCGACGCGAGCGTGTACTCCGCCACCGGCAGCGCGTTCGCCCCCGACGAACTGGAGACGACCAGGCCCCGCTCCCAGCCGGACTCGCCGATCAACCACTTGACCGTACCGGCCGCGTGCAGCACCGCCTTGAGGTTCGGGGCCCCGGCCAGCGTCTCGTCGGTCAGCATCGGCACCCCCCAGCTGGTGACCACGACCTCGGCCTCGGCCAGCGCCGCCTTCGCGGCGGGTTCGGTGAAGTCCCGCACGACGAGTTCGGGGTCGAAGTCGAGCACGGTGGCGAGCCGCTGCATGAGCGGCGCGGGGAAGAGCAGCGGGAGGAACTCGGGGCTCATCGCCAGGAGGGCTCGGGGTCGGTCTGCCACTCTGCATCCTTCGGGGTTGCCGGATAGATATCGGTTTCTAAGTTAGATCTCGATTCCCGTCTTGTCGAGACCCGTGGATCGACCAATGTCCACAGGTCGATGCGGTAGCAGCCGAAGATGCGATCGATCATGCAGGTAGACAACCAGATTCATGAGATATAACGATTCGGTAACTTGAGACACCGAGAATCGAGGTCCAGCGTAAGTGAGCAGAGAACGTTATCTGTCTGAGCCTTGATTCTCGCCACGGCAGGCGCTATCGTCCGCATAGACGGATTCCGATATTCGGCTGCTTGTGCACCAGGGCCGCGGCCCCCAGCGCCCGCCACCCGCGCTGGGGGGAACCGGAACGCCATGCCCCGACATGCCCCTCAGGGCCCTATCTCGAAAGGACGTGCAATGACGCAAGTCGACCGACGAAAGCGGCCGCGCCTCACCGCGCTGGCCGCCGCCCTCGTGGCGGGCATCGCGGTGGTAGCCGCGCCGCCCCCCGCGCAGGCGCAGACGGAGGAAGCACTGCCCTACGCCGGCCTCCTCACCGACCACGTCGTCCAGATCAACGAGACCGTGAGCGACGCCGGGTTCGTCCACCCCGGCGTGGGCCTCTCGGCCGACGACCTCCGCAACGCCCAGGAGATGGTCCGCACCGGCCAGGAGCCCTGGGCCTCCTACTTCGACGCCATGACGAAAGTCGGCGAAGCCTCCAAGACCTACCGCGCGACCAACTCGAAGTCCGCCTCCGAACCGGACGTCGCGCTCGACCCGAACTTCGACCACGGAGGCCTGCGCGGCCGCGAGACCCGGGACTCCTTCGGCGCGCTCACCCAGTCGCTCATGTGGGTCATGACCGGCAACGAGGTCTACCGCAAGAACGCGATCCAGGCCCTGCGCACCTGGGGGAGCATGAACCCCGACGGGTTCGTGTACTTCCCCGACGCGCACATCCACACCGGCAAGCCGCTGTCGCAGTTCCTCATGGCCGCCGAGATCATCCGCGCGACCGAGCCGACGGCCGACGACACCCCCGGCACCCAGGACGGCTACGACGTCGTGTGGAGCGCCGCCGACGACGAGAAGCTGCTGGGCAACTTCGCCGAACCGGTCGTCGAGAAGTTCCTCTACTCGCCCGAGCGGTGGATGAACCAGCACAACTTCGGCCTCTACGGCCGCATTGCCACCGCGATCTACGCCGACGACGCCGAGGCCTACGCCAAGGGCGTCGAGTGGTTCACCGTGAACTCCGAGTTCGTGGACTACGCCAGCGGGAGCATCGCGCAGCAGATCCCGCTCATCGAAGCCGACGACCCCGCCAACCCCTACGGCGAGGACTTCGTGCAGCTCCGCGAGATGGGCCGCGACCAGGCCCACGGTGAATGCAACATCGACAACTTCGCCGCGATGGCGCGCTTCCTCCACGTTCAAGGCACCAAAGTGGACCCCGAGGACGGCACCGTCTCCACCGCCGACGACGCGGTGACCGCGTACGGGTTCCTCGGCAACCGGCTCCTCGAGGGCGCCGACGCCTTCGACGGCTACATGATGGGCCAGCCCACCAAGTACATCGACGACCGCGGCACCGGCGGCACCATCTCCCCCGCCTACCGCGGCCGGATGTTCAACGCGCTCAACGAGCTGTACTACCAGTACACGTACGTCGAGGGCGTGGACGTGGAGGCCGAGGCCCCGAACGTCGCCCTGCTGAGCGAGCGCATGGACGGACCCCTCTACAAGTACGGGACCGGCGTCCACAACTTCTGGGCAGCCGGCGACAAGAGCGTCGAGTACTGGGTGGCGTTCCCTCCCGAGATCGCCGGCACTGAGCCGAGGTCCGTCGAGGACACCACGCTCACCTTCGGCAACTACGGCATCCCGCTCGACGCCGGCACCGAGATCGTCACCGAGGGCGACCGCACCTTCGCCCGCGCGACCGCGGACGCGGACGGCACCGTCAGCGTCGTCAGCCGCGTGATGTACCCCGGCAACAGCAAGATGGGCGTCCTCGTGCGCACCGACGGCCCCGCCGTCATGGAAGTGCTCGACAAGGAGGAGCGCGACCCCCGCAACGAGGCCGAACCGGAACCGGGCGTCATGTCGCGGATCGAACTGCCCGACACGCAGGGCGAATGGCGGTACATCACCTACCGCGCGACCGGGCCCAACACCCAGTTCTACCGGATCACAGGCGATGGTGCGACTGTGGACTTGGACGCGTTGATGTTCAACGCCCAGAACCAGCTCACCCCGCCCGCGTTCGAACAGGCCCGCGGCAGGTACTACCTGTGGCCCGACGCGACCTCGACCTTCGAACTCGGCGCGACCGACACCGGCGGCGCCCCCGCCTACAGCGCCTCCGGCCTGCCCGAGGGCGCGGAGCTCGACGCCGAGACCGGCACCGTCACATGGAAGCCGACCGACCGCGACCGCGGCACCCACAAGATCCAGATCATCGCCGACGACGGCGACGCCGTCACCGCACGGACCTTCGAACTCGTCGTGGCCAAGAACCGGCCCAAGATGATCGACACCGCCGTCGCCGACGGCACCGATGAGGGCGCCGTCTACACCACCGCCAGCCTCGAGCCGTACCAGGCCGCACTCGCCGCCGCGCGGGACGCGTCCGAGAACGGCACCGACGCTGACTTCCGCACCGCCTTCGAGGCACTGCTCGACGCCATCGAAGCACTCGAACTGCTCAACGCGCGCCTCGCGGACGGATCGCTCGACTACCGCAACGCGGTCACGCCCGGCAACATGACCGTGAACCAGACCCGCGCCCTCGCCGACGGCAACAACAACAGCCACTTCGGCGACCTCCGTGTCGGGTACGTCACGCTCGACTTCGGCACCCGGTACCGCGTCGCGCCCGGGTCGTTCGGCCTCCAGGCCCGCTTCTCATTCCCGATGCGGTCGCAGGGCACCAACGTGTACGGCTCCAACGACGGCATCACGTGGACCCTCCTCACCGAGCGGCCGACCGGCGACACCAACGACATGGAGAACATCCCCGTCATCGCCGAACACCGCGGCAAGGAGTTCCGCTACCTGAAGCTCCAGATCGACGATCCGGCTCCGCCGATCGACCCCGCCTACCCGGGCATCTGGTCGGTCGGCGAATTCCACGTCTTCGGCGACCGCTCGGAAGTCCCCGGGGACATCACCGATGTCTCCGTGGCCTCTCCGGACGCGCTGGCGGGCAGGGTGAACGCCGGCGACGTCGTCGACGTGACCTTCACCAGCGCGAAGCCGATCAGCGACGCGACGGTGAGCATCGGCGGCCAGGAGCTCACCGTGACCAGCGAGGACTCGCTGTCGTGGACGGCCACCGGCACACTCGGTGACCTGACCGGCGGCGGCCGCCTCGACCTCGCGATCGACCACACCACTGAGGACGGAGCAACGGCCGCGACGATCCACGGCGCGACCGACAACACCGCCCTCTACGGCTCGGACGAACGGAACCTCATCGACCTCGCCGACGCCCAAGTGGTCAAGGCGGACGGCACGGCCGACGAAGCGAAGGCCACGCAATCGGCGAAGATGTTCGACGGCAACGCCTCGACGTACAGCGACATACCCGCCGTCGACGGCGAGTCCTACCTGGTCTTGGACTTCGGCGCGGGCATGCAGGTCAGCGTGGAGCGCTTCGACTACCTTGCGCGCCGCGACAACGAGGGCGTGCGCCGCATGGACGACCAGGTGATCCAGGGGTCGAACGACCTCAGCACCTGGACGACGATCGCCGACGCATCCTACAAGTCGCTCTCGTGGCAGAACCTCCCGTCGAAGGAGGCGGAGGCCTACCGCTACCTGAGGATCGTGAACAGCGCACCGATCTACATCGCGGAGCTGCGGCTCTTCGGCGCGCCCGTGTACGACATCGACCCGATCCTCGATCGCGCCGACGCCGTGGACCTGAGCGCCTACACGCGCGGGTCGCAGCTCCTGTTCCCCCGCGAGGTCGCGGCGGTCCGTGAGGCGCTGGCCGAACCTGACGCCGACGAGCAGGCGCTCGCCCAACGTCTCGTCGACGCCTGGGATCTGTTGGACCCGTTGATGACCGAGGCGCCCGCCGCCTTCGATCAGTCCTGGGTCGCGGCCAGCACGGGTTCGTGGGACGGCACGAAGGACGCGTCCGCCAACGGCTGGGCCATGTTCGACGGCAACACCGGGACGTTCACCGACACGACCACGAAGTCGTGCACGAACACGGTGCTCCCGACTGACGGGTCCGCATTCACCGTGATCGGCATCAAGTACTTCCCGCGTGACAACGCATGGTTGCGGGTGACCGGACTGGAGATCCAGGGCTCCAATGACGGAGGCGCGACCTGGACCAAGTTCGCGAGCACCGGAAGCCCGGTCCGCGGCTGGAACACCGTGGCCATCGCCGAACCCGTCCACTATGGGGCGCTGCGCATCAGCGGCGGCAACGGCTACTGCAACGTGGCCGAACTCCAGTTCCTCGTCGCAGTCATCGACAAGTCCGGCCTCGCCGTCCACCTCGACGACGCTGCCGAACTGACCGAGGCCGGCTGGACCGCCGACTCCTGGTCGGCCCTCGTCGCCGCCCGCGACGCGGCCACCACCGTCAACGGCGACAAGGGCGCCACTCAGGAGGAGGTGGACACCGCCTCCGACGCCCTCGCCGCGGCGATCGACGGCCTCACCAAGGCCTAACTGCTCGACACAGTGGGCCCCAAGCGCGAATGCGCTTGGGGCCCTTCTTCATGTAGACATGCGCTGCATTTCCTGCGATCTCGTTCACCTTCACTCACTCGTTGCCCATGCGTCCCTCCGCGTGAAAGGACTCCCCTTGATGCCGGAGCACGAAATCATCATCAAGGCGATCCAGGACGAACCGCAGTCGGCGGCGTGGCTGCTCGATCTCGACGTTGACCACAGCCATCTCGCCGCTGCGGCCGCCCAAATCGAGCGCGTCGTCGCGACCGCGGCCGCTCTCAAGGCCGGCCGCGCCGCCCTCGCCGCCTGACACCGCACCTCGCCGCATACGTCGCGCGCCCGCTCGGTCCTCCTGTGACATCAGGAGACCGGGCGGGCGTTCGTCGTCGTCAATCGGGGTTGGTCTTTGGCCGGGGTTCAAGCAGTCAGCGACGAAGAGGTGAATGGTGGGGCGGGGTCAGGTGGCGGGTGTGAGGTTAGGCGGGGTGGGCGGGGTGGACGGGGTGGACGGGGTGGGCGGGTGACACGCCCGGGCGCGGGGTGCGAAGGCGCGGTTCGGTTGCGGCCCAGTCGGTTCGGTACGGAACGTGAATGGTTTCGCATCGTGTGGGTGATGACAGTCGGGGGTTGTATGGGGGACAATTGAGGTACGTACAGGGACAGGAAACTGGTACAGGTGTCGGGGTAGGTGTAAGCAGACTACGACAAGCCTCTGGCCGATCCGACAAACCGACTTGTTTCGAGGCGACGACCCCGCAAGCCAGGGTGCTCCTCCTCCACTGGAGGCGTCCGATCTCACCCCCGTGCCATCGCCCGCAGCTGTCCGCGCCCCCGATGGGCCGTGACTGGGTGGACGATCCTAGTTGGGATCACCCCAACCAGAAGGCAATGCCCCACACGGGGGCACCTGCGATTCGAGCACGACCCGTCAGCGTCAGCGGTGAGGCCACACCGAGCGAATAGAGGACTCGGTACGGCGACACCGCAAGCACGTCCATGGCGAGCACCACCCCGTCCCGGCAGCGCCGCGCCCGCAAGCCCGCGCGACTGCAGGACGGACCCCGAGGAACAGGAAGCGATCCTCGGGAGGCGAACCCGCCACCGGCAACCACCGGGACCATCACCGGCATCCGCCAGGAGGCCGCACCGCTCCCTCAGGGACGGCAGGCACCAGCACCCGCCCCGGCAGGAACGGCGTGTTCAGGCGAAAGCCGAAGGGCCGGAACCGGAAGCCCAAGCAAGGTCGACAAGGCCAGCAGGGCCAGCAGGGCCAGCGAGGGAAGCAAGTAGAGCAGCGGGAAGGAGGCGACAGGCACATGAGAACCACGACCATGCACACGAACACGAACACGAACACGAACACGAGCATGTCCGGGCCGACCCCGTCGACCGGCGGCTCCCTCGTCGCCGACCACCCGGTCACAGCGGCATCGGGCCGGACCCACCCGGCCCGGCCAGCAGCGGCCACCGGACCGGCCCCGGCGGCCCACTCCCAGGCCACCGCCCACCGCTCCTTCGCTGCCGGATCGAACCCGGGTCGAATCGCCACCCGGCCCCGGAGACGGAGCCTTAGGCGCCACCCCGCGCTTCCGTCGCTGCCTGATTGAACCCGGGTCGAATCGCCGCCCGGCCCCGGAGACGGAGCCTTAGCCGCAGCTCCTGTCCGGAGCGCACCGTCCCGGGCGGCCCCGGGCGATAGCATCGGGCCGTGAGCGTGTTGCGGGAACGTGGGTCCACTGGGGTCGGTCCGGTTGAGCTGTTCTTCGACCTGGTGTACGTCTTCGCGATCACGCAGCTGTCGCATTTCCTGCTGCACCATCTCGATATCGCGGGCGCGCTCGAGTTCGCGGTGTTGTTCGCCGCCGTGTGGTGGGGCTGGAACTACACCGCCTGGGCCGCCAACTGGCTCGACCCGAACGACCGCACCGTGCAGTCCTGGTTCGCCATGTGGATGTTCGCCTCGCTCGGCATGGCCGTCGCCGTCCCGGAGGCCTACGGCGACCGCGCCTGGCTGTTCGTCGTCTCCTACCTGGCACTGCAGCTCAGCCGCGCCGCGTTCATGGTGTGGGCCTGGCGCGGGCAGGTCATGAGCCGCAACTACGCCCAGCTGCTCGCATGGAGCGCGATCGCCGGAGTCGTGTGGGTCGCGGGCGTGTTCACGCCCGAAGCGGCACGCGTGTGGGTGTGGCTCGGAGCGGTCCTCCTCGACTACCTCGGGCCGCGGGTGAACTTCTGGCTGCCGCGCCTCGGATCGACCCCGATGTCGACGTGGCCGCTCAGCGAAGACCACCTCGCCGAACGCAACCGCCTCGTGTTCATCGTGGCCCTGGGCGAATCGATCGTGATCCTCGGCGCGACCCTCACCGGCACGACGCTCACCGCCTCCGCCGTCATCGCCTCGATCCTCGGCTTCACCACCATCGTCGTCCTCTGGCAGCTCTACTTCGCGACCCCGCACGGCAACATCGAACACGAGCGCATCGCCCTCGAGCGGGCGACCGAGGTCTCACGCAGCGCCTACGCATACGCGCACGCCCTCATGGTCGCCGGCGCGGTCGTCATCGCGGTCGGGGTCGAACTCGTCCTCGCCCACCCCTGGGACACCGCCGACGCGGCCGCCATCGCCACCGTCCTCGGCGGTCCCGCGATCTACCTGGTCGGCAACGTCGTCTTCAACCGCGCCATCAGCGGCCGCATCGCCGCCTCGCGGATCGCGGCCCTCGCCGGCCTCGCGGTGCTCGCGCTCATCGGATTCGCGCTGCCCGTCCTGGTCCTCGCGGCCCTCGCGCTCGCGGTGCTCCTGCTGCTCGCGCTCGCGGCCTCGGGCTGGTTCCGGCTGCCGTCGATGAACGTCGAGAGCTGATCAGCGAAGCGGATTGAACCGCATCGCCGGTTCAGGGGAGACCGTGAACCCCAGCTGCTTGTACAACCCCTCGCCCTCTTCCGAAGCGAGGAGTTCGAGCACGTGCACCTGCCGGTCCGCGAACCAGTCGAGCAGCGCCCGTGTGCAGGCGCGGCTGTAGCCGCGCTTGCGCCACCGGGTATCGGTGACCACGTTGAAGATCCACCCGTACCGGCCCGTCGGGTTGTGCGGCCCGGGCAGCCGCTCGCTGATGGTGCCGACGGCGCACGCCGCGAGCGCGCCGGAGCCGTCCGGGGCGTCGATCACGGTGATGCCGATCGTCGGCTCTTCCCCGCTCATCCGGCGCCGCAGGACCTCGGCGGCCGAGTCCTTCCAGGCGTCGTCGCCCGTGCCGCGGAGTCCGACGAAGCTGGAGAACATGATCTCGCGGAGGCGGACGAGCTCTTCGATGTCGCCGAGGTCGGCGTGGCGTGCGTTGACCATGTCCGGGAGCATACGGGCGCAAAGCCCCGTTCGCCTAGGCCGTTTCACGGGTTCCCCCGGCGTGCAGAACGTGCCATGATGTGGTCTATGTCCCACCGCCCCAAGGATCTCAGTCCCGAGCAGCTCCGCTTCCGGCCGCAGGGGCCGGTGCGCTGGCTTTCGCCGCGCACGCTCCTCGACACGAGCATGCGGTTCGGTCTCGCCCGGGTCTTCGGCGGGTACGTCGACAAGCGCGAGATCATCGGGGGCCGTCCACAAGGGGTGTACAACCACGCCGACCGGGACGAGCTGTGGCTCGACTATGTGGCGGACGTGGGCGACGGCTTCAACGCCACCTATTCCATCGCGTACCTCATGGCGCAGGACCACATCGAGGTCGGCGGCGAGAGGCTGCCGCGCGGCTCGGTGCTCGTCATGGGCGGCGACGAGGTGTACCCGGCGGGGGACTGGCTCGAATACGAGCAGCGCATGAAGGGCCCCTATGAGGCCGCGAACCCGGGGCATCCGGTGACGCTGTACGCGATCCCGGGGAACCACGACTGGTTCGACGGGCTCACCGCGTTCGCCCGGCAGTTCACCGAGGGCCGCTCGGTGGGCGGCTACAAGACGGTCCAGAAGCGGTCCTATTTCGCGCTCGAGCTGCCGCACCGTTGGTGGTTGTTCGCCGTCGACGCCCAGTTCGACACCCATCTCGACCAGACGCAGATCGAGTACTTCCGGCACGCGGCCGAACGGATGCGCAAGGGCGACCAGGTGATCCTGTGCGTACCGCAGCCGTCCTGGCTGTGGACCGAGGACGATCCGCGCTCGTTCGACCGGATCGACCACTTCATCCGGGACGTGGTGGCCGTGCGCGGCGCCCGCGTGCCGCTCGTCATCACCGGCGACCGCCATCATTACGCCCACTACGAAGAGGTCGACGGCTCCCGCCACCTGGTCACGGCCGGCGGCGGCGGCGCGTACCTCTCACCGACGCACACGCTGCCGGAGGAGCTGACGGCGCCGCGCAAGTCGGTGCCCGAACCCGATGCGCGCGAACGGGACTACCTGCTCACCAAGGAGTACCCGTCGAAGGCGAAGTCGATGGGCTACGCGTTCGGGATCTTCGCGAGACTGCCGTGGCTGAACAAGGGCTTCGTGGCGCTCATGGCCGTCGTGGGCCTCATCGCCACGGTGTCCATCCTGGAGGGCACGGGCACGTTCGTGGCCGTGACCGCGGTGCTGCTCGGCGCCGGCGTCGGCTTCGCGCACCCCGGGCAGGGGAGCCGCACCTCGCGGCACTACATGCTCGGCGGCCTGCACGGCCTGGCACAGGTCGCCCTGTCCTGGGGCGGGGCGCAGCTCATCAGGATGTTCGACGACGTGAGCCTGTGGACCTATCTCGCCTACCTGCCGGTGGCCGGGCTCGTCGGGACCTGGCTCGTGGGCCTCTACCTGGTGGTGGCGAACCGCTTGGGTGTCAACACGAACGAGCTGTTCGCGGGGCTCGGCGTGATCGACCAGAAGTGCTTCCTGCGGATCAAGGTCGCCGCCGACGGCGTCACGGTCTATCCGATCGGGCTCGACCGCGTCGGCCGCCGCTGGGTCGCGGATCCGGACGGGGCGCCCACGGACTCGTTCATCAAACCGGTCGACCCGCTCAAGCCCCGCCTGATCGAGCCGGGCTTCGCGGCGCTCCATCCGGGCCCGCGCAGCAGCGAGGTGCCCCCGCAGCATCCGGTGCGCCGCCTGGTCGCCCAGGCCGGTGAATGGTTCAAGCTCGGTTAGTTCAGGCGGCCGCCGAATCCCGACTGGGGCCGCGGCTCGGGCGGCGTCTCCAGGACCGCCGCTTCCGGGCCGTGCCCGCCGCGGCCCATGAGCCGGTGCAGCGCCGGGCTGAACACGGCGAGGACGACGGCGGTGAGGATCGCGATCCCGGCGAGGATGAAGAAGAACGCGGCCTCGCCCACCCTCGGCACGAGGAACGCGAACGCCTGCCCGCCGAGCGGAGTGCCCACCGCCGGGCCGAGGAACCACACGCCCATCATCTGGCCCTTGAGGTTCGGCGGCGCCAGCTGCGTCGTCACGCTCAACCCCACGGGCGAGACGCACAGCTCGCCGAACGTCAGCAGCAGGTACACCCAGGCCATCCACGCGAGCGCGACGAGCACGCCGTCGTCGGCGCGGGTCTGCAGCCACCCGAGGAACACGTACGCGAAGCCCACGAGGAACACGCCGATCGCGAACTTGTACGCCGTCCCGAACCGCGTCCCGGCCTTGAGCCAGATGACGCCGAAGATCGGCGAGAAGACCAGGATGAAGATCGAGTTGAAGTTCTGCACCCCGCCCGCGGGCAGGTGGAAGCCCCACGAGTCGAGGTCCACCGAGTTGCCCGCGAACGCGGTGAGCACCGAACCCATCTGGAGGTACAGCATCCAGAACACGACCGAGGCGATGAACAGGCCCACATAGGCGCGCAGTCCCGCCTTCTCCGCGGGGGTGATGTCCTTCGCCTCGCCGAAGATGTAGACGAAGTACCAGACGGCGGCCGCGATCGACAGGCCCGTCACCACTGTGGGCACCGTCGAGAGCGTCAGCGTCCCGGTCCAGCCCCAGACCGCGACGACGACGGCCGCGATGACGAGCGAGACCGCCACGATCTTCGCCGTCTTCCGCTTCTCCGCCTCGCTCAACGGCCGCGCCGGGCCGATCCCGGCGTTCGTCAGGCGCGGCCAGCCCCGCACGTACCAGAGCAGGCCGAAGGCCATCCCGACCGCGGCGGCGCCGAACCCGAGGTGCCACCGGTCGTCCCCCGCGAGGAACGGGGTGATGAGGATGCCGAGGAACGCGCCGAGGTTGATGCCCATGTAGAACACGGAGAACCCCGAGTCGCGGCGCGCGTCCGTGTCGTCGTCGTAGAGCTTGCCGACCATCACCGAGATGTTCGGCTTCAACAGGCCCGAACCGGCCACGACCAGGAACAGGCCGAAGAACACCATGGCCGGATTCTTGACCGGGACGGCCATCGAGAGATGGCCGCACATGATGATGATGCCGCCGATGAGGACCGCGCGCCGCGGTCCGAGGACCCGGTCCGCCAGCCACCCGCCCGGCAGCGCCGTCAGGTACACGAGTCCCGAGTAGAGCGAGGCGATCGGGACGGCCACGGTGTCGGCGAGCCCGAGCCCGTTCTGCGCCACGTCCGCGACCAGGAAGGTGAGCAGGATGCCCTGCAGCCCATAGAAGCTGAACCGCTCCCACATCTCGGTTCCGAATAGGACGGCGAGGCCGCGGGGGTGCCCGAAGAAGGTCTGCTCGCGGCCGACGGGACGCATTTCGCGGTGGGACATCGGCGCTCCCGAAGTGCTCGTCTCCTCGGCGCGACGTGCGCCGATACCTGCGTACGGTAGTAGCTCGGGCGAGGCCGGACGGGGGAATGCGCGAACGTGTCATACCCGAACGGATGCGTTGCGGCCGTTTGTCTGATATGCGGCTGCGCAGGGTCTACGATCCGGCCTATGAGCGACGATCCTTACTGGAACTCCGGGCATGTGGACGAGCCCTCCGGCCGCTTCTCCGGCGGCGACCCCCTGGTGACCGACACCTTCGAAGGCTGGTGGCACGCTTCACTGGACGTCGTGCAGCGCTCCTGGCGGACCGTCGGCCTCATCCTGCTCGTCGGCGTGGTCCTGCCGCGATGGATCCTCAACGCCTTCAACAACACCGTGCGCACCCGCGACATCGAGATCACCGACACCGACTGGGGCACGATCGTCCGCGACGTCAACCCGGGCGTCGCCGCCGGGATCATCGGCGCGATCCTCACCCTCGCCGTCCTCTACGTCTCCGGTTCGGCCGCGCTCGCCGCCGTGCGCACCGCCGCCGCCGAGGCCGCGGGCGGCTTCCTCGCCCTCGGCGAAGCCTGCTCCTTCGGCTTCAAACGCGGCGGCACGTTCTTCCTGTGGCTCCTGCTCGCCTGGGTCACCGTCGCCGTCGGCCTCGTCCTCTGCGTCCTGCCCGGCCTGTGGGCGATCTTCGCGCTCAGCCTCATGGCACCCGCCGCGGTCTTCGAAGCCCGCCGCAGCCCCTACGCCCGCTCGATCCAGCTCACGCACTCCGCGTTCTGGCCCGCGCTCGGCCGCATCGTCATCATCGTGCTCGTCGCCGCCGCCGCGAACCTCATCATCGGCCTCGTCGGCCTGCTCATGGCCGGGGTCTGGCACGCGCTCTTCGCGTCCTGGCTCGCGAACGTCCTCATCATCATCACCGAGGCCGTCATGGCACTGCTGCTGCTCGTGCCCATGATCTGGATCGTCGCCGCGTCCCTGTGCACCTACGCGTGGCTGCGCGGCCGCGCCGAGTCCGTCTCGGCCACCTCGCTCTCGGCCGAGGCCGCGGGCGTCGCCATCCCGACCGCCGAACCCGGCGAGCCCGGCCACCCGGGCAGGTCCGACCTGCCCGAAATGCCGGACCAGGGGAGCTCCACCACCTGACCCGCCGATCGCACCGCAAGGGCGCCCGGGCCGCGCGGCCCGGGCGCGCGCGCTCTTCACCACGTGTTCCGCGCCCCGCATTGGCACTCTCAAGGCGAGAGTGCTATACCTGGAGCTGGCACTCGCAGCTGGCGAGTGCTAACAGCGATGAGGTGGTCGGACCAACATCGGTCCACCGTCGCGGGGATGCCGCCTCACCGTCGACCACGAACGTTATCCGAAAGGAAGCCATCGACCATGGCGAAGATGATCGCATTCGACGAGGAGGCTCGCCGCGGGCTCGAGCGAGGCATGAACACCCTCGCTGAAGCCGTCAAGGTGACCCTCGGCCCGAAGGGCCGCAACGTGGTGCTCGACAAGAAGTGGGGCGCCCCCACGATCACCAACGACGGTGTCTCCGTCGCCAAGGAGATCGAGCTCGAAGACCCGTACGAGCGCATCGGCGCCGAACTGGTCAAGGAAGTCGCCAAGAAGACCGACGACGTCGCGGGTGACGGCACCACCACCGCCACCGTGCTCGCCCAGGCCCTCGTCAAGGAAGGCCTCCGCGCGGTCGCCGCCGGCGCCAACCCGATCGCCATCAAGAAGGGCATCGAGAAGGCCGTAGCCGCCGTCGTCGAGCACCTCCAGTCCACCTCCACCGAGGTCGAGACCGAGGAGCAGATCGCCAGCACCGCTTCGATCTCCGCCGGCGACGTCACCGTCGGCGCCATCATCGCCGAGGCGATGGAGAAGGTCGGCAAGGAAGGCGTCATCACCGTCGAGGAGTCGAACACCTTCGGCCTCGACCTCGAGCTCACCGAGGGCATGCGCTTCGACAAGGGCTACCTGTCCGGTTACTTCGTGACCGACCAGGACCGCATGGAGGCCGTGCTCGAGGACCCGTACATCCTCGTCGCCAACCAGAAGATCTCCGCGGTCAAGGACCTGCTCCCGACCCTGGAGAAGGTCACGCAGACCGGCAAGCCGCTCCTGATCATCGCCGAGGACGTGGACGGCGAAGCCCTCCCGACCCTGGTCGTGAACAAGATCCGCGGCATCTTCAAGTCGGCCGCCGTCAAGGCCCCCGGCTTCGGCGACCGCCGCAAGGCCATGCTCGGCGACATCGCCATCCTCACCGGCGGCCAGGTCATCTCCGAGGAGATCGGCCTCAAGCTCGAGAACACCGACCTGTCCCTGCTGGGCCAGGCCCGCAAGGTCGTCATCACCAAGGACGACACCATCATCGTCGACGGCGGCGGCGAGGAAGAGGCGATCCAGGGTCGGATCAACCAGATCCGCGCCGAGATCGACAACTCCGACTCCGACTACGACCGCGAGAAGCTGCAGGAGCGCCTGGCGCGCCTCGCCGGCGGCGTCGCCGTCATCAAGGTCGGCGCGGCCACCGAGGTCGAGCTCAAGGAGCGCAAGCACCGCGTCGAAGACGCCGTGCGCAACGCCAAGGCCGCGGTCGAAGAGGGCATCCTCGCCGGCGGCGGCACCGCGCTGGCCCAGGCCGGCGCGATCGCCTTCGACAAGATCGAAGCCGAGGGCGACGAGGCGACCGGTGTCGAGATCGTGCGCCGCTCGCTCGGTGCGCCGCTGCGCGCCATCGCCGAGAACGCCGGCCTCGAGGGCGGCGTCGTGGTGGAGAAGGTCCGCGACCTGCCCACCGGCCACGGCCTGAACGCCGCGACCGGCGAGTACGTGGACATGCTCGCCGCGGGCATCCCCGACCCGACCAAGGTCACCCGCTCGGCGCTGCAGAACGCCGCGTCGATCGCCGCGCTGTTCCTCACCACCGAGGCCGTCGTCGCCGACGCCCCGGAGAAGGAATCCGCCGGCGGCGCGCCCGACATGGGCGGCATGGGCGGCATGATGTAAGCAGCCCTCGAGGCTTGCTTACTCAGGTCCACTGAGCCGATTCAAGGTCGGCGAGCGGGCGCCTTGGGCGTACTGCGAGGGAGGACCGCTCACTGTATTGTGAGTGGTTCTCCCTTTCTCTGTACTGGCTACCAGTGCAGACGGCGTAGTCCGCTGCGCGAGCGCGGCATACCGCCCCCTCCAAGGGCGGTATGCCGCGTCTTCGCATCCCATGCGCGCCAGCACTTTCCGGCCCTTCACATCACGTGCCTCCCGCGTTACCCTGAGCCCGTGCCCCCCGCGCCCCACCCACAGCACCGCCTCGCGACGGTCGTCTTCGCCGTGATCGCGTTCGCCGCAATCGCCTTGAGCTGCTTCGCCGGTGGCCTCGCCGCCGAGTACCGCACCGTCGACCTGCTCGACTCCGGGGGTTTCGACGGCGTCGAGCCGCCCGCCTACCGAGAGAGCGGCCCCGTCCTCCTCGTCTGCGGCGACGACGCCGAGGACTTCGCCGAACGTAACGACGACGTGGACCTGCGCCGCGTCGAGAACCAACGCCTCTACGAGGACTGCCTCGCGAGCGGCCATCGCGACCTCGCCTCCGCGGTGGCCGCAGCCGAGCCCGGCTCCCGCATCCTGGTCCTCCCCGGCCGCTACGATCTCGCCGAGACGCTGCTCTTGGACGGCACCGCCGACCTCCAGATCGAAGGCCTGGGCGACGGCCCCGAAGCCGTGCTCCTCTCCGGCGGGTTCGCACTCGACACGGTCCTCGAAGCCAGGGATGCCACCGGCATCCATCTCAGGAATCTGACGCTCGGCCAGGCCCGCGAATCCGGGCTCCTGCTCGACGGTGTCGAAAGCGTCGCAGTCGAATCCGTGGACGTCGTCCAGAGCGGCGGTCACGGTCTCCATGTCAGCGGCTCCCGTGCGGTCGCCCTCACCGACTGCCGCGCCACGGCCGCCGATGACGCCGGGATCGCCGTCGAGAACTCGAAGGCGACCGTCGAAGGCTGCGAGTCCACCGGCAGTGCCACCGGGATGCTCGTCTCCGGGAGCATCGCGGTCGTCGACGGGAACCGCCTGCACGGCAACACCACCGGCCTCGCGGTCACCGATACCGGTCCGGCTCCGAATGTCGCCGTCACCGGCAACCTCGTGTACGGCAACAACACCGATCACTACGACCGCCTCGGCACCCCCGCCTGCGCCGCCGATCTCGCCGACCGGGACTGGTCCGAGGGGATCGTCTGCCCCGAGCGCACCGTCCCGCTCGGCGTGGGGGTCCTCGTCGCCGACGCCGCGCGTGTCAGCGTCACCGGCAACCGCATCTGGAACCAGGAGGCCGCCGCCATCGCCACGTGGGGCACGCCGGGTGTCTACGGCGGTGCGGGGGATGCGAACACCTTCGCCGAGAACATCTTCGGTGTCCGCGACGACGGCCGGCGCGAGCGTAATCGGCTCGACCTGTGGTGGGACGGCACGGGCTCGGGCAACTGCTTCGACGAGCCGAATGCGTTCCGCACCTTCCCGGCGGTGCTGCCCGATTGCGAGGACGGGGCCGGGGCTTCGCGGATCTCGGGTGAGCCGTTGCGGGCCTTGAAGGTGTGGCGGTGCGGTGTCGGCGATGCCGCGGCGGGGATGCCTGAGGGCTGCGACTGGTTCGGGGCGCGGTTCACCGACCGGCTCGAGTTCCAGGTGGCCGTGGTCTTCACCGCGGCGCTGCTGTTCCTCACCGGGGCGGGCTGGCTTGCGGCGGCGCGTACGGAGCATCCGCCGCGTGCGGGCCGGATGACCTTCTCGGCCATGGCGACCGGCGCTGGCGGCCTGCTGCTGGTGCTGGCGGTCTGGTCGGGGCGGGCGGACTACGAGGCGTTGGCGGTCGGCCTGTGGGGTGTGGGCTGGCTGCTCGCGGGGCGTTCGTGGCGGCAGTGCGGGATGCCGTTCTTCGGGTTGTTCACGGGTCTGATCGGTGCGGTGGCGGTGATGGACGCGGTCGATCGGGCGGTGTGGACGCTGCCGTTCGTTCCGGTTTCGCCGGCGTGGATCTGGTCGGTGTCGCTGCCGTTGTGGACGCTGGTGGCGCTGAGCCTGGCGTTCGGTCCGCGCCGCCGGGAGGAGGAGCGGCCCGTGGTGGAGCGGACGCCGGTGACCGCGCCGGCGCATGATCGCTGGGATTGGTGACCGGGGCGGGCGGGTGGTCCGGTCCGGCTCTGCAGTCGCGACAGGGGTCGATCACGTACTGTTGTGCCATGACTTGGACGTGGATGCTCGAAGACGCCGACGGCAATGCGATCGACACCCCCGACAGCGACCTGGGCAGCCAGGGCGATGCGGAGTCGTGGTTGGGCGAGCGGTGGCGCGAGTTCGCCGAGCAGGGCGCTGCGGCCGCGATCCTGTTCGAGGACGGCCGCCAGGTCTACCGGATGGAGCTTTCTCCGGCTGAGGAGTAGTCGTCGGGGGAGGTCGCGCTGTGCGCGTGAGTTGCCGGCGTGGCAAGACCGGCGCAGCGTGAGAGTCGCCGTCCGTCGCCCGGCCGTAATAGGCTGGGCGGCGTGACCGACTCTGGTTCCCTCACTTTGACAGCGACCCGTGCGAAGGCCGGGCTCGACGCCCGGCGCGGCATCGTGCGCCTCCACCCTGAAGCCTTGACCGCGCTCGGGCTGCGTGCCGGTGACGCGGTGGAGCTGACGGGGCGGCGTACGACGGCCGCGATCGCGCTCGCCGCCAACCGCTACGCGTCTCGTCGTGCGCTGTACGCCGACGATCTGACGTTGGGGAACATCGGTGCGCGCGACGGCGATCCGGTGCGGCTCGCGCCGGTGTCGCTGGCGGCGGCCGACCGGGTGGTGCTCTCTGGTCCGGCTTCGGCGGTGGCCGTGGTCGATCCGGACACGCTGCGCTTGGCGCTGCTGTCGAAGGTCGTGGGCGAGGGCGATGACGTGTCGCTGCTGCCGATCGAGCTGGGGGACGGGCAGCGCGAGATCGTCGCGTCGACCCGCCGCACGCTCAACAACACGCTCGGCATCGGCTGGACCACCATGGTGCTCAACGTGGTCGAGTCGATTCCGGTGAGCGGCGCGATGATCACCTCGGACACGCGGGTGGAGTGGCAGCACGACGCCCCCGCGTCCATCGACGTGCCGCTCGAGTCCGGCCGGGTCGCGAACCTGGGCCGCGCCCGCGCCCCGATGCCCGCCTCGTATGCGGGTGGTGAGGCCGCCGCGGTCCGCCCTCGCGCCGAGACCGCGGGCCGGGTCGACGCGCAGCCCGAGGCCCGGCCCGGGATCGCGCCGATCCCGTACGAGGAGCTGGCCGGGGCCAAGATCCCCGCCGAGGAGCTGCGGGAACTGCTCGACCTCGGTTTCAACCACCGGGAGGTCCTGAAGGTGGTGGGCACCGACATGGCGCTCGGCGTGCTCGTCTCGGGGCCGTCGGGGGCGGGGAAGGCCACGGTGGCGCGCTCGGTCGCGGCCGCCGTCGGCGCCCGCGTCAGCGAGGTCTCCGGGCAGGATCTGGCCGCACTCGAGGCGAACGCGGCGGCCGACCGGCTGCGCGCCGCCGTGGCCGAGCTCGCGGTCCCGGGCGTGCTGCTCGTCCGCGGGGTCGAGGCGATCGCTCCGGCCGGGAAGCGGACCCCGTTGGGCACCATGTTCACCCGTCTCGTCGACGAGGTCCTGTCCGAGCCGGGCGAGCACGCCGTGGTGTGCACGACCGCGCGCATCGAGGACGTCGACACCGCGCTGCGCTCGCGCCTCGAATATGAGGTCGTGGTCCCGATGCCGGACGCCGACGCCCGCCGGGACCTCCTCGTGTACTTCACGCGCGGCATGAAGGTGGCCGAGGACGTGAAGCTCGAGAAGGTCGCGCACCGCGCCCCCGGGTACGTGGCCTCCGACCTCGCCGTCATGGTCCGCGAGGCCGGAGTGCGGGCGGCCATGCGCGCCAAGGACGGCGGCGCGACCGCGCTGCAAGGCGCCGACTTCGACGGCGCGCTCGAGTCGGTGCGGCCCACGAGCATGTCCGGGGACTCGGTCGAGCTCGGCGGGCTCACACTCGCCGACGTGGGCGGCATGGACGACCTCAAGCAGACGCTCACTGAGACCGTGCTGTGGCCGCTGACCTACCCGGACGCGTTCACGCGTTTGGGCATCGAGGCCCCGCGCGGCATCCTCCTGTATGGACCTCCCGGTTGCGGCAAGACGTACATCGTGCGCGCCGTCGCGGGCGAGGGGCACGCGAACGTGTTGAGCGTCAAGGGCTCCGAGCTGCTGAACAAGTGGGTCGGCGAATCGGAGAAGAACGTGCGGGAGCTGTTCCGACGCGCCCGCCAGGCGAGCCCGACCCTGATGTTCTTCGACGAGCTCGACGCCCTCGCGCCGGTGCGCGGTGGCGGGACCGACGGCGGCACCGCCGACCGCGTGGTCGCCGCGCTGCTGACCGAGCTCGACGGCGCGGAGTCGCTGCGGGACGTCGTCGTGGTCGGCGCGACCAACCGGCCCGACATGATCGACCCGGCGCTGCTGCGGCCCGGCCGGCTCGAACGCCTCGTGTACGTGCCGCCGCCGGACGCGGTCGGCCGCGCCGACATCCTGCGCGCCAACGCGAAGAACGTTCCGTTCGCCGACGACGTCGACCTCGACCAGGTCGCCGACGAGCTCTGGCTCTACTCGGCAGCCGACTGCGCCGCGCTCGTGCGCGAGGCCGCGCTCACCGCCATGCGTGAATCCCTGGAAGCCAGCATCGTCACCGCCTCCCATGTGGCCCAGGCGATGGAGCGCGTCCGCCCCAGCCTCGACCCCGAACAGCTCGAATACCTGGAGAACTACGCCCACAACCGGGAAGGCTGACCGCGGGCGCCGCCGCGGTGTTGCGCCTCCGTGACCGCGAGTCGATAACCTGGACGCATGTCCTCCCCGTCGACTCCCGCCCACGACCAGCGCTGGCCGCCGCAGCTGACCGCCTGGGAGCGCGCCACGAACCTGCCGCTGCTCGCCCTGGCCTTGCTGTTCCTCATCGCCTACGCGGTCCCGATTCTCCGGCCGGGCCTGCCCGGTTGGGTCGGGTCCGCCGCGAACGCCGTCTTCGCCCTGGTCTGGATCCTGTACGCGATCGACTTCGCGGTGCGGATCACGAAGGCGGGCGAAGGGAACCGCGTCCACTTCGTCGTCACGCACCCGCTCGACCTGCTCATGGTGCTCCTGCCGATGCTGCGGCCGCTGCGGGTCGTGCGCATCGTCGTGCTGCTGTCCGAGGTCTTCCGCCGCCACGCGGAGGCCTCGAAGCGCTTCCAGGCGGTCTTCTACGTGGTCAGCGTGACCGGCATGATCCTGCTGGTCTCCAGCCTGGCGATCCTCGACGCCGAACGGGACGCGGACCAGACGCAGATCGCCGACTTCGGCGACGCCCTGTGGTGGTCGGTCGTCACCGCCACCACCGTGGGTTACGGCGACATGGTGCCGCAGACCACCGAGGGCAAGGCCATCGCGGCCTTCCTGATGTTCGCGGCGATCGGCCTCGTCGGCCTGGTGAGCGGCTCGCTCGCGTCCTGGTTCGTCGACCGCGTCTCCGCCGCCGAAGAGACCCTCGAACGCGCCGAGTTCGCCGAGCTGCGCACTCGCATGGACCATATGGAACGGCAGATCGCCGACCTCCACGCCGCGCTCGTGCCCGGACCCGGCACCGGCCTCCCGGCCCCTCGTGAAGGCGGCGTACCGACTACCGTGGATTGACCGGCACGTATAGGTTGCAGTGGACGGTCCTGTCCGGAATGTTCAGCCTCCGTTGGCATATCCGTCACCATCGCGCACTAGCCTGCCCGGGGACGCGCAGGCGCGGCCGACGCCGCGCCTTTCCTGGAGGGAATCCCATGCGACTGACGCGACTGCTGCCCGCGAGGCTGCGCCGCAGGCTCCGCGCCGCCGCCAATGCCCGCGCGGCCTCCGTCCCGCTCCCTGCCTCCTCGGAATTCCTGCACGTCATCGCCACCCGCCATGGCATCGGCGTCTTCGACGAGCAGTGGTTCGCCTACCGGCAGCTCCTGCTCGAGCACGTCACCCTCGCCTCGCTCGACGCCCAGACCCACCGCGACTTCGTGTGGCTCATCGCGATCGACCGCGAGATGCCCCCGGTCGCGAGGCAGCGCCTCGACGATCTGGCCGCCGAGCGACCCTGGATCCACCTCGCGGAGACCGAGCTCAAACGCGATTTCGTGCCCGACCTCGTGTCCTGGACCCGCGAGGAGGCGCGCGCCCGCGGCAAGGGCTGGGCCCTCACCACGCGCCTCGACGATGACGACGCGATCCACCGCGGCCTGGTCGGACGCCTCCACGGAGCGGCCGCCGCGTACCTCGCCGAGGGCCGCGCCGCGCCCGCGATCCTCTCGCCCGTCTTGGGCTGCAACTGGGTTCCCTCAGAGGCGGCCGGGCACCGCGCCTACCACCACAGTCCCTCGATCGGCCTCAGCCTCCTGGAGCCGGCCGAACGCGCGACCACGGTCTACCGCCGCAACCACTCGACGCTCGCCCAGACCCTCGTCCCCGGCGGCGTCAGCGTCCGCCACCTCGACGGCGAGACCCCCTCCTGGCTGTACGCCCACACCGGGCTCTCCGACCAGCAACGCGACGGCTCCGAGCGTATGTCCAAAGTGGCTGAACATTCGCACGCGGTCACGCTCGACGCCGCCGCGCTCGCCGAGTTCGGCATCACCTCGGAAGGACTGCGCCTGCTGCGGCGCACGCCCGAACCCGAGCCGCACGAGACCCTGCACCTGCTCAACCGGCGCGGCCTCGACGTCGAGCAGGAGATCCACGACCTCCGCGAGGCCATGTCCCGCAATGGCGGCGGCGACGCGGCCCTGCGCCGCAAGATCGCGAAGCTCCACGCCGAACGCCGCCGCATGCACGAGCACCTGATCCGCTAAGACACTGACGCGAGCCGTAGGTGGCATGGATCATGGTTTGCATGTATGCGAGTATGCGTTATCGATCGAGCTTCTTCTGGTACACGTTCTCGTGGCAGACCAGCCGGTAGCCGACAGACTCGTTGATGGCGATCATATGGGTGTTGCTGGTCGCGTTGCCGGTCCACACGTACTTCATGCGGGGCCGCCACGCGCGCACCTGACGCTGGTTCGCGATCTTGAGGAGCGTGCCCAGCCGGTGACCGCGAAACCGCGGGTCGACGATCGTGTCGCCCTGGTGGCAGTGCTCCTCGGCACCGCCTTCGATGATGATCTCGGTGAACCCGGCGACATCGCCGGTCTCCTTGTGCACGGCCGCCGCATGGAGGTGCAGTTCGCCGCGCAGTCGGCGCATGTCGGCCCAGTCGCGGATGCGCTCGCGGTCGATGGCCGCCTCCTGGAGGTCCCAGTCGCCCAATGGCATGTCGGTGTACATGCGGCCGTGCAGGTACGCGATGCCGTCGATGATCCGCTCGGGCGGCAGGCCCGCGAACGGCACGATGTCGAAGTCCGCGGCTTTCGCCGAGGCCTGGTCCCAGAGCAGGTCGAGGGCTTCCTCGTCCACGGTGTCGAGATCGACCGCGCGGACCGCGCCGCCCAGGGACATGGTGTAGCCCTTGCCGACCGCGAACACGGCGCCGTCCGCGCTGATGTCGGGCGCGCCGTCGCCGGGCATCGGCAGCCACGTCGAGATCGTGCTCCGGCTCTCGTCGGCGGCGCGTTCCTCCATGTGCCGTAGCAGTGCCGAGCCGACGCCGCGGCGCCGCTCGTTCGGGTGCACGCCCAGTTCGAAGTACATCGAATGCGTGTTGTCGAGCACCGGTAGCGCGAGGTCGAGATGGCCGAGGACCCGTTCGTCGCGGACCGCGACCCAGCGTTCCCCGCGGGAGTCGTTCCGGCTCACCAGGATCGAGGCGAGCACGTGCGCAGGGTTGAACGGCCTGGCTCCGGCGTGGTCGTGTGCGCCGACGGCCTCCATGACCGCGAGGCGGGACCGGACCTGCGCGAGGTCGCCCAAATCGAGGGGCACGATGTCGAAATGCGTCATGGCCCGAGTCTGGCGGACCATGCCGACGCGATCAAGCCTATTGCCTTGTGCGGCAATAGGCTTGGAGGAAATGGTTTGGGCGCCTGGGGATTTGGGCACACACCGAAAGGGGAGTTGGTCGGGAGACCGCAGATCCTGACACCGGCTGGCGCTGCTCGACACGTTCTAGCCCCAGGACTCGCAGTCAACCGGGTGAGTGGCGACAGGACGTCTGCGGCCTCCCGCAAGAAGAATTCTTGCTTATTCACTGAATAGGGTCAAGACCCGACGACCGATTGATTTCTGTCGGGTACCCGACACAAGCATTCACATCGGTCACACACAGTGATAAATTCGGGAGTTCGGAAAGCGTTTGACTGGGAATGCTTTCCAAACCCCCGCTCTACTCAGGACTCCAGAAGTCCCGCTTCCTTAGCCGCTTTCAATGAGGGCTTCACCGTGTGCGTCGGTCCGACCAGCGAGGACACTGCATCGAGGGTCTTCAGGCCTTCACCGGTGTTGTAAATGACGGTCTCGGCCTCCGGGTCCAACTGTCCCGACTCAAGCAGCTTACGGAGCGTAGCGACGACCACGCCGCCGGCCGTTTCAGCGAATACACCGGTGGTCGCGGCGAGCAGCCGGACGCCCTCGCGGATCTCGTCGTCGGTCACCTTGGCCATGCCGCCGCCCGTGCTGCGGCACGCCTCGATCGCGTAAGGACCGGCCGCCGGGTCGCCGATGTTGAGGCTCTTCGCGATGCCCGTCGGCTTCACCGGCGTGATCACGTCCGTGCCCTCGGCGAACGCGTCGGCGATCGGGCTGCACCCGGCCGACTGCGCACCGAAGACCCGCACCTTGCCCGGCTCGACCAGCCCGATCTCGGCCGACTCCTCGAACGCCTTGTGGATCTTCGTCAAGAGCTCGCCCGAGGCCATCGGCACCACGACCTGCTCCGGCAGTCGCCAGCCGAGCTGCTCGGCCACCTCGTAGCCGAGCGTCTTCGAGCCCTCGGCGTAGTACGGGCGGATGTTGACGTTCACGAACGCCGTCGTCTCGAAGTCGTCCGTCTCCGTCAGCTCCGAGCAGAGCCGGTTCACGTCGTCGTACGAGCCCTGCACCGCGACCAGCTTGCCGCCGTAGATCGCCGACTGGACGATCTTGCCCGGCTCCAGGTCGTGCGGGATGAACACGATCGACGGCACGCCCGCGCGGGCCGCGTGCGCGGCCACCGAGTTCGCCAGGTTGCCCGTCGAAGCGCACGCGAAGCGGTCGAAACCGAGCTTGATCGCGGCCGAGACCGCGGTCGACACCACGCGGTCCTTGAACGAGTGGGTGGGGTTCGCCGAGTCGTCCTTCACCCAGAGCTTGCGCATCCCCAGCGCCTTCGCGAGGTTCTTCGCGTCGATGAGCGGGGTCAGGCCCGGGTTCAGGCTCACCCGGTCCTCGGGGTGGGCGCCCACGGGCAGCAGCGGCGCGTACCGCCAGATGTTCTGCGGACCGGCCTCGATCTGCTCGCGCGTGACCTTCGCCAGCTCCGCCTGGTCGTAGTCGACTTCGAGCGGGCCGAAACACTGCCAACAGGCGTGCTGGGCGATCAGGTCATAGGTGGCGTTGCAGTTGCGGCAGATCAGACCCTTGGCCGGGCTGTCGGCACCGAGTTCTCTGGTCTGCGAAGCAGATTGCGCATTGGACATACGAGAAGGCTCCTCCCTCATCTTCCCCGCGCAGCGGGCCGGAATTGGCACCTGCCGCCTGCCCCTGAAATGGCGGGCCGGTGGTTGCCGCAGCGTCGCAGGGCCGGACCCCTCAGCTGCTCTGGATGAAGTACGAGCCGAATGCTACGGGTGTGACAGCCGAATCCGCAACCGTTGTTCCAAGTTTCGAGATGGGTTCGCAATCCCACCGATCCGATCGGCGAGCTGTCCCGAGCCTGGTCAGGGCGCCACGAGGTCCAACGCGCCGCCTGCGCGTTGTCCGTGATCTGTCACGCCTACCGGGCCCGGCGCGTCGCAAGCCACACGGCCCGCGCGTCGGCCGTCCCGGCCACGTCGTGGACCCGCACGCCCCACGCGCCCGCCTCGAACGCCAGGACCGAGGTCGCGAGCGTCGCCGCCTCCCGCTCGCCGACCGGGCGCGGCTTCCCGCTCTCGTCCTCGAGGAGCTTCCCGAGGTACGACTTCCTCGAGGAGCCGAACAGCACCGGGTACCCCAGGGCCACGAACTCGTCGAGGTGCGCCGAGAGACGCCAGTTGTGCTCGGCCGACTTCGCGAACCCGAGCCCGGGATCGAGGATCAGCTTCGAGCGGTCCACACCGGAGTCCAGGGCCGCCTCGACCCGGTCCTCCAGCTCGGCCTTCACGTCGGCCACCACGTTCTCGTAGTGCTGGAGCCGCTGCATGTCCGCCGAATGGCCGCGCCAGTGCATCAGGACCCACCGCACGCCCGTGTCGGCCACGACCCGCGCCATGTCCGGGTCGGCCAAGCCGCCCGAGACGTCGTTGACGACGCACGCGCCGGCGTCGACGGCCGCCGCCGCCACGGCCGCCCGGGTCGTGTCGATCGAGACGGCGAGGCCCCGTTCGGACAGCGCCGCCACCACGTCCACGACGCGCGCGATCTCGGTCGCGGGGTCGACGCGGTCCGCGCCGGGCCGGGTCGACTCGCCGCCCACGTCGATCAGGTCGGCCCCCTCGGCGGCCATCTGCTCGCCGTGCGCCACCGCGTCGCCGAAATCGAGATAGCGGCCGCCGTCGGAGAACGAGTCGGGGGTGACATTGAGGACACCCATGATCTCGGGCCGGGCCGGGCCGTCCTGCGGTGCGCTCAAGTCGCCAGGTGTGGTCACGGCATCGACGTTACCCGTGCCCGGTCAGCGAAGCGTTCTCATCAAGCGAGGTCCGTGAGGTCCAGCACGTGCCACACCAGCAGCTCGCCGGTCCCGGTCGACCACCACAGGCACTTGGCGTCGGCGCCGGTCTCGCCCGCGCTGGAGGCCACGAGGTACTCGGCGCCCTCCTGGAGGTCGAAGAGCGTCAGCGTCGTCCCGTCGCCGGTGGCGGCCTTGGACTCCGCGAGCGGCTCGAACCGGTCGATGAGCCCGACGTCGGGCGACACCGCGGACGTGAAGCCCTCGGCGACCGTCGCCCGGTCGCTCCCGTCTGGACGGATGAGGTCGACGCGCGAGCCGTCCTCGGCGGTCACGATCAACCGGCACCACGTGGCCGAGCAGAGCGTCAGCTCGTCGGACCCGGAGAACACCTTGATGCCCGCGCCGGTGTCGGTGCGCACGAGCTGCGCCCCGCCCAGCGAATCGGATCCGGCGCTGGCGAGCCACGGCCAGGCGGCGGCCTGCCATGCGCCGCGGTGGCCCACGATCTCGACCTCGCCGCCGTCGACGTCGACCGACCGGTGCTCGGTGACGAGCGCTTCGTCGCGCGCGGTCGAGAGCCAGTGCAGCCCTTCGGCGGCGAACTGGAGGTCGTAGGCGCTTCCGGCGGTGATCACGTCCCCGGTGTCGGCCGTCAGGAGCGCGGCCTCGCCGGGGCTGCCGTCGGCGCCGCGTTCGGCGGTCCACAGTTCGGAGACGACCCGGCCCTGCTCGTCGGGCACCGACTGGAGCCACGCGAACCGCTCATCGGTGGCCGCCGCGGCGACGATCCCGGGCACGCCGCCGGGTTCGGCGACGACCTCGATCACGGCTTCGCCCTCGGCGGGCTGGCGCACATAGAGCAGGTTCCCGGCCTCGTCGGTGCCGAGGAGCGCGTTCAGGTCCGGGGAGGTGTCCAGGACGGCGAGCGGGGTCCAGGCCCGGCCCTCGATCTGGCCGGGCAGGTCGACCGGTTCGGCGTCCCAGGTCTCCCACACCGTCGGCGCGGTCTGCGGCACGGGGACGGTCTCGGGCCGGTCGGGGGAGGGCCAGGCGAGCCAGGCGACGGCGAGCACCGCCGTTCCCGCGAGGGTGAGCCGCTGCGCCAGGTCGTCCATCGGCCCCATTCTGCTACCGGCCCCGAACCGGGCTGCGGCTAGTCCCGCTCGCGGGACTTGTACAGGTACAGCAGGCCCGCGCCCACCCCGGCGGCGGCCGCGGTCGGGAGCGCGAGCTTCGCGGCGCGGCGGCCGCGCCGGTAGTCGAGGACGGGCCAGCCGTAGTGGCGGGCCTGGCGGGCGAGCCGCGTGTCGGGGTTGACGGCGATGGCCCGCCCCACCTTGCGCAGCATCGGCAGGTCGTTCGCCGAGTCCGAGTAGGCGGTGCACTGCTCCAGGTTGAGTCCACGCTCGGCCGCGAGCTGTTCGAGCCCATCGGCCTTCGCGGGGCCGTGCATGAGGTCCCCGACGAGGCGGCCGGTGTAGCAGCCGTCCTCGATCTCGGCGATGGTGCCGAGCGCCCCGGTCAGACCGAGGCGGGAGGCGAGGACACCGGCGAGCTCGACCGGGCTGGCCGTCACGAGCCACACCTCCTGGTCGGACTCGAGGTGGCGTTCGGCGAGGCGGCGCACGGGCGCGAGGATGCGCGGCGAGATGTCGCGGTCGACGACCTCTTCGCAGAGCTTGCGCATCTCCTCGACGGGGAACCCGGCGACGAGCTCGAGCGCGGAGGACTTGACGGAGGAGATGTGCCCGTGGTTCTCGGCGCCGAACTTGAAGCGCGCCTGCTTCCAGGCGAAGTTGAGGATGTCGCGCCCGGAGAGCACACCGTGCTTGGCGAGGGCGCGGGCGAGCCAGTACGTGGAGGCGCCGTGCATGAGGGTGTTGTCGACGTCGAAGAAGGCGGCGGTGGGGAGGTGGGCGAGCTCGTCGTCTCCCGGCGCGGCGGGCTCGACGACGACGGAGTGGGTCAGCGCGGAGCCGCCAGCCCGCACGGTTCGTGGGAGGGGCGTGGCGGAGGCGGTGGAGGAAGCCTCGATCTCAGACACCCTAAAAGCCTACAAGCCTCAGGCAGACGGCCTGTAACGCCTGGACGCGAGCCCGGTGAATTTCCAGTGTGGGCCTGGTTATATGAGCGCGGCTACGTGGGTTGGGAAGCGGAGCGCCGCCTTGGGCGGCTTCCGGCGGAGCGACCCCTTCCGGGTGACACCGCCGCCGCGAGGCCCTGGTTGCGTCGTGCCCCCGCGCCATGCCGGCGACTGCGGTCCCTTGGGCGGGTGGAGGATTCGGGACGGCATACGGCCTTGTGCGGCGAACCCACGACGGCGACGGGCCGGGAAGCCTCTCGGCTTCCCGGCCCGCTACTCCGCACTCATATCGCTCTCATGCATCGGCTCCGCGAACCGCGGCCGCTACTGGAACAGATCCGAGATGATCCCGGTCAATTCGCCCAGGACGTCGCCGTCCTCGGTCTCGTCGTTCGGCGCCCCGGTGGTCGCCGGGTCGCTCGCGCCGCCCGTGGCCGGATCCGTCAGCGGCGCTTCGCTGATCCCGCCCGAGTCGCCGCCCGTCGCGGGCTCCGACTCGCCGTCGGCCTCACCGGTGGCCTCGCCGCCGCCGGACTCCGCCGCACCGGTCTCGGCGCCTTCGGTGGCGCCCGACTCGGCCGGCGCCGTCGCGTCAACGGCGTCCTTCACGCACGAACCCGGGATCGGGCCCAGCGCGTCGGTCGCACCGCCGGCCTCGGTGCAGTCGAGCGCGCCGCGCAGCTCCACCGACCGGACCGCCGCGGCCTCGAGCACCGCGACCAGCTCCTCGCCCGCGACGAGCGCCTCGCCGTCGAGCTCGTCCGCCAGGTCCTCGAGCACCCAGCGGTGCTCGTTGGTGAACAGGTCGACGTAGTCGAGCGGTGCCGGGTCTCCGCTCTCCACGGCGATCTCGCCCAGCAGCGCGGTGCCGCTGCGCAGCTCCCCGGTGGCGTCGCTCAGCGCGCTCGCGACCGCCGCGTCGTCACCGACGACCTCGGAGGCCTCCTGGATGCGCGTGCGCGCGAACTCCAGGTACAGCTGCGCCCGCCCGAGGTCGTTGCCCGCCAAGGCGAGCTGCGCCCGCTCGGTGGAGCGTTTGACGCCGTAGAGGGTCTCGCCCGGCAGCGCGTCGCCCGAGGCCGCGGAGACCCCGGAGACGGCCACGGTGCCGGTGAGCAGGGCCGCCACGATCGCGAGGCGGCGCCCGCCACGCGGACGGCGCGGGAACATGTCGTCGAGCACCGGGGCCCGTCTGGTCTCGGGCACGACCGCGCTGGCGCGCGCCCTGGCGGTGACGCCGATGCCTTCTTCCGCGGCGACCGCCATGAGCCGCCGCCTGGTGGCGTCCTGCCAGTGCTGCGACGGCCGGCTCGCGGCCATGAGCTGCTCGCCGAGGCCGCCGAGCCTTTCGGTGACGCCGACGAGTTCGGCGAACGCTTCCGCGGCATCTGTGTGCACTGGCACGGCCGATGGGTCAGCGCTGCGCTGATGAGGGAGGGTGGGGTCCTCGGAGTCAAGCAGCCGCGCGAATTCCTCCGCGCGACGGCGCTCCATAGGGTTCAAAGTCACCGGGCACACCCCCTCTCACTGCATGGATCCTGCTCCTGTACTGAGAACAACGCACGAGTAGCCCCTGAGGTTACGGTTCGCCGAGAACCTTGCGACGCGGACCACTTTGTCCGCCCCGCCGTTGGATTCCGCGGCGGCAAAGGGCCATTGGAGGGCCCTGACCTGGCAGTGTCGGTCCGGCCGGGGAGTGCCCGGAGGACCGCTGATGACGAGTTGGCGGGCCGAAGCCCGCGGAGACGGGTTGTTGTCGCTTTTCCGACGGCAGCCTGAGCCGCCGGAGGCGAAGGAGGTGGAAAAGGGATCGGAAACGCCTACCTCAACCTCGGAAGCCGTCCGGCAGCAGCCGTGCGAGGGTGCGCACGGCCCGGTACTGGAGCGCCTTGACCGCGCCTTCGTTCTTGCCCATGGTGCGGGCGGTCTCGGCGACGGTGAACCCCTGCAGGAAGCGCAGCACGATGCATTCCTGCTGGTCGGGGTTGAGCTTCTTGACCGCGGTGAGGAGGGTGGCGTTGGTGAGCTTCTCCAGCGCGGCGGTCTCGGGAGAGGTGGTCGGGTCGGTCTCCGGGGAGTCGGTCCCCAGGACGTCGGGTTTGACGATCTCGAGCCGGTAGCGGCCCGACTTGAAGTGGTCGACGACCAGGTTCCGCGCGATCGTCACCAGCCAGGCCCCGAAGGCCCGGCCCTGCCAGCTGAAACTGGAGATGCGGCGCAGCGCCCGCAGGAACGTCTCGGAGGCGAGGTCCTCTGCCAGCTGGGCGTTGTTCACCCGGAAGTAGATGTAGCGGTAGACCGTATCGCTGTAGCGGTCGTAGATCTCGCCGAAGGCGCTCGGGTCGCCGTCCTGGGCGCGCGCCACCAGGTCGGCCACCTCGTCGCCGTCCACCTGGTCGGTGCTCGGGTCGTGCTGCTCGGGGCCGGCGGTGTCGGTCGCGCCGGCGCCCGCGCCGCTGCCGGAGCGCACGTGGTGCTGCTCGGCGGTGCCGGTGCCGAGGCTCAGGACGGTCCACACGGCCTGCCGGAGCCGTTCGAAGGTCGGGGCGGGCAGTCGTGTCAGGGACTCGACGATGGCGCTGCCGCCGTACAGGTAAGGGGCGAGATCTGCGTTGAGCATCGCGGTGTTTCGGTTCGCGTAGGGCACTCTTGGCGAAGCTTGCGAGCCATAGATGCGGCTGGACATTGCTGGTGCAATACCGGGCACTAGTGGCCTCCTCGTGTGAGGGGTCGGGCCGAGTCATGCGATCGGGTCCCGCAGGGACTGACCCGCCTGAGTCTAGAAATCAGGAAGGCCGCCGACGCGGATTTGCGTTCGGCGTGTCGCGTTCGGTGACGGCTTGGATGCAGGCGATGTCGGCGCTCGCCCGGTGCCCCGACGTACCCTTCTTCAAGGGGGCGGAATCCCACCATTACCTCCCCAAATGTTTGGAGGTCCGCGTTCGCGGACCGGTTCTGGCTCAATAGTGATCGAGGAATGACAGAGGGTGTCGCACAGCTTGTGCGATCTTCTGATTCCTGGAGGGAGCAGGGTGAACAGGCTGACGTTGCTGACTACAAGGGATTGCCATCTGTGCGGCGCCGCACGCGCCGATCTCGACCGGGTGGCCCGCGACACGGGCGTCGACTGGACCGAGATCGACGTCGCCGATGACGCTGCGTTGGCGCGCGAGTACGGTGACCGACTGCCCGTGGTGCTGCTCGACGGCCGCGAGCACAGCTACTGGGACGTGGACGTGCCGCGCCTCAAACGCGATCTCGAGGTGTCCGCGAAGTCGTGACGAATCCCACGAGTCGTGACACCGAGCGCGACGCGCCGAAAAAACCTGATTTGCGGGCATCAACGTTGTTTTAGGGCAAAATCGATCCGGACGGCGGCTCGCCGGGAATCAACGGGTTTCGGTACAGCTGGGATTCATCCCAGTGTTACGGGGGTGTACCGCACCGGTCCCGCGAGCCGCCGAGTCGCGTCCGGCCCCGGTTAGCGCCGCCTGTGCAAACTCCCTCACGGTCCACCTCCTAAGCTGGGTTGCGCGCCGGTGAACGGCGGCACGGAACTAGCGGACCTGGAGTTCCACCATTGACGACCACCGGCGAAGGCACCGACCACCGGGCCCCCAACGGCCCTGCCGCCACGGCCGCCGACCTGCCGGCCGCGACCGTCAGGCGCCTGCCCGAATACCTGCGCGCGCTCAGCTCGCTCGGCGAGTCGGGCGTCGAGACCGTCTCCTCTGAAACCCTCGCGGCCGCCACCGGCGTCAACTCGGCGATGCTCCGCAAGGACCTCTCCCAGCTCGGCGCCTCCGGGATGCGCGGCGTCGGCTACAACGTGGCCGCGCTCGCCGCCTATATCGCGGGTGTGCTCGGACTCACCAAAGACTCCCGCGTGGCCATCATCGGCCTCGGCCACCTGGGCCAAGCCCTGGCCAGATACCCCGGGTTCTCCGAAAGGGGCTTCGACATCGTTGGCCTCTTCGACGCCGACCCGGGCATCATAGGGAAGGACTTGGACGGCATCCAAGTGCGCGACGTCGCGCTCCTCGCCGGGGCGGTACGTGACGAAGGCATCAACATAGGGGTCATCGCCACACCCGGCGCGGCCGCCCAACATGTGGCCGACCTCCTCGTAGATGCTGGTGTCACAAGCATTCTCAACTTCGCGCCGTGTGTGCTCGCCGTGCCGCAGGGCGTGGCGGTCCGCAAGGTCGACCTGGCCGTCGAGCTGCAGATCCTCTCCTTCCACGAACACCACAAGACCATCGGCCAGGCGAACGCAGAGGTCGCGACATAGATGGGCGGCCACCACGTCCACCGCTCGCGGAGGCGTATATGAGCGATCGCGTCCACCGCTTGCGGAGGCGTATATGAGCGGTCACGTCGATCGCTTGCGGAGACGTAAATGAGCAGGGCCAAGAGACGGGAACGGTGAAGTGAACCTCCTGGTAGTCGGCATCTCGCATCGCAGTGCCGCGGTGGAGACCCTGGAGCGGCTCGCGGTGGGCCCCGAATCCGCCGCGGACCTCTCCCGCTCGCTCCTGCGCGGCAGCGAGGTCCGAGAGGCCGTCGTGCTCTCCACCTGCAATCGCGTCGAGGTGTACGCCACCGCCGCCACCTTCCACGGAGGCCTCTCCGCGATCGTCGACGAGCTCCACCGGGTCTGGGGTCTCGGGGAGTCCGATGCCGAGCTCGACTTCGCGTCCTGCGGGTACGTGCGCCACGGCGCCGACGCCGCCGCCCACGCCTTCCGGGTCGCCGCCGGGCTCGACTCCATGGTCGCGGGCGAGCCCCAGATCCTCGGCCAGCTGCGCGACGCCTACGAGACCGCGCGCGAGGCCGACCAGGTCGGCCGCCACCTCCACGAGCTGTTCCAGCAGGCGCTGCGCGTCGGCAAGCGGATCCACGCCGAGACCGACGTCGACGCCGCCGCGCCCTCCGTCGTCACGGCCGCCCTCGAACTCGCCGAGCGCGAGCTCGCCCGCGCCGGGTTCGCGAACGGCCTCACCCAGGCCCGCGCCGCCGTCGTCGGCGCCGGGTCCATGGGCAGCCTCGCCACCGCGACCCTCGCCCGATCCGGCGTCAAGTCCCTCAAGGTCGCCAACCGCGACCGCGAGAAGGCCGAGCGCCTCGCGTCCGTCTGGGATGCCGAGACCGCCTCCTACGACGACCTGACTTCCCTTGCCGCGCAAGTGGATCTGCTCGTCTGCGCGACCTCTTCGCCCGAGCCGGTGCTGCGCGCCGCGCACCTCGCGGGCCGCACCGCGCCGCTCGTCGTCTGCGACCTCGCCCTGCCCAAGGACGTCGCCGAGGAGGTGGCGAGGCTCGACGGCGTGCACGTCGTCGACATCGCCGAGATCCAGCGCGCCGACGCCGCCGGAGCCGCCGCCGACACGCTCGCCGAGGTCGAGGCCCTGCTCGCCGAGGAGATCGCGGCCTACAACGAAGGCCTGCGCGCCGACACCGTCACCCCCACCGTCGCCGCCCTGCGCTCGGCCGCCGCCGACATCGTCGAGGCCGAACTGGCCCGCGTCGCCCGCCGCGGCGACTTCACCGACGACCAGCGGGCCGAAGTCGCCCGCACCGTCCACCGCGTCGTCCAGCGGCTCCTCCACGAGCCCACGGTGCGCGTGCGCGAACTCGCCGGGCAGCCCGGGGCGCCCGACTACGCCCGCGCCCTGCGCGACCTGTTCGCGCTCGACGCCGCCGCCCTCGCCGAACCGCAGAGCGGCGACCTCGCGGAAGCCCTCAAGATCAATCCGGTCCCAGCGACCGAAGCACGCAACACCCTCGGCACCGCCCAACAGCAGACCGGAGCGCCTTCGCCGCGCCGGCTTTAGGAAGGGAACGCACCTGTGATCCGAGTCGGGACCAGGGGATCGAAGCTCGCGCTCGCACAGAGCGGGATGATCGCTGACGAGATAACCCGCCTCACGGGGGAGCCGGTCGAGCTCGTCGAGATCAAGACCACAGGAGACGGCACGACCGTGCCCGTCGCCCAGCTCGGCGTCGGGGTCTTCGTCAACCAGCTGCGCGACGCGCTGGAGCGCGAGGAGATCGACATCGCCGTCCACTCCTACAAGGACCTGCCGACGGCCCAGCCCGAGCACCTGGTCATCAGCGTGCCGCCGCGCGCCGACCCGCGCGACGTGCTCATCGCCTCCGACGGCCGCACTCTTTCCGACCTGGGGTCGGGCGCGCGGATCGGCACCGGTTCGCCCCGGCGCATCGCGCAGCTCAACGCACTGGGGCGCGGTTTCGAGTGCGTGCCGATCCGCGGCAACATCGACACCCGCATCGGCCGCGTCGGCGACGACCTCGATGGGGTGATCCTCGCGGCGGCGGGCATCAAGCGCATCGGACGCCAGGCGGAGATCACGGAATACCTGGACCCGCTAGTGATGCTTCCCGCCCCATCACAAGGGGCATTGGCGGTCGAATGCCGCAAAGCCGACATGACATCTGCGCGGATCTCAAGTAAGCTCAACGACCGGTACGCACAGGCCGCCGTCGCCGCCGAACGCGCCCTTCTGCAACGACTCGAAGCCGGATGCAGCGCTCCCGTCGCCGCACTCGCCGATGTCGCCGAAGGCGCCTCGCCGGGCGAGGTCGATCTGTATCTGCGGGGGGCCGTCGGTGCCGAGGACGGCTCCGTCATCGAGCGGCTCTCGACCACCGCCGCTCTCCCCGACACGGGCGATGCGGGCGCCGACGAACTGGCCGCCCGTGCCGCCGCCGTGGGGCGAGCGCTGGCCGAGGACCTTCTCGAGGCCGGTGCCGAGCAACTATTGAAGTTAGACCCAAGCTCTAGACGACTGTTGATGGAGAGAACATGACCAGTGCCCGTAAGCCGGTGGGCCGCGTGCGTTTCGTCGGGACCGGCCCAGGCGACCCGGGACTGCTGACCAAGCGCGCCCTCGACGCGATCCGCGAGGCCGACCGGGTCTACTACGACCGGTCGCTCCCGCAGTCGCTCATCGAGACCGCCAAGGAGCTCAACGGCGACGACTCGAAGATCAAGCTCATCGAGTCCTCCCCGAGCGACCAGGGCAAGCTCATGGCCGCCGCCGCGCGCGAAGGCGAGAACATCGCCCGCCTCATCGTCGGCGACGCGTACCCGAACCGGCTCGCCAAGGCCGAGATCAAGGCCGCCAGCGCCGAGCAGGCCCGCTTCGAGGTCATCCCGGGCATGAGCCACGCGCAGGCCGTCGCCGTCTACGCGGGCATGCCGCCCGGGGAGATCCGCACGGTCATCGACATCGACGACATCGCGTCCATCGAGCCGCTCATGATCGCCGACGCGATCAAGCGCGGCAGCCTCACCGTCACCGCGGACGTCTCGGACCTGTCGTCGCTGCGCGACATCCTGCTCGCGGGCGGCGTCTCCGGTGAGACCGCCGTCGCCGTCACCGGCGACGCGACCGGCGAGACCGAGTACACCACCACGTCCTCTGTGGACACCTTTGTGGAGGCGGCCCTCGGCTACGCCGGGCAGGTCGTGCTCACCATCGGCCCCGGCGTCGACGACCGGCACGAACTCGCCTGGTGGGAGGGCCGCCCGCTCTACGGCTGGAAGGTCCTCATCCCGCGCACCAAGGAGCAGGCCGGCATCATGTCCGAGCGCCTGCGCGCCTACGGCGCCATCCCGTGCGAGGTCCCGACCATCGCCGTCGAGCCGCCCCGCACGCCCGCCCAGATGGAGCGGGCCATCAAGGGCCTCGTCGACGGCCGCTACGCCTGGATCGTCTTCACCAGCCAGAACTCGGTGAAGGCCATCTGGGAGAAGTTCAAGGAGCACGGCCTCGACGCGCGCGCCTTCGGCGGCCTGCGCATCGCCTGCATCGGCGAGGCCACCGCGAACGCGGTGCGCGAGTTCGGCATCGAGCCCGAGCTCATCCCGACCGGCCAGCAGTCCTCGGAGGGCCTCCTGGAGGTCTTCCCGCCGCACGACCCGATCCTCGACATGGTCGGCCGGGTCCTGCTGCCGCGCGCCGACATCGCCACCGAGACCCTGGTCTCGGGCCTTTCCGAGCGCGGCTGGGAGGTCGACGACGTCACCGCCTACCGCACCGTGCGCGCCTCGCCGCCGGCCGCGGACATCCGCGACGCCATCAAGTCCGGCGGGTTCGACGCGGTGCTCTTCACCTCGTCCTCCACCGTCCGGAACCTCGTGGGCATCGCGGGCAAGCCGCACCAGCGCACCGTCGTCGCGTGCATCGGCCCGGCGACCGCCGACACGGCGACCGAGTTCGGTCTGCGCGTCGACGCCAAGCCCGACAACGCCTCCGTGCCGGACCTCATCGAGGCCCTCGCCGAGTACGCCATGGAGCTCAAGCAGCGCCTGGCCGAGGGCCCGATCAAGACCCGCCGGGGCCAGAAGATCCAGGGGCCGACGGCCCTGAGGTTCCGTTAGCAACGTGTGAAAAGGAAGTGGTCGCAGTGCCGAACAGTCCCGAGTTCCCGGTCATCCGCCCTCGGAGGCTGCGACGCACTGCGGCCCTTCGCCGTCTCGTGGCGGAGACGCGCGTCCATCCCTCTGACCTCGTCCTCCCGGTGTTCGTCAAAGAGGATCTGACCGAACCCGTCGAGATCGCCTCGATGCCCGGCGTGTACCAGCACTCCGTGGACTCGATCCGCAAGCTCGCGGTCGAGGCCGCCCGGGCCGGGATCGGCGGGCTCATGCCCTTCGGCATCCCGGCGGTGCGCGACGCGATCGGCTCGGCCGCAACCGATCCGAATGGCATCCTCAACGTCACGACGCGGGCGATCCGGGAGGAGATCGGCGACGACCTCGTGGTCGTCCCCGACCTGTGCCTCGACGAGTTCACCGACCACGGCCACTGCGGCGTACTCCGCCCCGATGGCACTGTGGACAATGACGCTTCCCTCGTGCGCTATGCCGAGATGGGTGTGGCGCTGGCGGAGTCGGGCGCGGACCTGCTCGGCGCCTCGGGGATGATGGACGGCCAGATCGGCTATGTCCGTGCCGCCCTTGACGAAGCCGGCCACACCGATACCGGGCTCCTCGCCTACGCGGCGAAGTACGCCAGCGCCTTCTACGGTCCGTTCAGGGACGCGGTCGAGTCGCAGCTGCAGGGCGACCGTCGCACCTACCAGCAGGACAACGCGAACGTGACCGAGGCGCTGCACGAGATCGACCTCGACATCCGGCAGGGCGCCGACATCGTCATGGTCAAGCCCGCGCTCCCGTATCTCGACATCGTGAAGGCCGCCGCGGAACGCAGCCCGGTCCCGGTGGCGGCGTATCACATCAGCGGCGAGTACGCCCAGATCGTGGCGGCTGCGGAGCGAGGCTGGATCGACCGCGACGCCGCGATCCTCGAGTCCCTCACCAGCATCAAGCGAGCCGGAGCGGGCATCATCGCCACCTACACGGCCCTGGAAGCGGCAGCGCTCCTCCGCTAGGACCCGGTTGCGCCGGCCGCCAAATGAAAGCATTTCGCTTTCAGTCGCGGGCCGCCTGGGCCGCGCTCCGGCGGACGGCCGATGAGGGCGGGATCGTGGATCTCGACAAGTCGGTCGATGAAGCGCTGCTGCAACTCTCGGCGTCGGCTCAGCGGTGGTCAGTTCAGCGCGGCGTTGACCATGACCGGTTCGGGGTGGAGGCGGATGGCGAAATCCTTCTCCACCTTTTCCGTCACTTCGGTTGCGAGCGCTAGGAGTTCGGCTGCCGTGGCGCCGCCCCTGTTGGTCAGTGCCAGGGTGTGTCTGGTTGAGAGGCTTACGTTTCCCCGCCGATAGCCCTTTTCGAAGCCTGCGGCCCCGATGAGCCAGGCTGCCGAGACCTTGACCTGGCCGTCGCCCGTCTCCCAATGGGGCGGTTCACCTCCGGCTTTCGCTGCCAGTTCGTGGTAGACGTGCTCGCCGATGATCGGGTTGGTGAAGAAGGAACCCGCGCTCCAGGTGTCGTGGTCGGCCTCGTCGAGGACCATGCCCTTGCCTCGCCGCAACTCGAGGACTGCTTCGCGTACCTGCCGCAGGCCCTCACGGACGCCCACCTCCACACCGAGCTTCTTCGCGAGCTCGCCATAGGCGATCGGCTGCGAGGACGTCTTCTCCTCCAGCTCGAACGCAACGCTCATCACGAAGAAGCGGTCCTGGTTCTTGAAAGCGCTGTTCCGATACGAGAACCGGCACTCCTCCCGGGTCCAGTCTCGGATCTCATCGGTCTTGCGGTCCCAGACGCGGACCGAGTCGATGGTGTGGGCAACCTCTTGGCCGTACGCACCCACGTTCTGGATCGGCGTGGCTCCCGCTGAGCCGGGGATTCCGCTGAGGCATTCCACGCCGGAGAGTCCGTTCTCCGTCGTCCAAGCCACGAAGTCGTCCCAGACCTGGCCGGCCTCGACGCGCACATGCCCGCGGCGCCCCGGTTCGATCCCGCCGCCCCGCAGCACCACGACCGTGCCGTCGAAGCCCTCGTCGCCGATCACCACGTTGCTGCCGCCCGCGAGCACCAGCGTCGGGCCCTTCGCCCCGCGCAGGGCCTCGACCGCCTCCACAGAGGAGTGGGCCTCGATCAGCTCGCTGGCCGGACCTCCTATTCTCAGCGTCGTGTACTCGCTGAGAGATTTGCCCCGAATGGTGCCGTTCGCGGCCTGCTCGCTCGGACTTGGGCTGGCGTGTGTCACGCCCGAAAGCCTAAGCTTTACGCAGGCTACGAGGAACGGCGGTCACCATGGCTAAGCTGCGCATCACCGACTACCTCACCGAACTGAAGACCGAGGCCGCGGGCCTGCGCTCGGCGTGCGGACCCGAAGTGCTCGGCCGCGTCGCACCCTCCCGCCCCGACTCCACCGTGGGCGGCATCCTCCTCGAACTCGCCCGCGAATACCGCTGGGCGGTCGAAGCCCTGTTCACCCGCCCCGTCACCGACGAGGACCTCCCGCAGCCGCCGCCCGTGACCGCCGAGGGCACCGCCGTCCTCGACGTGTTCGACCAGTCGCTGGCGGCCGTGCTCGACGCGATCGAGGCGCGCGGGCCGGACTCGCCAGCGTGGACCTGGGCGCCCGTGGAGTGGCGGGCCGAGTTCTGGCACCGGCGCGTCGCCGTCGCCACTGGGCTCGCCCGCTGGGACGTGCAGATGGCCGTGGGCTCGACCGCGCCCGTCCCCGCGGCGCTCGCCGCCGAGGCGATCAGCGAGGTGTTCGAGGCGTTCCTGCCGGTCGGCGCGCGCCGCGGCGCCCATCCCGAGTCCACCGGTCTCGTGCAGCTGTTCGCGCAGGACGCCGACGCGACCTGGTTCGTGCGCCTGCGCGAGGGCCGGGTCGCGCTGCTCGACCAGCCCGATTCGCGCACGGAGCTGCAGGCCCGCGCCGCGGGCTCGGCCTCGGACATCGCCTTGGCGCTGTGGGGAAGACTGCCGTTCGGGATCTGCGACGTGGCGGGCGACGAGGCCTTGCTGCAGGCCCTGCGGGTGGAATAACGTTTCGGTAAACCTTCCGCGGAAACCGGACAAACGTTCGGCACCGACTTGGCAAAGGCATTCCCCCGCGGCTAGGCTCAGCTCACGACCGCACGGTGCTGCGCATCACGCGGTCGTGATCGCAGCGCAGGGTCGCGCCGCTCCGGCAAAGGTCCCGCTCTGTGATGACACAACCGCCTTTTACCACGGATCGTCTGGCACGTACCTGCCAGTGAAAGGGACCGAACATCATGGCAACAGTGACGTACGCGGGTGCCTCGCGCATCTACCCGGGCACCGAGAAGCCCGCCGTCGACAAGCTCGACATCGAGATCCAGGACGGCGAATTCCTCGTCCTCGTCGGCCCTTCCGGCTGCGGCAAGTCCACCTCGCTCCGGATGCTCGCCGGCCTCGAAGAGGTCGACGAAGGCTCGATCTTCATCAACGACACCGACGTGTCGAACCTCCCCCCGAAGTCCCGCGACATCGCGATGGTCTTCCAGAACTACGCGCTCTACCCGCACATGTCCGTCTTCGACAACATGGCGTTCGCCCTCAAGCTGCGCCGCATGCCGAAGGCCGAGATCAAGCAGCGCGTGGAAGACGCCGCGAAGCTCCTCGACCTCAGCGACTACCTCGGCCGCAAGCCGAAGGCCCTCTCCGGTGGCCAGCGCCAGCGCGTCGCCATGGGCCGCGCGATCGTGCGCGAGCCGCAGGTGTTCCTCATGGACGAGCCGCTGTCGAACCTCGACGCCAAGCTCCGCGTCCAGACCCGTTCGCAGATCGCCTCGCTCCAGAAGCGCCTGGGCATCACCACCGTCTACGTCACGCACGACCAGGTCGAGGCGCTGACCATGGGTCACCGCATCGCGGTCATGAAGGACGGCCTGCTGCAGCAGTGCGACACTCCTCGCACGCTGTACGACAAGCCGAAGAACACCTTCGTCGCCGGCTTCATCGGCTCCCCGGCCATGAACATCAAGACCGTGTCCCTGACCGAGAACGGCGGCCTCTTCGGCGACGTCATCCTCCCGCTCTCGCGCGAGGTCCGCGACGCCGCCACCCAGGACGGCGGCGAGCAGCAGGTCACCATCGGCATCCGCCCCGAGCACTGCAAGCTCGGCGCTGAGGGCTCCGGCGGCATCCCGATCGAGGTCGACCTCGTCGAGGAGCTCGGCTCGGAGGCCTACGTCTACGGCCACGCCGCGTACAACGGCTCGTCGGAGCGCTTCGTCGTCCGCACCGAGTCCGCGAACGTCCCGCGCCTGGCCGAGACCGTGTACGTCGTGCCGGAGCCCGGCCACGAGCACGTCTTCCACGCCAACACGGGCGAGCGCCTGAACTAATCCGGGCGGGCCGGTCTCCGGTCCGAGCGGGTCAAGACCGCCAGGGGTCGCGCTGCTGCAGCGCGACCCCTTTCGCGTGCAAGCTCCTCGTGTCCATGCCGAAACGCATCGGCAACCGAGCGGGCGCTACGGTAGTGAGTATGGCCACCCTCACTCCCCGTAGGCCACGGATCGAAGGCGCCGACGCATTCACCGTCGGCACCGAGTTCCACCGCGCCCTCGACGACGGACGCCTCGAGTGCACCGTCTGCCCGCGGGCCTGCCGTCTGCGCGAAGGGCAGCGAGGCCTGTGCTTCGTGCGGGCCCGCCACGGCGACCAGATCGTGCTCACCTCGTACGGACGCTCCTCCGGGTTCTGCATCGATCCCGTAGAGAAGAAGCCCCTCAACCACTTCCTGCCCGGCACCCCGGTACTCTCGTTCGGCACGGCCGGATGCAACCTGGCCTGCAGGTTCTGCCAGAACTGGGACATCTCCAAGTCTCGCGAGATCGACACGCTCGCTTCGGAGGCCGAGCCCGAGACGCTCGCCACGACCGCGAATCGCCTGGGCTGCAGGTCGATCGCGTTCACCTACAATGACCCTACGGTGTTCCTCGAATACGCGGCCGACTGCGCGGACGCGGCCCGCGAGGCCGGGCTCAAGGCCGTCGCGGTCTCGGCGGGGTACATCGGACCCGAAGCGCGACAAGAGCTCTACGCGCACATGGACGCCGCGAACATCGACCTCAAGGCGTTCACCGAGGAGTTCTACCGCAAGATCGCTTTCGCTTCACTGAGGACTGTCCTCGATACACTCGAATACCTGGTGCACGAGACCGACGTGTGGACCGAGATCACCACGCTGCTGATTCCCGGGCACAACGACTCGGACGACGAGATCGCCGCCGAATGCGCATGGATCGGCGAGCACCTCGGCCCGGACGTGCCGCTGCACTTCACGGCGTTCCACCCGGATTTCAAGATGCGCGACGTGCCGCCGACCCCGGTCGCGACGCTCCGCCGGGCCAGGCGGATCGCCCTCGACGCGGGACTGCGGTACGTCTACACCGGCAACGCGCACGACCCGGAAGGCCAGACCACCACTTGCGTGCACTGTGGCGAAGTCCTCATCGTGCGTGATTGGTACCGAATTGACCGGTACGCGGTGTCGGATAGTGGACAGTGCGATCATTGCGGCGCCGCCGTTCCCGGAGTTTTCGACGGACCGGCGGGAGACTGGGGTCCCAAACGGCAACCGATCCGCATGACCGAGCCGTCACACAGACGAACACCCGCATTACCAGAGCACCTCCCGGCTCACCGACCAGAGCCTTCACACCGACCATAGGAACCACCACCGGAAGACCTGCGATGCCTTCGATCAAATCAGACACCGTACGGCCCGCCGCCGTCGCCGGACGCTTCTACCCGGCCGACCCCGGGCTGCTCCGCGCCGACGTCGAGCGGCTCATCGACGCCGTAGGGCCGGTGAGCGAACCGCTCGCCGCCGCCTACATCGCGCCGCACGCCGGCTACCGCTACTCCGGACCCGTCGCCGCCGAGGTCTACGCCAGACTCGCCGCCCACCGCGGCCGCGTCAAACGTGTGATCCTCGTCGGACCCTCCCACCACTACCCGCTCCGCGGGCACGCCGCCGCGCCCTACGCGCGCTGGGAGACCCCGCTCGGCGAGGTCGCCGTCGCGGCCACCCACGTGGTCGGCTCCTCGCGGCTGCCGCACGAGGCCGAGCACTCGCTCGAAGTCCAGCTGCCGTTCCTGCAGGTCGCGCTCGGCCCCGACATCGAGGTCACCCCCGTGGCCTTCGGCATGGGCCAGTCCCCGGACGGCGCCCGGCTCATCGCCGCGCTCCGCGAGGAGGCCGGCGACGACTCGGTGGTCATCTGCTCCACCGACCTCTCCCACTTCCACGACCAGGCCACCGCCGAACGCGTCGACGCCGTCACCGCCGAAGCCATCCGCAGCCTCCGCCCGCGCGAGATCGCCCCGCACCACGCCTGCGGCGTGTTCGCCCTGCGCGCGACCCTCGCCTGGGCCGACGCCACCGGACGCCGCCCGCGCCAGCTCGCCCTGGCCACCTCGGCGGACACGGTCGGCAGGCCCGACCGCGTGGTGGGCTACCCGGCCTTCGCGATCGAACGGCCGATCCTGGCCGACTGAGCCGGCCGCGCGGGTGCCGGTGTGACACGGCGCGATGAGGGGAAACTCGCATGCTGCGCAGCGGCGGCGACATTTACCCTTGTAGGCGTGACCGAGCACGAGCAGTACACCGACAGCGCCGACGACCTTCCCGAGCAGATGCTGATCCGGCGCGAGAAGCGCGCCGCCCTCCTCGCGGAAGGCAAGGAGCCCTACGCGCTCGGCTACCCGCGCACCCATTCGCTGGCCGAACTGCGCGAGCAGTTCGCGGGTCTCGCCGACGGCGAGTCCTCAGGCGTCACCGTGAGCACCACCGGACGGGTGATCTTCGTGCGCACGGCCGGGAAGCTCTGCTTCGCCCGCCTGCGCGACGGCGACGGCACCGAGTTCCAGGTGATGCTCTCCCAGGGCAACGTCGGCGAGGAGCGGCTTTCCGACTGGAAGCGCCTGGCCGACATCGGCGACCACATCGGCGTCACCGGCGAGGTCATCACCTCCAAGCGCGGCGAGCTGTCGGTCATGGCCGACTCCTTCGAGATCACCAGCAAGGCCCTGCGCCCCCTCCCCGTGGCCCACAAGCCGCTCGCCGAGGAGACGCGCGTCCGCCAGCGCTACGTCGACCTCATCGTCCGCCCGGAGGCCCGCGCGAACGCGCGCAACCGCGCGAAGGTCGTGCGCTCGCTGCGCGAGCAGCTCGACGACCGCGACTTCGTCGAGGTCGAGACCCCGATGATGCAGGTGCAGCCGGGCGGGGCGACCGCGCGGCCGTTCGTGACGCACATGAACGCGTACGACATGGACCTGTACATGCGCATCGCCCCCGAGCTCTATCTGAAAAGGTGCGTCGTCGGCGGTATCGACCGCGTATTCGAGATCAACCGGAACTTCCGCAACGAGGGCGCCGACTCGTCGCATTCGCCGGAGTTCGCGATGCTGGAGGCCTATCAGGCGTACGGCGACTACCGCACGATCGCCGGGCTCACCAAGTCGCTCATTCAAGGCGCCGCGCGTTCGGCGTTCGGGACCGAGGCCGTGGAACTCGCGGACGGCACCCAGTACGATCTCGGCGGCGAGTGGGCCGAGATCACCCTCTTCGGGTCCCTTTCCGAAGCGCTCGGAGAAACAGTGACCGTGGACACGCCGCTGGAGACGCTGCGCGCTTACGCCGAGAAAGTCGAACTCGGTGTCGACCCCAAGTGGGGGGCCGGGAAACTCGCGGAGGAATTGTTCGAGGTGCTGGTCTCCGACCACATCATCGAGCCGACCTTCGTGTTCGACTACCCGGAGGAGACCTCGCCGCTCACGCGCGGTCACCGCACCACTCCCGGCCTCACCGAGAAATGGGACCTGTACGTGCGGGGCTTCGAACTCGCCACCGGCTATTCGGAGCTCATCGACCCGGTGATCCAGCGCGAGCGCCTGGAGGCCCAGGCCAGACTGGCCGCGAAGGGCGACGACGAGGCGATGACCGTCGACGAGGACTTCCTGCGCGCGATGGAGTACGGCCTCCCGCCGCTGTGCGGGATGGGCATGGGAATCGACCGGTTGCTTATGGCGCTCACCGGACTCGGTATCCGAGAGACCATCCTCTTCCCGCTGGTGAAACCCGAATAGCAAAGCCAAAGGAAGCGCGCCGGCTGAGCTCATTAACGGCTCGCAAGCTTCGCCGAGGTGGCTCTATTCATCGAGAGCCCTCCTCCGGCGCGGTCCCATTTCGCCCGGACCCGGGAGACTTCGACGCATTCAAGTCGCCAGGTGACCTGGACGGTAGCGACGTATTCACAAATAGATGCGCCCACCCTCTTTCCCTTCGCTAATGGACTCGTATATGCTCTGGCACTAGCAAGACGGTTGTCCCGGCAGCGGTAGTCGCTACAGTTCGAGAGGAATTTGCCATGGCGAAGAAGACACAGGTCATCCTGATCGACGATATCGACGGCAGCAAGGCTGAGGAGACCGTCAAATTCGCTATCGACGGACAGGCCTACGAGATCGACCTCTCGGCGGGCCACGCCAAGGAACTGCGCGACGCCTTGGAGAAGTTCCAGGAGGCCGGCACCCGACTCGGCCGCTACAGCCTGGGCGCCCCGCGCGGCCCGGTCCGCGGCGCCGCCGCCCCGCGCCGCCAGACCGTGGACCGCGAGCAGAACAAGGCCATCCGCGAGTGGGCCGAACGCAGCGGCAAGCGCGTCTCGCCCCGTGGACGCATCCCGCAGGCGATCGTCGAGGAATACAACGCCGCGCACAACTAGTCAGGCAGCCTCGCGAACCGACTTCGATGCCCGCTCTCCCCTGGAGGGCGGGCATTTCGTCTTGAGCGGGCGGAAGCGCCGTTCCTCCCCGTGGGACAGCGGATTCGGCCGGACTGTCGCACCCGTGGGGCACCATTGGATTGCCGCGGCGGGGGAACGGGTATTGCGCTCACAGCGAACCTGTTATCACCGGGAATGGTCTTAGAGGCACGCTTGTTGTCACCCACGTGGCACCCGTCGTCCGCGGACCCGGGAGATAAGGTGTACCCACAGGGTTTTGCAAGCCACGACCAGTAACGACGACAAGTAGCGGCGGACGCGAGGAGCAGAAGCGCATGTTTGAACGGTTTACGGACCGTGCCCGACGCGTGGTCGTCTTGGCTCAAGAAGAAGCCAGGATGCTCAACCACAACTACATCGGCACGGAACACATCCTGCTCGGCCTCATCCACGAGGGCGAGGGCGTGGCGGCGAAGGCCCTGGAGAGCCTGGGCATTTCCTTGGAAGGCGTCCGCCAGCAGGTCGAGGAGATCATCGGCCAGGGCCAGCAGGCCCCGTCCGGGCACATCCCCTTCACCCCGCGGGCGAAGAAGGTGCTCGAGCTGAGCCTGCGCGAAGCGCTGCAGCTGGGTCACAACTACATCGGCACCGAGCACATCCTGCTCGGCCTGATCCGCGAGGGCGAGGGCGTCGCCGCCCAGGTCCTCATCAAGCTCGGCGCGGACCTCAACCGCGTGCGCCAGCAGGTGCTGCAGCTGCTCTCCGGTTACCAGGGCAAGGAGCCCGCGGGCGCGACCGCCGGCGGCACCTCCCAGGAGGCGCAGCAGTCCGGTTCGCTCGTGCTCGACCAGTTCGGCCGCAACCTCACGCAGGCCGCGCGCGACGGCAAGCTCGACCCCGTCATCGGGCGTCAGCGCGAGATCGAACGCGTCATGCAGGTCCTCTCCCGCCGCACCAAGAACAACCCGGTGCTCATCGGCGAGCCCGGCGTCGGCAAGACCGCCGCCGTCGAGGGCCTCGCGCAGGCGATCACCAAGGGCGAGGTCCCCGAGACCCTCAAGGACAAGCAGCTGTACACGCTTGACCTGGGCGCGCTCGTGGCCGGCTCCCGCTACCGCGGCGACTTCGAAGAGCGCCTGAAGAAGGTCCTCAAGGAGATCAAGACCCGCGGCGACATCATCCTCTTCATCGACGAGATCCACACCCTCGTCGGAGCAGGGGCCGCCGAGGGCGCGATCGACGCGGCCTCGATCCTCAAGCCGATGCTGGCCCGCGGCGAGCTGCAGACCATCGGCGCGACCACCCTCGACGAGTACCGCAAGTACCTCGAGAAGGACGCCGCCCTGGAGCGCCGCTTCCAGCCGATCCAGGTCGCCGAGCCGTCCCTGGCGCACACCATCGAGATCCTCAAGGGCCTGCGGGACCGCTACGAGGCCCACCACCGCGTCTCCATCACGGACGGCGCCCTGGTGCAGGCAGCGACCCTCGCGGACCGCTACATCTCGGACCGGTTCCTGCCGGACAAGGCCATCGACCTCATCGACGAAGCGGGCGCGCGCATGCGCATCCGCCGGATGACCGCACCGCCGGACCTCCGCGAGATCGACGAGGAGATCGCCGAGACCCGACGCCAGAAGGAGTCGGCGATCGACGCCCAGGACTTCGAGGCCGCCGCGCGTCTGCGCGACACCGAGAAGCGCCTCCACGAGAAGCGCGCCAAGCGCGAGCAGGAGTGGAAGGCCGGCGACCTCGACCAGGTCACCGAGGTCGACGAGGAGATGATCTCCGAGGTCCTCGCGAACTGGACCGGCATCCCGGTCTACAAGCTGACCGAGGAGGAGACCTCCCGCCTGCTGCGCATGGAGGAGGAGATCCACAAGCGCATCATCGGCCAGGAGGACGCCGTCAAGGCCGTCTCCAAGGCGATCCGGCGCACCCGCGCCGGGCTCAAGGACCCGAAGCGGCCGTCCGGCTCGTTCATCTTCGCCGGCCCGTCCGGTGTGGGTAAGACCGAGCTGGCGAAGGCGCTCGCGGAGTTCCTGTTCGGCTCCGAGGACTCGCTGATCCAGCTGGACATGTCCGAGTTCCACGACCGCTACACGGTCTCGCGCCTCGTCGGTGCGCCTCCCGGCTACGTCGGCTACGACGAGGGCGGGCAGCTCACCGAGAAGGTCCGCAGGAAGCCGTTCAGCGTGGTCCTGTTCGACGAGATCGAGAAGGCCCACCCGGACGTGTTCAACACGCTCCTGCAGATCCTCGAGGACGGTCGCCTGACCGACGGCCAGGGCCGCATCGTCGACTTCAAGAACACGGTGCTGATCCTGACCACGAACCTCGGCACGAAGGACGTCGGCAAGGCCGTGTCGCTGGGCTTCCAGGCGGACGCGTCCGAGGGCGGCGACTACGACCGGATGAAGGAGAAGGTCTCGGAGGAGCTGAAGAACCACTTCCGCCCCGAGTTCCTGAACCGCATCGACGACACCATCGTGTTCCCGAAGCACACGCAGGAGGCGATCGTCGCGATCGTCGACCTGATGGTCAAGCGCATCGAGGACCAGCTCGCGAACCGCGACATGGCCCTGGAGCTCACGGACAACGCGAAGCTGTACCTGGGGCACAAGGGCTACGACCCGGTCATGGGCGCGCGGCCGCTGCGTCGCACGATCCAGCGCGAGATCGAGGACACGCTCTCGGAGAAGATCCTCTTCAACGAGTTCACGCCCGGCCAGATCGTCATCGTGGACGTCGACGGCGACCCGAAGGACGTCGAGAAGACGCACCTGACGTTCAGGGGCGCCGACAAGCCCGCGGGCGTGCCGGACACGCCTCCGGCCGAGCTGGCCGGCGAGCGGGCTCCCAAGAGCCCGGGAGCGGGCACGGGCACCATGCCGCCGAAGAGCCCGGGCGCCGGGCCGCGAGGCGGCCAGGTGGGCCAGGGAGGCGCCGCTTAACCGCGGAGGCCGACAGAGCGAACAGGGGCGGGACCGCGAGGTCCCGCCCCTTTCATGTGCCCGGACGAAGCCGCGCCCCGCCCCGGATGAAGGCAACTCGGACCTTGCCGATGCTTTTTAGGGAATGCTGGGAGGCCTGAACGAGGAGGTTCGGATGGCCGAGGTGAGGCAGGAGCGAGTCGTCGTCGGTATCGACGGTTCACCCACGTCGATGCGGGCACTGCGGTGGGCGCTGCGGTACGCGGAACGGACCGGCGCGAGGATCGAGGCGGTCCACGCCTGGCAGACGCCGACCTCGTACGGAGCACCGCTGGCGGTGCTACCGGGTGAGGATTTCGCGGCTAAGGCCGAGCAGGCGGTGAACGAGTCGGTCGATCGGGAGCTCGGCGGCCGCCGCGATCTCGAGGTGGAGCGCATCGCCGACATGGGCTATGCGCCGAAAGTGCTGATCGAGCATTCGAAGAAGGCTGACCTGCTGGTCGTCGGCAGCCGGGGGCGCGGCGGTTTCACCGGAACGCTTCTCGGCTCGGTCAGTCTCCACTGCGTCACCAACGCCGCCTGCCCGGTCGTCGTGGTACGAGCGAAGGACTGAAAGGCCGTGATCGCTTGAGGGCCGGCCGACGTCGGCCCTCAGCGTCCGTGTCGGCCGGCCATGCCGCGGCGGCCCGCATTCCCCTCGCCAACACACGACACGCCGGGCAGTGTTCCGGTTTCCTCGGTTTGGCCCTGCGGCCCCGCGGGAGTTGGAATGCTGAATCGGGAGGCCTGTGGCGGGCCGCGCGGTCGGTGTCGGCCACGGCCTCCACCGCCTCGTGCGAGCCGACCGCTCGGCGGAGCGCCACAGAACGGAGAACGCCGTGGGGAGCATGACCGGACGCAACGCGATCGTCACCGGAGGGGCGCGCGGCATCGGTGCCGCGATCGCCCGCCGGTTCGCCTACGAAGGAGCGACCGTCACCATCGGGGACGTTCAGCATCTCGAAGGCGAGCGCCTGGCGGACCAGCTCGGCGCCTCAGCGCGGTTCGAGCCGCTCGACGTCGCCGACGCCCGCAGTTGGGAGGCCGTTCTGACCGCGGCCGAGCAAGCATTCGGGCCGGTGTCCGTACTGGTCAACAATGCCGGAATCCTCCGAACGGGCGGCATCGCGGATCAGGAGCCCGAAGCGTTCCGCGCCGTGTTCGAGGTCAATCTGTACGGCGCCTGGCTCGGCATGCACACGGTCGTCCCGTCGCTTCGCCGGGCCGGCGGTGGCGTCGTGATCAACGTTTCCTCGACCGCTGGGCTCATGGGATACGCCGACTTGGGCGCCTACACGGCGAGCAAGTGGGGATTGCGCGGCCTGACCAAGACCGCCGCCCTCGAACTCGGGCGCGATCACATCCGTGTCTGCTCCATCCATCCCGGGCCGATCCGCACGCCCATGACCGCCGAGATGGACGAGGCGATCGCGGCCGCGCAGCCGATCGCGCGCTTCGGTACGCCCGAGGAGATCGCCGCGATGGCGGAGTTCATCGCCGTGGAAGCCACCTATTCGACCGGCTGCGAATTCGTCGCCGACGGCGGTGCGACGGCCGGGAGCACCATCCTCAACGACCAGGACTGACCCGTGAGCGCCCGCAGGAGGGCAGACATGATGAAGCGAGAGCGTGCCCCTGGGCGCATCGTGGTCGGCGTGGACGGTTCGGCATCGTCGGTGCAGGCGCTGCGCTGGGCGCTGCGGCAGGCCGAACTGGCCGGGGCGCAGGTGGAGGCGGTGCTGGTGCTGGACACCACGACCTCCCTCGGCATGGCGATGACGATCCCACCATTCGAGGATCTTCTGGCCGAGGGCGAGCGATCACTGGCGCAGGCCGTCGCCCGGGCGGCCGGTGAACAGACGGACGAGGTGATCCGCACCGTCGAGTACGGCCACCCCGCCACCGTGCTGATCGAACGCGGCGAAGACGCCGATCTGCTGGTGCTCGGGAACCGCGGTCACGGCGGGTTTCGCGGGGCGCTCCTGGGCTCGGTCGGCTACCACTGCATCCAGCACGCTTCCTGTCCGGTCGTGGTGGTCCCCACCGGACGCTGAGCCCGGCCCCGCCCGGGAGCCGATGCGGCTGCCATGGACCTCCGCTCGGTCCCGCGAGCCGTGCCGCAGCGGCCTCGCCGGGAGGCGAGCAGGCCGCGCAGCGGTAGCCGGGACCCTTATCGAGACCCACGCGAAAAAACGCCGGGGCTTGCACGAAAGTGCAGCTCCGGCGTCTTGGCTGTTGGCCAGTGGCGGAGGATAGGGGATTCGAACCCCTGAGAGCTTTCACTCAACACGCTTTCCAAGCGTGCGCACTAGGCCACTATGCGAATCCTCCGCGGAGTACCTTACCCGACGATCGGAAGCGCCTCCAACTGGGTAACGGGTGGTGACCTGGGTTGCATTGCGCGCGCTCGGAAGGCGAGCGGGTCGCGTGACCTCGACTACCCAGGGGGCGCTCCCGGTTCGGCGGCGGCGTTCGAGTGGGGTAGACTTTCGCCCGTCCCTCATGCGGCGTCATCTTGTGAACCTCCCCAGGGCCGGAAGGCAGCAAGGATAAGCGAGCTCTGTCGGGTGTGTGAGGGACCCCGCCGCCTTAGCTCAGTCGGTAGAGCGATTCACTCGTAATGAATAGGTCAACGGTTCGATTCCGTTAGGCGGCTCAAGCAGAAAGACCCCGGTCTCCCGGGGTCTTTTTCGTTCCCCCATCAGTCCGAGACCCCCGGGAGTCTCACCGTGACGGTCAGGCCGCCTTCCGGGCGGGCTGTGGCGGTGGCTTCTCCACCGTGGGCCTTGGCGACGGCCCTGACGATGGAGAGGCCGAGTCCGGCGCCCTGAGACGCGGTGGCGAGTCGTTCGGTGCCGAAGCGGCGGAAGGGCTCGAAGAGACCCTCCACTTCGAAGGCGGGGACCACCGGGCCCGAATTGGCGACCTCCAGGACCGCGGTGGCGCCGTCGCGGCGGGTCGTGACGGTCACCCAGCCGTCCTCGCCGGTGTTGTAGCGGATCGCGTTCTCGACCAGGTTCTGCACCAGGCGCTCCAGGAGGACCGGCTCGCCCTGCGTCGGGGCCTCCTCGCATTCGGCGGTCACGGCGACCCCTCCCGAAGGAGTCTGGGCGACCACGTACTCGGCCACGTCCGAGAGGTCTACATAGGAGCGCTCGGCGAGTTCGCGGTCGGATCGCATGAGCAGCAGGAGGCCCTCGATCAGCCGCTCGTGACGGGAGTTCACCTCGAGCAGTGTCTCGCCCAGCAGCCGCAGGTCCGCGGACGCGTCCTGGCGGTGCACGGCCACCTCGAGGAGCGCGCGGGTCACGGTCAGCGGGGTGCGCAGCTCATGGGAGGCGTTGGAGATGAACGCCCGCTGGCCGTCGAAGGACTGGTCGAGGCGCTCCAGCATCCGGTTGAACGTCTCGGAGAGCTCGCGGAGTTCGTCGCGGGGACCGCTGACCTTGATGCGCCGGTGCAGGCCCTTGTCGGCCGCAGGCGATTCGGCGATCTCGGCGGCGGTGTCCGTCACCCGTTGCAGCGGCCGCAGCATCCGCCCGGCCACGATCCATCCGATGGCGATCGTGCCGAGGCTGACCAGCAGGAGCGCCTGCGGTCCCTGGTTCCGGATCGCGTTGAGGGCTGCAGACCAGACCTTGCCGGTGACGAGGATCCTGAAGTCCTGCGATTGGACGAACACCCCGTCATCGGTCGTGGGGAGCGGCGGGCCCTCCGTGCTGCCGTAGACGTTCTGGAAGATCTGGTTCTCGTCGGGGACGGCCTGCTCGACGAGGCTGTACGTGAGCACCAGGAGCAGCGTGCCCCCGGCGATGAACAGCCCGCCGTAGACGAGCGTCAACTGGGCCCGGAGCGTGAGTCGGAAGCGGCGCCTCATGAGATCCGGTACCCCACTCCGGGTTCGGTCAGGACCACCGGCGGGTCGCCGAGTTTGCGCCTGAGCTTGAGGATGGTCATGCGCACGGCCTGCGTGAACGGGTCGGTGTGCTCGTCCCAGGCCTTCTCCAGGAGCTGCTCGGCCGAGACGGGCGCGCCGTCGGCGCGGAGCAGCTCGGTGAGGACCGCGAACTCCTTGCGGGACAACGGCACGTATCGCCCGTCGCGGAACACCTGGTGCAGGTGCGTGTCGAGGGAGATGCCGGCGCGTTCGAGGACCGGCGGCGCGGCGGGCCTGGCTCGGCGGCCGAGGGCGGCGACGCGGGCGGCGAGCTCCCGGAACGCGAACGGCTTCGGCAGGTAGTCGTCCGCGCCGAGGGAGAGCCCGGTGACGCGGTCGTCGATGTCCGAGGCGGCGGTCAGCATGAGCACGCGTGTGTCGCCCTGCTCGGCGGCGATCGCGCGGCAGACCTGGTCGCCGTGCACGCCGGGCAGGTCGCGGTCGAGGACGACCACGTCGTAGTCGTTCACGCCGAACCGCTCCAGGGCCGCCGCTCCGTCGAACGCGATGTCGACCGCGTGCGACTCGCCGCGCAGCCATTCGGCCACGGCATCGGCGAGCAGCGGCTCGTCCTCCACCACCAGGATTCTCATGCGCTCATCATGGCGTGCCCGGCATTGCCGCGGCATTGCCGATTCGGCTTACGGCCGGGCAATGCCGCCGCGACTGTACTGATCCTGCCGCAGGGACCTCCCCGGCGGCGAAGAAAGGACGAATTGCCATGCGGCGACACACGATCGCACTCCTCTTGGGGCTGTTGGCCCTATCGGCCGCGGCCTGCACCGACGACGACGGCGGCGGCGGCGTGGCCAGCGCCGACGGCACCGCCACCGAGTCCGCCTCCGCGGAGGACGCAGCGGAGCTGGACGGCTTCGAGGAGGCGCTGGCCTACTCGGAGTGCATGCGGGACAACGGCGTCGCGGACTTCCCCGACCCGGAGCAGAACGGCGGCGGGATCAGTCTCTCCCTGCCCGAGGGCATCGACCCCCAGGACGAGGAATTCAAGGCCGCTGAGGAGGCCTGCGAGGACATGATGCCGGGGCCGGGGGAGGACGCGACGCTCGACCCGGAGATCTACGAGGCGCTGCTCGGCTATTCGGAGTGCATGCGGGAGAACGGGATCGCGGAGTTCCCGGACCCGCAGCCCAATGGCGGCATCATGATGAACGGCGATATGGGCTTCGACCCCCAGAGCGAAGAGTTCCAGGCCGCCGAAAAGGCGTGCGAGGATCTGCGTCCCCAAGGTCCCGGCGCTGAGAACGACAGCGAGGACGAGTGATGACCCGCAAGCGCCGCAAGGGCGGTGCCGGAAAGGTCGTGGCCGTGACGGCCGTCGTGATCGCCGCGGCCGGGGCGACGGCGGCCGCTCTCGGATTCGATCCGCGCGCGTTCTTCGAAGAGGCCGAAGCCGGTGCGGCACCGGAGACTCCGGCGACGGCCGAGGTCGTGCAGCGGACGCTCACCGAGACGGTCACCGTTTCCGGTGATCTCGGCTTCGGCGATGTGATCGGCCTGGACTGCCTGCTCAGCGGCACGTTCACGTCGCTGCCCAAGGCGGGGGAGGTGATCGGGCGCGGCGGCGAGCTGTTCGCGGTCGACGCCAATCCGGTGACGCTCCTGTACGGGAGCCTGCCGGCCTACCGGTCCCTGACGCCGGGCGCCGAAGGCGCCGATGTGGAGCAGTTCGAGGAGAACCTGTCGAAGCTCGGCTATGACGGGTTCACTGTGGACGATGAGTACACGGATGCGACCGCCGGGGCGGTGAAGGAGTGGCAGGACGATCTCGGCCTGACCGAGACGGGCATGGTCGAGCTCGGGCAGATCGTCTACGCCCCGGGTGAAGTGAGAGTCGACGCGGTGGGTGCCGAACCGGGCGATCCGGTGCGGCAGGGCTCGCCGGTCCTCGACTACACGGGCCTCGACAAGGTCGTCACGGTGGAGGTCGAATTGGAGGACCAGGAGCTGGTCGCCGTCGGCGAGGCCGTGGCGATCACGCTCCCCGACGGCACCGAGGCGGCCGGGACCATCGCCGACTCCGAGACCCTGGTGAGCGAGGACGAGACCCGGAGCGGCACTGAGGCGACCACCTACCTGGAGGTCACGGTCGCCGCTGACGATCCGGCGGTGTTCGACGGGCTCGACCAGGCCGCGGTGGACGTCGGGTTCGCCGGGGACACCGCGGAGGACGTGCTGACCGTCCCGGTCGAGGCCCTGCTGGGTCTCGGCGAGGGCGGGTACGGCCTGGAGATCGCGAACGGTGACACGACCGAGGTGATCGCGGTCGACACGGGGCTGTTCGCCGACGGCTCGGTGGAAGTGAGCGGCGAGGGCCTGGAAGCGGGCATGGCCGTGGTGGTGCCGTCATGAGCGCGATCGCGGAGGCGGCGGCCGAGGCGGTGCCCGTGGGGCCGCGGCCGGTGGTGGAGCTCCACGGGGTCTCGAAGACCTATCCGGGCGGGGTGCGGGCGCTGCGCGGCGTCTCGCTGCGGATCGACGCTGGGGAGATGTGCGCGATCGTCGGCCCTTCGGGTTCGGGCAAGTCGACGATGCTGCATCTCATCGGCACGCTGGACCGGCCGAGCGAGGGCACGGTGCGGATCGACGGGTTCGATGTGGCGCGGCTGCGCGACAAGCAGTTGTCCGCGTTGCGGGCCACCAGGATCGGGTTCGTGTTCCAGCAGTTCCATCTCGCGGTGGGGCAGCAGGTGCTCGACAACGTCGCCGACGGGCTGCTCTACTCGGGGCGGCGCGGGCCGGACCGGCGGGCGCGTGCCGCTGAGGCCTTGGAGAAGGTGGGGCTCGCGCATCGCTTGGACCACTTGCCGAACGAGCTTTCGGGCGGTGAGCGGCAGCGTGTGGCGGTGGCGCGGGCGATCGTGGGCGAGCCTGCGGTGCTGCTGGCGGACGAGCCGACGGGGAACCTCGACTCGGTGTCAGGCTCCGGCGTGATGGCGCTGCTGCATGAGCTGCACGAGGCCGGGACGACCGTCGTGGTCATCACACATGACCAGGAGATCGCGGCGTCGCTGCCGCGGCAGGTCGCGATGCGGGACGGAGAGGTGGTCTGAATGGACACGCCGCCAAGGGGACCGGGCGATGAGCCGCCGCCGGGCGGTTGGCCGCCTCCGCCGATTCCCCCGCCGCCGAAGGGCTCCCGTCGGATGCGGTCGTTGCGGGCGTCTTCGGCCGAACCATCGGCGAAGTCGCTGCGGGCCGCGCGGATGCGGCCGGGGGACGTGCTGCGGGTCGGGGCCACCGGTCTGCGCACGCGTCCGCTGCGGGCCTGGTTGTCCGCGTTGGGGATCGCGATCGGGATCGCGGCGATGATCGCGGTCGTCGGGATCTCCTCGTCGAGCCGGTCCGAGCTCGACCGGCAGTTGGCCGCGCTCGGCACGAACCTGCTGACGGTCTCGCCGGGCACGTCGATGATGAGCGGCGAGGTCGGGGTGCTGCCGTACGAGGCGGTGTCGATGATCGGCCGGATCGCGCCGGTCACGCAGGTCGCGGCGGTCGGTCAGGTGCCGGAGGCGAACGTGTACCGCAACGACCGGATTCCCGAGGGGCAGAGCGGCGGCATGACCGTGTGCGCCGCCGAACTCGCGATGCTCGAGACCGTGGGCGCGGAGCTCGCGGACGGGGCGTGGCTCAACGAGGCCACGTCGATGTACCCGGCGGTGGTGCTCGGTTCGAGCGCCGCCGAGCAGCTGGGTATCACCGGCGCGGGCGCGGAGGTCTACATCGGAGGTCAGTGGTTCTCGGTGGTGGGCGTGCTGGAGCCGGTGGTGCTCGCTCCGGAGCTCGATCTGACGGTCCTGATCGGCTGGGAGTCCGCGGCGTCGTATCTCGGCTTCGACGGGCACGCGACCACTGTGTACACCCGTACCGAGGAGGCGTACGTGCTCGACGTCGCGGGCGTGCTCGCGGCGACGGCCGATCCGTCCGCGCCCGATGAGATGTCGGTGTCGCGTCCCTCTGACGCCCTCGAGGCGCAGCAGGCCGTGGACAGCGCGTTCACCGGGATGCTGCTGGGGCTCGGCGCGGTGGCGCTGCTCGTCGGCGGTGTCGGGGTCGCGAACACCATGGTGATCTCGGTGCTGGAGCGTCGCAGCGAGATCGGGCTGCGGCGGTCGCTCGGTGCGACGCGGGGCCAGGTCCGGACGCAGTTCCTCGCGGAGTCGCTGCTGCTCAGCGCGCTCGGCGGCCTGGGCGGGGTGCTCATCGGCACCGTGGTGACCGCGGGGTACGCGTCCTCGCAGGGCTGGCCCGCCGTGGTGCCGTACTGGGCGAGCGTGGGCGGCGTGGGTGCGACGCTGTTCATCGGCGCGGTCGCGGGGCTCTACCCGGCGATCCGGGCGTCCCGGCTCGCGCCGACGGAAGCCCTTGCGGCGCAGTAGGACAGGGCGCCCGCCCCGCAGTGCGTTCGGTACTGCGGGGCGGGCGCCGATTCGTGGGTCCGGTTCGCTAGAGGTACTGGTCGATGATGGGTGTCAGCCGGTTCGCGATCTTCAGGTGTCCCTGGTCGCTGGGGTGCACGCTGTCGACGAGGTCGCCGGAGTCGGGGAGCCAGCCGGTCGTGTCGACGAAGTGGACCTTCGCGTCGCCCGCGCTGACACGGGTGTTCACCGCCGTCTGGGTCTCGGTGCTGTAGCGGCCCCGGAACGTCTCCATCGCGAAGATGTGCGCGTTCGGGTAGGCCTGGCGGACGCGTTCGAGCATCACGATGTAGTTCTGCTGGAACTGGGCTCCGCTGACGCCGTGTCCGACGTCGTTGGTGCCCAGGTTGATGACCACGGCGGTGGCCTGGTAGCGGGAGAAGTCCCAGTCGTCGGTGTTGACGAACGCCGAGGAGCGGCGGAACCAGTTCATCATCCCGTAGCAGCCGTCTGAGGTGCTCACCAGGCACGCACCGCCTTGGGCCACTTGCGTGTGGCCGGCGTTCAGGTTGTCGCCGACCAGGTAGCCGTAGGCGGTGAAGGGCCGGTTGCCGTTCGGCTGGCCGACGGTGATCGAGTCGCCGATGAACTCGATGAAGTCGGCCGGCCGCGTGGTCCCGGTGGTCGCGCCGCCCGAGGCGAGGATGAACCCGCCGAAGGCCGGGTCGCCGTTGTAGGAGCCGGCGCGTTCGCGGAAGCCGATCCTGATGCTGTGCGTGCCGCTCAGACCGCTCCTGACCGTGACGTTGCCGGAGACGTTCCGCATCCACGTCTCGTTGCCGCCGTCGATCGAGTAGTACATGTCGATGGTGTTGCGGAGCTTGACGCCGATGGAGGCGCCGGTGAAGGTCGTCTCGACGTAGCCGCCGGCCCAGCCCATGGTGTACCAGGACGCGTTGGTGGTGTTCCAGCGGCCGTAGTACTGCACGTTCGGGTCGGTGAGGGAGCCGTTGCCGGTCGTGCCGCCGGTCTCGACGGGCACGAGCTTCCAGTGCTGCGTCTCCTCGTTGTTGCGGGTGTACTGCGAGACGCGGCTGCCCACGCTGGTGGCCCGCTCCCAGTTGTCGAGGGCCTTGCCGGAGTTGCGGTTCACGAGTTCGACGCTGCCGTCGGACTGGGTGTTGACCTGCCACTGCTGGTTGGTGCCGCCGTTGTCGGACCACTGGACGACGTCGGCGCCGTTCGCGGTGGACTTGGCGTAGACGTCGAGTACCTGATTCGAGTGCCGGGCTTGGATCCGGTAGTAGCCGCCCCCCGAGTCCACGAAGCGGAACTGCTGGTTGGTGGCACTGGAGGCGGTGGCGAGCACGGATTTCGCGCCCGCGGTGGTGGAGGCGCCTTCGATGCTGACGGCGAGGCCGGAGTAGTCGTTGACGATCCGGTACCAGGTGTTGGTCTCGACGGCGGCGGCCGGAGCGGCGGTGATGGCGGTGAGGCCCGCGGCGGTGCAGACGGTGACGAGGGCCGCGGCGAACCATCGGGCCAGTCTTCGCCTCTGGCGAGGTGGAGCGGGAGTGCGCAAGGGGGAACTCCTTAAATTGAAACGTTTAAATGCGTTGGTACGTTAGAGGATACCGCTTGCACGTGAGCGAGGCCACCCCTCCAGGCGCCCGAAATCGGGGAGTTCGCGACATCGGACGTCACCCGGAGACGCGAGCTGTGCCGCCCGCACCAACTCCACCGGTCGCGCCGCCGGATGTCGGACCCAGGCCGTACCCTGGCAGGAACGGAAGAGCCCCGGCCAGCAGGAGGATGACGTGGCACTCGCGCTGTACCGCAAATACCGGCCGCAGACCTTCGCCGAGGTCGTAGGCCAGGAGCACGTCACCGAACCGCTCATCAACGCCATCCGCGCCGGGCGCCTCAACCACGCCTACCTGTTCTCCGGGCCCCGCGGCTGCGGCAAGACCTCCTCGGCCCGCATCCTCGCCCGCTCCCTCAACTGCGCCCAGGGACCCACCCCCGAGCCCTGCGGCGAATGCCGCTCCTGCAAGGCGCTCGCCGCCGACGGGCACGGCTCGGTCGACGTCATCGAGATCGACGCCGCCAGCCACGGCGGCGTCGACGACGCCCGCGAGCTGCGTGAACGCGCCGTCTTCGCCCCGGTCGACTCGCGCTTCAAGATCTACATCATCGACGAAGCCCACATGGTCACCGCCGCAGGCTTCAACGCCCTGCTCAAGCTCGTCGAAGAACCCCCCGAGTACGTCCTCTTCATCTTCGCGACCACTGAGCCGGACAAGGTCCTCCCGACCATCCGCTCGCGCACCCACCACTATCCGTTCCGGCTCATCGCCCCGCCCGCCATGCGCGAACTCTGCCGCAGACTCTGCGACGAAGAGGGCGCGATCGTCGCCGACGACGTGCTCCCCCTCGTCGTCCGCGCCGGCGGCGGCTCCGCCCGCGACACCCTCTCCGTCCTCGACCAGCTCATCGCCGGCGCCGGACCCGAAGGCGTCACCTACGAAAGGGCCGCCGGACTCCTCGGTGTCACCGACGCCGGACTCCTCGACGAGATGTGCGAGGCCTTCGCCGCCGCCGACGGACGCGCGGTCATGGAAGTGGTCGAACGCGTCGTCGAAGGCGGCCACGACCCCCGCCGATTCGCCGGCGACCTCCTCGAACGCCTCCGCGACCTCATCGTCCTCCACCAGGTGCCCGACGCGGGCTCCTCCGGACTCGTCGACGCGCCCGCCGACCAGCTCGCCAAGATGACCAGCCAGGCCACCCGCATGGGCACCTCCACGCTCACGCGCATGGCCGAGGTCATCGCCGCCGGACTCGCCGGGATGCGCGGCGCGACCGCGCCGCGGCTCCTGCTCGAACTCGCGTGCGTGCGCGCGATCCTGCCCGGCTCGGACGAATCGATGGCCGGCCTCACGCAGCGCCTCGAGACCCTCGAGCAGCGCGCGGCCGGAGCCGCGTTCGCCGCGCCCGTGCGCGAAGCCCCGAGCGGTGCGGCGCTCGGCGGCGCGACCGGCGCTGCGGCGGCGCGCGCCGCGCTGGCGCGGTCCGCCGAGGCCCCGGCGCCGAGCCCGGCCGACGAACCCGCTCCTGCCCCGGCGCCTACCGCACCGGCCCAGCGGAACGAGCAGGCTTCCGTCCCGCCCTGGGAAGACGAAGCCCCGCAAGCGAACCCACCGCAGCCGACGGCCGCGCCCGAGCCGGTCGCGGCCCCCGCGGGCGACTGGGCCGCTGACGACCGTGCCGACGCCGAACCCGTCCCGGCTCCCGAACCGGCCCCGGCCCACGAGCCCGCGTACGACGGCGGCGGCGTGACGGCCGCGTCGATCCGGCGCCAGTGGGACCGGATCATGATGGCGGTCAAGGACAAGAAGCGCACCACCGCGGCGCTGCTGCAGGACGCGACGATCGCGGACGCCACCGACAAGGAGGTGGTGCTCGCGTTCAAGCACGCCTTCCACGCCGAGAACCTGCAGAAGGAACCCGCGTACGGGATCGTCGTGGGCGTCTTCAACGAGGTGCTCGGCGGCAGTTGGAAGATCCGGTGCGAGGTGGGGGAGGCCGCGAGCCTCCCAAAAGCGGGGACGGGACCGGCGCCTAGCCCGGCGCCCAGAGCCCCCGCGCCCGCCGCGCCCAGCGCGCGACCGCAGCGCACGCCGTCCCGTCAAGCCGCCGCGCCCGCCGCGGAGTCCTTCGAGGAGCCGCCGGCGGACGACTACGACGAACCGAGCCCGGACGACCCGGTCGCCCCGGGCGGCTTCGGCACGAGCGAGGAGCAGGCCGTGAAACTCCTGACCACCGCCTTCGGCGCCAAGAAGCTCACCGTCTAGGACCGAAACCCTTGCAAGTCCGCAGGGGGGTAAAGGTCGTTCAGCTTGACGAGCACGATGTCGTCGTTGGCGGCCGCTTCTGCTTGCAGTGCCTCGTTGAATCCGGCGCCGCTGAAGCACACCAGGCGGGTCTCGCTGGTGTCGAAGCGCCTCGTGTTCGCGAGGAGCATGCGGATGCGGCGGAGGCGGTCAAGGTGGCCCAAACCCATGATGTCGTTCCACTTCGCCTCGCCAATGGCCAGCAACGTTTCTCCGCCGTCGTTGCTCGTTCCGAAGGCGGCCAGGTCGACTTCGTGCGTTGTCCGGCGCTCGGCATCGTTCACCACACCGGAAGCCACTCGGCTCACCCTTCCCCCTAGGCTTCCAGGCGGCGCGTAGTCGAGCGCCCAAGTCCGGCAGATCTCCTCGAAGTGCGGTCCGATCACGTTGCCGTGGAACCGGTGCTGAAGCTCCTGCCACCGTCCCGCACTGTCACGGCCGTGCTCCCAGGCCCTCCAGTCCGGGCGCATGATCGCCTCGTAGAACGTGATCAGCGGCTCGGCAATGCGGTACACGGATCGGTTGGCGCGGAATGCGTCGGCGTCGCGGCGCAGCAGGCCGCTGTCCTGCAGGACCGACAAGGGGTGCGTGATGTCGCTGGTCTTCCGTCCTACATAGGTCGCGATGCCGCCCGAAGTGCATTTTCCTGAGGCCACCGCCGCCAGCACTGAGTGGTAGAGCCCGATGTCGCGCAGCCCGGGCTCCTCGCTGAGCAGGTACCTGGCCTCGCGGAACAGCGGGCTCGCCGGGTTGAGCACGGTTCGCAGCACCCACTGGTCGAAGTCGGTCGGACTCGCGGGAACGTCGTCGGCCACGAACTCGCGTCGGTAAGCGGGCGTCCCACCGACGATCGCATTGACCTTCACCGCAAGTGCCGGATCGGTGATGCCCCAGAACTCTGCCGCGAGCCGGTAGTCGAGTGTATGGACGACGAGCTCCAGGCCGGCGCGACCTCGAAGCGGGGCTGAACCGGACAGCAATGCGCCCATGAAGGACATCGCCGACCCGCACAGCAGCATTCGCGCCCTGGACGCGAGTCGCTCGGCGCGGCGTGGTGACAACGCCGCCTGAAGTACCGACGGCAGCGACGGGCTCGATCGCACGAGGTAGGGGAACTCATCGATGATCACGGGAATCTCGCGGTCCCCGGCCAGCGCGAGCAGTGCGTCGATCGCCTGGCGCCAGTCGGTGAAGCTGATCGGCGCGGCCGAGCCGATGAATGCTCCGTAGACCGCGGACAGGTGTCGCAGCGATTCGGCTTCGGTCGACTCCTCCGCGGAGAAGAAGAAGCCGCCGGTTTCCGCGCAGAGCGCTTCCAGGAGGAAGGTCTTGCCCTGGCGCCGTCGCCCGGAGACCACTCCGAGCGTGGCGTTCGGCTGCGCGGTGGTGGCGAAGTGGGTGAGCGCTTCCCACTCCCGATCTCTGTCGAACATGTCCATCGGCTTCGCGATCACGGTCTACCTCGGAGAATTTTGCGGAAGTATAGTTCCCATAATTATACTTCCCTAGCTTTGGAAGGCAGCTGGTTGCACGGTGTGTCGAATGGATTCCCGGCCCGTCGCACTGCTTCGTGCACTGAGCGGGGCTCGCTGTGTTCAGTACCGTTTTCCCGGTCATATCAGTAGCACCTTTCCGGGGTTTTCAAAGTCTCCGAACCGGCACTGTGCCCTACATGCGGGGGCGGGTGGCTTGGCAGGGGTGTGTCAGGACGGGCGGTTAGGCTGGCGGGAGACCTAGGAGACCCGAGCCGAGGGCGAGGAGTGACATGGACATGTTCGCAGGAGGCGACCTGCAGAAGATGCTGCAGCAGGCGCAGCAGATGCAGGCCGACATGATGCAGGCCCAGGCCGAGCTGGCCGAGTCCGAGGTCACGGCTTCGGCCGGGGGCGGACTCGTGAGCGCCACGGTCACCGGCGACGGTGAGCTGAAGGGCGTCAAGATCGACCCGAAGGCGGTCGACCCCGAGGACGTCGAGACCCTCGAAGACCTCATCCTCGCCGCGGTCCAGGCCGCCAACGCGGATGCGAAGCGCCTCGCGGCCGAGAAGATGGGCCCGCTCGGCGACGCCCTCGGCGGCATGTCGGGCGGCCTCGGCCTCCCCGGCATGTAGGTCGCGGAGCCGCAACCCTTCGGCGCGATCGCGCCACCACCCCGCACTGACCGTGAACGAGCCGCAGGAAAAGAGAGATCCTTGTACGACGGGGCTTTGGGCGACCTCATCGAAGAGCTGGGGCAGCTCCCGGGCATCGGGCCGAAGAGCGCCCAGCGGCTCGCCTTCCACCTGCTCGCCTCCGAGAGCGCGGACGTCGAGCGCCTCACGTCGGCGCTCGAGCGCGTCAAGGCCCAGGTGCGCTTCTGCGAGATCTGCGGCAACGTCACCGAGGCGGAGCAGTGCGGCATCTGCCGCGACCCGCGCCGGTCCGAGGCGCTCATCTGCGTGGTCGAGGAGCCCAAGGACGTCCTGGCGATCGAGCGCACCGGCGAGTTCCGCGGCCGGTACCACGTGCTGGGCGGCGCGATCAATCCGCTGGAGGGCATCGGCCCGGACGACCTGCGCATCCGCCAGCTCATGATCCGTCTCCAATCAGGAGAGACCAAGGAGCTGATCCTCGCCACCGACCCGAACACGGAGGGCGAGGCGACCGCCACGTATCTCGCGATGCTCATCAAACCCATGGGGTTCAAGGTGACCCGGCTCGCCAGCGGTCTCCCCGTCGGCGGCGATCTGGAGTACGCGGACGAGGTGACGCTCGGCCGGGCGTTCTCGGGCCGCCGCGACGTCGACTAGCGCGAACCCGAATCCGTTGGGGCACTGCGGACTGTAATGGGCAGGATTCTTGCCGCGACGGCGCCGCAAGCGTACTGATTTTCGGTTCCCTTGCGGCGCAACGGGTTTCACTCGTCGCGATCCTTACGATTTGGGTAACAATATTCGCCGAAACGGTCACGATCATATAACGCTTAACAGTGGTGTAACTCACCTGGACTTAGGCTGTCTCTACCTCCGAATACCCAACGACCGACGGGTGAGACAACCTATGCGTACGCCACCTACCCCAACCAGGCGCGCCTTGGCCGCAGCGGCAGGCGCCGCAATGGCATTGGGCCTGTTCACCGCCTGCGGATCCGACGGCGACGGCGGCGGTGACGCCGACACCGCCGAGGACTTCGACTTCTCATGCCCTGAACGCAGCGGCGAAGTCCCCGAGGCCGATGCGGCCGCGAACGAATCGCAGCCGTTCGTCTTCGGCACCCCAGGCGACCCGACCAGCCTCGACCCGATCCTCGCCTCCGACGGCGAGACCTTCCGCGTCAACCGCCAGGTCTTCGACACGCTCCTCGACGCCGACTGCACCGACACCGTCCCCGGTCTCGCAGAGTCCTACGAGCAGAACGAAGCAGGCACCGAGTGGACGTTCCACCTGCGTGAAGGCGTGACCTTCCACGACGGACAGCCCCTCGACGGCGCCGCCGTGTGCAAGAACTTCGAACGCTGGGCGAACTTCAAGGGCGGCTACCAGTCCCCGAACTTCACCTACTACTACTCGTCGGTGTTCGGCGGCTTCGCCGAGAACGACCCGGCCATGGGTATCGAGACCGAATCGATCTACAAGGGCTGCACCGCAGACGGCCTCGACGCCACCATCAGCCTGAGCAAGTACACCTCCAGCTTCCCCGGCGCGTTCACCCTGGAATCGCTCTCGATCATCAGCCCGGCCTCGATCGACGCCGTCGCCGACGCCGCGATCCCCACCGCCGACTCCCCGCTGCCGGAGTACACCCAGACCGTCGGCACCCTCGCCGGCACCGGGCCGTACATGCTCGAGAACTGGGACCACAGCTCGCAAGAGGTCGTCCTCACCCGCTTCGACGACTACTTCGGCGAAAAGGCGAAGGTCAAGACGATCATCTTCAAGACCATCTCGGACGAGACCGCCCGCCGCCAGGCGCTCGAAGCCGGCGACATCCACGGCTACGACCTCGCCGCCCCCGCCGACGCGCAGGCACTCATCGAGGCCGGCTACCAGGTCCCCGTCCGCGGCGTCTTCAACCTGCTGTACCTCGCGTACACGCAGAGCCACTCGCCGCTCGAAGACCACGCCGTCCGCGAAGCCCTCTCCTACGCCATCGACCGCGAACGCATCGTCAACTCGGTGCTCCCGGCCGGCGGCATGGTCGCCACGCAGTTCATCCCGCCGAGCCTCGAGGGCTACTCCGAGGACGTCGCCACCTACGACTACGACGCCGAGAAGGCCAAGCAGATGCTCGCCGACGCGGGCGCGGAAGACCTCACCATCACCTTCTGCTACCCCACCGACGTCACCCGGCCCTACATGCCGGCGCCGAAGGACATCTTCGACATGATCTCCTCCGACCTGCAGAACGCGGGAGTCACGGTGGAGGCCAAGCCGATCACGTGGGTCGACTACATCCCGACCACCCGCTCCGGCGAATGCCCGCTGTACCTCCTCGGCTGGACCGGCGACTTCGCCGACCCGTACAACTTCCTCGGCACCTGGTTCGCCACCGAGTCCACCGAATGGGGCTTCGACAACCAAGAGGTCTTCGACGCGATCGCCGCGGCGAACACCGAACCCGACGAAGCCAAGCGCGTCGAACTGTGGAAGGCCGCGAACGATGCCGTGATGGAGGAGCTCCCGGGCCTGCCGATCTCGTCCTCGCCGCCCTCGATCGCCTTCGCGGCCAACGTGTACCCGCCGGACGTCTCCCCGCTCACGCGGGAGGACTTCTCGCAGGTCTACTTCACCACCGCCTCCTGACCGGAACGATCACAGCCGAATATGCTGCGCTACACCGTTAAGCGCCTCCTGCAGTTGTCCGTGGCGCTCTTGGGACTCTCACTGCTCCTGTTCGCGTGGTTCAAAGCCCTCCCGGGCGGACCCGAGAACCGGCTGCTCCCCGAGAACGCCACGGACAGCCAGCGGGAGGCGCTGCGGGCCGCCCTGGGCCTGGACGAACCCGTCTGGACCCAGTACGGCGAGTTCCTCGGACGCATCGTCCGCCTCGACTTCGGCTCCTCGCTGTCGAGCGGGCGACCGATCGCGACGGAACTCGCCGAACGCCTGCCCGCCACCGTCGAACTCTCCCTGGCCGCCATGCTCATCGCCGTCGGCCTGGGCATCCCGCTCGGGTACCTCGCGGCCAAACGCCGCGGCACCTGGCTCGACTTCGGCACCGTCTCCGGCTCCCTGCTGGGGACCTGCATCCCGATCTTCTTCCTGGCCGCCATGCTGAAAGTGGTGTTCGCGCAGGAGCTCGGGTGGCTGCCGACCACGTTCCGGCTCACCGCGGGCGCCGACTTCACCGACGTGACCGGCCTGCGCGTACTCGACGGGATCATCACCGGCGAGTTCGACATCGCCTGGGACGCGGTCAAACACCTGATCCTGCCCGCGATCGCGCTCTCCTCGATCCCGCTCGCGGTCATCGTCCGCATCACCCGCGCGAGCGTGCTCGACGTCGTCGGCGAGGACTACGTCCGCACCGCCGACGCCAAGGGCCTCAAGCCCTCCACCGTCCGCGGCCGCCACGTCATGCGCAACGCGATGCTCCCGATCGCCACGATCATCGGCCTCCTCCTCGGCAGCCTCTTCGCCGGCGCGGTCCTCACCGAGAGCGTCTTCGCGTTCGGCGGCATCGGCTCGTTCGTCTACCAGGCGACCACCGAGCGCGACTACCCCGCGCTCATGGGCTTCATCCTCGTCATCGCCGTGTTCTACGTGGTCATCAACCTCCTAGTGGACCTCTCGTACGGCCTGCTCGACCCGAGAGTGCGGGTGCGCAAATGACCATCGCGAAAATCGAGAAGCTCGACCGGCTCATCGAGGCCACCGCCACCGCCCGGGACGCCAAGACCGGTTCCCTGTGGCGCCAGTCGATCCGGCGCATGCGCCGCTCGCCCATGGCGATCACCGGCGCGATCATCGTGGGCCTCTTCGTGCTCGTCGCCGTCGTCGGCCCCTGGGTCGCCCCCTACGACCCCACGGCGCAGACCTGGGGCCGCGAGGTCTTCCTCAACCGGAACATCTTCCCCGGGCCGCGCCCGGAGAACTGGTTCGGCCTCGACCACCTGGGCCGGGACATGTTCTCCCGCATGATCGTCGGCGCCCGCCAGACCCTGCTCGTGGGCGTCGTCGCCACCTTCATCGGCTTCATCGCCGGCGCCTGCATCGGCGGCGTCGCCGCCGCTGCGGGCACCTTCGGCGGCCGCTGGGGCGAACGCGTCGAAGCCGTCATCATGCGCTCGGTCGACGTCGCGCTGGCGATCCCGATGCTGCTGCTGGCGTTGAGCGTCGCGGCCCTGCTCGGGCCGTCGCTGCGCACGGTCATGATCGCGGTCGGGGTCGCGCAGATCCCGATCTTCGCGCGCCTGCTGCGCGGTTCGATGCTGGCGCAGGCCCACTCGGACTACGTGCTCGCGGCGATCGCCATCGGCGTCCCCAAGGGACGGATCGTGGTCTCGCACATCCTGCCGAACTCGCTCGGCCCGGTCATCGTGCAGGCGACGCTCGTGCTCGCCACGGCGATCATCGAGGCCGCCGCGCTCTCCTACCTGGGCCTCGGCAACCCCGACCCGGGCAGCGCCGAATGGGGGACGATGCTCGCCGACGCGCAGCGGTTCCTCTCCGGCGCACCGCAACTGGCGATCTACCCGGCCGTCGGCATCATCGTCACGGCGCTCGGCTTCACCCTCCTGGGCGAGGCCATGCGCGAATCGCTCGACCCGAGGCTGAGGAGGCAGGAGTAATGGCGCTGCTTGAAGTCGAAGACCTGCGGGTCGCCTTCGGGGCGTCCACCGCCGTCGACGGCGTCTCCTTCTCGGTCGCAGAAGGCCAGGTGGTCGGGCTCGTGGGCGAGTCCGGCTGCGGCAAATCGGTGACGAGCCTCGCGATCATGGGGCTGCTCCCGAAGGGCCGCGGCCGCAGGGCCCGCCGGCCCGTCCCGGCCGCGGCAGCAGAGCCCGTCGGCAGCGGACTCAAGGCGACCACGGCCGCACCGCAGTCGATCACGGCCTCGGGCGGCCGCAGCCGCGGCGGCGCCGACGTCGACGGCCGGGCCGTCTTCGACGGCACCGACCTGCTCTCGCTCGCCCCGGCAGCGATGCGCCGCCGCCGCGGCAAGGACCTCGCGATGGTGTTCCAGGACCCGCTGTCGAGCCTCAACCCGGTCGTACCCATCGGCAGGCAGATCACCGAGGTCCTCGAACGCCACCGGGGCCTCAAGGGCGACAAGGCGTCGAAGGAGGCCGCGCACCTGCTCGACCGCGTCGGCATCCCCGACCCTGCCCGCCGCCTGAAGGAGTACCCGCACCAGCTCTCGGGCGGCATGCGCCAGCGCGTGCTCATCGCGATCGCGGTCGCCTGCGCCCCGAGGCTCTTGATCGCCGACGAGCCGACCACGGCGCTCGACGTCACGATCCAGGCGCAGATCCTCGAGCTCCTCAAGGACCTCGTGGAGACCGAGGGCACGGCGCTGCTCATGATCACGCACGACCTAGGCGTGGTGGCCGGGATCTGCGACGAGGTGAACGTGCTCTACTCGGGCCGCGTGGTCGAGTCCGCGCCGGTGCGCGAGCTGTTCGCCCGGCCCACGCATCCTTACACGATCGGGCTGCTCGGTTCGATCCCGCGACTGGACCTCCCGATCCACGAGCCGCTCACGCCGATCCGCGGGTCGATCGCCGATGTGATCCGCTGGCACGACGGGTGCGCGTTCGCGCCCCGCTGCGACCGGGTCGCCGCGTCCTGCGTCGAGGGCGAACCCGCGCTCGTCGGGGCCGTGCACGCCCACCGCTGCGTCATGGCCGAGGAGGTCGCATGAGCACTGAGCAGACCGAGCCGCACGTCCCGGCCCAGCGCACTGAGGAACCGGACCCGCCCACCTCCGCTCCGGCGCCGCTGCTCGAGGTCGAGGACTTGAAGGTCCACTTCCCGATCCGGCGCGGCATCGTCGTGGAGCGCACGGTGGGCCACGTCCAGGCGGTCGACGGGGTCGGCCTCCAGATCGACTCGGGCGGCACGTACGGCCTCGTGGGCGAGTCCGGTTGCGGCAAGACCACATTCGGTCGGGCCGTGCTGCGCTTGGAGGAGCCCACCGCGGGCCGCGTACGGCTCGGCGGCGACGAGGTGACCGCGATGAAGGGCGAGCGCCTGCGCCGCTTCAGGTCCAGGATGCAGATGGTCTTCCAGGACCCGCTCGGCTCGCTCAACCCCAGGCACAATGTGGACATGCTCCTGTCGGAGCCGCTGAAGGTCCACGGGGTCGGGTCGAAGGCCGAGCGCCGGAAGCTCGCGGTCGAGACGCTCGACGCGGTGGGCCTGCCGAAGTCGGTCCTGGAGCGCTTCCCGCACGAGTTCTCGGGCGGCCAGCGCCAGCGTCTCGGGATCGCGCGTGCGCTCATGCTGCGCCCGGACCTGATCGTGTGCGACGAGCCGGTGAGCGCCTTGGACGTCTCGATCCAGGCGCAGGTGATGAACCTGCTGGACGAGCTCCAGGACGAGTTCGGGCTCACCTATCTGGTGATCGCGCACGACCTCGCGGTGGTGCGCCACCTCTCGGACCGGGTCGGGGTCATGTACCTCGGCAAACTGGTGGAGGAGGCGGACTCGGAGACCATCTACGAGCACCCGAGGCACCCGTACACGAAGGCCCTGCTTTCGGCCGTCCCGCAACCGGATCCGGAGCTCGAGGCGAACCGGGAGCGGATCATCCTCAAGGGCGACCTGCCGTCGCCTGCGAACCCGCCGTCGGGCTGCCGCTTCCGCACCCGCTGCCCGTGGGCGGAGGACATCTGCGCCGAGGTCGAACCGGAATGGCGCGAGGCGGCGAGCGGCCACAAGGTCGCCTGCCACTTCGACCTCTGACGGCGAACGAGAAGGGGGGGGGGGGGGGGGG
>NZ_JAERMK010000011.1:0-11316 GCF_016918015.1 Glycomyces sp. YM15
GCAGGAAAGCATGCCGCTCCGCGGTCAGCTTCCTCGGGCCCTGAGCTTTGGTCCGGTTCTGACGGATCTGGAAGTCCATCGCAATCCCTTGTAGATCAAGGTGTTGCAACGACTCCTAGAACCCAAGAAGCGGACCGGCCCCTTTCGTCTGGTCTCAGCCTTGGAGCGAGGCGATGACGCCGTCCAGTTCGTCGGGTTTCACGAGCACGTCGCGGGCCTTCGTGCCCTCCGAGGGGCCCACCACGCCGCGCGTCTCCATGAGGTCCATGAGCCGCCCGGCCTTCGCGAACCCGACGCGCAGCTTGCGCTGCAGCATCGAGGTCGAACCGAACTGGGTGGTCACGACCTGCTCGATCGCCTGGATGAGCAGTTCGAGGTCGTCGCCGATGTCGGGGTCGATCTCCCGCGTCGAGCCCGGCGCGGCGGTGACCTCCTCGATGAACTGCGGTTCCATCTGCGACTTCACGTGCGCGACGACGGCTTCGATCTCGTCGTCCGAGACCCACGCGCCCTGGATGCGCTCGGGCTTGGACGCGCCCATCGGCAGGAACAGCCCGTCGCCGCGGCCGACGAGTTTCTCGGCGCCCGGCTGGTCGAGGATGACCCGCGAGTCGGCGAGCGACGACGTCGAGAACGCGAGCCGCGACGGCACGTTGGCCTTGATGAGACCGGTGACGACGTCGACCGATGGCCGCTGCGTGGCGAGCACCAGGTGGATGCCGGCCGCGCGCGCCAGCTGCGTGATGCGCACGACGGACTCCTCGACGTCCCTCGCCGCCACCATCATGAGGTCGGCGAGCTCGTCGACGATCACCAGCAGATACGGGTGCGGCCGCAGTTCGCGACCCGTGGCCGGATCGGTCTTCAGCTCCCCCGAGCGCACCTTGCGGTTGAAGTCGTCCACATGGCGCACACCGGCCTTCGCGAGGTCCTCGTAGCGCATGTCCATCTCCTTGACGACCCATTGGAGGGCGTCGGAGGCCTTCTTCGGGTTCGTCACGATGGGATGGACGAGGTGCGGAACGCCCTCGTAGTTGGTCAGCTCGACCCGCTTGGGGTCGATGAGCAGCAGCCGCACCTGCTCAGGCGTGGCCCGGACCAGCATCGACACCAGCAAGGTATTGATGAGACTCGATTTACCAGAGCCCGTGGCTCCGGCCACGAGCAAATGCGGGGTCTTCGTCAGGTTGGTGAGGACGTAGCCGCCCTCGACGTCCTTGCCGAGGCCCACGATCATCGGGTGCGGGTCGGACTGTGCCAGCGGCGAGCGGAGCACGTCACCGAGCGCGACGTCGTCGCGGTCGGTGTTCGGGATCTCGACGCCGACGGCGCTCTTCCCCGGGATCGGGTTGATGATCCGGATGTCGGAGCTCTTGACGGCGTAGGCGATGTTCTTCGACAGCTGGATGATCCGCTCGACCTTGACCGCCGGGCCGAGTTCGACCTCGTAGCGGGTGACCGTGGGACCGCGAGTGAAGCCGGTGACAGCAGCGTCCACCTGGAACTGCGCGAACACCTCCTGTAGAGCGGCGATGACCGAGTCGTTGGCCTTCGAGCGCTTCTTGGCGGTCGGACCGGTCGGGAGCAGCTCCATCGACGGGAGCCGGTAGTCGCCGTCCATGGCCGCGCCGCCGTCCGAAAGGGTCGGCTGCTCGATCCGCTTGGGCGGCGGCGAGTGCTTCGGCGGCTCGCGCACCGGCTCCGGTTCGGCGATCGGCGATGAATCGCGGGCCGACACGTGCTCCGAGTTGAGCTCCGGCACCTCCTCCGGCGCGAGCCGCGGCAGCACGGTCGTCGGGTGGTGGGCCCGGCGGGCCTCCTCCTCCTTGAGCCGCTTCGCCTCGCGGCTCTCGGCGCGCGTCTTGCGGGTGCTCGGCGCCTCGTCCTCGTCCTCGTCGTCCTCATAGGTGTCGACCTTGCCCGTGGCGAGGTCCCAGAGGCGGCCGAGCTTGTACGGCACCTGGTTGAGCGGCGTCGCGGTCACCACCAGCACCCCGAAGAGCAGCAGCAGGATCAGCAGAGGGAAGGCGACGTACGCCGAGACGCCCAGCGCGAGGCCGCCGCCCACGAGCCAGCCGATCTGGCCGCCCGCGACCATCCGCTCGCCCATATCGGAGGGCAGGCCCGAGATCAGGTGCAGCAGACCGAGGCTCGAGAGCCAGATCGAGGTCCAGCCGACGAGCGAGCGGCCGTGGGTCTCCTCCTCCGGCGGCATCTGCCGCATCACGCGCAGTCCCCACAGGACCAGCAGCACCGGGAGCGCGCGGGTGGCCAGGCCCAGCATCCAGTCGAGGATGAACGCGAGGCGCTCGCCGATCGGGCCGGCGACGTCGAACCAGACCGCGCAGGCCAGGACGATGGCGATGGCGATGAGGAAGAGCCCGAGGCCGTCTCGACGGTGCGCGGGATCGATGTCGCGGGCCGTGGCGGCCTCCTTGCCGACTGAGCGGGCCATCCAGCCCGTGGAACGTGCGGTGCCGACCCAGAGTCCGCGCAGGCCGAGGCCGAGCGCCTCGAGCGGCCCGGGGACCGCGTCCATGCCCCTGCGCTTCGCGGCGGTCTTCTTGACAGCGCGTTTGGCGGTGGACGTCCTCTTTGAGCTCTGTTTGGCGGCCGCCTTCTTGGTGGTTCGCTTCGCCGCCTTTCGGGCGGCGGGCTTCGCAGGCGATTTGGCGGCGGCGGGCTTGCGGCGCGCCGCGGGTGCACTGCTCTTGCGGGCCGCGCCCCCCTTGCGGGCGGCGCCACCCGAACTGCCGCTCGTCCTGGCCATCATGCCCCATACGTTACCGCCCTCATGCCGAGCGGAGTCGGCCCGAAGGCAACCATGAAAACGGTTAATGTGACGCCATGTCGAAAACGATTCTGGTGACCGGCGCGGGCCGCGGGCTCGGCCGGACCCTGGCCGAACAGCTCACCGCACGCGGCGACAAAGTGATCGCGCACGCGCGCAGCGAGTCCGCGCTGGACGGTGTGCCGCACGACCGGAGGCTCGTGTTCGACCTGGCCGAACCGGCCGCGATCGCCGACGCGGTGGCCGCGCTCGGGCTCGAACGGCTCGACGGGGTGATCCACAATGCCGGTGTCGTCCACATCGGCGCCGTCGCCGAGCAGTCGCTGGAGTGGTGGCGGCAGACCCTCACCGTCAACGTGACGGCCCCGGCCGAGCTGACCCGGGCACTGCTCCCGGCGCTGCGCGCCGCACGCGGCCACGTCGTCTTCGTCAACTCGGGCGCAGGGATCAACGCCGGGCCGAAGTGGAGCTCGTACGCCGCGAGCAAGCACGCGCTTCGCGCGCTCGCGGATTCGCTGCGCGGCGAGGAGCGGCCGAACGGCGTACGGGTCACGAGCGTGTACCCCTCGCATTTCGCCACCGACATGCAGCGCAGTGTGCGCGAGCAGTACGACGCGGACTACGACCCGGCGCGCGCCACGAGCCCGGCATCGATCGCGACGACCATCGTCGACCTGCTCGACACCCCTGATGACATGGTCATCAACGAACTCCGCATCGAGCCGCCGAACCCGCTCCCGATCCGCGCCCGAACCTGACCGAGCTCGGCCCGCCGGTCTGGCCCCGGCGTGTACCTCAATCCCGGTCAGCGGCAACCCGAACAGCGGCGGGGCCACGCCCGAACGGGCGCGGCCCCGCCGCTTTGGTTCACCTCAAACCTCGAGACTGCGCCTCTCGGGTCCTCTCAAACCTCGAGACTGCGCCTCTCGCGCCCTCTCAAACCTCGAGACTGCGCCTCTCGCGTCCTCTCATACTTCGAGGACGTGCGGCACGATCATCGGGCGGCGGCGGTAGGTGTCGTTGACCCACTTGCCGACCGTGCGCCGCAGGATCTGCTGGAGCTGGTGCGGGTCGGTGATGCCGTCCACGGCGGCGCGCTCCATGGCGTCGTCGATGAGCGGCAGGACCCCGTCGAAGGCCTTGGGATCCTCGGAGAAGCCCTTGGCCGAGACGGTGGGGCCGCCGACGACCTTGCCGTTCTCGGAGTCGATGACCACCGTGGCCGCGATGAAGCCGCCGTCGCCGAGCATCCGGCGCTCGCTGAGCACGGGCTCGCCGACGTCGCCCACGGAGAGACCGTCCACATAGATCAGGTTGTTCGGGACGTGCCCGACGAGGCGGGCGCGGCCGTCGATCAGGTCGACGACGTCGCCGTTCTCGATGACGATGACCTGGTCGGCAGGGACGCCGGACTCGATCGCGAGGCGCGCGTGCGCCTGCAGGTGCCGGGCCTCGCCGTGGACCGGGATCATGTTGGAGGGCTTGACGACGTTGAGCACGTACAGCAGCTCGCCCGCCGGGGCGTGGCCGGAGACGTGGACCTTCGCGACGTCCTTGTGGATCACCGTGGCGCCGGTGCGCGCGAGGCGGTTGATGACCCCGTACACGGCGGTCTCGTTGCCGGGCACGAGCGACGAGGCGAGGATGATCGTGTCCTCGGGCTCGACGGCGATGTGCCGGTGGTCGCCGGAGGCCATGCGGCCCAGGGCGCTCATCGGCTCGCCCTGCGAGCCGGTGGACATGTAGACGATCTCGTCGGCGGGCAGGCGCACGGCCTCGTCCATGCTGACGAGGAGCCCCTCAGGGACGTGCATGAGCCCGAGGTCGCGGGCGATCGCCATGTTGCGCACCATCGAGCGGCCCACGAAGGCGACCTTGCGGCCGTGCGCGTAGGCGGCGTCCAGGACCTGCTGCACACGGTGCACGTGGCTGGCGAAGGACGCGACGATGATGCGGCCCTTGACGTCTTCGAAGAGCCGGTCGAGCACGGGCCCGATCTGCCGCTCGGAGGTCACGAAGCCGGGGATCTCGGCGTTCGTGGAGTCCGAGAGGAGCAGGTCGACGCCCTGGTCGCCGAGCCGCGCGAAACCGGCGAGGTCGGTGATGCGCCCGTCCAGCGGGAGCTGGTCCATCTTGAAGTCGCCGGTGTGGAGCACCAGGCCGGCCTCGGTGCGGATCGCGACGGCGAGCGCGTCGGGGATCGAGTGGTTGACGGCGAGGAACTCGCAGCCGAACGGCCCGAGCTGCAGCGTCTCGTTCTCGGCGACGACCACCCCGACGGGCTTGATGCGGCGCTCGCGGAGCTTGGCCTCCACCAGCGCGACGGAGAACTTGGAGCCGACGACCGGGATGTCGTTCTTGTGCTCGAGGAGGTAGGGGATCGCGCCGATGTGGTCCTCGTGGCCGTGCGTGACGACGATGGCCTCGATGTCGTCGAGGCGGTCGAGGATCTGCGTGAAGTCCGGCAGGATCAGGTCGACGCCGGGCTGGTCGACGTCGGGGAAGAGCACCCCGCAGTCGACGATGAGCAGGCGCCCGTCGTATTCGAAGAGCGTCATGTTGCGGCCGATGGCGCCGAGTCCGCCGAGCGGGATGACGCGGAGCGCCCCGTCGGGGAGGGCGCCGGGGGCGCCGAGGTTCGTGGGTCGAGTCAGGCCCATCAGGCCTCCTTCAGGTCGGCGAGGGCGGCGGCGATGCGGGCGGTGAGCTCCGCGTCGGCGGGGACGTGCGGCAGGCGCGGTTCGCCGCCGGGCAGTCCCTGGGTGGCGAGGGCGGCCTTGACGCCGACGAGGCCGGGGCCTGCGAAGAGCGCGTCGGTGATCGGCAGGAGCCGGTCGTTGATGGCGGCCGCTGCGGCGGTGTCGCCGTCGTCGAAGGCGTCGAACATGGCGTTGAGCTGGCGGCCGATGAGGTGGGCGGTCACGGAGACGATGCCGACCTGGCCTGTGGCGTAGGCGGGGAGGTTGATCTCGTCGACGCCGCAGTAGACGGCCAGGCCGGTGGCGAGGCGGATTCGCTGTCCCCTGATGACATCGCCCGTCGCGTCCTTCACGGCGATGATGCGCTCGTGCCGGGCGAGGCGCGCGTAGCTCGCGTCGGAGATGCCGATGACGGAGCGCGGGGGGATGTCGTAGAGCATGACCGGCAGGTCGGCGGCGTCGGCGATGGCCTCGAAGTGGGCGACGACGCCGTCTTGGGTGGGCTTGTTGTAGTAGGGGGTGACGAGGAGGAGCCCGTGGGCGCCGGCCTTCGCGGCCTCCTGGGCGATCCGCACCGAGTGGCGGGTGTCGTAGGTGGAGGCGCCGGCGATGACGTGGGCGCGGTCGCCGACGGTGTCGAGGACGGTCTCGAGGACCTGGGTCTTCTCGGCGTCGGTGGTGGTGGGGGATTCGCCGGTGGTGCCGTTGACGACGAGGCCCTCGCAGCCCTGCTCGTCGACGAGGTGTCGGGCGAGGGCGGCGGTGCCCTGGACGTCGAGCTCGCCCGAGGGCGTGAACGGCGTGATCATGGCCGCGAGTGTTCGCCCGAAGGGGCGGGTTGCGTTGCGCATGTTGCTTTCACCAATGCTGGTTCCGGCGGCCGGGGCGCCTGCGTCCGGCCGCTCGCTGCGTTTTGTAACTGTCTCAAGTTTTTCCCTCGCACCGCCTCGAATCGGCATTCGCGGCGAAGCCTGCGGGCCGTGCGTCGGCTCGCTGGCGATCATTGTGAACCGTGAACCGGTCCTCTGGGCGACGCTTGCGAGCCGTGATCTGGCGGAGCGGGGGAATTGCCCGCGGCTCTAGCCCTCGGTGACGTAGGGGCTGGAGGCGACCTCGGTGCCGTCGTCGAGCTTCGTGATCTGGAAGTCGGCGAAGACGTTGGCGGCCTTCTCTTTGAGCTGCTTGAGGCATTCGATGGCCAGCGCCCGGATCTCGACGTCGGCGTGCTCGGAGGCGCGCATGGCGATGAAGTGCCGCCAGGCGCGGTAGTTGCCGGTCACGACGATGCGGGTCTCGGTGGCGTTGGGGAGTACTGAACGCGCCGCTTGGCGCGCTTGCTTTCGGCGCAGCGTGGGGTTGGCGACGTCGGCGAACTGCTTCTCGAGTCCTTCGAGGAGGTCGTTGTAGGCGCTCTGGGCGGCTTCGGCGGCGGCGAGGAAGCGCTGGTGGAGTTCGGGGTCGCTGGCGATGACCTCGGGTTCGACCATGGCGGCGTCGCGTTCGGGGACGTAGCGCTGGGAGAGCTGGGAGTACGAGAAGTGGCGGTGGCGGATCAGCTCGTGGGTGAGCGAGCGGGAGATGCCGCTGAGGTAGAAGCTGACCGTGCCGTGCTCGAGGACGGAGAGGTGTCCGACCTGGAGGATGTGCTCGAGGTAGCCGGCGTTGGTGGCGGTCTTGGGGTTGGGCTTGGTCCAGGACTGGTAGCAGGCGCGTCCGGCGAATTCTGCGAGGGCTTGGCCGCCGTCGGCGTCCGTCTCCCAGGGGACGTCGGCCGGGGACTCGAAGTGCGTCCAGGCGATGAGTCGGACGTCCATCGGTACGATTTCGGGCATCCCCGCTCCCCCTCGTTTCGTGTTCGGTGCCTGTTATTGCTGGTTCTCGACTCCCTGAGGGTACTCGGCTGCGGAGTGTGATCCGACGCGCGCCCGGCTTCGGCGGGTGTCACGGGAGCGTGCGGGTGGGAGTGGTGGTTCGAATCGCACTGTCTGGATCCATGACGCCGGTTGACAGACGTCAGAAATGATGTCATCATGGTGTCATGGACTTGACGCCGTATATCGAATCGCTCCGCCGGAGCCTCACCGCCGCCGCCGCGCCCGGTGGCGAGGAAGCCGCGCGGACCGCTGAACTGCTGTCCGAGGCGCTGGACGCGGGGGCTCGCCTGGCGCTCATGGAAGCCCTTTCGGAGGCCGCCGCGGAGATCACCGCCGGGCTCGACCAGGCCGGTTCCCCGGCGTCGGTCGATCTGCGCGTGCGCGGCCGGGAAGTGGACCTGCGGGTGAGCGGCGGCGAGACCGCCGAGGTCGCGCCGCCTCCGGCCCCGCCGGTGGACGACGACGTCGCCCGCATCACACTGCGTCTCCCGGAGTCGCTGAAGGACAACGTCGAAAAGGCCGCGTCCGCCGACGGCTACTCGGTCAACGCCTGGCTGGTGCGCGCGATCAACAACGCCGTCCACGCCTCGCGTACCTCGGGTCAGCCCGCCGGCGCGAAGTACAGCCAGCGCATCACCGGCTACGCCAGGGCTTAGAGGAGCACCGAGCATGAACGAGTACACCGAATTCACCCATGACGGTCCGATCACGGCGGCGATCACCCTCGCCGACGGCTCGGTCACCGTCACCTCCCACGAGCTCGACACGGTGCTCGTGGAGATCAAGCCCGCGCAGCGCCGCTCCGAGGGGGACGCCGACGCCGCCGACCTGGCGCGCGTCGAGTTCGAGAACGGACACCTGCGGGTGGTGGCGCCCGAGAAGCCGCAGAACTGGTTCTTCCGCAAGGAGATCGGCGTTCACCTCGCGGTGAAGGTGCCGGTTCGCTCGGAAGTCTCGGTGAAGACCACTTCGGCGCCGATCAGCCTGCACGGCAAGCTCGGCGCGGTCTCGATCAACACGGTCGCCGGTTCGGCGACGGTGGAGAGCGCGACCAGTGTCCGCGCGAACACCGTCTCGGGTTCGATCAGCGTCATCGAGGCGGTCGAGGACTTCCGCGCCAACACCGCTTCGGGCCAGGTGCGGGCCGACCACGTCGGCGGGGACTTCTCCGCGAAGACGGTGGCCGGTTCGATCTCGGCCGAGCGGGTCGACTCGAACGCGAACGTGAACACGCTGTCGGGCGGGATCGAGCTCAGCGCGCTCCGGTCCGGTTCGGTCAAGGCGAACACGGTCTCGGGCCGCATCAGCCTCGGCGTGGTCCCGGGCACGGACATCTGGGTCGACCTCGACGCGAAGGCGGGCTCGGTCACCTCCGAGCTGGCGACGGGCGACACCTCGCCGGCGCCTTCGAGCACCGGCACGAGCCTCGAAGTGCGGGCCCGCTCGGTCTCGGGCGACATCTACCTGCACCGTGCGAACGCCTACGCGTAACGCTTGCACCCGACACCCGAGTGAGGGCCCGATCGCCTCGGCGGTCGGGTCTTTGTCATACGTAGAAGAACGTGAACGGTTCCCAGGGCAGGTTGCGGGCGATGAAGAAGACGCCCCAGACGATGAGGAACGTGGAGAGCGCGCTGGGCGCGAGGTGGAAGGTGGGGAGCCGCCAGGTGCGGCGCGGGGCCAGGCGCGGCAGGGCCCAGGCGAGGTAGAGCCAGACGATGAACGGGGCGGCGAACACGGCCATGAGGTGGTGCCGTGCGGCCTCGGGCAGGTTCATGGTGACGAGGTAGTAGAACGCGCGGGTGCCGCCGCAGCCGGGGCAGTCGAAGCCGGTGGCGATCTTGAACAGGCACGTGCTCGGGCCGGTGTTGTCGGTCGGGTTCGTGGCGACGATCCCGGCCGCGGCGGCCGAGAAGCAGCCGAGGATCGCGAGCGGCGCGAACGCGGGGTGCCCGATCACGCCGGCGACCCAGCGCTGAACCGGATTGCCGCGCTTGGGTTCCGGCGGAGCCTGGCCGGGCTCCGACGCCAGAGTGGCCTCATCGACTGCGCACACATCGCCTCCTCCCTGACAGCCTAACGGGAGGAGTCGAGCGGGCGGGTCCGGCGGGCAGGATGCGAGGCCCGGGGCTCGTTCGCAGGGCCCCCAATAGAAGGGTGGCCGCCGGGTACGACGATACGCACTCGCCGAGTCGGTCGAAACCGCCGAATCGGCGCTTTTTCGGGCCTAGGCTCTGGACATGCTGGGTCTGCAAACTCGCCGCGTGCTCCTCGCCGCCGCCGCGCTCGGACTGCTCGTCGCCACTTCAGGGTGCCTCCGGCTCGACCTCGGCCTCCAGGTCCGGCCCGACGACACCGTGGGCGGCGCCTTCACCGCCGCCTGGAGCGACGATTTCGTCGCGCGGGCGGCCGACGAGGGTCTCGACCAGGCGCAGCTCGACGCGTTCCTCGACGCCCTGCTCGACGGCGTGCCCGGCACCGAGCGCAGCCGCTACGACGAAGACGGCTACAGCGGCTACACCGCGACCTTCACCGACCGCCCGCTCGCCGACTTCGCCGAGTTCGGCGGCGACGACTGGGGCTACCTGCACCTCAACCACACCGGCCGCGAGTACGCCCTCGAAAGCCACTGGGACCTGCGCGCCGCCGGGTTCCTGGACCCCGCCGCCTTCGAGGACGCCGAGATCCTCCTCAGCGTCGACTTCCCCGCCCGCGTCACCGAGCACAACGGAACCCTCGAAGGCCGCACCGTCACCTGGACCATGACCCCCGGCGACGAGTACGACCTCACCGCCACCGCCGTCGAGAACGACGGCGTCGCCTTCCTCATCGCAGGAATCGCGTTCACGCTGGTCGTGTGCGGGCTCCTGTGGCTGTGGCAGTGGCGGCGTTTGCGCCGCTTCTCGGTCGGCAACCCGTCGGCTTGAGCCGTTAGCTCCAGCACAAACGGTAGCCGTCTCACATGCGGCCCGTATTCTGGTGAGCCTGCCCAGAGCGACGAACCCATGACACCAGCGGGGAGGGCCGGTGACTCAGTACGAGTCGAAGAGCAAGGGGCACAAGCACCATGACCCCAGCATGGAACTGAGCATCGGCCAAGTCCTCGCCGCGGCGGGAGCAACGGTCCTCGGCGCGGTCCTCGCCAAACTCCTCGGCCTCTGGGGCACCCTCGCCGGAACCGCCGTCCTCAGTGTCTGCTCCTCCATCGGCGCCGTCCTCATCCTCCGGGCCATGCGCCGCACCGGCGAGAAGATCAAGGAGCAGATCACCGCGCTCGCGCCGGTCGCCAAGGGCAAGGCCCGGGCGGTGACCGTGGAGCTCGACCCCGACACCGTCACGGCCACCGCGAAGATCCCCGGCACCGAGCGGACCCGAGCGCTCGCGGACGACACGGTCGTCATCGGGGGCGCCGCGGCGGACACCGACGAAATCGTCGTCGCCGCCGAGCCCTCCCCCGAAGGCCACGTCACGAAGACCCAGTCCAACAAGCGGACCCTCGTCGCCATCCTCGTCTCCAGCGTCCTGGTCTTCGCCCTCACCGTCAGTGCCCTCTACCTCCTCGGCGCTCTCACCGGCGAACCCGACCGGTTCATCACCAACAACCCGCAGACGATCCTCACCCAGGCACCCGTCGAGAGCGACACCCCCGAGGGCACTTCGACCACTGAGGCGCCCACCGAGTCCGCGACGCCGAGCGAGCCGGCCACCTCCGAAGCGCCCACCGAGAGCACCTCCCCCACCGAGTCCGCGACCACCGAGACGCCGAGCCAGTCCCCCACCCCCGACACCCCGACCGGCACCGATGGCACCGGGGAGAGCGCCAGCCCGACCCCACAGGACGGCACCCTCACCGAGAGCCCCGCCGCCGAGTGACCGGCGAACGAAGCGGAAGGCCCCGCCGATTCGGCGGGGCCTTCCGCGGCGGTCGCCGTGCTGTCGCGCAGAAGCCCGG
>NZ_JAERMK010000011.1:11326-57175 GCF_016918015.1 Glycomyces sp. YM15
CCCCCCCCCGGCGCCCTTTCCCCGGCCACCCTCCGGTCCGGCCCCCGCCTTTTCGGCGGGGCCTTCCGCTTCGTTCGCCGTGCTGTCTCGCAGAAGCCCGGTCGTTCGCAGCTGCTCAGTCGCTCCTAGAAGCCGGTCGTTCCCAAACGCTCAGTCGAGCAGGTCGTCGAGACCCACCGTGAGGCCCGGACGCTTCAGGACCTCGCGCACCGCCAGCAGCACGCCGGGCATGAACGAGGCCCGGTCGAGCGAGTCGTGGCTGATCGCGAAGCGCTCGCCGGGGCCGCCGAAGCGCACCTCCTGGCTCGCCACGTACCCGGCCGAGCGGATCGCGTGAATGCGCACCCCGTCGACCTCCGCGCCGCGCGAACCCTGCGGGTCCATCTCGGTCGCGTCGGGCATGTCCGGCAGCTCGGCCTCGGCGCGCGCCGCCGCGATCAGCCGCGCGGTGTGCACCGCAGTGCCCGATGGCGCGTCGACCTTCCGCGGGTGGTGCGACTCGATGATCTCGGCCGAGTCGAAGTGCTTGGCGGCCTTCGCGGCGAACTGCATCATCAGCACCGCGCCGATCCCGAAGTTCGGGGCGATCACGGAACCGACCTCCGGGTCCGCCGCGAGGATCTCGCGCGCGGACTCGAGGCGCTTCGCGTCGAAGCCCGACACGCCGACCACGGTGTGGATGCCGTGGTCCACGCACCACTCCAGGTTGCCCATCACGACGTCGGGCAGCGTGAAGTCCACGACCACGTCGACGCCCGAAAGCGCGTCCAGCGCCTCGTCGCGGCCCACCGTCGCCGCCAGCTCCGTGTCCTCGGCGGCGTCCACCGCCTCGCACACGGCCTTGCCCATGCGGCCGTGCGCACCGAGCACACCCACCTTGATCATGCGAAATCCCTCTGGTCGAACGGCCCCACGGCCACGGTCGTCATCGGCTGCGTCAGGATCGCGGCGGCCACCGCCTTGACCTGCTCGACGGTCACCGCCTCGATGTCGGCGAGCTCCCGCTCCAGACTCAGGTGCTCGCCGTACAGCAGCTCCTCGCGGCCCAGCGCGTTCATGCGCGAACCGGAGTCCTCCATGGACAGCACCATGCCGCCCTTGCTCATGCCCTTGCCGCGCCGCAGCTCCTCCGGGGTGACGCCCTCGGCGGCCACCTTCGCGAGCTCGGCGAGCACCAGGTCGCGGACCTGGTGAACCTTGTCGGGGTTGGATCCGGCGTAGACGCCGAACATGCCCGTGTCCGCGAAGTACGTCGAGAACGAGTACACGGTGTAGGCCAGGCCGCGCCGCTCGCGCACCGACTGGAACAGCCTCGAGGACATGCCGCCGCCGAGGATGTTGTTCAGCACCTCGAAGGCGTCCTTGCGGGAGTCGTGCCGCGAGAACAGGCGGCAGCCGACCACCAGGTGCGCCTGCTCGGTGTCGTGCCGCTCGACCATGAGCGGCACGGGTGCGGGCAGCAGGTCCTCGTCGTGGCGGCGCTGGCGCGGCACGTCGGCGCCGCCCAGGAGCGGCGCGAACGCCTCCGACACGAGCTTCACGGTCTCGGCGTGGTCGACCCCGCCCGCGGCGCACACCGTCAGGTTCGCGGCCGTGTAGTGCTGCCGGTAGAACGCATAGATCTGGTCGCGGGTGAGCGCCCGGACCGTGCCCGGGTCGCCGGCGATGTCGCGGCCCAGGGCCCCGTCACCGAACAGCGCCAGGGAGAACAGCTCATGGACGACGTCCGACGGCTCGTCGGCGGACGCCGCGATCTCCTCGAGGATCACGTCGCGTTCGACCTCGACGTCGGCGGGGGTCACGAGCGAGTTGCACATGGCGTCGCCGAGCACGTCGACGGCCATCGGCAGGTCGTCGTCGAGCACGCGCGCGTAGAAGCAGGTGAGCTCCCGCGCCGTGTACGCGTTCGACTCGCCGCCGACGGCCTCGACCGACTCGGCGATCTCGGTGGCCGTGCGCTTCTCGGTGCCCTTGAAGAGCAGGTGCTCCAGGAAGTGCGAGACGCCGGCGAGTTCGGGGGCCTCGTCGCGGGACCCGACGCCGACCCACACGCCCACCGAAGCGGAGCGCATGGTCGGGACGGATTCGGTGAGCACACGCAAACCGCCGGGCAGCACGGTCACTCGGACCGTGCCGCCCAGCGGATCGTCAATCAGCGTGTGAGTCTGGGGACGACTCATCTACTCTTCCGAGCCTCCGCCTTCGTCGCTGCGGCGGGTGCGGCGGCGGCGGCGCTCGCCGTCGCCGGAACCGCCCCGGTCGCCGCCGGTGGACGAGCGCTCGCCGCGCTCGCCGCCGCCGGAACGCTCGCGGTCGCGGCGCGGGCCGCGGTCACCGCGGTCGCCCCGGTCCCCGCGGGACTCCTTGCGCTCGGCCGGACGGCCCTTCTTGTACCCCTCGGGTTCCTGGCCCTCCGGGTACACCTTGTCCAGGTAGATCTTGCCGCGGTTGTCGATGTCGCCGATCTCGACCTCGACCTTGTCGCCGACGCTCAGCACGTCCTCGACCCGCTCGACGCGCTTGCCGTCGCCGACCTTCGAGATGTGCAGGAGGCCGTCGCGGCCCGGCGTCAGCGAGATGAACGCGCCGAAGTCGGTGGTCTTGACGACGGTGCCCAGGAACCGGTCCCCCACGTTCGGGAGGGTCGGGTTCGCGATCGCGTTGATCGTCTCGACCGCGGCCTGAGCGGCCTCGCCGTTCTCCGCCGACACGTAGATCGTGCCGTCGTCCTCGACGGTGATGTCCGCGCCCGTGTCGTCCTGGATCTGGTTGATCGTCTGGCCCTTCGGGCCGATGATCGCGCCGATCTTGTCGACCGGGATCTTCAGGGTCGTGATGCGCGGCGCGGTCGCGGCCAGCTCGCCCGGCTCGCTGATCGCGTCGAGCATGACGTCGAGGATCGCGTGGCGGGCGTCGTTGGCCTGCTGCAGCGCCTTGGCCAGCACGTCCGACGGCAGGCCGTCGAGCTTGGTGTCCAGCTGCAGGGCCGTCACGAACTCGGCCGTGCCGGCGACCTTGAAGTCCATGTCGCCGTAGGCGTCTTCAGCACCGAGGATGTCGGTCAGCGTGACGTACTTGGTCTCGCCGTCGACCTCCTCGGAGATGAGGCCCATCGCGATGCCCGCGACGGGAGCCTTGATCGGCACACCGGCGTTCATCAGCGACATCGTGGACGCGCAGACCGAGCCCATCGAGGTCGAACCGTTCGACGCGAGCGCCTCGGAGACCTGGCGGATCGCGTAGGGGAACTCCTCGCGGCTCGGCAGCACCGGCACGAGGGCGCGTTCGGCGAGCGCGCCGTGACCGATCTCGCGGCGCTTGGGCGAGCCCACGCGGCCGGTCTCACCGGTCGAGTACGGCGGGAAGTTGTAGTTGTGCATGTAGCGCTTCTTGCTGACCGGCGACAGCGTGTCGATGGCCTGCTCCATGCGCAGCATGTTCAGCGTGGTGACGCCCATGATCTGGGTCTCGCCGCGTTCGAACAGGGCCGAGCCGTGGACGCGGGGCAGGATGCCCGCCTCGGCCGCGAGCGGCCGGATGTACGCCGGGAGGCGGCCGTCGATGCGGACGCCCTCGGTGATGACGCGCTTGCGGACCAGCTTCTTGGTGAGCGAGCGCAGCGAAGCGCCCAGTTCGCCTTCGCGGCCTTCGAAGTCCGCGCCGAGCTTCTCGAGCATGACCGACTTGACGCGGTCGAGCTCGTCCTGGCGGTCGGTCTTGTCGGCGATCTGCAGCGCCTGGTCGAGCTCGGCCGACACGGCCGCCTCGACGGCGGCGTACGCGTCGTCCTGGTAGTCGAGGAAGCGCGGGTAGTCGGCCTGCGGCTTCGCGGCGACCTTGGCCAGTTCGGCCTGGGCGCGCACGAGCTCGGCGATGACCGGCTTGACGGCCTCGAGGCCGCTCGCGACGACCTCTTCGGTCGGCTTCGTGCCGCCGGCGGCGATGAGGCTGATGGTGTTGTCGGTGGCCTCGGCCTCGACCATCATGATCGCGACGTCGCCCGAGTCGAGGACCCGGCCGGTGACGACCATGTCGAAGGTGGCCTTCTCGATCTGCTCCAGGGTCGGGAACGCGACCCAGGTGCCCTCGATGAGGACGATGCGGGTCGAGCCCAGCGGGCCCGAGAAGGGCAGGCCGGCGAGCTGGGTCGACATGGAGGCGCCGTTCATGGCGACCACGTCGTACTCGTCGCGGGCGTCGACCGAGAGGATCGTGCCGATGACCTGGACCTCGTTGCGCAGACCCGACACGAAGGACGGGCGCAGGCCGCGGTCGATCAGGCGGCAGGTGAGGATGGCGTTCTCGCTCGGGCGACCCTCGCGGCGGAAGAACGAGCCCGGGATGCGCCCGGCGGCGTACATCCGCTCCTCGATGTCGACGGTGAGCGGGAAGAAGTCGAAGTGGTCCTTCGGGTTCTTCGACGCGGCGGTGGTCGAGAGGACCACGGTGTCGTCCATCTGGACGATCGCGGAGCCCTGGGCCAGCTTGGCCAGGCGGCCGGTGCTGAAGACGATCTTGCGGGTGCCGAAGGCGCCGTTGTCGATCACGGCGGTGGCGTGGTGCTCCCCGAGGTTGAAGGCCTCGGGTGTCCGTTCGTTATCGGACATAGAGTGTCGATCTCCTTGTGTAGTTCGGAATGCGCGGTTCGCCTGCGCGCTTTTCCGGTCTTCGATCGAAGCACTCGGAAGCTCGGCCCCGCTTCGTGCGGGACGTTCCGGATGCCACTACCGAGGACCGGGGCGGTCTCTGGCGCGCCGCGCCGCGCCTCGCTGAGGCGCTGCGGTGAGCATTGGCGCTCATCGCCCACCTTACGTTACCCGGCCGACGCGGCGGCACTGGCGAAGTAAAAGTGAGCCGCGGTAGGCAGTGCGGAGCAAGGGCGCGGGAGACGCGAAAGGGAGCGTCCCGCGAGGGACGCTCCCTTCTGCAAGCCTTGTGTCAGGCGTTGTCGCGGATGCCGAGGCGCTCGATGAGGCCGCGGTAGCGCGCGATGTCTTCCTTCTTCAGGTACTTGAGGAGGCGGCGGCGCTTGCCGACCAGGAGGAGCAGGCCACGACGCGAGTGGTGGTCGTGCTTGTGCTCCTGGACGTGGGCGGTGAGCTCGCGGATGCGGGTCGTCAGGATCGCGACCTGGACGTCGGTGGAACCCGAGTCGCCCTCACTGGTCGCGTACTCCTTGATGATCGCGGCCTTCTTTTCAGCGTCGAGCGCCATGTTCGAACACCCTTTCATGGATTACGGCCAACCCGCGGTGTCGAGCAGGCTGGTCAAATGAACATCCTGTCCAGGCTAACAGGGTGTCAGCCCAGGTCCAAAGCCCGGCGGGTGTCTGCGACGTCGGTCTCGATCTGCGCGATGAGCGGCTCGATCCCGTCGAAGGCGATCTGGCCGCGCAACCGCGCGGTGAAGTCGAGCCGGACCTCGGCCCCGTACAGGTCCCCTGAGAAGTCGAGCAGGTACGCCTCGACGGTGCGCTCCTTGCCGTCGAACGTCGGGTTCGTGCCGACGCTGATCGCGGCCGGATACCGGTGCGAGTCGCGGTGGAGCCAGCCGGCGTACACGCCGTCGGCCGGGATCGCCGTCCCCGCGAGGATGTCGAGGTTCGCGGTCGGGAAGCCGAGCGCCGTGCCGCCGCGGCCCGCGCCGTGCACGATCGTGCCCTCGGTGCCGTAGTCGCGCCCGAGGACCTCGGCCGCGCCCGCGACGTCGCCCTCGGCGATGAGCCCGCGTACGCGCGTCGACGAGAAGGCCTCTTCGTCGGCGCTGAGGGTCTGCGGCAGGACCTCGAAGTCGTACTCCTCGCCGAGCTCGGCGAGCTTCTTCACGTCGCCGGCGGCCTTGTGGCCGAAGCGCCAGTTCTCGCCCACGACCACCGCCTTCGCGTGCAGACCGCCCACGAGGACGTGGCGCACGAAATAGTCCGGGCTGAGCTGCGAGAGCTCCTTCGTGAACGGGAGCACGCACACCGCGTCGACGCCGAGCGCGCCGAGCAGTTCGATGCGCCGTTCGATACGGGTGAGCTGCGGCGGCATCGCGTGCGGCGCGACCACGGCGGTCGGATGGGGATCGAAGGTGACGACGACGCAGCGTGCCTCGCGCTCGGCGGCGGCCTTGACGGCGGTGCGGACGAGTGCCGCGTGGCCCCGGTGCACCCCGTCGAACACGCCGATGGCGACGACGGAGGCGGGCCAGCCCTCGGGGGTCGCGTCTATTCCACGCCAGGTTTCCACGGCCCCGATCTTGCCACTTCCGCAAGGCGGACGGCACTCTGATGGGGCGGCAGTGATGCAAGCGTGTTCCGATGCGGGCCCTAGGGGTTTCTCGAACCTCCTAGAGCATCAGCGACTGGTCGGCGTTGCCGCCCGACGCGAAGATCAGGAGCAGCAGCACCCCTACGGCCACCACCAGCAGCATGCCGATGAACAGCCAGCCGGTGCTCGCGGGCTCGGCCAGTCGGGGCTGCTCCTCGGCGAGGACCTGCGGTTCAGGGTGGTCGGGGTCCTGCCTGAGCTGCTCGGCAAGGCTCCGGCGAAATTCCTCTGGCAGTTCTTCTGCGGCGTACATGCTCATGACGACTCCTGACTGCACTGGTCTGCGAAGCGCTGTGGTGGGGACCTCTCCATTAAATGTTGAGAGATCGTCGGCTATCCGACCGTCGTTTCCAGGAATCCGCCTGACAACTGCCGCATTTCACCCTCGTGGAAATTACACGGTCGTGAAGGCCCTACCACGCGAAACGTCCGGTAGCCGCCCGAAAGCCCGCCGAGGCACCGAAGCCGTGACATGTTCGTGTATTGGAACCGATCGATCGGAGGGCCGGCATGCACCGGAGAATCCTCGCACTGGTGGCGGCGGGCGCCCTGCTCGCGGTCGTGACCGTCACCGTCTCGACTCAAGCCGATGCGGCGGGAACCGGCTGCGCCCGCACCGGCAGCTACACCATGTGCGCCACGGATCCGAACGGCGCCAAGGACACCTCGATCATCAGCGAGATCGTCGAGCAAGTCGGTGCGACCGGGAAGGGCGACACGATCCGCGCCGCGGTCTTCCAGTGGACGCTCGACGCGCCCGTGGCCCCGCTCGCCGAGGCGATGGTCGCGGCCGAGAAGCGCGGCGTCGACGTGCGGGCCGTGCTCGGCACCCGCTCGGACAAGCCCTCGGCGAACGACCCGGTGATCAACAAGCTCAGGGCCGCCGGGGCGAAGGTCCGCCAGTGCAGCGGCTCATGCCTGCCGAACGCGGACGGGACCCGCAAGGGGCCCATGCACAACCGGTTCTTCCTCATCGAGCGGGGCGGCTCGCCCACGGTCCTGGTGACGAGCTTCAGCTTCGTGCGCTCGCACACCACGCAGTCGCACAACCTGCTCGGCGTCCACGGCGACCGGGGCCTGTTCGACTTCTACACGTCCTACTGGAACCGGCTGTACGGCAAGAACTGGGACGGCTGGACCGACAAGAACAAGGGCACCACCGGGAACCTCGGACGGGCGTGGGTGCTCCCGCGCGGTGACGACGCGATCGCGGCGCAGCTCGCGGAGATCACCAAATGCGCCTCAGGCGACCGGGTGCTGGTGGCGCACGCGAACTTCCAGTCCAACCGCTCGGCGGTGCGCAGCCAGCTCGACCGGATCCAGGGCCTGGGCTGCCAGGTGCGCGTGGTGGTGCTCGACGCGTCCACGTCGAGTCCACGATGGATCGAGGAGAAGCTCGGTTCGGGCAACGTGCGGGTGCACGGGGCGCACCGGAACAAGTACATCGTCGCGGAGGCGTCCTTCGGCGGGAGGCACCGCGCCGTGGTGTGGACCGGTACGCACAACCTCAACGGCAACGGCATGAAGCACGCGGACGACAACCTGCTCCGGGTCGCGAACGAGGGGGTGGCCGATCGGTACGCGCAGCACTTCCAGCGTTTGTGGAACGGCGGCAGATAGGCGAGAGGGGAGGGGCCTTGCGGCCCCTCCCCTCTTCTCGGTCTTGCGTCGCTCAGCCCTTGACGGAGCCCGCCAGCAGCCCGCGCACGAAGTAGCGCTGGAGCAGCAGGAACACCACGAGCGGCACGATGATCGCGATGAAGGCCGCGGCCGGGAGCCGCGTCCAGCCGAAGCCCCAGGTTCCCGCCATGTCGCCGAGCACGGCGGTGAGCGGCCTGGTGGCCTCGCCGCCGCCGAAGGTGCGACCGACGAGGAAGTCGTTCCACACCCACAGGAACTGGAAGATCGCGATCGAGGCGATCGCGGGGGTCACCAGCGGCAGCACCACCTTGCGGAAGATCTGCGAGTGGCTGGCGCCGTCGATGCGGGCGGCCTCCATGACATCCGACGGCAGTTCGCGCATGAAGTTGTGCAACAGGAAGATCGCCAGCGGCAGGCCGAAGATCGAGTGGGCGATCCAGACTTGCACGATCGTGTTCACGCCCGAGAGGTTCCACGCGGGCATGATCGCCAAGTCGCCGATGTGCAGGCCCTGGCTGAAGAACGACAGGAGCGGGATGAGCGCCATCTGGAGCGGCACCACCTGCAGCGCGAAGATCGCGATGTACAGGAGGTTGCGGCCCTTGAAGTCGATCCAGGAGAGCGCGTAAGCGGCCATCGCGGCGAACGCGACCGGTACGAGCACGCCGGGGATCGTGATGACGATGGTGTTGACGAGGTTGCGGATGAGCCCGCCGCCTTGCGAATCCGAGTACAGGACGTAGTTGTAGGTGTCCAGAGTGAAGCTCGGATCGGTGAAGACGGTCCACCAGCCCGAAGCGCGGATGTCGTCCTCCGGCCGCAGCGACGAGATGAACAGGCCCGCGGTCGGGATCGTCCACAACACCGCGATGACCAGCGCGAAGATGCTCGCGAACCGACTCGAGAGCACTCGGCGGATGCGGTCGCCGCGACTCTCGGCGATCGGGCGGCCTTGCACAGGCGTCTGCATGTCGGTGCTCATCGGCCCTCCAGTTCCTGGCGGCGCATGTTGCGCACCTGGTAGATGACGACGGGGACGACCAAGGCGAACAGCAGCACGGCCATGGTGGCGCCGCGTCCGTCGTTGCCGAGGCGGAATGCCTGATCCCACATGTTGTGGGCGAGGACGTCGGTGCCGTGATGGCCGCCGGTCATGGCCCGCACGATGTCGAACAGTTTGAGTGTGGCGATGAAGACGGTCACGGCGACCACGATGATCGCCGAGCGGATCGAAGGGACGGTGACCCTCCAGAAGATCTGGCTCGGACTCGCGCCGTCGATGCGGGCGGCCTCGATGATCTCGGTCGGTACGCCCTTGAGCGCCGCCGAGAGGACCACGGTGGCGAAACCGACCTCGATCCAGATGAGCACCACCATGAGCAGGAGGTTGTTGAGCACCGAGACGTTGAGCCAGTTGATCGGGTCGAGCCCGAACCAGGTGCGGACCTGGTTGGCCAGACCGATCTGCTCACCGGAGGCCTTGTACTGGTAGATGAACTTCCAGATGATGGACGCGCCCACGAAGGAGATGCCCATCGGCAGGAACACGAGGGCCTTGTACGTGCGTTCGCCCCGGCGGCCGTCGATGAGGACGGCGTACACCAGGCCGATGCCGGTGGACAGCAGCGGGACGATGACGATCCACGCCGCGGTGTTGGCGATGGTCTGCAGGGCGTCGGGGTTGGTGAACGCCCACTTGTAGTTGTCGATGCCCACGAACTCGGTGCCGTCGCCGCTGAAGAGCGACATGACGAGCGTGCGAACGGCCGGGTAGACGAGTCCGACGAGCAGGAAGATGACCGCGGGGGCCAAGAACACGGTCGCGACCGCACGGCTGCGGTCGCGGCGGGAGGCGAGTTCGGCGAGGCCGTAGAGGGCGAGCAGAATCGCCAGGAAGGCGACCAGTCCGATGACCAAGAGTCCGAACCGGTCGGCGAGAGCGGAGATGTTCACGTTGTGCGACTCCAGTTGTCCGGGCAATGGGCCGAGCGGGGCCGGTGGGCCCCGCTCGGCTAACTGTCGGCTACACGGGTAGCCCTCTACGGCCAGGAGGCCTCGATGTCGTCGGCCATCTGCTGGCTGGTCTTGTCGCCGTCGACCCACTGGACCATGCCGGTCCAGAAGGAGGAGGCGCCGACCTCGCCCGGCATGAGGTCCGAGCCGTCGAAGCGGACGGTCACGGCGGGGTCGGTCAGGATCTCGGTCGCGAACTGGTTGATCGGCGTGGTGGCGTTGGCCGGGTCCACGCCCTGGCGGGCGGTGCTCCACGGGCCGGTCTGGAGACGGGCGTTGTGGTAGAGCTCGGAGGCCAGGAACTGGCGGACCATCTCGGTGGACTCCGAGTCGTCGAACGCGGCCACGAACTCGCCGCCGACGAGCATGGTGTTGTCACCCTCGTTGGACTCGGGGAAGCGGAACGCGAACACGTCGCCGTCTTCGGCCACATTGGTGTCGGCGGGCCACATCGCACCGTAGAACGAGGCCTGGCGGTGCATCGCGCAACCGCCGTCCAGGATCGGGTACGCGGCCTCCTGGAACGCCGTCGAGCTGATGGTGTCGGTGCCGTTGTAGATGTACTCCTCGTTCGTCAGGATCGTCCCGGCCTTGTCGATCGCGGCGACGATCTGCGGGTCGTTGAACGGGATCTCGTGGTTGACCCACTGGTCGTAGAGGTCCGTGCCCTCACGGAGGACGATGTCCTCGATCCAGTCGGTGCCCGGCCAGCCGGTGGCGCCGCCGGACTCGAAGCCGACGCACCACGGCATGACGCCGTCTGCGGCGATCGTGTCGGACAGCTCGATGAGCTCGTCCCAAGTGGTCGGGACCTCGTAGCCGTTGTCGCTGAAGAACGACGGCGAGTACCAGATGAAGGACTTGGCGTTCGACGAGTTCGGCGCGGCGTAGAGCGTGCCGTCGATGGTGCCGTAATTGAGCCAGTCCTCGGTCCAGCCCTCGGTGGCGAGCTTGCTGACCTCGTCGGAGGCCGGCTTGAGGTCGGCGGCGAAGTTGGCCATGAGTCCGGGCTGCGGGAACAGCGCGATGTCGGGGGCGTTGCCGCCGTCGACGCGGACCTTCATGTCCGATTCGAACTCCCCGGAGCCCTCGTAGTCGATGGTGGCGCCGGTGCAGGACTCGAAGTAGCTCCAGGCCTCCACCATCTCGTCCGCCTCGGTGTCGCGGATCGAGCCGAGAATGGAGACCGTCTCTCCTTCGAGATCGCCGTACTGCTCGTAGTTGGCGCAGTCGGTGGCGTCGTCGGGGACCGCTCCGCGGTCCTCGCCTTCGTCGTCCGGTGCGCCGCACGCGGCCGCGGCGAGCGCGATGGCGCTGGCGGCAGCCGCAAGGCAGAAAATGCGTCTCTTGCTCATCGGGGTTTCCCTCTCTTCGCAGGTATGGTGCCCCGGGCGAGTCCGACTGCCTCCCTGTCCCGACCTGCGGGGAACCGCTCTCACCGGTTCCGCCCCTGGTCGGGACTGCCTCACCCGCCGTTGGGGCGACGCTGGCAATGGTGCTCTGGGTAACACTCAATGTCAAGTGTGCATTGCTGAATCGTTACCGGGTGCAATTGGATCGATATCTGTCGACACTCAATGTATGGGAGCGATACCAATGACGTATTATTCCGGAGCCCGGCAACCGAATGCTGTTCATAAAATACAGCCGATAGTTCGCGAAAGGTGCGATCGATGACGCAGCTGACCTTCCCGCAGGGATTCCTGTGGGGAACCGCCACGGCCTCCTACCAGATCGAGGGCGCGGCGAACGAGGACGGCCGGGGCCAGTCCATCTGGGACACGTTCTCGGCGACGCCCGGCAAGACCTGGCGCGGCCAGTCCGGGGCCGTGGCCTGCGACCACTACCACCGCGTCGACGAGGACATCGCGCTGATGACCTCCCTCGGCGTCGACACCTACCGGTTCTCGATCGCGTGGCCGCGCATCCAGCCCGACGGGACCGGGCCCGCCAACCCGAAGGGCCTGGACTTCTACGACCGGCTCGTCGACAAGCTGGTGGCCGCCGGGATCAAGCCGATGCCGACCCTCTACCACTGGGACCTCCCCCAGTCCTTCGAGGACCGCGGCGGCTGGCCCGAGCGCGAGACCGCCGAGCGATTCGGCGACTACGCCGCCATCGTCGGCGCCCGCCTCTCGGACCGCGTCCACACCTGGTGGACCCTCAACGAGCCGTGGTGCTCGGCGTTCCTCGGCTACGGCAACGGCCACCACGCGCCGGGCCGCACCGAGCCCGCCGCCGCGCTCGCCTCCGTGCACCACCTCAACCTCGCGCACGGCCTCGCCGTGCAGGCGCTGCGCGCCGCCGGGGCCGACCGGGTGTCCATCGTGCTCAACCCGACCCAGTGCCGCGGCGAGGAAGACGCCGTGCGGGTCGTGGACGGCATCGCGAACCGGGTCTTCTTCGACCCGATCCTGCGCGGCCAGTACCCCACGGACGTCATCGAGCGCACGCGGCACCACACCGACTGGTCGTTCATCCGGGAGGGCGACCTCGCCCAGATCAACCAGCCGATCGACGTGCTCGGGATCAACTACTACTGCCCGACCTGGCTGCGCGCCAACCCGGACGAGCCCGAGCAGGAGACCGGCCCCGGCACCGTCGGCATAGAGGGCTACACGCCCGAGGGCCTGGAATTCACCGACATGGGCTGGCCGGTCGACGCCACGGGCCTCACGGACCTCCTGGTCCGCATCCACAAGGACTACGGCGTCCCCACGATGATCACCGAGAACGGCGCGGCCTACCCGACCGGACCGGGCGAGGACGGCGAGGTCCACGACGCCGAGCGCGTCGCGTACCTCCGCTCGCACATCACGGCCGTCCACGACGCCATCGAGGCCGGCGCGGACGTGCGCGGCTACACCGCCTGGTCGCTCATGGACAACTTCGAGTGGGCCTTCGGCTACGACAAGCGCTTCGGCATCGTCCACGTCGACTACGCGACCCAGAAGCGCACCCCGAAGGACAGCGCGAAGTTCTACTCGAAGGTGATCGCCGACAACGGCCTCACGCGTTAAGGCCGGTTCGGCGCCCCGAACGGGGGCGCCGAACGCGCCCTTACACCAGCGCGGCCCGGAACTCGCGCACCGCGCGCTCCGGGTCGGCGGCGCGCATGACCGCGCCCATGACAGCGACCCCCGCCGCACCCGCCTCCCTTGCGGCGCGGGCCCTGGCGGGGCCGTCGACGCCGCCGAGCGCGTACACCGGGACCGGGCTCGCCGCGCACGCCTCCCGCAGCGCGGCGAGCCCGATCGCGGGCCCGTAACCGGGTTTGGAGTCCGAGAGCCAGATCGGCGAATAGGTGCAGTAGTCGAGCGCCGGGTCGATCGGCTCCCCGGCGTGCACCGAGCGGCCCACGAGCGCGGGCCGCGGCACCGGTATCGGGAAGTTCCTCGAGAGATGCGCGGCCCGGACGGGCCCGGCGGGGTCCGAGACGATGAGCAGGCCCCCGGCCGCGTCCAATACCGGCTGCAGCCCCGCCGCCAGCGCCGTCCGCTCCTCCCAACGAAGGTGCTTGTCGCGCAGGACGAGTGCGAACGGCCCGCCGCGGAGGGCCAGCGCGACCTGCTCGGTGAGCGGCCGCGGGCACCGGGGCAGGTCGGAGATGACGAGGAGTCGGTGGCGCACGCGCCCGATGCTACGTCCGAAGTGGCGCAAGTGCCATGTGTCGCCTCGCGTCCGACTCGCCATGGCTCCACCGGTTTAACACTTGTGTATCGGTCCAGGCCTCGAACTTGCGTAATTCACGACACAGGTGCGAAACTTCATGGGATGAACATCGGCGATCAAATCAACGGGCTGCGCACCGAAGGGGAGCGGATCGCTGTCGCTGGTGGAGAACTCGCGCTCAATGCGAGCGTGCCCACCTGCCCAGGATGGAACGTCAAGGATCTCTTGACCCACATCGGAACCGTCCATCGATGGGCGGCGGCGATCGTGGGCGAAGCGTTGCCTTACGATCCACGGAAACAGGAGTTCCAGCACATCGTCGGGCCCTTGCCGCACGACGACCTGCTGGTCGACTGGGTCCGCGAAGGGCTCTTGCGACTCGCGGCCGTGCTGGAGGCCGCTCCGAGCGGGCTCCAGTGCTGGCAGATGTTCCCCTCCGAGTCGTCGCGCCGCTTCTGGGTCCGCAGGCAGGCTCACGAGACCACCATCCACCGTGTCGACGCCGAGCAGGCCCGGGGGGACGAGATCTCACCGATCTGCCCCGAGTTCGCGGCGGACGGCATCGACGAACTGCTGCTGGGTTTCCACGGCAGGCCGTCGAGCAGGGTGCGGGCGCTTCGTCCGACCGTGCTCCACATCCACGCCACCGATCTGCCACCGGGGCGCGGCGACTGGTACATCCACCCCACCGACACGGGTCCGCTCGTGACGTTCAGCGAGGTCGAGACCCCGCACTGCGTCATCGAGGGTCCGGTCGAGCTGCTGTACCTGGCGCTGTGGAACCGGCTGCCGTTCGATGATCTGCTGGTCCGCGGGGACCCGGCACTGCTCCACTTGTGGCGCAATTACTCCGCGGTCCGCTGGGTCGATCCCGTGGACGTATGACGAATGCTGACCGTGGGCGACTGGAGCGCTACAGTGTGAAGTCGCAGGTAGCCGACCGCTCACCGTCCGTTGTGTCCGTGCGGTGCGAACTCGTGGCCCGCAGGCCCCCTCGGCGGCGCGTGCGAGCCATTGCTCTGCGGAGCCAAGAAGGGCGAAGAGGGCGCGCAGGGCGCGCTGCTGCGCGGCGACGGGGCCGGGGGATCGTAAGCTCACGGTCGTGAACCAGGATGCTCTGAAGCACAGTCATGTCGTCCCGAACGACGCCGTCCCCCGCGCCGCGCTGTGGATCCTGGTCCCGGCGGCGGCCGCGACGATCCTCGGCCTGATCCTGCTGTGGCCCACCGGCGTCGCGGACGCCGAGGGGATCGAAGGCTACGGCACCGAGGTCGACGGCCGCGTCATCACGGTCAACGAGACCGAATGCGAACCGGCCGACGCGGAGATCAACGAGCAGTTGCGGGTGACCGTCTGCGGCGACGTGGTCGTGCAGCTCCTCACCGGCGAGCACGCCGGCGAGGAGGCGATCGTCGACATCCCCAGCGGGCCGGGCGCTCCCGTCGTCGCGGCCGGGGACGACGTCATCCTCCTCTACACGCCCGACTCGGTCTCGGGCCAGCAGTACCACATCATCGACCACGACCGGTCCAGTGCGCTCTGGGCGCTCGTGATCGCGTTCGCGCTCGCGATCGTCGCGTTCGGACGGTGGAAGGGCGTGCGGTCCCTGGTGAGCCTCGGCATCACCTTCGCGGTCGTGCTGCTGTTCATGGTCCCGGCGGTGCTCGACGGGTCCTCGCCGATCCTCGTCGCCGTGGTCGGCTCGTCCGCGATCATGCTCGTCTCGCTCTATCTGTCGCACGGCTGGAACCGCACGACCACGGTGGCCGTGGTGGGCACGCTCGCGTCCCTCATCGTCACGGTGCTGCTCGCCGAGGCCGCGGTGAACCTCACGAAGCTCAACGGCGTCAACGACGAGAACACCACGAACCTGGCGCTGCAGTACCCGATCGACATGTCGGGCCTGCTCCTGGCCGGCATTCTCATCGGCGCGCTCGGCGTCATCGACGACGTGACGGTCTCGCAGGCGGCCACCGTCGACGAGGTCGCGAAGGCCAACCCGAAGTGGGGCTCGACGCGGCTCTTCAAGTCCGGGATGCGGGTCGGGCGCGACCATCTGACCTCCGTCGTGAACACGCTCGTCCTCGCGTACGCGGGCGCGTCGCTGCCGCTGCTGGTGCTCATCGCCGCGGCCAACCGTCCGCTGGAGCAGGTGCTCACGAGCCAGACGATCGCCACCGAGATCGTGCGGACGGTCGCGGGCACGCTGGGTCTCGTCGCGGCCGTGCCGATCACGACCTGGCTCGCCGCCTCCCTCGCACGTCGACAGCCCAAACCGAAGGAGCCGAAGGCGCCCAAGGAGAAGCCGAAACCGAAGCCCAAGCCGGAGGCCGCGGGCTGGGACGAGGACGAGTCGCCCTACCCGCCTTCGCACCTGCGCTGAGGGTCGACCGCGGCCTTTCAGAACTGCTCCGCCGCCGCCATGAGCTTCCGGGCGGCCTGGTGGAGCGCCTGCAGCACGGTCATCACCGCCGGGCGGCCCGTCGAGGCCGTCCGGTGGACCACGTAGACGTCCCGGCCCGGCAGGTCCTCGACCACCTTCCGCACGGCCACGTCCTTGCGCTCGGCCGCGGCCATCCACGGCGCCACCGTCACCCCGAGCCCCTTCGCCACCAGGGTCAGGATCGTGTCGAGGCCCTCGAACTCCGAGACCGGCGCGCTGATCCCCTCGGCACGCCACAGCCGAGCCAGCGCCATCCGCGAGGGCTCCCCGTGCGGGGAGGCGATCCAGGACTCCCCCGCGAGTTCGTGCGCCGAGAGCACCTCCTTGCCCGCCAAGGGATGCCGTACCGGCAGGACGGCCACGAGCGGGTCGCTCACGAGGTGGTGGAAGGTGAGCGGGCCCGTGGTGGCGGGCCGGCGCTGGCCGGACCAGTCGTCGATGAGCGCCAGGTCGATCTCGCCCGAGCGCACCCGGGAAAGCGATTCGGAGACGGTGTGCTGCTGGAGCAGGACCATCTGGAGTTCGGGGTAGCGGCGCAGGCGGCGCACGATCGGGCCGGCGAGGGCCACGGCGACGGTGGGGAACGCGGTGACGGTGACGCGGCCGCGCGGTTCGGCGGACTCGGCGGCGAGGTCGGTCTCGGCGGCGTCGATCGCCTCCAGGATGTGCGCGGTGTGGGCCACGAGGCGGCGTCCCGCGTCGGTGAGCTGAGCGGAGCGGGCGGTGCGTTCGAGGAGCGACACGCCGGTCTCCTTCTCCAAGGCGGCCAACTGCTGTGAGACGGCGGAGGCGGTCTGGCCGGTCGCCACGGCAGTGGCGGCTATCGATCCCTGGGCCGCGAATTCGTAGAGAAGCCGCAGGCGGCGCACATCGAGCATAAGGAAATCTTACCCTCGGCGAAAGGTAGAAATACTTGCGTTGATGCTCCGTTGAGAGGAGATTGGTGCAGGTCGAACGAGCATCCACCAAGGAGTCACCTGTGACCGTCTCCGCCACCCTCGCCGCCAATGAGGCCGTAGCCGCTCGCCGCGCCGCCGGGCAGGAGGTGCTCGCGCTCGGCTTCGGTGAGGCAGGGATTCCGGTGCACCCCTTGCTGAGCCAACGCCTCGCCCAGGCCGCCGGGAGGATCGCGTACGGGCCCGTCGCCGGCACCGAGGAGGCCCGCGAGGCCGCCGCCGGGTACTGGACCCGCCGCGGCAACCCGACCGAGGCCGACCAGGTGCTCCTCGGACCCGGTTCCAAGCCGCTCCTGTTCGCGCTCCAGCACGCCATCGGCGGCGAGGTCGTGCTCCCCCAGCCCGCGTGGGTGTCCTACGCGGCCCAGTCGCAGCTGCTCGGCCGCGAACCGATCCGGGTGCCCGTGCCCGCGGGCGAGGGCGGGGTCCCCGACGCCGCGCTCATGGTCGCGGCCGTGCGCGAGGCCCGCGCCGCGGGCCGCGACCCGCGCCTCGTCGTGGCCACCTTGCCGGACAACCCGACCGGGCGCCTCGCCTCGGAAGCGTCGGTGAAGGCCCTGTGCGCGGCGGCGCGCGAACTCGACCTCGTGATCGTCGCCGACGAGATCTACCGCGACCTCATGTTCAAGCCCGGCGCGTTCCCCTCCCCCAGCCGGTGGGCGCCCGAGCGGACGGTGACGACCACGGCCCTGTCCAAGAACTACGCCCTGGGCGGCTGGCGCATCGGCGCAGCACGCTTTCCAAAGAACGGCCCGGATTCCGAACTGGGGCAGCGGCTCCAGGAGTCGGCGCGGAGCGTCGCCTCCGAGCTGTGGTCCTCCGCTCCGCTGCCGATGCAGCACGCCGCCGCGTACGCCTGGTCCGACCCGGCCGAGCTCGTCGACCGGGTCGCCATGGCGCGGCGGCTGCACGGCGCGGTCGCGAACGCCGTCGCCGAGGCCTTCGCGGCCGTCGGCTGCGACGTTCGCGTCCCGCAGGGCGGCTTCTACGTGTGGCCGGAGTTCACGCCGCTGCGCGCGGCGCTGGCCGAGCGCTGGGGCGTGCGCACGAGCGCCGACCTGGCGAGGGTCCTGTTGGACGAGTTCGGGATCGTGGTCATCGCCGGGGACGCGTTCGGGGACGACCCGGCGGCGCTGACGATCCGCGTCGCGGTCCCCGGCATCTACGGCGAGTCCGACTCCGAGCGCCTCGCGGCGCTGCTCTCGAACGACCCGCTGGAGATGCCGTGGATCGCCGAGTCCCTCGACGGCCTGCGGGACAAGCTGAAGGCACTCGTCGCCTAGGCGCGCACTGCTAGTTCCAGTGCTCGTAGAGCACGATCGCGACCGACACGCAGACGACCACCACGACGAGCGCGGCGAAGAGGAACAGCGCCCCCACGAAGCGCTGGATCTCGAGTTCGCGGCCGTCCTTGACCGGCCCGCGCCAGCGGCCGTAACGCCAGTGGTCCCGGCCGAGCTCGTCGTCGCCGACGTCCAGCAGGAGCGTCTGGAGGTCGGCGACGCTGTCGGCCTGCTCGGCCAGCTGACGCCGCAGACGGTACTCCCGGGAGTCGATCATGCCCCTGCGCCGGGCCCTGGCGAGGCGGTCGAGGGCGATGCGCTTGTCGGTCCCGGAGGCCCGAGCGGCATATGCGTCCATGACGTGCTCCCACCTGTGCTTCCTTCATCATCGCAGAGACGAAGGCCTGTCGCGTCCCCCGTTTCCACAGGTGGTACGCGTCAGGGGCGCAGGCGCATCACGAAGCGCAGCGGCCACTCCCGCGCTATTCCAGGAAGTCGGCGACCGAAAGCGCCAGAAGGTCGCCCACCGCCCGCGCGAGGTCGGTGTCCTTCGCGGAGACCTTGTTGCCCGCGGAATGGGTGGTCGTCGAGACGCGGAGGCGGTTGTAGTTGATCGTCAGGTCGGCGTGGTGGTCGCGCTGCTCGTTGAGGAAGCCGACGGCGGTCGCGGCGGCGAGGGCCTGGAGGTGGCCGTCGAAGGTCCATGTCTGCTCCAGGCGATCGCCGATATGGCTCCAGCCGGGCAGTTCCGACAGCGCGAGCTCGATCTCGGCCTCGGTCAAGGGTAGGTCTTTCATACCCTGATTCTGACAGCTCTTCGCGATCAGTTCTCGTCGATGAGCGTTACTTTGCCCGTGTCCAGGTCGTAGACCGCGCCGACCACCAGGACCCCGTCGAGGTTCTCGCGGCGGCCCAGATCGGCGACCGTGCGGCGGACCTGCAGCCGCAGCGCGCGCGAGGCGGCATCCTCAGGGTCCTTCGTCTCCGCCCAGGCCTGCGAGGCGGGCTGCCACAGCTGCTCGACGAGGTAACCGGTCCGCGGGTCGTGGGAGTCGTCCTCGACCGCGTGCAGGGCCGCGTTGATCGCTCCGCACCGCTCGTGGCCGAGGACCACGACGAGGGAGACGCCGAGTTCGGCGGCGCCGAACTCGAGGGAGCCGACCGCGGCCCGGTCGGGGACGTGCCCGGCCGTGCGGACCACCAGCAGCTGCCCGAAGTCGCAGTCGAACACGCTCTCGGCGGTGACGCGCGAATCGATGCAGGTGAAGACCGCGGCGCTGGGCGTCTGCCCGGGCGCGGCCTCGCGGGCGGCGACGATGTCGCGCTTGTATCGCGGCTCGCCGGCCACGAATCGGCCGTTGCCTTCGAGGAGGGCGAGCAGCGTGCTGGCGGCTTGGTGGTGCTCCATCAGCGAGGAGGCGGTCAGTTCTGGCACGCCCTGAATGGTGCCGCAGGATCCGCCCGGGCGCAAGCGGGACCGGCCGCTGGACACGCACCTTTTACAGAGCGCACGTTACCGTTTCGAGATCTTATGGTCATTAACCAGGACTAGCTTCTCGTCTTACGTGACTCTATGATGAATACGTACTACCGCAATGGGATTCACCTGCGGTTTCACTCCCGCCGTTTCTTGGAGGAACCGTGCGCACCTACGGCGACGGCTGCCCGGCCGCCCACGCGCTCGACCTCGTGGGCGAACGCTGGTCGCTCCTCATCGTCCGCGAACTGCTGCTCGGCCCCAAGCGTTTCACCGACCTCCGCGCGGGCCTCCACGGGGCCAGCGCGAACGTCCTCTCCCAGCGGCTGCGCGAACTCGAGTCGCACGGCGTGATCTCCAAGCGCCGCCTGCCGCCCCCTGCCGCGTCCAAAGTGTACGAACTCACCGAGTGGGGCCGCGATCTGGAGCCGGTGATCGTGTTCCTGCTGCGCTGGGGCGCGCGCTCGGCGGCGATCCCGCTCGACGCGCCGATGGGCGCCGACGCGCTGATCCTCTCGATGCGGACCCTGTTCATGCCCGTGGCGGCGCGGGGCTTCGACGCGGCGTTCGAGCTCTGGGTCGACGACCGGCCGTTCATCGCCGAGATCATCGACGCGCAGCTGCTCCTCGCGCCGGGCCGGCCCGAGCACCCGCACGCGGTGATCCGCACCGACGCCGAGACACTGAAGCGTCTCACCCTGGGCAGCCGCAGCCTCGACGTCTCGCTGCACGCGGGCCGGGTCACCGTCCAGGGCGACCAGGCCATGGCGGAGCGGTTCCTGGGCCTGTTCCGCCTGCCCGAGCCGGCCCCGGCCTCGGCGGGGGCGACCCCGGGCCCGGCTTAGCCGATGACGCGTATCTCGCCGGTGCCGTTGATCTTGGCGCGGCGGTCGGTGATGAGCATGTGCCCCGGCGCGTGCGTGATCGCGAACGGCAGCCTGGCCCTGACCACCGCTTCCTGAAGGGTCACGCCGCAGGCCCAGAACACGGGCACGTCGCCGTCGTGGAGCCGCACCGGTTCGCCGAAGTCGGGGCGGGCGAGATCGCGGATGCCGATCGCGGCCGGTCGTCCAATATGAACGGGCGCGCCGTGAGCGTACGGCATGTCGCCGGTGATCGCCGCCGCGTGGTCGGCCATCGCAGCCGGGACCGGCCGCATCGAGACCACCACCGGGCCGCGGAACCGCCTGGCGCCCAGGCATTTCAGCGCAGTGCGGTACATGGGGACGTTGACGCCCTGCTCGAGGTGGCGCAACGGGATGCCCGCCCGCTCCAGGAACGGTTCGAACGTGAAGGTGCAGCCGATCAGGAAGGTCACCAGGTCGCCGCTCCACAGATCCGCCACATCGGTGCGCTCGGCGACCAGCTCGCCCTTCTGCCACACCCGGTAGGCCGGCAGGTCGCGACGCAGGTCCGCGCCGAACGCCAACTCGGTCCGGTACCGGCCGGGCCCCACCACGTCCAGCAGCGGGCAGGCCCGCGGGTTGCGCACCGCGAAGCGGCGCAAGGCGATCGCATGGCGGGCCGGGACCGACACCAGGTTCGCCTGCACATACCCGTGCGACCAGCCGCTCGTGGTGGCGACCAGGCCGCTCCGGAACCTGGCGCGGGCCTCCTGCGGCCTGGTCTGGGACTCGGGACGCTGTCTCGTGAACATCGCTCCTCCTTCGCTCGATACGTCGAGCATCGCGGCGGCCGCGTCAAGACCTTCACGAGTCGTTCACGAGACAAAAACCGGTACCTGCATCGTCACTCTGCGCAAACCCGAAGCGAGCGTTCCCAATTGATCATGAACTGCCCATAGACTGGATTCGTCCCCATGCAATGACGGCCGCACCTCGACTCCCCCGGGAGGTGGACCGTGGACTTCGGCATCCTCGGGCCCCTGCAGTTGGCCTGGGAGGGCCTGCCCGTGGCGCTCCCCGGGCGGACCCTGCCACGCCTGCTCGCCGTGCTGCTCCTGGAAGCCGGACACGTGGTGCCCCTGCCGAAGCTCGTCGACGCGATCTGGGAGGAGGTGCCGCCCGCGACCGCGCGGCGGCAGATCCAGAACACCGTCGCGAGCGCCCGCGGACTCCTGCTCTCCGCCGGCACCAGCGAACTCGAGACCGTCGGCGACGGCTACCGGCTCCGGGTGCGCCCCGAGAAGCTCGACTCGCTGCGCTTCCAGCGGACCGTCCGCATCGCCCGCGAGCAGGAGGCGGCCTCCGAACCCGAAGCGGCCCTCGCGAGCCTCCGCGAAGCCCTCGACCTGTGGCGCGGACCCACCCTCGCCGGACTCGGCGGCCGCGTCATCGAGGCCGGGGCCCGCCGCTGGGACGAGGAACGCGCCGCCGCCGAGGAGACCCGCGCCGAACTCGAACTCTCGCTCGCCACAGGGGTATCCGTCGTGGCCGACCTGCGGCGCGTCCTCGAAGCGCACCCGTACCGGCAGCACACGGCCGAACTGCTCATGACCGCGCTCTACCGCGAGGACCGGCCCGCCGAATCCCTCGACGTGTACGAGTCGATCCGCCGCCAACTCTCCGAGGAACTCGGCATCGACCCCGGCAGGCGCCTCAAGGACCTCCACACCGCGATCCTGCGCGACGACCCGTCCCTCAGGGCCGCACCGAAACCCGAGCCGCCCAAACCGAGAGCCGAACTCCCCGCCCCGGCCCAGCTGCCCTCCGACAGCATCCATTTCACCGGCCGCACCGAACAGCTGGCGGTCCTCGACCGGCTCCTCGATGCGGGCCCGCAGGTCGCCGTGATCTCCGGGATCGGCGGCTCGGGGAAGACCACGCTGGCGCTGCACTGGGCGCACCTGGTCCGCGAGCGGTTCCCGGACGGGCAGCTGTACGTGAACCTGCGCGGTTTCGACCGGACGCCGTCACTCGCGCCGCTCGACGCGCTGGCCGGGTTCCTGCGGGCGCTGCGGGTCCCCACCGAGGCGATCCCGTCGGATCTCGACGAGGCGGCCGCGCTGCTGCGCTCGCGTCTCGCGGACACCCGGATGCTGCTCATCCTCGACAACGCCAGGAACTCGGCCCAGGTGCAGCCGCTGCTGCCCGCGACGGCCGGGTGCGTCGCGGTCGTCACGAGCCGCGGGCGGCTCCCCGATCTCGCCGCCGCACACGACATCCGGCAGGTCACCGTGGGCGCGCTCGACGGCGGCGATTCGGTGCGCCTCCTCGAGAGCCTCATCGGCGAAAGCCGCGTCGCGCACGAACTCGAAGCGGCCCGGCGGGTCGCCGAGCTCTGCGGCGGCCTGCCACTGGCGCTGCGGATCGTCGGCACCAACCTCGACGCGCAACCCGGCACCACCTTGGCGGCGACCGCCACGGCTCTCGCCGGGCACGACCGGCTCTCCCGCCTCGCCGTCGAAGGCGACCCCACGACCACCGTGGCGGCCGCGTTCGACCTGTCCTACCAGGCCCTCGAGCCCGAAGAGGAACTGCTGTACCTCAACCTCGCGTGCCTGCCGGGGACCGACTTCTCGAAGGGCCTCGCGTGCGCGCTCGTCACCTGGGAACCCGAAGCGGCCGAACGGCTCCTGGCCAACCTCGTCACCGCCCACCGCATCGACGAGTACCGGCCGGGCCGCTACCGCTTCCACGACCTGGTGCGCGAATACGCCCGACGGAAAGCCGAAGCGGCGTTCGACCCGGCTGCGCTGCAACGGCTCCGGGAGCAGGCGGTGGCGTGGTACGCGAAGGGCTCGACCCGGCTCCCGGTGCTGGAATACCGCAACATCGTGGCGACTTTCCTGGAATGGAACGGCCACCCGCAGGTCTCGCGGCTATTGACCAGGCTCATCGCGTTCGCCGACGCGGGGTACCGGGAGGACCTCACCGGGCGGCGGCCGCTCGCCGACTCGCAGTACGAGCTCTCCGAGCTCGCCCTCGTCGCCGAACGCGGCATCGAGACCGGCGTGCGCTCCGACGAGCCCATGGACGCGGTGCGCGCCTTCGCGCTCGCGGACGCCGTGGCCTACGCGTCCGGAGACCTCCACCAGTCCAAGACGTTCGCCGAGAAGACCCTCGAATACCTGCGCCTGACCCCGCACGGCGACGCGACCGGGAAGGCCCGCAACGACCTCGCCACCACGCTCACCCAGCTCGGCCGCTACCGGGAGGCCGTCTCGCTGCTGCGCGAGGCGATGCTCGCCGCCGAACGCTCCGGGAACCGGTACGTCCAGGTCGAGGTCCTGACCTCCCTCGGCACGGTGCTCCGCCGCATGGGCATCTTCGCCGAAGCCGAGACCCTGCTCTTGAAGGCCCGCGAGCTCGACGCGTCCGCCGAGGACGGGCCGACCACGGTCTACCCGCTGCTGTCGCTCTCGGAGCTGTACGCCGACCAGGGCCGCATCAGCACCGCCGAGGAGCTGTGCCACGAGATCGCCGAGATGCTGCGCGACCACCCCTCCAAGTACTACCGGGCGCGCCTCTACTTCCGGCAGGCCGCGGTGCACCACGCCGACCAGGACTACCCGCGCGCCGAGGCCGCGCTGCTGCACGGCCTCGAACTGGTCGAGCAGGTCAACGCCTGGCGGCACCAGCTCGTCTACACCTACTGGCTCGCCGAGCTCTACGTCGACACCGAGCAGCTCGACCACGCCAGGGACGCGCTCGAAAAGGCGGCGCCGCTCGACCGGTACGAGACCTCGGAGACCCTCGCGGTGAAGGCCCGTGTGCTGTGCAAGCTCCACACCGCCGACGGCGACCTCCGCCGGGCCGTGCGCATGGGCAGACAGGCCTGCGACGTGTTCGCCGCGATGCCCGATCCGCTGCGACAGGCGCGCAGCCTGCGCGCGCTGGCCGACGCCTACCAGGCGGCCGGCCACCCGCGGGAGGCCGACCGATGCAGGCAGGAACGCCGCGAGCTGCTGAGCGGCTTGGGCGTCGACCCAGGATTACGAAACGGGGTTGGACATGGGGATCGTGAACATCGCCACGACCTCCGATGGCGGCAACCACGCCGGGGCCGGGCTGCGGCGGCAAGCGGATGGCGAAGGTCCGGGCCGGCTCCAGTCGTCCGACAGATGCGGGCCCAGTCGTCCCGTTTCTACAGTTGTCCCCATACCCACCGAGACAGCGCATCTGAACGACAGTGAGGGACGACATGCAGGCGATCAGGCAACACGAATTCGGCGGCCCGGAAGTGCTCGTGTACGAGGAGGCGGCCGACCCCGAGCCCGGTCCCGGGCAGTTGCGCATCGACAGCCGCGCCGCCGGGGTCCACCTGCTCGACACGACCTTCCGCAGCGGCGACAGGAACGGCCCGTACCCGCTCCCGGACCTGCCGATGATCCCCGGCCGCGAGACGGCCGGGATCGTCGACGCGGTCGGCGAGGGCGTCGACGGCTCGTGGATCGGCAAGCGCGTGGTCGCCCATCTCGGATTCGCTTCCGGCGGGTACGCCGAGAAGGCCGTGCGCGAAGTCGAGCACGTGCACGAGATCCCCGAGGGCGCCGGGTACGCGGAGGCGATCGCGATGATCGGCACCGGCCGGACCGCGCTCATGGTCCTGTCGATCGGCCCGGTGAGCGCCGAGGACGTGGTGATCGTCCCGGCCGCCGCCGGCGGGATCGGCACACTGCTGGTGCAGGCCGCGAAGAACGCGGGCGCCTACGTGATCGGCCTCGCGGGCGGGCCGGACAAGGTACGGCAGGTCGCCGCGAACGGGGCCGACACGGCGATCGACTACAAGGCCGAGGACTGGACCTCGGTGCTGGACGAGGCGTTGGAAGGCCGCGAGGCGACGCTGCTGTTCGACTCCGTCGGCGGCGAGACCGGGCGGGCCGCCTTCGACCGGCTCGGATTCGGCGGCCGGATGGTGGTCTTCGGATGGTCGGCCGGGAAGGCGACCGAGGCGACGGTCGAGGACATCGTGGGCCGCGGCCTCACGGTTTCGGGCGCGCTCGGACCGAAACTCCTCCAGAAACTGGGCGGTCTGCGGGCCCTCGAAGAGCGCTCGCTCGCCGCGCTCGCGGCCGGGAACCTCCGGCCCGCGGTGCACACCTTCAAGCTCTCCGAGGCGGCCGAAGCCCATCGGGCGCTGGAGAACCGGGCCACGACCGGCAAGGTGGTGCTGATCCCGTAGGAACACGGTTCCCCAGGCTGCGAGACGGCGCCGAGGATCGCACGCACGCCCGGGCTGATGATGCGGGCCGGGAGCAGGCCGGTCCTGGCGGTGATCATCGGGTACGTGCGCGGGCCTGCCGACTCCGTCGGCGCCACGCGGCCTGGGGAACCAAGTGGGACATGCGATCGGCGCCCTCCGGACACGGCTGCGCCGCCCGGCGGTTGACGCGGGCGGCGCAGCCGGTTCAGGAGACCTGCGGTTACGAGGCCCGGGCGAGTTCGGCGGTGGTCAGGTGGTTCGGCACCACCGGCACGACCTCGGCCTCGGCGTGGGCCCGCGCGAGCGGGACCGAGAGGGCGAGACCGGCCAGGGCCAGGCCGACGCCGACGAGGATCGGCGCGGTGAGGCTCAGCCCGGCCGAGAGGGCCAGACCGCCGAGCCAGGCGCCGTTCGCGTTGGCGAGGTTGAAGGCCGCGTGGTGCAGCGAGGAGGCGAGCGACGGGGCGGCGTGGGCGCCGTCGAGCAGCAGCCGCTGCATGATGGGGCCGACCAGCGAGGACGAGAGCGCCATCAGGAACACCCCGGCGATCGCCAGGACCGGGTTCGCCATCGTGAAGTACATCATCAGCATCACGGCTGCGATGGTGGTGAACGAGGCGAACAGGCCCTGGATCGGGGCGCGGTCGGCGACGTGGCCGCCGACGATGTTCCCGGCGGTGAGGCCGAGGCCGAACACCGCGAGGGTGATCGCGATGGCGACCGCGCCGAGGCCGGTGACCTCCTCGAGGATCGGCGTCAGGTACGTGTAGGCCGCGAACATGCCGCCGAAGCCGACCGCGCCGGTGATGAGCGGCAGCAGGACGCGCTTGGAGCGGATCGCCCGGATCTCGTCGGCGGCCTTGGTCGGCACGATGACCCCGCGGGTGTCGGGCACCGTGGCCCAGATCGCGGCGGCGGCGACCAGACCGAGGGCGGCCACGGCCGCGAAGATCCAGCGCCAGGAGAACTGCCCGATGAGCAGCGCGCTCGCGGGCACGCCGATGATCGTCGCCACCGTGAGGCCGGACATGATCCCCGAGATCGCGCGGGCGCGCCGCTCATAGGAGACCAGGCTCGCGCCGACCACCGCGGCCGCGCCGAAGAACGCGCCGTGCGGGAGTCCGGCGAAGAACCGGGAGGCGAGCAGGGTCCCGAAGTCGGGGGCCAGGGCGGTGACGAGGTTCGCGACCGCGAACCACGCCATCAGGGCGATGAGCAGCGGCTTGCGGGGGACGCGGGTGGTGGCGACGGTGAGCAGCGGGGCACCGAGGACGACGCCGATGGCGTAGGCCGAGACGGCGAGGCCGGCCTCGGCGAGCGAGACGCCCGAGGAGGCGGCGACCTGGGGCAGGATGCCCATGATGACGAACTCGGCGGTGCCGATGCCGAACGCACCGATTGACATGGCGAACAGGGGCATGCGCATGGGAGCAGCTCCGGGAAGGAAGTGGGGAGGGTGAGAACGCTGAGGCTGTCACCGGCTGCGTCCTTGCCTTACCGGTCGCTGTTCAAGAGCGGGAGGCGGTTGTCGCGCCTCTGGGGCCAAGCATAGATACACTCGCCGCCCGAGCAAAAGTCCTGGAGATGAAATTCCGGCGTGATGTCGATCGCCGTGGCGTTACGAACGGCGCGCGGGGGTTTCGGGAGTGACGGGCGCCAATGCGGCCATCGTCGCGAACACTTCTGCGGTGCGCGAATTCGGTTGCGGCACATAGAAGATCATCCGGAAGCAGGTGCCGGGCACCTCCAAGACCTGGCAGTCGAACTCGAGCGGCCCGTACTCCTCGTGCACCACCTGCTTGCTCTGGACGGTGCGGACGCCGACCTCGTGGTCGGCCCACAGCTCCCCGAACTCGGGGCTGGACCGCAGGAGTTCGTCCACGAGCGCCCGCAGCACGACGTCCCCGGGGTCGCGGGCGAGCGAGGCGCGCACGTCGGCCACGCATTGGCGCAGGAACCCCGCATAGCGCGAATCCGACAGGGCCGCGGCGGCATGCGGACCGGAGAAGTTCGTTCGCAGGATGTTCCGCTGCTCGGGCGCCAGCTTCGAGAGCCACCCCATCAGCCGGTCCGCGAGCGGGTTCCAGGCGAGCATGTCGTACGCCGCGTTCACCACGTACGCCGGGAAGTCGTCGAGCCCGGCCAGAAGGTTCCGGATCGTCGGCGGCACGTCGCCGCGACTCGAAGCGCTCGTGTCGGGCCGCTCGTCGGCGAGATTGAACAGGTGGGCCCGCTCGTCGTGGACGAGCATCAGCGCCCGCGCCAGCGCGCCGAGCACCTGCCGCGACGGCTTCGGCCCGCGGGCCTGTTCCAGGCGGATGTAGTACTCCACCGAGATTCCGGCCAGCTGCGCGACCTCTTGGCGCCGCAGTCCGGGCGTGCGCCGCCGCGGCCCCTCGGGCAGCCCCACGTCGCCGGGCCGGAGTCCGGCACGGCGGGTGCGGAGGAAGTCGGCGAGCTGCTGGCGGTCCATGCCCACGATCATGCCCCGGATCGCCGGCCGGAACCAGGTACGGCCGGTACCACTATAAGCGGTCCTCTTTGCAGGGCCCGCAATCGAGCGCAGGCTCGTCGACATGACCGAGAACCAGACACCCAAGACCGCTCGTAACCGGGTTGCCCTCATTACCGGCGCCAACAAGGGCATCGGATTCCACATCGCCCGCGCCCTCGGAAGCGAGGGCCACACGGTCCTCATCGGGGCCCGTTCGCCGGAGCGCGGCGAGCAGGCCGCCGCATCGCTCCGAGAGGAAGGCCTGGACGCCCGCTTCCTGCACCTCGACGTGACCGACGAAGCCCTGGTCGCGGCCGCCGCGACACGGGTCGGGGACGAGTTCGGGAAGCTCGACGTGCTCGTCAACAACGCGGGCATCGCCCTGGCGGACGGGGACTGGAACACCAGCGAGCTCACGGTCGCGACGGCCCGGAAGGTCTTCGAGACCAATGTGATCGGAGTCGTCTCGGTGACCAACGCGTTCCTGCCGCTCATCCGCAAGGCGGATGCGGGCCGGATCGTGAACGTCTCCAGCGAGGTCGGCTCCCTGGGTTTCATGACCGGCGACCACGAATTCGCGGCGATGCAGGGCGGCGCCTACGGCGCTTCGAAATCGGCGCTGAACATGCTGACCGTGTCCTGGTCCAAGGAGCTGGCGCCCACCGGCGTCAAGATCAACGCGATGACCCCGGGCTACACCGCGACCGATCTGAACGGCAACCGGGGCTGGCGAAAGCCCGAGGACGCCGCGCGGGCCGCGGTGAAGCTGGCGCTGCTCCCTGAGGACGGCCCCAACGGCGGCTTCTTCCAGGAGGGCAACGAGTACTTCGCGACCGAAGTGGTGCCCTGGTAGAGAACCGGTCCGGCCTGGCGGAATCCGGCTTGCCCCGCAGGCGGGCCGGGTTTAGGCTCCCGCCATGGCCGGACCCGTCATCGCCCCTGCCGAGCCGGCCGACGCCGGCGAGATCCTGACCCTCTCGCGCGCCGCCTATGTCAGCGAAGCGCAGCTCTACGACGACCCGTTCCTCCCGCCGCTGGTCGAGACGCTGGAGGAGGTCGCGGCGCAGATCGATGCCGCCTGTGTCCTGAAAGCGGTCTTGAACGGCCGCATCGTGGGCGCGGGACGCGCACGACAGGAAGGCGACGCTCTGCATCTGGGCCGGATCGCGGTGGCCCCGGATCTGCAGGGCCGGGGCATCGGCTCGCGGCTGATCGCGGCCCTCGAAGGCCTTGCGGCCGAAGGCACTGCGCACTTCGCGCTGTTCACGGGCGCGAAGAGCGAACCGAACCTGCGCCTCTACCGGCGCCTGGGATACACCGAGTCCCACCGCGGACCGGGCAGGCCCGGCGTCGAGCTCGTGCACCTTCGCAAACCCAGACCAGCCGGGTAGGTGGAGACGCAGCCTCTTGGCTTGACCTCTCACAAGTAAGAGCAGATGACTCTTGGCATCGTCTCAGGCTCACCAGAGGAGATTGACCTCGCTGAGGAGCGCTTCCTGCTTCAACACCCGTTGTCCCGGAGGCGAATGCTCCCAAGGTCTTACACAGGCTTCGTCAGCTGAGGGATCGGATTGCTCCGGAGGTGCATTCCGGCCCTGTTCCTCAGCCAACACCGCCAGCCCGGCGGCAAGAATGTTCTTCGCACCGTTCAGATCCCGATCATGCCGGGTGCCGCAGCTTGGGCAGGTCCACTTCCGGACATCCAACGGAAGTTCAGCGAGCACATGCCCGCATTCGAGGTTCGAGCAGCGTTTGCTCGTCGGAAGTTGGCACGCTTCTCCCAGAAGTTCACGAAGAACCGGTGCTGATGCCGCAGGGCCTGCTCGAGCGGCACGCTCGACACCTCATTGAGGAGCTCGAAGTCCTTCTGGCGCTCGATGTTCGCCAAGAACCTGGAGGCAGCGAGGATCCTCTTCTCCTGCCAGAGTTCCTTGCGCCAGTTGAGGACTTAGTTCCAGACGCGCACGCAACCCAAGCTGCGGCTCAGAACTTGCTCATGCTCTGCAGTTGGGTACAAACGGACACGAAAACTTCGACGCATGTCTCAAGAGTAAAGACAGACACCAACAAGACAGAAGGACATGAATGGCGTTTCGAGGTTGAAATACGACATAACTTTTGAACGGAATCCGGGCATGAGAAAAGGCCCCGCCATTCGCGGGGCCTTCGCTCTGTAGGGCAGGCAGGACTTGAACCCGCGACCCAGGGATTATGAGTCCCCTGCTCTAACCAGCTGAGCTACTGCCCCAGGCGCCGAACATCTTCTCACACCTCGTGGCCGGGCGGTGTCCGGAGGGGAACTCGGGGGCCCGGGACGGTCGAGCGGGAATGTCGCAGGGATGTCATCGGACCCGAATACGGCCGCAACGGACGTAGGGCACAACCGGTCGCAACGACGGTGACCGCCGATAACATCTGAGCCACAACGGCAACGGTTTGATAACGAGACCTGCAGTTGTTACTCACGTCTCCATAAGATCCGAGTCACTCCCGTCGTTTCGTGTTTCTCGAACAATCCACGATGCGCGGGTTCCGAAGCCCAAACCTCCCGAGGGGGCCCATTGAGACGTGCAGTGTTGTTGCTGTCGGCTGCGTTCGCCGGCCTGTTGTTGGGGTTGGGGGTGAACAGCAGCGCCTTCGCCCAGGACGCCTTCGGCGTCCGCGGCACCCTGGAGAACCAGCAGGACGAACCGGTCGCGGGGGTCTCGATCACCGTGTCCGACGCCTCCGGCACCGAGATCGCGACGGTCGAGAGCGCCGAGGACGGCACCTGGGCCGTACCGCTCGACGCCGGCGGGGACTACGTCGTCACCCTCGACGAGTCCACCCTCCCCGACGGTCTGGTCGTGCGCAACGGCAGGCCGGAGCTCGAAGTCCACATCAGCTCCGACAGGACCGTGCTGTTCCCGCTCGACACGCAGGTCGTCGGCGGCGCGGGCCCCGGCGGGGACGAACCCTCCACTTCCGGCGGCGACGCCACCGGCGACCCCGACGGCGAGTCGAGCGACGACGGCGCCGAGAACGGCGAGAACCTCGGCGAGATCGAGGACGAGGGCGGTGCCACCCGCGCCGCCAGCCTGCTCGTGTCGGGTCTCCACTTCGGGCTCATGATCGCCCTGGCGGCCGTCGGCCTCTCGATGGTGTTCGGCACCACCGGACTCACCAACTTCGCCCACGGCGACCTCGTCACCTTCGGCGGGGTCATGGCCCTCCTGTTCAACATCTCCCTCGGCGTCCCGGTGTGGGTCGCGGCGATCGCGGCCGTCCTCCTCGGCGCCGCCTTCGGCTGGGTCCAGGACTGGGGCCTGTGGTCGCGGCTGTTCAAACGCGGCACCGGCCTCGTCTCGATGATGATCATCTCGATCGGCGTGGCCCTGCTCATCCGCTTCGCGACGCTCTTCTTCGTCGGCGGCGAACGCCAGCGCTACGACGAGTACGTGGGCCAGAAGCCCTGGGACTTCGGCTGGCTCGTCATCGCCCCCAAGGAGGTCGCGACCGGCCTGATCGCGCTCGCCGTGTGCGTCGCCGTCGGCCTCGCCCTCGTCTTCACCCGCCTCGGCAAGGCCACCAGGGCCGTCGCCGACAACCCCTCGCTCGCGGCCTCCACCGGCATCAACGTGACGCAGGTCGTGCGCCTGGTGTGGACCATCGGCGGCGCGCTCGCGGCCATGTCGGGCGTGTTCCTCTCGATCAGCGACGGCGTCAAGTTCGACATGGGCCAGCACCTGCTCCTCATGGTGTTCGCCGCCGTCGTCCTCGGCGGGCTCGGCACCGCGTTCGGCGCGTTCGTCGGCGCGATGCTCATCGGCGTGTTCGTGCAGCTGTCGACCCTCGTGATCGCGCCCGAGCTGAAGTACGTCGGCGCGCTCGCCGTCCTCATCATCATCATGCTCACCCGGCCGCAGGGCATCCTCGGCCGCCGCGAGAGAATCGGCTAGGAGAGCGAAATGGATTGGCACTTCGTCCTCAGCCAGGCCCTCACGCAGGCCATCGGGCCGACGATGCTCGTGTACGCGCTCGGCGCCATCGGCCTCAACCTCCAGTTCGGCTACACGGGCCTGCTCAACTTCGGGCAGGCCGCGTTCGCCGCGGTCGGGGCCTACGGCCTCGCCCTCTCGGTGGCGACCTTCGGGCTGCCGTTCTGGTGGGGCATCGTCGTCGGCCTGGGCGCCGCGGTCGTTCTGGCCCTGCTCATGGGCATACCGACCCTGCGCCTGCGCGCCGACTACCTCGCGATCGTCACGATCGCCGCAGCCGAGATCGTACGGCGGCTCTTCCGGGCCACCGTCTGGGCGGAGCACACCGGCGGCTCCGACGGCATGCGCGAGTTCTCGGACCCCTTCTTCAACCTGAACCCGTTCCCCAAGGACGCGTCCTGGACGTTCGCGTTCGTCTCCATGGACGGCGGACGCCTCACCGTCGACTTCGGACTGTTCGACCTCCAGTACTCGAACCGGGACCTGTGGGTCATGACCGTCGGCTGGGCGCTCATCGCCGTCTTCCTGGTGATCATCGGCCTGCTCGTGCACAGCCCGTGGGGCCGCGTCCTCAAGGGCATCCGCGAGGACGAGGAGGCCGTGCGGAGCCTGGGCAAGAACGTGTTCGCGTACAAGATGCAGGCGCTGGCCATCGGCGGTCTCATCGGCGCGGTCGCCGGGTTCGTCTACGCGCTGGCCCGCGCCAACGTGCAGCCCGACACGTTCTCGACCGACTTCACGTTCTACTTCTACATCGTCCTGATCCTCGGCGGCGCGGCCCGGCTCTTCGGGCCCGTGCTCGGGGCGGCGCTGTTCTGGTTCCTGTACAACATCCTCGCGCAGGGCCTGAGCGAGGCGATCAACTCGGGGCTGATCTCGCCCGAGGTCATGAACCAGACGCAGGTGGGGCCGCTGGTGTTCTTCCTGCTGGGCCTCGGCATGGTCCTGCTGCTGATCTTCCGGCCGCAGGGCATCCTCGGCAACCGAAGGGAGCTGATGCTCGATGTCCGATGAAGCGCAGCCGGAGACCGAGCCGGCCGAGCCGGTGGGCGACGCCAGGGCGGGTATCACCGCGGCACGCGCGTCCCTCGCGGGCGTGGGCACCGAACCCGGTGTGCCCAAACAGGATCCGATCCTCAAGGCCAGCGGCGTGCGCCGCGCCTTCGGCGGCCTCGTCGCCGTCGACGTGCAGCACCTGGAGGTCCAGCGGGGCACCATCACCGCGCTCATCGGACCGAACGGCGCGGGCAAGACCACGTTCTTCAATCTGCTCACCGGCTTCGACCGGCCGAGCCGGGGCGAGTGGGTGTTCGACGGCCGCCGCGCCGACCGGATGCGCTCCTACCAGGTGGCGCGGGCGGGCATGGTCCGCACGTTCCAGCTGACGAAGGCGCTCACCCGCATGACCGTCATGGACAACATGCTCATCGGCGCCGCGAACCAGGTCGGCGAGCGGTTCTGGGCCGGGCTGATCCCTCCCATGTGGAAGGCCCAGGAGGCCGCGAACCGCGCCAAGGCCATGGAACTGCTCGAGCGGTTCAAGCTCATCGACAAGCGCGAGGACTACGCCGGGGAGCTCTCCGGCGGCCAGCGCAAACTCCTCGAGATGGCCCGGGCGCTCATGCTCAATCCGAAGATGGTCATGCTCGACGAGCCGATGGCCGGGGTGAACCCGGCGTTGAAGCAGTCGTTGCTGGAGCACATCAAGGACCTGCGCGAGGAAGGGATGACGGTCCTGTTCGTGGAGCACGACATGGACATGGTGCACGAGATCGCGGACTGGGTGGCCGTGATGGCCGCCGGGCAGTTGATCACCGAGGGCACGCCGGACCAGATCTCGGCGGACCGGCGGGTCATCGACGCGTACCTGGGCGCCCACCACGACGCGGCTCAGCACTAGGAGACGACATGAGCGACAACGAGACTGCGGTCGGCATCGGGCCGACGGGCGTGCCCCTGGAGGCCGTCCCGGAGTCGGACACGGAAGTGTGCTCCCGTGAGGGGCACTTGGCAGCCTCGCAGGAGGCGCTGCTGCGCGCCGACGAGGTGACGGCCGGCTACCTGCCGGGCGTGTCGATCCTCAACGGCACGGACCTGTACGCCAACGAGGGCGAGCTGGTGGGCATCATCGGCCCGAACGGGGCCGGGAAGTCGACGCTGCTGAAGGCGATGTTCGGGCTGGTGGGGGTCACTGCCGGCAAGGTGACCCTGCGAGGCGAGGACATCACGAACCGGAGGGCGCACCAGTTGGTGCCGCTCGGGGTCGGTTTCGTGCCGCAGACGAACAACGTGTTCGCGACGCTCACGGTCGAGGAGAACCTCGAGATGGGGGTGTTCTTGCGGCCCAAGGCGTTCAGGGCGCGGTTCGACTTCGTGACGGACCTGTTCCCGATCCTGGGCGAGCGGCGCGCGCAGCGGGCCGGTTCGCTCTCGGGCGGCGAGCGGCAGATGGTGGCGATGGGCCGGGCGCTCATGATGGAGCCGACGGTGCTGCTGCTGGACGAGCCGTCGGCGGGGCTGTCCCCGGCGATGCAGGACGAGGTCTTCTTCAACACCAAGCAGATCAACCAGACCGGTGTCACGGTGGTCATGGTCGAGCAGAACGCCCGGCGGTGCCTCCAGATCTGCGACCGGGGCTACGTGCTGGACCAGGGCCGCAGCGCCTACACCGGTCCGGGCGAGAGCCTCATCGACGATCCGAAGGTGGTCGAGCTGTACCTGGGCACGCTGGGCCGTGCGCGCTGACGGCTCGCAAGCTCACCGGTACTGCTCGCTAGAACACGGATAAGGCGATGCCCCCGGGGTCCTGTGGTCCCCGGGGGCATCGCCTTTGTGCGTGGGAAGCGGCGCCCTAGCCTTCGAGGTCGCCGAAGCGGTACTCGAGGTTCACGAACGTGTTGTCGGCCTGGTACTGGAAGATGCCGATGGTCGCGGCGGTGACGTCGCCTTCAGGCGAGAACTCGATGGGGCCGGAGTAGCCGTCGTAGTCGATGTCCTCGCCGTCCGCCAGGAGCTCGGCGCATTCGGTGAAGCCGTTGCACTTGGTGCCCTCGCGGCTGACGTCGACCAGGTTGTCCTTGATGGTCTCGGAGTCGACCTTGCCGCCCTGGATCGCGGCGAGGGCCGCGAGCACGGTGGCGTCGTAGGACTCGGGGCCGTACGTGAAGTCGACGAGCTCCGGGTCCACTTCGAGGAGGCGTTCCTGGATGCCGGCGGTGTCGGCGCCCGGGTAGGTGCCCTTGGCGCCCTCCATGAAGCCGGCGGGGAACTGGTCGCCGTAGTTGGAGAGGTTGCCGTCGACGAGGTACCAGCCGAGGTCCTGCGCGCTCATGTTCTCTTCGGCGAGGGCCGGGGCCAGGTTGACGATCTCGTTGAAGGTGATGAGGACGACCGCGTCGGCGCCGGAGTCGGCGACCTTGCCGACCTCGGCCGAGAACTCGGTCGCGGACGGGTCGTACACGATCTTGTCGATGACCGTGCCGCCGAACTCGGTGAAGTTCGCCTCCACGGCGTCGGCGAGGCCGGTGCCGTAGGAGTCCTGGAGCGCCAGGATGATGATGTCCTTGTGGCCGTCGGCGATGATCGTGTCGGCCAGGACGCGGCCCTGGAGGACGTCCGAAGGCGCGGTGCGGAAGTAGTAGTCGCCGTTCGCGTACGTCGTGAACTCGGGCGACGTGTTCGCCGGCGAGATCTGGACGATGCCCTCCTGGTAGAGCTTGTCGATGAAGCTGAGCGACACGCTGGAGGAGGCGGCGCCGATGACGGTGTGGACGCCCTGGCGGACGAGCGCGTCGGCGGACTGGCTCGCGATCTCCGAAGTGGTGTCGCCCGAGTCCTGGTGGATGACGGTGGCGTCGCAGCCGAGCACGCCGCCGGACTCGTTGATCTCCTGGATGGCGAGGTCGACACCGGCGAACTCGGGCGGGCCGAGGAATGCGAGCGAGCCGGTCTGCGGCAGGATCGTGCCGATCTTCAAGCCGTCGCTCTCGCAGTCAGTGCCGGTGCCGCCTGATCCGGAGTCTTCGCCGCACGCGGTGAGCGAGAGCGCTGTGATACCCACTGTGGCGGCTGCCAGCAGTGCCCGGGGGAAGCGAGACATGGTTGCTCCTAGTTTTCTGTTCGAGAGGATCACAGGGGAGATTGGAGGTCTGCGTGATCCGAGTTACACACTATGGCAGTGACCGGGGTGATGGCACAGGTCGTGACCACACCCGATCCTGTTTGTGATGAGCCCGTGACCTTCTCGAACAGGTATTGCAATCGCGCTTCGGCCGTGTTGCCGCCCAGAGTCGCCCGCAACCGCCGATTCCCGGCGCTCCCCCGCGAGGGGGAGCGCGGACGCCCCTGCGAGGGGAGCGAAGTCGCCCTCGCGCGGGAGGGAACGGGCCCTCGAAACCGCGAATCTGGAGGCATGACAACGACTACGCCGCTGCAGCGGCCCACCCGGCTCACGCGGACGACCGTGCTCGCCGCCTTCCTCTGGTCGCTCCTGGCCCTCCCGATCGGGCTCTGGCAGCTCCTCGACCCCGAGCACGGCCCCTACTCGCACGACCTCTTCGAACCCACGATCCCCCTCCCCGCCGCGGTCCCGGACTGGATCGCGCCCGCCGCGCTCATCGCCGCAGGGCTCCTCGGGCTGCTCATCGCCAGGGCCAGAACGCGGCTGTGGCCGCTCACCGCGCTCTACGCGGCGGTCTTCGGGCTGCTGCTCACCACCACCACCTTCATCTCGTTCGCCGGGTACCTGGTCGCCTTCCTGCTCCCGATCGCGGCCGTCGTGGTCCCGATCCTCCTGGCGCGCGGCACGCTCGCACGAGTCCTCACCGCCGCCGCGATCGCAGCGGTCCTCGCCGGCCTCGGCGTCACCGGAGTCGTCGACTACGCCGCCGTGGGCGGTTTCGCGGCGGAACTCGGGCGCGTCGTCGCGGAGATGAGCGGCTACCTCTTCGCACAGGCCTGGACCGTCACGGGCGCCGCGATCTGGACCGCGCTGACGCTCCAGCTGCTCGTGCTGCGCCGCGACGGCGAGCCCGCCCCCCGCTGGCTCGCCCCCGACAGCGCCGCGAAATGGGGCCGGGTCGCGGCCTGGACCGCCTTCGCGTGCGCGCTGCCCTACGGCCTGGTCCGGATGACCTGGCTGACGCCGTGGGCCTACATGGGCGGCCCGCTCGGCGACGAGCTCGACCCGGCCACCCGGATCTGGGGCCTGCTCCTGGGCTTCGCCGCGCTCGGCGGCGGCATTCTGTGCCTGGGCCTGACCCAGCGGTGGGGCGAACGCTGGCCGTTCTGGATGTTCGCGGTCAAGGGCCGGCCGGTGCCGCCGATGATCGCGATCGTCCCCGGGGCGATCATGGCCGCGGTGTTCACGTTCATGGCGGTACCCATGATCGCCTTGGGCCTGCGCCATGGCGCCTACGACATCGTCTGGTCGTTCCCGTTCTGGCTCTGGGGGCCCGCTCTCGGCGCGGCGACGCTGGCCTACGCGATCCGGCGGGGGCGGGTCGGGGCCGGAGTGGTCCGATAGCGGCTTGACCGACGCCAGGACTCGGCCTAAGGTCGAGTCCTGCAACATGTTCCACATTTCACTGCAAACTCTTGCAAAGGAAGCAATCACATGCTCGACATCCTGGTCGTCGGCGGCGTCGGCGTCGACACCATCGTGCGCGTCCCCGAGATCGCGATCGGCGAGGGCGACTCGCTCGGCGTGGAACCGATCTACGACTACGTGGCGCACACCGGCAACGGGGTCGCGCTCGGCTGCCTCCACCTCGGGCTCGCCACCCGCTTCATCGACTACATCGGCGACGACGAGCAGGGACGCCTCGTCCTCCGCCACTACGAGGAGCACGGCCTCGACTTCCGCCACCTCATCTCCCCCGACGGCACCTCGCGCTCGGTGAACCTCGTCGACGCGGGCGGGCGCCGGTTCTCCTTCTACGACTACCGCCACGACCGCGACCTGCGGATGCCCGCCGAGTTCTTCGGGCCGCACGTGGCCGAGACCCGCCACGTGCACGTCTCGATCCCGAACCACACCAGGACGGTGTTGACCGCCGTTCCCGAGGGCGTGACGGTCTCGACCGACCTGCACGGATGGGACGGCGAGGCCGAGCACCAGAAAGCCTTCGCCCAGCGCGCGGACCTGGTCACCATGTCGGCCGCGAGGCTCGGCGGGAACCCCGAGAAGGCGATGCGCTGGGTCCTCGACAACGGCCGCGCCTCGGTCGTGATCGCGACGGACGGCGAGCACGGCGGGTACGTACTGGAGCGCGGCGGGTCCCTCGAGCACTACGACGCGATCGACCCGGTGCGCGAACTCGGGTGGAGCGACTGGGCGCCCGTGGACTCGAACGGCGCGGGCGACGCGTTCGTCTCGGGGATGCTCTGGGCGCGGGCGCAGGGCGGCGACCTCGCCATGGCGCTCGACGCGGGCCGCGTCGCGGGCGCGTACGCGTGCCGCACGAAGGGCACGAGCACCGCCCTCATCTCGGCCGAGCAGATGACTGCAAGCCTTGCGGCGCTGAGGAAGTAGCGAACACGGCCCCGGCTCCGCGCCGGGGCCGTGCGCTACTGCGCGGGTTTGTTGGCCGTCATGGCCTTCGCGCGGGCGATCACGTCGTCGAACGGCGAGGGGTCGGTCGGGGCCGGGGGCATCACGTCGCGCCGCTCGGGCTGGACCACGAGCATGAACAGGCCGCCGACCAAGGCCGCGACGACGGGCGCGCCGAGACCGATCTCGGCGGCCGGCCACACGCCGGTGGCAGCGCCCGTGGCGATGAGGAACGCGGCCCAGACCGGCACGGCCCAGCCCCCGGCCAGCACGAGCAGGTCGCGGCGGCGGCGCAGTTCGGGCCGGACGAGCCAGACCAGGAAGTCCAGCCACGCGCCCGAGAGCAGGAAGATCCAGACGTACCCGCCGTAGGCGAAACCGGTGTAGGCGCCGACCATGACCGCCGGATAGGCGAACGCGACGGTGAAGAACCCGAGCGGCAGGCGGAACCTGCCGGTCATGGAGACCGCCAGCGCGAGCACGAGCACCGTGGTGAACACGATGCCCGCCACCGGGAAGCCGTCGTAGACGTTCGGGCCCTCCAGGGCCGCCGCCACCGCGTGCGGCGAGTTCGCGTGGGGCACCAGGTAGGCGAGGAAGAGCACCAGCGCGGTCGTGATGTACCCGAGGGAGAGCGCGGGGGCGGCCATGCGGGCTTCGAGCGGGATCGGCTCCGGTTCGGCGGCGAGCGCGACGCGCCGCCAGGCCGAGAGCAGGGGCGCGGCGACGACGAGGACGCCGCCCGCGGCGAGGGTGAGGTGCGACGGGCTGAAGAGGATCGCGAGGTTCGACTCGACGCCGAGCACCTCGTGCCAGATCATGTCGGCGATGCCGGAGAGGACGAACAGCGGCACGCCGATCACGGCGGGGCCGTATCCGTGCGGGACCGCGGCCATGCCGGTGCGGCCCTCGGCGCGGTGGGCGCGGACGAAGATCCAGGCGATCCAGGCGGCGGTGGCGAAGAAGCCGGTGTAGAACGTCAGGTGCCACCAGGTGAAGAACGATTCGGCCCAGCCTTGGGCGTGGGCGTTGACGTCGAGGATGAGGCCGCCGAAGAACCAAGCGGAGAAGGCCGCTGTGGTGAGGTCCTGCCACCAGGTGGCGTAGGCGCGGGGCTGCCGGGAGTCGGTCAAGAGGTGCATCTTGTACTCCAGCAATCGGTCCAGGGGTGTGATGGCCATGACCTCATCATGGCCTACCCGCACCTCCCGCGCAATTCCCGCTTTCGCGGCCGGTCCGTTCTTTGAGGACGGTGTGTGCGCGGTTCGCTACGCGCCGGGGCGCTTCACGGTGAGCACCTTGGTGACGGAGCCGTCGTCCTCGGGCTTGTCGCGCACGTGCTCGAAGCCGAGTTTCGCCATGACCGCGAGCGAGCCGGTGTTCTGGTCGGCGACGGTGGCGTGCACCTCGGAGAGCCCGAGGGCGGTGAAGCCGTAGTCGATGATCGCTCGGGCCAGTTCGGTGCCGAGGCCGCGGCCCCAGGCGCGGTGGGCGAGGGCGTAGATGAGCTCGTGGCCGCCGGACTCCTCGGTGGGTTTGATCTCGGCGTGGCCGATGAGGTCGCCGTTCTCGCGCACCGCCCACACGTCGAACTTGTCGACGTCGTAGACGTGCGTGAAGACGCGGTGGAACAGCGCCCGGGTGGCCTCCTCGGGCTCGGGCCCGTCGCCCATCCACTGCGAGACGCGGGGGTCGCCGAAGAGCGCGACGAAGTCCTCTTCGTCCGTTGGAACGTACGGTTCGAGGACGAGGCGCGCGGTGCGCAGTACGGGTGTCACGGCCGGGACGCTACCGCAGTCCCGGCCGGCGGCGAAACGGATTTAAGGCCAAGTGAAGCGGACGAGGTAGAGCTTGGGCCAGTGCTTGCCGGTGAGGTAGAAGGTGCCGTCCTCCTCGCCCGCGGCGATGCCGTTGAGGACGTCGGCGCCGGCCGATTCCTCCTCGGGGAGGAGCCCGGTGGCGTCGACACGGGCTTCTACGGCGCCGGTCTCGGGGTCGATCGCCAGGATGTCATCGGTCTGCCAGATGTTCGCCCACACGAGCCCGTGGCTGCATTCGAGCTCGTTGATCGAGAAGACCGGATCGCCGCCGATGTCTTCGACGGCGACCGTTCCGGTCGCTTCGAAGGTGGCCGGATCGCGGAACGTCAACCGGTCGGATCCGTCGCTCATGACGAGCCGTTCGCCGTCGTAGCAGATCCCCCAGCCTTCGCCGTCGTACTCGACGGTCTCGACGATGTCCAGGGTCTCGAGGTCGCGTCTGTAGGCGCGGTGCTCCTGCCAGGTGATCTGCCAGATCGCATCGTCGGTGAGGGTGAGGCCTTCGGCGAAGTCCTCTACGGGGAGATCTTGGGAGGCCAGCACGTCACCGGTGGCGGGGTCGACGATGCGCACGTCCGACTCGCCGTAGAGCCCGGCGCTCTCGTAGAAGACGGTGCCGTACTCGGGGTGCTCGCCGAGCTCCAGGCCCTGGGTGAACGCATCGGGATCATGGTCGTGGGTCTCGAGGACTTCGATCGTGCCCTGCAGGTTCGAGTCCTGGTCTGGGATCGCCCAGCGCTCCGCCCCCTCGGCCGCGGCGTCGCCGGTGCCGCATCCGGCGAGGGCGAGCAGTCCGGTCGCGCCGAAGGCCAGGCCGCGCCGCGCCGCGCGTTTCTCATCGAACACTGATCTCATCTCCAGCCGGTTCGTGGGTGCTGGTTCGTACCGTACTGGTCGAGACAAACGAGGACAAGTACTCGAACCGATCCAAGAAATTGAAATCCATCAATCTTTCTTGCGCCACCGGGTCACGTTCGCGGACACCGTCACTTCGATCTTCTCGGGCAGCGCGGCCACGGCCGCGGCGAGCTCGGCGGCGTCGAGGTGGCGGGCGCTCGGGCCCATGCCGACGAGCCGCAGCACCTCGTCATGTCCCAAACCGATCGAATACCGGATGTCGTCGGTCCGCTCGGCTTCGAAGAGGGCGCCGAGTTGATCGGCGGTCCGCTGCGGTTTCGCGGGGTCGACGCTCAGCATGTCCAAGGCGTCGACGAGTTCGCGCAGGTGGTCCTGCCGGGGGGTGAGGACCACGAGTGCTCCTCGTGGGTGGAGCACGCGCGCGATCTCGTCGGCGTTGCGGGGGGCGAAGACGTTGAGGACCGCGGCGGCCGCGCCGTCGCGTACGGGCAGTCGCTGCCACGCGTCGGCGAGCACCGCGGCGGGACGCCGCTGCGGTGCGGCGGCTCGCCGCGGGTCGCGCTCCGGAATGGCGCGCTTGGCGCAGCGCCGCAGCGCGTACTTCGAGGTGTCGAGGCCGATGCCCTCGCGCGTGTCGTCGACCGCCAGCGCGGCGGCGAGGTAATGCCCTGTGCCGCAACCCGGTTCGATGATCACGCCGGGCGCGTCGGTGAGGGAGGCGTTCGCGACGGCCGCCATGAGCGGGTCGTAGACGCCGGAGTCGAGGAAGTCCTCGCGGGCGGCGACCTGCTCGGCGGTGTCGCCGGTCGTCGCGTTCGATCCGGGCGCGAGCAGCGGGGCGTAGCCCTGCTTGGCGAGGTCGAAGGAGTGGCCGTTCGGGCAGGACAGGCGCCGTTCGGCCTGGGCGAGCGGCTCCCCGCAGTTCGGGCAGGCCAGCGCGTCGAGGGCGGGCAGGGTCACTGGGCTGTCTGTCAAGGTGCCGCTTTCGGGTCGAGGAGCCGGACGAAGGCCCTGAACGCAGCGGGCATGTCGAACGACTCGGGCTCATGGAGCCACTGGAACTGCAGACCGTCCATGATCGCGATGACGAGCGGCGCGGCCTCCTCCGGGGTGAGCCCGGACGGGAGCCGGTCACCCCATTCCTGGCGGAGGGTGGCGGCGAGGGCCACGCGGACGCGGCGGTAGCGGAGCCGGAAGTACTCGGCGGCGGGGTGGTCCTCGGTGACGGATTCGCCGAGGAGCGCGGAGAAGGTGCGGACGATCGCCTCGCGGTGCGCGTTCGCTTCCACCACGCCCATGGTGGCGGCCATGGTCATCGGTTCGGCGGTGGTGTCGCGGCCGCCGGTGTCGGTGCGTTCGCGGAACTGGATCACGCCGATGAGCAGGGCTTCTTTGCTCGGGAAGTAATGGAGGAGCCCCTGCTGGGTGAGGCCGACCTTCTCGGCGACGGCGGCGAGGCTGGCGCCGCGGTAGCCGCGTTCGGCGATGACCTCGATGGCGGCCCGCACGATCTCGTCGCGGCGGGCCTGGCCGCGGGCGCTGTGCTGCGTGCTCGTCATGGGCGTCTCGAATCTGCGGGGGGGCGGGTGCTCCGAGCATAGAGGGTAACAGTTGAGACACGGAATCTACCGATCACTCGGTAAGCGTGCAAAGATTTCCATGCCCCCGGGATCAACGAGGAACACTGAGAGGATGGCGTCATGAGCGACTGGAGCGTTCCGGCCGACAGGCCCGAGTACGACGCGGCCGTCGAAGCGGCCTTGGCGAAGATGGACCTGGAGACGAAGGCCGACCTGCTGGCCGGGCTCGACATGTGGCGGACGATCGCCGTGCCCGAGGCGGGCCTGCGGTCGATGACCGTCTCCGACGGCCCGATCGGGGTGCGCGGCCGCTTCTGGACCGCCGCGGACCCGTCGCTCGCGCTGCCGAGCCCTACCGCGCAGGCCGCCTCGTGGAACCCGGAACTGGTGCGCCGCATCGGGAACCTGCTCGCGGCCGAATCCCGCCGCAAGAACGTGGACGTGCTGCTCGCGCCCACCATCAACCTGCACCGGTCGCCGCTGGGCGGTCGCCACTTCGAGGCGTTCAGCGAGGACCCGTACCTGACCGGGCGCATCGCCCAGGCGTACGTGGCCGGGGTCCAGGAGTGCGGCGTCGGGACGACGATGAAGCACTACGTGGGCAACGACGCCGAGACCGACCGGTTCACGGTGGACAACATCATCGGCGAGCGGACGCTTCGTGAGCTCTACCTGCGGCCCTTCGAGATGGTCACGGCCGCCGTGCACCCGTGGGGCGTCATGACCGCCTACAACTCTGTCAACGGCCACACCATGACCGCGCACAAGGAGCTCATGGCGGTCCTGCGCCGGGAGTTCGGATTCGACGGCTTCAACGTCTCCGACTGGGGCGCCGCGCGCCACGCCGTCGAGGGCATCGAGGCCGGGCTCGACCTCGCCATGCCAGGGCCGTTCACCGTGTACGGCGAGCACCTCGTCGCGGCCGTCCGCGAAGGCCGCACCAGCGAGACGCATGTCGACGACGCGGTGCGCCGCATGCTCAAGCTCGCCGCCCGCGTCGGCGCCCTCGAAGGCGTCCGGGCAGCGGTGGACGAACGCATCGAAGCCGTCGCCGACCCCGAGGCGCTGCTGCGCGAGATCGCCCAGCGCTCCTTCGTGCTCGCGCAGAACAACGCCCCCGAAGGCGGCCACAACCCGGTCCTGCCGCTTCAGGCCGACGCGATCCGGTACCTGGCGCTCATCGGCCCGGCCGCGGCCGAGGCCCGCATCCTCGGCGGGGGCTCCGCCACCGTGTTCCCGTCCGAGGTGGTCTCCCCGCTCGACGGCCTCCGCGAGGCTCTCGGCGACCGCGTCCACTACGCGCAGGGCGTGGACCTGTTCGAGCAGATCCAGCCCGCCGGGCGGGGCTTCGACCTCAACGTGCGGCCGGTGCGGACCGACGGCGGCGAACTGCCCGCCGAGCCGCTCGCGAACGGCGACGTCAAATGGATGGGCTACCTGCCGGGCGACCTCCCGCAAGAGGAGTTCGACCACGCCGTCCTCGACGGCGTCTTCACCGTCGCCGAGACGGGCGAGCACGTGTTCGGCACCAGGGGCTTCGGGCACCACAGGCTCGTCATCGACGGCGACGTGGTCTTCGACGCCGACCAGTTCTACGAGACCGACGACCCGTTCGAGGCGTTCTTCGGGCCCGGCGTCGAACGCGTGACCCTGCATCTCGAAGCGGGTCAGCGGATCCCGGTCAGGCTCGAATTCACGCCGTTCTCGTTCCCGCCCGGCTTCCCGCCCTCGGTCCTGTTCGGGCTCATGCACACCGGACCCCGCCCGAACGAGGACCGGCTCATCGCCGAGGCCGTCGACGCGGCCCGCGCCGCCGACGTCGCCGTCGTCGTGGTCTCCACGACCGCGCTCACCGAATCCGAGGGCTTCGACCGGCGCGACCTGCGCCTGCCGGGACGCCAGGACGAACTCGTCGCGGCCGTCGCCGAGGCCAACCCGCACACGGTCGTCGTCGTCAACACCGGCTCCCCGGTCGAGATGCCCTGGGCCGACGACGTCGCCGCGATACTCCTCACCTGGTTCCCCGGCCAGGAGGGCGGGCACGCGCTCGCCGACGTCCTGCTCGGCGCCGAACCGGGCGGGCGCCTCACCACGACGTGGCCGCGCCGCCTCGAAGACGCCCCCGTCGTCCAGGTCGTGCCGCGCGACGGCGAACTCCACTACGACGAGGGCGTCTTCATCGGCTACCGGGCCTGGGAGCAGCGCGACGGGTACGAGCCCGCGTACTGGTTCGGCCACGGCCTCTCCTACACCGCATGGGAATACGAGGGCCTGGTCGTCGACGGCGGCGAAGCGAGGATCCGGGTCCGCAACGCCGGCGAGGTGACCGGCCGCGAGGTCGTCCAGGTCTACCTCGCCTCTGAGTCCGGTCTCAACATCGAAGGCGGCATCGAGACCCACCGCCTGGCGGGCTTCGCCGCCATCGAGGCGGCCCCTGGCGAGACCGTCGAGGTCACGATCCCGCTCGAGGAGCGCTCGTTCCAGTTCTGGAGCGAGGCGGACCACGCCTGGCGGACCGTGCCGGGCGCTTGGACCGTGGCCGCGGGCCGCAGCGTCGCCGACCTGCGACTGAAAACCCAGGTCAAAAAGCACTAGAAAAGCGCGGCGGGGGGGGCCCGAGTACCCCCCGCCCCCCCGGGGGCGGGAAAGGATTGAGAAACCCGGGGGCG
>NZ_JAERMK010000011.1:57185-198821 GCF_016918015.1 Glycomyces sp. YM15
CCTCACAACCCCACCCCAAAACCCCCCCCCCCCCGGGGGGGGGGCCGCCCCCCCCCCCCCCCCCGCCGCGCTGTGCGCGCTAAAGGATTCAGAACCCGGGAGCGTCCCCGCGCAGGGCCCGGTCGCTGCGGACCGGCGTGGTCACCCCGGCGGAGTCCCATGGCTCGGCTTTCGGGGGTTCGTCCGCGTTCGTGGTGAAGTTCTCGACGATCTCGCCGAACTTGGTGCCCTTGATCTTGTCCTGGGCCGCGTTCGCGGCCTTGTTCGCCTGCGTGCGCACCGTCGAGGCGACCTGCTGGACCGTGTCGTTCCCGGTCACGCGCCTGGCGTAGTCGACGATCTGGTCGTAGCGTTCCCGACCGGCCTTCGCTCCCAGGACGTAGCCGACCGCGAACCCTGCTACGAGATACCACTTCCGCATATTTGCCTCCCCGGCCCGCGGGCCGAACGCCGTTCCGGTTTCACTGTGCTCTGCAGTTCACTGTGCGTTGCCGCATATAGCGGCCATTCTGCCCCATGCAGGGGTGCCCAGGCGGCCCATGATGGAAACGCGCCGCCACGTTTCGGGCCCGGATTGGACCAAGGCCACACCGACCCCGCTGGCACCCGCCCGAGCCGATCCTGTACTGTCATATCCGGTTCGCACGGTGAAAGCCGAGCTCGAACCCCTTCCCCAATAGCTCAATTGGCAGAGCAGCCGACTGTTAATCGGCAGGTTCTTGGTTCGAGTCCAAGTTGGGGAGCCACCTTGAGACAGTGGGAACGGCCCGGACGGCGAAAGCCGATCCGGGCTCTTTCGTTTCAGGACATGCCGTACGCCTGCCGATGGCCTGATCCCCGCAGCGCCGAGACGCCCACGATTCTGGGAGGAGGCGGGCCGAGCCCGGGAGGTGCTCCCGGACCCAGCCTGCGGACCGCGTCCGACCTTGCTGTGCGTCCGGTCAGAGGTTCGGCATCTCGGTTCCGGCCATCGACAGCGCGTTCAGGTAGTAGTCGCTGATCGCGCCCGAATAGACGCGGAACTCGTCGATGCCGCCGTTGAAGTAGGCAGTGCCGGCGTCGTCGGCCGAGGTCCGGCCGATCTCAATGCCGGACGTGGCCGTCCATGATTCGATCTCCTCATCCGAGATGGAGACGCCGTTCTGGCTTCCGCCGACGTACAGCGTCCACTCACCGAGGGCTCCGTCGAATACGACGGCGATCCCCTGCGCTGACCAGGTATCCGGGCTCCTAGGACTGGTGACGGACACGGTTTCGGCGTCGGAGGAGTCCGACTTCGCAAGGACCAGTTCCCAGGCGCCGTCAGCTGCGTCGTACCTGACTTCAGCCAATGGGCGGTGCTCGCCGGAGATGGAGAAGACCGTCATGTCCTGGCTCAGTTGGGCCGGGAGGACCAGCGCCGTCATAGAAAAAGATCCGGATGTGTCCACCGGGACCGTACCGAGAGCGGCGAAGTCGCCGTCACCGTCGAGAAGGAGGTGCCCCGCACCGGAGATGGGGAACGGTCCGAAGAACGGGTCCTCTTCGACCAGGATCGCGGCATCGCCGTGAAGCCGGACGTCCTGGCCTCCGGTGTACTCGGGGCTGAGCGCTTCGGGTGCGGAGCTGAACTGCCAGTATCCCTGGCGCTGGAAGAGGCGGTGCACGCCGATCGCTGCCGCCTCGCCGGCGGCGACATAGCGGTCGAACACCTTTGCCTCCGCGATGTCGCCGTTCCACTGCATAGACCACTCACCTGCAGCGCGAGCGCGGCCGATCTGCACGTCACATGTGGCGTTCCAGACCGTCCCGCGGACGGTCGAGCCGACCGCCGTGCCGTTGACGTACAGGCTCATCGACTGATCGACCTGGTTGTAGACGCCCACGAGGTGCACCCACTCGTCCGAGGTCCCGGCCCGCACCGATCCACCCGAGACCCGCCACTCGGCCGAGGGAGCGGACTCAGCATCGGTGGTCCAGAAGGACCACTCGCCGGATGAAGCCGACAGTGAGCGATAGCCGAGTGCGAACCCGGACTCCTCCTTGTCCGCGAGGCTCACTGCGACCTGGTCCCGACTGAGATCGGCGATCCGGACCCAGGCGGAGACCGCGAAGCCCTCATCAGACCGCAGCAGGCCCTTGTCGGCAGTGTCGATGTAGGCGTGCTTGGAGCCGTCGAAGGTCGCGGCCGTCGCTCCGCCGGGACCATCCACGCCCAAGGTCACGCCAGGCAGAACGGTGCCGAGGTTGTCCCCGTTCGCTTCCATGACCGCCGACGAGCCCGCGGGCTCGTCGAGAGCCCAGGCACCGACGGGATCCTTGGCGGAGACGCTGAAGATGTACGTGGCTTCCTTCGCTTCCCCGGCAGTGTTGATCGCCCGCACGGTGAGGACATCGGATCCTTCCGTTATCGGCATGTACGACAGCTCAAGCGGAGCGCTCAGGGAATCCAACACCACCTTGATGCGCCCCTTGTCGTCCTTCATGAAGTCGACCAGATACGACTCAATGTCGGCGTCGGCGGTGGTGATGTTGAAGGCACCGATTTCCCCGACCATGGGAACAGGCACGTCCCCCGGCCCTTCGGGGAAGTCTTCGCTGGTGATGATCGGGGCCTGCGGAGCAGCCGACGCAGGGGCCGCAAGACCTGCCGATGCGATCAGTCCAACCAGCCCGGCGATGAGGAGACGCCATGGCAGGTGTCTTTGGGTTATGGACATTTGTGTTGATTTCCTTTTCAGACCTGAGGGAGAGTCGCGAGCTTTGATCTTGTTCTAAAGAACGGGATGAGCCTGATCCAGAAGGGATCACCGCGCAGGCCAGGCCAGGCGAGGAAGCAGGCTCACGCTTCGACCTAGACGCAAGGGCGAGCCATAGCCGCTTAGCCGGCACGATCAGCACGGGCGGGGGGTGACATGGCAGCTTGAAGTGAGATTCGTTTTCGGCCTCCGGTTCGAGCTCAGGGCATGAAGTTGAACATGCCCAGCCTCCACGAAGGAGCGTATCTCATTGCTGAACATGTTCAACTTCGGCCCTGTGGGAGACCTTGACCTGCAGGGCACCAGCGTTTGGCTTCTTGTCGTATGGCGGTGCTAGTTTCCGAGAGGTTCATGCACCCCAACCGTTGGAATCCCGATGCCCTTCACCAGGCCCGACCGCTCGTTCGATCTCGCCGCCATGTTCCCCGAGCTTGCCACGTTGGACCGAACTGCTGTGCGGCTGCATCCTCGGCACGGCAACCCGACCGCAGAGCAATCCTCTATCGGCGGGCCGTTGTGGCCCAGCGACGAGCCCTGGCCGACATGTTCAGCCTCTCACGAGTGGGACTCGCTGAAGACGTTGGACGAAGTCTTCGAGTACCGGCGAATCATGAACCTGGCATGGAGCAGGCCACGGGCAGGAACGCCGGACTTGTTCACCACAGAGGAACGAGCGTTCTTGGACGCTCTCCGCGAACCCGAGCGCGGCAACCCCTGGCGGGACGAGTCTCGCACAGCAAATGCACCGCTCCTCCCCGTGGCCCAGTTGTTCACACGCGATGTGGCAGGCCTACCGTTCAGCGAGCGCTTCGACCTTCTCCAGGTCCTGTGGTGCCCGTATGACCATCCAGACACTGAGGATTACTGGCCCGCGGTCCAACTCCTGTGGCGAGACACCACCCAATCCGTGTTCAAGCCCATGTACCCGGCAGGATCCACGCAGGTCGGCTTCGAGGAATACGTGCCGAGCCCATGTGTGCTCGCCCCCGAAGAGGTCACTGAGTATCCGGATATGAATCTTCTGTCCCCAGAGCTCAGGGATGAGATCAAGGCGACCTCTGATCAAGTGGATACCTTCGAGTACCACGACAACGCGCTGGCACCGGGCTGGAAGGCGAACGGCCACGGAGCAGCGTGGATGATTATCGATGCCTACGACGTCCGCTGCGAGTGCGGAGCGGAGGCAAGACCGCTGCTGAGCGCAACCTCCGGAGAAATGGGTCCTTCGACGTCGCACTGGACGCCATTGGAGGACCGCGACGGCGCAGCAGAGGACACGAGACGATACGCCTCCGTCGACGTCTACCTCGGTCGCGGCTACGACCTCCAGATCTTCCACTGCGGTCTCGACCCGGAGCACCCGCCAGTTATGGAGATGAGTTGACCCGATCCGAGCCTCAGTCTTCGGTCATCACGGAGTCGGGTTCCCGGGTTGTTAGGGCCGCTAGGCGATTCCTCAGGGTCCCTACCTGCGGGGATAGACTCGTTTGCGCCCTTTCGTATCCCGCTCCCTGGACGGACCTGCCATGCCCCCAGACACTCCGAAACGACCACGCAATCTCGCCGCAGAGCTGATCGCCGAGGCGAGACTGAGTGCGCAGATCGAGGCGTATCAGGGCTACAGTGATCGGGTCTGGTCGATGGGCAGGGTGGCCGACCTTCTATGGCGCCACTCCGATGCCGCACGGCCGCTCATCCGCAAGGCGCTGGTCGACGAACTCGATGACGCCATGGAGCGAGAAAGCATGCCGCTCGCCACGAGCGACGGAGTTCTGCTCCTTGAGTACTGCGGCTCCGTACTCCGACCGCTGCTCGAAAACTACCCCGAATCAGCTGAAGTACTGCGGCAAGAACTTCAGATCATTCGGTACGTCGCTCCCTACCGCGGCCCCGACGATCCGGACCACGTCACCGACCTCTTTGACTACTACATCCTCTACTGGCTTAGAACCGACGAGTACCGGCCCATCGTCGAGGACTGCGACCCCGAAATCGGTGCCCTCATCCTCGATAACTCCGACTGAACGAGTCTCCAGCTGTGGGCGGGATGGAGTCGGGTTGCCCCGTTGTTAGGACCGACAGGCGGTTGCGCATGGCTGCTACCTGCTGAGATAGACGCGCATAGGCCTTGAGGAGGGGAGCCACTTTGAGACGGTGGGAACAGTCCGGACGGCGAAAGCCGATCCGGGCTTTTTCGCTTCACGATTCGGTGTCGCGGGTTCGCTCCCAGGCGTGGGGGTCGGCTTGCAGGACCTCCTGGGCGAGGTTGCGGGCGGTTTCGGTTCGGAGGGCCGCGAGGTTGCTGTCGATCCAGGGTTGGACGGTCGCGACGCCTTGGTGGCGGTATTCGACGGCTTGGATCAGGCATTCGAGCTTGTCGGCGTCCCTGGCGCAGATCGCTTCCGGGGTCTCACCGGTTTCGAATTCGGCGATGGCGTCGCGGATTGTCGTCTTCACCCGATCGGGGCATTCAGCGGTCTGGTCGGCGGCGACCGCTGCGGCGTCGGCGGCGGTGAGGTAGTCGCGGCCGAGCTTCGGGATGTCGCCGATGCGGGTCTCGGGCGTGTCGTGCAGGACGAGGAGCATCGCGGTGCGGGCGGGGTCGGCCCCTTCGAGGCTCGCGATGACCATGCCGGTCATCGCCGCCCGCCAGCTGTGCTCGGCGATGCTCTCGGGGTCGCGGACCCCGGCGACCCACCAGCCGGAGCGGCGGGCGCGCTTGAGCATCCCGGCTTCGAGGAGGTATCCGGCGGCGCCGGCGAGATCGGTCATGGTCGGTCCTTCAGGAGGCGGCGAGTCGGGTGCGGGCTTCCATAAGTGCGAAACCGAGGAGGTTGAGGCCCTTCCAGGTCTCCGGGGAGGCCGCGAGGGGATCGGTCTCGCCGAGCCCGATGCCCCAGATGCGGTCACGGGGACTGGCCTCGACGAGGACGCGGCGCTTCGTGCCGAGGAGGTAGGCCAGGAGGTCGCCGTGGCGGCTGAACTTGGCGAGGCTGCCGCGTACGACGATGCCGAAACGCTCTGCCTCCCAGACCTTCTGGTCGAAGCCGCGGACTTTGCGGCCGAGCGCCTGGGCTTCGCCCGGGTGGCCCGCGGCGAGGATCCTCCTGGCGGAGGCGTCGTCGCCGAACAGCCATGCCTTGTGCGCCATCATGTAGTGCTCGGCAGAGGCGAAGCGATGGCCGTCCTCGGTGAACACCGCCGGCCACCACTGGCTCAGGCAGCCGCGACCGGCGCTGCCGTCGGCGTTGGGCGAGTGGCCCCAGAAATGCACGTACTTGAACGAATGGCCGGCCGACGTCAGCGCTACCGCCTCATCGACGCTGCTCGGCAGAACGAGAGCTGCAGACATGCCGCTCACCATGCCACACCCGTGCGCACTCCGTCCGGCGGTAACACGGCATCGCGATCGACGACGCGTCCACCGCCGTGTCCGGCGGGCCTTCGAGATGGAAGCCGAACCATGCGCCGAGGGCCGTGTCCCCGAGCTCGAGCGGGTGGAACGGGAGCGGGTAATCGGGGGCGTAGTCGTGGATCGAACGGTCGCCGTTCCAGAACTCGGTCTCGAACGGGTACCGCTCGCCCAGGTCCTCCATGATGCCGTCGTCGGGCGCCAGACTGAGCGAGCGGCGGACGCGGCCGGGTCGAACGGCGGCGCGTTCCGCAGCGCGTCTCGCGGAAGTCCTTCTCCGATATAGACAATGGCGGCCTTCGCGCCCATCGGCATGCTCCTCGCGCATCGACTACGGCTCCCCTCGACAGCCTATGGCGTCGAAGTAGGGTCGGGTTCATGGGCGATCCTCAGCTCGCTGCGCTGGCGCAGCGGTACTTCGACTTTCATCTGGCCGACAACCCCACCTCGGCCAGCTTCTACGGGGTCCCGGGATACGACGACCGGCTGCCGGATCCGAGCCGGGACGGCGACCGGGTCCGCCTCGCGCACCACGCCGAGATCGGCGAGGGGCTCGCCGCGATCGACGCGGGCGCGCTCGAAGGGCAGGACCGGATCACGCACTCGATGCTCGCGCGGCTCACCGCCGACCAGACCTCGAGCATCGCAGCGGCCCTCGGGGAGGTCGGGCTCTCCAACACGATCACCGGCCCCGTCTCCACGATGCTCTCCTCGCTGCCGCGCATGAGCCTGAACTCCGAGCCGCGGAGCCGCGACTACCTCGTCCGGCTCGGGGCGCTCGGCGACTACTTCGACGCGGTCCTGGAGCGGTACCGGCTCGCCGCCTCCGAAGGGCGGCACCAGACCCGGCGCGGCGTACTCGCGGTCATCGAGCAGCTCGACGACTACCTGGGGACGGCGGTGGCGGACGATCCGCTCGTCGGACTCTCGCCCACGGGCGTCGACCTCGATGAGTGGAAGGCCGCGGCCGCGGCGCTCGTGTCCGAGCGCGTCCGGCCCGCCCTCAGCCGGTGGCGGGAGGCGCTCCAGGAGGAGTTCCTCCCGCACTCGCGTCTCGACGACCACGTCGGGGTCTGCTTCGTCCCCGGCGGATCGGACGGGTACGCGGCGGCCTCGCGGCAGTTCACCACCACCGATCTGAGTCCCGAAGCGGTGCACCGGATCGGGCTCGACGAGGTCGCCCGGCTGCGCGAGGAGTTCGCGGAGATCGGGGCGCGGGCGCTCGGCACGTCCGACGCCGCCGAGGTCATCGACCGGCTCCGGAACGACCTGTCGCTGCGGTACGAGACCTCGGACCAGATCCTCTCCGACGTCACGCTCGCCCTGCGGCGGGCCGAGGCCGCGCTGCCGGAGGCGTTCCTCGACTACGACATCGCGCCGTGCTCAGTGGCGGTGATCCCGGAGGCGGCGGCGAAGGGCGCGACCCTGGCCTACTACACGGTGCCCGCCGCCGACGGGTCCCGGCCGGGCACGCACTGGGTGAACACGTACGAGCCCTCGAGCCGGGCCCGGTTCGAGTACGAGGCGCTCGCGTTCCACGAATCCGTTCCCGGGCACCACCTCCAGTTCGCGCTGGGGCAGACGCTCGAAGGGCTGCCGCAGTTCCGGCGGTTCGCGTACGTCACCGCGTTCGGCGAGGGCTGGGGCCTCTACACCGAGCGGCTCTGCGACGAGATCGGGCTCTACAGCGGGGATCTGCAGCGGCTCGGCATGGTCTCGTTCGACGCGTGGCGGGCGTGCCGGCTGGTGGTCGACACCGGGATGCACGTGTTCGGGTGGCCGCGCGAGCGCGCGGTCGCCTTCATGCGGGACAACACGGCGCTGTCAGAGGTGAACATCGCCAACGAGATCGACCGCTACATCGCGTGGCCGGGCCAGGCGCTGGCCTACATGATCGGGCGCAGGCACATCGGCGCGCTGCGAGACCGGGCGCGGGAGGCGCTGGGAGGCGCGTTCGACCTTCGGCACTTCCACGACCGGATCCTCTCCAACGGGTCGATCCCGCTGGCGACCATGACCGGCGTCGTGGAGGACTGGATCGCCGAGTCGACCTGATATTCATCGAGACCAATACGACCGAAACCCCGGAAGGACTTGTGACTCCTGACACCCTTCGAGGACGACCCCATTACGGCCGGTTGAACTCGAGGTTTCGAAGGAGAAATCATGGCCCTGCCCTCACCCCGCACCGCGGAGAAGATCCGCGAATCGGCGGGCCCCCGTCCAGGCGCCGACAAGCAGCACCTGCCCACGTCCCGTCTCTGGATCGGCCGCGCCCTCGGACCGGTCCTCGCCCTACTGGCCTACTTCGCCATCCCGGCCGACCCCGGGCTGACCCAGGAGGGCCGCGCCACCGCCGCGATCGTGATCCTGGTGGCCGTGTGGTGGATGACCGAGGCGCTGCCGCTGTCGGCGACCGCCCTCCTCCCGATCGTCGCGCTGCCCCTGGCCGGCGTCCTGACCGTCGACGAGGCGACCGCCCCCTATGCCAACCCCACCGTGTTCCTGTTCATGGGCGGGTTCATGATCGCGCTGGCGATGCAGAAGTGGAACCTCCACCTGCGCATCGCCCTGCTGACGATGCGGCTGATCGGCACCAAGCCCCGGCGCCTCATCCTCGGCGTCATGATCGCCACCGCGTTCCTGAGCATGTGGGTCTCCAACACCGCCACCACCATGATGATGCTGCCGATCGGCCTGAGCGTCATGGCGATGGCCGCCAAGGACGTTCCCGGTGAAGACGGCGAGGACGGCACGTCCGACCCGGCCGTCAAGCAGTTCGGCGTCACCCTCATGCTCTCGATCGCCTTCGCCGCCACCATCGGCGGCCTCTCCACCCTCATCGGCAGCCCGCCCAATCTCATCCTGGCCGGGTTCGTCGAGCAGGAGTACGGGCTGGCCATCAGCTTCGCCGACTGGATGCTCGTCGGCGTCCCGCTCTCGGCGGTCTTCCTGTTCGTCACCTGGATCCTGATGACCCGCGTCATCTTCCCGGTCAAGCTCGAGCAGATCGCCGGCGGCAAGTCCGTCATCAACGACCACCTCAAGCAGCTCGGCAAGATGTCCCGCGGCGAGTGGATCGTGCTGGTCGTCTTCGTCGTCACCGCGCTGCTGTGGATCTTCAAGGCCCAGATCACCTCCGAGGCGGTCACCTCCGTGCTGCCGTTCGCGGCGGGCCTCGACGACGCCAACATCGCGATCGGCGCGGCCATCGTCCTGTTCCTCATCCCGACGGACGCCAGGAAGGGCGAGTTCACGCTGGACTGGAAGACCGTCCAGAACGGGATCCCGTGGGGCGTGCTGCTGCTCTTCGGCGGCGGCCTCGCGATCGCCGCCGCGGTCAAGGCCACCGGCCTGAGCGAGTACATCGGCACGCAGGTCGGCGGCCTCGGCGTCCTGCCGACGGTCCTGCTGGTCGCGGCGGTCAGCCTGATCGTCCTCCTGCTGACCGAGCTGACGAGCAACACCGCCACCGCGGCGACGTTCCTGCCGGTGCTCGGCGGCGTGGCGCTCGGCATCGGCGTCGAACCGATGCTGCTGCTCATCCCGGCCGCATTCGCCGCGACCTGCTCGTTCATGTTCCCCGTCGGCACGCCGCCGAACGCGATCGTGTTCGGCTCCGGCCACGTCACCATCGGCCAGATGGTGCGGGCGGGGATCTGGCTCAACCTCATCGGGGTCGTCCTCATCACCGCCGCCGTCTACCTCATCGCCGCCCCGGTGTTCGGCCTCAGCCTCTGACCCACGCGGCGCGTTCATGGGCGCGGCCTCCGGGCCGCGCCCATGAGCTGCAAGAATGAGACGGTGATGGGGAGACCGAGACGGGGGTCGGTGGCCCGGCAGATCCTGACGCTGCAAGCGTGCGTCGTCGCCGTCCTGCTGCTCCTCGGCGCGGCGCTGATCTACCTGGAGGCGCGCCGCGGCGCCGAGACCAAGGCGACGGCGGAGGTCCGCGACCTCGCGGTCGCGCTCGCGGCGCTGCCCGAGGTGCGCGAGGCACTGGAGGCCGACGACCCGGGCCCGGCCCTGCGCGGCGTCGCCGACCCCGTCCGCGCCGCCACCGGCGTCGACTTCGTGGTCTTCATGGACACCGACCGGACCCGCTACACCCACCCCAACCCCGCGGTCATCGGCGAGGACTACATCGGCACCATCGCCCCGGCCCTCGCCGGAGCCACCTACACCGAGATCTACACCGGCACCCTCGGCCCGTCCGTGCGGGCCGTCGCCCCGATCGAGGACGCGAACGGCGCGATCACCGCACTCGTGGCCGTCGGCATCCTCCAGGAGAACATCGGCGACGAACTCGAGCGGCGCCTGCCCCGGTTCGCCGCGCTGGCCTCGCTGCTGCTGGCGATCTCCGCCGCCGGGACCTGGGCGATCGGCCGCCGCCTCCACCGCCAGACCCACGGGCTGGAGCCGGCCGACCTCACCCGCATGTACGAGCACCACGACGCGATCCTCCACTCCGTGCGCGAAGGCCTCGTCGTCATCGACAACGCCCGCCTCGTACTCGCCAACGACGAGGCCGTACGACTCCTCGACCTCCCCTCGGACTACGAAGGGCGACCGGTCCGCAGGCTCGGACTCAAGGAGACCCTCGCCGACCTGCTCGCCTCCGGCCGCGACGCCGAGGACGAACTGCACGTCGTGGGCGACCGCCTCTGCGTCGTCAACCAGCGCCCCGCCCTCAAGGAGGGCCGCAGGCTGGGCACCGTGGCGACCCTCCGCGACGAGAGCGAGCTGCGGGCGCTCTCGGGGGAACTGGACTCAGTGCGAGGCTTCGCCGAAGCGCTGCGCGCCCAGGCGCACGAGTCGGCCAACCGGCTCCACGCCATGGTCACGATGATCGAACTCGGCAGAGGCGAGGAGGCGGTCGAGTTCGCCACCGGCGAGCTCGCGTCCTCGCAGGAACTGGTCGACCGCATCATGGCGCGGGTGACCGAGCCCGCCTTGGCGGCGCTGCTGCTCGGCAAGGCGTATCAGGGTCGGGAGCGGGGCATCGACCTGGTCATCGCCGACGAGACCGCGGGCAGCGCGGCCGGCATCGAGCCGAGCGATCTGATCACGGTGGCGGGCAATCTGATCGACAATGCGATGGACGCCGCTCTGGCCGGGGAGCCGCCGCGGCGGGTGGAGGTGTCGCTGGTCGAGGACGAGGCCGGGTTGACGCTGCGCGTGGCCGATTCGGGTCCGGGTCCGGCGACCGATCGGCCGGCGGACCTGTTCGAGCGCGGCTGGTCGACGAAGACCGGCGGTGCGCTGCACGGCCGGGGGCTGGGTCTGGCGCTGGTGCGGCAGGTGATCGATCGCTACGGGGGGACCGTGGCGGTGGATCGGGTGCCGCGCACGGAGTTCACCGTGCGACTGCCGCGAGGGGGTGCGGTGCGGTGATCGAGACGCTGATCGTCGAGGACGAGCGGTTGCTGGCCGAGGCGCATGTGCAGTACGTCGAGCGAGTGCCGGGCTTCCGCGCCGCCGGGATGGTCCACAGCGGACGGGAGGCGCTGGAGGCGGTGCAGCGCGGCGGGATCGACCTGGTGCTGCTGGACTTCCGCCTGCCCGACATGACGGGCCTGGACGTGTGCCGGGCGCTGCGGGCGAAGGGGGTCGATGTGGACGTGATCGCGGTGACCTCGGCGAGCGACACCCAGACGGTGCGGGCGGCGGTGGCGCACGGGGTCGTGCTGTACCTGATCAAGCCGTTCACGTTCGCGGCGTTCCGTGAGAAGCTCGAAGGCTATGCGGCGTACCGGGAGCGGCTCGGTGCGAGCGGCAAGACGGCGCAGCACGAGGTGGATCAGGCGTTCGCGGCGTTGCGCACCAGCGCGGGCGGGCCGCTGCCGAAGGGGCTCAGTCACGACACGCTGGCGGTGGTGGTGGAGGCGCTCGAGTCCGCGGCCGGTGAGCGGTCGGCGGGCGAGGTGGCCGAGGCGGCGGGCATCGCGCGGGTGACCGCGCGACGGTATCTGGAGCTGCTGGCGGACCGCGGTGTGGTGGAGCGGCGTCCGCGCTACGGCGGGGCGGGGCGTCCGGAGCACTGCTACCGGCTGCTCGGTTGAGCGGGTCGCCCGCGGACCATCCGCTGTCGGATTGGTGACTGACAGTTTAGGCCCGGTATTGCACGATATGAGTGCGGCGGTGGCTCCCCCCGGGCGCCGCCGCAACTCGATCTTCATTCGCTGTCTGCTTCATCTGGTTGCGGCGCAGTGGCTTCCCGTAGTCCGCAAGGGACTTGAAGCCGTGCGGCGTCTCGCGCAAACGCCTTGGGCGGGATGCTTTCGCAAGCATTCGTGGAGAACGTCACCATTCGGGATCGACCCTTCTGCGCGGTCGTGATTTAGGTTAGCCTAACCTACAGTTCCCCGGCATTCCGAGAGACCGTCTCTCGGCGCTGTACCGCTTCGAAAGGTGACCCTCCGTGCTGACAAGCGCCGACCTCCGTCCGGCTCCCGCGCCACTCGCCGGCTCCGACCCGCCGGCCCTCCTGGGCCGCGAATCGGCCGCCGCCTATCGCGGCATGATCACCGATGTCGCAGGCCGCCTTGCCGATCGGTTCGAGTCCGTGACACGGCCGTGGACCGGCGCCGCCCCCGCCGACCTCGGCCCGGCGATCGCGGCGGTCGACCTCGACCGGCCCCTGGAGTCCTTCGAGGACGCGTTCCACGAGATCGGCGAGCTCTACTTGAAGGACGCGGTCTGGTTCCACCACCCCCGCTACCTCGCACACCTCAACTGCCCGGTCGCGCTCCCGGCCGTCGCCGCCGAGACCGTGCTCGCCGCCGTCAACACCTCGGTCGACACCTGGGACCAGAGCGCGGGCGGCACCTTCATCGAGCAGCGCCTCATCGACTGGACCGCCCGGCGCATCGGCCTCGGACCGGACGCCGACGGCGTGTTCACCTCCGGTGGGACGCAATCGAACCTGCACGCGCTCCTGCTCGCCCGCGACGAGGCCGTCGAGCACGTGCTCCACAAGCACCGACTCGAGACCGGCACCCCCATGCGCGGAGTCGAAGCACTCCCCCGCCTGCGGCTCTTCGCCTCCCCGCACTCGCACTTCTCCGTCGTCAAGGCCGCCCGACTCCTGGGCCTGGGCGAGGACGCCGTGATCACCGTGCCCGCCGACGACTGGTTCCGCATGAACCCCGCCGCCCTCGACGCGGCCATCGAGACCTGCCGCGCGCAGGGCCTCGTCCCCGCCGCGGTCGTCGCCACCGCCGGGACCACCGACTTCGGCTCCGTCGACCCGCTCGGCCCGATCGCGGAGATCACCGCGGCGCACCGGGTCTGGTTCCACGTGGACGCCGCCTACGGCTGCGGGATCCTCGTCTCGCGGAAGCACCGGGGGCTCCTCGGCGGCATCGAGCACGCCGATTCGGTCACCGTGGACTACCACAAGTCTTTCTTCCAGCCGGTCAGCTCCTCCGCGCTCATCGTGCGCGACCGGGCCTCACTGCGGCACGTCACCCACCACGCCGACTACCTCAACCCGGCCGAGGGCGCCCTCCCCAATCAGGTCGACAAGAGCCTCCAGACGACGCGCCGCTTCGACGCATTGAAGCTGTGGATGACCTTGCGCACCTTGGGGCCCGACGCGTTGGGCGACATGTTCGACCGGGTCTGCGCGCTCGCCGACCAGACCTGGGACTGGATCGCCTCGGACCCGCGGTTCGAGGTCGCCGCACCGCCTTCGCAGCTCTCCACCGTGCTGTTCCGGCTCGCCGGAGCGGACGACGACGCGCACCGCATCGCCCGCGAATCGCTCGCGGCCTCCGGCGAGGGCATGGTCGCGGCCACGAGAGTGGAGGGGCGCATCGCCCTCAAACTGACGCTGCTGAACCCGGATACCGGGCTCGCCGACATCGTCCCGGTACTCGAGGCGCTGGCGCGCCACGGCAAGAAGGCGCGGGAGACGGCATGAGCACCAGCGCATCGGGCGGCACGGTGGTCCGCGACTTCATCGGGATCGGCCTCGGTCCGTTCAATCTCGGGCTCGCGGCGCTGACCGCGCCGATCGAGGACCTCGACGGGCTCTTCCTGGAACGCAAGCCGAACGTGGACTGGCACCCGGGGATGCTCATCGAGGGCACCACCATGCAGGTGCCGTTCATGGCCGACCTCGCGACCCTCGCCGACCCGACTTCGGCGTACTCGTTCCTCAACTACCTCAAGGAGCGCGGGCGGATCTACCCGTTCTATATCCGCGAGTCGTTCTTCCAGCTGCGCACCGAGTTCCAGGACTACCTGCGGTGGGCGGCCGAGAAGCTCGACAATCTGCGGTTCGAACGGAACGTCACCTCCGTGACCTGGGAGGACGGCGTCTACGCGGTCCGGTCGGAGGGGCCCGGCGGGGTGACCGTCGACTACGCGCGGCGGCTCGTGCTCGGGACCGGCACGCCCCCTTGGATTCCGCCCTCCTGCCGCGATCTGGAGAGCCCGACCGTGTGCCACGCGTCATCCTATATGGAGCATCGAGATCGGTTGCGGGAGTGCGGCTCGATCACCGTGGTCGGCAGCGGCCAGAGCGCCGCCGAGATCTACCGGGACCTCCTCACTGATATCGAGGAGGGCGGCTACGAGCTGAACTGGGTGACCCGTTCGCCCCGCTTCTTCCCGCTCGAGTACACGAAGCTCACGCTGGAGATGACCAGCCCCGAGTACGTGGACTACTTCCACGGACTGCCCTCGGCCAAGCGCGACGAGCTCAACGCCGCCCACAAGAACCTGTACAAGGGCATCAACGCCGACCTCATCAACGAGATCTTCGACCTGCTCTACCAGAAGCGCTTCGAGCGCGGCTCCGTGCCGACGCGGCTGTTCACCAACTGCACGGTTGAAAAGAGCGCTGCGGAGAAGGACGCCGGCGGAGGGAGCGTCAGGCTGAGCGTGCGCCAGCACGAGCAGGACCGGTCCTTCGAACTCCAGACCGAGGGGCTCGTCCTGGCGACCGGCTACAGTTACCGCGTCCCCGAGTTCATGAACGAGGTCCGCGACCGGCTGCGCTTCGACGCGACCGGACGCCTGGAGGCCCGCCGCGACTACAGCGTCGACGCCGCCGACGACAGCGATTCCGAACACCGCGGGGAGATCTTCGTCCAGAACGCCGAACTCGCCACCCACGGCTTCGTCTCGCCCGACCTCGGCATGGCGGCCTACCGCAACTCCTGGATCATCCGGTCCCTGACCGGCCGGGAGGTCTACCCCATCGAGCGCCGCATCGGCTTCCAGGAATTCGGAGCACCGGAGTGATGACCTTGAAGGCCCCCAGCACGTTCTACCACCTGCACCCGCAACTGGGCGACTTCGGCCTGCGCCCGGTCGACCCGCCCACCGACTCCCCGCTCTTGCACGAGTGGGTGACGCACCCGAAGGCGAAGTACTGGATGATGCAGGACGCCTCCGTGGCCGACGTGCTCGCCGAGCACGAGGCCATCGAGGTCGACCCCGGACACTTCGCCTACATGGGGCTCTACCACTACCGGGCCCGGTTCCTCGTCGAGGTCTACGACCCGGCGCGGTCCGAACTCGCCGAGGTCTACGACCCCGCCCCCGGTGACATCGGCATGCACGTGCTCACCGCCCCGACCGAGAAGCCGATCCCCGGGTTCACCAAAGGCGTCATGGCCACGGTGATGCACCTGCTGTTCGACGGCTTCGAAGCGCAGCGGGTCGTGGTCGAGCCGGACGTGGGCAACGAGGCCATCCACCGCCTCAACGAGTTCGTCGGCTTCAAGCCCGAGCGAAGCGTGGACCTCAAGGACAAGCAGGGCCTGCTGAGCTTCTGCACCCGAATCGATTTCGAGCGGTCCGCCGCGAGAGGAGTGCCCGCGTGAGCGCCATCGACCACCTCACCCCGGAACTGTGGCGGCAGGCCACGAGGAACCTCCTGGCCAAGGCCATCGGCGAGTTCGCCCATGAGCGTCTGCTCGTCCCGGTGAAGGACGGCGCGGCATACACGCTCGCGGCGGGGACGGAGCGGTACCGGTTCACCGCGCGCCGCTTCAAGCTCGACCACTGGGTGGTCGACCCCGCCTCGATCGAGCGGACCGACGGCACCGGCGACGGGCTCGAACTGGACGCGGCCGCGTTCTTCCTCGCGTTCAAGGGCGAGCTCGGCTTGAGCGACACGGTGCTGCCGGTGTACCTCGAAGAGGTCGCCGCGACCATCAACCGCGGGGCGTACCAGCTCGGCGAGGGCCAGCCCGGCTCGGCGGCCCTGGCGGACGCGGGGTTCCAGGCGATCGAGGCGGGCATGACCGGCGGGCACCCGTGCTTCGTGGCCGGGTCGGGCCGGCTCGGATTCACCTCGGAGGACTACCGGGCCTACGCGCCCGAGGCCGGCGCGGGCGTGCGCCTCATGTGGCTGGCGGCCCGGCGCGAGCACGCGATGTTCGCGGCCTCGCCCGAACTCGACTTCGGTTGGCTCCTCGACACGCAGCTCGACGCGGACTCGCGGGAGTACTTCGCGTCGATGCTCACCGACCAAGGACTCTCCTATGAGGACGTGTACCTGATCCCGGTGCATCCGTGGCAGTGGCGCAACAAGATCTCCGTGACCTTCGCGCCCGAGATCGCCGCCGGACGGCTCGTCCCGCTCGGCGAGGGCCACGACGAGTTCCAGGCGCAGCAGTCGATCCGCACGTTCTTCAACCGCAGCAGGCCCGAGGCCGACTACGTGAAGACCGCGCTCTCGGTGCTCAACATGGGCTTCATGCGCGGGCTCTCGACCGAGTACATGGAGGTCACGCCCGCGATCAGCGACTACGTGGCCGACCTGGTGCACGGCGACCCGACGCTGAAGCGGCACGGCGTGACGATCCTGCGCGAGCGGGCGGCCGTCGGCTACCGGCACCCGGCCTACACGGCGGGCGCGCCGAAGGGCTCGCCGTACCGGAAGATGCTCGCGGCCCTGTGGCGCGAGAGCCCGGTGCCGAAGCTCGCCAAGGGCGAGCAGGTCGCGACCATGGCCTCGCTGCTGCACGTGGACGCCGACGGGAAACCGCTCGCGTCGGCCCTCATCCGCCGCTCCGGACTGCGCCCGGCCGACTGGCTGCGCGGCTACCTCGACGCCTACCTCGTGCCGGTCGCGCACTGCCTGTACCGGTACGGGCTGGTGTTCATGCCCCACGGCGAGAACGTGATCCTCGTGCTCAAGGACGGCGCCGTGGAACGCGCGTTCTTCAAGGACATCGGTGAGGAGTGCGCGGTCCTCGAGGCCGCCACGCCGGTGCCCGAGGCGATCGCGCGCATCCGGGCCGACGTGCCCGACGACGTGCGGGCCCTGTCGATCCTGACCGATGTCCTGGACTGCTTCCTGCGGTTCCTCGCCGGGCACCTGCACCTGGACGGCGTGCTCAGCGAGGACGAGTTCTGGCGCGTGGCCGCCGAGGCGCTGCGGGACTACCAGGCCGCGCACCCGGAGCTGGCCGAAGCGTTCGCGCGCTTCCCGCTGTTCGAGGACAGCTTCCCGCTCTCGTGCCTGAACCGCTTGCAGCTCAAGAACAACCAGCAGATGGTCGACCTCGAGAACCAAGAGGAGAGCCTGATCTACGCCGGCAGGCTCGACAACCCCCTGGCCGCCTGGCGCTGACCGAAGCGCACCGCGGCGGCGATGGCCCGGGGCCGGTCGGCGAGGACCGGCCCCGTTGCAGATTCCGGCCACCCGGCGCTGCTGCGATCCCGCCAGGCGACGATCATCCGGTCGTCTGGGGATGGGGGCTCGTGCGAGGGATTCCGGCCACCCGGCGGGTGCGGGGGCTTGCCGGGGCAGGTCATTATGGATGTTATGCAACTGAACAGCCCTGTTCTCATCACCGGTGCCAGCCACGGACTGGGTATGGCCACGGCCTCGGTGCTCGCCGCCGAAGGCGCGGCGCTGGCGCTCTGCGCGCGGAACGCCGCCCCGCTGAACGAGTTCGCCGAGAAGCTGCGAGCCGAGCACGACGTCCCGGTCGCCACCAGAGCGCTCGATGTCAACGACACCGAGCTGATGGTCGAGTTCGTGTACGAGGCCCAGCGGCGGCTCGGCGACCTCAAAGGCCTGGTCGCCAACGTCGGCGGCTCGCGCGGCCGCAGCATCCTCGACACCGAGCCGGACGACTGGGCGTACTCCCTGAGCGTCAACGTGACCAGCGCGATGACCGCCCTGAAAGCCGCCCTGCCGCAGCTGCGGCGCACCGGCGGCGCGGCGGTCCTGGTCTCCTCGATCTCCGGCACCAAGCCCTCCCCCGGCCTCGCGTACGGCTCGACCAAGGCCGCGCTCAACCACGCCGCCACGGTGCTCGGCCGCGAACTGGGCCCGAAGGGCGTGCGCGTCAACGCCGTCGCGCCCGGCTCGATGCTCATCCCCGACCGCAACTGGGACCGCCTGCGCCTGGCGGACCCGGGGCGCTACGAGGCGTTCCTGGAGGAGTTCCCGAACCGCGAACTGCTCGACCCGCGCGATGTGGCCGAGGTGATCGCCTTCCTCCTCTCGGACAAGGCGAAGGCGATCAACGGCGCGGTGGTCCCGGTCGACGGCGGCCAGAACGCCCCCAGCGCCTACGGCTACTAGCCGTAGTACGCGCGCATCAGATCGTCGGCCCACTCCGGTTGGGCCACTTCATGCCTCGGCGCGAACTCGCGCAGGTACGGCTTGACGTCGAGCACCGGCGTGCCCGCCAGCGCGTCGAGGTCGCTCACCCGGATCGCGAGCCCGTCGACGCCGAGCAGGCGGCAGCGGGAGACGCCGATCCGGTTGGGGCGGAAGGGGCCGCGGTGTGCGAAGACCCCGATCGGGGGCCACGCGGGGTTGCCGCGGGCCGGCCGCGGTTCGAGGTTGATCTCGTGCTCCTCGATGCGGTCGAAGAGGAAGACGACTTCGAGGTGGGAGAAGTCGGCGAGGCCTTGGGTCACGGTGGGCGCGAAGCGGTCCGCGTCGAGGCGGATGACCGCTTCGACGCCGTCCCAGGCGTCCTCGAACCATTCGGTGCGGCCGCCTTCGACATGTCCGACGGGCTGCATCTCGACGTGCATCGCTGCTCCAGGGTTCAGGCGGCTTCTTCGACGGGGGTCGGGCCGGTGAGCTTGCCCATCAAGAACGGGAAGACCAGCAGGGCGACCACCGCACACGATACGCACAGGATGCCGTAGCTGGCGTATTCGACGATCGGGCCCGAGGCGAGGCCCGCGGCCATGGCGGCCAGGCCCATCACGAGGTCGGAGAAGCCCTGCGTGGACGGGCGCTCGGCCGGGGTGATCGCGCCGGTGACGAGGGCGGCCGAACCGACGGTCATGGCCGACCAGCCGACGCCGAGCAGGACCAGGCCGATCGAGAGGCGCACGTGGTCGCTGCCGGGCGAGGAGCCCGAGACGGTGCACGCGGCGACGAGGGTCACGGTGCCCGCCATCAGGATCGGGCGCGCGCCGTACTTGTCGACGAGGCGGCCGATGATCGGCGCGAACGCGTACATGCCGCCGATGTGCAGGCCGAGGATGACGCCGACGACGCTGAGGGCCTCCGTCGGGTCGGCCATGCCGTGCTTGATGTGCACGGCGGTCATGGCCATGACGCCGACCATCACGAAGTGGCCCAGTGCGGCGGCGACGACGCCGGTGCGGACGGCCGGGTTGGCCTTCGCGGTGCGGTAGCCGTCGGCGATGGAGCGTTTCGGCGCGTCGGTCTCGCCGCTGATCTCGCGGGCGGTGAGCAGCGGGTCGGGCCGCAGGAACACGAGGATGACCGCGGCCGTGAGGAGGCACAGGATCCCGATGGCGACCATCGAGCCGATGTAGGCGGGGCCGCCGAACCAGCCGCTCCAGGTCCGCTCGGCGAGTCCGGCGAGCGAGGGGCCGGCGACCGAGCCGATCGTGGTGGCCCACACGATGAGCGAGAGGTGGGAGCCGCGGCGTGCGGCGGGGGCGAGGTCCGCTGCGGCGTAGCGGGACTGGAGCCCGGCGAACGAGGCCGCGCCGAGCAGGAAGTAGCCGGTGACGGCGAGCGGCGCGCTGCCGAGGTTGATCGCGGTGATGACGACGCCCGTGCCGAGGACCGCGCACCCGTAGCCGAAGGCGAGGCCGCCGCGGCGGCCGAAGCGCTCGGTGATGCGCACGGCCGGGACGACGACGAGCGCGGAGCCGCCCACGAAGAGGCTCTGGGCGAGGCCGGTGAACGTCGCCGATCCGGTCATCTCCTCGACGAGCAGGGCGCCCACGGCGATGCCGATGCCGACGGCGAGGCCGCCGAGGATCTGGGTGAGGAAGAGGGTGCGCAGGACGCGCTGCTGAAGCGGGGCGGTGCGCTCCAGCGGGTCGGCGGCGGCGGCTTCGGGGGAAGGCTGGTGGGCGGTCACGAGGGTTCCTTTCTGGAGTTGTCGGCCGGATCGGTGGGTCCGGCCGGCGTGTCCGGCCCCCGGGGGATGCGGGGACGGACCGGCCCTGCTCGGCGCCGGTGGGCGGTCGAGCGCGAGCCGTCGCTCAGATTGGCGGCGACGCCGGTCCGGACGCCTGGGCGACGGCCTCGGCCACCGCTTCGGCGAGTTTCGGGTCGAGCCGGGTGGTGCTGATGCGGATGCCCTGGTGGCCGTGGAAGGAGTAGGCGCGGCCGGGCGCGACGGCGAATCCGGCGTCGCGCAGGGCCACGACCGCCGCGGTCTCGTCGGCCACGGGGACCCACAGGTTCAGGCCGGAGCGGCCCCACGCGTTGATGCCGCGTGCGGCGAGCGCTTCGCGAAGGGCCCCTTGCCGTTCGGCGTAGACGCGACCCGCGTGGGCGACCTGCTCCTCCACGGCTTCGTCGGTCCAGGCCGCGATCACGAAGTGCTGCAGGATGCACGAGACCCAGCCGTGGCCCATGGCCATGCGGCCCTGGATGCGGGCTTTGGTGTCGGGGTCGGCCGCGACGAGCGCGCAGCGCAGGTTCGGGCCGTACGGCTTGGAGGTCGAGCGCACGAAGAGCCACCGCTCGGCGGCGTCGGCCACGAGGTGGAGCGGGGTCTGCGAGAGCTCGGCCCAGTGGTCGTCCTCGATCACGAACACGTGCGGGTGGCGGGCGATGACCTCGCGCAGCGCCGCGGCGCGTGCGGCGGACACCGCCGCACCCGTGGGGTTCTGGCCCCTCGAAGTGAGGACGAAGGCCTTCGCGCCCGCGGCGAGGACGGCTTCGAGCTCGTCGGGCAGGGGCCCTTCGCCGTCGATCGTGACAGGGCTGACCTGGTATCCGGCCGTGAGCAGCAGGTCGCGGCCGTTCGACCAGGTGGGTTCTTCCACGGCGACGGTGTCGCCGGGTTCGAGCCGGGCCGCGAGGCCGCGCTCGAAGGCGTCGAGCGCACCGGAGGTGACGGTGAGGTCGCCGTGGACACCGTCCGCGGCGAAGCGGTCGCGGGCGAGGTCGAGCAGGTCGGGGCACGGCCCGCCGTCGCGGTAGTTGCCGGGCGAGACCTCGACGCGCGGTTTGAGGGAGGCGAGGTCGGGCAGCAGGTCGGGGTCGGGTTCGCCGGAGACGAGGTCGAGCACTCCCGAAGGGACCGTGAGGGTTCCGGTGGGTGTGAAAGCGGAGCGCTGGCGGACGACGGTCCCCGCGCGGCCGCCGGTCTCCACGACGCCGCGTTCGCGCAGGCGCCGGTAGGCGGAGGCGACGGTGCCGGGGGCGACGCCGAGGTCGGCGGCGAGTTTGCGGACGGGGGGCAGGGTGCGGCCGGGCGCGAGCTGTCCGGAGCGCACGCCGGACTCGATGCTGGCGGCGATCTCGGTTGCCGCCGATCCGGTGATCTGATACTGTACCGACATAACTCGATCATTGTACCAGTACAAAAATCGACGATAGGAGCCACCCCGATGTCCGTCCTCGAATGCCCCCACAGCGGCCGGTTCACCCAGACCGATCGGACCACCCCCAAGCGCTCCCGCGAGCGGGTCACGTACGAGCGCGAGGCGGCTTACCGGGTGCTGGACGAGGCGCTGTTCGTCGACCTCGCCTTCGTCGGACCCGACGGCGCGCCGCGGGTGCTGCCGACCTTCCATGTGCGCGTCGGGGACACGCTGTTCGTGCACGGCTCCACGGGATCGAGCATGGGACTGGGCGGGCGCGAAGCCTTCGCGGTGAGCGCCACCGCGACGATCGTCGACGGGCTCGTCTACTCCAAGAGCTGGTTCCACCACTCCATGAACTACCGCTCCGTCGTCGTGCACGCGAACGCGCGGCTGGTCACCGACGCGGACGAGCGCTGGGGCGTGTTCAAGGCCCTCATCGACCGGATGGGCGAGGGCCGCTCGGAGCGGTCGCGGGAGGCCAACGACAAGGAGAACGCGATGTCCGCGCTCCTGGCCATCCCGCTCGAGGAGGTCTCCGTCAAGCAGCGTTCGGGCCCGCCGGTCGAAGAGCCCGAGGACGAGGACCTGCCGTTCGACAACGGCGTCGCCGCCGTGACCACGACGGTGGTGGGGCGGCTCTGAAGGGTGCTCGAGCGCCCGGGCGAGCCGGACACCGGCTGGCGCGAGTGCTCGAGGATCCCCTAAACTGCGATCCGCGCGGTGCCGGATCGGGCTCGGCCTCTCGACGACATGACCGTCCAGAGCGTGGGTCGTGGGAACTTCCCTTCGAGCCGGTCCGGCGCCGTCTGGCGTAGGAGGTGCACCGCGCGCATCGCTGAAAGGATCGGGCGGGCCGAAGTTCGAGACGGCCCGCCCGATCGCTGCTCGCGGTGCGGCCTCTAGCCTTCGAGCGCTGCTTCCTTCTCGGACTCGGCCTTGTCCAAGCGCCACACGGCGATCGAGCCGCCGCCGGCGACCGCGACCACGAACAGGACGAAGGTCAGCGTGTACGGCCAGGCCGGGGCGGCGTCGTCCGAGTTCTGCACCATGGCGCCGTCTTCCCCTGCACCCCACCAGATCGCCTGGCGGATGAGCTTCAGGAAGTCCCGGTCGCCCCAGGTCTTCCCCTGGCCGCCGGGCGAGGCGTAGAAGACCGGCAGCTCCTCGTTCACCCAGGCCACCGCCTGGCCCGAGCCGAGCTGCGCCAGCACGGTTGCACCCGGTTGCGCCGGTGCGGGATCGAAGGAGTACCACCGCTCGGTGAGCTTGAGCTCCTCGTCCAGGCCCTCGGTGACCTGCGACCCGGAGTTGAAGGTGATGGCCTCCTCCGTCGCCCCGTCCGGACGCGGCAGCGCGGTCGCGCCCAGCGTCTCGTGGTACCAGGCCCAGTCCGGTTCGCTCTCGATCGCGGTGTTGGTGGTGACGAGCCCGCCGCCCTGCTCGACGAACGTCTCGACCGCGTCCTGCTGTTCATCGTCGAGGAAGTCGCCGCCGGTGTTGAGGAACATGATCACGTCGTACGCGCCGAGGCGCCGCACGTCGTCGGCGGTGCCCTCGATGAGCGTGAAGTTCCAGCGCCGCGCCTCCATCTGGAGGCGCTCCAGCGCGTAGTCGGCCACGTCCTGCGCCTCGTTCCCGGTCGTGACGACCAGGACCTGCGGCCCCCCGGCGGCGAAGGCCGCCGAGGGGGCGAAGGCGGGCGCGCAGGCCAGCGCGACGATCATGCACAGTCGCAGCAGGGTTCTCACACGCCCAGCCTAGCGTTCGGCCTCAGCCGCAATGGCTCCAGCCGCTCGTCCAGGTCGTGGACCCGACCGAGCCGCCCCACTTGACGCAGGTGTTCGGCGCGTACCTCTTCACCGGGCCCGCGTAGTAGGAGAAGCTGCCCGAGTCCGAGCCGACGGTGCCGCCTTCGGCCTGGAGGGTCGCCGAGACGGGGCTGGGGGTGCCGACCTTCGTGTACTTCAGGGTGACCACGCAGTTGTAGCCGTTGGAGGCGTTGTACATGAGGTAGATCCGGCCGACGGAGCCGAGGGCGTGGGTGTTGATCTGGCTGTAGCCGGATCCGCAGATCTCCCCGGGCGTGTACGGGTTCCCGCCCGAGCAGCCGTTGGAGGAGGTGATGGCCTTCTTGGACCCGTAGGGGACCTGGACGCCCTCGACGACGGGGGTGACGACGCTGCCGGAGGCGTTGCGCTGCTCGTAGTGCAGGTGCGGGGCGGTGGAGCCGCCGGTGGAGCCGACGGTGCCGATGACCGTGCCCTGCGAGACGGACCGGGAGGTGCCGACGGAGCCGACCATGGTCGCCAGGTGCGCGTAGCGGGTGCGGGAGCCGTCGGAGTGGACGATCTGGACCCACTTGCCGTAGCTGGTGCTGCCGGCGTTGTAGAAGTAGGCGGTGCCGCCGGCGGTGGCGCGCACGTTCTCGCCGTTGATGGCGTCGGACCCGTAGGTCTGCCAGTCGATGGTGTTCTGAGGACTGTGGGCCGGGGAGTCGATCCAGTTGTTGGCCCAGAAGGTCTTGTTGCAGTTGAAGGGACTCTTGTGATTCACCGCTTGGATGGTGATCTCGTCGGCGCTCGCCGCCATGGCCGGAGCGAAGGCTGCGGCGACTGCGGCGAGGAGTGCGGTGACGAGGAGCGCGACGCGCCGTTGGCGCGGTCGGAGGTGGGGGCGCTGTTCCATAACAGGACGGTATCGAAGAAATTCTTCGTTGTGAAGGTCACATCTGAAGAATTTCTTCTTAAGGGACGAAGACGGCCGCGCTCTTCGATGTGAGGAGCGCGGCCTGCTGCTTGACCTTGGTTCTATTTGTACAAGGCCTTCGCCAACCGCTTCTGCGCGATCCACATCCCCGTCACGCACAGCGCCATCAGGTAGGCGACGTGCACGAGCATCATCGGGCCGAGCTGCCCGAGGCTGAGGCCCCGCACCAGCTCGATGCCGTGGTAGAGCGGCATGACGTAGACGATCGGCTGCGCGAACGCGGGGTAGGCCTCGACCGGGGTGAAGGTGCCGCCGAACAGGAACATGGCGAACACGACCGCGTTCATCCAGTCGAAGTCCGGCCAGTCGCGGAAGACCGTGGCGAGGGTCAGGCCGATCCCGGCGAAGGCCAGCGCGATGAACACGCACGCGGGCACCGCCAGCAGCGACCACCAGGAGTCGAGGAGGCCGAAGAGCCCCATGACGACCACGAACGCGCCGATGTAGGTGCCGCCGCGGATGAGCGCCCACCAGACCTCGCCGAGGGCGACGTCCCAGGGCCGCAACGGGGTCGCGAGGATGCCGTCGTAGACCTTCATCCACTTGAACTTGGCGAACACGTTGATGGAGGTCTCGGCGAGCACGCCCATCATGGCCGCGTTCGCGAGGATCGCGGGCGCGACATAGGCGGTGTAGGAGACGGTGGTGCCGTCGGGGAGCGTGATGTCGCCGACGAGGGCGCCGACGCCGAATCCGAAGGCGAACAGGAAGAGCAGGGACTCGACCGCGCCCGAGATCACCAGGATCCAGGCGCGGCGCATGGCGACCCAGTTGCGGTTGAGCAGGGCGCCCGAGGACTTCAGGGAGGCGCGTGCGGCGCCGTAGGCGATGACCGACATGTGGGGGCTCCTAGAAGTTCAGGCGCTTCTGGATCCGCCAGCGGGCGGCGAACCACCCGGCGACGGCCAGCGCGGCCAGGTAGGCGATGTGGGCGAACGGCGGCAGAGCCGGGGCGACGTCCGCGGTGGCGGCGCGGGCCAGTTCGGTTCCGTGCCAGAGGGGCGAGGCCCATACGAGCGGTTGGAGGAAGCCGGGCATCTCGCTGGCCGGGAAGAACACTCCGGAGAACAGGGAGATGGGCATGACGGCGAACCGGAAGATCATGTTGAGGTTCGCGTCGTTCTTCAGGCTCGAGGCCCAGAAGTGGAGCCAGGGCGCGAGCGAGGCCGAGACGAGCGCGGCGGCGATGACCGCGAACGCGGCCCACCAGGAGGTGGTGTAGACCCCGAAGAGCGCCAGGACGACGGCGACGATCGTGCAGTTGGTGAAGGGCCGGAACACGGCCGCGTAGGCGAGGTGCCCGTTGAGCATGTCGACGGGGCGCAGCGGGGTGGCGCGCTGCGCGAGGTAGCCGCCGCCCCAGTCGGCGTAGCCGCCGAAGACGGGGAAGACCATGTCGTTGCCGAGCATCATGACGGCGACCGAGCAGATCAGGCCGGGGGCGATGAACTCGGCGTAGGTCAGGCCGCCGACGGAGGACGAGTCGATATAGGCGCCGACGCCGATGCCGATCGAGACCATGTACAGGATCGGCAGGAGCACCGAGGTGAAGACGGTGCCGTGCCAGACGTGCTTGTACAGGGCCAGTTGGAGGTTGAAGGCGCGCCAGGCGGCCTGGGCCGCGGTGGGTGCGGTGCGGTCGACGCCGAGGGAGGCGCTCTCGGTGGAGGCGCTGTCGAGAGCGGTCACGCTTCGTCCTCCACGAGGGCGCGGCCGGTGAGGCGCAGGAAGACGTCCTCGAGGGTGGCGCGGCGGGCGAGGGTCGAGGTGGGATGGATGTCGCGGACCTCGAGCGCGCCGCTCGTGTCGTCGGCGTCGTCGGTGTAGACCAGGATCTTGTCCGGCAGGGCCTCGATCTGGGCGCCGATCCCGCTCAGGGTCAAGGCGAGTTCGGCGAGTTCGGTGGTGTGGGCGGCGCCGAAGCGCAGCTCGACGACCTCCTTGGTGACATGGGTGTCGATGAGCTCCCGGGGGGAGCCGGAGGCGATGATGCGGCCCTCGTCCATCACGACGAGCCGGTCGCAGAGCTGCTCGGCCTCGTCCATGTAGTGGGTGGTGAGGAGGATCGAGACGCCGCGCTGCTTGAGCTGGAACAGCCGTTCCCACACCAGGTGCCGGGCCTGCGGGTCGAGGCCGGTGGTGGGCTCGTCGAGGATCACGAGCTCGGGTTCGTTGATGAGCGAGCGGGCGATGGCGAGCCGCCGCTGCATACCGCCGGAGAGCTCGTTCACCTGGTCCTTGGAGCGGGAGGAGAGCTGCACGAACTCGAGCAGCTCGGCGGCCTTGGCCTTGGCGACCTTCTTCTTGATGCCGAAATAGCCGGCGTAGACGACGAGGTTCTCGAAGACGGTGAGCATGCCGTCGAGGGTGTTGTCCTGGGGTACGACGCCGAGTCGGGCGCGGATCTCGGCGCCCTGGGTGTGGGGGTCGCGGCCGAAGACCTCCAACTCCCCGCCGGTGGGCTGGGAGACGCAGCCGATCATCCGCATCGTGGTGGACTTCCCCGCCCCGTTCGCGCCGAGGAAGCCGAAGGCCTCGCCGCGCCGGATCTCGAAGTCCACGCCGCGCACGGCCTCGTGCTCGCCGTAGCTTTTTCGCAGGTCCTCGGCGCGCACCAGGATCTCGTTGTCATTTGGCATGGGGCAACCCTAAGCCCGGGGTCTGACAGACCGCAACGCATTTTGAAGCGAATCCTTCATAAATACCGGCCAGTAGGGGTAGTGCTTGCCCTACCCCGATTGACGGGTCAGCGGTAGTTACAAGTGGCTCCGCAGGAGGAAGGATGAAGGAGTCGAAGTTTCCCGACAGAACGGACCTTTCCATGACGCTCATCGCCGACAGGTCGCCGCAGGCCCCCGAGAAGCCGCGGACCGGCAGCGACTTCGCCGAGCTCGGCAAGCGGATCAACCAGGCCGGGCTCATGGCCCGCCGCCCCGCGTACTACGTGATCCGCTTCGCGCTCATGGCGGCCGTCTTCGTCGGCGGTTGGACGGCGTTCGCTCTGATCGGCGACTCCTGGCTCCAGATGTTCACGGCCGTGTTCATGGCCCTCGTGAGCACCCAGGTGGCGTTCCTCGGCCACGACCTCGCGCACCGCCAGGTCATCCGCAGCCGCGCCACCTCCGAGCGCATGGGCTGGTTCACCGGCAACCTCGCCAACGGCATGGGCTACGGCTGGTGGAACGACAAGCACAACCGCCACCACGCCAACCCCAACCACGAGGAGCTCGACCCCGACGTCTCCCCGGGACTCTTCGTCTGGTCGAAGCGTCAGGCCGGCTTCGCGCAGGGCATCACCACCTGGTTCGGCAAGTACCAGGCGCAGCTGTTCTTCCCCATCCTCACCCTCGAAGGCCTCAACCTCAACTGGTCGGGCATCAAATCGGTCCTCAAGCCGGGCCTGAAGAACCGCGGCTGGGAAGCCCTGTTCCTCGCGATCCACTGGGCCGCCTACCTCAGCGCCCTGTTCATCGTGCTCTCCCCCGGCAAGGCCGTCCTCTTCCTCTTGGTGCACAAGGCCGTGTGGGGCCTGTACATGGGCTCGGTCTTCGCGCCGAACCACAAGGGCATGCCGACCTTCGTCGGCGAGACCGAGCTTGACTTCCTCCGCAAGCAGGTGCTGACCTCCCGCAACGTCAAGGGCGGCTGGTTCACCAACTTCGCCCTCGGCGGCCTGAACTACCAGATCGAGCACCACCTCTTCCCGGCCATGCCCTCGGTGAACCTCGCCAAGGCGCAGCCGATCGTCGAAGAGTTCTGCGCGGAGAAGAACATCCCCTACCACGCGACCGGCCTGATCCAGTCCTGGCGGGAAGCCCTCGGCGAACTCCACGCCCACGGCGAGCCGCTGCGCAACCCGCAGTCCGCAAGCGCCGCATAAACGAACGAGAATCGGGCCCGGATCGCGATGCGATCCGGGCCCGATTGCTCTGCCGCCATGCCATCCAGCGATGAGCCAAGGTGGTTGGCGCAAGTCCAGCCGAAGTCAGGGCGCAAATACCAACTGCGTCGAGCTGGCGGTCAGCCCGTGGCGCAAGGCCTCCCGTAGCCAGGGCGCCGAGGACAGCGGTGTGTCGAGACCAGGTCCGCAGGTTCCGGCTTCCAGGTCCGGGACAGCGAGCTTGGCGAAGGCTCCCCGATCTTCGACCTGAAGACCGCCGACTTCACTGCGCTGCTGCATCAAGGGGGCCGTGTACAGACGGAGAGAACCTGGAGCGCAACGTAGTACAGCTCGTCCATTCCGGAGTGAACGCTCAGATCGCGCGGTCAGAGCGAAGCGACAGAACGGTGAGGATCAAATCCGGCGGTGATGCCGCCGTGCGGGCTGGTTGCCGGTCGCGGTCAAGCGATCAGCGACTGGAGCGGCGGGATTCGGGTGCGTTGCCGTCACTGAGGCCGGACTCGGGGTCCTGGCAGGAGTCGGTGCCCTCGCAGCGATAGCGGCTCGGGCCGGATACGGGACCCGGGCGGGACTTGGGGTCCTGGCCGCGCTAGGGCCCCGGCGGCGGTTCGCGGCGCACTGGGGCCCTCACCGCGTTTGAGGCCCCGGCCGGAATCGAGCCGTTGCCCCTGCAGCCGTTGCTGCTGTTGCTGCTGTTGCTGGAGCGGTGCGCTCGTGTCGCTGACGACGCCGGTGGCGGTGGTGGTGGCGCTGGTGGTGCGGGCCGGGGCGGTGGCCGTTCGGGTGCAGGTGGGCGCGGGGAACGGTCCGCGATCATGGTGGCTTTCGTTGTGCCGCTTTGGGGGCAGTGCCGCATACTGCATGGTCGTTTCACCTCCGCTCGTGGTCTCGTAGTCGATCCTCGTCTGGCCGCATTGTTCCTGCCGGGGCGGGTGCTGGTGCCTGCCGTCCCTGAGGAAGTGGTGCGGCCGCCCGGTGGATGCCGGTGGCGTGACGGGCTGATGCCGGGTGGATGCCGGGTGGATGCCGGTGGTGGCGGTTTCGCCTCCCAAGGCTGGCTTCCTGTTCCTCGGGTCCGTCCTGCAGGCGCGCGGGCTTGCGGGCGCGGCGCTGCCGGGACGGGGTGGTGCTCGCCATGGACGTGCTGGTGCTGCCCGGGCCGAGTCCTGTAATGCTCGGTCTGGCTTCGCCCCTCACGCTGACGGGTCTTGCTCGAATCGCGAGTGCCGTCGTGTACGGCATCGCCTGCTGGTTGGGGTGATCCCAACAAGGATCGTCCACCCAGTCACGGCCCATCGGGGGCGCGGACAGCTGCGGGCGATGGCACGGGGGTGAGATCGGACGCCTCCAGCGGAGGAGCACCCTGGCTTACCGGGTCGTCGCCTCGAAACAAGTCGGTTTGTCGGATCGGCCAGAGGCTTGTCGTAGTCTGCTTACACCTACCCCGACACCTGTACCAGTTTCCTGTCCCTGTACGTACCTCAATTGTCCCCCATACAGCCCCCGACTGTCATCACCCACAGGTGGAGAACCTCCTCATGTTCCCCACCCCACACCCAGCCTGATCGACTGCGTCCCAACCGAATCCGACCCGAGGCGCGCCACCCCGCCAGCCCCGCCACCCACCCCTCCGTCGCTGCCCGGTTTGACCGCAACCCGCACCCCGGCGGAAAGCCGCTGGACAACCGCCCAGCCAACTCACTCCGCGGCGACGAAGTAGCGCGGGCCCGCGGCGCAATAGTCCTCGACGCCTATCGCGGCGGTCTCGATCCCTGCAGTCGGCACGGCCAGGCAGAGGTTGCCCGTAGCCGTCCCGCCCGTGAACACCTCAGGCGCGTAAAAGAGGTCATCGGGGATGAACCCGCAGGCCTCGGTGTAAACGCTATCCTCGACGAAGACTCCGAACAGCAGGTCGGCCCAAGCGGTACTGGACTCCTCGCCCTGGTAGGTCGCATCGACCGTGAACATGAAGAACTGGTACCCCTCAGGCGGGGGCGTGTTGAACTCGTCGGCATCCAGCACCTGAGCAGTCGCGTCGGGCACCACGTCGCTGATGACCACGGTCCAGTTCCCGGTGGTGACCTCGCTGCCCGCCGGGAGCGGGGCGTTCGGGTCGGTCCCGTCCACGACCTGGTCCTTCGGCGCATCGCCCTGGCCGGGACCGCCTTCGCCCTCGTCCCCATCATCAGTCTCGGTCTCGGACCAGTAGTCCGTCGGCCAGTCCTCGATGATGTCCTCGGCCGCCTTGCCGACGGCGATCGTGACGATCACCGTGACGATCAGACCCAGTACGGCGAGGCCGATGCCGATGATCGACATCAGCCGGTGGGACTTGAAGATCCCGACGATGCCGAGCACGATGCCGGTCACGGCGAAGAGCCCGCCGATGAAGATCCCGGCAACGGGTATGAAGCCGAACAGCAGCGCCGCACCACCGAAGACGAGGGCCAGGATCGCGATGGTCTTCGATGGCGCTCCTGGACCACCCGCCGGCGGGCCGGGCGGCGGCGGGTAATACGGCGGCGGCCCCGGAGGCGCCTCATACGACGGCGGCTCGTTCGGCTCGTTCGGTTGGAACGGCCCGGGAGGCGCCTCATACGACGGCGGCTCGTTCGGTTCGTTCGGCTGGAACGGCCCGGGCGACGGTGAGGCAGGCGGCTGGGACATGGCTCCCCCTCCAGATGCGGCTGCCGAACACGCTGCGGTGGGACACTCGACCGTTGAACGACATGCCTATTACCTGCATCACAACACGAGAAGGAGAGGCTGTCTCGGATACCGCCCGGTTCCCGGACCGCGCGCCCGGGCCCTACTCGAACGCGTTGGCGGCCTGGTCCCGCAGGGACCGCACGTGCTGCTCCAGGCCCATGAGCTGGCCAAAGAGCCTCATGTACTCGTCCTTGTCAGTGCTGGGGTTGATGCGCTGGAGGCGGCGCTTCAGGTCGGCGACCTCGGCTTCGACCACTGGCCGCTGGATGCGGGCGAGGATGGTGCGCACGTAGAGGCCGTCCGGCTCCCCCGCGAGGCGCAACTCCTCCACCGCCAGCTCGCTCACCATGGCTCCGGCGGCGAGCTCGGTGCAGGCGTTCTGGACCGCGGCGATCCAGTTCGGGCCCGCGGCCGCCTTCGCGGCACCACCGGCGGCGGCGATGGCCTCGCGCACCGCCCGGTAGTTCGGGTCGGTGTACGGCGTGGCGTCGACCGCGTCGAAGTAGGGACCGGCGATCTGCGGCTGCTGGAGGGCGACCTTCAGGACCTCGCGCTGCGCACGCAACTGCGTGGAGTCGGCGCGAGGCTCGCGCCTGGGACCTGCGGGAGCCTCCGGCTGCTGACCGGTGGCCGCACCCTGGACGGCGCGGCGCAGTTCGGCCTTCTCCTTGCCGAGGCGCCCTGCGTAGACGCCGATGTACTCCTCGACCAGCCCGCGGTCCTTGACCCGGGCCAAGAGGGGTGCGATGGCGCGCGTGGCGTGCAGGCGGCCCTCGGCCGTGTCCAAATCATGCTTGACGATCGCGCGTTCGAGGGCGAACTGGACGAGAGGCGTGTGCCGCTCGATGAGCTCGCGCACGGCCGCGTCGCCCGCGCTCTGGCGCAGCTCGCACGGGTCCTGCCCGCCGGGGGTGACCGCGATGTACGTCTGCGAGACGAAGCGCTGCTCCTCGTCGAAGGCCTTGAGCGCCGCGCGCTGCCCGGCCTCGTCGCCGTCGAAGGTGAAGATGATGCGGCCATCGGCCGACTCGGAGTCGAACAGGAAGCGCCGCAGGATGCGGATGTGCTCGGGCCCGAACGCGGTGCCGCAGGTGGCGACGGCCATGGGGACGCCCGCGAGGTGGCAGGCCATGACGTCGGTGTAGCCCTCGACGATGACGACCCGGCCGGTCTTGGCGATCTCCTTGCGGGCCAGGTCGATCCCGTAGAGCACCTGAGACTTCTTGTACAGCGGCGTCTCGGGCGTGTTGAGGTACTTGGGACCCTGGTCGTCGTCGAAGAGCTTGCGGGCGCCGAAGCCGATGACCGAGCCGGACGAGTCCCGGATGGGCCAGACGAGTCGGCGGCGGAAGCGGTCGATGAGGTTGCCGGTGCGCGAAGGCTTGGCGAGGCCGGCCGTGTTCAGCTCCTCGGCGGTGAAACCCTTGGCGCGCAAGTGCTTCGCGAGGGCGTCCCAGGAGTCGGGGGCGTAGCCGCAGCCGAACGTGGCGGCCGCGTCGCGGTCGAAGCCGCGGGCGGTGAGGAACTGGCGGGCGGTCAGCGCTTCGGGGCTGAGCAGCTGCTTGGTGTAGAACTCCGCGGCGGCGGTGTGGGCGTCGAGCAGGCGCTGCTTGAGGCCGGGTGCTCCCGAGGGGCCGCGCTGCACGCGGCCGTCGACGTCCTCGTAGGTGAGCTTGAGGCCGGCGCGGGCGGCCAGGCGCTCGACCGCCTCGACGAAGGTGAGGCCGTCGAGCTCGGTGAGGAACGTGATGGCGTCACCGCCGACGCCGCAGCCGAAGCAGTGGTAGACGCCCCGCGCGGGCGTGACGTTGAAACTCGGTGAGCGCTCGTCGTGGAACGGGCACAGGCCCTTGAGATTGCCGCCACCGGCGTTGCGCAGGGTGACGCGCTCGCCGATGACATCGGCGATATCCACGCGCTCGCGCACCAGCTGGATATCGGCGTCCCGGATTCGCCCCGCCACTGTTCACCTCTTTTCGCTGCTCCACCATTCTGCCTGGTCCCCCTGACAACCCGCTCGCAGACGCCGCCGGGTGTGAGCCCCGAAGTCGATCGGCCCGCCGGGGACCCGAGCGCTCGGTAGTCTCCCGACCTCGGAAAGAAACCGCCGGTGAGGGATCGGCCACCATGGACGCGTCGCGAAGGTCACGTCACGACGCCGCCTCGCGGAAACCGTTGGCGCAGATCAGGACCCGTACGACGGCCCGCTGTACCATGGTTCTCGTTAGCACCTTTCCCGACCACGCCTCACGCGAGCGCGGTCCGATCCGCTAGAGTCGCCTATCATGCCGGACCCATCGCCCGAGCAGCCGCCCTCCTGGCCTCCCACCAGTGAACCGGCGGCCACACCCACCAATCCGCCCCGGATCACCGCGCGCGGAGTGGGCCACCTGCCTTCCACCGCGCCGGACCCCGACACCCCGGACGACGAGCAGTCGGCGGCCGACCGGTTCCTGCGTCCCCCGCAGAGCGGAGGCCTCTTCGCCGCGTCGCCGCAGCAGCAGGCCGGACCGTTCGAAGAGCTCGACCCCGAGGCACGCCGCAGCGAATGGGGCGCGTTCGACGACGCGACCCCGGAGGTGCCGCAGCAGCCGGGACCGCAGCGCGGGAACCCGCCGTACGGCGAGACGCCGTTCGGGGGCGCGCAGCGCCAGGCACCGCAGGCCGGCGCTCCGGACCAGTCGGACCACCGGGACGCGGGCTACCAGGACCCGGCGCGGCAAGCGCCTGCGCCGCAAGGCGACTGGGGCTCCACCGACGACGCACCCGACTGGCCGCCGAAATCGAGCCAGGACTGGATGCACCAGCAGTCGCAGACCGGCTGGGGCCTCTCGAGCGGCGGCGCCGCCTGGACTGCCGCGGGCGAGCCCCCGCCGGCCGCGACGGCCCCCGCCCCGGAGCAGCAGTACTTCCCCGAGCGGAACGCCGCACCCCAGGCCCCGGGGTTCGACCCGCCGACCTACGACGCGCCGCGCCAGCCCGCCCAAGAGGGCGGCAGCCTCGAGTTCCCCGAGCTGCGCTCCGACCCGTACGAGGCGGACGTCTACGGCCACAACCAGTACCGCGGCGAAGCCGGCGGTCAGGACCTCTACCAGTCCGACCCGTACCAGGCCGACCGGATCCAAGCCGAGGCCCAGCAGGCCCGCGAGGAATATCAGTCCCAACAGCAGCAGGGCGAGCCGTTCCCGCCAGTGCCGCAGCAGGGCTCCTACGGGGAGCAGCGCAGCGGCGCGGCGTACGGCTCGGGCGCCGACGCGTTCGGGTCCGCTCCCGAACCGCAACAGCAGCAATCGGACCCGTACGCCGCGCAGCAGGACGGCTTCCCCGCCGCGCCGCAGTCCGCGTACGGCGGTGCGGCACCCTACAGCGACCAGCAGTTCCCCGAGTCGGCGTACGCCGACCAGGGAACGCGGCAAGCACCGGCACCCGAAGCCGTTCCCGCGCAGCGCACCGGCGAAGCGACCGAGCAGCCCGAGGCCCCGGCCGAGCCCGCACCGAGCAACGCGCGCGTCGCCCCGCCGACGCACCGCGGCGTCCGCTACGCCATCTACGGCATCGGCGGCCTCATCACCCTGGGCCTCATCATCGGCATCGTCCTCATGCTCGGCGCCGAACCGCCGCGTGAACCGACCGAACCGGGCGACGGCGAAGGCGACGCCTCGGGCGAGACCGGCGGCGCTGAGGCCCTCTCCCCCGAGCGGTACACCGAGCTCGCCGCCGCCGCGGGCACCGCCGAATGGTTCACCTGGCGCTACGGCGAAGCGGGCGAGAACGGCGCCGAAGAGCTCGCGGCCGCGAGCGGCGACGTCCTCGCCGGCGAACCGCTGTTCGGCGACGCCGACCGCAGCATCCAGGGCCAGCTCGGCTACCTCACCGACGAATCCGGGCTCACCGGCATCGACCACGTCACCGTCGTCGAATCGACCGACGCCTCGCTCGGCCTCACGCCCCGCGCGGGCGGACGCTTCACCGACGAGGGCCGACCCGAACTCGAACTGCAGGAAGGCGCGACCGCCGACTGCGTCGCCGGGCTCGGCGGCGAACTCGGCAAGCCCGTGGCCCTCGCACGGCCCGAGCAGAGCGCCGAGGTCAACGCGCACTCCGTGATCGCGTTCTCGTCCGGCATCATCGCCACCGCGGGCATCAGCGGCGCGCAGGGCGGCACCTGCCTCCAGCTGCCGGACGGGCAGGTCCCGACGGACGTGGCGCTCACCGACGGCAACGAGCTCGCGCTCGTGACCACGTGGACGCCCGAGACGCAGACCGGTTCGCTCGTCGTGATCGCCTTGGGCGACAAGAAGGGCTCGTACCAGTCCAGCTGGTCGCAGTCCTACCCCGGCCTGCCGAACCCGGGGCACTTCGGCAGCGCCGCGATCGTGGGCACCGTCGAACTCCCGTTCACCGCACCGACCTCGGTCGACGCCTGGTCGAACTCGGGCGGCTCGCTCAGCGCCGCACGCAGCGACGTCGAAGGCGGGGCCGGACGCGACCAGGTCGCGACCGCCGGTTACGCGATCGTGGGCGACTTGAGCGCCGGCCAGGTCGCGGTCGTCGACCTCGCCTCGACGCTCGAAGGCCTTGCGGCACAGCACTACGACGGCACCGAGTTCGCGTTCGACGCGACCGCCGGGGAAGCGACCGGCTTCGACGGCGGCGTCGCCGACGTGGCCGCGACCGAGGACGCCTCGGCTGTCGCGACCGCCGACGGCACCGTGCACGAACTCGACGGCTCCCTCAAGGAGACCGCCGCGACCGAGGTCGGCGCGAACCCGACCTGCCTGGTCGTGGGCGCCCAGAGCGGCGCGTTCATCGCGACCAGCCGCGGCGAGGCCACCATCAGCTGGGTCTCGGGCGGCGAAGTGACGAAGGAACTCGCCGACTCGCGCATGGCCGACCCGATCTGCGCCTCAGAGACGCCCGCGCTCAACGCGAAGGGCTACGACGGGACCGCAGCGGTGGTCCTGGTCTCGGACTTCACGGGCCAGAAGCTCCACTCGTACCTCGACGGTCAGGCCACCATCCCCGGCGGCGGCACCGTCGGCGGCGACGGGTTCTCCTACGCCGGGGCCTACGAGGTCGCCGGCAACCCTTGGGGCGCCTCGGTGACCGTGGACCTCGAATAAGACGACGACCCGATCGAGGGCCGCCCGGCGCACCGCCGGGCGGCCCTCGTCATATCGGTTACCTTGTGCTGATACGACTCTCACAGACGGGCAGGTCATGGACGGCTACGGATGGAACCTCGCGCTGGTGGGCGTGCTGGTGCTGCTGAACGCGCTCTTCGCGGGCAGCGAGATGGCGCTGGTGTCCCTGCGCGAGGGCCAGCTGCGCACGCTCGAGCGCGAGCAGGGCAAGGGCGCGCGCACCCTCGTGCGCCTCGCTCGCGACCCGAACCGGTTCCTCGCCACGATCCAGATCGGCATCACCCTCGCCGGGTTCCTGGCCTCGGCGACGGCGGCCGTGTCGCTGGCCGAACCGATCGCGCCCCTGCTGAGCTTCCTCGGCGGAGCGGCCGACGCGGTGGCGGTCGGCCTGGTCACGGTGGTGCTCACGTTCTTCACGCTGGTGTTCGGCGAGCTCGCCCCGAAGCGGCTGGCGATGCAGTACGCGCTGCCGTGGTCGCTGATGGCGGCCAAGCCGCTCGACTTCCTCTCGGCCGCGGCGCGCCCGGTGGTGTGGCTGCTCAGCAAGTCCACCAACCTGGTGGTGCGGGTCTTCGGCGGCGGCAACGAGACCGACGGCGAGCAGATGAGCCCTTCCGAGCTCCGGGAACTCGTGTCCGGGCAGCGGGCCCTGAACCCCGAGCAGCGGGAGATCATCGTCGGCGCCTTGGAGATCCACGCCAGGCGGCTGCGCGAGGTGCTGGTCCCGCGCCGCGCCGTGTTGCAGTTGCCGTCCGATATGGACGTCGCGGAGGCGCGGTCGGCGCTCGCGGCCGCGGGTCACTCGCGGGCGCCGGTCACGGGCGAGACCGGCCTGGACGACGTGCTCGGCGTCGTGCACCTGCGCGACCTCCTCGACGACTCGACGAACCTGGTCGCGGCGATGCGCCCGGTCGTGGTGTTCCCCGATTCGCTGCGGGTCTCCGAGGCGCTGCGGCGTTTCAAGACCGACCACGAGCAGTTCGCGGTGGTCGTCGACGAGCACGGCGGCATCGACGGCATCGTGACCCTCGAAGACCTCCTCGAGGAGTTCGTGGGCGAGATCTACGACGAGACCGACCGCGACGTGATGGGCGTGCAGCACCGCGCCGACGGCGAGATGACCGTGCCCGGGACCTTCCCGATCCACGACCTGGAAGACCTCGGCATCGAGCTGATCGACCCGCCGGAAGGGAGCTTCACCACGGTCGCGGGCCTCATGCTGGCGCGCCTCGGGCGGCTCCCGGAGGTCCCGGGCGACAAAGTACGCGTCTCGGGCTGGGAATTCGAGGTCGCCGAGGTCGAGCAGCACGCGATCACGTCCGTGCGGATCCGCCGCCTGGCGGCCGAGGACTGAGGTGCGGCGCGTCACCGGGCGGGGCGGCGGGGCCGGACCGCTGGAATAATGGACCGGTGACGAAGCAGCTCGCGCTCGCAGGCGCCCCGGTCGACCCGCCGGTGGTGCTGGCACCCATGGCCGGGATCACGAACCTTCCGTTCCGCAAGCTCTGCAGAGAGCAGGGCGCGGGGATCTACGTGTGCGAGATGATCACGACCGTGGCGCTCACCGAGCGCAACCCCAAGACCATGCGGCTGATCGAGTTCGATCCCGAGGAGACGACCCGCAGCCTGCAGCTCTACGGCGTCGACCCGGCCGGGATGCGCAAGGCCGTGCGGATGGTCGCGGACGAGGACCTCGCCGACCACATCGACCTCAACTTCGGCTGCCCCGTCCCGAAGGTGACCCGGCGGGGCGGCGGCTCGGCGCTGCCGTGGAAGCGGAAGCTGTTCCGCGAGATCGTGACCGCGGCGGTCGACGCCGCCGGGGGCATCCCCGTCACCGTGAAGATGCGCAAGGGCATCGACGATGACCACCTGACCTACCTCGAAGCGGGCAAGATCGCCCAGGACGCGGGCGTCGCGTGGGTGGCGCTGCACGGACGCACCGCGGCCGAGCGGTACTCGGGCACCGCCGACTGGGACGCGATCGCGACGCTGAAAGCGCACCTGGATCTGCCGGTGCTGGGCAACGGGGACATCTGGGAGGCCGACGACGCGCTGCGCATGGTCGAGCAGACCGGCTGCGACGGCGTCGTGGTCGGCCGCGGCTGCCTCGGCAGGCCTTGGCTGTTCGGCGACCTGGAAGCGGCCTTCAACGGCCGTGAGCGGCGCATCATGCCTTCTCTCGGGGAGGTCGCGAAGGTCATGTACCGGCACGCGGAGCTGCTGGTCGAGTGGATCGCGGGCGCCGAATCGTACGAGGCCCGGCGGAACATCGACGCCGAGGAGCACGGCTGCCGCGAGTTCCGCAAGCACGTGGCCTGGTACCTCAAGGGCTTCCCGGTCGGCGGCGAGCTGCGCCGCGAGCTCTCGATGGTCTCCCACCTGAACGAGCTCGAAGACCTCCTCGGCAAGCTCGACGCCGCCGCGCCGTTCCCCGAGTCGACCATCGGCAAGCCGCGCGGCCGCACCAACAGCCCAGGCAAGGTGACCCTCCCGGACGGCTGGCTCGACAACCGCGACGACCTCACCGTCCCCGAAGGCGCCGAGATCGACTCCTCAGGCGGCTGAGTCCGGCTTCGCCGCCTGGCGGGCACCGGCCCGAATCTCGCGGCGTCAGTTTCGGCGGCGATCGGTTCGGGGAGGGTGAACGTCTTCCCGAAGGCGTACGTGGTGACCTCGGCACAGGAGCCACTGGTCTGGGGATCCGTGCTGATGGGACCGCGTGCGCCCGGTCCGGGCATCGAAAAGGGGGACCTCCGGTGCCGGGAGGTCCCCCTTTCGTCTTGCGCCCCTGCTACTCGGCGGGGGCCGTCTTGCCGTACTTCTTGTAGAACTTGGCGACTCGGCCCTCGTCGTCCAGAACACGGCTCTTGCCGGTCCAGAACGGGTGCGAGGCCGAGGAGATCTGGACGTCGATCACCGGGTAGGTCTTGCCGTCCTCCCACTCGACGGTCTCGGCCGAACCGACCGTGGACCGAGTGAGGAAGGCGAAGTCCGCGGCGCGGTCGCGGAAGACGACGTAGTCGTACTTCGGGTGAATACCTTGCTTCATTCCTGGTTCCTCTCCTTGCTTTCGAAACAACCCTCGAAGGGGTCGGGGTATTCCCGCCATGCGGCGACGCCTTCGGCGACTTCGTCGTCGGTGAGGAGGCACGCGTCGAGCACGGCGGCGATCTCGTCGGCCTCGAAGTGGATACCCACGAACGCCAGCTGAATCTCGCGGTCGCCGAAGTCGGCGTCCCAGTGCAGATCGGCGTTGACGCGCCGTTCGGGACTCGACTCCTCCCACTTCTCATCGGGGGTGGCCGCGAGCCACAGCCCCATGTCCCCCATCGAGACGCCGCCGCCGCTGGACTCCCAGGCCACGACGGTGTCGGGCTGCCCGGCGAGCCACAGGTGGCCGCGACCGCGCAGGGTCCGGCCGGCGAGGGTCGGGAGGGCCTGGTGGAAGCGCTCGGGGTGGAAAGGCCGGCGGGCGCGGAAGACGGAGGCGACGACGCCGCAGTCGGGTTCGGGCTCATGGGCTCCCACGGCGTAGCCCTCGAGGCCGCGGCCGTGCGGTTCGGGCGCTTCGGGGTCGAAGCGGCCGCTGCGGCGGATGCGGGCGGAGAGCCAGGCCGGTTCCGAGACGTCCAGGACGAGGTGGCGGGCCCAGGGGTTGAGGCGCTGGAGCAGGACGGCGAGGCGGGTGTGCTCGTAGTCGAGTTCGGAGTCGGGCGCCCAGAGGAGCACGGTGTCGGCGAATTCGATCTGGCGTGCGGCGACTTCGGAGACGGACCGGGTGTCGTCGTCGGCGGCCTGCAGTTTGCGGTCGGCGAGGTCCTGGTCGGAGTCGAGGGTCTCGAGGAGGCTGCCGGGGTCGCAGACGGCGACGACGGAGTCGATGCGGATGACCTCGGAGACGGGTTCGCCGTCGACATGGCACCAGCCGCAGGCGGTGGTGACGGACTCGGGCTCCATGGAGGGCGGGAGGAGGAGGGCGAGGTCGCTGGCGGGCCGGGAGCGGGCGAGGCGCACGAGGGCGGGGAGCAGGTCTTCGCGGATCGTGCAGTTGATGCAGCCGTGTTCGAGGGTCACGCGCTCGTCTTCGAGGTCCCCTCTCCCGTCGCGCACGATGCGGCGGACGGTGCCGGTGTCGAGGAGTTCGGCGAGGTCGTAGGTGACGACGAGGAGGCTCGGGTCGGCGAGGGTGAGCAGGTCGGCGGCCTCGCGGGTCGCCTTGGGGGCGAAGCCGGTCAGGAGTGTCAGCGCCGGTCGCAGGTCGGCCGGTGCGACTGAGGCACGGCCTCGGCGAGGCTCGCGCGCCGTGAATCGACTCGGTTGGGCGTCCTGGCTCATGAGGCCTCCGATCTATTTGAAAACGATTGTCATTATACTGGTCCTCGCGAGAGGAGGACCACCGTGTCCAGAACATGCGAGGTGACCGGCGCCGGACCCGGCTTCGGCAACAACGTGCCGTGGTCGAAGCACAAGACCCGGCGAAAATGGAACGTCAACCTGCAGAACAAGCGGTACTACCTGCCCAGCGAGGGCAGGCACGTGCGACTCCGGGTGTCCGCCAAGGGCATCAAGGTGATCGACCGCGATGGGATCGAGGCCGTCGTGGCGCGGCTGCGGGCCGAGGGGAAGAAGGTCTGAGATGGCGAGCAAGAGCACCGACATCCGGCCCGTGATCAAGCTGCGGTCGACCGCGGGGACCGGCTACACGTACGTGACCCGCAAGAACCGCCGCAACGACCCGGACCGCCTGGTCCTCAAGAAGTACGACCCGGTCGTGCGCAAGCACGTGGAATTCAGGGAGGACCGGTAATGGCCAAGAAGAGCATGATCGCCAAGCAGCACAAGCGCGAGGCCCTCGTCGAGCGCCACCGCGAGCAGCGCGCCGAGCTGAAGCGGCTGATCGCGCACCCGGACACCGATGCCGAGGCGCGGGCGGCGGCCGTGGTGAAGCTCCAGAAGCTGCCGCGCGACTCCTCGGCCACCCGGCTGCGCAACCGGGACGCCGTTGACGGCCGCCCGCGCGGGTTCAACCGGAAGTTCGGACTGTCGCGTGTCCGACTCAGGGAGATGGCGCACCGTGGCGAATTGCCCGGTTTGCGCAAGGCTTCCTGGTAGTAATTCGCCACACATCGGTCAAACACCGCAGCTGGTCGGCGCCCTCTTGCGACTCCATGGAATGAAAGCGTTATACGCCTGTCGCAAGAGGGCGCTATCGTGGGCGTTGCGAGTCCGTTGTGAGGCTGCTCTCAAGCCCGGAACCATGTGAGCTCCTCCTGCGTTTGACTCGAAGAACGAAGGAGCGGCTCAGCGAGGTCTGCGAGCCGTACATGAGTGGAGAAGCGATGGCCCAGCAATTGGAGACCGCCCCCGCCGAGACCGGTGAGCCCGAACCGCTCGCCGAGCCCGCCGCCGACGTGCCCGCCAGCCCCGCCGCCCTGTGGGCGTCGGAGAGCAAGGCGAACTACTCCATCACGCACACCGAGAAGGTCGAACACGACTGGATCGACTGCGGCTGCGTCATCCACAGCGAATGACCCGCGGCGCCGCTACGCGTCGACCTCGATGACGGCGCGGCAGCGGTCCTCGTACATGCCGTCACCGGCGTGGATCGAGAAGCCGGCCTCGAAGTCGAAGGCCGCATAGAGCCCGCTCACCCAGACGAGGCAGCTCACCAGCGCCTCGCGAGTCTCGCCGTCCTCGGTGATCTCCACCTGCGCCCGCGCCTCCCCCGGCAGGGAGGAGTCGAGGCGGAAGCCCAGGCCGTGCTCGTACCAGAGCCGCTCCGCGCGCGCCTCGGGATAGGCCGTGACCTCCCAGTGGGTGCCGGGAGCGAGCGCGAGGTCGCGGTTCGGGTCGTGCGGGAACGCGAACGGGCAGGCTTCCGCCGCGGGATCGGCGGCGCAGTCGTCGAGGAACGCCTGCAGGGCCGCGTTCACCTCGTCCTCGCCTTCCTGGGAGACCAGCAGCCAGGGCGAGGGCATCCAGTCGTCGACGACGCCGGCCTCGGGCGAGAGGAACTTGTCTCCGAGCACCAGCATCGAGCCCTCGGTCTCGAACTCCATCGTGGACGGCATATCGGGGTAGAACTCGTAGTAGCCGGGCAGGAGCATGATGTATTCCGGTTCGGCCTGCAGGTCGATGGGAATCTCGACGCCGTTGAGGTCGAGGTGGTCGAACGAGCCCCAGGCTTCGGTCTCGTTGAGCGCACCCGTGATCTCCGCGTCGCCGTGGTCGATCGTCACGTGGTACCGGTGCCCGATACGGGAGCCGTCGGGGCCCTCGATCTCGGCGTACACCTCGGCCGTGGCGATGCCGTCGCCGTCGTCGGTGTACTCGACCTGCGCGACTTCGGTGATCTCCCAACGGGAGTCGAGCGCCTCGGGCACCAGGAACGCGCCTTCGGCGTCCTCCTGGTCGGTGTAGGCGAGCGCGGCCTCCACATCGCCGTCGCGGACCGCTTCGAGGAAGGCGGCGACAGTGGACTCGGCGAGCGGCCGGTGCAGCGGGGACCACTTGACGACCGTGATGACGGCGGCGGCCAGCGCGATGGCGATGGCCGCGTATGCCAAGGCGGCGTTGGGGATCCGCGGGAATCGGCGGGTCGGCGACGGGCGGGTTCGGAGGCCGGCCCGGGTTCGCCGACGGCGCCCAGGTCGATCATGTGCTCCTCGCCCCACCGCTGCGGGGAGGCGGATTCGGACACCCTCGCTCCTGTGACTCGACTGCTACCGTTGCTTTGGAAGTGTAGCGGTCTCGGCTAGGAACCCCATGCCTTCGGAACGGTGGCTCAAGCGCCTCGCACGTGCGTTGCGGGACTTGGCGACCCATGCGCATATGCGGGCCGAGCCGCTGCCGCGCCTGCCGTTCGTGATCGCGCTCGTGGTCTCGGTGGTCGCGCTGGTGGCCGCGGTCGAGCACCGTCCGGGACCCGACGCGAAGATCGCCGCGGTCGACGAGTTGCCCTCGCCGGAGCCCGAGACCTACGACGACGAGGCGGCGTTCGTCGAGGAAGAGGTGGAGCTCGAGATCGTCGAGCACGGCTTCAGCAGGGTCACCCGCGATGACGGCGAGGAGTACGTGCTCGTGGCGGTCGTGGTAGACAACCCGCACGACGGCGAGCTGGTCCCCGGTTCGCTGTCGATCCAGATGACGACCGATCGCGGGTACCCGGTGAACCTGGACACGATGTACCTCGGTTGGCTTCCGCCGCATTCGACCGCGGCGTTCGGCTACGTGATGACCGTAGGCGCGGGCGAGTACGACGTGGAGGATCTGACGCTGGAGCCGCTGGATCCGACGATCCTGTACCCCTCGGAGTTCTGGGACGACGAGGTCTGGTTCAGCACGGACGCGCTGCCGACCTTCTCGTTCACCGGGCTGGAGCCGCTGGCGAGCCCGGACGGGTACCGGGTGCACTTCCGGGCCGAGGCGTCCGAGGAGGCTGATGTGCAGATCGCGGTGCTGTTCCGCGACGGTGTGGGGAGGCTCCTCGGCGGGTTCCCCGCGGACAGCGGCTACGACCTCTATTCGGGCGGGTTCCGGACCTTCCCGGCGGGCGAGTCGGCGCAGTATGTGGACGTGCCGGCCGACTGGATACCGGAAGGGGCCGATCTCGATCGGATCGAGATCGGCCCCAGCAGGTTCTAGTCACATTCGTTCGAGCAGTCAGAGCCGCTGCAGAAGGAACTGTTCCACCTGGTCGATGGCGACGCGCTCCTGCTTCATCGTGTCGCGGTCGCGGATCGTCACGGCCTGGTCTTCGAGCGTGTCGAAGTCGACGGTGATGCAGTAGGGCGTGCCGATCTCGTCGGCGCGGCGGTAGCGGCGGCCGATCGCGCCGGCGTCGTCGAAGTCGACGTTCCAGCGCTTGCGCAGGGTCGCGGCCAGGTCCTTCGCCTTCGGCGAGAGGTCCTCGTTGCGGCTCAGCGGCAGGACCGCGGCCTTGACCGGGGCCAGGCGCGGGTCGAAGCGGAGCACGGTGCGCTTGTCGACGCCGCCCTTGGTGTTCGGGGCCTCGTCGACGTCGTAGGCCTCGATGAGGAACGCCAGCACCGAGCGGGTCAGGCCCGCCGCGGGCTCGATCACGTACGGGGTCCAGCGTTCGCCCTTGGCCTGGTCGAAGTACGAGAGGTCCGCGCCCGAGTGCTTCGAGTGGGTCGAGAGGTCGAAGTCGGTGCGGTTGGCGATGCCCTCGAGCTCGCCGAACTCGCTGCCGGCGAAGTTGAACCTGTACTCGATGTCGACGGTGCGCTTCGAGTAGTGGGAGAGCTTGTCCTTCGGGTGCTCGTAGCGCCGCAGGTTCTCTTCCTTGAGGCCGAGGTCGACGTACCAGTCCCAGCGGGTCTGGAGCCAGTACTCGTGCCATTCCTCGTCCGTGCCCGGCTCGACGAAGAACTCCATCTCCATCTGCTCGAACTCGCGGGTGCGGAAGATGAAGTTGCCCGGCGTGATCTCGTTGCGGAAGGACTTGCCGGTCTGCGCGATGCCGAACGGGGGCTTGCGGCGGGACGCGGTCATGACGTTCGTGAAGTTCACGAAGATGCCCTGGGCGGTCTCGGGACGCAGGTAGTGCGTGTTCTCGGTGTCCTCGGTGGCGCCGAGGAAGGTCTTCATCATCCCGTTGAACATGCGCGGTTCGGTGAAGGAGCCGCGGGCGCCGCAGTGCGGGCAGGTGAGGTCGGCGAGGCCGTTCTCGGGCTCGCGGCCGTCGTGCTTCTCCTGGTAGGCCTCGATGAGGTGGTCGGCGCGGTAGCGCTTGTGGCAGGACTGGCACTCGGTGAGCGGGTCCGTGAACTCCTCGAGGTGGCCGGAGGCGACCCACACCTGCGGGTTGAGGACGACGGCGGAGTCGAGGCCGACCACGTCGTCGCGCTCGCGCACCATCGCGTTCCACCATTCGCGGCGGATGTTCTCCTTCAGCTCCACGCCGAGCGGGCCGTAGTCCCAAGCGGAGCGGGTGCCTCCGTAGATCTCAGAACTGGGGAAGACGAAGCCGCGGCGTTTGGACAGGCTGATGAGCGCTTCGGTGCGGTCTTGGGACACGATGATTCCTCTCGATCCGGCTGGCGGTCGGTGAGACTGCGGATGTTTGCTCTCGGTTGAGATCCTCTGAGCAGATTGCCCAGGCGGCGGTTACTCGGTCAACCCAGTTTTGATGCTGAGTCTGTGCCCGAGACGCACGTCAAGTGCGGTCCGCCAGTGAGCAAGCGTACCTCGCAGCGGTCCCGGGATTCGCCGCGGTCACATCAACACACCGCGGCCGGTCACAGGTTCGCACCGCGGCGGTCGGGTCTCGCCCTCGGCGAAGCCTGCGAGCCGTAAATCAGCGCTGTGCTCCTGCCGCAGGTCCGCGAGGTGCTGTTCGAACCCCTCCCGGGCCTCGGCGGACTCCGGTGCGGTGAGCCAGGTCAAGGCGTCCTCCCCCACCGTGATCGCACCCTGCGTGTCGCCGAGCTCCGAGAGCAGCCACATCGTCTGGTGCGCGGTCAGGCTCGCCCGCTCGAGCAGCAGCGGGCCTTCCCGGAACACGGCCAGCGCGCGGCGCTGGAGGTCCAGCACCGGCTCGGCCTCGTCCCGGCGCAGGCCCTGCTCCCCGGCCTGGCTCTCCAAGAACTGGAAGGTCAACTGGGCGTGCTGGCGGTAGGTCTCGCCGAGTTCGAAACGGGCGGCCTCGCGGAGCGTGTCGGTCGATGCCGGGTCGGCGCGCACGGTGTGGAGTCGCGCGGCGATCTGCGCCATCGTCTGGAGTCCCTCGCCGAAGGCGCCGTCGCCCATGATGGTGCGCAGGAGCCAGGCGCGGGCGCGGCTGACGCGGGTCCAGGAGGCGAGGTCGCCGACGGTGTCTGCGGCTTCGATCGCGCGGGAGTAGACCTCGAGGGCGTGGTCGTGCTCGCCGAGCTTCTCGAGCAGCTCACCGGTGAGGAACAGCGTGTCGGCGTACAGGTTGACGAGGTAGTCCTCCTCGGCCGACTCCATGAGGGCGAGGGCCGCGAGTCCGTGCTCGACGCCCTGCCTGGTGTCCCCTTGGCGGTCGTAGGACTCGGCGAGGTTGAACCGCACGTTGCAGACCCGCCACAGTTCCTGGTCGGGGAGGTCTTCGAGGGCGGCTTCGAGGAGCGGGACGGCTTCGGCGCGGCGGTCGAGCTCGACGAGGGCCACGCCCATGAGGTGGCGGGCGACGGCGGCCGGGACGGTCATGCCGGCGGCGTCGCAGTGGATCGAGGCGGCCAGCGCGTGCTCGTACGTGGCGGCGTGGTCGGCGGCGCGCATGGTGAACTCGGCGGCCTGGAGGTGGAGCTTCGCGGCGACGGTGTGGGAGGGTTCGCCGCCGAGGGCGGCGAGGCCGTCGCGGCAGATGGCGAGGGCCGCTTCGAAGTCGCCGGTGAGGCCGACCTGGTCGGCGAGGTCGGCGCTGGCCCGGGCGAGTGCCCACCCGGCGTCGGCCTCGCGGGCGAGGTCGATCTGGGCGGTGAGGAGCGCGGTCTTCGCGGCCGGGTCGGAGGCGAGGCGGGCGCGGAGGTCGAGGAGGTCGCAGCGGCGGATGAGCGCGTATCGCTGCCCGGTCCAGGCGGCGAGTTCGGCTTCGAGGGCGCGGGCGCGCTCGTCGAGGTCGGCGGGGAGCGCGTCGGGCCTGGCGGCGGAGGCGAGGTATTCGGCGCGCATGGCGAGGACCTGGCTGGTGTGGAAGCTGCGGTCGTCGATGCGCTGCTCGGCTTTGAGTGCGCGGGCGGTCGCGGTGATGCGGTCGGCGCCGTCGCGGACGGCTTCGGGTTCGGCCTCGGAGCGGTGGATGAGGAGGAAGGACTCGGCGACGAGGGCGCGGCCGGGCTGGCCCGCCTCCCCGAAGAGCTCGATGGCGCGGGTGAGGCCTTCGACCACGGTGGCGGGGTCGTCGGCCTGCGCGGATCTGGCGTGGGCGATCTCGGCGCGGTGCTCGGCGATGAGCTCGATGCCGAGTGCGTCGGCGAGGGCGCCGACGCGGAGCCAGGCCTTCCAGGTGTCGGGCGAGCAGGCGTCGTAGGCGGCGTAGGCGGCGTCGATCGCGGCGTCGAGGTCGGGGCCCTGGGCCTGCTCGGGGGCGGGCGCCTCGACCGGCTGCCGGGGCCTGGGTTCCTTGAGGCCCAGGTGGACCGGTTTGTCGTAGGGCGTGGACTCGACGACGCAGGCGGACATCCGGGAGTGGTGGTCGTTGCCGTTGCGGGCGTCGAAGCGGGCGCAGATCGCGGCCCGCTCGGCCTCGGCCCAGTCGTGCAGGCGCGCCGCCGTCCACTCGGTGCCGCCCGGGCCGGGCATCGCGGTGTCGGCGAAGCCGAGCGCGGCGAGGCGGCGGCAGGTGAGGACGGTGACCTCCATGAGGCGCTGGCGGTCGCGCACGCCGAGGTCGAGGTCGTAGAAGCGGGCGTGGTCGGCGAGGATCTCGACGGCGCGGTGCTCGTTGCCGGTGAGGGCGCAGAACTCGACGTGGAGGGCGATCATGGCGACCATGTCCTCCTTGCCCTTGCACATCTGGTAGCCGCGGAGGTGGTTGCCGCGGGCTTCGTCGATGCGGCCGAGTTCGACCAGGGGCAGGAGGGAGAGCGCGAGCCCGTAGTGGGGTTCGTGGGCGCAGGTCTGCTCGCCGGAGAGGACCGGTTCGAGCATTTCCATGGCGGCGTCGGCGGCGTCCTCTTCGGCGTAGAACACGATGGTGGCCAGGGAGGTGTACTGGCAGGCGGTGCAGTCGGACATCTCGTCCTCCTCGGCTTCGCCGAGGGCCTCGATCGCGGCGGCGACCCGGTCGTAGTCGCCCACGTGGTAGGCGAGCTGCATCTCGTAGGCGGCCGGGGCGTGCATGGAGTAGCCGGCCTCGCCGTAGCGGCGGCGCATCTCCTCGAGCCAGTGCTCGATGGATTCGAGCGGCACGTCGGGCTGCTCGATCATGGTGTCGACGATCCACTTGAACGTCCAGTACAGGGAGCGCGTCAGGTAGGCGTCGAAGTGCGCGGGCTGGGAGTCGAAGTTGCGCAGGAGCCGTGCGAAGGGGACCAGCATGCGGGTCGAGTCGCGGGAGAACTCGTAGGCGTCGACCAGTCCGTTGAGGGCGTAGTTCTGGAGCTCGGGGTCGCCGACGGCGTCGGCGGCCTCGACCGCTCGTTCGAGGGCCGCGACCTTCGCCTCACTGGCCTCTTCGAAGCGGGCCTCGTTGAGCAGTCGCCAGATCTCGTCGGGGTCGGGAGTGGCCATACCAGTCCTTAAATGTCCTATGTGAGGAATGAGCCGATTCGAGATGGGGACGGCTCAGTCCTGGGTGATGTGTTCCAGCAGGTTCATGAAGGAACGGTTGAGGAGTGCGGTGTCGGCGCTGCGCAGCGGCCGGTGGCTCATCAGCAGCGCCTGACCGTACAGGGACTCCACCGCGGTGCCCGCGAGCTGCGGGTCGCCGATCGCACTGACGCGGCGGACGGTGGGGTTGCGATGGTTGAGGACGAGCTGCGCGCGCGGCGCGTGCTGCTTGATGGAGGCGAGGATACCGCCCCACAGGTCGTCCGCTTCGGCCTCCGCCTCGGCCCGCTGCCGTTCGCGCCGGGACTCGCGGTCGTCGAGGAGCAGCGCGGGCACCGAGACGGGGTTGAACTCGCGGACGACGACGTCGACGTCGACCGCGTCGAGGCGGGCCCGCGCGGCGTTGAGGAAGGAGCGCAGGCCGAGCTCGGTGCCGGTGTCGACCGGGTCGAGGCTCGCCGAGATGACCCCGGGCTGCAGTTGCTCGACCTTGACCTGCGGGTCGAGTCGCGGCAGTGCCTGCACCAGCTCCGCGTCGTAGGTGTAGCCGCCGTTGACGACGCCGATGCCCTGCGCGGCGGCGATCTGCGCGACCTGGCGGTATTCGTCCACACTGGACGCCAGGTAGAGGGGCTGGTAGGCGCGGGCGAAGTCGGGGAGGTTCGTGTGCCCCGCGGTGGTCTCGAACCGCAGCCACGGCAGCATCGCCGCGAGCAGGTCCAGGTCGTGGCGGGCGAGGGCCTTCACGCCGAGCTCGTGCACGGCGAGGAAGGCCGAAAGGCGGGTCGGGTCCTCGGCGGCGAGGCGGGAGATCCACTCGCGCACCTGCGCGCCGATCGCGTCCCGGGCGACCGCGAGCGCCTCGTCGTCGTAGAGGGACTCTCGGGACGCCGTGGGCCGCAGCGCATCCGTGTCGATCACGCAGCGCACGAAGAACGCCCACTCGGGCACCAGGTTGTCCGCGGTGTCGGTCAGCAGCATCCGCTTGAGGTGCACGCGGTGGGCCGGGCGGGTCGAGGGCGACGTGGCGTGCGGGAGGACGAACGCGACGCCCTTGATGCCCGCGAGCGGCACGTCGAGGTCGATCACGTCGAGCGGCGGGAAGCCGAGCACCTGCTCGCAGTAGGTGTTCAACGCGAGGCGGCGGGCCGTCGGATTCGGGTGCTCCCGTTCCCACAGCGGCGGCGTGTCCGAGATCTCGACCGGCGTGCCGCCGTCGGAGACCGTGATCCGCACCGGCAGCAGCGAGCCGTACCCGCGGGCGAGGTCCGCGACCCGCTTGGGCTGCAACCAGTCCTCGCCGCGGCGGGCCTCGAGCTCGACCGTGGTGCCCGGCTCGGGGTGCTCGGTGAGCGGCACCTCCGTCACGGTGTACGAGCCGTCGTCGCGGGCGGCCCACCGGACCACCGGCGCCGCCGGGTCCTTCGCCGAACGCGAGGTCACCGTTATGACCGAGGCCACGGTGAAGCACGCCAGCAGGCCGATCCCGAACTGGCCCAGGAAGTCCCGCCGCGCACCCTCGATCTCCTCGTCCCGTTTGGAGGACCCGCCGATGGTCGCGAGGAGCTTGTGGACCTCTGGAAGCGTCAGGCCCACACCGGGATCGGTGATCCGCAGGCGCCTGCCGTCCGAGACGATCGCGACCTGCTGGGCTTCAGGGGCGAAACCGGGCTCGATCTGGGCGCGGGCGGTGACGGCGTCCACCGCGTTCTGCAGCAGCTCGCGCACATAGACCTTCGGCGAGGAGTACAGGTGGTGGGACAACAGGTCCACCAGGCCGCGCAGGTCCACTTGGAAGGTATGGGAAGTGGGCGTTGTCTCAGCCACAGCGCGTCCTGCTTCACTCGGAGGTCGTTCGGCGTCAGTCAGACTAGCAAACCGCGCATCCCGGGAACGCGTGAAAAGGACCCTCAGGACGAACGGGCACGCGGGCCGCCTTCGGCCCTGCCGACATGCACGAACCAGTACCAACCGGCGCGGACCGCCCGATTGGGCACCGCCCATATGGGGACGGTCCGGTAAGGTGACCGCTACCGAAGCCCCGCAGCAAGAGGAACGCGCCCCCATGACCATGCCGCCCCCGCCCCCGGACCGGATGCACCTCCAGTACCAGCCCGCCCCACCGCCGCAGCCCGGGCCGCAGCGGACGGGCCCCGGCGGCGCGTACGGCCCGGCACAGTACGCGCCCCGGCAACACGGTTCCGGGCAGCAGGGCCCCGGGCAGTTGGCCATGAACAAGCCCGGCACGATCACCGGCATCCAGGTCATCCTCTATATCCTCTTGGCCATCAGCGCGATCGGCGACCTGTTCTCAGCCATCAGCATGGTCGAATTCTTCAACCCGTTCAGCCTCATCGGCCTCGCGTTCGCCGTGTACTCCACGATCCAGTCGCTCGCCAGCGGCGTGCACCTCTCGCGCGGCAAGCGCTGGGCGTGGATCTGGTCGCTCATCAGCGCGATCCTCGGCCTCGTCCTGTCTATCGCCGCGATCGCCTGGGGCATCTGGTGGTTCGACAACGGCGGCTGGATCACGTTCACCATCGGCATGGTGCTCGCGGCCCTCTACGGTCCGCTCCTGGGCCTCTTGTGCTCCAAATCCGCGCGGCAGTGGATCCTCATGCACCGCATCCAGAGAGGTGAGGTGCAGATGCCCGGCATGGCCACGGACGGCATGAACGGCGCACCCGGGATCGCGATGGGCGGCATGGCCCGGCAGGCACCGACGGCACAGCCGCGGCCGGAGACCCGGCCGGGCGCCGCCACCTTCTCCGCTGTCCTGTTGGGCCTCCTCTCGGCGCTGCTCGCCTGGGAGTCGTACCAGATCGTCGGCGACACGCTCGAATCCATGCGACGGGCCGAGGAGAACGGCTTCGACGGAGGCCAGGGCCTGTACGGACGACTCTTCTACGGAGCGTTCCCCCAGTTCGGACATTTCATGGTCGCCTATCTGGCGTTCCTGGTGTGCGCCGTCATCACCGGCCTGCTGATCCTCAAGGGCAAGCACGGCGGGAGGGTGTTCGGACTCATCTGGACGCCGCTCGCCGCAGCCGCGATCGGCTACGCCGCGACCCACTTCTACGGCTATTACCGGCTCTATCCCCCGATCGGCCCCAACCCGATGAGAATCATCCTGATCGCGACCGTGGCGATGGCCGTCCTGGCGGTCGCCTCCTTCATATCGATGCTGACGCCCGGCGTCAAAGCCTGGACCCCGCCCAGCCCTTCGGCTCCGCTCATCATGATGGTCCCCATGGGACAGCCGCAGGCCCCGCAGCAGCCCGGTCCGTACGGCCCGCAGCAGGGGCACCAGCAGCAGCCCCCGTACCCGCCCCAGTACTGATCCCCAAGGCAGGCAATGTCCTACAACCAGCTCCCGCCGCCCCCTCCCGACCGCGTCGGAATGCAGCCCGGCGGCCCTCACGGCGGCCCGCAGCCGGCCGGCCCCGGCGGCGCGTACGGCCCCATCGACACCCCGATCGGCCGGCACGGTCTTGGACAGCAGGGCCCCGGTCAGCTGCCGCCGCTCGAGCTGACGATGGCCAAGCCTCGCAGCATCCTCGGCATCCAGGTGATCCTGTGGATCTTCGCGGCCCTCGCCGCGATCGGCGACCTGTTCTCGGTCATGAGCATGGTCGAGTACGAGGACCCGATCTCACTCATCGGCCTGGCCTTCGCCGTGTACTCGACGATCCAGTCGATGATCACGCCCGTCCAGATCACGCGCGGCAAGCGCTGGGCGTGGATCTGGGCGCTGGTGAGCGCCATCCTCGGTCTCGCGATCGCCGCCTTCGCGATCGTGTTCGGGCTGAGCGTCATCGAGGTGACGCCGGTACCGGTGCTCATCGGGGTGGTCCTCGGCGGGCTCTACACGACCCTCACCGTCCTGCTGAGCTCGAAGTCGGCGCGCGAGTGGATCCTCATGCACCGCGTCCAACGGGGCGAGGTCGAGTCGATCGGCGTCCCGGTACCCGGCGCGAGAGGCGTCCTCGTCGAGGTCGTGCCCGAACGCCCTGAGACGAAACCGGGTTCGGTCACCTTCGTGCAGCTCGCTCTGTGGTTCGTCGCGCTGCTGCCGCTGGTCTGGATCTGGGTCGGCCTGCGCTTCGCGCAGTTGGAATTCGAGGACGGCCTCGAAGTCTGGGAGAGCGCGTCGAGCCCGTTCGACCACTTCATGGAAACCGACCTCATGCTGCTCGGCGTACTCGGCGCATCCGGCTTCGCGGGCCTCGGGACGCTGGCGATCATCTCCGCGGTCGGCCTCCAGCGCGGACGCTTCTGGGCGCGCGTCCACACACCGATCTGGGTGGGGCTCATAGCCGTCGCGGGCGCGATGTGGGTGCTCGCGTCGAGCCTCAACGCGGTAGACGCCGACTCCGATTCGTTCACCGTGTTCATGGTCGCGACCGTCGCCGGAGGTGTGTTCACCGTCCTCGCGGTGACCGCGTTCATCCTGGTGTTCCAGCGCGGCGTGCGCTCCTGGGCACCCGGTCAGCAGACCGTGATCTCGTATGAGCCTGGGGTGCAAGGGCAACCGCTGCCGGGCCAGCCTCCGGCAGGCCCGATGCAGCCCGGCCACCAGCCGCAGGGTTACGCGCAGCAATCGGGATACCAAGCATCGCAGGGCCACGCGCCCCAGCCGGGACACCAAGCACCGCAAGGCCCTCCGCAGCGGCAGTACCAGGCCCCGCACCAGCCCGGCCCGTACGGGCCACAAGGCGGGTACCCGCAGCCGCAACCGCCGCACCCGCCTCGACAGCAGCAATATCCGCCGCAGCAACCGCCTTACGGCAGCGGCGGGCGCTAGACCCGATGCCGATTAGTTTGGGCGTGTTCGGGTCGTCAACCCTGGTGCCGGTGTCCTGCGGTTCCCGGTGACCAGGACCCAAGGTTCCCCAGGCTGCGTGACGGCGCCGAAGGCGCCAGGTTTGCGTACGGGCACCGTTCCCGGCTACGGGCACCGGCCGGGGCCGGGCCACCTTCCGGGCCTGCGGACCGTGGGGCGGACCTACCGCCTTCGGCGGTGTCACGCAGCTTGGTGAACCTTATGGCCCGGGTACGGTGCCCGCTCGGGCCCGATCCGACACCCCGACCACGCCTGAACCGAACGGTTTTGGCGCTAGACCGTCACGGACCGCCAGCCGCAGACGCTCGTGTCGAGCGTCCGGGTGGTCTGCTCGACGGCGATGACGAGCTCGATCGCGGAGCCGTCGTCGAATTCGACGGTGACGTTCCCGGTGGCGGCGTTCATGGGCTGGACCTCGGCGCCTTCGACGTCCCAGGCGTCCCACTCGTTGATGTAGTCCTCGGCGGGGCGCTGGCGGTAGTCCGCGCAGAGCATCGAGTAGGCGGTGTCCCAGTCGTCCTCGGCGACCGCGCCGATGAACTCCTCAGCCGTGCCCTCGACCTTGTCCGTGATCGAGTTCGTGAACACGATGAGCGCGACCACGACGGCGACCACGACGCCGATGGCGGCCAGCGCGCCGCCGCCGATGCCGAGTCCGAGCTTCAACCCGAAGTAGCGGGAGTGCCCGGTCGGCGGGGCCGCGAACGGGACCGGGACGCCGGTGGGCGGCGGCGGGGTCGAGGGGACGGGCGGGGGCTCGACTTCCTTCGTGGTGGGAGGGAGCGCGAGCGTCTGGTCGGTCTCGGCCGCGAGCGCGACCGGCGCGCCGGATTCGGGCGAGACCGGTTCCTGGACAGACGGCTCGGGTTCCAACGGGATCGGGGCTCCCTGTTCGGGGGACGGCCCGAAGGGCTCGGGGGCGATCTGCGCCGGAGCGCTCGGTTCGGCGACGGCGTCGACGGAGGTGTGGGGCTCGGCCTCGATCGTCTCGTGCGACTGCGGCGGCTCGGGTTCGGGTGCCGGTTCGGCGACCGCTGTCGGCAGCGGCGGGGTGGGTTCCATGGGAATGGGTTCGACCGGGACTGACATCGGCTCGGGCTCGGGTGACGAAGGGGCGTCCGGCTCGGGCGACGCGGCGTCGGGAGCGGCCGCCGGTGTGGGCGTCGCGGTGTCCGTTTCGCGGTCCTGTCCGGGCCCTTCGGAATTCACCTGTTCGGGTGGCGGCCGGTCGGTCATCGGGCGGCCTCTCGGCGGGCTTCGTCGGGGTCGTCCGTGCGGTCCGAATCGGTGCGCCTGGGCTCGCCGCCCGGCGCGCATTCGGCGAGGACTTCGAAGCCGGAGGCCTCGGGGAGCGCGCGGGAGAGGAGCGGGGTGGACATCTTCACCTGGAAGTTGGAGAGCGCCCGTCGGTAGGAGCCGACGTCGCTCCATTCGGTCCAGAGCATCCAGGTGGCGTCCTCGCCGTCGGTGAACGAGTCGAGCGCGCGGCCCAGGCCGCCGCGTTCGTAGCCCTCGCAGGAGGCCAGCGCCGCGAGCGCGCCTTCGGCGTCGCGGGCGAAGGTCTCCGTCTCGCCTTCGGTTACGGCGAAACGATAAACAACCAGCACGGCGCCCAGCCTACTTGGAGCACTCGGCGCAGAGGCCGTGGAGTTCGAGCGTGTGTCCGACGTCGGTGAAGCCGTGGTCGGCCGCGACCTTGTTGGCCCAGCGCTCGACCGTGGGCCCGGCGACTTCGACCGTGCGCCCGCACGAGCGGCAGACGAGGTGGTGGTGGTGCTCTTCGGCCGAGCAGAGGCGGTAGAGGTGGTCGCCGCCGGGCAGGCGCATGACGTCGACGATGTCGGCCTCGGCGAAGGCCTGGAGGGTCCGGTAGACGGTGGTGAGGCCGATCTTGGACCCGGCCTCGCGCAGGATCGCGTGGAGGTCCTGGGCGGAGCGGAACGCGTCGTCGTGCTCGAGCAGTTCGAGGATCGCGGTCCGCTGCTTGGTGGAGCGGGCCATGTTCTCGGCCGGAGGCTTGGTGGCCACTAGCGTTCCTCTCGGGCGTGGTGGACGGCGTCGGTGACGATGTGCGCGATGTGGTCGTCGATCAGCGAATAGGAGATCTCGCGCCCCGACCTGGTGCCGCGCACGATACCCGCTCCCCGGAGCACCCGCAAATGTTGGGAGACGAGGGGCTGGGTGACGCGCAGGGTCTCGACGATCTGGTGCACGTACTTCGGCCCGGCGGCCAGCTCCATGACGATCGCGATGCGCAGTGGCGCGGCGAGGGCGCGCAGCAGCTCCCCCGCCGCTTCGTAGTCGGCAGGGGTGGATTCTTCGGCTAGCTCGCTCTCGGTCCGCACCCCGCAAAAATATCGCGTCCCGGGTCCGTTCTGGGGCTCAGGTGGCTCGGGTCCCGCTCCGGTCATGCGTTCGCGGCGGGCAGTTCGACTTCGAGCGGCTCGCCTTCGGGAGGGAGATGGGCCCGGCGGACCCGGCGGACGCGGCGCACGAGGGCGGCCAGGACCGCGGTGACGACGAAGACGGCGACGCCGATGAGCACGATCGTGGAGCCGGGCGGGACGTCTTTCGCGGCGGAGGCGAGGACGCCGGCGCCCGCGATGAGGAACCCGGCGCCCATCGCGGTGAACATGGTGGCTTTGAAGGACCGCGTGAACTGCTGGACGGTGACGACCGGGATCACGAGGAGGGCGCTCACGAGGAGGAGGCCGACCGCGCGCATCGAGACCGAGACGGTGACGGCGGTGGTGATCAGCAGCAGCAGGTTGAGCGCGGCGACGGGCAGGCCGGAGACGCGCGCGTACTGCTCGTCGGCGCAGATCGCGGCGAGCCAGGGCCGGAGCACGAGCATGAGGGCGGCGACGACGGCGCCGCCGATCGCGATGGCCCAGACCTCGTCCCAGCCGGCGGTGAGGAGCGAGCCGAACAGGTACTGCTGGAGGTTCGCGACGCCCTTGTCCGAGGCGATGCCGGTGAGGTAGACGCCGCCGGCGATGCCGCCGTAGAACATCATGGCGAGGGCGACGTCGCCGGAGGTCTTGGAGTGGCTGCGGAGGATCTCCATGACGATCGAGGCGGCGACGGTGACCGCGAGGGTCGTCCACATGGGGGACGCACCCGTGAGGAACCCGATGGCGACGCCGGTGAGGGCGATGTGGCCGAGGCCGTCCCCGATGAGCGCGAGGCGCTTCTGGACGAGGAAGACGCCGACGGCGGGGGCGCAGAGGCCGACCACGAGGGCGCTGATGAGGGCGCGCTGCATGAACTCGTACTGGAAGTAGTCCAGGATCGAGAGGTCGAGGTTCATTTGCCGCCCCAGATGGCTTCGTCGGCGCTGTCGCCGTTGGCGTGCGGGTGCGCGTGGTCGTGGTGCGGGTCGGCGTGTTCGCCGACGGGGCGCGGCGGGGCGCCGTCGTGGACGACCTTGCCGTCGGCGAGGACCACGGCGCGGTCGAGCCGGTCGGTGAGCGGGCCGAGTTCGTGGGTGACGAGGAGGACCGCGCATCCCGCGTCGATCCGGTCCGCCACCACGGTCGCGAGGGCGGCCTGGGTCTCGGCGTCGACGCCCACGGTGGGTTCGTCCATGATGAGCAGCTCGGGGTCGGTGGCGAGGGCGCGGGCGATGAGGACGCGCTGCTGCTGGCCGCCCGAGAGGGTGTCGACGGAGCAGTGGGCGTGGTCGGCGAGGCCGACTTCGGCGAGGCTGCGGGTCACGGATTCGCGGTCGGCGCGGTTCGGGGGCATGCCGAGGAACCGGTGGGCGAGTCGGCCTTGGGAGACGACTTCGGCGGCGGTCGAGGGGACGCCGGAGGCGGCGCCGGTGCGCTGGGGCACGTAGCCGATGCGCTTCCAGGCGCGGAAGCGCTTCTGCGGGGTGCCGAAGAGCGCGATCGAGCCGCCCGCGAGCGGGACGAGCCCGGCGACGGCCTTGATGAGCGTGGATTTCCCGGATCCGTTGGCGCCCATGAGGGCCACCGCTTCTCCGGGTTCGACGGCGAGGTCCACGCCGCGGACGACGGCGCGACCGCCGTAGGAGACGGTCGCACCGCGGACGTTGAGAACGGGCATTCGTGTAATGCTGCCTTACGCCGCACCGAGAGCGGTCTGCAACTCGGCGAGGTTCTCGCGCATCACAGTGAAGTAGTCGTCGCCGGCGTCCTCCTGCTCGGCGGTGAGGCCTTCGAGCGGGTTGAGGACGGCGGTGTTCGCGCCGGTCTCGGCGGCGAGCGTGTCGGCGATCTCGGGGGAGACGAGGGTCTCGAAGAAGATCGTGGTGATGCCGTTGGTCTCGACGTATTCGGCGACCTCGGCCATGTGCTGGGAGTCGGGCTCCTGGTCGGGGCTCAGGCCGGAGATCGCGATCTGGGTCAGCCCGTAGCGGTCGGTGAGATAGCCGAACGCGGAGTGAGAGGTGACGATCGCGTCGCTGGTGCGGGTGGCGAGGGCGTCGGTGTACTCGGCGTCGAGCTCGGTCAGCTCGGTGTTGAAGACCTCGGCGTTCGCGGTGTAGTCGGCCTCGTTCGCGTCGTCGATGCCCGCGAGGGACTCGGCGATGGCGGTGCCGATCTGGCCGTAGCGGGTCGGGTCGAGCCAGACGTGCGGGTCGGTGCCTTCGGGCGCTTCCTCGTGCTCGTGGCCTGCTTCCTCGGCGTGCTCGTCCTCGGTGGCTTCCTCGGACGCGGTGGGCTCCTCGGAGCGCTCGTCCGCGTGCTCGTCCTCCTCGGCGTGCCCTTCGGCTTCGTCGATGGCCTGCGTGTAGTCGTACTGGCTGGTCTCGACGGCGGTGAGCACGTCGAGGGACTTGTCGGGGGCGTACTCCTCGACGGCGGCGTCGAGCTCGGGGATGAAGCCCTTGAGGTAGACGACGAAGTCCGCCTCTTCGATCGCGGCGATGTCGGAGGGCGCGAGCTCGAGGTCGTGGGGCTCCTGGCCGGCGGGGGTGAGGTTGGTGACGGCGACGTGGTCGCCGCCGACGCGCTCGGTGGCGAAGGTGAGGGGATAGAAGGCGGTGACGACGTTGATCTCGCCGTCGGCGGCGGGGTCGGCGGAGCCGGAGCCGCAGGCGGCGAGGGCGGCGGCCGCGGCGAAGCCGGCGATGGGCACGAGAATGAATCGGGAACGGCGCATGCTGGAAGCTTGCCCAATCATGACAATCATTGTCAACATCTAATATGTGCGCCCCGGATGAGAGCAACCCTCGCGACCAGCGCGAACGCTCGGTGTTCACCCTATCGGCGACACGATTGGATGATCGGGGTCACTGGTACTCGTTGTCGGGTGTCGGGATCGGCGTGACCGACTCGACCTCGATGTACGGCACCAGCTCGCCGTTGATCTCGTCGCGCCCCTGGCGCGGCGTGTACTCGCCGACGACCTCGACCCACTGGTCGGGCTCCAGGTTCGCGGGCAGGTCACCCTCGAAGCCGATCTTGACGGGCCGGGCGTCGGCCGCGCAGCAGGCGACGACCATGCGCGCGAGCTGCGGTTCGTCCCCTTCGTAGAGGATGAAGCCGCGCAACTGGATGCGGTGGCCCTCGAGGGTCTGGCCCTCGTCGAAGATCGCCCGCGCGGCGTAGTCGAGGAGGGTGATCGGCACCGGGTCGACGTCGTCGGGCAGCTCCGGGTAGCTCGAGCGGTTCTCCTCGGCGCCGACGACGGTGCCGGTGCGCTCGGCCTCGTAGGAGCCGAGCGCGTCCGGGGCCACGAGCAGCATCCCGACCACGGGCGCCAGCAGCAGCCAGGCGACCCTCGGCTCCCCGTGGCCGTGCCCGTCGTCGGATTCTCTCCTTGCCTGCCAAGCGCTCAGGCCCGTGATGGCGGCGACCGCGACGAGGATGACCCCGGCCGGGACGATGAGCCAGAACGCGTACGGCTTCACGTAGTTGAGGTAGTCCCCGGTCCAGGCCAGGCGGAGCATGCCGCCGCCGACCAGGAGCAGGATGACCGCCTGCGCGTCGCGTCTCACAGCAGCAGTGCTCCCATCAGGACGGCCGCGAGCACGGCCGCGACGAACGCGGTCGGACCGAAGCGGAGGGCGAACCGGCGGCCGAAGGTCCCGGCCTGCATGGCCGCGAGCTTCACGTCGATGAACGGGCCCACGACCATGAACGCCAGCTTCGCGGTGGGCGAGAACTGGGTCAGCGAGGCGGCCACGAACGCGTCCGACTCCGAGCAGATCGAGACGAGCACCGCCAGGACCGCCAACGCGAGGACCCCGAGCACGGGGTTGTCGGCGATCGGCTGGAGCCAGGTCTCGGGCACGAGCGTGTTGAGGCTCGCGGCGATGGCCGCGCCGATGACGAGGTAGCCGCCGGCGTGGAGGAAGTCGTGGCGGATCGAGGACCAGAACGCGGCCCATTTGCCGCCGTCGTGGTGGTGATGCTTCGGCAGGTTGAGCCATTCGGTCTTGCCGAGGCGGACCCAGAGCCAGCCGATCGCGATCGCGGCGGCCAGGGAGGCGCCCACGCGGGCGACGACCATCTCGGGGTTGCCGGGGAAGGCGACGAAGGTGGAGACGACCACGATCGGGTTGATCGCCGGGGAGGCGAGCATGAAGGTGAACGCGGCGGCGGGGGCGACGCCGCGGCGCACGAGGGCCCCGGCGACGGGCACGGAGGCGCATTCGCAGCCGGGCAGGACGGCCCCGGCGACCCCGGCGACGGGGACGGCGAGGACCGAGCGCTTGGGGACGACCCTGTGGAAGAACCCGGCGGGCACGAACGCGCTGATCGCGGCGGAGAGGACGACGCCGAGGACGAGGAACGGGAAGGCCTGCACGCAGACCGCCACGAACCGGGCGGACCAGGCCTGCAGGGCGGGGGCGGCGAAGAGGTCGGTGAGGCCCGGACGGGCGGTGAGACCGAAGATGAGCAGGAGCGCGAGGGCCTCGATCGAGGTGAGCCCGCGACGTTTCGGAGGCGCGGGAGTGACCGACGTCTCGGCTGGGGACTCGGAGGTGTGCTCGGTCTTGGCGAGTTCGGCGCTCACGCTGCCATTGTGCGGCATGGCCGCGGGTGGACGAACGGCCGCCTTGCCGTACCGATCAGTACATGAGTGTGCCGCTTCATTACTCTTGTGCGGTGCGAGTTCCCACCCTAGGTACGGACCCCGGCCGCATTCCCGCCGCGTTCCGAATGCTCTTGGCCCACAGGCGGTTCCAGCTGCTGTCGATGACCGTCATCGTCGTGAACGGCGCAGCGCTGGGCGCGATGACGTTCGGGGGCGCCCTCGCCGCAGAGGGCGGCTTCTTGGACCGGGTGGACCACGTGTGCCTGGGGTTCTTCGTATTCGAGGTCCTGGCCGGGATCGCGTCGTTCGGGCGGCGGCCCTGGCGGTACTTCCGCGACGGCTGGAACATCTTCGACTTCGTGATCGTGGCGGCCTCGTTCCTGCCGGGCGTGCGCGAGAACATCACGATCCTGCGGATGCTGCGGCTGGCCAGAGTGGTGCGGATCCTCCGGGGGATGCCGTCGATGCGGATCATCCTGGTGGCGGCCGGGAAGGCCCTGCCGAAGTCCGCGGGCGTGTTCGCGCTGACGGGCCTGGTCATGTACCTGTGGGCGATGCTCGGCTGGATCATGTTCGAGAAGACCGACGGCGACCACTTCGGCACCGTGGGCAAGGCGCTGCTGAACCTGTTCCAGCTGGTGGCGTTCGACGACATGGGCAACGTCATCCGCGACAGCATGGACGAGAACGTCTGGACGCTGCCGTACTACATCGTGTTCATCCTGTTCGGCGCGTTCATCCTGGTGAACATCATGATCGGCGTCGTGCTGGCCTCGATGGAGGAGGCGCAGAAGCTGGACGACGAGGACGGCCAGGTCTCCGCCGACACCGCGCTGCTGATCGCGCGGATCGAGCAGCTGCAGGCCACCGTCGACAAACTGGCGGCGAACCAGGAGCGGGCCAGGGAGTTCTCGCCGTTCAGGTAGTGGGCACGGGGTTCGGCTCCGCCGTGCCCTGGCTTCGTCTTTCGCTTACGCCTGCACGGGATTCGGCTCGGCTCCTCCGAAGCGGCGGTCGCGGCCGGCGTAGATCTCGCAGGCGTGCCAGAGGTGGCGACGGTCGAAGTCGGGCCAGAGCACGTCGAGGTACACCATCTCGGCGTACGCCGACTGCCACGGCAGGAAGTTCGAGGTCCGCTGCTCCCCTGAGGGGCGCAGGAACAGGTCGACGTCCGGCAGGTCCGGGTTGTACAGGTACTTCGCGAAGGTCTTCTCGGTGATGCGGTCGGGGTTGAGCCTCCCGGCCTTCACGTCGCGGGCGAGCGCGGCGGCGGCGTCGGCGATCTCGGCGCGGCCGCCGTAGTTCACGCAGAACTGGAGCGTGATCTTGTCGTTGCGCTTCGACATCTCCTCGGCCACTTGGAGTTCGTCGATGACGCTCTTCCACAGCTTCGGGCGGCGCCCGGCCCAGCGGATGCGCACGCCCATGGCGTGCAGCTCGTCGCGGCGGCGGTGGATGACGTCGCGGTTGAAGCCCATGAGCCAGCGCACCTCGTCGGGGCTGCGGCGCCAGTTCTCGGTCGAGAAGGCGTAGGCCGAGACCGTGGAGATGCCCATCTCGATCGCGCCCTCGATGGTGTCGAAGAGCGAGGCCTCGCCCATGGTGTGGCCCTCGGTGCGTTTGAGGCCGCGCTCCTTGGCCCAGCGGCCGTTGCCGTCCATCACGAGCGCCACGTGCCGGGGAACGAGCTCGCGCGGCAGGTCGGGAGGGACCGCCCCCGACGGGTGCGGCTTCGGCGGCTCGTACGTGCGGCTCACAGGACCTCCAGGCGGCCAAGTCGTCAGCGGGGCCTCGATACTAATCCGGACCCGAGCGAGGCCCCGCGCACGCCCGCCCCGGGAAGCCCTCACCGCCGATCCGCGCCTCGCTCGCCTTCGCGCCGTAGCGCCTCCGTATGAGCTCTGTTACGTTCGGCCCGTGGAACCTCTCAACGTCGAGCACGCCGGCCGCACCCTCCGCGGCGTCCTCCACCTCCCCCACCCGAACCCCGCCCCGGCACCCGCCGTCGTCCTCTGCCACGGCTTCGGCGGCAACCGCATCGGCGGCGGCAACGAGTTCGTCCTGCTCTCCCGCCTGCTCGCCGCCCAGGGCATCGCCTCCTACCGCTTCGACTTCGCCGCGTTCGGCGAGTCCGACGGCGACCCCGCCGACTTCAGCGTCTCCGATCAGGCCTCCCAGCTCAATGCCGTACTCACGCAGCTCGAACGCAACCGCGCGATCGACCCCGAGCGGATCTCCGTGCTCGGCTACAGCATGGGCGCCCTGGTCGCGGTCCTCGCCGCCGGCGACCGGCCGCTGCGGTCCCTCGCGCTCTGGGCCCCTGCCGGCGGCCGGCTCAACCTGCCGTTCTGGGAGAGCGAAGGGTTCCGCGACCAGATCCGCGAGCACGGCCGCGCCGACTACAACGGCATCGCGTTCGGCGAGACCTTCCTCGACGACCTCCCGGGCGTCGACCAGTTCGCCGCGGCAAAGCGCCACCTGGGGCCCGTGCTCCTCGCGGGCGGCACCGAGGACGGGCTGATGCGGGCCGAACTCATCGACCCCTACCGCGAGGTCTGGGGCGACCGGCTCGAGGAGCACCGGGTCGAGGGCATGGCTCACGGTTTCGGGACGTTGGCGAACCGCGACCGGATGCTCGGGGTCAGCGTCGCGTTCCTCTCGCGCACCGCGTAGATCCGCCGGGACTCGCACCGCACGTACCGCGCAGGCCGGTCAGGACTGGTGCGGCACGTACTTCAGGGTCTTCAGCGGCCGCTCCGAATGCCACTGGAAGTGGGCCGCGATGAGCCCGGCAGCCTCGGAGCGCTGGCGCGGGTCCGAGGCCGTCGCGTTCGCCCAGTCCCCCGCCTCCAACGCGCGCATGAGCTCGAGCGAGGCCGGTTTCGGCACCGTCGCACCGCCGGGCCGGCAGTCGCCGCAGACCGCACCGCCGGCCGCGACGGCGAAGGCGCGGTGCTCGCCGTCCTTGCCGCAGCTGGCGCATTCGTTGAGCGAGGGCGCCCAGCCGGCGGACTTCATGCCGCGCAGCAGGTACGAGTCCATGACGAGCACGGCGGGCAGGTCGGTCTCGGCCAGCGCCCGGAACGCGCCGAGGGTGAGCTGGAAGACGTCGAGGTCGGGCTGGTGGTCCTCGGGGACGAGCCGTTCGGCGGCCTCGGCGATGACGCACGCGGCGGTGTAGGCGGGCCAGTCGGCGGCGATGGCGCCGCCGGAGAGGTGCAGGCCGACGGCCTGGGTGACGGTGTGGAGCTCGGCGCGGCCTTCGATGAGCTGGAGGTCGACGTGGCTGAAGGGGGCGAGCCTGGCCCCGAATTTGGAGGAGGTGCGGCGCAGGCCTTTGGCCATGGCGCGGTAGCGGCCCTTCTGGCGGCCGAGGAGGGACACGATCGCGTCGGCCTCGCCGAGTTTGAAGGTGCGCAGAACGACCGCGTCGTCGCGGAACAGTTTCCTGGTGCTGACCCCCACGTCAGAAGCTTAGCCCGGGGGTACGACGACGCCCCGGTCCGAGGGACCGGGGCGATCTCGCATTCAGTTCATTCCGGGGGAGGCGATCGGGAGGCCCTGCTCCTTCGCGATGTCAAGCATGCGACGGTCGTAGCTGACCATGGCGGTCAGGAACTCCGAGACCGTCAGTGCGGTCGCGACATGGATCGCGTCGAGGGCGCGGATGTTCCCGGGGAGGTCTGCCGCGAGATCCCGGATCTCGTCGTTGACGGCGAGTTCGCCGCACATCAGTTCGAGCTCGGCCATCAGCCTTGGAAACTGCCCGTACCGCCTGGTGTTGCGAACGGTCTCGATGAGACCGATCGAACTCGTTGCCATGGGAACACTCGGATAGCCGCCGATAAAGTCGGAAAGCTCCTCGTGTCCATCGCGCTTCACGACCAGGGTCAGCAAAGCCGAGGCGTCAAGATAGATCACGCCCGACCGTCCTCCGCGATCTCACCGAACAGCTCTCGGCGTTCTTGTTCCCGCTCCTCGATGAGGTCCTTGACGGGGTCGCCTTCGACCTCGTAGTGCGGAAACTTGTCGACGTCGCTCGATGTCTCCCTCGATTATCGGCTTGTCCGCTCCCCTTGCCGCCGTTAGGCTCCGGCGCGTGAAGATACTTTCGGTGAACGTGGGCCGTCCGCGCGAGAACCCGTGGAAGGGCCTTGCGGCCACGTATATCGAGAAGCTGCCGGTCGAAGGGCCGGTGCGGGTGACCTCGCCGGGGCCGAAGGGCGACGGGTCGGTCGGGCTCGAAGGCGACCGCGTCGGGGATGTGCAGAGCCACGGCGGCACTGACCAGGCGGTCTATGTCTACGGCACCGAGGATTATGGGCATTTCAATCAGTTGACAGGTAGAGAATTCGGCGCGGGTGCGTTCGGGGAGAACCTGACGACGACCGGATACGACGTGAACGCGGCGCTGATCGGCGAACGCTGGGCCGGGCCCGGTGGGCTGGTGCTCGAGGTGACCAGCGCCCGCATCCCGTGCGGGACGTTCCGGGGCTGGATCGCCGAGCGCGGCTGGTTGAAGACGTTCACGAAGGAGGCCCGGCCGGGCCCGTACCTGCGGGTGAACGAGCCCGGGTACGTCGAGGCGGGGGCGGAACTCGAAGTGGTGCACCGACCCGATCACGAGATCACAGTGTCGATGCTGTTCAGGGCGGCCATGGGTGAGCGGGAGCTGATCCCGCGGATCCTCGAGGTGCCCGAGGTGTCGCAGTCCGAGAAGGACTGGCTGCTCCGGACGTAGCATGCCCCGGCCTTGCGGCCGGGGCGCCGTCGTTCTAGGCGGTCGCGAGGGCGGGCCCCCGGAAGTAGGCGGTCGCGGCGGGGCTGAACATGAGGCCCGTGGCGAGCAGGACTGCGGTGATGTGGAGGAGCCTGACGACGAAGAAGGCGATGGCGAACTCGCCGTCGCCGCCGACGGCCGCGATGAGCGGTTCGCCGTCGGCCAGGTGCATCGCGCTGGGGACGACCATCGCGGCGAGGCCGACGACGGACAGCAGCAGGGCGAGGCCGATGCGCGCCGGGCGGCGGCCGCGGGCGAAGAAGGCGACGAGGACGAAGGCGCCGATGTAGACGGCGGAGCGGACGCCGACGTTCAGCCAGACCCCGGAGTCGAGACCGGCATCGCGGGCGATCTCGCTGACGGCGAGCACGGTCTCGACGATCCCCGCGGTGATCGCGGTGGCCCACAAGAGGGCGGCGTTCTTGACGGTTTCGGGTGGTTCCATGCCGTCGACGGTATTGGCGTTCGGGAGCCGGATCCATCCTGCGAGCGCCCCCGCTCGGGGTGAGGACGGCCCTACCTCGTGGTCATTCGGTCGCCGCGAGTCGCCTGCGACCCAACTGGTCCGCGGCGCGGATCGGTTCGGGGAGCCGGTAGGTCGGAGCGAGTTCGAGTACGAGGTCCCGGGCGGTGGAGAGGGTGCTGCGGTGGCCGACCGAGACGTAGACGGGTTTGACGCCGTCCTGGGTGCGCAGCGCGCAGCCGACGGTCTCGCCGCTCGCGGTGATGGCGGTCCACGCGCCGCGTTCGGGCCCGGGGGCCTCCACGGGGAGGTGCGGCGGGTTCTTGGCGACGCCGATCGCGGGTGCGTCGAGGACGACGCCGAGGTGGCAGGCGAGGCCGAACCGGCGCGGGTGCGTGAGCCCGTACCCGTCGCACACGTACAGGTCGGGAGTCACCGAGAGCGCTTCGATCGCCTTGAGCAGCAGCGGGAGCTCGCGGAAGGCGAGGAGGCCGGGTACGTACGGGAAGTCGGAGGCGCCGCGCACGACGGACCGGTCGAGCACGTCCAGGTCGCCGCGCCGCAGCACGACCGCGGTCGCGATGGCGGTGTCGCCGTGCTTGTCATAGGCGATGTCGAGTCCGGCGATCGTCTCTATTGGAGAGTCGTCGTCGGCGACGACCACGCATCCGGCCAGCTCGGTCTGCATGGCGACCGCTTCGGCCTCGTCGCTGGGCAGGCGGGCATAGGCGGCTCGGGGTTGATCGCTCACTCCGGAAGCCTAACGAGACGAATCGGCCTCAGACACCCGGTCCGAAACCGCGGCCGAGATCGGGACCGAACTCGTGGTCGCCCTCGTGGTCGAAGTCGTGGTCGGGATCGAAATCCGGTTCGAGATCGATTTCGGCGTCGGCGTCGAAGCCCGGGTCGTAGTCGTAGTCGTGGTCGAAGGTCCCGTCGTCGAAATCCTCCGCGTCGGTCTCGAAACTGCCGTCGCCTTCGACCTCGTAGAGGAAGTGGAAGTCGTCCTCCCCCGCTCCGTCATCCGAGGCGTCGTCGAACGCGTAGGCCGATGCCGGGTCGTCCGGGCTCGCCGCCAGGGACGAGAAGAATCCGTCGCCGAACGTCCCGTCGTCGTCGAACAGGTCGTCGGTCATGGCGTCCTCCTCGCGCTGGTCCTCTGCCTCCCACCATATTCGGTCGGTGCGAGCCTCCGCACCGCCCGCACCGCCCCCTGCCCGATCCGCTCAGGGCGAACGCCCCTTGCCCGCCGCCCGGCCAGGGGACCATGCTCGGGTGATGAGCACCGAGAAGCAGATCCTCGTCCTCGGCGGGACCGTGTTCCTGTCGCAGACCATCGCGAAACACGCCGTCGCGCGCGGCCACAAGGTCACCGTCGCCTCCCGCGGCGTCACCGGGGAAGCGCCGGAGGGAACCGAGTTCGTGAAGCTCGACCGCGCCATCGGCGAAGGCCTCGATGCGTTGCGCGGCAAGTCGTTCGACGCCGTATTCGACGTCGCTCGCATCCCCGCGCACCTCGGCCCGGTCCTCGACGCCCTCGCCGACGGCGCGGCGCACTGGTCGTTCGTCTCCACGATCTCCGTCTACAAGCATTTCGACGTGATGAGCGGCGAGCTCCATGGGCCGACCGCCGCCGACGCCACCGACCCGGCCATCGAGGCCTACGGCGCCAGCAAGGTCGCGTGCGAGCAGTTGGTGCGGGAGCGCTTGGGAGACAAGGCGTTCATCACCCGGCCCGGTCTCATCGTCGGCCCAGGGGACCGCAACGACCGCCTCGGCTACTGGCCGCTGCGTTTCGCCGAGGGCGGCGAGGTGCTGGCTCCCGGCCCGCGCGACCGGCCCGTGCAGTGGATCGACGTCGAGGACTACGCCGCATGGCTGCTCGACGCCGCCGAGTCCGGCGAGCGCGGCACGGTCGACGCCATCGGCGAACCGCTCGGATTCGGCGCGTTCCTCGAGTCGATCGGCGACGCCCTCGTCGACCACGGCGTCCTCGCCGCACCACCGGATTTGACCTGGGTCCCGCAGGAGTTCCTGCTGCGACAGGGCCTCAACCCCTGGTCCGGACCCGATTCGCTCGGCATGTGGGTGCCCACGCCGGACTACGACGGCTTCCAGACCCGGCCCACCGGTCCGGCGGTCGCCGCCGGGTTCCGCGCCTCCGGCCTCGGCGACACCGTGCGGCGCTGGTGGGACGCGAACGCCGCCGAGCCGCGGCTGAAAGCGGGCCTCTCGCGGCAGAAGGAAGGCGAGGTGCTGGCCGCCTGGCACGACAGGCCGGCGCGCGAAGACCTGGCCGAACTCGACGCGCGGCGCCGATTCTCGGTGCCGCGGCCGGAGACCCCGGCGTACGACGGATAGCGAACGGCCCCACTGCGGTGCGAGACCGCGGTGGGGCCGTTCGTTCGCTTACTGCTGCGGCGGGCCGGGAGGCTGCTGCGGCCCGGGCGGCGGCTGCTGTCCGTACGGAGGCTGACCCGGGCCCGGCTGCTGCGGTCCAGGCGGCGGCTGCTGACCGTAGGGCGGCTGGCCCATGTACGGGCCCATCGGCGGCTCGTCCTTGCGGAAGAACTCGTTCGAGGCCGGGACGGCGAGCAGGATGATGATCACCAGCGAGCCGACGATGAGCAGGATGAGCGTGATCCAGTCGATCGCGGTGACCCATGCGGGCGTCGCGTCCTCAATGGCCTGCGTGGCCTCGTCCTGGTACTCCTGGCCGTTGACGTTCGCGGTCATCGAGCCGAGCTGGCCGACGAGACCGCCGATGCCGCAGCACAGCAGGCCGATGCCCGAGAGGATCCAGCTGAGGATCCGCGCCGGGCGCTTGCCCTTGTTCACCAGGAGGGCCAGGACCAGGTAGAAGACGGCCATGACCACGTACACGCCCGCGATCAGCGCGAACGTGAAGGTCATGAGCGAGCTGACATTGTCGGCGGTGAGGCCCGAGTCCGCCAGCTCGGGGTCGCTGAGCAGCTGCTCGGTGACGGTGTCCTCGACGGCCGACATCACCGAGAACATGGCGATGCCGCTGGCCACGAGCATCACGGCCGTGAGGATCTGGGTCCACACGACGACGGTGACCGACCCCGGCCTGGTCTTCGGCCCCGGCGGGGGCGACTGCGGATACTGCGGCGCCGGCGGGTATGCCATGGCGGCCTCCAATGACGGCTCGTTGCGGGCGTTGACGGTCTCAGGAACCTCATCGTACGGAGTCGTGCCCGCTCCCGCCACCCATCCTCAATGGCCGGTGTGGTGCGCGAAGACGCTGACGCCGCCCCGACCCGGAGGCCAGGGCGGCGCGAGCAGCGATTCTAGACTTCGAGGTTCAAGCGGTAACCGCGTTTGATCACGGTCTCCACACAGGACCGGAGATGCACGGCGTCCCGCAGGCGGGTCACCGCCATCTCGACGGCGTGGCCGTCGGCACCGCGCGGCAGATGGCCGAGCAGTTCAGCGCGCGAGAGGACCTTGCCGTTCGCGGAGGCCAGCGCTCGTATGACGGCCATCGGGGCGGGCGGGAGCTGGAACGGCTGGTCGTCGAGGAGGACCATGTGGCCGCGCAGCTCGATGCTGTGCCCCGTCGCGAGCTGGAGCTTGCGGGAGCGCTTGGGCAGGGCCGAGGCGACGGTGCGCACGAGCGCGCCGAGGCGGGCCCGCTGCGGCTGCACCGATTCGACGCCGAGGCGGGTGAGCGGCGCGGCGGTGATGGGGCCGACCGAGACGGAGAGGACGCCGTTGTCCTCGGCGGAGGCGCGGAACGCCTCCAGCATGTCGGCGGCCTGGTCGCCGGCGATGCGCAGCAGCGCGTTCGCGGCGGGCGCCGACGTGAAGGTCACGGCGTCGATGCGGCGGGCGCAGATGGCGTCCACGAGGCGCTGCACGGGCGTGATGTCGGTGGGCAGGGTCCAGCGGTAGACCGGGACGGCGACGGCCGCGCCGCCGCCGTCGCGGACGGTCTGGATGAAGTCCTCGGCGGGGTCGCCGTGGAGCTGGATCGCGACCCGTTGGCCGCCCACCCCGCGTTCGCGCAGGTACTCGACGACCTCGTCGCCGGTCTCGCTCGGCGCGGTCCACTCTTCGGTGAGACCGGCCGCGCGCACCGCGCCGAGGGCCTTGGGGCCGCGGCACAGGATGCGCGCGCGGCCCAGCACGGTGAGCAGGTCGTCGCCCATGCCCCAGCCCTCGGCCGCTTCGAGCCAGCCGCGGAAGCCGATCCCGGTGGTCGCCACCACCAGGTCGGGGGCCTCGCGGATGAGCTCCACTGTGGCCGCCCGCAGCGCCTCGTCGTCCGGGAGCGGGACGATGCGCAGCGTCGGGGCGACCACCGTCCGGGCGCCGCGGCGCTCGAGCAGGGTCGCCAGCTCGTCGGCGCGGCGCTGCGCGGTGACGGCCACGGTGTAGCCGGTCAGCGGTGCGAGCGCCGAGTCGGCGGCGGCTTCACGGGAAGGGGCTGGGGCTGCGACCATCAGGCGCTCGCTTTCACTTCCGAGTTGACGCCGACGCGGACCTCGCCGTCGTGGACTTCGACGGCGAAGACCTCGAGGGCCACCGTCTCGTCGTCGAGGCAGACGCCGGTCTTGAGCGAGAACGCCTGCTTGAGCAGGGGGCTGGTGACGATCGGCTCGCCGCCGCGGTCGCCGACCAGGCCCCGGCTCATGACGTTCGCGTCCATGAACGGGTCCAGGTTGGACACGGCGTAGAGGCTGTCGTCGGCGAGGCGGAACACCGCGACCTGGGTGCCGTCCTCCAGGAGGGCGGCCACCCCGCGGCCGGGGATGATGCGATCGAACTCGCAGATTGCTTGCATTGCAATCACTTCCTTACAGGCGTGCCGAGGGCGACGGGCGTGCTGTGCGAGCGCTCGGTGGACCCGGCCGGGAACTTCTGGCCGCGGACCTCCTCGAACTCGATCTTCGGGTCCGGCGCTTCGGGTGCGTTGACGAAGGACACGAACCGCTGGAGCTTCTCGGGGTCGTCGATGACGCCCTTCCACTCGTCGGCGTAGTTCTCGACGTGCTTCTCCATGAGCGCGTCGAGCTCGCCGCAGATGCCGAGCTTGTCGTCGACGATGACCTCGCGGAGGTAGTCGATGCCGCCTTCGAGGCCTTCGACCCACTTCGAGGTGCGCTGGAGGCGGTCGGCGGTCGAGATGTAGAACATCAGGAACCGGTCGATGGTCCGCACCAGCGTCTCGGAGTCCACGTCGGACAGCAGCAGGTCGGCGTGGCGGGGCGTGAAGCCGCCGTTGCCGCCCACGTACAGGTTCCAGCCGTGCTCGGTGGCGATGATCCCGAAGTCCTTGCCGCGAGCCTCGGCGCACTCGCGCGCGCAGCCGGACACGGCCGACTTGAGCTTGTGCGGGCTCCGCAGGCCGCGGTAGCGCAGCTCCAGGTCGATGGCCATCTTCACCGAGTCCTGGACGCCGTAGCGGCACCAGTCGGTGCCGACGCAGGACTTGACGGTGCGCAGGGCCTTGCCGTAGGCGTGGCCGGACTCGAACCCGGCGTCCACGAGCTTGCGCCAGATCTTCGGCAGGTCCTCGACGCGCGCGCCGAACATGTCGATGCGCTGGCCGCCGGTGATCTTGGTGTAGAGGTCGAACTCCTTGGCGACCTCGCCGATGACGATGAGCTTGTCCGGGGTGATCTCGCCGCCGGGGATGCGCGGGACCACCGAGTAGGTGCCGTTGCGCTGCATGTTCGCCAGGAAGTGGTCGTTGGTGTCCTGGAGGGACGCCTGCTCGCCTTCGAGGATGTGCCCGTTCGAGAGGCTCGCGAGGATCGACGCCACGGTGGGTTTGCACAGGTCGCAGCCGATGCCGGTCCCGTAGCGGGCGATGAGCTCCGAGAAGGTGGTGATGCCGGTGACCTTGACGATGTCGAACAGCTCCGCCCGGGACTGGGTGAAGTGCTCGCACACCGCGTTGGAGACCTCGACGCCGCCTTCCTTCAGCAGCTGCTTGAGCATCGGGACGCACGAGCCGCAGGAGGTGCCGGCCTTCGTGCAGGCCTTGAGTTCGCCGACGTCCTTGCAGCCCTGCTCGTGGATGGCGCCCATGATGTCGCCCTTGGTGACCGCGTTGCAGGAGCAGACCTGCGCGCCGTCGGGCAGGGCGCCCTCGATCTCGCCGCCGCCGAGGAGATCGGCCAGCTTGCCGGGGACCTTGCCGCCCACGGAGGCGCGCAGCAGCGGGTAGGGCTCGGCGTCGCCGACGAGCATGCCGCCCAGGAGCGTCTGCGCGTCGTCGGAGAGGATCAGCTTGGCGTACGTGCCGTGCGCCGGGTCCAGGTAGGTGGTGGAGAGGGGGCCCTCCATCGCGCCGAACTGGGCGACGTCGACACCGAGGAGCTTCAGCTTCGTCGACATGTCGGCGCCCGGGAAGGTCGCCTCGCCGCCCGCGAGGCGGTCCGCGACCACTTCGGCCATCGAGTAGCCGGGGGCCACGAGGCCGTAGCACATGCCTTCCATCGCCGCGACCTCGCCGATCGCGTACACGTCGGGATCGGAAGTGACACAAGAGAGGTCGGTGATGATGCCGCCGCGCTCACCCACCTCGATGCCGCATTCGCGGGCGAGCTGGTCGCGGGGGCGCACGCCCGCCGCGAAGATGATCAGGTCGGTGTCGTACGCGACGCCTTCGCGGTTGGTCTCCATCCGCAGGCGGCCGGAGGCCGCTGAGATCTTCGTGCCGCCCGTCGCGCAGTCGACGCCGATGCCGAGCTTCTCGATGTGCTGTTTGAGGATGCCGCCGCCCGCTTCGTCGAGCTGGCGGGCCATGAGCCAAGGGGCGAACTCCACGATCTGCGTCTCGAGGCCCAGGAGCTTCAACGCGTTCGCGGCTTCGAGGCCGAGCAGGCCGCCGCCGATGACCACGCCGTGGCGCTTGCCCTCGGAGTGCGCCTTGATGGCCTCGAGGTCGTCGATCGTGCGGTACACGAACACGCCCTCGAGATCGGCGCCTTCCATCGGCGGCACGAACGCGTAAGAACCGGTGGCGAACACGAGCTTGTCGTACGGGTACTCGCCGGAGTCGGTGTACACGACCTTGCTGGTCCGGGCGATCGAGACGGCCGGCTCGCCCAGCTTCACCTCGACGTTCGGCAGGTCCGAGGCGAGCGAGAGCTCCTCGGCGCTGACCCCGTCGAAGAACGCCGACAGGCGCACCCGGTCGTAGGCCGGGCGGGGCTCCTCGCAGAGGACCGTGACCTCCCACGACGGGTCGCGCTGGGTGACCGCCTCCAGGAACCGGCGGCCGACCATGCCGTCGCCGATGACTACCAACTTGCTCATGCTGACACCTCATTCAATTGCTCGGCAGCCTGACCGATTCCAGCGACGGTGCTGTTCAGCCACTTGCACAGACCCGCGACGTCCTCGGCACAGGTGCCGCAGCCGGTCGAGGCCTGCGTGGCCTCCGACAGGGCCTCGGGCGTGCGCGCTCCACTGAGGAACGCGGAGCCGAGCTCCCCTTTCGTGACGTTGTTGCAGCGGCAGACCACGACCTCGTCGGACATGGAAGCCGGAGTATCGGGGGCCACCGACACGGACTCGCCGGGGCGGCCCATCAGGAGGGTGCGGCGGTCGTGCGGCACCGGGTCACCGGTGTCGAACAACTGGACCACCTGGCCCACCATGGGGTTGTCGCCGAGCATGACCGCGCCCGCGAGGCGGCCTTCGGCGTCGATGACCAAGCGGGCGTAAGTGCCTCGCGTCGGGTCCGCGAACGAGACGACCTCGTCGCCTTCGACCTCGCCCATGGCGGCGAGCTCGATCCCGGAGGCCTTCAGGCGGGTCACCAGGCGCGACCCTTCGTAGGCCGCGTCCGGGTTCACACCGGAGAGCAGGTCGACCACGACGTCGGACTGCTCCCACGCCGGGCCCACCAGTCCGTAGGGGATGCCGCGGTGCTCGGCGCAGTCGCCGACCGCGAACACGTCCGGATGGGAGGTGCGGCACTGGTCGTCGATCTTCACCGCGCGACCGCAGTCGATCCCGATCGAGCGGGCCAGGTCCGCGTTGGGGCGGATCCCGCACGAGACGACCATGAGCTGGCCGGTGATGGTGCGGCCGTCCGCGAGCACGAGGGTGAGGCCGTCGTCGCCGTGGATGACGCGCGTGGTCTGCGCGTCGACGATCGACTGGACGCCGACCTCGGCGTAGGAGTCGGCGAGGACTCTGGCGCCCAAGGGATCGAGCTGCCGGTCCATCAGGTGTCCGGCCGCGTGGACCACGGTGACGTCCATCCCGCGCTTGGCGAGCCCGCGCGCGGCCTCGAGGCCGAGGAGCCCGCCGCCGAGCACGATGGCGCTGGCGCGGTTGGCGGCCTCGTCGAGGATCGAGCGGGCGTCATCGATCGTGCGGAGCACGTAGGCGCCGGTGGGCAGCGGCAGCAGCCCGGGGATGGGGGGTACGAAGGCCTCCGCGCCGGTCGCCAGGACCAGCTTGTCGAAGGCGACGCCGTTGACCGTCTTGTGCTCGAGGTCCACGGTCTCGACCGCCTCCCCGAGGCGCACTTCGACGTTCTCGGGCGGGACCGGCAGGGCGATCTCGTCCTCGGTCTGCTTGCCCGCGATCATGCTCGAGAGCAGGATGCGGTTGTAAGCGGCCTGGGGTTCGTCACCGAACACGGTGACCTCGACCCCGCGACGCCCGAGTTCGCGGGCGATGCGGGCCCCGGCCATGCCGTAACCGACGATCGCGACCTTCACGCGCTGGACCTCCCGGTGCTGGACTGACTGCGTAGACGGCGGTGGGCTCGCTTCTTGCGATTCCCGCAAGCCCGCCCGCCGCGCGCTGTCGTGGCGACGACGCTGTCAGTCCCCGACTGGCGTCTAGATTCGCCCGGACCTGTTACGCGATCGAGCGGTGAATGTTTCGCGTGTGCTAAGTAGTCCGCACGCTTCGCCCGCTGCGGACCGACAGCTCGTGAACGCCACCCGACTGGGGGTAGCCATCGTCCCCTTGAGGCCTTACAGTGAATCGCGTTGCAAAAATACGGTTTCGCCCCCAAGGAGTGATATGGCAAAAAATCACCCGTTCGAGCTACCCGTGTTCTATCTCCCCTATCCGGCGCGCCTGAACTCGAACGTCGAGGGCGCCCGCGCCCACGCGCGCGTGTGGGCCAAGGCGATGGGGATGCTCGACGCGCCGGCCGAGGGCGGCGGCGTCATCTGGGACGAGGCCGAACTCGACCGGCACGACTACGGGCTGCTGTGCGCGTACACGCACCCCGACTGCGACGCGCCCGCACTCGACCTGGTCACCGATTGGTACGTGTGGGTGTTCTTCTTCGACGACCACTTCCTCGACGCGTTCAAGCGCACCCGGGACATGCAGGGCGCCAAGGCGTACCTCGACCGGATCCCGCTGTTCATGCCGGTCGGCCTCGGCGAGACGCCGGAACCGGAGAACCCGGTCGAGCTCGGGCTGATCGACCTGTGGCGTCGCACCGCGCCGTCGATGTCGACGGGCTGGCGCAGGCGCTTCCTCGAGAGCACCGTCAACCTGCTGTTCGAGTCCCTGTGGGAGCTCACGAACATCACCGCCGAGCGGGTCGCGAACCCGATCGAGTACATCGAGATGCGCCGCAAGGTCGGCGGCGCACCGTGGTCGGCGGGCATCGTCGAGTACGCCGTCGGCGCCGAAGTGCCCGACACGGTCGCGCGCGAACGGCCGCTCCAGGTCCTGCGCGACACCTTCAGCGACGCCGTGCACCTGCGCAACGACCTGTTCTCCTACGAACGCGAGGTCACCGACGAGGGCGAGAACGCCAATGCCGTGCTCGTCTTCGAGCGGTTCCTCGGCATGGAGACGCAGCAGGCCGCGAACCTGGTGAACGACCTCCTCACCTCGCGGCTCCACCAGTTCGAGAACACGGTCCTCACCGAACTCCCGGTCCTCGCCGCCGACCGGCGGCTCTCCCCCACCGAGCAGGCCGCGATCGCTCTGTACGCCAAAGGACTCCAGGACTGGCAGGCCGGCGGGCACGAATGGCACATGCGCTCCAGCCGCTATATGAACGACGCGGCGCAGCGGGTCCTCGGCGGTCCCAACGGGATCGGGACGGGGGCGGCCCGGATCTCCGTGTCGGGGCTGAAGCAGCACACGCGCGAGCCGTTCCGGAAGGTCGGCCCCGTCGACCTGCCCGAGTTCTATCAACCGTTCACGCTGCGGCTCAACCCGAACCTCGACGAGGCCCGCCGCCACGCGGTCGACTGGGCCGGCGCGATGGGATTCCTCGCCCCCGACCCGGCCGTGCCCGGCTCGGGCCTGTGGAACCGCCGCCAGTTCCTCGGCTTCGACTTCGCGCTGTGCTCGGCCGGGATCGACCCTGAAGCGACGCAGGGCGAGCTCAACGCCTCCGCGGACTGGCTCGCGTGGGGCACCTACGGCGACGACTACTACCCCGCGGTGTTCGGCCGCGGCCGGAACCTCGGCGCGGCCATCGCCCAGCACCGCAGGCTGCTCGAATTCATGCCGCCGGACCTGGGCCGCATGCCCGTCCCGGCGAACTCGCTCGAGCTCGGGCTCGCGGACCTGTGGCGGCGCACGGCGGCCGGTTTCGAGGAGCGCGCCCGCGCCGAGTTCAAGCGCGCGGTCGAACTGATGCTCGAAGGCTGGCTGTGGGAGGTGCACACCGAGTCGCAGAACCGCGTACCCGACCCGGTCGACTACGTGGAGATGCGACGCGATTCGTTCGGCTCCGACCTCACGATGTCCCTGGCGCGCTTGAAACGCGGCCGCACGATCCCGGACGCGGTGTGGAAGTCGCGCCCCATCCAGTGGATGGAGGTGAGCGCAATGGACGCGGTGTGCCTGCTCAACGACGTGTGCTCGTACCAGAAGGAGGTCGAGTACGAGGGGCAGCTCCTCAACGGCGTCGTCGTCGTCGAGGAGTACCTCGGCGTCGGCAAGGACGAGGCGGTGCGGATCACCGCGGCCCTCGCGGACGCCCGGATCGAGCAGTTCCAGCTGGTCGAGGCGAACGACCTGCCCGCCGTGATCGACGAGTACGGACTCGACGACGAGGCGCGCACCGCGCTCGCGGCCTACGTGAACGACCTGAAGAACTGGGTCGCGGCCATCCACAAGTGGCACCTGGACGGAACCGACCGGTACCGGCCCTCGACGTTGGAGCGGCGGTTCGGCTTCGGGTCGGAGTCGACGGCAGCCCACGGCGTGGCGAGATTCCTCGACCGCGAACCGGAAACCGAGCCCCCTGCAGCGTTCGAACCGCCCGCGACGGCGGCCGCTGGGCTGCGGCCGCCGTCCTGGCGGGACTACCTGGACGCGCGGCCCGAGGCCGCGGCTCCCGCACCGATCGCCAGCGCGAACGCGAACATGGTGACCAGCATGCGCTTCTTAAACGTCGAGGAGTCCTCGTCCTCGGTGGCGGCGGCGGCCGCCGCCTCGTCGACCTCGAAGGCCTCGGGCAGTGGCCCGGGGTCGGGCGGTGCGTCGTCGTCGCTCGACGGTGCCGGTTCGGACGACAGTACCGGTTCGCTCGACGGTGCCGGTCCAGACGACAATGCCGGTTCGGACGACGGCGTCGAGTGCTCCGCCTCGGCGGCGGTCGTGGAGGAGGGCTCGACGGGTGTCGGCGGTTCGGGTTCGGTGGGCGCGGGCGTCGTCGAAGCGGGCGGAGTCGGTTCGGCGGGTGCGGTCGGGGACGACGGCGGAGGCGGAGGCGGCGGGCTCGACGGCGGCTCCGTCGTCTCGGTCGGGGATGTGGGGCATTCCAGGAGGGGCGGCAGGTCGGGCAGGTCGACGACCGGCAGCTCGATGCAGATCTGGACCAGCGGGACCGCCTGGATCGCGAAGTGCTCGGGCTCGGGCCCGTCGGAGGAGGGCCCGGAGGCGAAGGCCAAGCCGGACAGCAGCGTCAGGGTCGCCGCCGCGATGACCAAGGCCACTAGGCGCCGCACGTATCCCTCCGTGGCCTTCTGCGTTGTTCATCACGATTCATACCTCATATTCTGCTTCACGGAGTCTGGTGAGTTCAATGCCCATATGGCTGCAAGGACTGTTGTTCACTCTTTCGGTGGTGGCCGTCGCGTGCGTGATCGTCGCGCTGCTGCAGCGATTCGCGCCGCCCACGGACCGCGCACACAACAACGAGCTGGGCACGACGATCTTCGAGCTGCTGACGGTCCTCTACGCCATCGTGCTGGCGTTCGTGCTGATCACCGCTTGGGAGAACAAGAACGAGGCCGGGCAGGTGACCTACCGGGAGGCGAACGAGCTGGTCGACGTGTACTGGTCGGCGGCGGCGCTCGATCCCGAGCAGCGCGACGAGGTGCGCGCGGCGGTGCGTGCTTACACGAACGAGGTCATCGGCGAGGAATGGTCCGCGATGCGCGACCAGGAGCCGGTCTCGTCGGAGGGCCTGATGCTGCTCGACGAGATGCGGGCGCCGGTGGCCGGGTCGCTGAGCGATGAGGAGGTCGTGCAGGCGCGGCTCGACGCTACGCAGAGCGGCATCCTGGCGATCTCCGAGTATCGGACCGAGCGGCTGTTCGCGGCGCAGAGCGGCCTGAGCGCGGCGATGTGGACGGTGCTGGTGCCGGGAGCGGTGCTGGTGTTCGCGGTGATGCTGACGCTCGGGACGCCGACCAGGAAGTACCAGTTCGTGCTGGTGGGGCTCATCTCCGGGATGGTGGCGCTCATGCTGTTCGCGACCTACCAGCTCGAGTACCCGTTCAGCCGGAGCGGGGCGACCGATCCGGTCGCGTACGAGACCGCGATCGAGCGTTTCGACAGTATAGATGAGAATTATGATCATGAAGCACTCTTCTGAGTGAATTATGGGCGTTCACGCCATATAAGGCAATATGATGCTGGACGAGCCTTAACCACCTCAACGTGAGGAAGTGCGAGCATGACCGACTCCGTCGTCGACGACACCTCGGCCGCCCCCCAGCAGACCTCGAACGGACAGCAGCCCCAGACCAGCCTCAGCACCGCCGCCGCCCGAAATCTCGCCAGCACCACCAAGTCGGCACCGCAGATGCAGGAGATCACCTCCCGGTGGCTCCTGAAGATCCTCCCGTGGGTGCAGACCCAGGGCGGCGCGTTCCGCGTCAACCGGCGGCTGACCCACACCGTCGGGGACGGGCGCGTCGAATTCACCAGCGAGGGCGACGCCGTCCGTGTCATCCCCACCGAGCTCGGCGAGATCGCGCACCTGCGCGGCATCGACGACGAGGCAGTCCTGACCGCGCTGGCCGACCGCTTCGAGCAGCGCGAGGTCCAGGCCGGCGAGCACCTGGCGCAGCAGGGCCGGCCCGTCGACGGGCTGCACCTCATCGCGCACGGCCGCGTCGAGCAGTTCGGCTCCGGGCCCTTCGGGGACCAGGCCTCGCTCGGGCTCATGGTCGACGGCGACCACTTCGGCGACGAAGTCCTCACCGAAGACGATCCCGTGTGGGACCACGACGTCATAGCGGCGACCCCGGTCACCGTGCTCACCCTCTCGGCCGCCACGGTCGCCGAGCTCGTGGAGCGCATCCCGGCGCTCGCGTCGCACCTGGAGCAGTTCAGGGAGGCCGTCCGCTCGGCGAACACGAACCGGCACGGCGAGTCGGCGATCGCCATCGCCGCCGGCCACACCGGCGAACCGGACCTGCCGCGCACGTTCGTCGACTACGAGCTCACGCCCCGCGAATACGAGCTGTCGGTGGCGCAGACGGTGCTGCGCGTCCACACCCGCGTCGCGGACCTCTACAACAAGCCGATGAACCAGATGGAGCAGCAGCTGCGGCTCACCGTGGAAGCCCTGCGCGAGCAGCAGGAGGACCAGATGGTGAACAACAAGGAGTTCGGACTCCTGCACAACGCGGCGCTGAGCCAGCGCATCCCCACCCGCTCGGGCCCGCCCACCCCGGACGACATGGACGAGCTCATCAGCCGCCGCCGCAAGCCCGAGTTCCTCCTCGCCCACCCGAAGGCCATCGCCGCGTTCGGCCGCGAATGCACCAAGCGCGGCATCTACCCGAGCACGGTGGACTTCCACGGGCACCACATCCCGGCGTGGCGGGGCATCCCGATCCTGCCGTGCAACAAGATCCCGATCAGCGGGGCGCGCACCACCTCGATCCTCTGCATGCGCACCGGCGAAGCCGACCAGGGCGTCGTCGGCCTGCACCAGACCGGCCTGCCCGACGAGTACGAGCCCGGGCTCTCCGTGCGGTTCATGGGCATCGACGAGAAGGCCGTCATGTCGTACCTCGTGAGCGCCTACTACTCCGTCGCGGTCCTGGTCCCGGACGCGCTCGGCATCCTCGAGCACGTCGAGATCGGACGCTGAGAATCCCGGGCGGCCGCCCCCGCACTTGGGCGGCCGCCCGGGCCCCGCGACGCACGCGATCCCCGCAGACCCCGCCGCCCAGGGAGGCCCCGCATGACCGTCCTGACCGATCACACCGCCGCCCGCGAGGCCGTCGACGCCGGACTCCGCGCCGCCGCCGCCCGGCTCCCGGCCCCCGCCGCGCGCATCGCGGCCTACCACTTCGGCTGGACCGACGCCTCAGGCTCGCCCGTCCAGGCCAACTCCGGCAAGGCCCTGCGGCCGGTCCTGACCCTGCTGGCCGCCAAGGCGGTCGGCGGCGAGGAGGGCTGGCGGCAGGCCGTCCCGGCAGCTGTGGCCGTCGAGATGGTCCACAACTTCTCCCTCATCCACGACGACATCATCGATCGCGACAGCCTGCGGCGGCACCGCCCGACCGCGTGGAAGGTCTACGGCGTCAACGACGCGATCCTCGTCGGCGACGCCCTCCATGCACTGGCGTTCGAGGTCATCGCCGAATCCGGGGGCGACCGGGTCCCGGCGGGCACGAGCCTCCTCGCGCAGACCGTGCGGGCCCTCATCGAAGGGCAGCTCGCGGACACGCGGTTCGAGAGCCGCGACCGGGTCGAGCTCGCCGAGTGCGTCGCGATGTCCGAGGCGAAGACGGCCTCGCTCATGGGCTGCGCGACCGCGCTCGGGGCGCTCTTCGGCGGCGGCACCCCGCGGCAGGTCGAGGCGCTGCGGGACTTCGGGTACCGCCTCGGGTTGGCGTTCCAGCACGTGGACGACCTGCTGGGAATCTGGGGCGACCCGGCGGTCACCGGCAAGGCCGTCTACTCGGACCTGCGCAACCGCAAGAAGTCGCTCCCGGTGACCGCGGCGCTCGACTCCGGGCACCCCGACGCGTCCGAGCTCGCCGCGATCTACGGCGCCGGCGGGCAGCTCACCGAGTCCGAGCTCCGCCGCGCCGCCGACCTCGTCGAGGCCTGCGGCGGCAGGCGGGCGAGCCTGCGCTCGGCCGAGCTGCTCACCGAGGCGGCCACCGGCAGTCTCAGCGTGGAAGGCCTCCGGGCGGAGGCCGTGGAGGAACTCTCGGGGCTGGCCGCGAGCACGGTCCACAGGGCTCATTGATGGCTCGCAGGCTTCACCGAGGGGAGCGCCCCAGATGACCCGCCGACTTCGTCGCGTGCTCCTCCCCGCGCCGCGGTCGTTCTGCGCCGGCGTGGAGCGGGCGATCGAGATCGTCGAACGCCTCCTCGACGAGCACGGCCCGCCCGTGTACGTGCGCAACCAGATCGTCCACAACGCGCACGTGGTGGCGGACCTGGAGTCGCGCGGCGCGGTCTTCGTCGGCGAGCTCGACGAGGTCCCCGACGACGCGCTCGTGGTCTTCAGCGCCCACGGCGTGGCCCCGGCGGTCGAACGCGAGGCGGCCGCACGCGGTCTCGACGCGGTCGACGCGACCTGCCCGCTCGTGTCGAAGGTCCACGCCGAGGCCAGGCGCGCGGCCGACAACGGCGACACGGTGATCCTCATCGGACACGAAGGCCACGAAGAGGTCGTCGGCACGCTCGGCGTCGCCCCGGAGCGGACCCTCCTGGTCGAAAGCGCCGATGCGGTGGCGACGCTCCGGGTCCCCGATCCGGCGCGGCTCACGTACCTGAGCCAGACGACCCTCGCGGTCACCGAGGTCGAGACCATCGCCGAAGCCCTGCAGCAGCGCTTTCCCGCCATCAAAGGCCAAGGGGCCGATGACATCTGCTACGCCACGAGCAACCGCCAAGCTGCGGTCGCCGCGGTCGTGGAGGAGGCCGACGTGGTGCTGGTGGTCGGCTCGGCGAACTCCTCCAACTCGAACCGCCTGGTGGAACTCGCGCGAACCGCGGGCGTCGAGGCGCACCTGATCGAGGACGCGAACGCCGTCGACCCGAGATGGCTCGAAGAGGTCGCGACCGTGGCCGTCACCGCGGGCGCTTCAGCACCGCCGAGGCTGGTGGACGAAGTCGTGCGGTCCCTGGCAGAACTGGGCCCGATCGAGATCGTCGAACGAGTCCACACCCGTGAGACCCAGGAGTTCCTACTCCCCCAGCGACTCCGGCCCGCCGCCCCGAACCGCGGCCGCTGACGGCGTCGCCACTCTCGCCGTCCCCCTTGACGATCGCGGGCCCCTTCTGCTCCCAACCGTCGAACAATGCACTGGCACCGCTCCCGCCCGCCGATAAGCTGACCGCATGACCGTCGAACTCCCCGCCCTCCCCTTCCCCCTCGACTGGGAAGACGCCCTCGAACCGCCGAGCTGGCAGGTCACCGACACCGGGCTCGAAGCGACCGCCGCCGCAGGCACCGACTGGTACGTCTACGCCCCCGCGCCCGCCCTCCACGCCCCGGCCGACGGCGCCCGCCTCCTCGGCCTGCCGCCGGAGGGCGACTGGCAGTTCAGCGCCCGCATCACCGTCGACTTCAACGGCAGATACGACGCCGGGACCCTCTTCCTCCTCGCCGACGAGGCACACTGGTCGAAGCTGTGCTTCGAGTACTCGCCCGACGAGCAGGGCATGGTCGTCTCGGTCGTCACCCGCGGCGTCTCCGACGACGCCAACGCCTGGAACGTCGAGGGCGACACGGTCTGGATGCGCGTCAGCCGCATCGGCGCGGGCTTCGCCTTCCACGCCTCCGCCGACGGCGAACGCTGGGAGTTCGTGCGCTGCTTCGGGTTCGGCGTCGACACCCCGGTCAAGGCCGGCTTCGGCGTCCAAGCCCCCGAAGGCCAGGGCTGCACCGTCCGATTCACCGAGATCGCCTTCAAGCAGGAGACCCTCGCCGACCTCCGCAACGGCTCCTGACCCTGGGGCTCCACCGCAATACCGCACGGTGACGGCGCGGTCCGGCGCCGATGGACCTATCCGGATTCCGCGTTCAGGAGGCGCAGCAGAAGCGGCGGGTGTTCCGATTTGTCGGCGCGTATCGACGCGCATCCGGCCGAGTGGTGAAGCCCGGCCGAGTGGTGCGCGGCCGGGCTTATCGGTGGTGCTGCTCAGGGGTTGTGGAAGACCAGCTCCGGCCAGTCCTCGTTCGGGCCCTCGAGCACCGGAGCCTCCTCGCCGCGCAGGTGGGTGCCCGCGAACTCGGTGACGAGGGCGCGGGCGATCTCGTTGCCGCGGTTGCCGTCGAGGTCGTCCTGGTTCAGTCCGGCCTGCTCGCCCAGCGGTCCGAAGTCCGTCATCGAGCTGTGGGTGGTGCCGGAGACGGTGATCCAGCGCTTCCAGCCGTCGAGCTTCTTCCAGGCCTTGTCCCAGGTCTCGTCCTGGCCGGGCGAGCCGTGGTCGTCGCCACCGCCGACCATCAGGAACGGGCGGTCGAGCTTGTGCGGGTCGAGCGCGAAGAAGGTGCCGTCGAGGTTGAACCCGGCGTCGAAGCGCTCATCGGCGAGCATCGCGCGGTGGCCGCTCGCGCCGCCGATCGAGTGGCCGCCCACGACGACGCGGTCGGCGTCGATGACGCCCGCGTCCTCCCAGACCGGGTCGTCGCCGGTGAGTTCGTCGAGGACGAACGAGAGGTCCTCGGCCCGGTTCGGCACCAGTGCGCGGACGTCGAGGTCCTCTTGCCGGCAGGTCAGGCACTCGGTCGTGCGGCCGTCGGGGAAGGTGATCGGCGCTTCGTAGGCGTGGCCGACGGCGGCCACCGCATAGCCCTGGCTCGCAAGCTCTTCGGCCATGCCGGTGAGGGTGGCGCGCGGGAACGAGAATCCCGGCGAGAGCACCACGAGCGGCAGTGAGCCGTCGTCGGCGAGCGGCTCGGCGCCCGCCACCGAGTTCGTCTCGACCGAGGCGAGGAGCGCACCGGGCAGTTGGAGCTGCGCGCCGAACAGCGCGCCTTCCTCGGCGGTCATGTACGGCGCGGTCGCGCCTTCAGTCTCAGCGGTCGGGTACCACATGGTGACCATGAGCTCCCGTTCCTCCTCGGGGACCCACACGTCGGCTCGGTCCTCGTCGACGAGGTGGAGCTGCGCGGTGCCGGTGGCGAACTCGCCGCCCGGCTCGGGAATCGCCAGCGCCGGTGCGACGGTGGTCGGCTCGGTGGTTTCGGCCTGCGCGGTGGAGATGGCGGCTACGGTCGCTCCGGCGGTGACCGCGAGGGCGGTCGCGCCGAGGAGGATGCGCTTCGCATTGCGTCGCAACGTCAAGGTCCAATCGGTGTCGGTGGCGCGGGCCCTGTCGGGCCCGCTCCATCAACTCTGGCTCTCGAAAACGCTGCCGCCCTGGGTATTTCGGCCGAACTCGGGTAGGTCTTCAGACCGGTATTCGGCGGCTTCACCACTGACTTTCGTCAGGGGCGCGGGTCGGGGTTCGGCCGCTTCGGGTTACAGCGCGGGCTTCGCGGCCGGGGCGATCTTGACGGCGCAGACCTTGAACTCGGGCATGCGGCTGATCGGGTCGAGCACGTCCGAGACGGCGGCGTTGGCGTTGCCCGCGCCGGGGAAGTGGAACGGGCTGAAGACCGTGTCGGGCCGGATGTCGGTGGTCAGTCGCGCCGGGGCCGTGTAAGAGCCGCGCCGGGAGGTGACGCGGACCCAGTCGCCTTCGCCGATGCCGTGGCGCACGGCGGTGTCGGGGTGGATCTGCAGGAACTGCTCGCTGTCAGGCCCGTCGAGGGACTCGATGAGGCGCGTCTGCGCACCCGACTGGTACTGGGTGAGGACCCGGCCGGTGGTGAGGTACAGCGGGTACGAGCGGTCGCGGCGTTCGGCCGGGTGGCGGTGGTCGACGGCGATGAACTTGGCGCGCCCGTCCGGGGTGGGGAACTTGAAGTCGGCGAACATGCGCGGCGTGCCGTCGTGGTCGGGGCCGGGGACCGGCCACTGGAAGGTGCGGTCCTCAAGGCGCTCATAGGAGACGCCTGAGTAGTCGGCCTTGCCGCCGGCGGAGGCGCGGCCGAGCTCCTCGAAGATCGCCTCGGGGTCGGTGGAGTAGGCGCCGGGGGCGTCGAGTCGCGCGGCGAGCTCCTTCATGATCCACAGGTCGGAGTGGACGCCGTCGGGGGCGCCGCGCAGCGACTTGCGGCGGATGATGCGGCCCTCGAGGTTGGTCATGGTGCCGTCTTCCTCGGCCCACTGCGTGACCGGGAGGACCACTTCGGCGAGGCGGGCGGTCTCGGACATGACGAAGTCGAACGAGACGAGGCAGTCGAGGTCCTTGAGGCGGTCGGCGACGCGGGCCGCGCGCGGGGCCGAGACGACCGGGTTGGAACCGAGCACGAACAGCATCTTGACCTCGTCGCCGCACTTGCGCAGCAGTTCGACGGCGGAGACGCCCGCGCCCGGCAGGGTCTCCGGGTCGACGCCCCAGACCGCGGCGACGTGCTCACGCGCGGCCGGGTCGGTGATCATGCGGTAGCCCGGGAGCTGGTCGGCCTTCTGGCCGTGCTCGCGGCCGCCCTGGCCGTTGCCCTGGCCGGTGATGCAGCCGTAGCCGGAGCTGGGCTTGCCGGGGAGGCCGAGGGCGAGGGCGAGGTTGATCCAGGCGGTGACGGTGTCGACGCCCTTCGCGTGCTGCTCGGAGCCGCGTGCGGTGAGAATCGCCGTCTTCTTGCCGGCCATGAGGCGCGCGGCGGCGTACAGGTCCGGGACGGAGACGCCGGTGATGCGCTCGACGAACGCGGGCCAGTAGCCGGCGACGGTCTGGCGGACCTCGTCGAAGCCGTTCGTGTGGGCGTTGATGTAGTCGTGGTCGAGGTAGCCCTGCTCGATCGCGATGTGCAGGAGCCCGTTCGCCAGCGCGAGGTCGGTGCCGGGGGCGGGCTGGAGGTGCAGCTGGGCCTGCTCGGCGGTGGCGGTGCGGCGGGGGTCGATGACGATGAGCTCGCTTTGAGTCAGGAATCTCATGAGCGGCGGCATGGTCTCGGCCGGGTTGGCGCCGACGAGGACGATCACGTCGGCGTCCTGCAGGTCTTCCTTCGGGAACGGGAGGCCGCGGTCGATGCCGAAGGAGCGGTTGAGGGCCCCGGCCGCCGAGGACATGCAGAAGCGGCCGTTGTAGTCGATGTGCTTGCTGCCCAGGGCGAGGCGGGTCCATTTGCCGAGCTGGTAGACCTTCTCGTTGGTGAGGCCGCCGCCGCCGAAGACGCCGACGGCGTCCTTCCCGTGCTCGGCCTGGACCGCGCGGATGCGGTCGGCGACGTGGTCGAGGGCGGTCTCCCAGGAGACGGGCTCGCCCCGCAGGAGGGGCGTGGTGAGCCGTTCGGGGTGGTCGAGGAGCTCGGGCGAGGTCCAGCCCTTCTTGCACATGCCGCCGCCGCGGGGGGCGGCGGTGACCTTGCCTTCGGCGTCCTCCTCCAGCCGCATCCCGCACTGGAGCGCGCAGTACGGGCAGTGGGTGTCGGCGGTGCGGACGACGGGGAGTGCGGCGCGAACGGTCATGCGGCGAGTGTGACCGGGAGTCGTTTCGGCGTCACGTGAGCAATGTTTCCGGAATGCTAAGTGGCCCGCAATCGTCACGAAGTGACGATTGCGGGCCATGGCTAACGACCTGGCGACGACGGTGTCTCAGTCGAGGGGCTGGCGGTCGGACCGGGGTCAGACCTTGGCGTAGGCGAGGCTCGGGGCGCGGTCGACGAAGACCTTGCGCTGGTAGAACCACCAGTTCATGCCCAGGAAGAGCACGTAGCCGCCGAGGAAGACGTACATGGCGATCACGACTGAGCCGGTCTGCTCGTTGGAGATCCGGAAGCCCTGGTTGATGAGGAATCCGCCGAAGGCGCCGATGGCCGAGATCCAGCCGAGGGCGGCCGCGGTCAGCTTCTTGGCCTGCACGACCTCGGCCTCGTTGGTCTCGCGGCCGGCGGTCGCGGTGGCCTCGGCCTGGAAGATCGCCGGGATGGACCGGTAAGTCGAGCCGTTGGCGACACCGCTCATGAGGAACAGCACCATGAAGGAGATGAAGAACAGCGGGAACGAGTTCAGGTTGATCCCGCCGATGGCGCCGAGGACGCCGCCGCCCATGAGGATGAACGAGAGGCTGGTGATCGGCGCACCCGCCCATTTGTCGGCCAGGTAACCGCCGACGGGACGGGAGAGCGAGCCGACCAGCGGGCCGAGGGCGGCCAGCCACAGGGACTGGAACTCGGGGAACTCGATCTTGATGACCAGCGGGAACGCGAACGAGTAGCCGATGAAGGACCCGAAGGTGCCGATGTAGAGCACGCTCATGATCCAGGTGTGCTTGCGGGCGAGCGCGGGGAGCTGCTCCTTGATGGGAGTGCGCGAGACCGCGAGGTTGTCCATGTAGCGCCAGGCCATGAGGGCGGCGAAGAGCCCCAGGACCATCCACATCAGCGGCACGTTGTGCAGGTAGATGGCCGTGCCGGTCTCGGTGGTGCCCTGCGAGACGCCGAAGATGCCCACGGCCAGCGCGAACGGGCCGATGAACTGGACGGCCGGGACGCCGATGTTGCCGCCGGCGGCGTTGACGCCGAGGGCGGTGCCGCGGTAGCGCTCCGGGTAGAAGAAGGAGATGTTGGCCATCGAGGAGGCGAAGTTGCCGCCGCCGAAGCCGGCGGTCACACCCGCCACGATGAACAGCCAGTACGGCGTGCCCGGGTTCATCACGCAGTACGCCAGCAGGGACGTCGGGATGACCAGCAGCGCTGCCGAGATGATGGTCCAGTTGCGGCCGCCGAAGATCGCCACGGCGGCGGTGTAGGGGATGCGCAGGAACGAACCCACGAGGTTGGGCACCGCGGTGAGCCAGAACAGCTGGCTGGTGGTGAACTCGAACCCGGACGCCGCCAGGTAGGGGGCGACGATGGAGAACATCACCCACACCGAGAAGCCCAGGTGCTCGGCCACGACGGACCACAGCAGGTTGCGCCTGGCGACCTTGCGCCCCGTCGACTGCCAGAAGGCCTCGTCGTCGGGACGCCAGTCGCTGATCCAGCCCTTGCGGGCGCCGGTCGGCTTTTCAGCCGTCGATTGCGTCAGAGTCGTTGTCATGCGCCCTACATTCACGGAGCGTCATTGCCTGGACGTGCGGCGACTGTTCCTCGACGATGAAGTTCGGCTCACGGTTCTGTTACGGAGGGTGTGAAAGGTGCGCTGCCGCGGCGGGTGTACGCGGCCCGGTCGCGTACACCCGTAAGGCGAGAACCCGGTCACAAAGACTGATGGCATAGCGTTAACGACCATGGACGCCGCCATCGAGGTCGCCGACCTCCGCAAGACCTACCGCGGCCGCAGGACCGGTGAGATCCGAGCGGTCGACGGCGTGAGCTTCCGCGTCGAGCGCGGCGAGTTCTTCGGCATCCTCGGCCCCAACGGGGCCGGGAAGACCACGACGCTCGAGATCGTCGAGGGCCTGCGCAAGCCCGATTCGGGGACCGTGCGCCTGCTGGGCCGCTCGCCGTGGCCGCACTCCCCCGAGCTGACCGGCCGCCTCGGCGTGCAGCTCCAGGCCTCCGCGTTCTTCGAGTTCCTGACCGCCCGCGAGCAGATCGAGACGTTCGCGGAGCTGTACGGGGCGACGAAGTCCCGCGCGGCCGAGATGCTCGACCTGGTGGGCCTCGCCGAGCACGCGAACGTGCGGTGCGAGAAGCTCTCGGGCGGCCAGCAGCAGCGGCTCTCCATCGCGTGCGCCCTCGTGGGCGACCCTGAGCTGGTGTTCCTCGACGAGCCGACCGCGGCGCTCGACCCGCAGGCGCGGCGCAACCTGTGGGACCTCATGCGGTCCATCAACGCCGAAGGCCGCACCGTGGTGCTCACGACGCACTACATGGAGGAGGCCGAGGCGCTCTGCGACCGGGTCGCCATCATGGACGCCGGGAAGATCCGGGCCGTCGGCACCCCTGCCGGATTCGTGCGCGATCTCGACGCGCCCACCAAGGTGACCGTCGCCGCGGGGCAGCTCAGCGGCGAGCGCGTCCGCGAGCTCGCGGCCGGTGAGACCGTGAACGCCGACGAGACCGCGGTGGTCTTCGAGACCCGCGACCCGCGGGGGCTCCTGACCGCGCTGGCCTCCGACGGGGCCCTGGAGGGCCTGTCGGTGCGCACGGCGAACCTCGAAGACGTCTTCTTGCACGTGACCGGACGGGAGTGGCGCGGATGAGCCTCGATACGGCCGAAGTGCGCGCCGAGCGCGCCGAACGCTCGGGGAGCCGGGCGTACCTGAGCCTGTTCAAGGCGCTGGGGCGCGGCTGGATCCGCGACCGCAGCCAGATCTTCTTCACGATCCTGCTCCCGCTGATGTTCATGGTGCTGCTCGCGAGCGTGTTCGGCTCGGGCGACACCGCGGCCTCCCGGATCGTCGCGGTCGGCGACGTGGCGGTGCTCGACGGCGCGGACCCGGACGCGTTCACCGTCGTCGAGGCCTTTGATCTGGACGAGGCGCTGGCGATGATGCGCGACGGCGACGCCGACGCGGCGGTCGTCCAGGACGGCGCGACCGTGCGGATCTATCCGTCGGCGACGAACTCGACTTCGGGCGCGATCGCGGAGGGGAAGCTCTCGGCGCTCGTCGACGACGTGAACGTCGAGGTCCTCTCGGCCGCGGCCCCGGGCGAGCCGGTGCTGGAGACCGAGGTCGAGGAGGCCGACGGCGGGGCGCTGCGGCCGATCCAGTACCTCGCGCCGGGCATCCTGGCCTGGGGCGTCGCGATCTCGGGCGTGTTCGGCGCGGCCGGCACGATCGTGGACTGGAAGCGGGACAAGCTGCTGCGGCGGCTGCGGCTGACGCCCGCGTCGGTGCGCACGTTCCTGGGCGCGAAGGTGTCGGTGAACCTCGTGGTCGCGGTCGGCCAGACCGCGGTGTTCCTCGCGGTGGCGGCTCTGGGCTTCGGGCTGCAGTTGTCGGCGTGGACGTGGTTCGCGGTGCCGCTGGTGCTGCTCGGGACGCTCGCGTTCCTGGCGATCGGCGTGGTCATCGGCGGCATAGCGCAGACGAGCCCGGCCGCGGCCGGGTTGAGCAATCTGGTGACGATGCCGATGGCGTTCGTGTCGGGCGCGTTCTACCCGCTGGCGCTCTCGCCCGAGTGGGTGCAGGCGATCTCGTACCTGTCGCCGATGCGGTACTTGAACGAGGCCCTGCAGTCGGTGGTGGTCTACGGCGAGCCGCCGTCGGCGGTCCTGCCGCAGATCGGGTTCCTCGCCGCGTTCGCCGCGATCGTCGCCCTCGTCTCGTGGAAGACCTTCAAGTTCGACGAGCTCTGAGGCGTGTCGGTATTCAGTCGACCGTGCCTGCGGCGCATTGCGAGATCAAGGTGATCCGTCCCGACGCGTAGCCGTCAGTCGGACTTGAGGACCGCGTCGTAGACGTCCCTCCTGCTGACGCCGTAGCGGACGGCGACTTCCTTCATGGCGAGTTTGCGGTCGGCGCCGGTCGCCTCGAGCGCCGCCACGGCGGCGGCCATCGCCTCCGGGGTGGCCTCGCTCGCGTCCGGTCCGGTCCAGCCCGAGATGACGAGGGTGATCTCCCCGCGCGGCGGGTCGGCCTCGGCGCCTTCGGCGAGTTCGGCGAGGCCGCCTCGGCGGATCTCCTCGTGGGTCTTGGTGAGTTCGCGGCACAGTGCCGCCGGGCGGTCGTCACCGAAAGCGGAAGCCATGGCGCGCAAGGTGTCCTGGACGCGCCGCGGGGACTCGAAGAAGACCATCGTGCGCTTCTCTTCTGAAAGTTCGGTGAACAGGCGCCGCCGCTCGCCGTCCTTGCGCGGCGCGAAGCCCTCGAAGCAGAACCGGTCGCAGGGCATCCCCGAGAGCGCCAGCGCGGTCGTCACCGCGCTCGCCCCGGGCGCGCAGGTCACGGTGATGCCGGCGTCGATCGCGGCTTTGACCAGGCGGAATCCCGGGTCTGAGACGGAAGGCATGCCGCCGTCGGTGATGACGGCGACCCGCTTTCCGTCGTACAATTGTTCGATAAGGGTCGTCGTTCGACCCGCCTCGTTCGCCTCGAAATACGACGTGATCGATGCAGTGGGAACGACATCCAGTTCACTGAGGAGCCGCCGGAGCCGCCGGGTATCCTCTGCGGCGATGACGTCGGCACGGGCCAGCTCGGTCCGGAGCCGAGACGAGGCGTCCTCTGGATTTCCCAGGGGCGCACCGAGAAGCACCAAAACGCCCGTTGAAGATGTCGACATCCGGCCAGTATCCCCCACCGCCTGCGGCGGGGCACCGGCTCGGTGAGCGTGTCGCGACGGGCCGCACATGCAAGATGCCGCGCCAAGCTGTCGGGTACCGGACATACACCTTACGCGTGAGCGAACGGTAACGGATACTCCTAGTCATGGCGACGCTTGCGAGCCATAGGTTTGCAGAGTCATGGCGACGCTTGCGAGCCATAAATTCGCAGAGTCATGGCGACGCTTGCGAGCCATAAATTCGCAGAGTCATGGCGACGCTTGCGAGCCATACGCACGGCCACATCACAGGCGACATAACGCTAAGAACGCACGCCCTCTGAACCCAGTGGAGGCCGCCTTGTCCGTGATCCTCAGAGCCGGAGCGGGAATCGCCGCTCTCATCGCCGGTTATTTCGTTCTCGGATTCATAGCGGACCACTGGGCCTGGTTCGCGTCGATCGCGATCCTGCTGGTCGGCACCGCACTCGCGGGTTGGATCCTGTTCCGCAGCCGCGGGCAGGAGCACCGCGACCGAGCGGTCGCCGCCGAACGACACACCCTCATGCGCAGCGTCGACAAGATGAACATCCCGGCCTTCGACGCCATGGCCGGTCAGCTCCTGGTCGGCCTGGACGCCAAGCGCGTCAAGAAGTTCGGCCACCGGAAGAACGACCTCGGCTGCAACTTCGTCGTCACCTTCAACAACGGCCAGCGCATCATCGTGCGCGCCAAGAAGGACGACAAGACGATGCGGCGGCGCAACGGCAACCGCCACGTCCAGATCCTCGGGGGCGAGATCAAGGCCCGCTGGGACTGCGACGCGGGCGTCCTCATCACGAACGCGAACCTGCACTGGATGCACCACGCGGCTCGGAACGAGGCCGTCGCGGCGCAGCTGGGCGTCCTCATCGTCGACCGCGACCGCCTCGCGGAGTGGATCGACACCGGTGTCGCCCCGCCGCAGCTGCGTCCGGTCCCGGCCGCGCTCGAGTCGAGCGGGAGCACCGCGGCGCAGTGAGCGGCCCTTGATCGTCGTGGCGCTGTGATCGCGACACGGCGCCATGGCATCCGCAGACGCGTGCTCAGCGGCCCCTGAGCACGTTCACGGCCCCGAGCCTCAGGCTCGGGGCCGCGTTCGTGCCCGCCGGTGCGCTTATGAGGCGTCCAGGGTGGCCGTGGTCTCGGCCTCCTGCTGGTCGCGCGTGTAGGTGATGGCGATCTCGGTGCCCGCGGAGGTGCCTTGGACGGCGGCGACCACTTCGGACGCGCTGGTGACGGGGTTCCCGTCGATCGCGGTGATCACGTCGCCCTCCTGCAGCCCGGCGGCCGCGGCCGGGGAGTCGGGTTCGACGCTGAGGATCATGGCCCCGTTGCCGTCGGTGTCGGCCACCGAGACGCCGAGGTAGCCCTGCTCGACCGAGCCGTTCTGGATCAGCTGCTCGACCGTGTCCTTCACGGTGTTCGACGGGATCGAGAAGCCGAGGCCGATCGAGCCGGAGTCGGTGGTGGCGATGGCGGTGTTGATGCCGATGAGCTCGCCGTCGCCGTTGACGAGGGCGCCGCCGGAGTTGCCGGAGTTGATGGCCGCGTCGGTCTGGATGAGCCCGCTCAGGGTCGAGCTGTTCTGCTGCCCGAAGCCCTGGCCCTGCTCGCCGGAGACGGTCATCGAGCGGTCGAGCGCCGAGACGATGCCGGTGGTCACGGTGCCTTCGAGGCCGAGCGGCGAGCCGATCGCGACGGCCACGTCGCCGACCTGCACGGCGCTGGAGTCGGCGAAGGTGACGGGCGTCAGGTCGTCCACGCCGGAGACCTGGATGACGGCGAGGTCCTGGGTCGAGTCGGTGGCCACGATGGACGCGTCGGCGGTGGTGCCGTCGGAGAAGCGGACCTCGACGCTCTGCGCGCCGTCCACGACGTGGTTGTTGGTGACGATGTAGCCGTCCTTGGAGTAGACGACGCCCGAGCCTTCGGCGGCATCGGTGACGATCGTGACGACCGAGGGCCTGACCTTGGCCACGATCTCCGTGTAGGTCATGCCCGTTCCGGCGTCCATGGAGACGGACTGCACGTTGGTGGTGCCGCCGTCGCCGTTGCCGATGAACCATCCGGCGACGCCGCCGGCGCCGCCCGCGATCAAGGCGAGCGCGAGCGCTCCGGCCACGAGCTTCCCGCGGCCGCGGGGCCGCGGCGGCGGGCCCGCGGGCGCTCCGGAATGCTGGTACATCGGCGGGACGGGCGCCCCGGGCTGCCAACCGGGCGCGGTCATGTGCGGGGCCCCGGCGGGGGCCGGCGCGGGCGCGCCCTGGAGGACCTGGGTGTGCTCGGTCGGCCGTGGCGCGGCGCCGGCCGGGTGGGGCTCGTAGGCCGATTGGGGGGCCGCGGGAGCCGGGTTCGCGGACGGTGCGCCGATGACGGCGGTGTCGCCCGCGCCGGGCGCGGTGTTCGGCGGCAGGCTCGCGGCCTGCTGCCCGGCGGCCGGGGCGGCGGGTTCGGCCGTCGGCTCGGGTGCGGCGTCGGGGGTGCGAGGCCCGTCGGGGCCCTGCGGTTCGGTCCCCTCGGGGCCCTTGGTGCTCTCAGTGCTGCTCATGTAAGGCAGCATGCCGGGCCCAGCTCTCGGCCCGCTGGTAAAACGCCTTAAAACCCTTTAATGATCCGCGTCGCGTCCGGTGGCGGGCGCGCTGGTCAGAGGGGTCGCGGCCGCTGCGTCGGGCGGTCGGGACATCGACGTGCTTTAAAGCTTTCCAAGTTTCATTCGTCGGCGGTCTGAGGCTCGGCGGTGAGGATCACGGTGAACACCGTGCCTTCGCCGGGTTCGGAGGCGACCTGGACGGTGCCGCCGTGGGCCTTCACGATCGCGGCCACGATCGCGAGGCCGAGTCCCGAGCCGGGGTGGCTGACGGAGTCGGAGCGGAAGAACCGCTCGAAGACGCGTTCGGCGGTCTCGGCGGTCATGCCGGGGCCGTCGTCGGCGACGGTGAGCCGCACCGCCGCGTCCTCGGCGGCCACTTCGACGTCGATGTTCGTGCCGGCCGGGGTGTGCCGCACCGCGTTCGACAGGAGGTTGTCGAGCACCTGCCGCATCCGGGCCCGGTCTGCGGCGACCACAGTGGAGGCTCCAGGGGAGCAGGTGAAGCTGAACTCGTGGTCCTCGGCCATCACGGCGTGCGCGGCGACGGCCTCGTGCCCGAGTACGGCGAGGTCCACCGGCTCGGTCTCGACCGGCCGCTCCTGCCCGAGCCGGGCGAGGTGCAGCAGGTCGCCCACGAGCAGGCCCATGCGCTTGGCGGCCTCCTCGATCTGCCCGATGTACTGCTGCCGGTCGGCCTCGGGCATCTGCGGGTTGGTGCGCACCAGCTCCGCGTAACCGCGCACGCTCGTCAAGGGCGTGCGCAGCTCATGGGAGGCGTCGGCGATGAACTCGCGCATCCGCTCCTCGGAGTCGTGCGCGCGCTGCTCGGACCATTCGCGGGCGCGGATCGCACCCTCTACTTTGGTGAGCATCGAGTTGATGGCCCGGCCCACCCGGCCGACCTCGGTGCTCGGGTCGTGGTCGGGCACGCGCCGCGAGTAGTTCCCGGCGGCGATCATCGCCGCGGTGTTCTCGATCTGCCGCAGCGGCGAGAGGCTCGCGCGCACCAGGCCCACGCCGATCGCGGCCAGCCCGGCGAGCACGCCGGCGCCGATGAGCAGGTCGACCCACACCAGTCCGGCCACGGTCTTGTCGAAGTGCGAGAGCTTGTACGACAGCACGTAGTACGTGTCCGGGTCGAGGTTGTGCTCCTCGGGCTCGTAGTCGGCGTTCCTGCTGCCCACCTCGGAGCCCAGCAGGCCCAGCACCCGCCAGCGCGTGACGCCGTCAGGGCTCAGCGCGGTGAACGCCTCGCCGTCGGCCGCGCTGAGCTGCGCGTAGTCGAACACGGGGTAGTCGTCGCGGTCGCTCGGCCGGTCGAGGCGGTTCCCCGTCGCGGACACCATGCTGAAGAGGTACTGCTGGGGCCGCAGCCCCGGCGTGTCGTCGTCGTCCTCCTTCTGGGGGTCCCACGTGTCGGGGCTCCAGCTCGTCAACTGGGTCTCCAGCTCGTCGTCGACGGTGCCGAGGAAGTAGGAGTGCAGCGCGAGGATCGTGGAGACGCTGATGAGGATGAGGGAGCCCGCCACGAGGACGAGCACGGCCGCCGTGAGCCGGACCCTCAGCGGCGTCCGGTCCCACTTGTCACGGACGCCCTCGAGTACGCGAGGTGCGCTCAACGATGCTGCTCCCGCAGGACGTAGCCGATGCCCCGGAGGGTCTGGATGAGTTTGGGCTCGCCGGTGTCGATCTTGCGGCGCAGGTAGGACACATAGGACTCGACGATGCCGTCGTCGCCGCGGAAGTCGTAGCGCCACACGTGGTCGAGGATCTGGGCCTTGGACAGCACCCGCCCGGCGTTGATCATGAAGTAGCGCAGCAGTTTGAACTCGGTGGGCGAGAGCTGCACGGCCTTCCCGGAGCGCCAGACCTCGTGCGTCTCCTCGTCGAGTTCGAGGTCGGCGTACTGGAGGCGCGAGGGGCGGGGCAGCTCGCCGGAGGAGCGGCGCAGCACCGCGCGGATGCGGGCGACGACCTCTTCGAGCGCGAACGGCTTGGTGATGTAGTCGTCGCCGCCCACGGAGAGGCCGGTGACGGTGTCGGCGGTGTCGTCGCGGGCGGTGAGGAAGAGCACGGGGGTGTGATCCGAGCCCGAACGCATCCGGCGCACAACCTCGAAACCGTCGAAGTCGGGGAGGTTGACGTCGAGGACGACCAGGTCGGGGCGGTGTCGGGCGATGGAGCGGAGGGCCTCGTCACCGGTGCCGACGGCGTGGACGGCGAAGCCCGCGTAGCGCAGTGAGGTGGCCAGGAGCTCGCAGATGTTCTCCTCGTCCTCGACGACGAGCAGGGTGGCCTCGGTCTCGGCGTTCGGCTGGCTGGTCGAAAGCGGCATGGGCCTCTCACAGGTTCGGCGGTCAGCGGTCCGCAGGTCACGGGTGGTTGTGAAGCATACGCCCGGAGCTCAGGCGTGCCAAGCGGTCCGCGGCCGGCCGCACCGACCGGCGGTGACGCTGCGCACCCACGCGAAACACGTTCGAGTGACCTTTATCCGAAGTGTGGGGGGCTATGCGGGAAACCGGCCCGCGCGAACTGTTCTCCGTCGGACCCGTCGGATAGACTTTGTGTCGCAGCCGAGCACGTCAAGTGCTCGGGACCCTACCGAATCAGGTGAGTTCATGACGCTGTCAATCGAGACCGCCACGACCGATGCCGGGGTCGTCACCGTCGAGCTGGCCGGCGAAGTCGACTACGCGACCGCCCCGCAGATCCGCGAGACGATCACCAACGCCCTCGAGGCCGGAGGGGCCACCGCCATCCGCGTCGACGTCGCCAAGGTGACGGTCCTCGACTCCACCGGCATCGGCACCATCGTGGTGGCCTACCGCATCGCCCGCGAGATGGGCGTCGCGCTGGCCGTCGTCAACCCCAACCGCTTCATCACCCGCCTGTTCACCGTCGTCGGCGCCGAGGAACTCCTCGAGGAACCCACCGAGACGTTCTCGAGCAAGGAGCGCAGCGCGGCCGGTTAGGCCCGCTCGGGAGACCCGATGCCTCGTCCGCGCCCCGGCTGAGCCGGGGCGCGGCTGTGCATTGCGGCCATGTATCGCGACCATGCGCTCGACACCGGGGTCCAATGCCACTCACCGGGGGCTTTTCTCCGCACATTCGGGCCCTCGCGAAGTGCGGGTCGACGCTGTGGCGAACGAGACTCGCATATGTAACGACCTGCTGCGCAGCACATTCGCAACGGTCTGAGTGACCGGCCCCGCAACGGCGTTACCGGTACTACACTTTCTCCTCCCCCCGGTTACCCTTGATTCCGGGGACTGCCGTCTCCGTCCACGCAGCGTCAAAGAAGAGGCGATTCAGTCGTGTCGAGTGCGACTCCGGGTAATCCGTTGACCGATTTCGGTGCCAATGAATGGCTGGTCAACGAGATGTATGAGCGTTACCGCGAAAACCCCGACAGTGTCAGCGCCGGTTGGCGCGAGTTCTTCGGCGGCGATCCGACGGGCGCGGCGTTCGCCGACGAGGGTGGGCGCAAGGCCGCGGCCGAGGCCGCCCCTGCCGCCGAGCCCGTGAAGCCCGAGCCGGCCCCGGCGGCCGAGACGAAGCCGGAGCCGAAAGCGGCGCCGGTCGAGTCCGTCACCGACGCACCGGCGAATGAACCCCCCGCTGCGGCCCCCGTGTCAAAGGCCGAAGAGGCCGAACCCGCGAAGAAGGCGACCCCGACTGTGATCGAACCCGGAACCACCAAGCCGCTCAAAGGCGTCGCGGCCAAGGTGGCCCAGAACATGGACGCGTCCCTGGAGATCCCCACGGCCACCTCGGTGCGCGCGGTCCCGGCGAAGCTGCTGTTCGACAACCGGATCGTCATCAACAACCACCTCAAGCGCGGCCAGGGCGGGAAGGTCTCCTTCACCCACCTGATCGGCTACGCCCTCGTGCAGGCCGTCAAGGCCCACCCGGGGATGAACGCGTCGTACAAGATCGTCGACGGCAAGCCGCAGCTCGTCACCCCCTCGTCCATCAACCTCGGCCTCGCGATCGACCTCGCCAAGCCCGACGGGACCCGCACGCTCGTCGTGCCGTCGATCAAGAACACCGAGTCGATGGACTTCCGCGAGTTCTGGCAGGCGTATGAGGACCTGGTCCGCAAGGCCCGCAACAACAAGCTGACGATGGAGGACCACGCCGGGGCGACGCTGACGCTGACCAACCCCGGCGGGATCGGCACCGTCCACTCCGTGCCGCGCCTGATGAAGGGCCAGGGCCTCATCGTCGGCGTCGGCGCCATGGAGGTGCCCGCGGAGTTCGCCGGGGCCTCCGACGAGACCCTCTCCGACCTGGGCGTCTCCCGGATCATGACGGTCACCTCGACCTACGACCACCGCATCATCCAGGGCGCCGAGTCCGGCCAGTTCCTGGCGACGCTGCACAAGCTGCTGCTCGGCGACGGCTTCTTCGACGAGGTCTTCCGCTCGCTGCTCATCCCCTACGAGCCGGTCCGCTGGGTCCGCGACGTGTCGAAGACCCACGAGGGCCAGATCGACAAGAACGCCCGCGTCATCGAGCTCATCCACGCGTACCGGGTGCGCGGCCACCTCATGGCCGACACGAACCCGCTGCACTACGAGATCCGCCGCCACCCCGACCTCGACATCCTGTCGCACGGCCTCACCCTGTGGGACCTCGACCGGACCTTCCCCGTGGGCGGCTTCGCGGGCCAGCAGCGCATGAAACTGCGCGACATCCTCGGCGTGCTCCGCGACTCCTACTGCCGCCGCGTCGGCGTGGAGTACATGCACATCCAGGACCCCGAAGAGCGCGCGTGGATCCAGCGCCGCATCGAGGTCCCGTTCGAGAAGCCGAAGGTCCAGGAGCAGAAGCACATCCTCGGGCGTCTCAACGCCGCCGAGGCCTTCGAGACGTTCCTGCAGACGAAGTTCGTGGGCCAGAAGCGCTTCAGCCTCGAAGGCGGCGAATCGCTCATCCCGCTGCTCGACCGCGTCCTCAACGAGGCGGCTTCCGCCGACATCGACGAGGTCGTCATCGGCATGCCGCACCGCGGCCGCCTCAACGTGCTCGCCAACATCGTCGGCAAGAAGCTCTCCAAGATCTTCACCGAGTTCGAGGGGCACATCGACCCCAAGAGCATCGGCGGCTCCGGCGACGTCAAGTACCACCTCGGCCTCACCGGCAAGTTCACCTCCCCCGACGGGCGCAACGAGACCGTCGTCTCGGTCGCGGCCAACCCGTCGCACCTGGAGGCCGTGAACCCGGTGCTCGAGGGCATCGTCCGCGCCAAGCAGGACCGCCTCAACCTGGGCGAGGACGGTTTCACCGTCATGCCCGTGGCGATCCACGGCGACGCGGCCTTCGCGGGCCAGGGCGTCGTGGCCGAGACGCTGAACCTCTCGCAGCTGCGCGGTTACCGCACCGGCGGCACCGTGCACGTGGTCGTGAACAACCAGGTCGGCTTCACCACCGCCCCGACGCACTCGCGCTCCTCGCTGTACTGCACCGACGTCGCCCGCATGATCCAGGCGCCGATCTTCCACGTCAACGGGGACGACCCCGAGGCCGTGTGCGAGGTTGCGAAGCTCGCCTTCGCGTACCGGCAGCAGTTCAACAAGGACGTCGTCATCGACATGGTCTGCTACCGCCGCCGCGGCCACAACGAGGGCGACGACCCGAAGATGACCAACCCGCAGATGTACCAGGTCATCGACGGCAAGCAGTCCGTGCGCAAGCTCTACACCCGCGCGCTCATCGGCCGCGGCGACATCACGATGGAGGACGCCGAGGAGGCGCTCGCGGACTACCAGGCCCAGCTCGAACGGGTCTTCCGCGAGACCAAGGAGGCCCTGGCCGGGCAGACCGGCCCGCTGCCGTGGCGCCACCAGCCCGAGCCGGTCGCCGACATCGACACCTCCGTCGACGCCGAGACCATCGCGATGATCGGCAAGGCCCACACCACGCTGCCGGAGGGCTTCGGCCCGCACAAGGCGGTCCGCAAGGTCCTCGAGAAGCGCAGCGAGATGTCCACTTCGGGCACCGTCGACTGGGCCTACGCCGAGACCCTCGCGTTCGGTTCGCTCCTCATGCAGGGCAAGCCGATCCGTCTCGCCGGCCAGGACTCGCGGCGCGGCACCTTCGTGCAGCGCCACGCCGTCGTCGTCGACCAGGCCACCGGCGCCGAGTACACGCCGCTGGCGCACCTCGGCGAGCAGGCCGCGAAGTTCTTCGTCTACGACTCGCTGCTCTCCGAGTTCGCCGCGCTCGGCTTCGAGTACGGCTACTCGGTCGAGAACCCCGAGATGCTGGTCCTGTGGGAGGCGCAGTTCGGCGACTTCGTCGACGGCGCCCAGACCATCACCGACGAGTTCATCTCCTCCGGCGAGGCCAAGTGGGGCCAGCACTCCGGCGTGACCCTGCTGCTGCCGCACGGCCACGAGGGCGCGGGCCCCGACCACACCTCGGGCCGCATCGAGCGGTTCCTGCAGCTGTGCGCCGACGAGAACATGCGCGTGGTCAACTCCACGAGCCCGTCGAACTACTTCCACCTGCTGCGCCGCCAGTCCCTCGACCCGGTCAAGAAGCCCCTCGTGGTCTTCACGCCGAAGTCGCTGCTGCGCCACAAGGCCGCCGTCAGCCCGCTCGAGGAGTTCACGACCGGCCGCTTCCAGCCGGTCCTGCGCGACACCGCGGTCGCGAACGGCCGCATCCGGGCCGAGGACGTCAAGCGGGTGCTCCTGTGCTCCGGCAAGGTCTACTACGACCTGGCCGCCGCCCGCGAGAACCGCGGCGTCACCGACACCGCGATCCTCCGCGTCGAGCAGCTCTACCCGCTGCCCGCCGAGGAGCTGAAGAGCGCCCTCGAGGCGTTCCCGAACGCGACCGACACCGCGTGGGTCCAGGAGGAGCCGGCGAACCAGGGCGCCTGGTCGCACATCGCGCTCAACCTGCTCGAGCAGCTCGGGGGGGTCCACCTGCGCCGCATCTCGCGCCCGGCCGCCGCCGCGCCGTCCACCGGCTCGCCGAAGGTCCACGAGGTCGAGCAGCAGGCGCTGGTCGACGTCGCGGTGCCGCAGCCGCAGTAAGCGCAACGAACGCCGACGAAAGCGGGAGAGGCCGGCCGGCCTCTCCCGCTTTATTCACTCCCGTAACTTTACCGGTAACGTTTCGGCGTCAAGGAACTTTACGGACATTGCAATATTGTTCTCTTCGCATGTCCGCCCTTGACCCGGGTTCATGAGAACGATAACAATTGCTCCACGGCCCACCCCCCGACCGGCCCACACGACAAAGAATCACATTGGAGTGATGCATTGATGCCGAATCATCCCTCGCCCCCTGGGTCCCTTTCCAGACGGGCACTCCTCACCGGCACAGCGGCGGCCGCCGGCATAGGCCTGGCCGGCTGCGGCTCCATCACCGGAGGCCTGAGCGACAAGACCCGCGTCAAGCAGTGGAACCTCCTGGCGGGCGCCGACGGCGCGGTCATGACCGAGATGCACGGCAACTTCTCGGCCGAGCACCCCGGCATCGACCTCGAGGCCACCACCTTCGGCTGGGGCACCCCGTTCTACACCCGGCTGGTCATGGGCGCCTCGAGCGGCAACGCCTCGGACATCGCCACGATCCACCTCTCACGGCTCAAGAGCCTCTCGCCCGCGACGCTCATGGACCCCATCACCGAGGGCGAGCTCAAGGACTACGGCGTGGCCGCGGAGGACTTCTCCGGCGGCGTCTGGGAGAAGTCCTTCGCCGACGGCGAGCTCTACGCCATCCCGCTCGACACCCACGCACTGGTGAACTACTACAACCGCACCGTCTGCGAGCAGGCCGGCGTCCTCAACCCCGACGGCACCCTCCTGGAGACCGACGGCGTCGAAGCGTACTTCGACCTGCTCCGGGCGGTCAAGGACGTCACCGGCGAGTACGGCACCTCGCTCGACACCTTCGCCGGATGGCGCCAGTTCTGGGCCTGGTACCGCCAGCAGGAAGGCGAGATGACCTTCGGCGACGGCGACTACGAGATGGACGACGACAAGGCGCTCACGGCCATCGAGATCATGTACAGGATGGCCGAAGAGGGCCTGTGCCCGACGTTCGCGGACGGCGGCCAGTGCGCGGCCAACTTCGAGGTCGGCTCGGCCGGGCTCGTGCAGGTCGGCAACTGGGAGATCAACCGGTTCAGGGCCTTCAACGATGCCCAGGGCCTCGACTTCTCGATGACCGAGATGCCCTCGTTCTTCAACGGCCACAGGTACACGCAGGGCGACTGCCACGCGTTCGTCCTCCCCCGCCACAACACCTGGGACACCGGGGTCCGAGAGGCCACCCTCGAGTACGCCGCCTACATGCTCCACAACAGCTTCCGCTGGGGCGAGGGCGGCGGCCACACCCCGGCCTACCTGCCCGTCACCGAGAGCGCCGAGTACCAGGCGCTGCAACCGAACGCGGAGTACTCCGGCGTGGTCCAGAACGTCCAGTTCGACCCCGACGTGTGGTTCTCCGGATCCGCCGCCCGCCTCTTCGACGAGGTCGGCGGGGTCCTCAACCAGGTGTACGCGCTGGCGACGACCCCCGAGGACGCTCTGGCCCAGATCAAGGACCGGATCGAAACCCTCCTCGCCCTGCCCTCCCCGGTCGACTGAAACGTTGCATTAGGACTTCTGATGACAGTGAAAACCGAGGCACCACCCGTGCCCGCCGCAATGGTGCGGCCCCCCGCTGCGAACGCGAAGAAGTCGTGGACCGGCCTGTGGTTCGTCCTCCCCTTCGTCGCCTTCTACGCCCTGTTCCTGGTCTGGCCGACCTTCCTGGGCCTGTACTACTCCTTCACCGACAAGAGCCTGACCGGCCGCGCCGCCTCGTGGATCGGCCTGGACAACTGGTTCGAGGCCTTCGGCGACGAGCGCGCCTGGAACGCGCTGTGGAACACCGCCGAGTTCACGCTCTACTCGACCCCGCCGCTGGTGATCCTCTCGATCATCTTCGCGCTGCTGGTCAACCGCGCCCGCCGCATCGGCTGGTTCCTGCGGATGGCGTTCTTCGCGCCCTTCGTCGTACCGGTCTCCGTGGTCACCATGATCTGGGTCTGGATGTACCAGCCCGACGGCGGCCTGATCAACCACTACCTGGAGCTCCTGGGCCTCCAGAACCCGGACACCAACCAGATCTGGGTCCAGGGCGAGAACGGCGTCGCCATGTGGTCGGTGGTCATCACGACCGTGTGGTGGACCCTCGGCTTCAACTTCCTGCTCTACCTGGCCGCGCTCCAGACGATCGACCCGGCCGTCTACGAGGCGTCCTCGATCGACGGCGCGAACTGGTGGCAGCAGCTGTGGCGCATCACCCTGCCGCTGCTCAACCGCACCACCGCCATGGTGATCGTGCTGCAGCTCATCGCGTCCCTGCGAATCTTCGACCAGATGTACATCATGACCGGCGGCGGCCCGAACCGCGAGTCCGAAGTGGCGATCCACTACATCTACATCGCGGGCTTCGAGGGCTTCCGCATCGGCTACGCGTCGGCGCTGTCCTATGTGCTCTTCGTGCTCATTCTGATCATCTCCATCTTCCAGTTCCGGCTGTTCTCCCGGAAGGAGGACTGATATGACCGCAGTACAAGAGAGGTCGTCGGCCGGCGAGACGAGCCGTCCGACCGCCCTCAAGCGCCGCCGCTTCAAGAAGCCCACGGTCGGCGCCGTCATCGTGTACATCGCCGCGGGCCTCCTCGGCGTGTTCTGGCTCCTCCCGCTCGTGTGGGCCGTGTCCACCTCGCTGAAGTCGGAGACGGAGGCCAGCCTCGGCCAGGACATCCACTGGATCCCCCGCGAATGGTCGATCGAGGGCTACAAGGTGCTGTTCGAGCGCGGTGACCACCTCACCTGGATGCTCAACTCGACCGTCGTCTCGACGATCGTGACCGTCCTGACCCTGGTGCTGTGCACCCTGGCCGCGTATGGATTCTCCAGGTTCGACTTCCCGGCCAAGAACATCGTCTTCGGCGCGATCATCGCCGGTCTGATGGTGCCGGGACAGGCGCTCATCATCCCGCTGTTCGACCTGGTGAACGCCCTCCACATGGGCGGCACCTACTGGGGCCTCGCGCTTCCGCAGGTCGTCGCCCCCGTCATGGTGTTCATCCTCAAGCGCTTCTTCGACGGGATCCCCCGCGACTACGAGGAGGCCGCGAAGCTGGACGGGGCCGGACACTTCCGGATCCTGTGGAACGTGATCCTGCCGGTCTCGGGCCCGATCATGGCCGCCGTCGGCATCTTCACCTTCATCGGCTCGTGGAACAACTTCCTGTGGCCGATGCTCATCGCGACCGACCCGTCGATGATGACCCTCCCGGTCGGCCTCCAGGCCGTCGCCGGGGGCTACGGCCTGTTCTACGCCCAGACCATGGCCTCCGCGGTCCTCGGCGCCGCGCCGCTGCTCATCATCTTCCTGATCTTCCAGAAGCGGATCGTGAAGGGCGTCGCGGGCGTCGGCCTGAAGTAGGCCTGCGAACGCAGCGAGCGGGGTCCGGCACATCGCCGGACCCCGCTTCGCGTCCCCTTGCACAGTGCTGCGGCTTCGCCTCCTCGAACCTCTACCGTCCGGTGCCGCCGGCTAGAAGATGCCGTCACTGACGAGGCAGGATGCCGGCGTGTAGCCGACCGTGTCGCCGTGGCGGACGTGGATCCACTCGGTCTCCCATTCAAGGCCCTTGCAGCCCAGGGACTTCTCGCCCTTGGTCGCAGTGCAGGAGCCTTCGAGCTCAGTGCCGTTGAGCACCCGGGCGAGGCGCCGCGAACTCCAGTCGGTCTCGGTGAAGATCGAGACGCCGAAGGTGGCGTCCACGCGATAGTTGCAGAGGAAGAGCTGTTCGGCGGTCCAGCCCTTCGAGAGGACCGCGCGCTGCGCGCTGATCGGATGCGCGTCGGTTCCCGAGGTCTCGAAGCCACCGGTCTCGGCCGCGGCGCTCTCCCCGTGCCTGGCCAGCGCGATGGCGACGACCATGATGGCTGTCGCGATCGCGACTCTGACGAGCAGTTTTTTCGCGACGACCCACGTGCTCCCGGCGGCGGACTTGAATCCGCCCTTGACCCGACCCATTACCGACATGGCCGCTCTCCCCCTTGTGCAACCCCGAACCTATTCGGTGGTGACATCCATTACAGGGTGAACGCAGGCGGGCCCGCCCGTAGTGCGAACCCGCCAGAAAGGGCCTCCAGTGTCGTACTTACGACGATGGGTTTCAGTCGGTGGTGATCACGACCTTGCCGAAGGCCTCGCCCGAGTCGAGCCGCCGCAGCGCGCGCTCGGCGTCCGCCAGCGTGTAGGTGGAGTCGATGACGGGTTTGATCTCCCGTTCGGCGCAGAACCGGATGAGTTCCGCCAGTTCGTCCCGGGTGCCCATGGTCGAGCCGAGGATCTCGAGCTGCTTGAAGAAGACGTGCCGCATGTCGACCTCGGCGATGGGCCCGCCGGTCACGCCGCAGCTGACGAGGCGTCCGCCGGGTTTGAGGGACTTGATCGAGTGCGCCATGACCGGTGCGCCGACGGAGTCGATGACGATGTCGGCGCGTTCGGGCAGGCGGTCTCCGGCCTCGACCGGGATCGCGCCGATCTCGGCGGCCTTCTCGCGGCGCTCGGGGCTGCGGCCGGTGGCGTAGACGCGCGCGCCGAGGGCTCGGGCGAGCAGGATCGCGGCCGTGGCGACGCCGCCGCCGGTGCCCTGGACGAGGACGACGCCCTCGGCGGGGAGGCGTCCGCGGGTGATGAGCATCCGCCAAGCGGTGAGGAAGGTGGTCGGGAGGCAGGCGGCTTCGGCGGCGGTCCACCCTTTTGGAGCGGGCACGAGGTTCCGTTCGGGAACGGCGACCGACTCGGCGAGGGTTCCGGGGTGCAGTTCCGAGAGCAGGGTCCGCTTGGGGTCCATGGTCTCGTCGGCGAGCGAGGCGTCCGCGATGACGGGATAGATCACGACGTGGTCGCCGTTCTCGGTGCGCCCCACGGCGTCAGTGCCGAGGATCATCGGGCACTGGTCGGCGCGGAGGCCGACGCCGGCGAGCGACCAGAGGTCGTGGCGGTTGAGCGAGGCGGCGGCGACGCGGACGCGCGTCCAGTCCTCGGGAACGGCTGGAGGTTCGATCTCACCCACCGAGAGGGCGGCGAAGGGGTCGTCGGGGTTCACTGCACTGGCGTAGGCGGCGAGCATCTGGATTGACCTCCATCTTTGCGGCGCTTGCGGGCCGGAGTCGGCGACGACGGTGTTTGCACTGTCCAGCATGGTGTTCCGTGCGGACCGGTGCTGGGTCTCTAACTGTAGGGGCCGGGCCGAAATCGGCGCCCGGAGAGGTAGGGTCGGCGATGGAATCACACCCACTGGAAAGAAGCTGGAGGGGCAATGTTGAAGCCTCTGTTCAAGCGGCTCATGCCGCAGATCTCGGCTTCGGCTCACTGCGATCTGCCGTGCGGGGTCTACGACCCGGCGCAGGCGCGCATTGAAGCGGAGTCGGTCAAGGCCATCTGCGAGAAGTACCAGGCCAACGAGGACCCTGAGTTCCGCACGCGCGCTTTGATCATCAAGGAGCAGCGTTCGAACCTGGTCAAGGAGCACCTGTGGGTGCTGTGGACGGACTACTTCAAGCCGCCGCACTTCGAGAAGTACCCGCAGCTGCACACCCTCGTGAACGAGGCGACGAAGCTGGCCGGGGCCTCGGGCTCCAAGGGCTCCGCCGACCCGAAGGTCGCCGAGGAGCTGCTCGCGAAGATCGACGAGATCGCCAAGATCTTCTGGGAGACCAAGCAGGCCTAGCGCCCGCTCGGTCTCCACGTGAAGCGCCCGTCACCGCGTCCAGCGGCGGCGGGCGCTCCGCCGTGTTCAGCTTCCGTCGGCGGTGACGCTGCCGTTCCACACCCAGTAGCCGGTGAGGAACCCGCCCGAGATGCGGTACATGGGTCTCCCGTTGACGACCGAGCGCCGGTCGAAGGGGGCGTTGGAGGTGCTGGCGAACCTCACGACCCGGGTGCTGCTGAAGCGTCCGTCGGAGCCGGTCTTGTAGCAGGTGACCGCGGTGTCGGCGGGGAAGGTCAGGGTCCGGGCGGGGTAGCAGACGGTCGGCGCGTATTTGGGGCGCCCCGTCGTGAGCGGGCGGATACCGGCGGCCTCTGACGCGTGATTCCTGCAGGGTGGTACCCGTTTCTCAGGGCGTCCGATTATCCTGTAGAGCAGAGGGCGGAAGTCCTTCGACCCCTCAGTCACAGGAAGCGGCGATGCCGGTGAGCGATGAGCGCGAGGACGTGCTGCTGCTCGACGTGCCCTCCACGGGCGACTACCTGTCGGTCCTGCCGACCGCGACCGCTGCGGTGGCGACCAGGCTCGGGTTCTCGCTCGACGAGATCGAGGACCTCCGGGCGGCGGTCAACGCCGCCGTGGCGCTCCTGATCCCCACTGAGCCCGGGCGCCCGCGCCCGTTCCGCCGCAAGGCGAGCGACCAGCCCCTCCACTGCCGCCTCGCGGTGGGCGAGGAGGCCCTCCAGATCACGTTGATCCGCCCCAAGGGCGAACCCCTGCCCGACTCCGGCTCCTACCAGTGGCAGGTCCTCAGAGCCCTCACCGACGAGGTCGACGCCCACTGGACCGCCGGTGAGACCACCACCATCACGATCTCCCAGCGCCGCCCGGCCTCAGAGGCCGACGCGGACACCCAGCGCCACCAGATCTACTAGGGCCCCGGCTCAACCTGCGATGTCGGACCCGCCTGACAAGGGTCGTCCGGTGCCGCATCACGGCTCGCAAGCTTCGCCAAGACCGCGCACTCCGTTCCGCGGCCTCTTCGGCCACCCGGGCAAGCTTGAAGGCCCGGCGAACCCGCCGGGCCTTCCAAGCTTCTGTTGTCGCAAATTCGAGGGATGGACTAAATCAAGGGATTGCGAGGAACCGCTAGCCGACGACCTGGGTCGCCAGCGTACGCAGCGCACCCGAGCGGCGCTTCAACTCACGGCGCTCGATCTCGCTCATGCCACCCCACACGCCCGCGTCCTGACCGGACTCGAGCGCCCACCGCAGGCACTCCTCGGTCACCGGGCAGCGCCGGCAGACGTTCTTGGCCTGCTCGATCTGCGTCAGTGCCGGCCCGGTGTCCCCGATCGGGAAGAACAGCTCGGGGTCCTCGTCACGGCAGATGGCCTCGTGGCGCCAATCCATCAAAACATCTCCTTGCTAAGCATCAAGCATTTTGCTTTCACGGTGTTATGAAAAGCTCTTGCGGTTCGGGCGTTTCGCGAGCCGTCGCGGGCCGCGGCGGCGTTCAGGCCGCGCTTCGCGTGAGTATCGCGCCGCGTCCGTCACGGAGAACCGGTGTGACGGTCGCACCTTCGCGGGCGACACAGGTGAGCGCTCGGTACGGGACCCGTTTCCCGGCAAAGAGAATCGTTGTCACCGTGAGTTCGGAGCACTCTCGCATCAGCGTCGTTGCTGAACGCCAGGGCATCGGGGAGCACACCCGCCTACGGCGTCGGTCGCCCAAGTGGCGACTGCTAGGTCCGCACCTCGACCCGACCCATCTTGTGAATACTTTCACAAGCTCGGGATTTGTCAAGGGTTCGACTCCGGAAATCAGCCCGTAGTGAGTGAACTCACCGCGCTGTACCTCGAAGAAGACTCGTGGAACACCTTCCACGTTACCGCCGGAATCCCTACCGCGGATCCTCGTGGCGGCCTCCGTCACACTCGCCCGAACCGAAAAAGCCGGGGTCGGTGACAGCGAGTCGAACCGGTTTGACACACTGGTACTCAAAGTTGGCTTGCTTACCACTCACGGAAGTCTCGCCAGCGCTCAACTCACATATGGTCAACAAGCGTCGCCATGACGTAAGTACCCACCGAATGCCCGGTCTATACGCACCGAAAATACGATATTCGGTTGTAAGTCTCGTGCCGTCCCGGTAGGGATGGCGAAATCAACCTTGCCTGCTCAAGGGCGACTTGTCAACACCCACCTTGAGGTTTTCCCAAGTTGTTAGCAGGCCACCCGCAGCGCCTCCGGAACCGAGCTGAGTTCGAGATCGGTCCGCTCTCCGAGATAGTCCCCGTCGAGCTGGAAGGCTTGCGGCAGCGAAGCGTGCAGTCTGATCCTGGAGAGATCGTGATGCGTCACCGCGTGTTTGCCGTCGGGCCCGTCCCGACCGACCAGCAGTGAAGCGGCGGTCCTCGCGGCGTCCGACAGGCCAAGTTTACGCAGAACCAGGACATCAAGTCCAGCATTAAAGGATGCCCGCGCGTTGAGATTCACCGGAAGGGTACCGAGATAGGTCCACGGTGCGCAGTTCTGCACCACGACCATCCCTTCAGAGAGGTCCTTCTCACCGGAGGAGAGTTCCACCTCGATCGTGTCCCCTTCCACGCCATGCTCAGTCAGCTCCGCCATCACCGCGCGGGCGTAGTGGGCGCCGAGGTTCCGCTTCTTCCGGTACGACTCCACCTTCTTGATGATCGACGCGTCCCAGCCGAGTCCCGCGCAGAAGGTGAAGAGCCGGTCGACGTCCTCGCCGGTCGCCCGCCCCAGACTCACCGTGCGCACCCGCCGCTCCTCGATGGCGGACACGATCGCCAGCGACGCCCGGCGCCGGTCCCAAGGCAGCCCGAGGGCGCGCGCGAAGACGTTCGTCGAACCGGCGGGGATCGGCGCGAAGATCGGGGCCTCGCCGGCGGGCCGGCCGTCGGCGACGAGGCCGTTGACGACCTCGTTCACGGTGCCGTCGCCGCCGAGGCTGAGCACCACGTCGTAGCCCTTGTCCGCGCCGCGCTTCGCGAGGATCTCGCCGTGGTTGCGCCTGCGGGTCACTTCCACCTCGAGATCGAGCACTTCGTCGAGCTTCTTCCTCACCCAACGCGTGCGACGGCGCGAGCCGGTGGAGGCCTTCGGGTTCACGATGAGCAGACCACGCTGTGGCGCTGCTTTCAGGTCGCGCATAGGCGCAGCGTAGCCCGCGATACGGTTGGCGTGTGAACGAAACCGATGCCGACATGGGCGCGGTCACCGAAACCCCCGATTCCGGTGACCGTCCTTGGACCTTGACCGCCGCGGCGATCCTGTTCCGGCTCCTCGCAACGGGACTCGCGGCCATGGGGGTGTGGGGCCTGACACAGATCGCGACGGGCCAGGTGGAGACCGTCGGCGGTGCCGTCGGCGTCGCCCTGATCGCGTTCCTCGGGGCCCTCTACTACTGGTTCATCGGACGCAGGCTGCTGCGGATGGAGGACATCGTCGCGCAGGCCGTCTTCCAAGGGCTCCTTTGGCTCCCGGTCGGGTACTACCTCCGCGAGGCCGCGCATCCGGTGATCGGCGTCGCGGCCTGGGCGCTGGCGGCGGCGATCGTGGGCCTGGTCCTCAGCGGGCCCTCGCGGCGAGCGGTCGGGTTCGGCGATCGGCGGCCCCTCGGCGGAGGCGAATAGGCCGGCACAGCGGGCCTGCCTCCGCGATCGCCCGGACCACGACCAGGTGCTCTGGCGGCCGGATCGCCTTACGCGGCTGCCGCGTGGTTCGCGATCAGGTCGATCAGTTCCGGTGCCGTGCCGAGCGGTTCGCCCACGTGGACGGCACCCGCTTCGCGGGCCGATTCGATCGCCTTGTCGCACAACAGCCCCGGCGCGATGAAGTAGCAGACGGCGGCGATGCGGCGAGCCCCGTCGGCTTGCAGCGCTTCGACGGTCTCGCCCGCGGTCGGTCCTGGACCGGACGCGAATCCCGGTCCGGCGGGGACGCCGAGCAGGCGTCCGGCTTCGGCCGCGACCGCGGCGACATGGGCGCGGCCCTCGTCGACCCGGGTTCCGGCGGCGCACACCACGAGGCCGTCGATGCCTTCGGGAAGCCCGCGGACCAGGGCCTTCGCGAGCGACAGGTCCCCCACCGGGCGACCCACGCGCACCGTGAACCCGGGACGTTCCTCCTGCGCGCGCTTCGCGACCTCAGGAAGGTCGGTGCGCGAGTGGTAGGCGTCGGTCAGTAGCAGCGGCAGCGCCAACGCCTCCCCGAAGCCCTTGTCCGCCAGGGCGGTCAAGACCTCGACCGGGTGCGGTTCGTTGAACTCCAGGAAGCCCGCCTGCGCCCGGGCCGCCCGCGCGATGGCGCGGACGGCCTCCGGGGAGCGCGGGTCGGGGCTGCCGTGGGCGACCAGGACGACCGGTCGCGGCAGACCCGAAGGGGCTGCGCCGGAAGCCGACACGGCGAAAGCCGCGTCGGTGTCCAGCGCGTGCCCGTCAGACATGCAGCCCGCATTCGGTCTTGTCGAACGCGGCCCAGCGGCCGGCGCGCGGGTCCTCGCCCGGCGCGGTGCGCCGGGTGCAGGGCCAGCAGCCGATCGAACGGAAACCGTCTTTGAGCAGCGGGTTGACCGGGATGTTGTAGCGCTCGATGTACGCCTGCTGATCGGCCTCGGTCCACTTCGCGATCGGCGAGACCTTGACCTTGCGGCGGGACAGGTCGAAGTCGACGACGCGCGTGTTGGCGCGGCTCGGGCCCTCGTCCCGGCGCAGGCCCGTGGCCCAGCCGTCGTAGTCGGCCAGGGCCGCGTTGAGCGGCAGCACCTTGCGCAGCGAGCAGCACTCGTCGGGGGAGCGCGCGAACAGGCGCGGCCCGAACTCGGCGTCCTGGGCCAGCACCGACTGGTCGGGCTGGATCGAGCGGACGTTGACGTTCATCGTGGACGCCACGAAGTCGCGGACTTCGAGGGTCTCGGGGAAGTGCAGACCGGTGTCGAGGAAGACGACGTCGATGCCGGGGGCGACCTCGCTGGCGAGGTGGACCACGGCGGCGTCGGCCATCGAGGAGGTCACACAGAAGCGCTCGCCGAACTCGCCGACCGCCCACTCGAGGATCTGGTGGGCCGTGGCGTCTTCCAGGCGCTCCCCCGCGTCCGTCGCGAGGTCACGGAGTTCGAAGGGGTCTCTCTCTTTCCCTGTGCTGCTCATGCTGCTACTCCGATCGGGGGGTACTTCATCCGGGCGTCGGGCCCGTGGGCGGCGCCGCGTGAACCGATGCGGCGGCCATCCCGTGGTATTTGACGGCGAAGACGCGGGTGCAGTCCGCGCAATGCCATCCGCCCTTGATGTCGACGTCGCTGTCGGCATCGGGCTCGTACGGCCTGAGGTCTTCCTCGCCGCAGTAGGGGCAGTAGTAGGGAACGACGCGGGCGGTCACTGCAATTCCGCATCGTCGGTCCGGTGGACCCACTGGGCGAAGGTCTCGCCTTCCGACCTGGCGGCGAGGTAGCGCCGGGTGAGGCGTTCCACATAGTCGCCGAGGTCGGCCGAGGCGACCTTGAGGCCGCGGGACTTGCGGCCCAGGCTCGCCGCGGAGGCGTGGCCGCCGCCGAGGTGCACCTGGAAGCCCTCGACCTGCTCGCCGTCCTCGTTCGTGACCAGCTGTCCTTTGAGGCCGATGTCCGCGGTCTGGGTGCGGGCGCAGGCGTTCGGGCAGCCGTTGACGTGGATGGAGATCGGCACGTCGAGTTCGGGGACGCGCTTCTCGAGCTCCTCGACGAGGTCGCGGGCGCGGTCCTTGGTGTCGACGATGGCGAGCTTGCAGAACTGGATGCCGGTGCAGGCCATGGTGGCGCGGCGCCAGTTCGACGGCTCGGCCTCGAGCCCGATGGCGCGCAGGTCCGCGACGGCGTCGCGCACCTTGTCCTCGGGGACGTCGAGGAGCAGGAGCTTCTGCAGCGGGGTGGCGCGCACGCGGTCCGAGCCGTACTTCTCGGCGATGTCCGCGAGCTGGTCGAGGATGGTCCCGGAGACGCGGCCGACGACCGGCGCGACGCCGATGTAGTAGTTGCCGTCGTTCTGCTTGTGGACGCCGATGTGGTCGAGGAGCTTCTCCGGCACGGGCGGCTGCTCGAGGTCGGGGAGCTTGCGGCCGAGGTACGCGTCGGACTCGAGGACCTCGCGGAACTTCTCCGGGCCCCAGTCCTTGACGAGGAACTTCAGGCGCGCGCGGGTGCGCAGGCGGCGGTAGCCCCAGTCGCGGAAGATGCGGACCACGTTCACCCACACGTCGACGATGTCGTCCTGGGAGACCCAGACGCCGAGGCGCGGGGCGAACATCGGGTTGGTCGAGAGGCCGCCGCCCACATAGAGGTCGAAGCCGGGGCCGAGTTCGGGGTGGTGGGCGCCGATGAGCGAGATGTCGTTCGTCTCGTACGGGCTGTCGGGCAGCCAGCCGATCGTCGACTTGAACTTGCGCGGCAGGTTGGAGAGGCTGCGGTCGCCGATGAAGCGGTCGTAGATCTCCTGGATCTGCGGGGTGGCGTCGATGACCTCTTCGGTGGAGACGCCCGCGACCGGGGAGCCGAGGATGACGCGCGGGCAGTCGCCGCAGGCCTCCTGCGTGTCGAGGCCGACCGCCTCGAGGCGGCGCCAGATCTCCGGGACGTCCTCGACGCGGATCCAGTGGTACTGGACGTTCTCACGGTCGGTGACGTCGGCGGTGTCGCGCCCGAACTCCTTGGAGATCCCGGCGATGGTGCGCAGCTGCGCCAGGTTGAGCTGGCCGCCGTCCATGCGCACGCGCATCATGAAGTACTTGTCGTCCAGCTCTTCCTCTTCGAGGATGCCGGTCTTGCCGCCGGCGATGCCGGGCTTGCGCTGGGTGTACAGGCCCCACCAGCGGAAGCGCCCGCGCAGGTCCGCGGGGTCGATGGAGTCGAAGCCGCGGTGGGCGTAGACACCCTCGATGCGCTGCCGCACGTTGAGCGGGTTGTCGTCCTTCTTGGACTGCTCGTTCTTGTTGAGCGGCTCCCGGTGGCCCATGGCCCACTGGCCTTGGCCCTTCGGGCGGGACGGTTTGCGCGTTGGCGTTGGCACAGTTCTCCTCATGCGGACACAGGTGTGGCGTGGTTCGTCGGCGGAAAGCCGGAAGGATTTAGCGGCGCATCAGACAGGCGGCGCTGAACACACGGCAGAAGTCGACGTGGCGGCGTGCCACCAGTCGAAGCCCATGTGCGCGAGACATGCCTGCAAGCATGCCACACATCTCAGCGGATGGCATCTGTCGTCCCGCTGCTTGGACGGGGCCTTGGCGAAGCTTGCGAGCCGTGAATGAGCAGAGTCACACGCACAAGCGGCGGGTACCGCAGTGCGCGGTGCCTCGGGCAGCCCTTTCCGCTTACTGCAGCGCGAAGTCGACGACCGCTTCGGTGCCGCCCGCGGCGCGCGGGCGCATGTCGATCGTGCCGCGGAGTTCGCCGGTGACGAGGGTGTGCACGATCTGGAGTCCCAGGCGGGTCGAGTCGGCGATGCGGAAGCCCTCGGGGAGGCCCTTGCCGTGGTCGGAGACGGTGACGCGGAGGTGGTCGCCGTCGCGTTCGACGCCGATGACGACCTCGCCGTCCTGGCCGGGCGGGTAGGCGTGCTCGACGGCGTTCTGGATGAGCTCGTTGACGACCATGACGAGCGGGGTCGCGTACTCGCTGGGCAGGACCCCGAAGGTGCCCTCGCGGCGGAGCGTCACCTTCGACTCGGCGACGGAGACCTCGACGGCCATGGAGGCGACGCGGTCGACGATCTGGTCGAAGCCGACCGACTCGTCGCCGGACTGCGAAAGGGTCTCGTGGACCAGCGCGATCGACGAGACGCGTCGCACGGACTCTTCGAGGGACTGGCGGGCCTGCGGGGAGCCGACGCGGCGGGCCTGGAGGCGCAGCAGCGCGGCCACGGTCTGGAGGTTGTTCTTGACGCGGTGGTGGATCTCGCGGATCGTGGCGTCCTTGGTGACCAGCTCGCGGTCGAGACGGCGGACCTCGGTGATGTCGCGGACGAGCACGAGGGCGCCGGCGGCCTTGCCGCCCGGGCGCAGCGGCAGCGCGCGCATGAGCACCGTGGCGCCCTTGGACTCGATCTCCTTGCGGCGCGGGGTGCCTCCAGCGAGCGCGTCGGCGATGCGGCGGGCCGCGTCGGCGCCGACGTCGGAGTCCGACGGCAGGCTGCGGGTGAGTTCGGCGAGGTCGCGGTCGCGCAGGTGCCCGGTGACGCCCATCCGGCGGTACGCGGAGAGCGCGTTCGGCGAGGCGTAGCGGACGAGGCCGTCGGAGCCGATGCGGACCAGGCCGTCGCCGATGCGCGGCGCGGTCGTCGGCTCGCCGGGCAGCAGGGGCGGCGGGAAGCCGCCGTCGGTGAGCATCTGCACCAGGTAGTCGGCGGTCTTGAGGTAGTTCAGCTCGAGGTGGGAGGGGCTGCGCGTGTCCGAGAGGTTGGTGTCGCGGGCGGCCACGGCGATGACCTCGCGGCGGTCGCGGCGGCGCACCGGGATGGCCTCGTGGCGGGCGGCGACGTCGCCGCGCCAGACCGGGTCGCCCTCGCGGAAGATCCGCCCTTCGGTGAAGGCGACGTGGAGGTGCTGGGCGTCCTCGCCTTCGAGGATGCGGCCGACCTGGTCCTCCTCGTAGGCGGTCGGGCCGGTGGTGGGCCGGACCTGGGCGAGGCAGACGTACCGGCCGGGGTGGTCCTTGACGGCGCCCCAGAGCAGGAAGTCGGCGAAGGAGAGGTCGGCGAGGAGCTGCCATTCGGCCACGAGCCGCTGCAGGTGCGCCGCGGAGTTCGAGGTCAGGTCGGTGTGCGCGCTGATGACGTCGCGGAGTGTGGACACCCGACCAATACTAGCGGCGGCTCGGGCCGCGTACCTCGTCCACGAACGCGCGCAGACGCAGGTCACCGTGCCTGATCGCGGATCCGCAAGCGTTCGCCGGGGTGGGACGGCGAAAAGCCCCGCCGCGAAGGACGGGGCGCAGGATCCGGACGGTCACGGCAACGTCATGTCGGGCTTGTCCAATTCTTCGACGTTCACGTCCTTGAAGGTCAAGACCCGTACGTGCTTGACGAAGCGGGCGGGACGGTACATGTCCCAGACCCACGCGTCGCTCATCTCCACCTCGAAGTAGGTCTCGGCGTCGGCCCCCCGCACGTGGACTTCGACAGCGTTGGCCAGGTAGAACCGCCGCTCGGTCTCGACGACGTAGGTGAACTGCCGCACGATGTCCCGGTACTCCCGGTACAGCTGCAGCTCCATGTCGGTCTCGTACTTCTCGAGGTCCTCGGCGCTCAACGCTCCTCCTTCTCAACGACGGTTCCCACGATAGTGCGCCGTTGCCCCGGCCCGCTCGCGGCTCTCTCGACGAACGCTTGCGGAGCCGTAAATCATTGCGGCCCCGGTGTCCCGGTTTCCCCCGAGCGGGTCTGCCGAACCCGCTCAGACCCAGGCGGCCGGGAGGACGGACGCGGCGACGTTCGCGTAGGACTTGCGGTGTATCTCGCACGGCCCGAGGCGCCGCAGGGCCGCTTCGTGCATCGGCGTGCTGTATCCCTTGTGGACGGCGAAGCCGTACTCGGGGTGGTCGCGGTCGAGTTCGGTCATGATCCGGTCCCGCGTGACCTTGGCGACCACGCCGGCCGCCGCGACGCACGCCGCCGTGCGGTCGCCTTTGACCACGCCGAGACTGCCGGGCAGGCCCGGCACCGGGAAACCGTCGGTGAGGACGTACCCGGGCCGCTCGGGCAGGCGCGCCACTGCGACGCGCATGCCCTCCAGGTTGCACACGGCGATCCCGCGCGCGTCGATCTCGTCGGGAGCGTAGGCGATCACGCTGATCGCGGCCTGCGAGCGCCGCAGCCGCTCGAAGACGCGTTCGCGCGCGGCCTCGGTGAGCAGCTTCGAATCGTTCAGCTCGTCGAACCTCGCGCTCGGCGGCAGCCGCACGGCCGCGACGACCAGCGGTCCCGCGCAGGCGCCGCGCCCGGCCTCGTCCACCCCCGCCACCGGCCCGAGGCCGCGGCGGTGGAGCGCGGCCTCCAGCGCGTACAGGTCGCCGTCGCGCCTGAGTCGGGAAGGGTCGGGACGGAGCATCGGATCAGGACGGCGCGGGGATGTCGTCGTAGGTCTTGGGGATCTCGAACCAGGTGAAGTCGCTGACCGGCCAGAACAGCACGAAGGCCTTGCCGATGACCGCGTCGACCGGGATCGTCGAGGACTCGACGTCGCCGCCCGTGCGGACGTACCGCTCGCGCGAGTCGCCCGAGGCCGAGCGGTGGTCGCCCATGACCCACAGGCGGCCCTCGGGCACGACCAAGTCGAACGGGTCCTGCGAAGAGGGGTCCTGCTCGCCCGTCATCGGATTGGTGTACAGATAGGACTCTTCTTCGAGCGGTTCGCCGTTGACCGTGATGTTGCCTTCGTCGTCGGCGACGATGTGGTCGCCGCCCACGGCGATCACCCGCTTGATGAACTCGTCCTCCTCAATGACCGAGCGCCACGACTCGGGCGCGGTGAAGACGATGATCTCACCGCGCTCGGGTTCGGAGAAGTCGTAGACGAGCTTGTTGACGAGCACCCGGTCGTTGATCAGGAGGGTGTTCTCCATCGAACCGGAAGGGATGTAGTAGGTCTGGACGACCCAGGTCCGCACCACGATCGCCACGAGAATGGCGACGCCGAGCAGGATCGGCAGTTCTTTCCAGAACGATCCCTTCTTCTTCGGCTGCTGTTCTTCGGAGGTCTCCTCGGTGCTCTCACCGTCAGCACCGGGTGCTTGCCCTTCATCGATCACGGTCCGAGTCTACGCGCTCGCGCTCTGGCCTCGGGTGCCAGCGCCCTCGGCGACGCTTGCGAGCCGTGCGGGTGCATTGTCGTGCCGGGCAAGGAAGGCGGCTGCTGCCAGGCGGTATTCCAGGCGGCCGGAACGCCGTCGCCGACCAGGCCGGAGGCGGACTGCTCGCCTTCGGCGTCGGTGGCGCCGGTGGTCCCGTCGAGCGCGTCGAAGGCATCGGGGATCTCGAGTTCGCGGGCGCGGTCGGTCGGCCAGACGAGGGCGATCGCGCGCCCGATGATGTTCTCCACGGGCACCGTGCCCGAGCACCGGGAGTCTGAGGAGTCGCCGCGGTGGTCGCCCATGACCCACACCTCGCCTTCGGGCACCGTGAGCTCCTCGAAGCGCCGCGCGCCGCACACGCCGGGCTCGATCTCGAGCGGCGAGTTCTCGTAGACGTACGCCTCCTCGTGGAGGGACACGCCGTTGACGACCACGTTGCCGTCGGCGTCGCAGCAGGAGACGGTGTCGCCGCCGACCGCGATCACGCGTTTGATGAAGTCCTTCTCGTCGGGCTTGGCGAGGCCGATGAGGTCGAGCACGCCCGTGGTGAAGGCCGAGAACACGCCGTCGTCGCCCGTGGCGGGCCGGTACTCGGGGTCCCAGGAGTCGGTGCCGCGGAAGACCACGACCTCGCCGCGCTGCGGCGTGCGCAGCGTGTTGGTGAGTTTGAGGACGAGGACCTTGTCGCCCTCCTGGAGGGTCTGCTCCATCGATCCGGAGGGGATGTAGAAGGGCTGCACCGCGAACGTGCGCAGCAGCACGGCGGCCGAGAAGGCGATCACGAGCAGCAGCGGCAGCTCGACCCACAGCGACAGGTACTGGCGCTTGTGCGGCTGCGAGAGTCGGCTCTCGGTTCCTTTGCCGCCCTTGTGCTCGCCGCTCGGATCCTCCCCCGTGACGTGGTCGTGGGCGCCGGTGGCGCGCTTGACCGCCGCCGCCGCCCGCTCGCGTTCGGCGGACACCCGGTCGTGGGCGGCGGTCAGGCTCTCGGGGCGGCGGAAGGTGCGGGTCGCGTCGGGGTCGTCGCGGAGGCGGTGGGTCGCGTCGGTGCCGCCGGGAACCGGGTCACCGGGGACTGTGCCGCTGAAACCGGTGCCGCCGGCGGCGGGGCCTCGGGGCGGCGGCGCGCTGGGGCGGCGCGCGGCGGCTGGGGGCGGGGCGTCCGGGCCGCCGGGGCCGGGGAGGCGGTCCCAGACGATGCGGCGGGGGCCCTTCTCCCCGCCGGGGGTGCCAGGACTCATGTCACCGAGGGTATCCGAAAACCGGGGACGGCGAAGAACCCCGGGCAGGTGCCCGGGGTTCTTCGAAAGCTCTTGCGCGGTTTAGAGTTCGCGCTTCTCCTTGATCTTGGCGGCCTTGCCCTTGCGGTCGCGCAGGTAGTACAGCTTCGCGCGGCGGACCTTGCCTCGCATGGCGATCTCGATGGAGTCGACCATGGGGCCGTGCACCGGGAAGGTGCGCTCGACGCCGATGCCGTAGCTCAGCTTGCGGACCGTGAAGGTCTCGCCGATGCCCGCGCCGTGGCGGCGGATGACGACGCCCTGGAACACCTGGACACGCGACCGGGAGCCTTCCTGGACTCGGACGTTCACCTTGACGGTGTCGCCGGGACGGAAGTCCGGCACGTCGGCGCGCATGGAGGCGGCGTTCAGCTCATCCAGAATGTTCATTGGTTTCGGTCCTCTGTTTGGTAATGCTCAGAAGTTCTTCCGAGAGAGGTACCGCTTGAACGAACGGCACGTCACGGGAACTCATCTACTTTGCCACACCCTGCTCGGGCAGGCGGAACCCGACCCCTTCGAGGAGGAGCCGGTCACGTTTGTCGAGGCTACCCGGGTCGAGACGCTCGAGCAAATCCGGGCGGGCCCGCGCGGTGCGCAGGAGTGCCTGCTCACGCCGCCACCGGTCGACCCTGCCGTGGTCCCCCGAGAGGAGGACGGGCGGGATCTCATGGCCGCGCCATTCGGCCGGGCGCGTGTAGGCGGGGGCCTCCAGGATGCCGGCATTGTGCGATTCGTCGTCGAGCGACGCGGCGTTGCCGAGGACGCCGGGCACGAGCCGCGTGACGGCCTCGATGATCGCGAGCACCGCGACCTCGCCGCCGAAGAGCACGTAGTCGCCGATGGAGACCTCGGTGACCTGCATCCGTTCGGCGGCGTAGTCGACGACGCGCTGGTCGATGCCTTCGTAACGGCCGCAAGCGAACATGAGCCACGGCTCGGCGGCCAGCCGGTGCGCCATGGCCTGCGTGAAGGGCCGCCCGGCGGGGCTGGTCACCAGCAGGTGCGGTTTGGACTCACCCGGGATGAGCTCGTCGAAGCACTCGCCCCACGGCTGGGGCTTCATGACCATCCCGGCCCCGCCCCCGGCGGGGGCGCCGTCCACCGAGTGGTGCACGTCGTGGGTCCAGCGGCGCAGGTCGTGGACGTCGAGGTCGAGCAATCCGCGTTCACGGGCGCGGCCGATGAGCGAGAGGTCGAGCGGCGCGAGGTATTCGGGGAAGACGGTGACGACGTCGATCTTCATCAGAGGTCCAGCAGGCCCGGCGGCAGGTCCACGTTGATGACCTCGGCTTCGAGGTCGACCTCGACCACCATGTCGGCGACGAACGGGATGAGCGCCGGGGTTCGGCCCTTGCGCTTGACGACGAGCGTCTCGTAGGCGGCGCCGTGGTCGACGCGGCTCACGGTGCCGACCTCGCCGGCCTCCTTGTCGACCACGGCGAGGCCGATGAGCAGGGTGTCGTGGACCTCGTCCGCTTCGGCGACCAGCTCCTCGTCCTCGACCTCGACGCTGAGCAGGACGCCGCGCAGCAGCTCCGAGGCGTTGCGGTCGGAGTGGCCCTCGAATCCGATCATCGGGCGGCCCTGGTGCCAGCGCACCGTGACGGCCTTGAGCGGCGCGCCCTTGAGCTGGCCGCCCTTGGTCCGGTACTCGACGCCCGGCTGGAACCGGGTCTCGGGATCGTCGGTGCGGACCTCGACGACGACTTCGCCGCGCAGCCCGTGCGGGCGCACGATCCGGCCGACCACCACTTCAGACAAGATTGCAACTCCCTTTAGACGCCGGAACGGCCCCGAGAGAATCCCGGGGCCGTTCCGAAGCAGACTCAGTAGGAATCGACGACTTCGACACGAATGCCTTTGCCGCCGATCGAGCCGATGACCTGGCGCAGCGCGTTGACGGTGCGACCCCCGCGGCCGATCACGGTCCCGAGGTCCTCCGGGTTGACCCGGACCTCGAGCCGCTTGCCGCGGCGGGAATCGACCAGACGGACACGGACGTCGTCAGGATTGTCGACGATGCCTTTGACAAGGTGTTCAAGCGCCGGTCGCAGCACGATTACTCCCCTTTGGTCTCAGAGGCCTCGTCGGCAGCGGCCTCGACCTCTTCAGTCTTAGCCGATTCGTCGGCCTTGGCGGCGGACTTCTTCGACTTCGGCGCGGCCTTGGCGGCCTCCTCCGAGACGTACGCCTTCGAGGGGTCGATGCCCGACTCCTTGAGGGCGGCCACGTAGAGGCTCTCCTTCTCCGGCTTGGGCTCGGCGGTCTTCAGCGGGGCCGGCGCGGGCAGGCCCTTGAACTGCTGCCAGTCGCCGGTCTTGCGGAGGATGGCCTTGACGGTGTCGGACGGCTGGGCGCCCACCGAGAGCCAGTGCTGGATGCGGTCGGACTTGACCTCGATCCGGGACGGGTTCTCCTTCGGGTGGTAGATCCCGACGTTCTCGATCACCTTGCCGTCGCGCTTGACGCGCGAGTCGGCGATGACGATACGGTACTGGGGAGTACGGATCTTCCCCATTCGCGTGAGGCGAATCTTAACTGCCACGTTTTGTTACTCCTGTAGTAAGGATCACGTTAGCGCGCACGACGTCCAGGGGAATTACTCCGGATTTCGCTCGCGCTGAAACTTGGCCTTGCGTCACGGTAGTTGAGAGGGCTTCCGTCCCAAAGCTCATGTACAGCGACCGAGTCTAGCGCATCGGGTGATCAGTACGACCGGGCCAGGTACGCGATGAGACCGGACTCATCCAGGGAGTCCGGCACGGAGCCGTCCTCGCGCTGGAGCACGCGCACCGTGACCGAGGACTGGGCGGCCTTCGTCTCGCCTTCGACGCCGCAGGCGTCCCACGGAACGCGGGCGTAACCGGTCTGGGCGGCCTCGACGGCCTCCTCGACGGTGGACACGTCGCTCGTGTGCGCCTCGCGGAACGCGAGCGCCTCGTCCCAGAGCTGCTGCTGGGCCTCTTCGAGCGCGGCGGCGACGGCCTCGGCGAGCATCCCGATCGGCACCGTGCGCTTCGTGCCCTCGACGCGGCTCGCGATGGTGGCCTCGCCGTTCTTGAGGTCGCGGGGGCCGAGCTCGATGCGCACGGGGTAGCCCTTGAGCTCGGCGTCCACGGCGCGGCGGCCGAAGGCCACGTCGCCGCGGTCGTCGAGCTTGACGCGGAGCCCGGCGTCCTTGAGCTCGTCGTAGACCTTCTTCGCGGCGGCCCGGACCTCGTCGGTGTCCTTGACCACCATGACGCTGACCTGGACGGGCGCGAGGTTCGGCGGCACGCGGAGGCCCGCGTCGTCGCCGTGGCCCATGATGAGGCCGCCGACCATGCGGGTCGAGACGCCCCACGAGGTGGTCCAGCCGTGGTGCTGCTGGCCGTCGCGGCCTTGGAACTGGATGTCGAAGGCCTTCGCGAAGTTCTGGCCCAGCTCGTGCGAAGTGCCCATCTGGAGGGCCTTGCCGTCGCGCATGAGGGACTCGACCGCGAAGGTGTTGAGGGCCCCGGCGAAGCGCTCGGCCTCGGTCTTGATGCCACGCAGCACGGGCAGGGCCAGGACGTTCTCGATGAAGTCGGCGTAGACCTCGTGGAGGATGCGCAGCGTGAACGCGTGGGCGTCCTCATAGGTCTCGTGGACGGTGTGCCCCTCCTGCCACAGGAACTCCGAGGAGCGCAGGAACAGGCGGGTGCGCATCTCGTAGCGCATCACGTTGCACCACTGGTTGAGCAGCAGCGGCAGGTCGCGGTACGAGTTGATCCACTTCGCCATGTACTCGCCGATGACGGTCTCGGAAGTGGGGCGGATGGCGAGCTTCTCTTCGAGCTCCTTGCCGCCGCCGTGCGTGACCATCCACAGCTCGGGGGCGAAGCCCTCGACGTGGTCGGCCTCGCGGGTGAAGTACGACTCGGGGATCAGCAGGGGGAACGACGCGTTCTCCGTGCCGGTCTCCTTGATGCGCTCGTCGAGCTCGGCCGTCATGCGCTCCCACAGGGCGAAACCGGTCGGTCGGATCACCTGCGAGCCCTTCGCCGGGCCGTTCTCGGCCAGCTGGGCCTTGGCGATGACGTCCTGGTACCAGCGAGGGAAGTCCTCGCCCTGCGGTGTGAGTACATTGGCCATAATCAGCGATTCTAGGTGCCGTCCCCGGTCGGGCCGCAATCGGATGAGGGGCTCTGCGGGCCGCGTCTCCTCGGTCGTATGGCGGAGGAGCGAATCGTGCGTCTCGGTCCTTCGGCGGTGCTACAGGACGGCACCTGTCGCATAAGCTGTCGACGTGACAACACCCATGCTGGCAGGTGACCGCGGCCTGACGGCCGCCGAGGTGGCCGAACGCGTCGAGGCCGGAGCCGTCAACGAGGCGAAGCGCCACACCAGTCGACCGCTCTCGGCGATCCTCCGCGCGAACTTCTTCACGCCGCTCAACGCCGTCATCGGCGTGCTCGCCGTGATCGCGATCGGCTTCACGGCGATGGAGGAAGGCCTGTTCGAGGGCCTGAAGCAGGGCCTCTTCGCCGGCGTCATCATCGCCAACATCGCGATCGGCACCATCCAGGAGCTGCGCGCCAAACGCACCCTCGACAAGCTCTCGCTGATGAACCGGTCGAACGCGAAGGTCCTGCGCGACGGCGAGGTCCAGGAGATCGCGCCCAACCGGATCGTCCGCGACGACCTGGTCTACATCGAACCGGGCGACCGGATCGTCGTCGACGGCCCCGTCGTCGAATCCCGCAACCTCGAGATCGACGAATCGCTGCTCACCGGCGAGGCCGACCCCGTCGCGAAGACCCCCGGTGACGAGGTCCGCTCCGGCTCGTTCGCCGTCGCCGGCACCGGCCTGTACCGGGCCGAGCAGATCGGCGCGGACTCCTACGCCGCCAAGCTCGTCGAGGAGGCCAGCAAGTTCACGCTGGCCCGCTCGGAGCTGCGCGACGGCATCAACCGCTTCATCAAGCTCATCAACTGGCTCATCGTGCCGATCGCGCTGCTGCTCATCGTCAGCCAGCTCGCCGACGCCGCCAACTGGCGCGAGATCATCGTGCGCACGGTCGCCGGGATCGTGCCGATGATCCCCGAGGGCCTCGTGCTCCTCACCTCCGTCGCGTTCGCCGTCGGCGTCATCCGCCTCGGCGCCCGCCGCTGCCTCGTCCAGGAGCTCCCCGCCATCGAAGGCCTCGCCCGCACGGACGTGCTGTGCCTCGACAAGACCGGGACGCTCACCGAAGGCGGCATGGACGTCGACGAGGTCCGCCCAATCGACGGCACCGACGGCGACGGCGTCAACGCGGCGCTCGCCGCCCTCGCCGCAGCCGACGACAGCCCCAACCCGACCATGCAGGCCGTCGCCGAGTACCTGAGCGAGAACCAGGTCGCCGACCCGAGCTGGCGCGTCATCGACGTCATGCCGTTCTCCTCGGCCCGCAAATGGAGCGGCACCCGCTTCACCGACAACGGCACCTGGCTCCTCGGCGCCCCCGACATCCTCCTCGAGCAGGGCGACCCCGTCGCCCTCGAAGCGGACATGCTCGCCGCCCAGGGCCTGCGCGTGCTCGCCCTCGTCACCGCCGAGAGCGCCTCCACCACGGGCGGCGTCTCCGGCGTCAAGGCCCAGGCCCTCGTGGTCCTGCGCCAGCGCCTGCGCTCCACCGCCGCGGCGACCCTCGCCTACTTCAAGGAGCAGGGCGTCACCGTCAAGATCATCTCCGGGGACTCCCCCGCCGCGGTCGGCGCGGTCGCGGCGCAGCTCGGCGTGGACGGCGCGGCCGACACGGTCGACGCGCGGCGGCTCCCCGAAGACCCCGAGGAGCTCGCGGACCTGCTCGAGCGGGCCACGATCTTCGGGCGCGTGAAGCCGCACCAGAAGCAGGCGTTCGTGAAGGCGCTCCAGTCCCGCGGCCACACGGTCGCGATGACCGGCGACGGCGTGAACGACGTGCTCGCGCTCAAGGACGCCGACCTCGGCATCGCGATGGGCTCGGGTTCGGCGGCGGCGCGCTCGGTCGCGCAGGTGGTGCTGCTCGACGACGAGTTCGCGACCCTCCCGCACGTCGTGAACGAGGGCCGCCGGGTGCTCGGCAACATCGGCCGCGTCTCGAACCTGTTCCTGACCAAGACCGTGTACGCGATCTCGCTGGCCCTGTTCATCGCGGTCGGCGCGATCTCGGCGTGGGCGGCGGGCAACGACCCGCTGCCGTACCCGTTCCTGCCGATCCACCAGTCGCTCATCAACCTGTTCACGATCGGGCTCCCGGCGTTCTTCCTGGCGCTCGCGCCGACGTTCGAGAAGGCGAAGCCGAACTTCGTGAAGCGGGTGCTGAAGTTCGCGATCCCGGCCGGGATCTGCTGCGCGGTGCCCACGTTCGTCGTGTACCTGATGTCGCTGGCGCACGACGGCACCGATTCGCAGCTGCCGCAGACCACGGCCGCGATCACGCTGTTCTGCCTCGCGCTGGCGGCGTTGGCGCTCGTGGCGAGGCCGTACGTGTGGTGGAAGGCGCTGCTGGTGGGCGGCTGCGCGGCGGCGTTCGTGACGGTGATCGCGGTCCCGCCGCTCGCGAAGTTCTACGAACTTCAGCTGCCGGGCGCGTGGAACACCACCGTGGCGGCGATCGGGGTGGGCTGCGGCGTGGCGGCGCTGCTGTTCTGGCTGGTGGTGCGGCCGAAGCACCTCAAGGACTGAGCTCTTGGACCACGCAAGGCTGGCGTGCGCCGGGCACGTGTTGCGCTTGATGAGTACGAGTCTCTCAGAGAGACCGCCTACCTCCTGCGAAGCCCTGTGAACGCTCGCAGGCCGCTCGCCTCCATTGACCGGCTCGAACGCGGCCAAGGAATCGAGCGGGACCTGATCGAGCGAAGCTCAGCTGGGATGAAGCCGCTCGGGCCGCTACATCGGATGTAGCGGGGGCCGTGGCGTTCCTGTAGCGCCTTCTGGATGAGAGCAACTGAGCGAATCATCCAGGAGGCGGACATGTCGCAGCGCGACCTCGCGATCCGAGCCGAAGGGCTCGTCAAGCACTTCAAGGACGTCAAGGCCGTCGACGGCGTGGACCTCGAGGTCCCGGCCGGCACGGTGTACGGCGTGCTCGGCCCGAACGGGGCGGGCAAGACCACCACGGTCCGGATGCTGGCCACCCTGCTGCGTCCGGACGCCGGCAACGCGACCGTGTTCGGCCGCGACCTCATCTCGGACGCCGCCTCAGTGCGGTCCCAGGTGAGCCTGACCGGGCAGTACGCGTCGCTCGACGAGGACCTCACGGGTTTCGAGAACCTGGTGCTCCTCTCGCGGCTGTACGGCTACGGGAAGCCGGCGGCGCGCGGGCGCGCCGCGGACCTGCTGGAGGCGTTCGGGCTGACCGCCGCGAGCGGCAAGCAGGTGAAGGCCTACTCGGGCGGCATGCGGCGGCGGCTCGACATCGCCGCGTCGATCATCGTGACGCCGAAGCTCCTGTTCCTCGACGAGCCCACGACCGGCCTGGACCCGCGCAGCCGCAACCAGGTGTGGGACGTGGTCCGCACGATCGTCGGCGAGGGCACCACCGTGCTGCTCACCACCCAGTACCTGGAAGAGGCCGACCAACTGGCGAGCCGCATCGCGGTCATCGACACCGGCAAGGTCATCGCGGAGGGCACGCCGGGCCAGCTCAAGTCCTCGGTGGGCGCGGGCTCGATCCGGGTGCGGCTGCACCACGCCGACCAGCGCGGACACGCGCAGCAGATCCTCGTCGAGGCGCTGGCCGGAGAGGTCGCGCTCGACGACGACCCGGTGGCGCTCACCGCGCGACTGGCCCCGGGCCATGACACCGCCGTGCAGGGCTCGCACGCCCTCGGCGAGCTGGCCCGCGCGGGGATCCTCGTGGACGACTTCTCGCTCGGCCAGCCGAGCCTGGACGAGGTCTTCCTCTCGCTCACCGGCAAAGTCGACGCCTAGCACCTACGGACTCTTGGAAAGGAAACGCAATGACCGTCACGCAGACCACTACGAAGTCCGATGCCGACGCCCCGGCGCCGGTTGAGAAGGAGCACCTGCGCCGCCTGCTGGCCACCGGGGAGCGACCGGCGCCGCCGAGCGCGTTCACCTCGGCGCGGGCGTTCGCCTGGCGTTCGATGCTGAAGATCAAGCACGTGCCGGAGCAGGCGTTCGACATCCTGCTCTTCCCGATCATGATGCTGCTGATGTTCACCTACCTGTTCGGCGGCGCGATCGCGGGCGGCACCGGTGACTACTTGCAGTTCCTGCTGCCGGGCATCATGGTGATGAGCATCGTGATGACCACGATGTACACGGGCATGAGCGTGAACATCGACATCAACAAGGGCGTCTCGGACCGCTTCCGGACGCTGCCGATCTGGCGGGCCGCACCGATGGTCGGGTACCTGTTGGCGGACGTGTTCCGTTACGCCGCAGCGGGAGCGGTCATGTTCGGCACGGGCCTGGTGATGGGCTACCGGCCCGAGGGCGGCGCGACGGGCGTGCTGCTGGGCGTGGGCCTGCTGCTGGTCTTCTGCTTCTCGTTCTCGTGGCTGTGGACCTGGCTGGGCCTGATCACGCGGTCGGAGAAGACCGTCATGTCGATCTCGATGTCGATCATGTTCCCGCTGACGTTCCTGTCGAACATCATGGTGGACCCGTCGACGATGCCCGGCTGGCTGCAGCCGGTCGTGAAGAACACGCCGATCAGCCAGCTGGTCGACGGCGTGCGGGGCCTGTTCGACGGGAACGTGTCGACCGCTTCGGTGGCCACGACGCTGATCTGGTCGGCCGGTTTCATCGCGGTGTTCGGGTTCCTGACGATCAGGGCCTACAACCGCAAGTAAGGCTTCATTCCGCAACACCCGGCGGGGCCGGGCGGGTCAGATGGCCCGCCCGGCCCCGGTCGTTTCTCGGGGAAGTCAAAGATCCCAATGGGGCGCTTCGCTATCGGGGCGGTAGACGCAGGCCGAGCCGGTGGCGACCGCGCCGTCCAGATGCTCGGCCAGCGCGGGGTGGACGGCCTCGATCTTCTTGAGGGTGTTGCGGATGCGGTTGGTGACGCTCTTGCGGGCGCGTTCGGCGTTGTCGCCGAGGCGGCGTGAGCGCCCGCCGAGGCCGGTGGCGGCCTTGAGCTGCTCGATGAGGGCCTGGCGTTCGGCGTCGAGGCGGGCGGCGCGGGCGTCGTCTCCGAGCGCGGCTGCGGTGTCGATCTGCTCGTCGAGCGCTTCGAGGTGGTCGCGGTAGCGGGCGCGGGCCTCGGCGTCGAGGAGGTCGTCGCCGCCGAGCCGGGCGTCGGCGGTGACCGCTTCGCCGCCTTCAGGGTCCAGGAGGTCGACGGCGGCGACGTCGACGCCCGGCTGCCGCAGGAGCCGGTGCAGGTCGGCGAGGCCCTTCGTGTGCGGGAGATGGACGCTGCGCCCCTCGTAGTGGAGCGTCCAGGTGGCGCCCTCGCGGCGGAAGAGCGCGCCGGTCGACTCGGATTCGGTTGCGGGCGTTGCCGTCACGAGTTCGGCCTCGGCTTTGCGGGCGGCCTCGGCCCAGGGGTGGGCGCCGAGTCGCTCGGACTGCTCGACCGCGTTCGCGAAGTGGACGCGGGCGGCGGCGGTGTCGCCGGCCGCGGCCGCGAGGAGGCCGAGCCAGTGGCTGACGGGGCCGTGGACGCTGGTGCCCCACAGCGCGACCAGCCACTCGCCCTCGACCGTTCCAAGGCGTTCACGAAGGCGCGCAACGGTCTCCGTGTCCGCTTCGGCGATGGCGAGTTCGGCTTCGAACCGGATCCACAGGTACTCCCAGGGGCTGCGCGGCGCGGGCCCCTCCCCGAGCCGCGCGCGGACGGCGCGCGCGCCGGCGAGATCGCCTCGGCGCAGCGCGCTGATGCCCGAGAGCAGGTCCGGATGCCAGGCCCCGAAGGCTTCGCCCCAGCCTTTGGAGACCGTGGTCGGCAACGCCCCGCGGGCGATGCTCAGCTCCCACTGCAGGTGTTCGAGCATGTGCAGGTACATCGGGTCGTCTCCGGCCACGGCGGTGGCTTCGGCGAGGCGCGCTTCGGCGTCTTCGAAACGGCCCTGGAGCATGTCGATCACGGCGCGGTCGACCCCCATGCCGCTGCGCCAGCGCTCGGAGTCGCTGGCCTCGGCGAGGGCGCAGAAGCGCTCCAGCTGCGCCAGGAAGGCCGGGTCGCCGCGTTCGAGGAGCACGACCCAGCCGAGCGAGGCCGCGTACAGGCGCATCTCCATGTCGCCGGTGCGGGCGCTGATCTCGGCCAGTTCCTCCACGATGGCCTGGCGTTCGGCCGCGGTGCCGGGTCCCCAGTTGACGGCGTGGGCGGCCCAGAGCCCGAACGAGAGGTCGTCGTCGGAGTCGGCGGCGCGAGCGGCGAGCATGTAGGCGTAGAGCAGCCGCCTGGTGAGGTCGTCGTGCGGGAGCTCCGGGTCGGGGGCCTCTCCGGCGAGCTGCGTGTAGGCGAGGGTCTTGAGGCGCACGAGCTCGTCGACGCGGGTGTCCTGCGGGACCTCGACGGCCGCCCGGGTGAGCAGCATCGGGTCGCCGGAGTCCTCGGCTTCGAGGAGGGCCTTGTCGTAGAGGACGCGGCCCTCCTCGCCCAGGCGCTGGTCCGCGCGGCTCAGCCAGGTCACGGCCCCGGCGAGGTCGAGGCGCAGTTTCACCCGCTCGCGGACCATCGCGGGGGTGCACCGTTCGAGGGCCCGCCGAAAGTACTTCTCGGCCCCGGCGACGCTGAGGCAGCCCTGCGAATCGCGGGCGGCCCGGGTGAGGAAGTCGACGGCGATCTCCGGATCGAGGTCGTCCCCGGCGAGCCACGCGTGGTGCGCGATCTCGGTGGAGAGCATGAGCTTCTGCAGCGACTCGTCGGCGACGAGGGCGCGCACGACGCAACCGTGGTGGTGGGCGGCCTCTTCGCTCGACATCGTGTTGTAGAGCGTCTCGCGCACGAGGTCGTGGACGAAGACGTACCGGTCGGCTTCGCGGCGCACGAGCCGGGTCTGGCAGGCCGCGTCGAGCGCGGTCTCGATCCGGTGCAGTTCGAGCCCTGAGGCCTGGGCCATGACGCCCGCGTGGAATTCGCGTCCGCCGACCGAGGCGAGGGTGAGCATCCGGGCGATCGGCTCGGGGAGCTGGTCGATGCGCCGTTGCAGGGCGTCGCGCATCCCGGCGGTGGTGGCGTCCACGCGCTGGCCGGAGGCCCAGAGTTGCGCGGTCTGCTCGACGAAGAACGGGTTGCCTCCGGTGCGGCGGGTGATCTCGGCCACTGTGGCGGGGTCGGGCGCGTCGCCGACGGTGGTGCGGCAGAGTTCGGTGACGCCGCGCTCGTCGAGCCCTTCGAGGCTGATCATGACGGCTTTGGCGACGAGCGGGAGCATTCGGGCGCGCAGGCGGTGCCCGGGGTCGATCTCGGAGTCGCGGTAGGTGCCGACGAACAGGATCCGTTCGAACCAGGTGTGCTGCGAGGCGAACTTGAGCAGTTCGAGGCTGCCGGGATCGGCGAAGTGGAGGTCGTCCAGGACGACGAGCACCGGGGTGCGCTGCGAGGCGGCGATGAGCAGCTGGGTGAGGGCGTCGTAGAGCTCGAACTGGGCGGGTGTGGCGCCGTCGCCCCGGCCGAGCAGCGCGTCGACTGCGGGTGCGGGGTGGAGGGCCTGCCAGGTCTCGTCGCCGAGCTGGGCGCGCAGCGAGCGGAGGACCTGGACCCAGAGCCAGTGGTCGGGGACGGCCTCGGATTCCCAGGAGGTCGCGAAGGCGACCGTGAGCTCGCCGCGGAAGCGGGCGGCGATGTCGGTGACGAGCGTGGATTTGCCGATGCCCGCTTCGCCGGTGACGAGCACGAGCCCGCCGTGGCTGGACACGGTGCGTTCGACTGCCGAGCGGAGGGCCGCCGCCGGATGGTCGCGGCCGATCAGGAAGGTCACCCGACAAGTGTGGCCGAAGGGTGCGACAGGCGCCATGGGGTTCTGGTCCCAGGACCTCCGGCGGGTTTCCGCGGTGGATTGTCGACTATCAGACGAACTACCTCATGTCTTGGCACCGCTCCAGGTCAGCACCATCTTCCGTTTACACCTGCGACAAAGGTGCGGATTGGTTTCCGGGAAACCACTCGTTGCATACGCACAGTCCTTAAAGTGCTACGGAAAGTAGACATCTCGGTGTCGAAGGGCGGTCGAGTCGCCCCTACCGGCGGTTCGCACAGACCGCGCCTGAGCCGGGAACGCCGACGATCAACGGGGGCACATCCTCATGGCACTGTCCATGTTCAAAGCAGAACGCACCGACCAGACCGGAACCGAGCCGACCACCAAGACCTGGCGGACCGTCGTGATCGGGGCCGCCGTCCCGCTCGTGATGCTCGCGGGCGCACCGGCCGTGAGCGCGGCCGAGATCGAAACCGTCGAGACCGCGCAGTCGGAGCAGCTGCCGCCGCTGCCGGTAGACCCGCCCGCGGGGCTGCCGGACCCGGCGGCGCTGCTCGACCTCCAGGGGTGCCTCACGGAGCTTCAGGGGCTCATCGCGCAGCTGCCGCCGCCCGCCGTGCCCGACGTGCCGGCCGAGGCGGAGCAGCTGCCGCCGCTGCCCGACCCGGGCACCGGGGTCCCCGACGTGCCCGACGTCAGCGCGCTGACCGAGGTCTGCAGGCAGGTCGTCGAGGTCGTCAAGGGCCTGCTGCCGCCGGTCGAGCCGCCTCCCGGGGTCGAGCCGCCTCCTGTGGTCGAGCCGCCGGTCGACGACCCGGGCCTGCCCGTGCCGGTTCCGGGACTGCCGTAGACGAGCACCGTCTACTCGAGGACGAGCGAAGGGCCCGCGACATCCGGTCGCGGGCCCTTCGCCGTGTCCGCTGCGGTAACTTCAGCCGCCGCGCGGCGTCGGCGATCGCCTCGTCCGTCGCGGTCAGTGACAGGCGCACGTGCCGGTTCCCCTTGGCGCCGTAAAACTCCCCCGCCGCGGCGAGGATGCCCCGTTCGGCGAGCCACTGCACGGTGTCCCAGCAGTCCTCGCCACGCGTGGCCCACAGGTACAGGCCCGCGCTCGAGTGGTCGATGCGGAACCCTGCGGCCTCGACGGCGCCGCGGAGCACGCCGCGACGGTTCTCGTAGCGGGCGCGCTGCTCGATCGCGTGCGACTCGTCGTGCAGCGCCGCGATGGTGGCCTGCTGGACGGCCCACGGGACCATGAAGCCCGAGTGGCGGCGGATCTCCAACAGGTCGGCGATCAGCGCGGGATCGCCGGCGAGGAACGCCGAGCGGTATCCGGCCAGGTTCGAGCGCTTCGAAAGCGAATGCGCCGCCAGGAGACCCGTGAGGTCCCCGTCGTTCACGCGCGGATCGAGGATCGAGACGGGCGGGCGCTCCTCGTCCCAGCCGAGCGTCAGGTAGCACTCGTCGCTGGCGAGCACCACGCCGCCGTCCCGGGCCCAGCGGACCAGGTCGCGCAGATGCTCGACGGAGGCGACCTCGCCGGTCGGGTTGGTCGGGTAGTTGATCCACGCCAGGCGCAGTCGCGAGCCGGCCGCGTCGCGCGGATCGGCCACCGGCACCGCGTCGGCCTTGGCGAGGATCGCGCCGATCTCGTACGTGGGGTAGGCGATCTCCGGATAGGCCACGGCTTCGCCGGGCCCGATGCCGAGCTGGAGCGGCAGGTTCGCGACCAGCTCCTTGGAACCCACGGTCGGCAGGACCGCGACGTCCTCGGCCACGCCGGTGTGCCGGTGCAGCCACGACCGCATCGCCCCGCCGAGCGCCGCCGGGCCGGCCACCGTCGGGTAACCGGGCCGGGCGGACGCGTCGATGAGCGCCTGCCGGATCGACTCCGGCACCTCGTCCACGGGGGCGCCGACCGTGAGGTCGACCATCCCGCCGGGATGGGCCGCCGCGCGCTCCTGGTACGGGCCCATGCGGTCCCACGGGAAGCGCGGCAGCCGCCTGGCCGGAGAGGCGCTGTGAAGGCGGCGCAGCGCCATCGCGGCTACTCCTCTTTCGCGGGCAGTTCGGCCACGAACGGGACGTCGCTGTCGATCTTGCCGACCTTGGAGGCGCCGCCGGGGCTGCCGATCTCGTCGAAGAAGTCGACTTCGGCCTTGGTGTACGGGGCCCACTCCTCGGGGACGTCGTCCTCGTAGAAGATCGCCTCGACCGGGCACACCGGCTCGCATGCACCGCAGTCGACGCACTCGTCGGGGTGGATGTAGAGCTTGCGGTTGCCTTCGTAGATGCAGTCGACAGGGCATTCTTCAATGCAGGCCTTGTCGAGGAGATCCACGCACGGCTCGGCGATTACGTAAGTCACGAGTCGTCCTTCCTACAGCGCGCAGTCGGGCGGACTGCGCTGAGATGAGCCTAAAGCCTATCGCTTACGGCTGCGAAGGCTCCTCCCCTCGGCTCGGATGGTGGGAGCCGCCCTCGCGCGGGTTTCGCGTACAAGCATGCCGACTACGCTCGCCAGGGCAATCGCGGACGGATCATGGGTGACGTTCCGCCGCCGCGGCGGTTGCAGCGCGGAGACGGGGCGGGCCGAAGCGCTCCTAGCGCAGCGGCGACCCGTCGATGAAACGGGAAGCCCGGCTGGGGTCGGTTCCCTTCGGGGGGCAGACGAGGCCGAATATGGACCCGATGGTGGTCAGGAGGGTGCACCAGATGCTGGGACCGGAACATGTCGGCCGTCGCGTGGCGGTTCGGATCAGATTGGACGAGCCTGAACCGGGTCGCCGGTTCACGGACATCACGGGCGAGCTTGTCGAGATCGGCCCTGAACTCTGGCGCGTACTGCCCGCTTCGGGGGCGGTCGTCACCATCGAGGCCGCGGCGGTCGTCGCGGCCCGGCCCATCCCTCCCAAGCCGACCCCGTTCTCGGAGATCCTCGAACTCGAGCGGCTGCTCGCCGCCACCTGGCCCGCGTTGGAGTCCGCCGAACTGGGGGGATGGGTTCTACGCTACGCCGAAGGGTTCTCGCGCCGCGCGAACTCCGTGCTGGCGCTGACGGCGCCCCCGGGCGGCCTGGAGTCGGCACTCGAAGCGGTCGAGGCCTGGTACGGGGAGCGGGGCGCGCGGCCGCTCGTGTCGCTGGCCGGAGGCGTGGCGAAGCGGCTGGACGAGGAGCTGGCCGCACGCGGCTGGGAGGCCGAGGCCGGCACCGCGGTCATGGTGAAACCGCTCGACAGCGCCGTCTACGACCGTGCCGCGTACGAAGGCGAAGCGGTCGTCGCGGACGCACCGGGCGAGGCGCTGCTCGAACAGATCGGGCAGGGCAGGCCCGCGATCGCGGCGGCGGTCTTCGGTTCGGGCACCGGCCGGGGGTACGCCGAGATCTGGCGCGGAGACGAACTCGCCGCCCGGGGACGGGGTGCGATCGCCGGAGACCTCGTGGCGATCACGTCCATCGGGACGCTCCCGGCGTACCGGCGCCAGGGACTCGGCACCGAGATCCTGCACGCGCTGGAGGCGTGGGGGTACGAGAACGGAGCGCGGCGGGCCGCGCTCCAGGTCGAGACCGACAACAGGGCCGCGATCGCGATGTACGAGCGGCTCGGCTACGCCGAGCGGTACCGGTACCGGTACCGCGGGCCGGTGAAGGCCTAGGCGGCCTTCGGGTTCGCCTTGCGTTCGAAGGCGATCCGGGTGGCCTTGAGCTCGCGGCCGTACATGTCGACGCCCAGCGCCATCACGATGAGGTAGCCGACCCAGCCGGAGACCGCCAGCAGCGCGAAGTAGATGAGGGTCTGCGAGAACACGCCGTCGAGCGACGGATACGCGACCCCGGCGATGAGCGGGTTCACCAGCACCGTGAACAGCGTGGCGACCACGAAGATCGGCAGGAGCTCGCCGGTGATCTCCTGGCGGCGGCGGCGCACGCCCCACCAGATGCCCGCGGCGATCGCGACGGCGGCCATCGCGCCGAACGTGAAGACGCCGACGAGGTCGCCGACGGCGGTGCCCTCGCCCCATTTGGTGGACGCGAAGCGGCCGGCCAGGTTGGCGACGATCAGGCCCAGGGCGAAGCCGTAGATCGAGGGCCAGTGCGGCATCAGGAGGCGGCTGAGGAGGGTCACGGTCGGGACTCCTTCGTAGCGGTAGGGGTGGCCTGCGCCGCGGCCCGGAGGCCGTCGACGGATCGGCGTTTGGCGTTCGGCGTGGGTCGAAAATACCGCCACAGCGCGACGGCGATCCCGGCGGTCCCCGCCAGGAGCAGCATGTAGCCGTTGAAACCGCTGGTGATCACCAACGAGCCCGCATCGGTGGGCATCGACCCGGCGAGGACCACGGCGAACCAGGCGATCGAGGTGAGCAGGACGGACCAGCGCCCGCCGGTCCAGTACACGGCCAGCGCCGCGAGGCGCCAGTTCGCGACGAACGCGATCGCCCCGGCGACCGGGATCGCGATACCGGCGATGTAGTACGGCACGAGGAAGGATTCGACGACGGCCGCGAGCACGGCCGCGGCGGTGACGACCACCGCGCCGCCGACGCGGATCGCCGCTTCCAGACCCTTCGCACGCACGCAGGCGATCCTACGGGAGGAGGCGGAAGCGTCGGCGACTCGCCCGGGTACCGCTGGAAGTCCTTGCAGATCAACCGATCCGGGACAATCAACCCATGACCATGACACGAGGGACAACTGCTACGAAACGCCGACGCTTCCGACAGCTGTTTCCCGAACGGTCCGACTACCTCCACCTCAGCCGCCACTGGCACACCGACCTCCTCGCGGGCCTCACGGTCGCGGTCGTCGCGCTGCCGCTCGCGCTCGGCTTCGGGATCGCCTCGGGCCTCGGCGCGTTCGCCGGGCTCATCACCTCGATCATCGCCGGGGTCCTCGCCGCGCTGCTCGGCGGCTCGAACCTGCAGGTCACCGGCCCCACCGGCACCATGGCCGTGGTCCTCGTGCCGCTCGCCGCCACCCACAGCCACGCGGGCGTGATGCTCGTGGGCGTCATGGCCGGGCTCATGCTGGTCGTCCTCGCGATCACGGGCGCGGGCCGCTACGCGCGCTACGTGCCGGTCCCGGTCGTCGAGGGCTTCACCGCCGGGGTCGCGATCGTCATCGCGGTCCAGCAGTTGCCCCCTTCCCTCGGGCTTCCGGCGCAGAACGCCCATATCCTCAGCGGCGCATGGGAATCGCTGCGTACCTTCGCGGCCGAGCCGAACTGGGCCCCGCTCGCGGTCGCGTTCGGGGTGGCCGCCGCGATCCTCCTCGGCTCGCGTCTGCACTCCCAGATCCCGACGCCGCTGCTCGCGGTCGTCGCCGCCACCGTCGTCACCTGGTGGGCGAACGCGGAGGCGGCGGTCATCGGCTCGCTGCCGCGCACCATCCCGGCCCCCGAGGCGGCCTTCCTCGACTTCGCGGAGATGCCCGAGCTCGTGGCCGCGGCCGTCGCGATCTGCGCCCTGTGCGCGCTCGAGTCGCTGCTGTCGGCCACCGTGGCGGACAACATGACCGTCGACCAGCACCACAACCCGGACCGGGAGCTGTTCGGGCAGGGCATGGCGAACCTCGTGACGCCGTTCTTCGGCGGCATGCCGTCCTCGGGGGCGCTGGCCCGGACCGCGGTGAACGTGCGGTCGGGGGCGGCCGGGCGGCTCGCGTCGCTGACGCACGCGATCGTGTTGGCGCTCATGATGCTCGCGCTCGCTCCAATGGTGGCGCACGTGCCGCTCGCGGCGCTCGCGGGCGTCCTGATCGCGACCTCGATCCGGATGATCGAGGTCGGTTCGATGCTGGCGCTGGCGCGGTCGACGCGTGCGGACGCGGCGGTCATGTGGCTGACGCTCGCGGCGACGGTGTTGTTCAACCTGGTGTGGGCCGTGGCCGTGGGCATCGCGCTCGCCGGTTTGCTGGCGCTGGGGCGGATCTCGCGGTCCGTCTCGGTCGAGGAGGAGCCGATCGATCCGGCCGACCACCACGACGAGGAGGCGGCGCTGCTCCATGAGCACATCGTGGCGTACCGGCTCGAGGGCCCGCTGTTCTTCGCCGCCGCGCACCGGTTCCTGCTGCAGCTGTTGGACGTCGCCGACGTGCGGGTGGTGGTGCTGCGGATGAGCCGCGTGTCCACGATAGACGCTTCGGGGGCGAGAGTGCTCGCCGACGCGATCAAGCGACTGGAGCACCGCGGCATAGCGGTCTACCTCTCCGGCCTCGCACCGGTGCACGCCAAACCGCTTGCGGCCCTGGGCATTCTCGAACCGATCTGGCAGCAGGGACGGCTGTTCGAGCACACCAGCGAGGCCATCGCGGCCGCCCGCCGGCGCCTCAAGGCCGACGGGCTCCTAGAGCAGCTCGAAGCGGAGGCTGCCGCTGAAGTCGAAGCGGAGCGCCCATAGCCGCTCGGGCAGGCCCATGTGCGTCGTGGTCTCGACGTCCTCGATGCGCACGGTGCCCGGGTCGACGCCGTGGAGGACGAGGGTGCCGCGTTCGCCGGTCCAGGTGGCGCGGTCGCCCTCGGTCTCGGGCCGGATGCGGCTGATGAAGGACTCGACGAGTTCGGGCCCGGCGTCGAAGAGTTCGATGCCGTCCTCGGTCCAGGTGAACTTGCGCAGCAGCGCGCCGTCGCCGTACGCGTCGATATAGGCGTCGACGCCGTCGTCGGTGTAGACGAGCTCGGCGCGGGAGTCCTCCCCGGCCTGCTGCGAGGCGCCTTCGACGGTGGGGACGGAGTGCCAGGTCGACGACGGGTGGACCTGCTCGTACCGCTCCTCGCCGAAGTAGGCGGCGGTGTACTCGCCGGCGCCGGGATCGCACAGGAGCTGCTCGCCGTCGGCGGCGATGATGAACGAGCCGAGGTCGAGGTGGTTGTGCGGCTCTTCGTTGTAGCCGCCCTTGACCGCGAGGGACCACATGCGGCGGCCGATGAGCCGGCGTTCGACGTACCAGCCGACGTCCGCGAGGAGGGTGCGGCCGGGTGCGATCTCGCCGCGGAGTTCGCGTCCCCAGTCGAGGGTGCGGGTGAGGTGGGCCCAGCGGGCGCAGTAGTCGTCGGCGAAGGTCGGCGCGTGCTCGATCGCGGGCAGCGGGACGCCGAGCCGGTCGGAGAGGCGGGAGAGGAGGCCGGGGGGCAGCGACGGGTTGTAGTCGGCGTCGCCGAAGGTCGCGAAGGAACGCGGGTAGAGCTGGACGTTGGCGGGGAACGCGGCGATGGCCTCGGTCCCGGCGAGGAGGTCCTCCCCGGTCGCGTCGCGCCAGGCCTCCGCGAAGTACGTGAAGTAGCCGAACCCGTAGACCCAGTAGTCGATGCCTTCGACGCAGCCGCCGTCGGGCCCGAAGGAGAACAGGTAGGCCTGGAGGGCGGGCAGGACGCGGCCGCGGATGACGTCGGTGTCGTAGCCGAGGGCGAGGGCGGCCATCCCGGCGGCCCCGGCGCACACGGCGGTCCAGTTGGAGAAGCGCTCTTCCCACCAGAACGGCTGCTCGGAGTCGAAGAACGGGTCGAGGACGCGGCGGCGGATCTCGACTTCGACGCGTTCGCGGTCCTTCACGTCCTCGCGCAGGCGCAGGATCTCGGCGAGGGCCTGCGCGGTCTCGCACGCGAAGAGGTCGACACAGGTGCCCGGGTCGCCGTCGTCCCAGTGGGCGGGGAGGGCCCAGGAGCGCTCGTCGCAGATGTCGGCGACGAGGGTGGAGAGGACGGCGCCGTCGCCGACGAGCGCGAGCGCGGCGAGGTGCCTTCGCCGTGCGAAGTACTGGTTCTCGTACGGCAGGCGGCGGCCGGTCTCGGCGTAGTCGTCGGCGAGGCCGGCGTCGAAGTCGGGCACGGGAAGCGAGGCGATCTCGCGCAGCTCTTCGAGGAGTGCGGAACGAAGGTCATTCATCGACCGTCGCCTTTCCAGGTGGGGCGGATTGAAGGCGGGGGTTCCTGCCCGGCTCAACGGTAACGCGGGCGCGCATTCCGTCATAGACTCCCTCGTATGCGCATCGGGGAGCTGTCGGAGCGGACGGGCGTTCCGGCCGCCACCATCAAGTACTACCTGCGGGAGCACCTGCTCCAAGCGGGCGAGCACGGTGAGGGCAACACCGTCGAGTACGGTCCGGCCCACGTGCACCGGCTGACGCTCATCCGCGCCCTCTCGGAGACGGCCGGGCTCTCGGTCGCGCAGATCGGCGAAGTGCTCACGGTGCTCGGACGCCATCCGGAGTCGGCGTTCCAGGCGCTCGGCGCGACCCTGGCGGCGACCCACCGGGACCCGAAGTTCTCGCTCGCGAGCGAGGACACGATCGAAGCGGCCGAACGCACCGTGGACCGGCTCCTGAACGAGTACGGCTGGGCCGAGGTCGCCCCGCCGAATTACCGGGACGCACTGGTCACGGCGCTCACCGCGTTCTACCGCTTGGGGAACCCGGACCCGCAGGAGGTGCTGGGCCACTACGCGGACGCGGCGGCGGCGCTGGCCTCGGCGGACATGGAGGCGATCGCGGAGGCGACCCGGATCGAGGGTGTGAACGTCGAGCAGGCCGTCGTGGCGACGGTGCTCGGCGAGACGATGTTCGCGGCGCTGCGCCGCATCGCGCACGTCGCGGCCTCGGCCAGGACCCAGGCCGGGCAGGGGCCGTAGCGTTCGGCCCCTGGCAGCCTGGACACGGTCCCCAGGCGAGTCCGTCGGGCACAATTGGTCCGTGAACCCGCCCGAGGCCGAACGGCCGAACCTGCGCATCGACCGCGACCCCGACCGTCCGAACCTCCTGCACCTCGTCGCCGACGAGGTCGTCCAGGCCACCGTCGACCTCGACGACCCGTCCTATCTGGATGCGGAGTACATGCAGCGCATCGCGTACCTCGTCGACGCGATGGCCGCGCCGAAGCGGCCGCTGCGGGTCCTGCACCTGGGCGCGGGCGGGCTCGCGATGGCGCGGTACGTCGCCGCGACCCGGCCCGGCTCGTACCAGCAGGCCGTCGAGACGAACCAGGACCTCGTGGCGCTCGTTCGGGCCGAGGCCCCGCTGCCGCGCGGCGTGAAGGTGAAGATCCGGCACACGGACGCGCGCGAGGCCGTCGAATCCGCGCCCGACGCGAGCTACGAGCTCATCGTCACCGACGTGTACGCGGGCGCCCGCGTCCCGGCGCACGTGACGAGCACCGAGTTCCTGGACCAGACGCGGCGGGTGCTGCGCGCGGGCGGGCACTACGCGGTGAACCTCTGCGACGGCGGCCGGATGCAGTTCCTGAAGCCCGCACTCGCGGCGATGGGCGCGGTGTGGCCGCACACGGCGGTCATGGCCGAGCCCGCGGTGCTGCGCGGACGCCGGTTCGGCAACGTGGTCGCGGTGGCGGCCGATGTCGAGCTGCTGGTGGCGGACCTGCGCCGCCGCTGCGCGGGCGCGGCCTTCCCGTGCCGGGTGCTGGAGGGCGCCGAGCTGAAGGAGTACATCGGCGGCGCTCCTCCGGCCACGGACGCGACCGCGATCCAGTCCCCGCCGCCCCCGCGATCCCTGCGGAGTTTCTGACCGCGGTCACGGTCGCCGCCGCCCCCGCTCCTGCCCCCCCGCCGGGCCCCTCGAGACCGGCGCCGGTCGCGAATCTGAGCGATGCTCGCCCGCCGCCGCCCGGCCATCCGCGGGTCGGCCGTTCGGGCAATAAACTCGCTGGATAGCACCCCTGTCTCCCTGCTCGTCCTCACTGTCCGTTACTGGACTGTGGAGCGACTCACAGCAGACTTGGCGATCCGGGTCACCATGCGTTAGCGTCGGCGCCTGTTCCGGTCGGGTCCTCAGGGCTCCCCCAGAGACCCACCCGTCCGGACCGCCGAGCCGCGCTCGCATGACGCCCGTTCCTCCCGGTTCCGGGCGAAACACCGATGCGCGGGCCGGGGACCCAGCCGTGCCGCGTCCCCCAATTCGAACGCCGTGGCACACGGGGTGAATCCCGCTGCAGCGCAGCCGCAGCGGGTAGGGCGCTCTTCCCTGCCCGAACCCGACAGCTAACCCGGTAGGCGGCCGAGGAAGAAAGGCCACCTCGTGGCTCACGCCTGCTCTGACACCGCACGACGTTCGCGAACCAGCGCCGTCATCCGCCGCGTCGCCGCCTACACGGGGGTCACACTCGCCACCGTCGGGCTCGTGACCGCCTTCGCCGGCAGCCACGCCGACGCGGCCGACATCGACTACACCGCCGCCTCCGCGGCCGAGATCGAAGACCACCTCACCGATCTCGAAACCCAGCGCGATACCGCCGCCGCCGATCTCGCGGGCCTCCGGACCCGACTCGACGCGGCCCAAGCCGTCATCGACGACGCCGCCGCGGCCTACGGCACCTCGCACGCGCAGCTCACCGTCGTCACCGCCGCGGTCGAATCCGCCGAAGACGACCTCGACGCCAAAGTCGCCACCCTGGTGGCCTACGCGCAGGAGCAGTCCGACAAGTACGAGGAAGCGCAAGCGGCCGCCGAGACCGTCGACGAGCTCACGGCCGACATCAAGGCCGCGCAGCAGGAGATCGCCGGACTCGACGCGCAGATCGACGAGGCCGAGCAGGCCCACGACGAAGCCGAGGCCGCAGAAGCCGAGGCCGCCGCCGAAGCCGAAGCCGCTGCTGCCGCCGCCGCCGAGGCCGCCGCGTCGAGCGAGTCGTCCCCCAGCGCCGACTCCGGGTCCGCCGCGACCTACAGCGCCGACGCCGCGACCGCCGCGGTGGAGTTCGCCCGCGACCAGCTCGGCGAGCCCTACGTCTACGGCTCCGCCGGCCCCGACACCTGGGACTGCTCCGGCCTCGTTCAGGGCGCCTACGCGGTCTCCGGGATCTCGCTGACGCACTACACGAACGCGATCTGGGACGAGACCAGCGCCATCGACCGGTCCGACCTGAAGCCGGGCGACCTGGTCTTCTACAGCAATCTCGGCCACATGGCGATGTACATCGGCGACGGCCGGGTCATCCACGCCCCCAAGCCGGGCGACGTCGTGAAGATCTCGGACCTCGACATGGGCATGTCCATCGACGGCTACCGCCGGGTCTGATCACCGCGAGCATGAACGAGCGTGG
>NZ_JAERMK010000012.1 GCF_016918015.1 Glycomyces sp. YM15
GCAGGAAAGCATGCCGCTCCGCGGTCAGCTTCCTCGGGCCCTGAGCTTTGGTCCGGTTCTGACGGATCTGGAAGTCCATCGCAATCCCTTGTAGATCAAGGTGTTGCAACGACTCCTAGAACCCAAGACTGCCACCGGCCCTTTCGCGTGCCCGGCGCGCAGCATGCAAGCTGTTGACTGCACTTGCCAACATCTATTGGCAGGTGTTGCACCACCGCACTCGGCGACCTCCTCGTCATCCGCGTCCCCCTCGCCGGCGACATCACCGGACCGAAGCCGACGCCGCCCTGGCATACCTGCGCGACGAAGCCCTCCCGAACGCCTTCGACGACACCGCGACCCGTATCGCCGTCACCTTCCGCTCCTGGGTCCTCCCGCTCGCCTCGATCGCCCTCAACCTCCTGTCGATCGGCGCCGCCTGCCGCTGGCGATCCTCATCGACGCGACGCTCGTGCGCGGCGTGCTGCTCCCGGCGGCGCTGTCGCTCATCGGCGACCGCGCCTGGGGCCGGCCCACTGCGACCGGGGGCTGACCGGCGGCCCGCCGCCACCGCGCGGGCTGCGCCGGCGAGACGACCCCGGGGGGACGCGGCACACGGGCGCGTCTCCCCGGGAGTGAGGACGGAGCGGCACCGGCCGTGTGCCGGACCCCGGTGCGAGACGGTGTCTGCTAGAAACCTCCCATGGCTGAGAAACCCGGATTGCCCCTGCGCAGAAGTCTCGCGAACACCCCGCCGCTCACCGCAGGCGTCCTCTTCGGCGTAGGTCTGGCCGTCGCCACCGCCGCCGTGTGGGCCGTCCAAGAGCTCGGCACCGTCATCATGGCACTCATCGTCGCCGCGTTCCTCGCGGTCGGCCTCGAGCGCATCGTCGGCGGCATGACCAATCGCGGCTTGCCCCGCTGGCTCGCGATGACCCTCCTCTTCCTCGGCGTCGCCATCGTCTTCTGCGGCGGCATCGCCGCGATCATCCCCGCGATCGCCCGCGAGTCCGCCGAGTTCATCGAGAAGGCGCCCACCTACTACCAGACCCTCATGGACAGCGCCCTCGCCGACCGCTTCGGCGGCGAGGACGGCCTGCTCAAACGCGCCGAAGGCGTGCTGACCGCCGAGAACATGACCAAGGTGTTCGGCGGCGTCGCCGGTGGCGTCGCCTCCTTCTTCGGCGGTCTGGTGTGGACGGTCACCACGATCCTGCTGACCGTCTTCATCCTCGCCTCCTACGTCCAGCTCCGCAGAGGCATGGTCCGGCTCTTCGCCGCCTCCCAGCGCGAGCAGACCGACCGGATCATCGACGGCATCCTCCGCCAGATCGGCGCCTACCTCATCGGCGCGCTCGCCATCGGGGCGCTCGCCGGGATCTCGTCGTGGATCTTCATGGCCATCGCGGGCATCCCGTACGGCGCGCTGCTGGCGCTCCTGGTCGCACTGCTCGACCTCATCCCGCAGATCGGCGCCACCATCGGCGCCGTCGTCGTCACGCTCGTGGCACTCGCCGTCTCTCCCATGACGGCCGTGGCCTCGGCGATCTTCTTCATCGCCTACCAGCAACTGGAGAACTGGGTCATCTACCCGACCGTGATGCGCAGCGCCGTCAAGGTCTCGAACCTGGCGGCGATCGTCGCCGTGCTCGTCGGCGGCACCCTCTTCGGCGTCGTCGGCATCGTCCTGTCGGTGCCCGTCTACGCCGCGATCCGCTTGATCGGCAAGGAGATCGTGATCCCGCGCCTCGACAACTCCTGATCCCACCGGACACGACGAGGCCGGAGGCGCCTACCCGCACCCGCCCCGGCCTCGTCTTCACGTCCAGGACAGGCGGCTCATGCCGGTCCGCCCCCCTGCCCTCAGCGAACGCCCCCGAGCGCAAGGCCGAAGCGGCGGCTCGGCCCCACCCCGGGACCGTCCCGCCGGCCCGTTCGACGGCTCGAACGGAGAAGCGGCACGGGCACCGGCAATGCACCTAGACTTGAAGGACCAGCCCTCGGAAAGCACGAAGCCAAGCGTCGAATGCATCAGAGGAGATGAGGACTGTGCGAGCGAAAGTGGGCGACCGACTGCGTTTCAGAGGACGCCAGGTCGGCATGAAAGAACACACCGCGGAGGTCGTAGCGGTACTCGGGGAAGACGGGCAGCCGCCCTACCGCGTACGCCACGACAACGGGCACGAAGCCGTCGTCGCCCCCGAATCGGATTGCGTCGTCGAACACCACGACGAGCGCGGCACCGGCTGACCGCCGGCCGCAGCCGCGACACCCCGAGCGACCGCGCCGTCGCGGCCCCGTCGGCGGGACCGGCTACAGTCGAGGGACCGGAGCCCTTGGGCGCCAAGGGCTCCACCCGCGAAAGGACGCACCCCCATGGCCGACGGCGAGACCACCGCGATCTTCGAGCAGATCGGCGGCGAAGCACTGGGCAAGACCGTCGAGGCCTTCTACGGATCGGTCCTCAAGGACCCGGTCCTCCAACCCCTGTTCGGCGCGGGTGCACCCCACCACGTCGACCACCTCACCGCGTTCCTCGCCGAAGTCTTCGGCGGACCCACCCGCTACACCGACGACCTCGGCGGTTTCGACACGCTCCTCACCGCCCACCGCGGGCTCGCCATCACCGACGACCAGCGCGACCGGTTCATCGAACTCTTCGACCGCGCCGTCACCGAACACGGACCCGCCGACCCGAAGCTCCGGACCTCGCTCCACGACTACATCGTCTTCGGCACCGAAGTCGCCCAAGTGAACTCGCACGCCGCAGGCGACGACGACCTGCACCCCTGCCAGGAGGTGCCGCGCTGGCCCTAGCGGCGGGCCTCAGCCCGTGGCGAGCTTGGCGGCGAAAGCGATCATCACGGCGCCTACGAAGCCGTTGCCCGCCGCGGCCAAGCGCCTGCGGCGCCGGAACGTCTGCGCCAGTCCGTCACCCGCGACGATGAGCGTCGACAGGTACACCATCGAGCAAGCCTGCAGGATCACGAACAGCACCCCGTAACTGAGCACCGGCCACGCATAACCCGGATCCACGAACTGCACGAAGAACGCCACGAAGAACAAGATGGCCTTCGGGTTCAGCAGACTCGCGATCAACGCGCGCATGAACGGCCGCTCACCCGCCTTCTCCGCCTCCACGGCCCGCACCGCCGACGGCTCGCCGCGACGCGCCGACCGCCAGGTCCGCACCCCGCCGCGGATCAGCCCGAACGCGAGGAACGCCAGATACGCGACACCCGCCCACCGCACCAGGTTGTACAGCACCGGCGACGCAGCGAACATCGACGCGAGACCGGCGGCCGAGGCCACCATCAGCACCGAGTCGCCGAGGAACACCCCCGCCGCCGCCTGGAACCCGGCCCGCCGCCCCTTCCGCGACGCCACCGACAGCACATACAGCGAGTTCGGCCCCGGCAGCAGGATGATGAGCACGGTGGCCACGACATAAGTCCACAGGTCGACGGTGCCGAACACGGGCGGTTCCTCTCAGAGGCCTGACAGCGGGGCAAGGAGCGTGAAACCCCGCCAGTCTATGACCGCCCGAACCGCACCGGCAACCGCGATCTCACCCACCGCCGGCCCGCCGCTGCCGCACCATGCCGCGCAACAGCTCCTTCGGCCCCGGCGCGGGCGGGAGCGGCTCGGACCCGCTCTCCGAGAACGCCCGCAGCATCTGGCCGACCAGCCGCTTCGACGCCGCCGGCCCCGCATCCCCCACGGCCCCCAACACGCCCGCATTGGCCATCAGCAGGATCGGCAGGTCTTCAGGGGAGAAGTCCTCCCGCAGCCGGCCCTCCCGCTTCGCCCGGCCGATCAGCTCCGTGAACGCCTCGAACGCCTCCTGGCGCTGGCGTTCGAGCACCTTCGCCGTGCCGTAGTTCATGGTGAGGACCTCCGCGAACCCGCGGTTGACCGCCTGCAGCGCGCACACGGTCTCGACATAGCCCCGGAAGCCCTCCCAGGCGCTGTCCTCGTCCCGGGCCGCCACCGCGGCGTCCCGGTTGCGGCGCATGGGCTCCTCGAACACCGCCGCGATCAGCTCCATGCGGGTGGGGAACCGCCGGAAGAGCGTCGCGATGCCGACCCCGGCCGCGCGGGCGATGCTCGCCATCGACGCGCCGAGCCCTTCGCGCCGGTAGACATTCCGAGCCGCCTCGATGATCCGGTCGCGGTTCTGCTCGGCGTCGCTGCGAAGCCGCCGGGCGCGCTTGCACATGCCGCTCTCAGAGCTCGGTTCCATGCGCACATCCTAACCAAGTGGAATGACCTATCCGCTTGTGTTGTTACACTGGCCGACGTTTAACGGATAGGTCGCTCCACTTACCGGAGCGGCCCGAACCACCCGCCTCTCAAGGAGACCTCCCGCATGAACGTGTTCCTCTGGATTCTGCAAGGCCTGCTCGCCGCCGCCTTCCTCGCCGCCGGCACGATGAAGGCCACCCAGCCCAAGGAGAAGCTCGCCCCGAACCTCACCTGGGTGAACGACTTCTCCGCAGGGACGGTCAAGCTCATCGGCGCCTCGCAGATCGCCGGCGCGCTCGGCCTCGTCCTGCCCGCGCTCACCGGCATCGCGGTGACCCTCACCCCGCTCGCCGCCGTCGGCCTCGGACTCATCATGGTGTTCGCCGCGATCTACCACATCCGCAAGGGCGAGTACTCGAGCATCGTGGTCAACGCCGTCATCCTGCTCATCGCGGCGGTCATCGTCTGGGGCCGGTTCGGGCCCTACTCGTTCTAGCCGAACCGGCGGCGCGCCCCGGGCCCGCCGCCGTTCACCTCCTCGCGCCGGCCCGCAGCCGCCTGAGCATCCTCGCGTCCGCGAAGCCGACCGCCCGCGCCGCCGCGTCGACCGTCGCGCCCTGGCCGATCAGGTGCTCGGCGCGCTCGAGCCGCAGCACCGACTGGTACTGCAGCGGCGACATGCCCGTCGCCTCCGCGAACCGCCGCGTGAGCGTCCGCTGCGAGACCCCCGACTCGGCCGCGAGATCGGGGAGCCGCAGGGGTTCCGCGAACCGGGCCTCGATGCGGTCCTGGACCCGGTGCACCGCATCCGAGAGGTGCGAGCGGTGCCGCAGCATCGCACTCGCCTGCGGTTCGTCGCCGTTGCGGCGCGCGAACACCACCATCTCGCGCGCCACCCGCCCCGCCACGGCGGGCCCGTGACGCACCGCCACCAGATGCAGCGCCAGGTCGATGCCGCTCGCGATCCCCGCGGAGGTCACCACGCGGTCGTCCTCCGTAAACAGGACGTCACGTATTACTGCAGCGTCAGGGAAACGCCTCGCCAACTCCTCCTGCAGGTCGTGGTGCGTCGTGCACCGGCGCCCGTCGAGCAGCCCCGCCTGTCCGAGCGCGAACGCGCCCGAGCAGACGCTCGCGACCGTGCCGCCGCGGCGATGATGCTCGAACAGGTGCTCCGCCTGCGACGCGGAGAGCCGCGGCGCGCCGGCGGTCCCAGGGGAGCGCCAGCCCGGCACCAGGACCAGATCCGCGGGGCCGAGTTCGGGCCACGCCGTCTCCGCCCGCACCGGAAGCCCTTGGGCCGTAGGCACCTCCGGCGACGCCGCGACGTACCGCAGCCGATATGCCGAGGATCCGCCCGCCTCGGTCAGCACGTCCTCCGCGGTCGAGAAGACCTGCGCCGCGCCCGCCAGATCGAGCAGGTGCAGCTTCGGCACCAGCAGGAACACCACCTCGGACACGGCACCCCCTTCGCTCACCTCACCCGGAAGCACGATCCTGCCACTCGCGCACCAGCGCGTCCACTCGCGTCACCGTCGCGAAACGGCCCGCCAGCGCGTACTCGGTCCGCTCGATGATCGCGTCCGTCCCGAGCGTGCGCGGATCCGCGAGGATCTCCTCCAGGCTCCGGCCCTGTGGCGCGTCGCGGTGCTCGATCGGGTTCGTCGAGGTGGCGTCCGTGACGAACACGGTCCGGTATCCCAGGTCCGAGGCGACCCGCGCGGTCGTCTCGCAGCACTGCTCGGTGCGGATGCCGGTCACCGCGACCTCGCCGACGTCATGCTGCACCAGCAGCTGCTGCGCGTTCGTCGTGGTGAACGGGTTGTGCGAGGTCTTGAACAGCTCCGGTTCGCCCGCAAGGGGTTTGAGCCCGGGCAGGTACTCGATGAAGCCGCGCGCCGGGTCGAACACGGTGCCGGTGCCCGGTTCGATGTGGCGTACCCACACCACCAGGTCGCCGTTGTCGCGGGCGGTCTCGACGAGCGGATTGACCGACGCGGCGAGGTCGGGGTTCGACATGGCTGTCCACATGGGGCGCCGGCGGAAGGATTCCTGGGCGTCGACGACGAAGAGTGCGGTTCTCATGCGGTCAATGCTCGCGCCCGCGAGGCCCATGCGGCCAGACACGATCGCGCCGTGCAGCGGAACGATCTGGTCAGTGAAGAAGCCGTGCCGCCCGATCCTCTCCAGCCCGGTCTCGACCCCGTCGGACTGCATCGGATCGGACGGCACGGCCGTCCATTGAGGGGTTGGCTACAGGCTGCCCAGAGTCCGAAGCCCGGGGAGCGCCTTGCCGTCGAAGTCGAACAGGGCCTGGTTCTCCCAGCCGTTGCCGCTGGCGGGGTCGGCCGGGTCCCAGCCGGCGCCCGCGACGCCCGTCCAGGTGGCCTCCCACCAGAACAGGCCCTTGCCGAGCCCGTTCGGCACGGCCTTGACGACGTCGGCGATCGCCTCGATCCAGTACGACTGGTTCTCGGGGCTCGACGGGAAGCCCGCCACCGGCTCGGGGTCGGTCACGATGTTCGCGAACCCGTCCGAGTCCCCGGTCGTGAACGGGTACGCGGTCTCGACCACGTACAGCGGCTTGCCGTATCGGGTCGCGAGGTCGTTCAGGTTCGCGGCCAGCCCGGACAGCTCGCCGTGCCAGTACGGGTAGAACGACGCGCCGATCGCGTGGAACGGCACGCCGTTCGCCACCGCGTTGTCGAAGAACCACTGGAACGCGCCGCTGTTGCCGCCCTCGGCGAGGTGCAGGATGGTCTGCGCCTTCGGAAGGACGTCCGCGACCGCGTCGCATCCGGCGGTCAGGAGCTCGGCCATCTGCTCGAGCTGGTCCCAGCGGCCGTCGGGCCAGATGAGCCCGCCGTTGGTCTCGTTGCCGACCTGCACGAGGCCCGGCTTGACGCCGGCGTCCTTGAGCGCGCCGAGCACGTCGGCGGTGTGCTCGTACACGGCGGTCTTCAGGTCGGCGAAGCTCATCGCGGTCCACGCCGCGGGCTTGTACTGCTTGCCCGGGTCGGCCCACGTGTCCGAGTAGTGGAAGTCGACGAGGAGGTCCATCCCGGCCCGCTTGGCGCGCTTGCCGAGTTCGACCACCTGGGTCTTGGTGTTGTAGCCGTCGGCGGGGTCGACCCACACCTTGGCGCGGATGCAGTCGATACCGTTCTCGGCGAGGATCTTCACGGCGTCGCCGCGGCGGCCGTCGGCGCGGCGGTAGACCGCGCCGAAGTCCTCGTTCTTGATGAGGCCGGAGATGTCGGCGCCGCGGACGAAGCCGCGCTTCGAGTGCCGGCGGGCATCGTCGCCGAGCGTTTCGGCGAGGGCGGGGGTAGCGGCGGCGGCCGCACCGAGGCCGAGGACGCCGGCCCCGGCGGCGGTGAGGGCGGTTCTGCGCTTCATGAATTCGGTTCCAATCGTCGAGGGATCGAGGGATCGAGGGATCGAGGGATCGAGGGATCGAGGGATCGAGGGATCGAGGAGTGGGGTCCGGGCCCGCGAAGTGCGCCGCGGGCCCGGACCGCCGGGGGGTCGGGTCTAGAGGGTCCCGAGAGTCCGCAGCGCCGGAGTGGCCTTCCACGCGAAGTCGAACAGGGCCTGGTTCTCCCAGCCGTTCTTGCTGTTCGGGTCGTACGGGTCCCAGCCGTTGCCCGCCACCGCGGTCCAGGTGGCCTCCCACCAGAACACGCCCGCGCCGCGGCCGTTCGGCACGGCCTTCACCACGTTGGCGATCGCCGTCAGCATGTTCTGCTGCCCCGCGTAGCTGGCCGGGTAGCCGGAGACGGGGGTCGAGGCGCTGATGATGTTGCCGAAGCCGTCGCGGTCGCCGGGGTTGAACGGGTACGCGGTCTCGACCACGTAGACGGGCTTGCCGTAGCGCGCGGCCATGTCGTTGAGGTTCGACTGCAGGCCCGAGAGCGAGCCGTGCCAGTACGGGTAGTACGAGGCGCCGATGGTGTCCCACGTGACGCCGCGGGCCTGCATGGCGTCGAAGAACCAGCGGAACACCGAGTTGTTGCCGCCTTCGGCGAGGTGCAGCATGACCTTCGCGCCCGGCACGGTCGCGCGGACGGCGTCGGCGCCCGAGATGAGGAACTGAGCGAGGTTGTCGAGCTGGTCGTAGCGGCCGGTGGGCCACAGCATCCCGGCGTTGAGCTCGTTGCCGACCTGCACCATCTGCGGGGCCGCGCCGGCGGCGCTCAGCGCTCCGAGGACGTCGGCGGTGTGGTTGTAGATCGCCGTCTTCAGCTGCGCGACACTGTAGTTCGCCCAGGCCGCGGGTTTGGTCTGCGCGCCCGGGTCGGCCCAGGTGTCGGTGTAGTGGAAGTCGACGAGCACGTTCATCCCGGCCGCGCGGGCGCGCTTGGCGACGTTCACGACGTGGGTCTTGTTGTTGTAGCCGTCGGCGGGGTCGACCCAGACCTTCAGGCGGATCCAGTTGACGCCGCTCTTCTGGAGGATCCAGATCGCGTCCTCCCTCCAGCCGTCGGCCCACATGTACACGCCGCCCTTGGCCTCGGACTTGGCGAGGCTGGAGATGTCGGCGCCGCGTGCGAACGAGGTCTGGGCCTGGGCGGACTCGGCCGCGCCGAGCGCCAGGGCCGGCGCGGCGAGCGCCGCGACGGCGGTGGTGAGGGCAGTTCTTCGCTTCATTGCGATCACGTCCTTGAGAAGGTAGAGCCTTGCGATTGGGGGAGCGGCCCGCGGGCCGCGGAAGGGTTCAGTTCCCCGCGTGCGCGAGGACGACGACCTCGCCGGCGGGAACCGGGACGCCGTCTGCGTAGACGGCGCCGGTGAGGGCGTCGGTGCCCCGGAGGCCCGGGACGTGATGGTCCTGACCGGAGTGGTTGATCAGGAAACTGAGGGGGCCGCGGCGGACCGCTTCGATCCCTTCGGGGATGCCTCGCGGCCGTGCGACACCGGCGGTGTCGAGGACTTCGGCGAGGAGCTCGCGCAGGCCCGTCGCGTCATCGAGCGCGGTGGCCGCGTACCAGGCGGTGCCGGAGCCGACGCGGTGCCTCGTGATCGCGGGACGGCCGGCGTCGGGGCCGTCCGCGAACGCCGCGACGGACTCCGCGCCGTCGAGGCGCACGTGCTCGGACCAGATGCGGCCGCTCGCGCGGGAACCGGAGACACCCGGGCTGAGGGCGAGCCTGGTGCCCTCGTGGACCGGGTGGAACTCCTCGATCCACAGGCCGAGCGTCTCCCGCAGCACGGACGCGTGCGCGCCGGGGTGGACGGTGTCGTGCTCGTCGACCACCCCCGAGAAGTACGAGACGAGCAGGTGGCCGCCGCCTTCGACGTACCCGCGGAGGTTCTTCGCCGCCGCGGCGGTGAGCAGGTACGAGGACGGTGCGATCACGGCCTTGTAGCGGCCCAGGTCGGCCTCGGGGTGGGCGAAGTCGACCGTGACGTGCTGCTTCCACAGCGACGTGTAGTAGGCCTCGACGCGCTCGCGGAACTCGAGCTCCACCGAAGGGCGCCATTCGAGTTCGAGTGCCCACCAGGACTCCCAGTCCCACAGGACCGCGACGTCCGCGCGCACGTCGGCGCCGACCACAGTGGCGAGTTTCTTGAGGTCGTTGCCGAGCGAGACGACGTCGCGCCACACCTCGGTGTCGGTGCCGCCGTGGGGGAGCATCGCGGAGTGGAACTTCTCGGACCCGGCGCGTGAGGCCCGCCACTGGAAGAACATGAGGCCGTCGGCGCCGCGCGCCACATGCGACAGCGAGTTGCGGCGCAGTTCGCCTGGGGTCTTGGCGATGTTGCGCGGCTGCCAGTTCACCGCGGAGGTGGAGTGCTCCATGACCATCCACGGGCCGTCGGCGACGGCGCGGGTGAGGTCGGCGCTCATGGCGAGCTCGATCTCGTGCTCCTCGCGCTCGGCGATGAGGTAGTGGTTGTTGGAGACGACGTCCACATGCTCGGCCCAGCGGAAGTAGTCCATGTCCTTGCAGTTGGGCACCATGAAGTTCGTGGTCGCGGGGGCAGCGGAGTGCCGCGCGATGATCGCTCGCTGGAGCCGGTAGTTGGCGATGTGCGCGTCGTTCGAGAAGCGCATCCAGTCGAGCTGCAGGGCGGGGTTGACGCCGGGCGGAGCGATCGCGGGGGCTTCGACCTGGTCGAAGTCGCGGTAGGTCAGGCCCCAGAAGGCGGTGCCCCAGGCCTCGTTGAGCGCGTCCACGTCGCCGTACTTGTCGGCGAGCCAGCGGCGGAAATGCGCGGCGGAGACCTCGCAGTAGCACTGAACGTTGGCCCAGCCGTACTCGTTGTGCAGGTGCCACATCTCGACGGCGGGGTGCTCGCCGTAGCGGGCCGCGAGCTGCTCCACGATGGAGGCGCACGCGTCGTTGTAGACCGGGTGCGAGGGGCACACGCCGTGGCGCGAGCCCGAGGCCATGGTGCGGCCCTCGAAGTCGACGAGGCGGATCTCGGGGTGCGCGCGGCGCAGCCATGAGGGCGGGGCCGAGGTGGGGGTGCCCAGGTCGACGCCGATGCCGCTCTGATGCAGCAGACTCATGACCTTGTCGAGGCCGGTCCAGTCGTATTCGCCGGGGGCGGGCTCGATGAGGCCCCAGTTGAAGATCCCGAGGCTGACGAGGTTCACTCCCGCCTCGCGCATGAGGCGGACGTCCTCGTGCCAGACCTCCTCGGGCCACTGTTCGGGGTTGTAGTCGCCTCCGTAGCGAATGGTCTGCACCGTGTCTCCTGTGAGGTTCCTTGCATCAATGCCTGTGAACGTGCACAGTACTCGACGCGTAGCGATCGCGCAACCTGAGGTTCTGTCGAGCGCTGTTTCAAAATTGTGATTGTTTCATGAAGAATCTTTGCTCTAAAAGCAGACATTAGGTGCATAACTTGGTTGCTAAGTGCATGATGAGTCGCTAGATTCGTGTAATCGTTCACAGCCCGGTGGCGCGCTTCATACCCTCAGCGCCGACCAGGCCACCACTCACCGAGACAAGGACTTGACATGCGCAGCAAAGGTGCTCACGCGGGACCCTCCCTGAACCGCCGCAACCTCCTCGCCCTCGGCGGCGGCGTCGCCGCGGCCGGAACCCTCGCCGCGTGCGGCGGCCCCGAGGAAGACGAGAACACCCAGAGCGGCGGCCTCGAGTGGGACGCCGACGCCCAGCAGTACGTGATGGAGGACGACATCGCCTCCGGCAAGGCCGCCCTCAAGGTCTGGTTCGAGCAGGACTACGTCGCCGAAGCGATCATCGCCGCCTTCACCGAGCAGTTCAAGGGCGTGAAGGTCGAGTACGAACTCGTGCCCCAGAACGACGCCGTCGAGAAGATGACCACCGCCGGCGAGGCCGGCCAGGGCGCCGACGTCTACATGTCCTTCTACGACCAGCTGTCCCGCGCCATCGACCAGGGCGTGGCCGCCCCCCTCGGCGAATACGAGACCGTGCTCAAGGGCCGCATGAGCGAGACCTTCACCGGCGTCGTCTCCGGGGGCGAGGACGGCACCATGCACGCCGTCCCGGTCACCACCGAATCGATCGCGCTGTTCTACAACAAGACCCTCCTCAAGGAGCTCACCGGCTCCGACGCCCCGGCCGCCACCTGGGAGGAGATCAAGGCCCTCGCCGCCGAGTACAACGACTCGTCCAAGAACCGGTGGACCGTCCAGTTCACCCCCGGCGAGATCTACCACGCCTACTCGATCCTCTCCGCGGTCGGCTGGCAGCTCTACCCCGACCTCGACCCGGCCGAGCCGAACTTCGACGATCCGCTGCTCGTCGAGGCCCTCGACTACTACGCGGGCCTCCGCGAGGTCTTCAACGTGCCCGCCGCCGACGCCACCGAGGAGAACATCCGCCAGGAGTTCGCCGCCGGCAACACCCCCTACGCGATCAACGGCCCCTGGGCCTTCGCCGACTCCGACGCGGGCGCCGAGGCCAACGGCTTCGAATACGGCGTGACCGTGCTGCCGAGCGTCAACGGCGGCCAGCCCGCCAGCTCCTTCGCCGGCATGCACACCGCCGTCGTCTCCGGCTACACCAAGTACCCGGCCGCCGCCCGAGTCTTCGCGGCCTTCCTCGCCTCCGACGCCGGCGCCGCCGCGCTCTACGCCGCGACCGGCCAGATCCCGGCCCTCAACGCGGACCTGCTCGCGGGCATCGAAGGCCTCGCCGACGACCCCCACGTCGCCGGCATCGTCGAGCAGTCCGCCCAAGCCGACCTCATCCCGCAGGTCCCCGAGTACTTCTGGGAGGTCGGCAACACCCTCGCCGTCGACGTGTGGGACTCCCTGAGCTCCGCCGCCGACGCCCAGACCAAGGCCGTCGACACCTACAACGAGCTGCACGGACTCTAGGAAACTAGGAACCCTCACACGATGAGCAACGCTCCAAGCAGCAAGCTCCCCGCACTGGTGCCGGGCCTCGCCTCGGCACTGGTGTGGGGGGCCGGCCAGCTGATCAACCGCCAGGCGGGCAAAGCCGCCTTCTACTTCGCGTTCTTCGCAGGCCTGGTCGGCTGGGAGATCGCCTCCGGCAACTACTACGCCGGAATGGACTTCACGCCGCGCGGCAACGGCGGGTTCTTCGTCAAGGGCCTGTGGGGCCTGTTCACCCTCGGCACCCAGTCCCGGCAGATGACCCTGACCGGGCTCTCCGAAGGCGACAACTCCATCACCCTCCTGGCCAGCGGCCTCATCGCGCTGCTCGTCCTCGCCCTCCTGGCGATCATCTGGATCTGGGGCATCCGCGACGCCGCCGCCTACCGCACCGCGCTGGGCGCCGGCGGCCCCCGCGAATCCTCCGTGTCCTACTACCGGCGGCTGTGGGAGAGCGCGTTCGCGTACATCATGCTCTCCCCGGGCCTCGTGCTCGTCGTGTTCATGTCCGTGCTGCCGGTCCTGTTCGTCATCCTCGTCGCCTTCACCAACTACAACCGCGACCACCTGCCCCCCAAGAACCTCGTCGAATGGGTCGGCTTCGACAACTTCGGCGCGATCCTCTCCGGCTCCGCCTGGACCGACACCTTCCTCGGCGTCCTAGCCTGGACGTTCGTGTTCGCGCTCGTCACCACCGTCGCCTCCTACGCGCTCGGCTTCTTCCAGGCCGTGCTCCTCGCCGACAAGAAGGTCAAGTTCCCGCGCGTGTGGCGCTCGATCTTCCTGCTGCCCTGGGCGGTCCCCGCCATCGTCTCGGCCCTGGTGTTCCGCTCCATGTTCAACGGCCAGTTCGGCCCCATCAGCCAGTGGCTCGTCGACGTCGGCCTCACCGACGACCGCGTCTACTGGTTCACCGACGCTTCGAATCCGAACCTCGCCCGAGCCGTGGTGCTCCTCATCAACCTGTGGCTCACCTTCCCGTTCTTCATGGCCCTCGTCGGCGGCGTGCTCACCAACATCGACGCCAGCTACTACGAGGCCGCCCGCATGGACGGCGCCAGCGCCCTCCAGCAGCTGCGCCACATCACCCTGCCGGTGGTCCACAAGACCGTCGCGCCGCTGCTCATCCTCTCGTTCGTGTCCAGCTTCAACAACTTCGGCGTGGTCTACTTCCTCACCGAAGGCGGCCCCGACAACGCCGACTACCGGTTCGCGGGCAGCACCGACCTGCTCGTCACCTGGCTGTTCAAGCTCACGTTCGAGACCCAGCTCTACAACATCGGCGCCGTGATGAGCCTCTTCATCTTCCTCATCGTCGGCACGATCTCCGTGTGGAACCTCAACCGCTCCAAGGCGATTCGGGAGCTTTGACCATGACCAAGACTGCCGAGCGCGCCGCGCCCCGCACCGCCGCCCCCGCAGCCCGCCGCCGGACCGGCCGCCGCGAAGGCCTCTCCACGGCCCTCATCCACGTCGAACTCGTCGTCGTCGCCTGTCTCGTGATCTTCCCGCTCCTGTGGGTCGTCGGCGCCTCCCTGAGCCCGGGCGACGGACTCGGCGAGGTCTCGCCGTTCCCGTCCGAGGCGACCATCGCCCACTACGCGGACCTCTTCACCGAGACCTCCTACGGCCGCTGGTACCTCAACTCGCTCTACGTCGCCGTGCTCAACATGGTCGGCTCGGTCGCGCTCGCGGCCGTCTGCGGGTTCGTGTTCTCGCGCGTCAAGTTCAAGGGCCGCAAAGCGGGCCTGCTGAGCATCCTCATCCTGCAGATGTTCCCGGCCTTCCTGGCCGCCATCGCGGTGTACATGCTCTTCCTGAACTTCGGGCTGCTGGACTCCCTCACCGGACTCGCGCTGGTGAGCATCGCCGGCGCCCTGCCGTACAACATCTGGCTCATGAAGGGCTACACCGACAACCTGCCCGCGAGTCTCGACGAGGCCGCCGCGATCGACGGGGCCGGGCGCCTCACGATCTTCGTGAAGATCATCCTGCCGCTCATGCGGCCGATGCTCACGTTCGTGGCGATCACGCAGTTCACGCTGCCGTGGATGGACTTCATCCTGCCCCGGCTGGTGCTGCAGAGCGCGGACAAGCAGACCGTGGCCCTCGGCCTGTTCAACATGATCAGCTCCGAGTACGCCAACTCGTACACCACGTTCGCCGCCGGCGCCGTGGTGCTCGCCCTGCCGATCACGATCCTCTACATCGTCCTCCAGCGCTACCTGGTGACCGGCGCGAGCGCCGGGGCCGAGAAGGGATGAGGGCTGTGCACATTTACGGCTCGCAAGCTTCGCCGAGGGCGATGCTCGCTCCCATTCGCGGCGCCGACGTCTCGATGACCGCCGAGATCGAACAGCTCGGCGCGGTCTTCCGCGCCGACGGCACGGCGCACGACCTCTTCGAGCTCCTCGCCTCGCAAGGCGTCAACTGGATCCGCCTGCGCCTGTGGGTGGACCCGCGCGACGAGTCCGGCGCGCCGTACATGGGCGGCACGAACGACCTGGCGACGACGATCGCGCTGGCCCGCCGCGCCAAGGCGGCGGGTCACGCGGTCCTGCTCGACCTGCACTACTCGGACTTCTGGACCGACCCGAAGAAGCAGTCCACGCCGAAGGCGTGGCGCGGCTTCAGTGGTGAGGCACTCGAAACGCGCGTGCGCGACTGGACCTCCGATGTGCTCGCCGCGCTCGCGGCGGCGGACGCCGCTCCGGACATGGTGCAGGTGGGCAACGAGATCACGAACGGGATGCTCTGGCCGGAAGGCGGGACGCCCAGGTTCATCGATGCCGAGCGCCGCTTCGAGGGCGAGGACGCGGCCGCGTTCGACCGGCTCACCGGGCTGCTGCACGCCGGTGTCGCGGCCGTGCGCGCGGCGGGCGATGCCCGGGTGATGATCCACCTCGACTTCGGCGGCGCCAACGAGCTGTACCGCGGCTGGTTCGACCAGGCCGCGGTGCGCGGCCTGGACTTCGACGTGATCGGCCTGTCCTACTACCCGTACTGGCACGGCTCCCTGAAGGACTTGGGCGCCAACCTGAACGACCTCGCCTTGCGCTACGGCAAGGACCTCGTGGTGGTCGAGACGGCGTACGCGTGGACGGGGGCGTCCCCGGCCGGGCACCACCAGGTGTTCACACCGGAGCTGGCCGAGGCGGGCGGCTATCCGGCCTCGCCGGAGGGCCAGGCCGCGTTCCTGCGCGACCTGTATGCCACTGTGGACGACGTTCCCGGCGGGCGCGGCCTGGGCATCGTCTACTGGGAGCCCGCGTGGCTCCCGGTAGCGGGCACCACCTGGGCTTCGCGGGCCGGGATGGAGTACGGCGACGACGTGGTCGACGAGTCCGGCAGCTCGTGGGCCAACCAGGCGCTGTTCGACTTCGACGGGAACGCGCTGCCGTCGCTGCGGGCGCTCGGCGGCGGTGCGGGCGGCGGAGCGGTCGCCGTCCCCTTGGGCGGCCTCCCCGCACACCGCTCGGCCGGCGCTTCGGAGCGGGCCTCCGCCCGTGGTGATGGCCGGGGCGAGCGATAATCGAGTGAGACACAAGGGAGAGCTGAGCATCTTGACACGGAAACGACCGACGATCCACGACGTGGCCGAGGCCTCGGGCGTCTCGCGCGGCACGGTCTCCCGCGTCCTCAACGGCAAGGCGAACGTCTCGCTGTCGGCGGAGGCGGCGGTGCGCCGCGCGGTCGCCGAGACCGGGTACGTGGTCAACCGGGCCGCGCGGAGCCTGAAGACGAGCCGGACCGGTTCGATCGTCATGGTGCTCTCGGAGCCGCAGGAGCGCCTGTTCGAGGACCCGAACTTCTCGGTGCTCATGCGGGTGGCCACGAATCAGCTCGCCGAACGGGACATGTCGCTGGTGCTCATGATCGCCGGGGACGACGGCGGCCGCGACCGGGTGGCGCGCTACCTGCGCGGCGGCCACGCGGACGGCGCGCTGCTCATCTCGACCCATGCGGGGGACCCGCTGCTCGACGAGATCGAGCGGGCGGGCGTGCCGGCGGTCGCCTTGGGCGCGGTCCTCGGACGCGAGTCGGTCATCCCCTACGCCGCGGCGGACGAGCGCGGCGGCGCTCGCGCCATGGCCGAATACCTGGTCGAGCAGGGGCGCCGGAAGATCGGCATGATCACGGGCCCGCTCGACACGCCGGGCGGTTCGCTTCGCCTGGAGGGCTTCACCGGGGTGCTCGGCCGGAAGGCCGGGAAGCAGATGGTCGTGCACAGCGACTACACGCAGGCCGGCGGCGAGGCCGCCATGCGGCGGCTGCTGCGGAACGTGCCGGACCTCGACGCGGTGTTCGTCGCCTCCGACCTCATGGCCGCCGGCGCGTTGCAGGCGCTGCACGCGGCCGGACGCCGGGTCCCCGAGGACGTGGCCGTGGGCGGCTTCGACGACTCGGCGATCGCGTCGGCGACCCGCCCCGCGCTGACGACGGTCCGCCAGCCCCTCGCGAAGGTCGCGGAGGAGACCGTCCGACTGCTCATCGCCCTGCTGGACGATGAGGAGGTCGAACCCGTGATCCTGCCGACCGAGCTGATCGTCCGCGACAGCGCCTGACGCCGGCCCGGCTCGAACGCTCCGGCTCCGGCGCCGTCCGCTCCATACACGACAATCGCAGCCGACTCCTTGCTAATCTTTCGTCACTCTGGGTGACGAGACGATGTGGGCAAGGTGGTGGCGGGCTTGACCGCTGTGTGGTGTCGAGTTCCGGCGCTGTTGGGGGCGATGGTCATCGCGCTCGTCATGCTCGCCGTCCCCGCCCCTGTCGGGGCCGGCGTCTTCTCCTCCGACATCGTCGGCGCGTACATCACGCCGACCGCGCACCCCGACCTCTGCATGTCCGCCTCCTCCGCGAGCAACGGCGGCGCCATCAGGTTGCGCGACTGCGGCGAGAACGAGGACCTGCAACAGTGGACCATCACCATCGACGACCGGGTGCAGCTCACCTCGAACCCCTCGCTCTGCCTCGACAACTCGGGCAACAAGGACAACAACAACGCACCGCTCCGGCTCACCGACTCGTGCTCCTCCGGTGCGAACAACGCCACCTGGCCTTACCATCTCACGGGCGACGCCGCCACCGGGACCCCGGAGGGCGCCTTCCGCAACACGTACGCCGAGGTGTGCCTGGCGGTGAAGGACAGCGACTTCACCTCGTCGGTCCTGCTCGTCCGCCGCGATTGCAGCAGCACCGCCGTCGACGAGCAGTTCTCCATCGGCCGCGCCGACATGAAGGTCGCGGGAGTCGCGGGCGTCTCGGGCAGGCCCGGCGCGACCGTGGAGACGCAGCTGCGGATCGAGAACCTCGGACCGCAGCACGCGTACTTCAACAGCCTCGCGGTCACCGCCGACCCGGGCCTCACCGTCAACAGCCTCCAGAGCTACCACGCCGCCAGCACCGGTTACGGCGACTGCGTCCTCGCCTCCGCCACGGCAGGTTCCTGCCCCGCCGGTTCGACCTGGTCGGTGGGCGCGATGGGCCTGGTCTACGTCAACGCCACCATCCCCGCGAACGCCGCGCCCGGCACCACCTACGACGTCTGCGGCACCAACACGCTCACCCCGACCAACGACGCGGATCACTCCAACGACACCGGCTGCGCCCAGGTCACCGTCGCCTTCCGCGGCTCCGACCTGGCGATGACGGACACCGGAACCGGAGCCCGGACCGCCGCGACCACGGTCGATCCCGGCGGCACCGCCACCATCCCGTTCACCCTCGCCAACAACGGCACCGATGCAGCCGGCATCCCCAAGGCCACCTTCACGGCACCGGACGCGTTCACCGTCACCGGCATCACCGGTCCCAGCGACTGGACCTGCGACCTGCCCGCCAAGACCTGCACCGGACCGACCGACGCATTCGCGCCCACCGACACGGCCGCGTTCACCGTCACCGGCACCGTCGCCTCAGGACTGACGGCCGGAGGCGACATCGGCGCGGTCACCGCCACCGCCTCGGTCTCCGGCGACTCCAGAGACGCGGTTCGGGGCAACGACACCGCCACCAACACGCTCGCCGTCGACGGCGACGTGACGGTCGACGTCGCCAAGACCGGCGCGCCCGCGGCCGACCCCGGTGACGACATCGAATACGTCGTCACCGTCGCCAACGGCGGCAACTCGGGTCTCGTCGGAGCCGAGGTCGCCGACACCGTCCCCGGCGGCGTCACCGTCGCCTCATGGACCTGCGCCGTCACCGGCGGCGGCTCGTGCGGCGCGGCCTCCGGCAATGGCAACGACATCGCGACCACGCTCGACATCCCCGCGGGGGAGCAGGCCGTGATCACCATCGACGGCACCGTCGAAACGGCCGCGGCCGGGACCACGCTCACCAACACCGCCACCCTCACCATGCCCTCCGGCCTCGCGAACAGCGGTGGCGCCAGTGCCTCAGTGGACACCGTCGTCAACGCCCTCACGAATCTCGAGATCGCCTCGGAGCCGATCGATCTCACGCCGGGGACCGAGGGCGCCGTCACCGCCACCGTCAGGAACACCGGCCCCGCCGCCACCGTGGGTGCCGTCACCGTCACGTTCGGATTCCCGCCCGGTCTCCCGGTATCGAATCTGGACCCGCGCTGCACCGACGACGGGAACCTCACCGCCACCTGCACTCTCGACGGCTTGGAGGAAGGGGCCTCGACCGAGTTCGGCTACACCGCGGCCGTTCCGGCCGACACCGCGTCCGGCACCGTCTTCTCCGGCAGCGCGACCCTCTCCTACGACCTCGACAGCGATCCCGCCGGCAATACCATCGACATGCTGGTGAACACCGGTGACGCGGTCACCGACTTCGGCATCACGGCCTCGGACGCGTCCACCGTCACCCCGGGCCTGAACGGCGCCGTCACGTTCACCGTCACCAACCACGGGCCCTCCACCTCGGCCTCCGACACGACCGTGACCCTCAGGGCTCCGACCGGGGCCGCCTGGGACACGGGCAGTCTGCCCGTCGGGTGCACCGCCTCCTCCGGCACCGATCTCACCTGCCTCATCGCTGCCGGAGCCGCACCGGGAGCCGCGACCGACCTGGGCCTCGACTACATCGTGGACGCGAACGCCGCCTCGGGCATCGCCACCGGCACCGCCCGCGTCGTCAGCGCCGAGGACGGGGAAGCCACGGACGACGCCGCCGAATGGCAGATCGACATCGCCGCCGCCTCGGCCGACCTCGGTATCCTGAAGACCGCTCCCGTCGACGCGGTCAGGCCCGGCGACCAGTTCTCCTACACGCTCACCGTCGACAACGCCGGGCCCTCCACCGCGGCGGGCGTCACCGTCGCGGACACGCTACCCGCGCAACTCGCATTCGTGTCCGCCACCGGAGACGGCGCGACGTGCTCCCTGTCCGGTCAGACCGTCACCTGCGCCTACGCCCAGCTGGCGCCGGGCGCCCGGAGCATCACGCTCACCGTGCGGGTGGACGCCGCCTACACCGGCACTGGAACCGACCTGCCCAACCGCGCCACCGTCAGCGCCGACACCGCCGATCCCGACGCGTCCGACAACGACTCCGGCATCGTCACCCCCGACGTCGGCGAGGCCGTCGCCGACCTCGTCCTGAGCAAGCAGACCACGACGGACACGCCGATCGCTCCGGGCGAGACCTTCACCTACCTCATCGGCGTCGCCAATGACGGCCCGTCGACCGCCACGGGCGCCGTCGTCACCGACACGCTCCCGTCGGCGCTCGGGTTCGTGGCCTCCGACTCGGGATGCGTCGGCACCGCCGGGGAGTACGGCGGCACGGTCACCTGCGCGGCCGGGACGCTGGGGGCCGGGGACGAGGCGGACCTCCTCGTAACGGTGCGGCTCGACCCGGCCTACGTCGGAACGGGCGCCGACGCCGCCGTCACGAACTCGGCAGTGGTGAGCGCGGACACCGCCGACCCCGACAGCGCGAACAACGATGACACCGTCGGCCTGCCCGGAGGGACGGCCGCCGCCGCGAGTGCCGACGTCTCGGTGCTGAAGCACAAGGTCACGGCAGGCACGGTCGCGCCCGGCGAGCCCGTCACGTACACGATCGCCGTGGACAACGACGGACCCTCCACCGCGGTCGACGTGGACGCCGTCGACACCCTGCCGACGGGGATGACCTTCGCGTCCTCCCCGCACGGGTGCACCGTTTCGGGCCAAACCGTCACCTGCCCGCGGATCGTCTCGCTCGCACCGGGCTCCGCCACCGCTTTCGAGGTGGTCGCGTACGTCGACGCCGGTTACGCGGGCGACGGCGCCGACCTCGTCAACGAGGCCGCGGCGTTCTCGCAGAACACGGCAGACCCCGACTCCGGCAACAACACCGACTCGTCCCAGCTGCCCTTGGGCGGGTTGGCCCCCGCGTCCGCGGACCTGTCCGTCACCAAGTCGAGCGCCGCCGACGCCGGGCACGTGTCGCCCGGCGAGACGTTCACCTACACGCTCACGGTGACCAACAGCGGCCCGAGCGACGCCGCGGACGTCGCGGTCACCGACGTCCTCCCCGACTCGGTCGCGTTCGTCTCCGCCGACGACTGCACCGGCGTCGAGGGCGAACTCGGCGGCACCGTCAGCTGCGGACCGCTCGGCGCGCTGGCCGCCGCCTCCGGGAGCAACACCGTCGACTTCGTCGTCACCGTCCGGCTCGACCCCTCGTACTCGGGCACCGGCACCGACGTCGTGAACGCCGCGACCGTCGCCTCCGCCACCGCGGACCCCAACGGCGCCAACGACAGCACCAACCTGGCCGGCGTGCCGGCCCTCGCCGCCGGCAGCGCCGACCTGGCGGTCGCGAAGACCGTGGTCGGCACACCCGAGATCGCACCCGGGGAGACCTTCGACTTTTCGATCGGCACCACCAACCTCGGCCCGTCGACGGCCGTGAACCCGACGCTCACCGACACGCTCGGCGCGGGCATGTCGTGGGAGTCGTACCCGAGCGACTGCGTCGTCGACGGGCAGATCCTGACCTGCCCGCCGAGCGCGCTGGGCGTGCTCCAGCTCCCCGTGCAGCAGACGGCGACGATCACGACCACGGTCAAAGTGGACCCCGGCTACACCGGGGGCGAGCTGACCAATACGGCGACGGCGGCCTCCGACACCGCCGACCCCGTGCCGGACAACGACACCGCGACCACCACCGGCGGCGTCACGGTGACCGGCCCGTCCGCCGACATCCAGACCACGAAGACGCTCACCACGACCGGCGAGGTCGCCCCCGGCGAGCACCTCGACTACCGGATCTCGGTCCACAACGCCGGGCCGTCGAACGCGACGGAGGTGACGGCCGAGGACACCCTGCCCGACGGCCTGGTGTTCGCGGGCGCGGCGAGCGGCTCCTGCACCGGGGACGGGCAGGTCGTGACCTGCGGGCCGACCGACCTGATCGCTCCGGGGGACACTGTCAACCACCTCTACCAGGTCACCGTCGACCCCGGTTACACCGGCTCGGGTGCGGACCTCGGCAACAGCGCCACGGCGATCTCGTCCACCGCGGACCCCGACACCGCGAACAACACCGCCGCCGCCGTCCTCCCGAGCATCGGCGCGCCTTCGGCCGACCTGCGGCTGACCAAGCAGCGCGACGGCTCCGGCGCGGTGACGCCCGGCAACACCTTCCGGTACGCGCTCACCCTCCGCAACGCCGGCCCCTCCGCCGCGCAGAACGCGACCATCACCGATACGCTCCCGGCGGATCTCGCCTTCGTCTCATCCACACAGGACGGATGCTCGGCCGCAGGACAGATCGTCACCTGCGGGCCGCTGGCGTCGGTGCCGGTGGGGTCGCGGACGATCGTGCTCACCGTGCGCCTCTCGGCGGACTACATCGGTGACGGCTCGGAGATCGCCAACACCGCAGCGGTCGTCGCCGACACGGCCGACCCGAACACCGCGAACAACACGGCCACCGCCGGGGCGGGGACCCTCAGCGCGGCCGCACCGAGTGCCGACGTCTCGCTCACCAAGGCCGCCATCGGATCCGGCCCCGTCACCCCCGGCGGACAGTTCGACTACACGCTCACCGCCGCGAACGCCGGGCCTTCGACCGCCACCGGCGTCGTCGTCACCGACACGCTCCCGGCCGGTCTCGGCTTCGTCGCGAGCGACGAGTGCACCGCCGTCGGCCAGGACCTCATCTGCGCCACGATCGGCGCGCTCGCCGTGGGCGCGCAAACCGTCCGCACGGTGACCGTTCAAGTCGACCCGGGCTACACCGGTACCGGAACCGACCTGGTCAACACCGCCGGCGCGACCTCGGCCACGGCCGACCCCGACAGCGCGAACAACGCGGGCACCGCGACCGTGCCCGCCGGATCCGTCGCGGCGCCGAGCGCGGACGTGAGCGTCACCAAGACCGCTCTCGGCACCGACCCGGTCACGCCGGGCCAGACCTTCGCCTACCGGCTCACCGTCCGCAACGCCGGACCGTCCACCGCCAGGGGCGTCGCCGTCACCGACGCGCTCCCCGCTTCGCTGGCGTTCGTGTCCGGCGTGGGCTGCACCAGCGGCACCGGATACGGGGCCACCATCGCCTGCGCCACCGTCGGGGAGCTCGCGGTCGGCGGCGACGCGGTCTACACCCTCACCGTCCGGCTCCATCCCGCCTACACCGGCACCGGTGCCGACCTCGTCGACCTCGCGACCGCAACCGCCGCGACGGCCGACCCGGACACTGCGAACAACACCAGCACTGCCACGGTCCCGGGCGGCAGCACGGCCGCACCGCAGGCCTCGGTGTCGATCACCCAGACCGCCGACGCATCCGCCACGGCCGGTGGCGGCGTCGCGTTCGCGCTGACCGTCGCCAACACGGGGCCGTCGGCCGCTCAGAACGTGACCGTGATCGACACGCTTCCCGACGGTCTCGGCTTCGCGTCTGCGACAGGCGCCTCCTGCGCCGCGAACGGCGCCACCGTCACCTGTGGCCTCGGCACGCTCGCCCCCGCCGCGTCGGCCGCCGTCACGATCGCGGTCGAAGTCGACTCGTCCGTTCCGAACGGGACGGTCCTCACCAACGTCGCCGAGGTCTCCACGAGCACCGCCAACGGCTCCGGCGACACCGTCGCGAGCGCCGAGCTCACCGTCACCGCCGAAGCGGGTCTGTCGCTCTCCCAGTCCCCTCCGGCGGCGATGACCGCCGGAGCGGCAGCGGTCTACACCTTCACCGTCCAGAACAGCGGCCCGTCCGACGCGTCCGGCGTGACGATGGCCGACCGGCTCGACGACGGACTGACGTACGCGTCCGCCGACGGCGCAAGCTGCACGGTGGACGACGCCAACCTGCTCACCTGTGATTTCGGAACCGTGCCCGACGGGGCGACGGCCGACCTCGCCGTCACGGTCCTGGTCGACGCCGCCACCGCCGCGGGCACGCAGTTCACGAACACGGCCACACTCGCCACCGCGACGCACAACACCTCCACCGACACGAGCGCGGAGGCCACCGGCCCGCCGGTGAGCGTGACCGCCGACCTCTCGACGACCAACGCCGCCATGGGATCCACCGCCGTCGCACCCGGACAGACCTTCTCCTACCGGCTGGCGGCCTACAACAACGGGCCCTCCGACGCGGTGAACCCGGTCGTCACCGACCAGCTCCCCGCGGCACTGGCCTTCGTGTCCTCCGCCGACGGCTGCACCGGAAGCGCGGGGGCGTACGGAGCCGCGGTCACCTGCAGGGGCGGCGCGACGCTCTCCGCCGGAGGCGAGGCGGCTTTCACGATCACAGTGAGGCTGCACCCGGCCTTCACCCGTACCGGCACCGGCATCGTCAACCGGGCTACCGTCACCGCTGACACGCCCGACCCGCTGCGCGCCAACGACACCGCGACGGCGGGCCTGCCGACCGGCGCCGCCGCCGCGCCGATCGCCGACCTCTCGGCCGTCATGACGCTCGATGCCACCGGTCCCGTGAGGCCCGGGGGTACCTTCACGTACACGCTGACCCTCGCCAACCAGGGGCCGTCGGCCGCCGCGGGGCTGACCTTCACGGACACACTGCCCGCGCCCCTCACCTGGGTCCAGGCCGTTCCTCCCGCCAACGCGTGCCGACGCGACGGCCAGACCGTCAACTGCGCCACGAACCAGGTCATCCCGGTCGGCGCCACCAAGACCGTCACCGTGACGGTCGCGCTCGACTCCGCCTACACCGGCGACGGCTCCGACCTCGTCCACTCCGGTGTCATCGCCTCGGCCACCGCCGATCCGGTGCCGGCCAACAACACCACCACCGCCGCACCGGTCAACTCGAGTGCGCCGCAAGCGGACCTCATGCTCACCAAGGGCTTCGCCGCCTACCCGGGGAACCTGGTCGCACCCGGCGACTCCATCGACATCCTGTTGAGCGTCAACAACTACGGGCCCGGCGACGCGACCGACGCGGTCGTGACCGACGCGCTTCCGCCTCAGGTCGCCTTCGAGTACTCGGACTACGGCTGCACGGGTGAACCAGGCGTATACGGCGGCACCGTCACCTGCCGGGTCGCGGACGCCATCGCCCCGCACGAGGCCCTCGCCTTCGTCGTCACCGTCCGCCTGCACCCGGACTACGTCGGCGACGGGTCGGACATCTTGAACACGGGCCTCGTGAGCGCCTCGAGCAGCGACCCCGCCCAAGGGAACAACAGGGCGACCGCGACCATGGCGGGCGGCACGGTGTCGACCCCGGTCGCGGTGACGGAGGTGACGATCGTCAAGTCCGCCCCTGACCGGATGGTCGCCGGAGAGGATGCCGTCTGGTCCGTCACGGTGGCCAACGACGGTCTGTTCCTCGCCACGGACGTCACGGTCACCGACGAACTGGACCCGGACACGACCTTCGTCTCGGCCTCGCCCGCCGTCTGCTCGGCCATCGGACAGGTGGTCAGCTGCGACATCGGCGGTCTCGAAGCCGACGGCGCCTCGACGATCGACCTCACCGTCGCGGTCGACGAGGATGCGGCCGCCGGCGACACGATCGCGAACACGGCCACTGTGGAGGCCGGAAACGATCCGACCCCGGACAGCGCGACCGCAGTCGGACCGCCGATCCAGAGCCGCGCCGACCTCGCCGTCACGAAGACGTTCGACCCGAGCGCCACGGGGCCCATCACGCCGGGCACCACCTTCGACTACCTGGCCACCGTCGACAACCTCGACACCGCCGACACCGTCGAAGGGGTCATCCTCACTGACGCGATCCCCGCGGGGCTCGACTTCGTCGAGGCCCGGAATGCGGCGACCGATGAGGACATCGACTGCACTGAGACTGCGGGGACCGTGGTCTGCCCGGTCGCCGACGCACTCGAACCAGACTCGTCGGCGACCATCGCCCTGACGGTCGAACTCGACCCGTCCTACCGCGGCGACGGCCAGGACATCACCAACACCGCCACGGTGTCCTCCGACGCCTTCGACCCGAACGACGCCAATGACACCGGTTCGGTCACGGGTCTGCCCGGCGGCGTGGGCGAACCCGTCTACGACCGGGTCGTCACGACCTCCGCCGAGACCGCCGAACCCGGCGCGACCACCGAGGTGGTCGTCGCGGTCGAGTCGCGCGGACCCTCGACCGTCGACGAATCGGTCTCCATCACGATCGGGATGCCTGAGCACGTCGGCGCGGTCGCGTCCGAGTTGCCGCCCGCATGCACGGTCACCGCGGATCGCGACACCGTGACGTGCGAGATCGACACCGACCTGGCTCCCAGCACCGAGACCGACGCTTCGGGTCCGCTGGAGTCGCCGTGGCTGCTCGAAGCGATGGCGATTGCCGAAGCCGCTTCCGCGACCTGGTCGGCGTCGATCCTGGTCCACATCGACGAGGACGCCCCGGAAGGGGTCGAACTGACCGGAGGGACCACGGTGCTCAACACCGACGCGAACGACCCGGACGGCACCTCAGACGCCGACGCGTGGGTGATCCGCACGATGGCCGGCGGCGACGACGGCAGCGACGGTGACGGGGACGGTGACGGAGACGGCGGCAACGGGGACGGCAGCGCCGACGGAGGCGACATCGGCGACGACGGCGACACCGACCGGGGTCTGGCGTCGACCGGCGTCGGCGTCCTGGCGCCGATCCTCACCGGACTGGGTGCGATCGTGACCGGCCTCGTCGTCACCGCGGCGGCTACAAGTCGCCGCGCGCGGCGATAGGGACCGCGTCCGCGGCCGTGTCGTCCGGCTCAGGGCCCGCGAGTGGGCTACAACGGACTCGGGACAGTGCACAAGGGATGCGGGGGAACACGATGCGGTACAGGTACATTGCGGCGGTGGGGTTGGCGGCCGCGGTCTTGGGCGGCGTCCCGGCGCACGCGGAGGACGGCCCGATCGCGATCACCGTCCTCCGCGGCGGCGAAGCGGGAGCCGAGATCCGCGAGGGCGACACCGTCGCTTACGCCATCACCGTTGAGAACACCGGCGACGAGGCCTTCGAGGACCTCAAGGTCTCGCATCTGCTGCCCGCCGGATTCACCCTGAGCGACTCCGAGCCGGCCGGGGTGCGCGGTGGCGGCGGGGTCGACTGGACCCTCTCGCTGGAACCGGGTGAGCGCGTCGAGATCGAGGACACCGTCCGGGTCGGCAGCGGTGAGCAGATCGAGCAGGGGCAGCTCGTGGTCGTCGAGCAGCCCGACCTGTCGGCCGCGCCGGACGAGGGCACGGGCTTCACCACCACTGTGTGCGCGGCGACCGCCGGAGGCGGCGAGATACTCGGCTGCGCCAGCGACCAGGCGGCGCTGCTCGACCGCAAGGCCCCCTTCAGCCCCTGGCGGTGGGGCGCGGTCGCCGTCGGGGCAGCAGTCGTCGCGGCGGCGGCCTTTGTGTTCGGCCGCAGAGGGCTCAAGGCCCGCACGCGTCGCGCTTGAGCGGCGTCCGCCGCCGTGGGACGGACGCCGATCGGGTCCGAATCCTCCTCAGAGGGAGGCCTCACCGGTCCGCCGCTGAGCGGCGGGCTCGGGGATGTTGGCGGCCAGCGCCATGACGGATCCGGCGGCGAGCAGGAGCAGCCCGAGGGCGGCCGCGATCTCGCCCGTGCCGAGGGATCCGGCCGGAAGGTCCTCGCTGATGCGGAGGTCGCCGCCGTACAGCATCATGGCGCCCGCGAGGCCGCCGAAGGCCCAGGCGGTGCGGGTCTCGTGGGTGCGCAGCGTGAAGTACAGGGCGCACCAGACGACGAGCAGCAGCATGAGTCCGAGGGACATGAGGTAGGTCCGAGTGTCGGGCTGGACGCCTTCGACACCGGAGAGGTGCCAGTAGTCGAGGGATCCGCCTCCGGCGGTGTCGACCCAGGGCATGAACATCGAGCCGACCGTGAGTACCGAGCCGCCGAGGGCGGCCAGGCCGCCGATGCGGGAACACGGGGTCGAGGGCGTGCGCTCCATCTTCCACCTCCGGTTGAGAACCGTTGCGGTCTCAAGCGCACCACCGGGGGGGAGGCGTCGTCAACGTTCTTGACGGGTTCTTGACGTGAAAGGGATGGATCTGTCGGGAACCGGACAGAACGGTTGTGGGCTCACCGCCGGGCGGCGAGTCTGACGAGGTGCGCGTGCGCGTATTCGCAGACGACGGCGTGGCGGTAGACGGCGTGCGGGACGTCGGTGTTGGAGTCGGCGCGGATGGAGAGGTCGCCGTTCTGCCAGCGCAGGAAGACGGGGTCGCCGGTGATCTCGGCCAGGATGGCGAGGATCGAGTCGTCGAAGCGCATGGAGTGCACGGCCCGCCGGTACTCGTCGGGGGTGAGGCAGGCGGCGAACGGCAGGTTCATGAGGCACAGTGCGGTCTGGATGTCCAAGCGCAGCAGCCGGAACCGGTGCGGTTCGGGGTCGAGCGCCGGCATGTCGAGCCCGCCGTAGTCCACGACGTCGGGCGGTCCGATCCGGGTCCGGTCGAGCGCGGCGAGCACTTGGTAGACGTTGATGTCGTGTTCGATGACGGCCTTGTCGCCGAGCCCGGCGAGGTTCACGGGCCGGAGGGCGACGGGTGCGATGCCGGTGGCGGTGTTCCGGACGATGAAGTTGAGGAGGTTCGTCTCGATCACGAAGTGGCGGATGAGGAGTTCGACGGCGAGCGGGGAGACGAAGCGGCGCAGGAACCACAGGCAGAGCCGGTCCATGAGCCGGTGCGCGGTCCAGCGCACGGGTGTGAGGCGTTTGAGGGCGACGATGACGAGGGCGAGCACTCGCGAGACGGGCCGCAGGACGGGGTAGATCCAGGTGCGGGTCCACTGCCGCTGGTCGTCGGTGACCATGCGGGCGACGTCGGGTTCGAGCGGCATCGCGGGGTCGGCGATCATCGCGTCCCACATGGGAGGGTCGGCGAGCGGCGCATGGGCCGGTGCCGCCGCTCGCCCTGCCCCGCTAGACATGGTCGAGTTCTTCCAGTTGGAGGGCGTAGAGCCGGGCGACGACCTTGGCGGTCTTGACGATGGCGTCGGCGGCCGCGGTGTCGATGCGGGGCGAGGCGAGGATGGCCTGGAGTTTCGCGAAGTGGTCGTCGTCGGCTTCGCCGTGGTAGGCGAGGAACGACACCTGGTCGTCGCGGAGTCCGAGGGTCGCTTTGAAGCGGGCGGCCCAGCCGGAGGCCTTGCCGGTGCCGAGGCCTTCGATGATGAACATGGCGCCGAGCAGGCCGATCGGGTCGGGCTGACTCGCGGTGTGGAACATATACGCCGACAGCGCTTCCGAGCCGATGTTCTTCTCGCCGGAGCGGATGTCCTCTATGGATCCGCCGCAGGCGGCGTAGTCGCGTTCGATCATCATGAAGTCGCGGTGCTCTTCGGCGGCGTGGCCGATGGCGGCGCTGCGCAGGTCGAACAGGTCGACGGAGAAGTTGGAGGCGGCCCGGGAGATCCAGCGGGCGCCGTCGGCCACCTGCTGGCGCAGGTTGAACAGGAGCCGCCGGTAGTCCTCAAGGGTGGCGGTGCCCTCGCTGAGGCGGTGCATGACGGGCACCTGGTCGAGCCGCTGCTCGAACTCCCGCCACACGGCGTCCAGGCGGTCGTGGATGCTTTCGGACTGCGGCGCAACGGGAGTCACCGCTGGTGTGGCCGCTGGCGCGACGGGCGCCGCGACGGGCACGGCCTCGGGCGCCGCCGTCTCGGCGTCCACACAGGTCAAATGAGCGAACCCGAACGAGAACCGGCCCGATTCGGGAACGGCCAGCAGCACCGTCTGTCCCGGCTCGAACCGCCCGGTCCGCCAGCATTCCTCCAGGGCGATGAAGATCGAGGCCGCGCCGGTGTTCCCGCGCGTCTCGAGATTGGAGAACCAACGGCCCGTGTCGATCTGCGCCCCTGCCGAGGCCAGCTGGTCGAAGACGATGTCGCGGAAGGCGTTCGTCGAATAGTGGCACAGCACGTGGTCGAGCTTGCCGAGGTCGATGAGGCCTTCGCGGGCGAGCGCCTGGAATTCCCGCAGTCCGGCCTCCGCGAGGCTCCCGAGGGCGCTCGTGTCCTGGCGCAGCAGCATCATCCCGGCCTGTTCGGCCGCGGCGGCGCTGCCCATGTCCTGCCAGGTGCGGCCGGCGACGGGGGAGGGGCCTTCGCCCATCCCCGCCCGCATGCACACCGGGTGCGCGTGGGCGAGTGAGACGGTGCGGACCCAGTCGACACGCAGCGAGGGCCGGTCGGGGCGCGGCTGCGCTTCGACCAGTACGGCCCCGGCGCCGTCGGAGAGCATCCACCGCAGGAAGTGCGCGTCGCCGTCCCCGCCGCCTCCGTGACTGGGCTTCCCCAAGAAGCGCGAACCGCGCAGCCACCGGCTCGACAGCTCACTGCCGACCACGGCCGCGCGCCGCCGGTCGCCCAAGCGCACCTTCGCGACGGCCGCGTCGAGCGCGGCGAGGCTGGTGGAGCAGACCCCGGCGGCCGAAAGCACCTGCATCGGTCCGCCTCCCAAGCGCCCGTGCACCATCGACGCGAATCCGGGCACCAGCAGGTCGCCCTGGGTGGTCGCGGTGGCGAGCATGTCGAGGTCGGCGGCGCCCAGTCCGCGCTCGTCGAGCGCAGCGTGGAGCGCGTTCGCGGCCAGCTCCTCGTTCAGCTCGGTCGTGCGTCCCTGTGCGTCCAATGCGTAGTGGCGCTTGGCGATCCCGTTGGCGGCCAGGATGCGGCGGCGCAGCCGGTCGCCGCGCTCGTCGACCCCGCCGAGTCGCGCCGCGATCTCGTCGTTGCCGACCGGGGGACCGGGGAGGTAGGCGCCGGCGGCGGTGATATAGGCGTTCATGCCTCCATTGGACAGGACCGAAAGCGTTCGCGCATCGGCGCTTCTACTCAAAGAACAGCGCCGAAAGTACTCAGCGCGCCGTCGTTCAAAGACATCGTCGTCTCGGGGGCGCAGTCGTTCCGAGGCCTCAGTCGCCGTCGATGCCCTGCTCGATCGCGTACCGCACGAGCTGCGCCCGGTTGTGCAGCTGCAATTTGGTGAGGATGTGCTGCACGTGGTTCTGCACGGTCCGCTGCGACAGGACCAGCCGCTCGGCGATCTCGCGGTAGTTCAGGCCCTTCGCGACGTACCGCAGTACCTCGGTCTCGCGCGCGGAGAGCTTCGGTCGCTCCGCCTCGCCCGCGTTCGCCAGCCGCCGGTACTCGCCGAGCACGAGCCCCGCCAGGCCGGGCGTGAACACCGCGTCCCCGGCCGCGACCCGCTCGACCGCGTCGGCGAGTTCGGCCGCGGACGCCGACTTGACGAGGTAGCCCCTCGCCCCGGCCTTCATCGCTTCGAGCACATCGGACGATTCGCCGCTCGCCGAGAGGATGAGCGCCGCCGTCGGGCAGTCCTCCCCGATCGCCTGCAGCACCGCCACACCGGAGAGGTCAGGCAGCTGCAGGTCGAGGATCGCCACGTCGGGCCGCAGCTGCCGTATCGCGGTCACCGCCGACTTCCCCTCACCGAACACTCCCAGCACGCGGTGCCCGGCGCCGGTCAGGTCGCGGGCTATCGCCTCCCTCCATATCGGATGGTCATCGACCACGATCAGCGTCGCCATCGGCCTCCCCTTCCTCTCGCGGACGCGGCACCCGCATCTCGACCTCCGTCCCCAACCCGGGACCCGAGACCACCGTGACGGTCCCTCCGAGCTCACGCACACGGCCCTCGATCGACTGGGCCACACCGAGACGGCCCTCGGCGGCCGCCTCGGCCAACCGGCCCGGCGCGATGCCCGGCCCGTCGTCGCGCACGCTCACCGTGACCGCCGCACCGTCGTCCTCCACCAGCAGCCACACCCGCGTCCCGTCCGGGCAGTGCTCCCGCACATTGTCGACCGCGCTCGCCACGGCCGCCGCGACCTCCCGCGCCGTCGCCGCCGGCAGCCGCACCGGCGTCGCCGGGGCCGCCACGGTCACCGAACCGCCCGCATGCCGCCCCACCAGCTCACGCAGATCCCGCCGCCCGTCCAGCGGATGCCGGTACGACTCCGAGGAGATCAACGCCCGCAGCGCCTCCTCCTGCCGCCCCGCCAACCGGCCCAGCTCAGCCGCCTCGCCCCCGATCTCGTTGCCGCGGCGCTGCACCAGCGCCAGCACCTGCAGCACCGAATCGTGGATGTCCCGCGCCAGCCGCTCGCGCTCCCTGGCCGCCGCAGTTCGCTCCGTCGCCCGCCGCGTCCGCTCCTCGGCCTCCACCCCGAGCCGCACCAGGTGCCCCACCGTGAAACCGGTGAGCACCAGCAGCGCCGCCTCGTTCACCGTGTTCTCGCTGATCCCGCCCCGGAACACCATGCCGAACACCGCGATCACCCCGCCCGCCACGGCCCCGCTGCGCCGACCCCACGCCGCACCCCACGCCAGCACCACCCCGGCCAGCCACGGCCCCAACGAGATCGGCACCGCCCGTCCGTCCACCGCCAGCGCCCACGCCGACACCGCGACCGCCGCGGCCGTCACCGCCAGGTCCGCGTAGACCACCAGGTCCTCATACCCCTTCCGGGTGTACCGGTAGCTGACCGCCGCCGTCCAACCGGCGAGCACGACCACCAGCAGCGCCGCCGCCACCGGATGCCGCAGGTCTTCGAACGCCAGGGCGCCCAGCAGCACCGGATAGCCCAGAGCGACGAACCGGAACACGGCGACCGCCCGCCGCAACTGCGTCTGCAAACCCACCCGGGCATTCTCCCAGGCGCCCCGGAAGCACACGGTTCCAAGTGGGACGGGAGTTCCCTACACATCGGTCGGTGGCCCCCGGTCACTACAGTTGCCGCATGTCCTTCTCCAACCCCCGACCCGCCTCGATCAGCGTCGACTTCGGCACCTCGCACACCGTCGCCACCATCCGCCGCGCCGATGGCCGCGTCCACCAGCAGCTCTTCGACGGCTCCCCGCAGCTTCCCTCCGCAGTGTTCATGAACGACGAGGGCGGACCGGTCGTCGGCGCCGACGCCGTCCACTCCGGACGCCGCAAACCCGACCGGTACGAACCGAACCCCAAACGGCGCATCGACGACGCCCAGATCCTCCTCGGCGAGACCGAAATCCCCGTCACCAGCGTCATCGCCGCCGTCCTCTCGCGCGTCGCCCGCGAATGCGAGCAGACCCTCGGCGCCCTCGGCCCCGTCACCGTCACCGTGCCGGCCGCGTGGGGGCCGACCCGCCGTCACGTCGTCGCCGACGCCGCCACCGCTGCCGGACTCGGCACCGTGGACCTCGTCGCCGAACCCGTCGCCGCCGCCAGCTACTTCGTCGAGACCCTCGGCACGAACGTGTCGCCCGGCAGCGGCGTCGTGGTCTACGATCTCGGCGGCGGCACCTTCGACGCCACAGTCCTCCGCCACGCCACCACCGGCTTCGACGTCCTCGCCGTCGACGGCGCCGACGACCTCGGCGGCCTCGACTTCGACCAGGCCCTCGCCGAGCACCTCGCACGGAGCGTCCAGCCGGACGACGAGCGCTGGCAGCGCCTCACCAACCCGGTCGAGCTCGCCGACCTGCGTCACCGGACCGCCTTCATGGACGAGGTGCGCGGCGCCAAGGAACGGCTCTCCCGCAGCGCCTCGACCGACCTCACCATCCCGCTCCTCGACGTGGACGCCCACCTCACCCGCGAAGAACTCGAACTGGTCTGCACACCCCTGGTGATGCGCACCATCCGAGTCACCCAGGGCGTCATCCGCGAATCGGGCCTCGCCAAGGAGCAGATCGCCGGGCTCTTCCTGGTCGGCGCCGCCAGCCGCATGCCGCTCGTCGCCACGCTGCTCCACCGCGAACTCGGCATCGCACCCTCCGCGATCGAGCAGCCCGAACTCGCCGTCTCCGAAGGCGGACTCGTCGCCCAGCACACCGTCAGCACCCCGATCTCGGTGCCCAGCCCCGCCCTGCCGCCGCAGACCGCGACCCCGGTCGCCGCCCCCGTGCCGAGCCCGGTGAGCGCCCCGACCGGCCAGACGATGCGGCTGCAGCACCCGTCCGCCCCGCCGACGACCTCGCAGCCCACCCCGCAGTCCATTCCGGGCGCCCCGCCGCAGCAGATGACCCAGCCGCACATGGCGACACCGATGCCGCAGCCGCCCCCGACCGGCCAGTACCCGAACGGTCCCGTAGTGCCGCGCCAGGGCCCGTGGATCAAGTCCAAGCAGGGCATCGCGGTGCTCGCCTCGGTGGCCGCCATCGTCGTCCTGGCGGTCGGCGCGCTTGCCGCGCTGCAGTACCTGCCGAAGGACAGGGGCGAACAGGTCCTGTCGGGCGAGAACCAGCAGAGCGATGACGCCGCCGAGACCGACTCGGCCGGCGCCGAGGACGACACGGACGACACCGACGGTTCGGCCTCGACCGGCGACGACGGCGGCTTCGTACCGCTCGCCGAGGCGGTGCAGGGGGACCAGGTCGCCGCGATGGCCTCCCAGCACGTCGGCTCGGTCACGCAGATGGAGGTCGCCCGACTCGACGGCGCGAGCGTGGTCCTGACCGGCGGCGACGACGCGATCGTCCGCATCTGGGACACCGCGGACGGGCGGCTCGTCGACGAGTACCGGGGGCACCAGGGATCGATCCAGAGCCTCGGCGTCGTCACGGAGGCCGGCGGCCGCGTCGCCGTCTTCTCCAGCGACGGTGACACCGACGACACCTGGTACCTCGACGACCCCGCCACGTCCGTCGCGGACCGCGATTCCCAGTACGACTCGATCTACTGGTACGGGCTCTGGGACGGCACTCCCGCCTACGCCACCGACTACGAGGTCAAGCAGCTCTTCACGGGCAACGAGATCACCGGAATCTCCACTTCGTACGGGGAGGGCCTCCGCTTGGTGGAGGTGGGCGGCACGCTTCGCGCCGTCACACACTACGAGAACCGCGTCGTCGTGACCGATCTCGCCAGCGGCGACCCGGTCGGCGGCACCTTCGACCAGCTCCCTTACGACATCATGGCGCTCGCCGCGGGCCAGGCCGCCGGGAAGAGCCTTGCGGTCACCGTCACGGGCGAGGGCGCCATCCAGGCCTGGGACCTCGCCGCGGCCGAACCGTTCGGCCAGCCGGCCCAAGAGCTCTACCAGACCGTGACCGGTCTGCGCGTGATCGAGATCGACGGCAAGGCCCATGTCCTCACCGTCGGCGACCAGGGTCTCAGCCTGTTCTCGCTCGACACCGGCGAGCAGGTCGGGGAGAGCTTCGCCGAGCACACCGGCGACGAGGCGATCACCGCCGCCGAGGTGACCTCGATCGACGGACACCAGGTCGTCGTGGTCGGCACCGCCGTCGGCGCAGTCGAGGTGTGGAGCCTGTGACCGGGAACGGCGCGGGCCCCTCGGGGTCCGCGCCGCACTTCAGGACTTCGGCGCTTCAGCCGGAAGCGGCGTTGCGGGACCGGACGCCGCAGCGGGTGTTCCGGTCTCGCGGTGCTTGCGCCCCAAGCAGATCGGGACGATGATCGCGGCGGGCGGGAACGGCGGCACGACGCCGATCACGGCCGAGACGGCGGCGAGGAACCCCACCACGCCGTTGAACCCCACGACGAGCCCGTCCCCGAACGAGTCGGACCGCCGTAAGTCTCTCGATCGCAGGAGGGCGCTCATCGCCGCGCTTCGACGCCGCGCGGCCGGGACGCGTTCCCTCCGCCGACTCCAGAAGCGCACCGAAACTGTTGCCATATACTTGCAATAGCGGTGCACGCCATGTGGCATGTGATATGCCACCATCCCGGGCGCAACACCCGAGCATTGTTGAAGACCATGAGGGGGACCGATTGGCGAAGAAGGAGACACCGGTGACCGATCACGAACAGGCCCCGCCCGGCGACCGCGCCGATGGCGGCGATGTTCCCGGTGAGCACGGCCGGGCGCACCCGATCACGCAGTACGGCGAAGCCGTCCTGCACCGCGCCTGCAAACCCGTCGAGGCCTTTGACGAAGCGCTCGCAACGCTGGTCGAGGACATGTTCGCGAGCATGTACGCCGCCAACGGCGTCGGCCTGGCGGCGAACCAGATCGGCGTCGACGCCCGGGTCTTCGTCCTCGACTGCGAAGACGCCGACGGCGTGCGCACCGTGGCGGCCGTCGTGAACCCGGTGCTCCACCTGCCTCCCGCGCCGCGGGAGCTCATGGTCGACGACGAGGGCTGCCTGTCGGTGCCCGGCGCGTTCGAGGACACAGCGCGTGCGGCCACCGCCGTGGTCGAAGGGTTCGACGCGGACGGCAGACCCGTGCGCATCGAGGGCACCGGCACCCTCGCCCGGTGCCTCCAGCACGAGTACGACCACCTTGAAGGCACCGTCTACGTCGACCGGCTCCCGAAGAAGGCCCGCAACCGCGCCCTCGCCGAGGCCGGCCTGCGCTAGACCTGCGGAGGCGCCGCCCGGAACCAGCGGACCGAGGCGGGGGCGAGGAGGCATGCGGCTACGGCGATCGGCAGCGCGACGAACGCCAGCGCGAAGACCCCGGCCATGGTCATGTCCCCGTTCTCGCGGAAGAACGGGTCGGCCGCGGCCAGCAGGAGGAAGCCCCCGATGGTCAGGACGCTCGCGGCGGAGACCACGAGCGTCGCCCATCGGGCGGCCCCGTGCCGCCGGCCGACGTGGATCGCCAGGAAGGGCAGGGCCGCGACCGCGAGGTTGAACAGGCCCGAGCCGACCACCAGGTCGAGCCCGAACGCGGTGCCGTCGGGCGGGAACGCCGCGGCGTAGAGGTACGGTCCGAAGATGGCGAGTCCGGCCGCGAACAGGACCCAGATGAGCGTCTGCGCGGCGGTCACGGCTTCGGGTTTGGCCGCTGGAGCGGGGGTTCCGGTCACTGGTCTCCCTTGTGCGGATGGGGATCGGCGGACCGGACCACGATAGGGGAGCCGCGCCGGCGCCGCCCGCCGTCGGGCCGCTATGCCATCATCGTGCGGTGGATTACCAAGAGCTCAAACAGGAACTGCGCCGGTCCTACGACGCCGATGCCGACTCCCGCGCGGTCATGCACGACACCCCTTGGAAAGCCATGGAACGCAGCCGTTTCGCCGCGAGACTTCGCGAGGCGGGCGCGTCGCGGCTGCTGGAGATCGGTGCGGGGCACGGCATCAGCGGCCGGTTCTTCGCCGACCAGGGCTTCGACGTGACATGCGTCGACCTCTCGCCCGAGCTCGTCGCGCACTGCCGCGCCAAGGGCCTCGACGCGCAGGTCATGGACTTCGGGGACCTGGCGTTCGAAGACGCGTCCTTCGACGCCGTGTTCGGCATGAACTGCCTGCTGCACGTGCCGAAGAGCGAACTGGCGGGCGTGCTCGCCGAAGTGCGCCGCGTGCTCGCCTCCGGAGGGTTGTTCTACTGGGGACAGTACGGCGGCCAGGACTACGAGGGCGTCTGGGAGACCGACCACTGCGTCCCGAAGCGGTTCTTCTCCTTCTTCACCGCCGACCGCATCGAAGCGGTTGCGGCCGAGCACTTCGACCCCGTCGAGGCGAACCACACCGCGCTCGAATCGGACATCGACCAGTACCAGGGCCTCATTCTCCGCAAGCGCTGCGACCGCTGAGATACCGTTGATGCAGGGTTTGGGGTTGGGCAAGCGCTCCATCGCGCTCTATCCTCGCTTCAGGCCGCCTCACGGCCGATCCAGGCGCGGAACGGGGGAGACGACATTGTCCGCTGAGCAGCAGCAGATCGCCGAACTCATCGCCATCGGCAACGACGGGCGCCTGTACGCGACCGAGCCCGACCGGCTCCGCCGCCTCGTCCGCTACGAGCTCGCGCGCGAAGAGCGGCTCGCCCAGCCGGAACTGCGGCAGGCCGGCGTCGGGCTCCTCGCGCTCGGCGAGTACGCCGAAGCGAAACGGGTGCTCACGGCGGCACTGGAACGCGCGAAGACCCCGCACCAGAGGGTCGCGGCGCTCGTCAACCTCGGCGACGCCCACCGCTACCCCGGCGAGCTCGCCGCCGCCGAGCCGCTGTACGAGCAGGCGATCGAGATCGCGCAGGCCGAGAGCCCCAATACCCTGCACTTCGCGTTGCAGCACTACGGCAAGCACCTCATCGACGCCCGCCGTCCCCACCTCGCGGTCGAAATCCTCACCGAGGTGCTGCTCATGCGCCGGAAACTCGGCGATCCGGCCCTGATCGCGTCGACCCAGGAGGCGTTGAGCGCCGCCCGCGCGGCCGTCGGACAACGTACGATCTGACACTCTCCGTGTTGCACCGTCCTTCTGTCCGAGCAAAGGAACGCCATGACGACGAACCTGACCGCCGACTCGAAACCCGCACATCACGAGGCGATCGGCCTCGCCCGCATCGCCGACATGCTCAGGGCCGAAGCCGCGAACGGCCTCTACTGGGGCGGCGAACCCGGCGAGGAAGCCCGCCTGCGGGCAATGCGCGACCGCGCCGCAGCGCTTCTCGCCGAGGTCGACCACCGCTCGTACGAGGAGATCCTGGCGGTCTTCGCGACCGACGACGACCTGCGGACACCGATTCCCGGCACCGAGTTCCGCATCGGCTGCGGCGACGGCGCCCGCCTCGTCCACCGTCGCCGCTTCCGTTCCGACACCCTCGGGCGGCGCCTCGAAGCGACCGCAGCCGCCCTCGGCGCCGAGGTCCCTTCCGAGCCGATCGCCATCGCCGACACCGATCTCGCGGACTTGCCGTGCCCGCACACCTACCTGCTCGTCTACGAGTTCGCGACCGACCTCGATGCCGACGCGGCCGTGCAGCTGCTGGAGCCGGCCGACCCGGACCTCGACGGCGACCTGCCGACCTTCGCCCCGGCGGCGAGCGCGGTGGCGCGCGAACGCGGCCCGCTGCGCGTCTCGCCGGCGGCCAAGGAGATCCTCGACGCGGTCGCCGTCATCGCGAAGGAGGCCCTCGCCGCCGCGACGAGCCCGTACTCGATCGAACGGCACCACCGCGTCGCCGCGCACTGCGAGCGCACTGTGGAAGCCGACCTGGTCTATCCGCGCATCGACTGCGGCGAGCTCGCCGCGTACATGATCCCGACCGGCGCCGACGCCGCGATCTTCGACGACGAGGGCCGCATCCTCGTCATCCAGCGCACCGACACCGGCCAGTGGGCGGCGCCCGGCGGCGGTGCCGAGGTCGGCGAACCGGTCGGCCTGGCCTCGATCCGCGAGGCGTTCGAGGAGACCGGCATCGAAGTCGAGCTGACGGGACTGGCGGGGGCGTTCGACAATCGGGACACCGATCTCGGCGACGGCCGCATGCCGATGATCATGAGCTTCACCGCCCGCCGGACCCGGCCGGACCAGACGATCCGCCTCGCCCCGCTCGAGGCCTCCGACCACCGCTGGATGACCGAAGCGGAAGCAGCGGAAGCGGACCTGTTCAAGGGACACGAGCTCCGCATCCCCGTCGCCTTCGACCTCCACAAGGCCGAGCGGTGACCTTCTTTCGGTGAACGCGAAGGCCCGGCAGCCGATCGGCTGCCGGGCCTTCGCGACAGGACCCCAGAGCACAGGACCTCAGAAGATCAGGCCGTCGCACGAGCTCTCGATGGCGGTGAGCGCCGCCGTCTCCTCGGCGGAACCCTCCGCGGTGTCGTAGTAGTCGTTGAGGTCGTCGACGCAGGCCTGCAGGACCTCCGCGTCCGCGGCCGGGCCCTCCAGCTCCGACACCTGCGCTTCGGCCGCCTCCAAGTCCTCCTGCAGCTGGGCGATCTCCTTGTCGCGGTCGGAGAGCCGCGTGTCGGCGTCCTCCAGGTCGCCGTTCGCCCGCAGCCACAGCGCGATCGACACCGCGGCCGCCGCCAGTCCCACGGCCATGCCGACCGCGAGGAGCGGCACCAGCGGCGACTTGCGCGGCGCCGCCGGAGGCGGCGGCTGCAGCAGCGGTTGCGTCCCGTAACCCTGCTGCGGCGGGACGCCCTGCGGTGGCGGGCCGGGTTGCGTCGGGACCGGGGGCTGCGGGGCGTATCCGGAGTCGTAGGGCTGCGGCTGCAGCGGGGAGTAGGCGGGCGGGACGCTCTGGGGCGGCTGGGGATCGCTCGGACCGCCGAGGTTGTAGTGCGGAGGCGGGTTGTAGGCCATGATGGCTCCTTCAACGGATGGGTGCGGTCCAGGGTAGAGCGGCCGTGCGAATCCGACGGCACTACCAGTGTGACGACAGGGCACAGGGACCGGCCCCCGCCGTTACCCAAACTTGACATCACGGACCCGCAACGGCACGCTTCCCGAACGGCGCGGGCGGGCGCGGATCGACCGCGCCCGCCCGGACCGCTACGCCGCCTTCAGTGTCCCGCCGTCGATCACGTGGTCGGCGCCGTGGATGTTCGCCGCCCGGTCCGAGAGCAGGAACGCCACCAGATCGGCGACCTCCTCCGGCTCGCCGATGCGGCCCGACGCGATGCCGAACTGTCCCGGGATCGACGCGAGCAGGTCCCCGTGCGCCACCCCGAACGCTTCGGCGACCTTGCCGCCGAAGCGCTCCTCGTCCCGCCACAGCGAGGAGCCGATGACACCGGGGGAGACCGTGTTGACCCGCACGCCCTGCGGCGCGACCTCTTCGCTCAGTCGCTTGGAGAACATCGTGAGCGCGGCCTTGGCCTCCGCGTAGCCGACCGGGGAACCGGTCGGCATGCGGCCGTTGACCGAGGAGACGTTCACGATCGCGCCGCGTCGCTCCACGATGCCCGGCAGCGCCGCCCTCGTGGTCCACACCGCACTGAACAGGTTGAGGTTGAAGACCTCCGCCCACTGTTCGGCGGGGACGTCGAGGAACCCGCCGATGACCAGCCGGTCGGCATCCCCGCCGCCGACATTGTTGACCAGCAGGTCGATCCCGCCGACCGCACCGGCCGCCTCGTGGACGATGCGCTCGGCGCCCTCCCTGGTGGACAGGTCGGCACTGACCGTGGCCGCGGCGACCTTCTCCAGCTCGGGGGTGATGGTGCGGGCGGCGCCGACGACGCGGACGCCTTCGGCCGCGAGGGTCTCGGCGATCGCGAGGCCGATGCCGCGGCTGGCGCCGGTGACGAGGGCGGTCTTGCCGTTGAGTCCGAGTTCCATGGGACTGCCTTTCATCTGTTCTTGAACTACAGGTCAAAAATTGGGGCGGAAAAAACGCCCTCGAACGAGGGCGCATCGGTCACCGCGGTGGTCAGAGGCCCGCCACCGCGGTGTCGATGATCCGGTGCAGCACCGGGCCGTCGTGGGTCTGGGCCATGACGCGCAACCCGACCACCGTGTTCATCAGGAAATGGGCCTGGGCGTCGGCGTCGACCTCCTTCGCGACGTCGCCGTCGCGCTGGCCCTTGCGAATCCGATCGGCGAACAGCCCGATGGTCGCATCGGTCATCCGCTGCACCGCCCGGATCGCCTCGGGGTCCTTGCCGCCCAGCTCGAGGGCGGTGCTGGCCGCGAGGCAGCCGCGCCTCACCGGGCCGTCGAGGTCGATGTCGACCAGGAGCGCCAGGTAGGCGCGGAGGCGTTCCTTGGCGGTGCCCGGCTCGTTGAGGAAGGCCTCGGTCATCTCCGATCCGACCTGCCCGTACAGGTCGAGCGCCTTGCCGAACAGTTCCCGCTTGGAGCCGAACGCGTGGTACAGGCTGCCCTTGCCGACGCCGGTGGCCTCGGCGAGGTCCGCGGGGGAGGTTCCCGCGTAGCCCTTGGTCCAGAACGTCTCCATCGCCTGCGCGACGGCCACGTCCGGTTCGAAGTTCTTCGGCCTGCCCATGCCCTGAACCCTACAACATTCTTGACCCATGGGTCAACAACGGGGTGGGCATTGGCGCCGCGGCGCTGAAGCCGCTGGTGTGCAACAGGTCCGAAGAGCGCGGTGATCATGCCGATTCGTACGGTTGCCGCGGTTGCCGGGCCGGGCGATACTGGAACCGTGCTCAAACCCCTCGTCATCGCCTCCGATCTGGACGGCACGCTCCTCGCCCCGGACGGCGCCCTGTCCGGGCGGACCCGCGACGCCCTCGCGGCCGCCCGCGACGACGGCATGGCCGTCGTCGCCGTCACCGCCCGCACCCCCTACGGCGTCGACATGCTGCCCGACCTCCTGCCGTACCTCGACGGCGCGGTCTGCTCGAACGGCGCGATCGTCTACGACCCACCGACCGGCCGCGTCCGAGTCCTCCGCTCGATCCGGATCTCATTGGGCCGCAAGGTCGTCGCCGCCATCGCAAGGCGCCTGCCCGACGCGGTGTTCGCCGTGGAGAACGGCACCGCCATCATCGGCGAGGAGCCCTACCGCGCGCTTGTCGGCGCCTCGAACTGGGAGTTCGCGGCCGATGTGGACGGGGTCTTCAAGCGCGCCAAGCGGGTCGTGAAGATCAAGGTCTACTGCGCCGAACGCACCGGCGAGGAGATGGCCGCCGCTGTCGCCGACGCCGGGCTCGGCGGACTCGCCATGTGCCACTGGGGCGATTTCGGGATGCTCGACCTGAACGCCCGGGGCGCCGACAAGGCCTTCGGCCTCGCCACCTGGTGCCGCGAGCGCCGGGTCGGCCCGGCATCGGTGATCGCATTCGGCGACATGCCGAACGACGTGCCGATGCTCGCCTGGGCGGGTCGGTCCTACGCCATGGGCGATGCCCACCCCGAGGCCGTCGCCGCCGCCACCGACCGCGCCGCCACCAATGCCGAGGACGGGGTCGCCCAGATCATCGAAGGCCTCCTCGACAACGACACCGCGGCGGCCGCCTGACCCGCGCGGCCGCCCGGAATAACCCGTTGCGGGCCTCCGCCCGGTCTGCTGGACTGGGCGGAGCGCGGCACTGCGCGCTCGCGGCTCGCGCGCTTCGACGAGCGTGCCGCGCCCGATCGACCGACGAAGGGGCCACCATGCGCCGACAGCTCATGTCATCCGAGAACCGTTCCCGCGAACTCAAGGACATGACTGCTGTTGCGTACGCTCAATCTCGGCATCCTCGCCCATGTCGACGCCGGTAAGACCAGTCTGACCGAGCGGCTCCTCCACGCCGCCGGGATCATCGACGAGGTCGGCAGCGTCGACGCGGGGAGCACCCGCACCGACACGCTCGACCTCGAACGCCGCCGAGGGATCACCATCAAGTCCGCGGTGGTCTCCTTCGCGCTCGGCGACACCCACGTCAACCTCATCGACACGCCCGGCCACCCCGATTTCATCGCCGAGGTCGAACGGGTCCTGAACCTGCTCGACGGCGCGGTGCTCGTCGTCTCGGCCGTCGAGGGCGTCCAGGCCCAGACCCGCGTCCTGTACCGGGCCCTGCGCCGCCTCCGCGTCCCGACCCTGGTGTTCGTCAACAAGATCGACCGCGCGGGCGCCCGCGATGACGCGCTGCTGCGCGACCTCACCGCGAAACTCGACCCGGCCATGGTCGCGATGGACACCGTCGAGGGCCTCGGCGCGCCAGCGGCTGAGAGCAAACCGCGGGAACGCGACACCGCGTTCGTCGAGGACCTCCTCGAATCGCTCCTCGACGAAGACCTCCTGGACGCCTACCTCGCGGGCGTCGAAGCGCTTCAGGAGGCCGGTGGTAGGTCACATGCGGCGCTGGACGCGGCGCTGGACTCTGCGTTCGAGGAGCGCGTCGCGCAGGCGCGGGCGCACCCGGTCCACTTCGGCTCGGCGATCACCGGCGCCGGCATCGAGAGCCTCATCGAAGGCCTCCGCCGCTTCCTCCCCGGCTCGGTCGGCGATCCCGAAGGACCGCTGTCCGGCACGGTGTTCAAAGTGGATCGCGGCCCGGAAGGGGAGCGGGTCGCTTACGCCCGCCTGTTCACCGGGGCGGTCGCGGTGCGCGACCGCATTCCCGTGGGCATCGACCGTGAAGCCAAGGTGACCGGCATCAGCGTCTTCGAAGACGGGATCGACCGCGCGCGGCCCCGGGTCGAGGCCGGTCGGATCGCGAAGCTCCGGGGTCTGGGGGAGGTCCGCATCGGCGACCCGATCGGCCGGCCGCCGAAACTCCGCACCGAGCACTTTCTGCGGCCCGCACTCGAGACCGTGGTCGCGCCCGTCGACGAACGCGACCGTCCCGCGCTGCACACCGCGCTCACCCGACTGGCCGAACAGGACCCGCTCATCGGCCTCCGCCACGACGAGACGCGCCGGGAACTCTCGGTCTCGCTTTACGGCGAGGTCCAGAAGGAGGTCATCGGCGCCACCCTCGCCGAGGAGCACGGCCTGCGGGTCGAATTCCGCGAGTCCACCGTGATCTGCGTCGAGCGCGTCACCGGTACGGGCGCGGCCGCCGAGTTCATCGCCAAGGCGCCCAACCCGTTCCTCGGCACCGTGGGCCTGCGGGTGGAGCCCGCCAACGGCACCGGCGTGGACTTCCGGCTCGGCGTGGAGCTCGGCTCGATGCCGCTCGCGTTCTTCAAGGCCGTAGAGGAGACCGTCCACGAAACGCTGCGCGAGGGCCTGCACGGCTGGCAGGTCGAAGGCGTCGCGGTCATCATGACCCGTTCGGGGTACTGGGCCCGCCAGTCCAGTGCGCACGGCGGCTTCGACAAGCGCATGTCGAGCACCGCCGGGGACTTCCGGAACCTCGTGCCGCTCGTGCTCATGGCCGCCCTCCACCGGGCCGGCACCGTGGTGTGCGAGCCCTTGCACCGCTTCCGCATCGAGCTGCCCGCCACCGATCTCGGCGGCGTCCTCGCCGCGCTCGCGAAGCTCCGCGCCGTCCCCGAACCGCCGGAGCTCGGCGGCGGGCGGTGCGCACTCGAAGGCACGATCCCGGCCAGGGCCGTCCACGGTCTCGGTCAACGCCTCCCCGGTCTGACCAGCGGCGAGGGCGTCCTCGAGAGCGTCTTCGAACGCCATGAGCCGGTGACCGGCCCGGTCCCGTCCCGGCCCCGCACCGACGCGAATCCGCTCGACCGAGAGGCCTATCTGCTGGCGGTGTCGCGCCGCATGACCGGCGAGTGAACCCGCCGGTCGCCAGGATCCGAAGTGGAATCCATTGTGTCCCAATATGTTCGCTATTTACGGAATTGAACCGCAAATGTATGATTAAGATCCCTTGACCGCCCCTTCGTCCCGTCGGCACCCTGGCGGGATGAGAACAGAACGGACACAAGCACATGAAGCGAAGGCTCGTCACCGCGAGCGTCGCGCTGGGGGTCGTCGTGGCCGCCACCGGCGTCGCCGCCTTCACCGCCCAAGCCGATCCGATCGAACCCGCGGGCGAGGAACTCGCCACCTGGACCGTCCCGCGGCTCGACGCCGACGAAGCGGCCGAACTCGAAGCGCTCGGTTTCACCCTCGCCCACGACCACGGCGCCGAATCCCACATCATCGGCGACGAGACCCTCGCCGCCGAAGCGCGCGAACTCGGCTACGATCCCGAATTCGTCGACACCGTCTACAAGGACGTCCCCCTCAGCGCCGAGCAGGAGGGCACCTACTACGGCGGCTACCGCACGGTCGACTCCTACGAAGCCGACCTCAAAGCCCTCGCCGAGGCCAACCCCGACCTCGCCAGCCTCCACGACATCGGCGACTCCTGGCTCAAGACCCAGGGCGAGGGCGGCCACGACGTCTACGCCATCTGCCTGACCAAGATCGCAGCGGGCGACTGCGAGACCGACCCGGACTCGACCAAACCCCGGTTCTCGCTGATCGCCCAGATGCACGCTCGCGAAATCGCCACCGGCGAGGTCGCCTGGCGCTGGATCGAGAAGCTCGTCGACGACTACGGCACCGACGCCGAGGTCACCGAACTCATGGACACCACCGAGATCTGGGTCGTGCCGATCGCCAACCCCGACGGGGTCGACATCGTCGCCTCCGGCGGCGACGACCCGATCCTCCAGCGCAAGAACGCCAACGACGGCAACGGGAACTGCGGCGGCCGCCTCGGCGTCGACCTCAACCGCAACTCCACGTTCGAATGGGGCGCCGACTCCACCAACCCCTGCTCCGAGACCTTCCAAGGCCCCTCTGCCGGGTCCGAGCCCGAGACGCAGGCCGTCGAGGAATGGCTCCGCGCCCTCCACCCCGACCAGCGCGGCGAGAACCCGACCGACGCCGCCCCCGACGACGCGCGCGACGTGTTCCTCACCCTCCACTCCTACGGCGAGTACATCATCATCCCTTGGGGATACACCGACGACGCCGCCCCGAACGACGCCCAGATCCGCGCCCTCGGAGCGGCCATGTCGAAGTCCAACGGCTATTACGTCGGCACCAACGACGACACCGTCGGATACAGCACCAGCGGCACCACCGACGACATGGCCTACGGCGAACTCGGCGTCGCCTCCTTCACCTTCGAGATCGGCCCCGACACCGGGAACTGCGGCGGGTTCTTCCCCGCGTTCACCTGCGTGGACGACACCCTCTGGCCCGAGAACGAGGGCGCGCTCATGACCGCCGCCCAGGCGGCGGCCGCGCCATACGCCGGTTAGCGAACGGGTCCCGGCGGCACGGTCGCAGCACCACACCGCCGGGACCCGGTCTTCCCGCAATCGCCCGCTCGAACCCGGCCGACCGTCCATACTGTCCGCATCGTCCCTTCACCGAAAGAGCGTCGTTGCAGGCGGAGAGGAGCGGGGCATGTCGAGTGACGAAACGACAGGGGCCAAAGGCGGGAACATGATCCGCCGGCTCATCGTCGCGGGCGTGATCATCGCCCTCGCCGCCTGGTTCATCCTCGCCAACACCGCGGAAGTCGGCGTCAAGCTCTGGGTCGTCGAAGTCGAGACGCCCATGTGGATCATGCTCGCCTTCGTCTTCATCGCCGGTTGGGCCGTCGGCGCACTGCTCCGACGACGCTCGGCGAGGAAACGCGCCTGAACCGAATTGCGGGCCGCGGCAGGTGATGCCGCGACCCGCAACGCCAATAGCGGTTGCCTCGGCCCCGATCCAGGCCTGATACTCATGCGGTGCCCCTACCGAAACTCATCGCCACCGACCTCGACGGCACCCTGCTCGACCGGCGGGGCCGACTCTCCGGGCGCAACCAGAAGGCGCTGCAGGCCGCCCGCGAGCACGGCATCCTCACCCTCGCCGTGACCGCCCGGCCGCCCCGCGCCGTCTACCGCGTCCCCGAACTCGCCGCCGTCCTCGACGGCGCCCTCTGCTCCACAGGCTCGATCCGTTTCGACCCCGTCGGCCAGGCCACCGAGCTGCGCCACTCGATCCCGACCGCACTCGCCGGCGAACTCCACCGACAGCTGCGCGCCGCGCTTCCCGCCGCCGAATTCGCCGCCGAGACCGGCCGGGCCCTCCGCATCCAGGGCGACTACTTCCGCGGCCTCCGCCTCACCGACCCGTGGATTCCGGTCGACGCCGACGACGACCTGTTCGACGTGGCAGAACCCGTGGTCGGCCTGCTCGTCCATGACACGGACTCGACCGGTCAGGCGATGCAGGAGGCCACCGCTCACATCGCGCTGCCCGGCGTCCACCTCTGGAGCTGGGGCAGCCACCCCGAGATCGAATGCACGGCAGCCGAAGCGGAGAAGGGCGCCGCGCTGGCGGCCTGGTGCTTTGAGCGCGGCGTCGGCGCCGAGGACGTGATCGCGTTCGGCGACATGCCGAACGACGTCTCGATGCTCGCCTGGGCGGGCCGGTCCTACGGGATGGCGGGTGCCCATCCGGAGGCGCTCGCAGCGGCTACCGGCCGCGCGGAGCCAGCCGCTGCAGACGGCGTGGCGAAGGTGATCGAAGCCCTGCTCCGAAGCTAGGCCATCCGTCGGAGCACCCCGCACCCAGCGCAAACGCGAGGTCGCGTCTCCTACCTGCACCGGTAGAAGACGATCGCCTTCTCGAACTCGAACACGTCGTGCACCGCGAAGTGCGCCTCCAGCTCCGCCGCCGCCGAGTCGAGGACCCGCTCGAATGCGGCGTCGTCGCACTCGACATAGGACCTGATCGAGACGAGATAGTCCATGAGCGGCCCCGGCTCGGGAACCGAGACGAGGCCGCGCTCTTCGAACCGCTCCACCGAATCGAACGCCGCCTCCAGATAGCCGGGTGCATTGGCGGAGTCGAAGTTGGCGACCTCCGCGGACGGAATGAACGTGTCGGGGCCCAGGACCGCGCGGATCGCCCGCGCCCAATGCGCGTACGGCTCGGCCATGTCGTCGTGGGCGTTGGTCGAGGCCAGCAGGGTCCCGCCCGGCTTGAGCACCCGCCGGAACTCGCCGACCGCTTTCGCGATGTCCGGCACGTGGTACAGCATGTGCATCGCGAGTACCGCATCGACGCTGCCGTCGGGGTAGGGGATCGCCTGGGCGTCGGCCACCATGATCGGCGGCTCGACACTGGAGAGCATCCCGGGCGCGGCGTCGATGCCGAGGACGGTCGCCTCGGGGTGGTCGGCGCGCAACCGCTCCAGGTAGCGGCCGTACCCGCAACCGATGTCCAGCACGAGCCGTGGATCGGCGGGCATCAGCTCGGCGGCGAAGTCGACCGGGTCGAACCGGGGCTTGCGGTAGTCGTAGAGGCTCACGCGGGACTTGAGGTTCCCCGCGTGCGCGTAGTTGCCTTTGCTGCCTTCGATGTGGACGGCCATGCAATGCCCTTCTCCTCGTGGAGGACGCCGACGCGGCGTCCTCGCAAAACGCGGCGGGGCGAGAACGCCGCCGCCGCGAGCGGAGTTGTCCAGGCTACCTGAGAGCTGCCGGGCCGGCCCTTCCTGAAGTCGCCTTCAGCCGGCTTCAGCTCCGGTTCAGGTTCGGGCCTTCAAGGCGTTCGATGCCCGAACCGGTTCGCGCCCGGGGCCGGAAATACCCCCCCGTTCCAGGACGAATGTCCGCGTCTTTGTGCAGCGCTGCTCGTCAGTGGTTATGGTGAAGATGACCGGTTCCGATGAGCGCGCACGACTGGCGAGAGGATAGTGCCGTGGGCGAGCCCTTGGAACTGACCTTCAGCGACCTGAACGACCCTCCGGCCGCACGATCGAAGTCGGCCTCGGAGGGAGTGTCGCCCCCTCAGACCGGCAGTGACTTCGCCGAGCTGTCGCGCAGGGTCCGAGCAGCCGGTCTCATGCGCCACCGTCCCGGCTACTACTCGCTCCGGTTCGTGCTCGTCGGCGCCGTGTTCGCCGCCTCCTGGGCGGGTTTCGTCCTCATCGGCGACACCTGGTGGCAGATGTTCACCGCCGTGTTCATGGCCCTCGTCAGTGCCCAGGTGGCGCTGCTGGGCCACGATCTGGCGCACCGCCAGGTCCTCCGCAGTCGAACCGCCTCCGAACGCATGGGCTGGTTCACCGGCAACCTCGCCAACGGCATGGGGTACGGCTGGTGGACCGAGAAGCACAACCGCCACCACGCCAACCCCAACCACGAGGAGCTCGATCCGGACGTCGCGCCGGGGCTGTTCGTGTGGTCGCAGCGCCAAGCGCGCGGGGCCAGGGGAGTGAGCCGGTTCGTCATCAAGTACGAGGCGCAGCTGTTCTTCCCGGCCCTGCTCTTCGAGGGTTTCAACCTCAACTGGTCGGGCATCAGATCGGTCGTCAAAGCGGGCCTGAAGCACCGAGACATGGAGGCGGCACTGCTCGCGGTGCACTTCGCCGCTTATATCTCGGCCGTGTTCCTGGTGCTCTCGCCTGGCAAGGCGATCGTGTTCATCCTGGTGCACAAAGCGGCCTGGGGCCTCTACATGGGCTCGGTGTTCGCCCCCAACCACAAAGGCATGCCGACACTCGTCGGCGAAACCGAGTTGGACTTCCTGCGCAAACAGGTGCTGACTTCCCGCAATGTCAAGGGTGGCTGGCTGACCGACGTCGCGCTGGGAGGCCTGAACCACCAGATCGAGCACCACCTGTTCCCGGGCATGCCGTCGGTGCACCTGGGACGGGCCCGGCCGATCGTGCGCGACTTCTGCGCCGAGAAGGGCATCTCCTACCACGAGACCGGTCTGATCCAGTCCTGGCGCGAGGCCTTGGCCCAGCTGCACCGCAATGGCGCCTCCCTGCGCCATCCGCAGGCCCGCACCGGGTGAGATCGGATCGGTCCGGCCTCCCACGTGAGTCGTCGAGGCCGCGACCGGCGTTGCGGGCCGAAACCCGAGAGGCTCCAGGCCGTCCGAGACCGTCGCTGAACGCTGTGCGGGACACGGCTTGTGTGGAGCGGCGCCGCTCAGCCACCGTGGTCGGGCTCCGGCGGTGCGGTGAGCATGTGCTTGCGAAGCTCCAGGAGTGTGCTCTTGAGGAGACGGGAGACGTGCATCTGCGAGATGCCGATCTCCGTCCCGATCTGGGATTGCGTCCTGTCGCCGAAGAACCGCAGAGAGAGGATCTGACGCTCGCGGTCGGGCAGCTGCCGCAGGAGTGGGAGCAGGGATTCGAGGTTGTCGACCCGACCGAGAGCGCGGTCCTCTGCCCCGATGGTCTCGGCCGGCGAGATGCCGTCGCTGAACGCCGACTGGTCGAGCGAGACCGACCGGAACGAGTGGATCGCCTGCAGCCCTTCGTGCACCTCGGATTCGGGGATGCCCAGCCGTTCGGCGAGATCGGCGGGCGTGGCCGGACGGCCGAGTGTCTGGGAGAGGTGGACGACGGCGGTGTTGATGGACATGCGCAGCTCCTGGAGGCGGCGCGGCAGGCGCACCGGCCAGGCGGTGTCGCGGAAGTGGCGACGTACCTCTCCCATGACCGTCGGTACGGCGTAGGAGAGGAAATCGATGCCGCGTTCGGGATCGAAGCGGTCGATGGCGTGGATGAGTCCGACCGTGGCGACCTGGACCAGGTCGTCCTTGTCGATGCCGCGCCCCGCATATCGGCGGGCGATGTTGTCGGCGATCGGGAGGTATCCGGTGATGATCCGGTCCCGCAGGTCCTCGCGCTGGAGGTCGCCCTCTTGGAGGCCGGCCATCTGTTCGAACAAGAGTGCGAACTTCCGGTACTCGTCGTCGCGGCCATGTCTGCTGATGTGTTGTGGCGCCATGGGAGGCTACCGCCCTGCGGCTGTCTGGTTGGGGAACCGGGCGTGCCCGGTTTCGGGTCGACCAGGTCCTGCGTCCCGGGCTGGCATCCAACGCGTTCCGACCCCGCGCACGAGGTGGGTCCCGCGTCGTGGGTGATCGGAAGGGCGTCCGGCTGACACTTGCGGAGCGCTCGGGTCCTCGGGTGCAGTCACGGCTTCGGTCAGGGAGGGCCGTCCTGGCGCCCGAGCGGCTCCATCGATGTGGCCAGCGTATACCGGTTCGGTCACGATGGCGCCGGACTGACCGCCGGCCGTTCCTTTAAACCCGCAGGGAGTGCCAGTCTCGACCGATCCGGCAGCTCGCCGGCCGGGCCGGCGAGGGTCAGCCAGTGGTCGAGGGCATCCGATGCGGCGCGGAAGGAGCGGTGGGAGCCGAGGCTCTGCGCGTGGGGTCCGAACGTCGTGTGCCGGTCTTCAACGGCTGTGACGTACCCGGCGAACTCGCCTTCGAGCGTCGCCACGTACAGATCGGGGGCCGCGGCCTTCCAGACGAGGGAAGGCGGCGCGCCGCGGTAGGGCATCGGTGCAGTGATGGTCACCTGATTCGTGGGCAGAGCGGACACTGAGCCCGCTGGGGCGGAACGACGTTCGGGCTAGTTGCGCACTCGCCGCACCGCGGCTTTGCCTCGTTCGGACAGTCCGGCTGCGGCGTGCACCAAGGTGTCCATGGCGTCCTCGGCCTGGGCCGCCGCCCGTCCCAGGGGCGTCTTTGACTTCCGTCGCCGGTTGAGCCGCACTCCGATGACGGCGACCGCCGCGATGCCGATTGCGACCGACCCCACCACGATCGCGGGGACCGACCGTATGAGGTCCCTTCCGCCGAGGGAGCCGTCGGTGCCGTCATTGCGCCAGTCCTCTGTCGACGATGTCTCGCTATCGGTCCCCGGGATCTTCGCCGGTTCGATGTCTGTGGCCACGGCTGTGTCCTCCTCGTGTCGGGGTGAAGGCATGCCCGTTCGGAACGGGGTGAAACCTCGTCCTCGCTTCACGGACTCTGCGGTCAAGCCGCGCGGCGGCCGACGCGACGCCTGATGCGTCCGAGGCCGATCGTGCCGATGAACAGCACGATACCGACGGCGGCCGACCAGAGCGGACCCTCGACGGCGACGAAGCGAATCCTCAACGCGAAGCGCTCGGCCCCAGCACTCAGCCTCGTGGCCTTCATGCCGCCGCGAGCGGAGTTGTCCAGGCTGCCTGAGAGCTGCCGGGCCGGCCCTTCCTGAAGTCGCCTTCAGCCGGCTTCAGCTCCGGTTCAGGTTCGGGCCTTCACGATGGGAAGCTCCATCGTGGCATCGTCGGGAACCGCGCGCCGGCGGCGCCACCGGAACCACACCAGCAGACCGAAACCGATGAGCAGGAGGACCATGCACCCACCGATCACATAAGCCCACCAGGGAAGACCGGCGACGCTCGCGCTCAGGTCGCCGCCCGCGACCTCGGCGGCCTCCTGCGGCTCGTCGGTCCGCAGGACGACTCGGTCCGCCTCGTACGCGATCCGATAGCTCACGCCGCCGACCTCCAACACAGCGTCTTGAGCGAGGTCGGCGAAAGTGCCGGACACACCGCCCGCGGCGGTGACGACGGCGATCTCCTCGGGGAGCGCGCCGCCCTCCTCATAGGCGACCGCCAGCGTCCCGTCGAGAGCGGCCTCGCCCCCGACCGTGAGCCCCCCGTTCGAGCTCACGGTCAGGGTCGAAGCCTCGCCGAGCGACAGGTCGCCGCCGACGCCGCTCGCAGCGCGGACCGTCAAGCCCTGGTCGACGATGAGGTCCCCGGCGAGCTCGGCCCCAGTCGCAGCGGCGCCGTCACCTTCAGCGCCGCCCTGGCGGGAGCTGTCGGCCCCCGCGTCGGCGCCGGCGTCGCCGTCCTGACCGGCGGTGCCGAGCACCAGGACGCCCTCGGCGACGGTCCAAGCGCCCGCGGCACTGCTCGTGCCCGAGTACGTCCAAGCGCCGGTACCCGACTTGACCAGGCCGCCTTCGCCTTCGACGCCGCCCGCATAAGCGGTGTCGCCCGCGACGGCCACGGTGAGGTCGTCGGCGCCGAGCCGCACGGTCGCTCCGGCGACGCCGCTGAGGTCGGTCACAGTCTGGCCCTCGACCTGCGAGAGGTCGAGGACGGCCGACTCGCCGGAGAGTTCGACGTGCTCGGAGGCGGCGAGGTCGCCGCCGGTGAGGGCCAGTGTGCCGCCGGAGACGGTGGTCGCGCCGGTATAGGTCGTGTCCCCGGTGAGCGTCAATGCGGCGGGGCCGGCCAGTTCGAGCCCGCCCTCGCCGCTGATGCGCGAGAGTTCGATGTCGGTGGAGGCGTTGGCGACCACGAGCATCCCGTCGTCGACCACCTCGGCGAGATCGGTCCCGGTGAGGAGCCAGCCGTCGCCGCCGTCCTCGCCCGTGCCCAGACGCAGCACCGCACCCGATTCGATCGTGGTGGCGCCGTCGTAGTTCTGCTGGTCGGCGAAGGTGACGTCATTGCCGGCAGTGCCCGCGATCGTGACGTCGCCGCTGCCGACGGCGGACATCGTGTCGTGGTAGATCCCGCCGGAGATCGGGGCGTCGAGCTGGACCGGGCCGTTGTAGTTCAGGATCAGGTGGCTGCGCATGCGCCTGGGGTGCATGTTGACGTAGACCGTGTCCCGGTTGCCCGGGAGGAAGAACTCGTTATCGGTGCCGTCCCCCCACTGCACCAGCGCACCCTCGATGTTGATGCCGCGCTTGTTGTGGTTGTGGGCCACGATCTCGTAGTTGAGGCTCGGGTCCGACAGCGACGGATCGGTGTCCGGCCCGGAGTCGGCCCACGAGTACACGCCGGACATCACCACCTTGCTCCCGAAGATCTGGGAGTGGAAGTTGATGTCGTTGCCCCACTCGCGGGAGTAGAAGTCCACGTCGAGGACGGTGTCATTGCCTTCCTGCGTGTCGATGATGAACGAGCCCTGGTTGAGCACCGTGTCCACTTCGGGCATGGTGGAGAGGAATTCTCTTTGGCTGTAGTGGATCACGGTGCCGTTGTAGAGCATGCCGGAGAACGTGTGGTTGCCCGCGAGGGAGAGGCCGTCCCAGGTGTGGCGCGGCTGGACGATGAACCCGGCCCCGCTGAGGTTGCCCGGGTGGTAGCGGCGACCGTGGACCGCGACGATCAGCGTGCCGTCGACGTGGTGGTTCAACGCGTTCCACTCGAAGTTGGACAGATCGTACGGATAGTGCCCGAGCGTTCCGGTCGTGCCCGTGCCGTCGCCGTACTGGAGGGTGGCGCCGGATTCCACGGTCACTGCGGGCGGGTCGGGGTCTTCGATGGTGTTCCACCACCAGGGTTCGCCGCGCGCTTCGACGCGCTGGCGCTGCCGGTCCTCGGGGATGCTGAAATCGGAGTCGGCGGTGAGCACGAGCTTCCCCGGGCCGCTGACGGTGAGCGTGCCGACGCCCGAGAAGCGGCCGCCGTAGACGACTTCTTCGCCGTTGCCGAGGTTGACCACGGCGTCGCCGTTGAGCACGACGTCCTGTCCCGCACGGAGCTGGCCGGTGATGTCGTTGGCCGCCTGTGCCGGGGCGGCGGCGAACGGAACGGTCAGGAACGCGAGGAGTGCGGCCAGCAGCAGACGCGCCCATGCTGTCGCGCGTCTCCGCCCGGCGGTGCCGCGCTGGAACGCGGCGGTCGAGCTGCAAGGCGGTCCGAGGAGAGGAGAATCCTTCACGGTTCAACAAGTTACCCGGTGATTTTCAGCGCTTTTCGGTGGGTGGGCGAGCCTCGTCCTGGTCCCGGCCGCGCGGTGCCGCCGGGTTTGCGAGCTCTGCTCGGGTGCGGCGCAGTGCGTCCCGCGCCACCGCGAGCGGGGTTATGGTGGGCCGTATGCATGTCGTCATCGCCGGAGGGCACGGACAGATCGCGCTGCGCCTCACCGAGATCCTGGCCGCCGAAGGGCATTCGGTCACCGGGCTCATCCGCAATCCCGACCACGCCGAGGACCTCGCCGCGATCGGCGGTCGTCCCATCGTCATCGACCTCGAGCAGGCCGACGCCGAGCACCTCGGCGGGCTCCTCGCCTCCGAGATGTACGGGGAGGTCGACGCGGTGGTCTTCGCCGCGGGCGCCGGGCCCGGCAGCGGCGCGGCCCGCAAGGACACCGTGGACCGGGCGGCGTCGGTGCTGCTCGCCGAAGCGGCCGAGCGGGCGGGCGTGCGCCGCTTCCTGCAGATCTCCAGCATGGGCGTCGACTCGGAGCCCGATCCCAGTCGCGACGAGGTATGGGCGGCGTACATCGAGGCCAAGGCCGCGGCCGAGGAGGACCTGCGCGCCCGAGACCTCGACTGGATCATCCTGCGTCCCGGTTCGCTCACGAACGACCCGCCGACCGGGCAGGTGCATCTCGCCGAACCGCCGGTGGGTCGCGGCGCGGTCACTCGCTCCGATGTGGCCGCGGTGTTGGCCGAACTCCTGCGCCGTCCAGCGGTGTCGCGCCTGGTCCTGGAGCTGCGCGGTGGTGACGTCGCGGTGACCGACGCGGTGGACGCGCTCGTCCCGGAGGAGTGAGCGCGCCTGTCCGCTTGTCTCCCATGCGTATGCGGATTGCGGCGGCAAAAGGCGTTGCTCGATACTGTACCGATGCGATTCGGTGTGGTTCCCTCCTCGGTCCGCCGCGACGTCCTCGCCTGGCACGGCAGTGCCGGCCAGGCCTGGCTCGACGGCCTTCCCAAGACGGTCTGGCGTCTGCAGCGGCTGTGGTCGCTGCGGACCGACGGCCCGCCCTACGGAGGCGGCAGCCACTCCTATGTGGTCCCGGTCCGGAGGGAGACCGGGGAGCAGGCGGTCCTCAAGGTCATCTACCGGGACGGGGAGAACGCCGCCGAACCGACTGCGCTGCACCAGTACGCGGGCGACGGCGCGGTGCGCCTGTTCGAGTACGACGCCGAGACCGGAGCGATGCTCCTCGAGCGGGCCGTCCCCGGCAACCGCCTCAAGTCGACCCGCTTCTTCGGCCACCGCACCCCGGAGGCCGCATGGCGGCGCATCGGGATCGCCTGCGGCCTCTACCGGAGGCTGTGGCGGCCCATGACCGCGGCCGACGGGTTCCCTGATTTCCCCGCGGCCACCGAGATGCTCGACCAGTGGCGGGCCGAGTACGGCGATCCGCGAAGCGCGGCACGGCAGGGCCCCGGCGCGAACCGGCTCGACCTCGCGCTGGACCTGTGCGACCGGCTCGCGGACCCGCCTGAACTCGGCATCGGCAACCGCGACACGCACCTCGGGAACATCGTTTCGGCCGAACGCGAACCGTGGCTGGTGATCGACCCCAAGCCCTACCTCGCCGAGCGGGCCTTCGACGGCGGGTACCTGCTGTTCATGCTGCAGCACCACGGCCCGCACAGCGGCACCGAGCTGATCGCGGCCGTGGCCGAAGGCCTCGGCGTCGACGTCGAACGCCTCCGCGCGTGGGCCCTGCTGCGCGCCATCGACCACTTGACGGAGGTCGAGGGGGAACGCGACGTCACCGCCGCCGAGGCGACCGTGGCAGCACTCGAACGAGCGTGACCGAAGCGGCGGCCACCTGATGTGGTGGCCGCCAGTCTCGTTCAGGTGAGAAGACTCCGGTCGGATTTCCGACTCGTGCGCGAGTCGTCTACTCGTCCTTGGCTCCCTTGAGGAGTCAGGCGCGACGCTCGCTGCGGTCGGCCAGGAGACCGCGCAGACCGATCACGCCGATCGCGACGCCGAGTCCGAACGAGGTGACCGCAAGTGCCGAGTGGACCCAGAAGAACCCCGTCGGATCGCCCGCGGCGTCGAACGCCAGGCCGCTGACGTCCTCGAACAGGTTCTTGACGAAGGTGGTCCAGATGAACACCGACCACACGCCGAAGGCGAGCAGGAACACCGAGACCGGACGGCTGAGCTTCATGGCACCAGTATCCGGCCGCGCGGGGGACCGGGCATTCCGGGCGCGCCGCACCGGTCGCCGGTCACGTCGGGGTGCGAATCGGGTCTTCTCCCGCGAACGATCCGCCGGGTGCGCCTACTATCCTGGTCTTTGCAGACCCGGTGTCACTCTGTGCGGCACTTGCGTGCATACCGTGGTCTGCGATGATGGAGACCGGAATGTCATCAATGCATGGAATGGCTGGCCCGGAATGAGCGGACCTGACAACACCTCACTGCCAGGCGGATACCCCGATCCCGAGGTCGTGGGCTGGGCGCGGACCGAGGACCTCGAGTTCGCGGGCCTCCACATCAGAATGACCATTACCCCCGGGGAACGGATCGTGCAGCTGTGGGAGCTGATCGACGGCCGACCGGTGCGCTGGTTCGGCAATGTCTTTCGCATCGACGCCGAACCGCCCGTCCTCTATGTCAACTACCGCTACGAGGCGCGCCTCAGCCGCTCCCAGCGCGACGTCCTCGCCCGCACGGGCGCCAAATTCTGGAAGGGCTGACCCACACGGTGTCGACCCCGCCCGTGCATCGGTAACGATTGCGCTCGCGGCGCAATGGCGGTGAACGGCGCGCTCACTCGGTCCCGACGCGTTCCAAGGCCTCCACGAGCGGCGTGAACTCAGGGTTCTTCCGCGCCTCCTCGAGCGCCTCCGCCAGTGCCCGGTCGTGGGACGGCGTCGCGTCGGCGAGCAGCTTCCGCCCGGACTCGGTGACGTCGGTGTAGATCCCGCGCCGGTCGTCGGCGCAGATGGTCCGCTGCAGCAGTCCCCGGTCCTCCATGCGCGTCACCAGGCGTGTGGTCGCGCTCTGGCTCAGCACGACCGCCTCGGCCACCTGGCGCATCTGCAGGTGCCTGCCCGGGGCCTGCCGGTCGAGTACGGTGAGCAGCGAGAACTCGCGAACGGAGAGGCCGTGCTCGGCTTCGAGGCGGCGTTCGATGCGGTCGGCGATACCGTCGTGCAGGGCGGAGAGGGCGCACCAGTGCTGGGCCAGTGCGGTGCTGGGGGATGCCGCTGTACTCATGATGCTCCTCCGGCTCGTTCCGATCGGTCTCAATACTAGCGTATCGCGATATACGTTACAGGCAGATAATCGTTCCTTGCATTAGTCAGCGTCTGCAAGTAATGTCGTCCTCGGCAGTTCCGAAACCGAGCACGCCCGCAACGGCCCGCGGACAGGCGGCCACTCCTGCCGTGCCGCTCAAGGCGAGCACCGATTTCAGCCACGCCCGGCCCTCCCGGGCCGCCTACCAACATACGGAGAACCGATGAGCGACAAGCCGACCGTGAGCGTCCTGGGTACCGGCATCATGGGGGCCGCCATGGCCCGCAACCTCGCCCGCGCCGGGCACGAGGTCACCGCCTGGAACCGCAGCCGCGAAAAGGCCGAACCGCTCACCGCCGACGGCATCCGCATCGCCGACACCCCCGCCGATGCCGTCGCGGACACCGAAGCGATCGTGACCATGCTCCACGACGGACCCGCCGCCCTCCACGTCATGCGTCAAGCCGCTCCCGCACTGCGACCCGGCACGCGATGGATCCAGTCGACCACCGCGGGCCTCGACGGCATCGCCGGACTCGCCGCCTTCGCCGCCGAACACGACCTCGTGTTCTTCGACGCCCCCGTCCTCGGCACCCGCGAACCCGCCGAAGCCGGCAAGCTCACCGTCCTCGCCTCCGGCCCCAACGACGACCGGGTCGCGAACGCCGTGTTCGACGCCGTCGGCGCGAAGACCCTGTGGATCGGCCCGAACGGCGCCGACGGCGCCGCTTCCCGGCTCAAACTCGTCGCCAACAGCTGGGTCCTCCTGCTCACCCACGGGATCGGCGAAGTCCTCGCGCTGGCCGAAGGCCTCGGGGTCGACCCGCGGCGCTTCTTCGAACTCATCGAGGGCGGCCCGCTCGACGCGGGATACGCGCGCCTCAAGGGCGGTCTGATCCTGAAGGGCGAAACCAGGAACACCAGCTTCGGCCTCGACACCGCGGAGAAGGACGCGCGGCTCATCGTCGAGGCCGCTCGCGCGAACGGCGTCCGACTCGACCTGGGCGAGGCCGGGGCCGAGCGCTTCCGCCGCGCCTCCGCGCAGGGGCACGGCGGCGAGGACATGGCCGCGTCGTACTACGCGAGCTTCGACCGATAGCGGCACGACCACGAGCTGCACCGACGAGTAGCAAGCACCGCAACGAGAAGGAGCCATCATGGCGAGGATGCTGTTCATCATGACCGGGGCCGACGAGTGGACGCTGAACGACGGCACCAAGCACACCACCGGATACTGGGCCGAGGAGGCCGTGATCCCGCTCGAAGCGTTCAAGCACGCCGGGCACGAGGTCACCGTGGCGACGCCCGGCGGCGTGGTGCCGCCGGTCGACCCGGCGAGCCTCACCGAAGCAGCCGGCGGCGGCGCGGAGACCGCCGCGCACCTGCGCACCGCGATCGCGACGGCCGCCGAGTTCGCCAAGCCCGTGGACCTCGCCGGTGTGGACCCCGACGACTTCGACGCCGTGTTCGCGCCCGGCGGCCACGGACCCATGGAAGACCTGGCCGCCAACGCCGACTCCGGTCGCCTGCTGGCTGGAGCGCTCCGCGACGGCAAGCCCGTCGGCCTGGTCTGCCACGGCCTGGCCGCGCTCCTCGCCGCCCAAGACGAGGGCGTGAACGCCTTCGCCGGTTACCGCGTCACCGGTTTCAGCAACGCCGAGGAGCGCCTGGCTCGACTGGCCGACAAAGCCCCGTGGCTGCTCCAAGACGAGCTCGAGGCCGCCGGAGTAGTCTTCACGGCCGCCGACCCGTTCACCCCGCACGTGCAGGTCGACCGCAACCTCGTCACCGGCCAGAACCCGCAGTCCTCCGCCGCGGCCGCCGAGGCCCTCGGCGACCTCATCGGCTAGCGCCCGACCCGAAACCCCGAAAGGACCCACCTTGACCAGCAATCTGTTCGCCCCGATCACGATGCGCGGGACCACCGTCCCCAACCGGATCTGGATGGCGCCGATGTGCCAGTACAGCGCCGAGGCCGCGGGACCCGCGACCGGCGCGCCGAACGACTGGCACCTGCAGCACTACGGCGCCCGCGCCGTCGGCGGCCCCGGACTGATCCTGGTGGAGGCCACCGCGATCGCGCCCGAGGGGCGCATCAGCCCGGCCGACCTCGGCATCTGGAACGACGCCCAGGTCGAAGGGCATAGGCGGCTCACCGCGTTCATGCGCGGCCAAGGGGTGGTCCCGGGCATCCAGATCGCGCACGCGGGCCGGAAGGGCGGCACCGACGCGCGCGGCGGCGGCTCGCTCGCCCTGGACGAGGGCGGCTGGGAGACGGTGGCGCCCAGCGCGATCGCGTTCGGCGACTATGCGGTACCGCACGAGCTGAGCGTCGAGGAGATCCGCGGGGTCGTCACCGCGTTCGCGGAGGCGGCCGAGCGGGCGCTCGCCGCGGGGTACGAGGTCATCGAGGTGCACGGCGCCCACGGCTACCTCGTCCACGAGTTCCTCTCCCCGGTCTCGAACCGCCGCGAAGACGAGTACGGCGGCGACTTCGAGCGCCGGGCCCGTCTCGCGCTCGAGATCGTCGACGCGGTGCGCGCGGTGGTGGGGGAGCAGGTGCCGGTGCTGTTCCGGGTCTCGGCCACCGACTGGATCGAACCCGACGGATGGACCGCCGACCAGACCGTGCGCCTCGCCGCGCTGCTGCGCGAGCACACCGTCGACCTGGTCGACGTCTCGACCGGCGGGAGCGTCCCGGACGCCCGGATCCCCGCGGGCCCCGGCTACCAGGTGCCGTTCGCCGAGCGGATCCGCCGCGAGACCGGGATGCCCACGGGCGCGGTCGGCCTCATCACCGAGGCGCAGCAGGCCGAGAAGATCCTCGCCGAAGGCGGCGCCGACGTCGTCCTGCTCGGCCGCGAACTCCTGCGCAATCCGTACTGGCCGCGCCAGGCCGCGCACGAGCTCGGCGCGGAGCACCCGCTCCCTCGCCAGTACGGGCGTGCCGACCGCAAGCGGGCTTGACATCCGGTCGGGAGGCGGGCTGCGCCTCCCGACCGGCCCGTCGAAGAGCCCGTGGACCACGGTCCGGAGCCTTCCGCTAGATCGCCTCGGCAGCCGCCGTCTCATCCCGAGTGCCGAGCTCGTCGCAGACCTCCTGCGTCGGTCCGCATCGGATGATCCGGCCCCGTTCCATCACCGCCACGCGATGCGCGAAGCCCCGCACCGCCTCCAGGTCATGGCAGATGAACAGGTAGCTCAGACCCAGCCGCTCCTGCAATCCGATGAGCAGCTCGAAGATCTCCCTGCGCAGCGGGGCGTCCAGTGCCGAAGTCGGCTCGTCCAACACCAGGAGCCGCGGCTCGCTCGCCAGCGCCCGGGCGATGTTCACGCGCTGGCACTGGCCACCCGAGAGCTCGTGCGGCCGACGGTCGGCGAGCTCGTCGTCGAGTCCGGTGAGCGCGAACAGCTCCCGTACCTTCGCCGGTCCCGACACGGGGTCCCAGCGGCGCTGCACCCGCAGCGGCTCGGCCACGGCCTCCCCGGCGGAGAGGCGCGGGCTGAGCGAGCCGTACGGGTCCTGCAGCACCGGTTGGAACCGCGGACGGAGCGCGCGCAGGTCGCGCTCGGGCATGCCGGTGAGGTCACGGCCCTCGAAGCGGACCGTGCCGCTCGCGGGCCGCTGCAGTCGCAGGACCGCGGCGCCGGTCGACGACTTGCCCGAACCCGAAGGCCCGACGAGCGCCAGCGTCTCCCCGGCCGCGATGTCGAAGGACACGCCGTCAACCGCGCGGTTCCCTTTGCGGTTTCCCATACCCAGCCGGTGGTGGAGCGGCACATGCGACAGGTGATATTCCACTGTCAGATCGCGGACTTCCAGCAGTGCCGCCGCTTCCTGCAAGGGCGCACGCGAGGTGACCACCAGGCGCTCGCGACTCGCGCCGGTGAGCAGCCGGCCCCCCTCGATGACCAGCACGCGGTCGGCGTACTCGTCGACCACCGCCCGATCATGGGTGATGACGAGTATGCCGGTTCCCGTTGCGGCACAGCGGTCCCGCAGGAGGTCGAGGATCTGCGTGCGGGTCCGCACGTCGAGCGCCGTGGTCGGCTCGTCGGCCACGATCAATTTCGGGGAGGCGGCCGTGGCGAGGGCGATGACGGCGCGCTGGCGCATGCCGCCGGAGAACTGGTGCGGATAGTCGCGGGCGCGGGCGGCCGGGTCGGGTATGCCGACGGCGTCGAGCGCGTCCACCGCGGCCTGCCGTGCGGCGTCCCCGCCGACGCCGCGCACCGAGGCGATGGTCCCGGCGATCTGGTCACCGACCCGGTGTACCGGGCTCAGCACCGTGAGGGCGTCCTGCGGCACGTAGGCGAGGGTGCGGCCCCGCAGCCGGCCGAGCATCGCACGTTCGGCGCCGATGATCTCGGTGCCGTCGACCACCGCGCTGCCCGACGCGTGCGCCGAGGTCGGCAGCAGCCCCAGGATCGCCTTGGCGGTCAATGACTTCCCGGCGCCCGAGGCGCCGACGAGCGCCACGATCTCACCGGGGTCGATGCTGAACGAAATGCCGCGCACGGCTTCCGTCCGTCCGATCGCGACGCGAAGGTCACGGACATCGAGTAGCGGCTCGCTCACGGGGACTCCACCTTCTCGATTGACACGTCGCAGCGCTGGACTTTCATCACCGACCGTCGACGCCGGGCGTTCTTCGGTGGCGCAAGCCCCGCGGGCCGCGGTCCCGGGTGCCTGATCTGCCGGCTGGGACCGGGGACGCGGTGAACGACGGAGGCGACCGGAGTGCGGGCGTTCATGCGAACGCCGCCTTCCGGCGGGGCAACCGGGTGAGGTTGGCGCTCGACACGGTCAGTGCCGCGAGGAACGCGATCGCGGCGGCCGGAGCCAGCGCGGCGACGGGTGCGATCTCCACGTAGGCGCGCGACTCGTCGAGCAGGAGACCCCATTCGGGCGTGGGCGGCTGCGTGCCGAGCCCCAGGAATCCCAGTGACGCGATCGCCAGTGCGATGCCGGGCAGGCGCAGTACCGCGTGCCGCGCCAGGGGCCCGGCCACTTCCGGCAGCACGTGCCGGATCGTGATCCAGCCCGGGCTCGCGCCCAGGGCCCGCTGGGCGGTCAGGTACGAAGCGGCCCTGGCCTCTTGCGTCAGTGCGGCGGCGTGCGCGGTGAGGGTCGGCCAGGAGACGAGCGCGACGGCGATCGCCGCGCCCACCGTGCCCGGGCCGAGCGCCGCCGCCACGAGCACCCCGGCGAGGACGGGCGGTACGGCGTTCGCGACGTCCGCGGCGCCCGCCGACGCCTGCGGCGCGAACCCGAGCGCGAGTGCGAGCACGAATCCGAACGCGCACACCGCGACCGCCGCTCCGACGGTGTGGGCGGCGCCGTGGCCGAGGCGGGCGAGCACGTCGCGGCCGAGCGCGTCGGTGCCGAGCGGATGCGCCCACGACGGTTGCAGCAGTTTCGCGGTGACGTCCAGTGCGAGCGGGTCGCGGAGCAGGCCCCACGCCACGGTCGATGCGAGGACGGCCGCGAGGCCCGCCGGAACCGCGTACTGGCGCGCTCCCGAGGGACCGCGTGGAGGCGGCGGTGGGGTCAGTGCGGCGTCGCGCAGGCCTGAGCCGAGCATGGCCCGGCGGGCCAGGTGGCCGAGCGCCCCGGCGGCGAGCCCGAGGCACATGAGCGCGAGCACGCTGCCCTGCAGGAGCGGCAGGTCCTGGGATTTGGCCGCTCCCAGCGCGGTCCGGCCGATCCCCGGCACGGCGAAGATCGTCTCGACCGCCACGGCTCCGCCGGTCAATCCGACGACCACCATCCCGAACTGCGTCATCACCGCGGGCAGGGCGCGCCGCAGGACACCGAATGCGATTCGTCCCTCGGTGACGCCGGCCGAGCGCCACAGCGCCACCCAGCGTTCGTCGAACGCGCCCGGGAGGGCGTCGCCGATGAGCCTGCCGAGTACCGCGCCGGCCGGGACGCCCATGGCGACGGCGGGCAGCACGAGGTTCGCGGGCCCGGTCCAGCCTGAGGTCGGCAGCCAGCCGAGCCAGACGCCCACGACGATGAGGCCGACCGTGGCGATGAGGAATTCGGGGCAGGCCACCAGGACCGCGCCGATCGCGCCGCCGGGGCGGCCTTCGCCGAGCGTGCCGCGAGCGCCGCGCCAGACGGTCCGGGCGCAGAGCGCGGCCGCCAGGAGCAGCGCGACCGTGAGCGCGCCCGCCATGAGCGTCAAGGAGGTCCCGAGCCCCGAGGCGACGGCGGGTCCCACGGGGTATCCGGAGGTCCACGAGGTGCCGAGGTCGCCGCGGAGCAGGTCGGCGGCCCATCGGCCCAGGAGCGCCAGCGGTCCGGCGTCGAGCCCGAGGTCGGCGCGGATCGCGTCGAGCGCTTCCGGGGTCGCCTCCTGCTCGGCCGATTTCGCGCGGAGCACGGTGAGCGCCGGGTCGTTCCGCGAGAGCCACGGCAGCAGGCCCACGACCGCGAGGAGCGTCGCCAAGGCGGCCAGCCGGGCGAGGACGGTCCGCATGTCGCCGCCTACGCCACGCTGGTTTCGGGGCCGACGAGTTCGCGCTCACGGGGGTCCTTGATGGACCCGGTCACGCCTGCCGCGTCGCCCTGGATGACCCGCTCGTGCAGGAGCGGGATCGCCGCGTCGGCGTTGAGGATGGCCGTCTCGGCCGCGAGGACGGCCGCGCGCCGCTCCTCGCCGGGCGGGGTCGCGGACGCGGTGTCGAGGGCCGCGTCCACGCCGTCGTCGGCGAACTGGGAGAGGTTGAACGAGCCCTCGGAAGCGAAGTCGGAGAACATGTACGCGACCGGGTCGCCGGAGTCGAGGACGGTGGCGCGCGAGAGCAGGAACGCGTCGAACGCGCCGTCGAGCGCGTCGGCCTCGATGTTCGCGTACTCGCGGATGTCGAGCGCGACGGTGAATCCGGCGTCCTGCAACTGCTGCTGGAGGACCTGTGCGACCTCGGGCAGCTCAGCCCGGTCCGTGAAGGTGCCCAACGTGATCGTGGTCCCGGCGGGATCCGCGGCGGTGGCGGGCTCGGTGCGGCCGGGGCGTTCGGCGGCCCACGGGATCGCCGGGCCGAGCAGGCCCTCGGCGAGGTCGGCGCGGCCGTCGTAGACCCCGTCCACGATGGTGGCGGCATCGATCGCCTCGCGGACGGCGGCCCGCATGGCCGGGTCGGCGAACGGCCCGGTCGTGCAGTTGAGGTAGAGCGTGCAGGTGCGGGGCATGGGCACTTCGGTGATCTGGTCCGGCTCGAGCAGGCCGGCCTGGGAGACCGGGATGGACTCGACGATGTCGGCCTCGCCCGCGCGGAGCTTCCCGGCCCGGGCGGTGCCGTCGGGCACGAACGACGCGTCGATGCCGGCGGCCAGCACCTCGCCGCCCCACCAGTCCTCGTTGCGGTCGAGGGAAGCCGAGGAGGTGCCGTCGACCGCGGTGAGGACGAACGCGCCGGTGCCCGCGCCCACCGGGTCGACGATCCCGTCGCGGTAGGCCTTCGCCGCGAGGATCGAGAGCTGTGGCGAGGACAGCCGGTGGGGGAGCAGCGGGTCGGTGTCTCCGGTGGTGACGGCGACCGTGTTGCCCGCGGTCTCCACAGTGAGCTCGACGCCGTCGAGGATGCGGGGTTTCGGCGCCGCCTGCGAGGCGACGGTGAGCGCATTGGCGACGGCTTCGGCCGTGAACGCGGTGCCGTCGTGGAAGACCACGTCCTCGCGCAGCGTGAAGGTCCAGGTCTTGCCGTCCTGGACCCACTCGGTGGCGAGCCATGGAAGTGCGTTGCCGTCGCCGTCGAGCACGACAAGGGTCTCGGCGGTGGCCCAGCGGGAGAGCTTGAACGCGTCGTCGGTCAGTGGTGAGAGCCCTGAACGGGGCGGCTGCATGTGCGCGACCCGGACCCGCCCGGACGCCGCTGCCCCCTCCGAGCCTTCGGAGAAGCAGGCGGCCAGGCCGAGGACCGGGGCGGCGGAGGCGGCCGCGAGGAGTGAACGGCGGGAGACAGGCAAGGGAGGACTCCAAGGGGGAGGTTCGGACGGTACGCCTCGGAACCATATACAAATGAAAACCGTATTCATTTCTAGCGTCATGGGACTTGCCCCGGGTCACAACCCCGGAACCCGCCGCCCCCGTCGCCGCCCAATGCCACCAGCCGGTGGAATGTCATATGTCGCGCGGCATATGGCACCGAACGGACGGCCCTGCAAAGGAGGGCCCTGCAAAGGACGGCGCTGCAAAGGGCCGCGCTGTAGAAGACCGCGCTGAGCGGGATGGCGCCGAAAGCCATCGGGACACAAGAAGCGCGCCATACAATGCCGCCAGCGCCAATGGCGAGGAGCCGCATCATGCACCACCAGGACGACGCCGAGACGGGCGCGCACGCCCGCTACCGCCCGATCGAGGACTACGCCCTCCTCTCCGACCGCCGCTGCGCCGCCCTCGTCTCCTCCGAGGGATCCATCGACTGGTTCTGCCGCCCCCGCTTCGACAGCCCGGCCGTCTACGGCCGCCTCCTGGACCCCGACGCCGGCCACTGGTCGATCCGCCCGTCCGGCCCCTTCACCAGCGAACGCTCCTATGTCGGCGACACCTTGGTCCTTCGCACCGTCTTCACCACCGACACCGGCACCGCCCACCTCATCGACACCTTCGCCATCGGCCCCTCGACCGAGGCCGAGACCGGCGTGCGGCTCAGGCTCGCCTCCCGCGCCCCCAGGGCCACGATCCGCGTCCTCGAATGCACCGCAGGGCGCATCGAGATCGACTTCGAATTCAAGCCCCGACCCGAATTCGGCCTCGTCAAACCCATCTTCACCACCATCCCCGGAGGTGTCCTGGCGACGGGCGGGCCCGTCCGCTTCGTCCTCACCTGCCCCATCGACCTCGAATTCAGCGACGCCGCCGCCACCGTCCGCATCACCCTCGACGAAGGCGAGAAGCTCCGCTTCGTGACCCAGTCCGCCGGACTCGCCGACGAACCACCCGCGACCTGGACACCCGAAGCCATCGACGTCGCACTCGAAGAGACCATCCAGGGCTGGCAGCGCTGGAGCGACGCCCATCCCACCTGGGACGGACCCCTGCCCCACCTCGTGCGGCGCTCCATCCTCGTCCTCGAAGCCCTCCGCTACCAACCCACCGGCGCCATCGTCGCCGCCCCCACCACCTCCCTGCCCGAAGCCGTCGGCGCGGGCCGCAACTGGGACTACCGCTTCTCGTGGATCCGCGACGCCAGCTTCACCGTGCAGGCGCTGGCCGCCGCCGGATCCACCGAGGAAGCGATCCAGTTCTTCGAGTTCATCACCCGTGCCGCCGCCCACTACCACCCCGAGAACCCGCTCCAGATCATGTTCGGCGTCGGCGGCGAACACGACCTGTCCGAAAGAGAACTCACCCATCTGTCGGGTTGGCGCGGTTCGCGTCCCGTGCGCGTGGGCAACGCCGCCTGGCAGCAGCCGCAGCTCGACGTCTACGGCGAATTCCTCGACGCGGCCTGGCAGCTGCGCCCCCACCTGACCCACCTCGACGCGGCATCGCGCCGCTTCCTCACCGGCGTCGCCGACGCGGCCGCGGACCATTGGGGACGGCCCGACCACGGCATCTGGGAGTCGCGCGGCGCCCCCCGCCACTACACCTACTCCAAACTCATGTGCTGGGTCGCGCTCGACCGCGCCGTCAAACACGCCGAACTCATCGAGGTTGAACAACGCGAGGCCATGACGTTCGGCCGAGACGTCCTCAGTGGCCAGGAACTCACCCCTGAGGACTTCAACCCGGTGAAGCTGGCCCCGGGCTGGGCGGCCGCGCGCGACCGCATCCGCGAGGCCATCGAGGAGTACGCCTGGAAACCGGCCATCGGCGCCTTCGGCGCGGCGTTCGACGGCGACGACCTCGACGCGGCCGTCCTCCTGCTGCCCGCCGTCGGGTTCCTGCCCGGCGACGACCCTCGCGTCGTCTCCACGGTCGATGTCATCGCGGAGCGGCTTCGCGCCCGGCAGGGCCTGGTGCGCCGCTACGAATCGGGGACCGACGGGCTCGAAGGCGACGAGGGCGCGTTCATCATCTGCACGTTCTGGCTCGCGCAGGCACTGGCCCTGACCGGACGGGTCGAGCGGGCCCGAGACGTGCTCGAGGAGGCCGCGGCCTGCGCGAACGACCTCGGTCTCATGTCGGAGGAGATCGACGCCGACTCCGGTGCGATGCTCGGCAACTACCCGCAGGCGTTCAGCCACATCGGCCTCATCAACGCCGCGGCGGCGATCCGCGACGCCGAACGCCGCTGACCGGCCGCGCCCGTCGGGAAACCGTCGCACCGGATCACGAAAAGCCCTCAAACGGGTCGTGCGGCGACGCTACGGTGACGTGGAGCCGCGCCTACGCGCCGGCTCGCAACGGGGAAAGACTGAGGAGGGCGGCGACATGGCCGCACACATGGAACACGCCGGGCACGCGCACGAACACGGCAGGGACTGCGGCCACACCGCGGTGCTGCACGGCGACCACACCGATTACGCCCACGACGGTCACCTGCACCGGGTGCACGGCGACCACGTCGACGAATGCGAGCCGCAGGGCCATCATGTCCACGAAGGGCACGCCCACGAGCACGGTGAGGACTGCGGGCATGTCGCGGTCGCCCACGGCGACCACAGCGACTACGTGCACGACGGGCACCGCCACGCGGCCCATGCCGGCCACTGGGACGACCACTGACCCGGACGCAGGAGGAAGCGGCCGTGGGCGTCGCGCTCACGGCCGCTTCGCGTCGTCCGGTGTCAGGTGGGCTGGGCCCAGGAGCCGCGAACGTGGCTGAGGTGCAGCTCCATCACCTGGCGCACGTACTCGGGGTCGCGGGTGAGGAGGCCGTGCAGGATCTCCAGGTGCTCCCCGGCCGACTCCTCCAGTTCGCCCAGTTCCATGAGGGCGGTCAGGCCGTACAGGCGTGAGCGCTGGCGCAGGTTGCGGACGGTCTCGACGAGCGTGGCGTTGCCGGAGAGCGCGAGCATCTCGAGGTGGAAGCGCATGTCGGCCTCGACATAGGCGATGAGGTCCTCTTCGGCGGCGGCGTCGACGATGGCCTGGGCGAGGGGGCGCAGCGCTTCGATGTCGGCCGGGTCCGCGGTCGTCGCGAGTGCCACGGTCGTCGGGATCTCGATGAGCTCACGCAGTTTCGTGTACTCGTCGAGCTGCGATTCGGAGACGACCTTGACCCGGAACCCCTTGTTGGGCACGGGTTCGACGAGCGCTTCCTTGACGAGGTCGAGCATCGCCTCGCGCACGGGAGTGGCGGAGACCCCGAACTGCTCGGCCAGGACGGGCACCGAGTAGACCTTGCCCGGGGCGAGCTCCCCGGTGATGACGGCGGCCCGGAGGGCCTCGCCGATGCGCTCCCGGTAGCTGGCGCGGCGCCCGCCCATCTCGGGCAGGGACATCGCGACGGCCTGCGCGGCTCCGGCTCGAGCTGGCATCAGGACCTCCTCAGTGGTGTGTCACACGTGGCGCGTCACAGTATGCGGGAAGGCTCAGAGGATGAACCCGCTGGGGAAGGGGTCGTCGGGGTCGAGCGTGTACTGGGCGGTACCGGTTATCCAGGCGCGGCCGGTGACGGACGGGATGACAGCCGGGAGGCCGTCGACCTCGGTCTCGCCGACGAGGCGGCCGGTGAACCGCGAGCCGATGAACGACTCGTTGACGAAGTCCTCCTCGAGCCCGAGGAGGCCGCGGGCGTGCAGCTGGGCCATGCGAGCGGAGGTGCCCGTGCCGCAAGGGGAGCGGTCGAACCAGCCGGGGTGGATCGCCATGGCGTGCCTGGAGTGCTTCGCGTCCGATCCGGGCGCGGTCAGGTAGACGTGGTGGAGGCCCCGGATGGACGGCTCGAGCGGGTGCACCGGCTCCGCCGCGGCGTTCACCGCCGCCATGATGTCGAGCCCGGCGGCGATGAGTTCGTTCCCGGCGGCCCGGTCGAACGGCAGGCCGAGGTCGTCGAGGTCGACGAACGCGTAGAAGTTCCCGCCGAAGGCCAAGTCGTAGCGGATCTCCCGGCCGTCTTCGAGGGTCGCGGTGCGGTCGAGCCCGACCGAGAACGCCGGGACGTTCACCAGCGTGACGGCCTTGGCCGCGCCGTCCTCGACCCGCACCTCGACTTGCACCAGGCCGGCCGGGGTGTCGAGGCGGACCGTGGTCCACGGCTCCGTCACCGGCACCATCCCCGTCTCGACGAGCACCGTGGCCACGCCGATCGTGCCGTGCCCGCACATCGGGAGGTAGCCCGAGACCTCGATGAACAGCACGCCCCAGTCCGCGTCCGGGCGGGTCGGCGGCTGGAGGATCGCCCCGCTCATGGCGGCATGGCCGCGCGGCTCGTTCATCAGGAACCCGCGCACATGGTCCGAGTGGTCGCGGAAGTGCTCCCGCCGCTCCATCATCGTCGACCCGGGGATGGCGCCGACACCACCGGTCACGACCCGGGTGGGCATGCCCTCGGTGTGCGATTCGACGGTCTGGAGCACGAGTCTGCCGCGCATCGGTGGTCCTCCTAGGCGAGCCCGGCCGCGAGGGCCTGCTCGGTGGCGGTGCGGACCTCGGCGGCCTGCTCGGGCAGGAGCGGCACGCGGGGGAGGCGGCACCGGCCGCCCTTGCGGCCGACGATGTCCATCGAGAGCTTGATGGCCTGCACGAACTCCACTTTCGAGTCCCAGCGCAGCAGCGGGTGAAGCTGCCGGTACAGCGGCAGGGCCGTTTCGAGGTCGCCCGCGACGGCCGCCCGGTACAGCTCCACCGTGGACTTCGGCAGTGCGTTGGGGTAGCCCGAGATCCAGCCGACGGCGCCCGCGACGGCGAGTTCGAGCAGCACGTCGTCGGCTCCCACCAGCAGGTCGAGGCCGGGGGCGAGCTCGGCGATGCGGTAGGCGCGCCGCACGTCGCCGGAGAACTCCTTGACGGCGTGGATGAGTCCTTCGGCGTGGAGCTTCGCCAGCAGTTCTGGAGTGAGGTCGACCTTGGTGTCGATCGGGTTGTTGTAGGCGACGACCGGCAGGCCGGCCTTCGCGACCTCCTCGTAGTGGGCGATCACCGAGCGCTCGTCGGCCCGGTAGGCGTTGGGCGGCAGCAGCATGACGGCGCCGCACCCGGCGTCGCGCGCCTGCTCGGCCCAGCGGCGGGCCTCGACGGCGCCATAGGCGGCGACGCCGGGCATGACGCGCTCGCCGCCGATCGCCGCGACGGCCGTGGCGACGACCTCGGATCGCTCGGTCTCGGTGAGGGTCTGGTACTCACCGAGGGAGCCGTTCGGGGTGACGCCGTCGCAGCCGTTCGCCACCAGCCAGGCGCAGTGCTCGCCGAAGGCCGGGAAATCGACCGTGCGGTCCTCGTTGAACGGCAGGGCGGTGGCGACGAGGACGCCGCGCCAGGGGCGCGATTCGGGTGCCGACATGGGGCTTCCAATCTCGATGACGTGTGACATGGTACTGCGGGAGCCGCCTGGGGCGACCTGGAAGCAGCAGCGGCAGCGGCCGTTCACCGAACAGTAATATGTCACATACTATAGGAGAGGGAGGGGCCCGCGCACTCCGGGAGTGACACACCGCGGACCAGTGCGCGAAGCTCGGCGCCGCGGCCCTGATCGAGCGCCGCGTCGACGGCGAGTTCGAAGCCGCGCAACGCGTTGAAACCTGGTACCGGGAGCGCGGTGCGGGCATCCGGCTGAGCGCGACGCGCCGCCCGTTCAGGGCCGCGCCGCAGCGGAGGCTGCCGTTCCTGGACCACTTCCGCGGTGATCGCCGGGGCGATGCGGGTGACCGCCTTGCCGAAGACCTTGCGGTCCCCAGGTTCGGCGAGGTCCCAGTCGTCCAGGCGCATGTCGAGCCGGTGGCGCAAGGCCGCGATGAACCGCTTGAATGCCGCCTGCCCTGGGCGGTCGGCGTGAGTCGTCCCTTTTCGACGGACAGGAGCCCGGCTCGCACCGCCTGGGTGGACGCCGGAGTGAGCACCTCCGGCGGGACCGGGTGGACGGCGACGATCTTGCGCACCGTCGCTTCCGCTCCGGCCCGCTGCGGCACATAGACCTGGCGCAGCGCGCACGCGTCCGACCGGTCGAGCAGACCGTCGGTCGCCCGGGACACCTCGGTGCAGACCGTCGCGCGTTCGCGCTGCATGACGTCGGCGATCATCCGCGCACCCCGTTCCTCCGACGGCGCCGGGTCCGGGGCCCCGAAACCCTCGCCCATGTCGACTTCGCGTCCGCGCGTCGCATCGCGCAGCGGTCGCTCCGCCGGGAACCGGGCCACCACGAACCCGAGCGCGACGCCCGGTATGTCGCGGCCGGGAGCGGGGCCCTCTCGCGCCTAAGGTGGCGCTTGTGGAGAGACGAGAAGCGAGCGCGGTGTCGGCCGGGGTCCGCTGGGCCGCGGCCCTGACGGTGGTGGGCGTGGCCCTGGCCGGGTGCGGGGCGAGCAGGACCGCCCAGACCAGCGAGATGGCGCCGGCGGTCTCCGGCGTCAATGTGGACGCGGGGGCGCTGGCCCTGCGCGACCTGCAGGTGGACTTCGGCCAACAGGGCTTCTACCCTGAGGGCGGGCAGGCCCCGCTGCGGGTCTGGATCGACAACCTCGGCGACGAGCCCGTGGTCCTCGAGGCGGTGACGAGCTCGGCCGCCGAGTCCGTCATCCTCGTGACCGAGATGGTCGTCCCGGGGGAGACGCCCGGGGCGGACGAGCCGACGCCTACCGCGGACGAGTCGACCACTCCGGAGACCGATGCGTCGCCGACCGCCGACGCCACCGAGAGCCCCGGGGCCGATGCCTCGCCGACCGCCGACGCCGCGACGTCGAAGCCCGCGGAAGGCGAAGGGCCCGTCGCGGAACTGGAGGGCACGCGCGACTTCGAGATCGAGATCGCCCCGGGCTCGTACGTGCGCCTGGCGCCGACGACCGGCTCCTTCCTGGTGCTGGACGGGTTGCAGGAGGACCTTGCCATGGGCGCGACCGTCGAGCTCACGTTCGTCTTCTCGAACGGGGAGGCGGTCACCGTGGACCTGCCGATGGGCGTCCCGGAAGAGGCCCCGTCGCGCTCGTACTTCGAGCCGCGGCACGAGGAAGGCGCCGAATAGCGCGGCACCGTCGAAACGGGAACCGAGCAACGGCGGCGGCGATGCGCCGCCGCCGTTCGCATTGCGGTCCTCGGACTACCGCCAGGCGGTGACTTCGATCTGGCGCGTGGTGCCGAGGTCGATCGAGGCCTCCGGCGTGACGGTCTCCATCGGGGAGCCTTCGGCGTAGCCGACGCTGATCTCGGTCGCGTTCACGACGTCGCCCGCCTCGACCCTGTTGGTCCACAGCATGCCCGCGCTCGCGGTGTCCCCGGGCGCGAGGGTGATCGGCGCGGGCCCGGGGTCCTGGAGCGTGTCCGACCCGTGCCGGACCGCGACGTCGACCCCGGGGAACTCGATCACCGGGTACCCGTTGACCTCGATGTCCGCGGTGCCGCAGTTGAGGAGCTCGATCCCGGAGGAGCGCACGCCCATGGCGGCGCTGCCCTGGGTGACGGTGACGTGGAAACCCTCTTCGGGGCAGTCGGGCTCCTCCGGCCGGTCGGTGGCCGGTTGCACCGGCTCGGCGGGCTGGGCCGCGGGTACGCCGGAGAGCTGCCAGGCCCCGAGGTCGAGCACGTGCTCGGCGCCGAGTTCGATCGGCTCGGCCAGCTCGAGCTCGTACTCGGCGTACACCGGCAGCGCGTTGACGAGGAACCGGTCCACTTCGACCGTCTCACCGCCCCCGGTCGCCGGAGTCCACGACAGGGGCGCGATCGCGCCCTGCCCGGGGTCGACCGTGACCGATTCGGGGGCGTTCAGGTCGCGGGGCGCGACGACGTTCCCGCCGAAGACGCCGACCTGCGGCATGCTGTCGAGCAGCAGCGGCTCCTCGCCGCAGTTGACCAGGCCGATCGCCATGAAGGTGCGGTCGCCGACGATGCCGGTCGGCGTGAGCGACATCTGGATGCCGTGGTCGTCGCACGCCGTGGAGGTCGCCGCGGCGGGCTCGTCCCCGCTGCCGAAGCCGCACCCGGAGGCCGCGAAGGCGAGGACGGCGGCGATCAGCGCCAGGGGCCGGGAGGTGTGTCGCATGCGGTGTCCTTCACTGTGGGGGTTCCGCAATGCCTGACGCGGAGGGCCTATCGCGAGGTTGCACCGGGTGTCTGAATGATCAGCACGGTCAGGTCGTCCGTGCGCTCGTAGCCGCCGCCCTGGAAGTCGGCTTTGAGCTTGCGGTGGAGGCGGTCGGGGTCGCGGATGCCCGAGGTGACGTGCGCGTTGAGCCGCTCGATCACCGGGAACGTCTCTCCGGCGGCGTTGCGGCCTTCGATGAGGCCGTCGGAGAAGACCACGACGAGGTCGCCGGGCATGAGCGTGGCTTCGCGGATCTCGCTGACCTGGAGCCCGAAGTCGGCGAGCCCGAGGGGCGGCATGGGCCGCACGGAGAGCGGCTGCGCCGATCCGCGCACGAGCAGCGGCGCGGGGTGCCCGCACAGCAGGACCCTGATGGTGTCGAAGCGGGGCGTGATCTCGACGAACGCGGCGGTGGCGTAGGACTGGTCCAATTCGCCGCGGCCGCGGTTGTGCATGCGCACGCGCCGCTCCATCCGGGCGGCGAGCGTCCGCAGGTCGGGGTCGTCGAGCGATCGTTCGCGGAAGGTGCCCAGGAGCGCCTCGGTGAGCTGGACGGTGGCGAGGTCGTGGCCTTGGACGTCGCCGACGACGGCGCGGATGCCGAGATCGGTCTCCTGCACGTCGTAGAAGTCGCCGCCGACCAGGCCGGGGCTGTCGTGCGTCCGGTAGGCGACGGCGACCCGCGCGCCGCCGATGTGCGCGGGCAGTTCGGGCAGGATCGCGGTCTGGACGGCCTCGGCGACGAGCGTCATCGAGATCAGGCGGTTGACCATGCGGTTCCTGATCCAGGAGAGGGCCGTGCACAGCGCGCCGATGATGACGACGGGCGGCAGGTCGCTCCAGGCGGACTCGGGGTAGGGGAGGAGCCCGAGGGCGTACTGCCCGGAGCTGACGACGGCGGCGACGACGAGCGTGGCGCCGGCGGTGACCAAGGGCCCGTTGACGAGCGCGGTGAAGGCCGGCAGGAGGATCACCGCGTAGTCGGTGTACTCGGCGGCCTCGTCGTCGATGAGCGCGATGGGGATGGTGACGGCGATGAGGAGGAACGGCATGAGTCGCAGGAGGAGGACCGTGCCGGGTTCGCCTGCGGCGATGCGGTGCCAGGGGTTCTTCGACAGCGCATAGGACCTGAAGTACCCCTGCATGTCAGCGGCCGCTCGTTTGGTCCCGTCCACGGGGAGAGCGTATGCGGATCGGGGATCGAAGGGGCGATGAACAGGCAAAACAAGAGGCGTGCTCGCGGCGCTGGGAGTCGCCGCGGGCACGCCTCGCGGGTGCTAGGCCCTGGCCGTGGCGGCGGCGATGTGCCCGCGCAGCCGCTCCTCCTCTTCGGACGAGAGGTTCGTCTGGAGGAGTTTGCCCTGGTACTGGCCGCCGAGCTCTTCGAGGACCTTGTCCTCGGTCATGGTGCGGACGAGGACCACGAGCGCGGCGCTGCCCGGGCTGAGCTCCTTGCCGAGGTCCTTCATGAAGGAGTCGTCGACGCCGACGTCGGTCATGGCCCCGCCCGCGGCCCCCGCGGCCGCGCCGACGGCCATGCCGAGCAGCGGTGCGAAGAACAGCAGGCCGATGAGTCCGCCCCACAGCGCGCCGCCGGTCGCGCTGACGCCGACCAGCGAGGTCGACTGGTGGAGTTTGACCTTGCCGTCGTCGCGCCGTTCGACGACCACGGCGTCGTCGAGTTTGATGAGTTCGCGTTTCTGCATGTCGGCGAGCTTGGCCAGGACCGTCTGCGCGGTGGGGACGTCGGGATAGGCCACGGCGATGAGTTTGCTCATGCGTCTTCCTCTCTGCGGGCCGCCGTCGGCGGCGTCTCGCCCGATTGTGTCCCTGTTCGTGCATGTTCGCGGGCAAATGACGGGCAAACTCCGGTATGCGTGATGGTTGCTCGTGCCCGACCTGGGCGATCCCGACTGACGGGACCCGAGGTTGACGCTCGACGGCCCATGAATCTATATTTCCCATAGAATTAGTAGAGTTACTGCTTCGGTCATCACCCGGAAGGCTTCCTCGTGCGCACCCTCGTCATGCTCGGACTCGTCGGCCTGGCCGCCCAACTCGTCGACGGCAGCCTCGGCATGGCCTACGGCGTCACCTCGACCACGCTCCTCCTCGCCATCGGCGCCAACCCCGCCGCCGCATCGGCCACCGTGCACCTCGCCGAGATCGGCACGACCCTCGCCTCCGGCGCCTCGCACTGGCGCTTCGGCAACGTCGACTGGAAGGTCGTTCTCAAGATAGGCCTCCCCGGCGCCGTCGGCGCCTTCGCGGGCGCCACCGTCCTGTCGCGGCTCGCCACCGAGGTCGCCGCCCCGGTCATGTCGATCATCCTGCTCTCCCTCGGCCTCTACCTGCTCATCCGCTTCACCCTGCGCGGCCTCGACGGCAAGCACCTCGGCAAGCCCCTCCGCAAGCGGTTCCTGACCCCGCTCGGCCTCGTCGGCGGCTTCCTCGACGCCACCGGAGGCGGCGGCTGGGGGCCGGTCGGCACGCCCGCGCTGCTCGCCAGCGGCCGCATCGAGCCCCGCAAGGTCATCGGCTCCATCGACACCTCCGAGTTCCTGGTCGCGCTCGCCGCCTCGATCGGCTTCGTCGTCGGCATCGGCAGCGCGGGCATCGACTTCGCCTGGGTCGGCGTGCTCCTGGCCGGCGGCCTCATCGCCGCGCCGATCGCGGCCTGGCTGGTCCGCCACCTCCCGCCGCGCGTGCTCGGCTCGGCCGTCGGCGGCGTCATCATCCTGACCAACGCCCGCACGCTGCTGCGCAGCGACTGGATCGCCGCCCCCGCCGGGATCGCGGTCGCGGTCTCCGTCGCCGTCGCCGTCGTCTGGATCGCGGCGGTCGCCTACTCGGTGCGCCGCCACCTCGCCGAGCGCGACGTCGGCGGGCCCGTCCTCGGCAAGGCGAACCGCCCCGGTCCCGAGGCGTCCGGTGCCCAGACGCCCGCCCGCGTCGACGAGCCGGCCGCCGAGACCGTCTGAGCGACGACTGCGGTTCGCCGCGCCCACCGAGCGAACCCAACTGTCCCTATTGGATTTGGATGACGACGCGAAGATGAACTTCCAGTAGCATGTTGCCTCAACGTGGCCGTGAGCTGGACCGTTGGAGGCGCCGTGACGCAGTTCTACCAAGCTTTGCTCCGCGACGGCGGGCCGCGGCTCGGCCCCCGGTTGCGGCGGTGCTTCGCCGCCTGGGCCGGGATCGAGGACGACGGCGAACCGACCCGCGAACACGCCCGCGGCCGCGAGCGCACCGCCTTCGCCGACAACGACCTCTGCGGCCGCTACCTCCACGACGCACCCGCAGTCGGCGGACGGCTCCGCACCACCGCCACCTGGGCCGCCGGCCACAAAGGCGCGCCCGGCTGGGTCCGCGTCACCGTCGAAGGCGAGCTCGAGGCGGCCGAGGTGACCGCCCCGGGATTCATGCCCGCGTTCCTCGCCACCGGCCGCGCCACCGACGGGGCCGTCCCCGTCGAGGCCGGACCGCACCTCATCGGACCCGAAGAGGTCAAGGAGCTCACCCGCTGGCTCGCCCGCCCCGACCGCGCCGTCCCCCTCATCGTCCTCACCGTCGACCGCGGCGACCCCAACCTCGTCACCGCCTGCGCCGACCACCTCGCCGAGGCGCTCGCGGGCGTCGCCGTCATCGCCCGCCTCTACGACTCCCGCACCCAGGACGACCTCAACGCCTGGCTCGGCGGCGACCTCAGCGTCTTCGGCGGCGGCCTGCGCACCTACCTGCCCGGCGTGCGGCCGGGGGAGGAGACCTACCCGATGCGCCACCAGCCCCGCGGCGGCGGCGCGATACGCGATCAGGGCGTGCGCTCACTCGAAGTCGTCGTCAGAGGCGTCATCGACCTCTCCGTCCACCGGCCCCTCCCCACCGACATACGCCGCGCCGAACCCAGGATCGCCCGCATACTCTCCGGCGCACTGCCACCGGTCGAACTCCACGCCGCCCCGCCCAGCCCCGCCGCGATAGCCGTCCCCCGCGGACCCCGCATACCCAGACCAGCCGCACCGTCCGAACCGAGGACACCCGCCCCCGAACCCGCAGTCGAGACACCCGAACCGCAGCCCGAACTGACGACCGAACCCGAGCCCCCGCAACCGGAAACGCCACCCGCGCCCGCCCTGCCCGCGAGCCTCGCCGACGACATCGCCGCGAGACTCGCCGACCGCCTCGACGACGCCGTCCTCGAGACCCTCGTCGACATGGCACGCGGCGGCGACTCCGAGACCACCGGCCTCATCAAGACCATGTCCGCCCATCTCGACGCCCTCACCCGCGCCGTCGAATCCACCGGACTCCTCGGCTCCCGCGCCCCCAGCCAGGAGCTCGAACGACTCCGCAGGCAGTACGACCAGCTCGAACTCGACTACACCGAACTCCAAGAGCACGAACGCAAAGCCCAGGACCGCATCCGCTGGCTCGAAAGCCGCCTCGCCGAGCACGCCGACCCCGTCTACGGCGTCCAGAGCGAAGCCGACCAGGACGACTGCCGGGAGGCCGAGAGCCTCATGGACGTCGTCCAGCGCGCCCGCAAACAGCTGCGCCACCTCGACCTCCCCGACGCCCTCGACACCGAAGTGTCCCGGCTCGACGTCATGTACCCGCGCCAGCGCCGCCGCTGGACCGGCCGCACCTGGGACGCCCTGCGCGCCCTCGACGCCTACGCCGCCGCCCGCGCCGAATCCCGCTTCACCGGCGGCTTCTACGACTGGTGCGCCCGCCCCCTCCCCGGAGCGCCCATCATCACCCCGACCATGGTGTCCATGAAGGAGTCCGACTCGGTCTCGGGAAACCCGAAGTTCCACCGCGCCAGGGTCTTCCGCGTCCCCACCGAGATCGACCCGTCAGGCCGCGTCTACATGCCCTCCCACATCAAACTCCAGCAGGTCGGCTCGCCCGCGCCCCGCATGCACTTCCTCGACGACGCCGGCGGCGCCACCGGGAAGATCTGGATCGGCTACCTCGGCGACCACCTGCCCAACACGCGGACCAACTGAGGGGCGGCCGGTCCGCGAGGCCGCTCCCGTAGGCTCGAGGCAACCCCGGAAGGAGCCTCGATGGACTTCATGCGCCGCAACGCACGATGGATCGCGCTGGCGGCACTGCTGGCGATCCTGGCACCGTTCATCGCCCAGATGTTCAACGCCCTGTTCGCGGTCGACACCCTGCTCGTGGCCGTGATCCTGCTGGCCGCCGTCGTGGTCGCCGTGGCGCTGCTGGCTCGATCGTCCAGCGACGAGGACTGAGCCCGGTCACCCGCCCCGGACCTCGAACCCGGCCAGGCCCTCCGGTTCCTCCGCGAACACCCCGACGTGCGCCACCACCGCGGTCGGCGGGCCGTGCCCCGCCCAGGCGATCATGGCCTCGACCTGCGCCGCAGTGCCTTCGAACACCGCTTCGACGGTGCCGTCCGCGCGGTTGCGGACCCACCCGGCCAGCCCCAGCGACTGCGCCTCCCGCCGGCATTCGGCCCGGAAGAACACGCCCTGCACCCGTCCTTCGACGACCACCCTTCGCCGCAGCACCGCCGCCCCCTTTCACCGATCACCCGCGAGTGTAGTGACCTGGACCTCCATCCGCGGGTCCACCGGAGGTCCACCCCGAACCCGCCGTCCCCGCTAGGCTCCGAAGCAGGACCGTCCACCCCTGGCCGCAATGCCACACAGGAGCACCCCCATGGCACGTCGCAAGCGCCCACTGTTCGCCCGCTGGTACCCGGACGCCGCCGCCCGGCTCGAGGAGCGCGGCCTCGCCGCGCAGCGGGCGAGGCTGCTGGCCCCGCTGGAAGGCCGCGTCCTCGAGATCGGCTGCGGCTTCGGCGCGAACTTCCCCCACTACCCGGAGGCGGTGACCGAACTCGTGGCGGTCGAACCCGAGGAGCACTTCCGCGACCTCGCCCGCGCCCGCGCCGGCGAACTCGGGCTCAAGGCCACGGTCGTCGGCGGCACCGCCGAGGCCCTGCCCGTCGAGTCCGGCTCGTTCGACGCCGTCGTCGCCACGGCCGTGCTCTGCTCGGTCGACTCCCAGGCCGACGCGCTCGCCGAGATCGCCAGAGTCCTCAAACCCGGCGGTCAGCTGCGGGGCTTCGAGCACGTCGGCGCGCCGGGGCGGGGCCGGCGCGCGCCCGAGAACGGCCACGAACCCCGGCGCGGGGCCCTGCGGGGGGGCTGCGCCCCGGGGGGCGCGCCGGGCCGGCCCCGCCCCGCGACCGAGAAGGTCCTCGACGCCGTGCTCTGGACCCACCTCAACGGCGGCTGCCACCTTTCCCGCGACACCCTCGGCGCGATCTGCGAGGCCGGGTTCGACACCGGCGGCATGAGCGAGGAGCGCTTCGCGTTCCTGCCGTTCCCGGTCTCCAAGAGCCCGCACATCGTCGGCTCGGCCCGCAAACCGGAGTGACCCGGCATAGGCTCGAAGACACCGCCGCCGGAGGGAGGAACGCATGGCACGCCGTCCGCGCCGCCTGTTCGCCCGCTGGTATCCCGGCCTCGCCGCCTCCCTCGAGGAGCGCGGCCTGGGGGAGTGGCGCCGACGACTCCTCTCCGGGCTCGAGGGCCGCGTCCTCGAAGTGGGCTGCGGAAACGGCGCCAATTTCCCGCACTACCCCGACACGGTCGGCGAACTGGTGGCCGTCGAACCCGAAGCGCACCTGCGGGACCTCGCCCGCGAGCAGGCCGCGGCGTCCCGCGTCGCCGTGACGGTGCTCGACGGTCGGGCCGAGGCGCTTCCCTTGGAGAGCGGTTCGTTCGACGCGGTCGTGTCGACCCTCGTCCTGTGCTCGGTCGACGACCAGGACCGCGCGCTCGCGGAAATCCACCGGGTGCTGCGACCCGGCGGGCGCCTGTGGTGCCTCGAGCACGTGGCCTCGGCGAACCGGCCGATCCGCTGGGCCGAGCACGCGTTCGACGCGGTGTTCTGGTCGCACGCGTTCGGCGGCTGCCACACCGGCCGCGACACCGGGGCGGCGATCGAACGCGCAGGACTGCGCACCGACGACCTCGAGGCGCGGCGGTACCCGGACCTGCCGTTTCCGCTCTCGGTGAGCCCGCACCTGATCGGCGCCGCCCGCAAACCCGGCGCTTCGGGCCCTGTGGAAGACTCTGCCGGAAATCGGTGAAATGAGGTCGAGACGATGCCCGTCTCCGCGCCCTCGAACGGAACGCAGCCGACCTCGCACCTTCGATCACCGGGAGCGCCCAGTGTCCGCCAGTAGGACCGAGACCGACGAATTCCATGCCGCCGCATGGCATTCCGAGAACTCGACGCCGCCGCCGTCCGCGGTCGTCGCGGCCGACGACCGGATGAAGGCCGACACCGCGTACCGCCTCGTCAACGGGGGCACGGCCCTGGTGTGGGGCGGCGACTTCCACAACGCCCGGCAGCTGCTGCGCGCCCTCGACCGCCGCATCGGCGAGCCGCGCCCCTCGCAGGGCACCGCGGCCGAGACCTTCCACCGGCACCGCCAGCACCGCGGCCGCCGCGCCCGGCTGCTGGGGCGGCTCGTCGTCGTCCTCGGCGACGACTACCGCCTCGACCTGCGCCGCGCACCCGAGGTGCGCCGCGCCTGCACGGAGGCCTACGGGCCCCCTTCCGGGCCGATCGCGGTCGCCTTCACCGAGCTCCAGGGCGTCCTCAGCGCGCACCAGTGGCGTGAGCAGGGCGTGCTCGTGCCCGCGCTCGGCGACCGCGTCTTCCCGCATTACGGCGTGTTCTCGCCGATCCGAGGCGAATACGTCGACCTCGTGGCGCAGGCGCCGCCGCCCGCCGTCACCGGCACCGCGTTCGACCTCGGCACCGGGACCGGTGTGCTCGCGGCGGTCCTGGCGCGCCGCGGCTTCGACCGGGTCACGGCGACGGACGTCAATCCGCGTGCGCTGGCCTGCGCCCGGGACAACGCCGAGCGGCTGGGCCTCGCCGACCGCATCGACGCGACCGTACCGGGCCTGTTCCCGGACGGCCGGGCCGATCTCGTGGTGTGCAATCCGCCCTGGCTGCCCGGCAGGCCCGTCTCGGCCGTCGAAGGCGGCGTCTACGACCCCGACGGCGCCATGCTCCACGGCTTCCTCACCGGCCTCGCCGACCACCTGAACCCGGGCGGTGAAGGCTGGCTCGTCTTCTCCGACCTCGCCGAGCACCTGGGCCTGCGCACTCGGGCCGACCTCTTGGGCGCCTTCGCGAACGCGGGCCTCGAGGTCCTCGGGCGGCTCGACACCCGGCCCTCCCATCCCGGTACCGAGCGGAGCCCCGACCTCCTCGCCGACGCCCGCCGCAGGGAAGTGACCTCGCTCTGGCGGCTGCGTCCCGTCTCGGGCTGAGACCGGTTGCGGCCCCCGCATAGGATGCACGGCATGGATTCGCCGCGGCAGCTGCTCAATGTGGTCGACGTCGAGGCGACCTGCTGGCAGGGCGAGCCGCCGCCCGGTGCGGTCAGCGAGATCATCGAGATCGGCCTCGCGGTCGTCGACCTCGACCGGCGCGAGCGCCTCGCCAAGCACCGCATACTGGTGCGGCCGAGGCGATCCCGGGTCAGTGCGTTCTGCACCGAGCTCACCGGCCTCACCCAGGAGGAGGTCGACACCGGCGTCGATTTCGCCGAGGCCTGCCGCCTCCTCATGGACGAGCACCGATCCGATTCGCGGCCGTGGGCCAGCTGGGGCGACTACGACCGCAGGCAGTTCGAGCGCCAGTGCAAGGCCACGGGCGCCCGCTACCCGTTCGGGAGCCGGCACCGCAACGCGAAGCTGCGGTTCACGGAGGCCCGGGGGCTGCGCCGCAGGCCGGGCATGGCGGCCGCGCTCGACATCGCGGGCCTGCCGCTGGAGGGCCGCCACCACAGCGGCGCCGACGACGCCTGGAACATCGCCGCCCTGGTCCTCGACCTGGCCGAGCACGGCGATTGGCCCGCATGAACGTGGCATTGACCGTCGACGGCACGGCAGTCCTGGGCAACCTCGAGGCCACCGCTACCGCCGAGCGCGTCAGCCGCGGTGGCGAGAACCCGAACGCCGGGAACAAGACCGATGTCGCGTTCGACACGGACTTTCCGCGTCAGGCGAGCCGGCCGTACTCCTGGAGCGTCGCGAGCGTCGCCCGCGTCAGGTAGCCGCCCCATTCGTGGGCGACCACGGGCGTCCACATCATGAAGTTCGGGGCCCATCCGCCGTCGGCGCCCTGCGTGTCGATGAGGTGGTCGAGGTGGCGGCCGATCTCCTCGTCGCTGAAGAGGCCGCGGGCGAGCGAGTTCGGCGTCGGGGCCAGGTCGAGCGGCGAATGCGTGTGCCCGGGCTCGTTCGGGTCGAGGGCCGTGCTGGCGCGCAGCGAGGGACCGAGGCGGTCGAATTCGGCTCGGGCCCGTTCGCGGTCGGGGACCCGGTCGAGGAAGCGCACCACGCACATCGCGTCGTACGCGCCGATCTCGTCCAGTTCGGCGAGCGCCCGCCAGCAGAACTCGGTGGCCGGCTTCAGCCACGGGTGCTTGACGTTGTGCGCGTGGAGGAGCCCGGCGATCGGCGCGGTCGGGTTCAGGGCGGCCGGCGGCTGTTCGCCTTGCGGCTGCCACCACGGGCCGCGTTCGTCCTCGACCACGGTCGGCAGGACCCACGGCACGCCGCCGTCCTCGGTGGAGTGCTCTTCGAGCCAGGCGCAGGCGGCGAGGACGATCGCGTCTTCGAACGCGCCGACTTCGTCGAGCGCCCAGAACGCGACCTCGACGCCTTGCGGCTGGCTGCCGGCTCCGCGCAGGTCCGGTTCGATGGCGTTGCCGAAGCCGCCGTCGGGGTTCTGGTAGGCGCGGACCGCGTGCAGGACCGGTCCGGCCGGGCCGCCGTGGAAGCGGTAGTCGAAGCGAGCCCGGTCGATGAGGCGGGCGTTCAGGTGGAGGTAGCGCTCGGCGGCGGCGAACGCGTCCTGTCCGAGCGTCTTCTCGCGGGTCTTCATGCGGGCCCCTTCGTTGCTGCGTCGATGCGCTTCCGACCGTACCGGCGCGGTGCGACGGCTCAGTCCATCGCCTGTCGGAAGGCCTCGAGGACCTCGTCGTTGAACAGGACGAAGCGGATGTCCGAAACGTTCTGCGCGGTGTCGCGCACGGCGGCGACGGCGATCGCGGCGGCCGACACGGCGGGCCAGCCGTATACCCCGGCGGAGACCGCCGGAAACGCGATCGAGTCGACGCCGAGCCTGTCGGCGAGTTTGAGGGACTCGCGGTAGCACGAGGCGAGGAGGTCGCTGCGGTCCTCGTCCTCGGAGTAGACGGGGCCGACGGTGTGGATGACCCAGCGGGCCCGGAGCCGCCCGGCGGTGGTCGCGACGGCCCGCCCGGTCGGCAGCCCCTTGCCGTAGTGGGAGCGGCGGAGCTCCTGGCATTCCGCGAGGATGGCGGGGCCGCCCGCGCGGTGGATCGCGCCGTCCACGCCGCCGCCGCCGAGGAGCGAGGAGTTCGCCGCGTTGACGATCGCGTCCACGTGCTGCTTCGTGATGTCGCCGCTGAGGATCTGGATGGCCATGCCCGCATTCAAGCACGCGGGGCGGTGCTCGGGACGGGGGCGGCCGTTTCGACGCCCGGCTGCGGGAGCGGCAGTAACGTTCGAGGTCAAGGGCTTGTTACGAAGTCGTGATGCGCGGAGGCCCTCGCGGCGCGTTGACAATGCAACAAGCAGCCATGTATAACCAAGTAAATCCAAATGAAACGGGGGTGAAACCACATGTTCGCTGAAGAGCGTCAGCAGCGCATCGCCGAACGGGCGCATATCGAAGGCCGCGTGGACGTCGCGGCCCTGGCGGCCGACTTCGAGGTCACCACCGAGACCATCCGGCGCGACCTCACCGCCCTCGAGCGCCAAGGCGTGGTCAAGAAGGTCCACGGTGGTGCGATCCCCTTGGAGCGCCTCGGTTTCGAACCCACTGTGTCCGCCCGCGACACCGTCCAGATCGAGGCCAAGGAGCGCATCGCCGCCGCCGCCCTCGCCGAGGTGCCGAACGAAGGCGCGATCCTCCTCGACGCCGGCACCACCACCGCCCGCATCGCCCAGGCCCTCCCGGGCGACCGCGAGCTCACCGTGGTCACCAACGACGTCACCATCGCCGCCCACTTGGCGGCCAAACCCCGCCTCACCGTCCTCATCATCGGCGGCAAGGTGCGCGGCCGCACCATGGCCGCGGTCGACGACTGGGCCCTGCGCGCCCTCACCGAAACGTTCGTCGACGTCGCGTTCATCGGCGCCAACGGCATCAGCGTCGAACGCGGCCTGACCACTCCGGACACCGGCGAGGCCGCCGTCAAGCGCGCCATGATCGGCGCGGCCCGGAAGACCGTCGTCGTCGCCGACCACACCAAGGTCGGCAACGACTGCCTCGCGCGATTCGGCACCCTCGACCAGGTCGACATGTTCATCACCGACACCGGGCTCGACGACGACCTCGCCTCCGACTTCGAAGACGCCGACCTGAAAGTAGTGCGCGCATGATCGTCACCGTCACCGCCAACCCGAGTCTGGACCGGACGTTCGAGGTCGACCGGCTCCGACGCGGCGAGGTGCAGCGGGCCCAGGGCGACCGGGTCGACCCGGGAGGCAAGGGCGTCAACGTCTCCCGGGCGCTCGTCGCCAACGGATACGCCACGCGGGCCGTCCTCATCAGCGGCGGCCATGCCGGCACCGAACTGCTCGACCTCCTCGCCGAGGCGGGTGTGCCGATCATCGAGGTGCCCGTCTCCCAAGGGGTTCGTTCGAACCTCACCCTCGCCGAAGCCGACGGCACCGTTACGAAGCTCAACGAGGCCGGCCCGGTCCTGCGGGCCGAGGAGATCGAAGAGCTGCTCGACGCCGCCGTCGCGGCGCCGCCGAACTACGCACTCCAGACGCCCTCGAGCAGCATCGACCGGCCGACCGCCTGGATCGCCGGATGCGGGAGCCTCCCGCCCGGCGTCGGCGCCGACTTCTACGCCCTCCTCGTCGCCCGCGCCCGCGACGCCGGCGTCGCCACCGTGGTCGACTCCTCCGGGGCCGCCCTCGACGCGTGCCTCGCCGCCCGGCCCGACCTCGTCAAACCCAACTTGGAAGAACTCGCCGAAGCCGCCCGCACCCGCATCGCCACCATGGGCGACGCCGTGAAGGCCGCCGAGGCGCTCCGCACCGCCGGGGCCGGCGCGGTCCTCGCCTCACTCGGCGCGGACGGCGCGATCCTCGTCGCCGCCGAAGGCGTCTGGCACGCCCAAGCCCCCCTCGCCGCACCCGTCGCCAGCACCGTCGGCGCCGGCGACGCCGCCCTCGCGGGCTTCCTCGCCTCCGGCGGCCGCGGCCCCGACGCGCTGGCCGCCGCCGTCGCCTGGGGCACCGCCGCGGTCTCCCTGCCCGGCAGCACCATGCCCGGCCCGAAGGACATCGACCTCGGGGCCGTCCGGGTCACCCGCGACCCGGACGCCGCCCAGGCCTTGAGCTGAACCACGAACAGGAGCACGCACCATGTCCGATCTCATCACCGCCGATCTGATCGACCTCGACCTCCACGGGGCCGACCGCCACGAGGCCACCGCCCGGCTCGCGGGCCTCCTCGCCGCCGCCGGGCGCGTGACCGATGCCGACGGGTTCCTCGCCGACGTGCGTGCCCGCGAAGAGCAGATGCCCACCGGCATCGAAGGCGGCATCGGCATCCCGCACGCCCGCAGCGCCCACGTCACCGCCCCCAGCCTCGCCTTCGGACGGGCTCCCGAGGGCATCGACTTCGGCTCCGAGGACGGCCCCGCCGACCTCGTGTTCCTCATCGCCGCACCGGAAGGCGGCGGCTCGGAGCACATGACCATCCTCGCGAAACTCGCCCGCAAACTGATCCACCAGGACTTCAAGGCCGCACTCCGCGACGCGCCCGACGCGGATGCGACCGCCGCACTCATCCAGCAATCCCTCACATAGAGAAGAAGAAGGTGCTCGAACAATGAAGCTCGTAGCAGTCACCTCGTGCCCGACGGGTATCGCCCACACCTACATGGCCGCCGAAGCCCTCGAGCAGGCCGCCGTCGCGGCCGGGCACGAGATCCGAGTCGAGACGCAAGGCGCCGCCGGCGCCGAAGCGCTCAACCCGATCGACATCGCCGAGGCCGACGCGGTCATCTTCGCCGCCGACGTCGACGTGCGTGACAAGGAGCGCTTCGCGGGGAAGCCCCTCGTGTCCGGTCCGGTCAAGCGCGGCATCAACAACGCGGCCGCGATGGTCGCCGAAGCCGTCGCCATGGCCGAAGCCGCACCCGCCGAGAAGCCCGAGGCGGGATCCGTCGCGCCGATGACGGCGGCGGCGCCGAAGCTCGGCCCCGGCGCGAAGCTGCGGCTGTGGCTGATGACCGGCGTGTCGTACATGCTGCCGTTCGTCGCCGCGGGCGGTATCCTCATCGCCCTCGCGTTCCTCATCGGCGGAGCAGAGATCAACCAGGTCGTCTACGGCGGTGACTTCGAAGGCGTGACCTATGAGGCGATCGCCAACCCGACCGACATCCTCGCCCAGGCCGGGTTCGCCGGGGTGCTGATGTACCTCGGCGCGACGGCCTTCTCGATGCTGGTCCCGATCCTGGCGGGATACATCGCCTTCGGCATGGCCGACCGCATGGGCATCGCGCCCGGCGTCGTCGGCGGCCTGGTGGCCGTCGCCATCGGCGCGGGCTTCCTCGGCGGCCTCGTCGCCGGCCTGCTCGCCGGCGCGGTCGTCATGGCGCTCAAGCTCATCAAACCCGGCCAAGCGCTGCAAGGCATCATGCGCATCGTCGTGATCCCGCTCGTGGGCGTGTTCGTGGTCGGCTTCATCATGCTCGTGGTGGTCGGTCAGCCGATCGCCGCCGCCCAGTCCTGGCTCACCGACTGGCTCGCCGGGCTCTCCGGAGCCAACGCGATCCTGCTGGGCCTGCTGCTCGGCGCCATGATGGGGTTCGACCTGGGCGGACCGGTCAACAAGGTCGCCTACCTGTTCGGCGTCGGCGCCCTCGCCAGCGGCGACCTGACCATCATGGCCGCCGTCATGGCCGCGGGCATGGTCCCGCCGCTGGGCATGGCGCTCGCAAGCGTCTTGCGGCCCAAGCTGTTCACGCCCGGCGAGCGACAGGCCGGCAAGGCCGCCTGGCTCCTGGGCGCCTCCTTCATCACCGAAGGCGCGATCCCGTTCGCCGCCGCCGACCCGCTGCGCGTCATCCCGTCCACCATGATCGGCGGCGCCGTCGCGGGCGCGGTCTCCATGGCGTTCGAGGCGACGCTGCGCGCCCCGCACGGCGGCATCTGGGTCATCGGTCTCATCGGCAACTGGGGCGGGTTCCTCGTGGCCCTGCTCGCCGGGACCGCCGCGACCTGCCTCGCGGTGCTCGCGCTCAAGACCGTGGCGCGGTCCGAGACCGCCGCCGAAGCCGACGAGCACGTGCTCGCCATCTGATCCGCAGGGAAGGAACCGAGATGCCCGAACGCCGCGTAGTCATCGCCTCCAACGTGGGCCTCCACGCCCGCCCGGCCAAGCTGTTCGCGAAGCTCGCCGCAGACCAGCCCGCGAAGGTCACCATCGCCAAGGAAGGCCAGGAGCCGGTCGACGCCCGCTCGCTCCTCATGATCCTCACCTTGGACGCCAAGGGCGGCGACGAGGTCGTGCTCTCGGCCGAAGGCGAGGGCGCCGAGGCCTCCCTCGACGCACTCGCAACCGAGCTGCAGACCGACCGCGACGTCTGACGAGGAGCCTCCCGACATGACCGCTGAGATGACCGGCATCGGCGTGAGCCCGGGCGCCGCGTACGCACCGGTGGCCCGACTCGCACCGGTGCCGGCCCCGCCCGCCGACACCGGACCCGAGCCCGACCCGGCCGCCGCGCTTGCCAGGGCCAAAGCCGCCCTCGAAACGGTCGCCGCCGACCTCGACGACCGCGCCGAGGCCGCCAGTGGAACCACCGCCGACATCCTCGACGCGCAGTCGATGATGCCCCGCGACCCCGCCCTGGCCGACCAGATCGAGAATTCGCTCGCGAACGGCCGCTCGACCCCGCACGCCGTCATCGAGGCCTACGGGTTCTTCCGGTCCGCGCTCGAAGCCGCCGGGGGATATCTCGCCGAACGCGCCGCCGACCTCGACGACCTGCGCGACCGCACCATCGCCGTGCTGCTCGGCCGGCCCATGCCGGGACTGCCCGACCCCGGGCACCCGTTCGTGCTGGTCGCCAAGGACCTCGCGCCCGCCGACACCGCGGCCCTCGACCCGGCCACCGTCGTCGCGATCGTCACCGAGCAGGGCGGGCCGACCAGCCACACCGCGATCCTCGCCAAATCGATGGGCCTGCCCGCAGTCGTCGCCTGCCCTGCCGCCGCCGCGCTGGAGGACGGCACCGAGGTCCTGGTCGACGGCGGAACGGGCCTGATCGTGCCCGATCCCGAACCGGGGCGGGTCCGTCGCGTCCTCGACGCCGAGGCCAAGCGCACGGCGGCGCTCGCGGCCAGCCGCGGCCCCGGCCGCACCGCCGACGGGCACGCCGTGCAGCTGCTGGTGAACCTCGGCTCGCCGGCCGACCTGGCAGCCGCCGCTGCGGTCGACAGTGAAGGCGTGGGCCTCTTCCGCACCGAGTTCCTCTTCCTCGACCGCGAGACCGCACCTACTGTGGACGAACAGGTCGAGGCCTACGGCCAGGTGTTCGCGGCCTTCTCCGGCAGGAAGGTCGTCGTGCGCACCCTCGACGCCGGAGCCGACAAGCCCCTGGCGTTCGTCGACCACGGCGACGAACCCAACCCGGCGCTCGGCGTGCGCGGCATCCGCTTGGCCGGCACCGACGCCGGATCCTCACTATTGGACGACCAGCTCACCGCGATCGCCGTCGCCGCGGCGAAGCACGCCGCCGAAGTGTGGGTCATGGCCCCGATGGTGGCGACCCCCGGCGAGGCCGCCGCGTTCGCCGACCGGTGCCGCGCACACGGACTGCCCACGGCGGGCACCATGATCGAGGTCCCGGCCGCGGCGCTGCGCGCCTCGCGGGTGCTGGAGGGCTGCGACTTCGCGAGCCTGGGCACCAACGACCTCGGCCAGTACACGCTCGCCGCCGACCGCATGAACGGTTCGCTCGCCGAACTGCTCGACCCGTGGCAGCCCGCCCTCCTCGACCTGGTGAGCCTCGCCGCCGAGGCCGGTCGCGAGGCCGAGAAACCGGTCGGGGTGTGCGGCGAGGCCGCCAGCGACCCGATGCTGGCGTGCGTCCTCGTCGGCCTCGGCGTCACGAGCCTCTCGATGGCGCCGGGCGCAGTCGCGGCCGTCCGCGCCGAACTGTCCGCACGCACCCTCGCCGACTGCGCGGGCATGGCCGCCAGAGCCCTCCACGCGGACGAAGCGGCGGAGGCCCGCCGCGCCGTGGCCGCCTACTGAACACCGGAACGGCGAGTGCCACGTGACGTGTGACGTGGCACTCGCACAGCGCTGCGAAGCCACCCTTCCGGGCAGCGTGTGACAGGTGAGGTGCCACCGGTCGTGTAGGGCGGATGCCGTCCTGGAAGCCGCATGCGGCGTGTGATGCACCGCGGATGCAAGGGCACCCGCCGCACAGCCGCGAACCATCCCGGTTCGACCCATACCGGACCCTTCATCTAACCCATTTACAAAGGCGGCGTTCGCCCGTACCATGCATCCATGAAGTCCACCTCGCGCGACATCCGCCTCCGCAACTGCTTCGCAGTGCTCCGGCACCTGATCGCGGACGCCCCCACCTCCCGCCAGATCCTCGCCCGCGAGACCGACCTCAGCGTCGCCACCGTCTCCAACCTGGTGACCGACCTGATCGAACTCGGCGTGGTCGTCGAAGTGGGCCGCGAGGACTCCGGCGGCGGCAGGCCCCGAGCCCTGCTCGCACCCAACGCCGGAGGCGGCGTCATGATCGGCGTCGACGTCGCCGAGACCTACGTCTACCTCGAGGTCTACGACCTCACCCTCGCCGTCGTCGACCGCGTCGAAGAACGCATGGAACCCAGCGAGAACGCCCCCGAACAGATCATCGGCCACATCGCCTCCGCCATGGACCAGATCCGCGAACGCCTCGGCGGCCGCGCCATCCTCGGCCTCGGCGTCAGCCTCCCCGGCCAGGTCGACGTCACCTGGGGCGTCTCCGGCTTCGCCCCCAACTGGAACTGGCACGACGTGCCCTTCCGCAAACTCCTCGCCGACCGCCTCCAACTCGGCGTCCCCATCTACCTCGACAACCCCCTCAAGACCATCACCGTCGGCGAACTCTGGTTCGGCGAAGGCCGCGGCGTCGACCGCCTCGCCGTCCTCATCCTCGGCACCGGCGTCGGCGCGGGACTCGCCTTCGGCGGCCAGCTCTACCGCGGCGCCACCAACTCGGCGGGGGAGTGGGGCCACACCACCATCAACCCCGCCGGACCCCAATGCCGCTGCGGCGCAAGAGGATGCATCGAGGCCTACATAGGCGCACCCGCCATCCTCTGGCACTGGGGCCAACTCGACGGCCGCGCCAACGCCGGATCCCAGACCGAGGCCATGGCCGCGCTCGCCGCCGCCTGGGATGCCGGCGAACCCACCGCCGTCCGCACCATCGAGACCGTCGCCGAATACCTCGCCGCCGGCGTCGCGAACCTCCTCAACCTCTTCAACCCCGACCTCGTCGTCCTCGACGGCTGGGTCACCAGCGTCCTCGGCGACGCCCTCATCCCCGAATTCGAACGCCGCCTCCCCGGCCACGCCATGGAAGCCCCGCTCAAAGCCGTCCGGCTCAAGCGCAACGGCGAGGACCGCAACATGGTCGCCCTCGGCGCCGCCGCGCTGGCCCTCGAAGGGCACCTGAACCGCCTGAACACGGTGGGCTCCCGCAGCCGCCGCTGAACCCGCCACCGCCTTGCGGCCGCGGTTCTCGCCGCTCTCATCGTGTCCGCAAACGCCCCGGTCGTCCCCGACGGTTGGGGCTGTTCCCGTTGTGCGCTTGGGAAACTCCCGCACCTTCCGTAGTGACCGCTCCCATGCGTATCGAGCGCAAATCGTTATCCGAGCCCTTACTTCAACCCATTGACAAAGTGAGTGGCGCTCGCAACACTAGAGGGCGAATCGGCGCTCGTCGATTCTCCGCTGCGGCGTCGACCATGACCCGGGGTCGCACGGGAAGCCCTTCCGACCTCTCAACGTAGCGAGGAGCTCAGCAATGGTTGCCTCACGCAACAACCGGCGTTCGCAGCAAGCGTTCGCCAAGTTCATGCTCGACCGCCGCCGCATGCTCGCGCTCGGCGGCATGACCGCCGGCGCCGGCGCACTGGCCGCCTGCGGCGGCAACACCGGACGCGAGGAGACAGGCGACGGGGTCTCCCTGTCGCAGTGGTACCACGAATACGGCGAAGCGGGAACCCAGGAGGCGGCGAAGGGGTACGCCGCGGACTACACCGACGCCAACGTGACCGTCGAGTGGATCCCCGGCGACTACGACGCCGCACTGGCTTCGGGTCTGCTGACCGACGACGGCCCCGACGTGTTCGAGAGCCACCTCAACCGCGGCATGGTCGAGGCCGGCCAGATCGTGCCGCTCGACGACATCATCGCGGACGTGATCGACGACATTCCCGAGGGCGACCTGATCCGCAACACGATCGACGGCACCGTCTACGGCATCAACATGATCGACGACCCGCAGTACATCGTGTACCGCCCCAGCCTGTTCGAGGCCGCCGGCATCACCGCGCCGCCGACCACCTTCGACGAGCTGATCGCGATCGCCGCCGAACTGACCACCTCGGACGTCAAGGGCATCGACTTCGGCGCTGCCGGCGGCACCGACCGGCTCGGCCAGCACATGATCAACAGCCTCGGCCTCTCGTTCATCGGCTCCGACATGCAGGCCGGGTTCAACGACCCGCGCATGGCCGAAGGCGCCGAGCTGGTCAAGCAGCTCAACGACTCCAGCTCGCTCCTGCTCGGCGCGCCCACCGACTGGTGGGACCCCTCGTCGATGATCCAGGGCCTGTGCGCCATGTCCTGGACGGGGCTGTGGACCATGCCGGCGCTCATCGAGAACCTCGGCGACGACATCGGCATCTTCCCGTGCCCGGGCTTCGTCGGCGGCACCCCGACCGTCTACAACGGCGGCTGGGCGACCTTCGTGAACGCCAACAGCGCCCACGTCGACGAGGCCAAGGCCTTCACCAAGTGGCTGTGGGTCGACAACAAGGAGGCCATCCTCGACTGGTGCCTCAGCTACGGTTTCCACATCCCCTCGCGGCTGTCGCTGCGGGCGGAGGCCGACCAGCTGACCTCCGGTCCGGCCGCCGAGGCCGTCGCCATCTCGGAGGAGTTCGGCTGGGCCGACAACCCCGACTGGACGCCGGCGATGAACACCGCCGTCAACGACATGCTCAGCAACATCGCGATCGAGGGCAACGACCCCGAGGCCGAACTGGCCAAGGCCGTCGAGACGGTCAACTCCGAGCTCGACGGCATCTTCGGGTAAGGGGATCGCCGTGGCCGTCACCGACAAGACGGCCGATCCGGCTCCGGCGGCAGCGGGGACGTCACGACGCCCTCGCCGCCGCCGGACGTTCGGCGGCCGCAACCTCGCCTTCTGGTACTTCGTCGGGCCCTTCCTGCTCGGCCTGATCATCTTCACCTACATCCCGGTCGGCTGGTCCGCCTACCTGTCGCTCTTCGACGCGCGCAACACCGTCACCCCCACCTCCGACGACTTCGTCGGATTCGACAACTACGTCACGATGCTCACCAACGCGGACTTCCGGCGGAGCCTCATCACCTTCTCCGTGTTCGCGGCGATCATCGTGCCGATCACCTTCGCCTCGTCGCTCGGGCTCGCCTTGGCGGTCAACAAGGTCCGCATCATGCGGGCGTTCTTCCGCTCGGTGTTCTTCCTGCCCTTCGCCTGCTCGTACGTGGTGGCGTCGCTGGTGTGGAAGATGTCGATCTTCGCGGGCGTGCGCTACGGCATGGCCAACACCGTGCTCGGCTGGTTCGGGATCGAGAACATCCCCTGGCTGTTCGGGAACGACCCGCCATGGTTCTGGCTGGTCATCGCCACGCTCCGCCTGTGGATCCAGTGCGGCTTCTACATGATCCTGTTCATCGCCGCGCTCCAGCAGATCCCCGAACACCTCTACGAGGCCGCCTATGTGGACGGCGCGAAGCCCGGCTGGCAGACCTTCTGGCACATCACCCTGCCGCAGTTGCGGGCCTCCTCGGTGGCGGTGCTGATGCTGGTCCTCATCGCGGCCTACCAGGCCTTCGACGAGTTCTGGAACCTGCTGCCCAACTCCGGGAACGTCCCGTACGCCCGGACGCCGCTGATCTACCTGTTCCACACCTCGCTGGGAACGAGCCAGGACCTCGGCCGCGGCTCGGCCGGCGCGCTCATCCTGGCGCTCCTGATCGCGATCGTGACCCTGCTCCAAGGCAAGATCCTCGGCTTCGGCAAACCGGAAGGACGGTGAGCGGCATGGTGTCCACACAGCACCGGCCCAAGCCGGTCGGCTACAAGGCGGGCGTCGGCTCGAGGGCCTCGCGCATCGCGAACTTCATCGGGCTGTGCGTGATCGCCGCGGTCTTCCTGATCCCGTTCTACCTGATCGTGCGGAACGCGCTGTCCACCACCGAGGACATCACCGCGCCGGGATGGATGTGGTTCCCGACCGAGATCCAGTGGGGCAACGTCGCGGAGCTGTTCAACGACGAGAAGGTGCCGATGGCGCGGAGCCTCCTCAACTCCGCCGTGGTCTCGGTGCTCACCACCGTCGGCACCCTGTTCCTGTGCACGACGGCCGGATACGGCCTCGCCCGCATCCCGTACCGGCACGCCGACAAGGTGTTCTACGCGATCCTGGCGACGCTCATGGTCCCCAGCGCGATCACCTTCCTGCCGAGCTTCGTGATGGTCTCCAGCCTCGGCTGGGTCTCGGACCTGCGGGGCCTGATCATCCCGACGCTGTTCAACGGGTTCGTCGCGTTCCTGTGCCGGCAGTACTTCCTGAGCTTCCCCAAGGAACTCGAGGAGGCCGCCCGCGTCGACGGACTGGGGTACTGGGGCTCCTTCTGGCGCATCGTGATCCCGAACTCGAAGGGCTTCCTCGCCGCGATCGCCGTGATCACGTTCGTGACGTCCTGGAACTCGTTCCTGTGGCCGCTGGTCATCGGGCGCTCGTCCGACTCGTGGACCGTGCAGGTCGCCCTCTCCACGTTCCTGACCGCCCAGACGGTCAACCTGCCGCAATTGTTCATGGCGGCCGCCGTGGCGATCCTGCCGTTGGTGTTCGTCTTCCTGTTCCTCCAGCGGTTCCTGGTGCAGGGTGTGGCGCAAACCGGGCTTAAGGGGTGAACACAAGGGACTCCCTGTTTCCATAGCGGACGAATGCGGATGCTAATGTGAGCTGCACTTCGGTCAGCGAGCCCAACCGGCTGCGGGTGAACCACCCGCAGCCGTGCGCTTTGACCATGCCCGTCCCCCTTTGCACAAGGAGTCATCCCCAGTGGAAGAACTGAAGATCCGGTCCCCCTTCGGCGTGTGGATCCTCACCCTCATCAGCTTCGGCATCTACGGCCTGTTCTGGTACGCCAAGACCGCCGCCCAGATCAAGGGCGTCAACCCGAACAACCCGAACAACGTCAGCGGTTCCAGCCTCGTGGTGTGGATGCTGTTCGGATTCATCACCCTGTACATCATGCCGATCATCAACTGGTTCAAGCTCTGCGCCTCCATCAAGGCCGAGCAGCAGGCCGTCGGCCTGGCCCCCACCTTCAACACGGGTGTCGCCACGCTCCTGTGCTTCGTCGCCGGCACCAACCTCTGCTACATCCAGGCCCAGCAGAACCTGGTCGTGAACGCCGTCAAGGCCCGCCAGGGCGTCCCCGCCTAGCGACGCCCACCGCGACATTCCACACGCGGAGGCGAAGCCCCCGGTTGCTCGTTCAGCCGGGGGCTTCGTGCTGCGTGACGCGTGATATGCCACTGCGCGGCCCAGGCGGCACCCGGGCGGCCGGGGACCGGCTAACCTTGCCGCTGTGGATCTGACCGAATACGTGCCCGTCGTCCCCGACTTCCCCGAGCCGGGGGTCGGCTTCCGCGACATCACGCCGCTGCTCGCCGACCCGGACGCCTTCCGCTCCTCGGTCGACCGGCTCCTGGAGGCCTGCGCGGCCCACCCTTACGACGCGATCGCCGCGTTCGACGCCCGCGGCTTCCTCTGGGCCGCACCGCTCGCCGACCGCACCCGCACCCCGCTGATCCCGATCCGCAAGGCCGGCAAGCTCCCGCGCGCCGCCGCGGTCGAGACCTACCGCGGCGAGTACGCCGAAGTCCGCGTCGAGATGCACGCCGACGCCGTCCGCGAGGGCGACCGGATCCTCCTGGTCGACGACGTCATCGCCACCGGCGAGTCCATGGCCGCAGGCGTGCGCCTCGTCGAAGGCCTCGGCGGCACCATCGCCGCCTGCGCCGCCCTCCTGGAGATCGCCTCCCTCTCGGGCCGCGACCGCCTCGACGGCTACCCGGTGATCTCGCTCCTGGGCAAGCTCTAAGCCCGCCAAGCGAATCCGAGGCCCCCTCGCGGCGCTCCGCTGTCGTACCCACCTGCCAGGGTGGTCCCGGGGGCCCGCGACTCGGGTGATACGTGACATGTCACATGGCATGGCCACTGGCGACGGGCCCCGATCAGAGCGACATCGACCGATGGCGCGTGACCGGTGATAGGTCACGCGCCATTTCGCGGGAAGGCCGCTCAGCCGACGAGCTTCGCCAGGTTCGTCGGGTCGGCCAGCGCCGAGCCCATCCCGATGACCGAGGCCCCGGCTTCGATGTAGGTGTCGATCTCGTCGGGACCGACGCCGCCCGTCGCCACGAACTTCATCTCCGGGAACGGCCCGTGCATCGCCTTGAACCAGTCCGGTCCGAGCGTCGAGGCCGGGAAGACCTTCACCCAGGTGCAGCCGAGGTCGCGGGCGAGACCGACCTCGCTGGCGGTGGCCACGCCCGGCAGGTGCGGCAGGCCGGCCGCGTGCGAGGCCTCGAGCACCGCCGGGTTCAGGCCCGGCGCGATCGTGTAGGCCGCGCCGGCGGCGGCCGCGCGCTCCACGTGCCCGGCGGAGACCACGGTGCCGGCGCCCACGGCGCGCCCGCTCGGGGCCGCCGCATTCACCGCGGCGGCCAGGGCCGCTTCCTGACCGGGCTTGCCGATCGGGACCTCGACCAGGTCGAACCCGGCGTCCCACACCCGCTCCGAGAGCGCCACGGTCTCGTCGGCGGGCAGCCCGCGCCAGATCGCCATGACGCGCTGCCCGGCGAAGAGGCGGTCGAAGAATTCGCCTTGATCAAAGGTCACTGGTCCTCCAGGATGGCTCGGACGGTCTCGGGTGGCGGCGGGGGCGCGAGGTCCCCGACGGTCTGGAGGGCTCCGGCCGCGAGCCGGTGGCCCAGCCGCATCGACGCCTCGAGCGAGGCGTCCTGCAAACGGCCGTAAAGGAATCCGGCGGCGAACGCATCGCCGGCGCCGACCGGTTCGACCACGTCGACCGGTTCGGCGGGGGTGTATACGCGTGTGTCGCCCTCGAACGCGGTGACCCCGGTGCCGCCGTCCTTGACGACGAGTACGCCGGTGCCGGGCAGGAGCCCCCGGACGTCGTCGGCGGTCTCGACGTCCCACAGTGACTGGGCTTCGTCGAGTCCGACGAAGGCGATGTCGGCGGCGTCGGCGAGGCGCCGCAGTGCCGGCCCGGCCTCGCTCACGGGCCACAGCGCGGGCCGGTAGTTGACGTCGAAGCTCACCAGCGCCGGGTCCATGGAGCGGTCCACGACGAGTTCGTCGATGAGTGCCGCGCAGGTGTCGGAGAGGATCGGGGTGATGCCGGAGAGGTGGAGGAGTCGCGGTGCCGCGGTTCCGTGGAGGTGTCCGGGCCCCATGGTGGAGGCCGCCGAGCCGCGCCGGTAGTAGTGGACGCGGGTGCCCTCGGGTCCGGGGTCTTTGAAGTACACGCCGGTGGGCCGCTCCGGGTCGGTCTGGGCGGTGCTGCAGTCGACGCCGGCCTCGCCGAGCACGTCGAGGACGCGCTTCCCCAGGGGGTCGTCGCCGACTTTGCCGCACCAGGCGGCGTTCGCGCCGAGGCGAGCGAGCGCGACGGCGACGTTCGATTCGGCCCCGGCGACGCCCATGTGGAGGTCGACGGCGCCGCGGAGGGGTTCGGCGGCGGCGGGGGCGAGGACGATCATCGATTCGCCCAGGCACAGGACGTCCATGTGGCTCCGTTCGTGTCCGCGCTCGCGCGTGTGGGGGTCGGCAAGAGGTGGGTTCAGCCTACCGACTGGAAAACGCATACACAAAGCGGCGGTCACCGATTGCCCCGTATGGCGCGAGTCGGATCCCCGGTCGGGTGTCCCCGCCCGCGTAGACTTTGTGACACAGGCCTCTCACCTTGGAGCCGGACATGACCGACCTGCGTCTGGGGAAGCTCTTCGCGTGGACCATCGGCGTGCTCATCCTGCTGTGGATGCTCACCGAGTGTCTGGGAGGCGCGGACGAGACCGACCCCGGATACCAGGACCTCGACCGCGACACGCAGCAGTACGCGGCCGATTGCGAGCGCGCCTGGCAGGCACTCGACCTGGCCGTCCAAGCCGACAGCGGCAACGTGGACGCCGTCATCGACCAGGTCGACACGCTCGGCACGGAGATCGACGACCCGAACCTCAAGGCGCTCACGGCGAGCTTCGGGGACCAGGCGCAGGACATGGTCGCGAGCGCGCGGTCCGAGGACGCCGAGGCCCTCGCGGATGCCCAGGCCGCCTTCCGGGACGACGCCGCGCTCAGTCTCGCGATGCGCTGCCCGCTGCGGTGAGCGCGCCCGCAAACTGGACACGGGTATTGACAGTGTTCGAAATTCTCGCTAACTTCTACACGTTCGAACATCCTTCTGCCGGAAGGATGTTCAGTGAACCTCAATGTGGAGGGACGCGGCACGGCGCGTGAGCGCCCGAACCGACGGCGCCTCCGCACGGACTTTGCTCTGGGGTTGACGGGGCGGGACCGCCCGAAGGCGCACGGGCCGCGTGATCGCGGCCCAGGCGGCGACGGGCGGTCCCGCCCCGTTCCGGTCCGCTGCCGGCCCCACCGCCGTGGCACGCCCCGATAGGCCCGCCGCCGCCAGTGCGGGCGTTCGTCTGCATTCGCACACCGGCGACTTGCCACGTGACCGACAAGCTGCGGTTTCGCATGTCGTCGGGCGTCCGCCGCGGACCGCGCGTTTGGGTTCGGGGCCGCGCTTGTGGCAAAATGGCACGTCTGCCGTTGACCCGTAGGAGCCTCGTTGCCACCCAGCGAATTGCACGCCACCTTCCTGCCCGACCACGCCTCCCCGGCCGACGGGCGGCTGCTCTTCTACGGCGGTGTGCACCCCGAGGCCGCGGTGGCCGAGCTGGGGCTCCCCCCGGGGGACCCGGTGGACGCCGAGCTCTACCTCGACGGCGAGCTCCGCGAAATGGAGGGCGTGGCCATACCGGTGCGGCCGGTCCTGCCCGCGCTCACCAGGATCGCCTCCCGCCCGGACATCACCGAGTCGGTCGCGATCTGGGCGCGCATCGCGAACGCGGTCGCCGACGACAAGTTCGACGACCTCGACCGCATCGCCGCCGAACTGCCCGCCGAAGGCCACGCCGTGCCGCACTCCGAAGGGCACGTGTGGACCGCTCAGGCCCTCGTGGGCGCGTTCGTCGAGTCGTTCACCGAACTGCTGCGCTCCGACTCGGGACTGAACCTGCGGCTCATCACCGCACAGCACTCCGACCCCGGCGACGTCCGCGTCAACGCCGACCTGCGCAAGTACCAGGCCCACGGCATCGCCTGGCTGGAGGCCGCGGCCGAGGGCGGCGCAGGCGTCATCCTCGCCGACGACATGGGTCTGGGCAAGACCCTCCAGTCGATCGGGCTGCTCGTGCGCCGCGCCGGGAACGCCCCGCACCTCGTGGTCTGCCCGACCTCGCTGGTCGGCAACTGGCAGCGGGAGATCGCCCGCTTCGCGTCCCAGCTCAGCGTCCACCTGCACCACGGCCCGGCCCGCACCAGGGACCGCTCGCCGCTCAGCGAGGCCGACGTCGTCGTCACCTCGTACTCGATCGCGCTGCGCGACATCAAACTGCTGCGCCAGATCGCGTTCGACACGATCGTCATCGACGAGGCCCAGGCCATCAAGAACCACCGCTCGCGCACCGCGGGCGCCGTCCGCGACCTCACCGGGAGGGTGCGGGTGGCGCTCACCGGCACGCCCGTCGAGAACCACCTCTCCGAGCTGTGGTCGATCTCCGAGTTCGTCAACCCCGGGCTCCTCGGCGGCCAGACCGACTTCAAACGCCGCTTCGCCGACCCCATCGAGATCGGCCGCGACCCCGTCTCGGCGGCCACCCTCAGGGCCCGCATCGACCCGGTCGTGCTGCGCCGCATGAAGGAAGACGTGGCCGCCGACCTGCCGCCGAAGATCGAGGCGGTCGTCGCCTGCACCATGACCGACGAGCAGGCCGGCCTCTACAAGGAGGCCATCCGCGAGGCCTTCGACGAAGGACTCGGCGACGGCATCACCCGCCGCGGCCGCGTCCTCAAACTCCTGACGCGGCTCAAGCAGATCTGCAACCACCCCGCCCAGTACGTCGGCGAAGGCGACAGCGGGCTCGCCGAACGCTCCGGGAAACTCGACCGGGTCACCGAGATGCTCGCCGAAGTCGTCGACGAGGGCGACAAGACCCTCATCTTCACCCAGTACCGGCAGATGGGGGAGCTGCTCTCCCGCCACCTCCACGCCGAACTCGGCGTCGCCGCGCCGTTCCTCCACGGCGGGCTCGACCAGCCCGCCCGCGACCGGCTCGTGGACGAGTTCCAGACCGGCGAGGGCCCGGCGATCCTGCTCGTGTCCCTCCGCGCCGGCGGCACCGGCCTCAACCTCACCGGCGCCTCGCACGTCGTCCACTACGACCGCTGGTGGAACCCGGCCGTCGAGGACCAGGCCACCGACCGGGCACACCGCATCGGGCAGACCCGCACCGTCCACGTCCACAAGCTCGTCACCGCCGGGTCCCTCGAAGAACGCGTCGACGAGCTCCTCGCGCGCAAGCGGGCCATCGCCGACGCCGTGGTCGGCAACGGCGAGGACTGGCTCGGCGACCTCGACGACTCGCAGCTGCGCAAACTCATCGAACTCGACGACGCCGGAGGCCACCTGTGAGCGACCCGTACGGACGGACCTGGTGGGGCCGCAAATGGTGGCGGGCCCTGGAGACCATCGGCCTGAACTACCCCGACCAGCGCATCGTCAAGGGCCGCGCCCTCGCCGGGCACGGCGCGGTCACCGGCATGTCGATCGACCCGGGCAGGGTCTCCGGACGCGTCGCGGACGCCAACGGCGCCTTCGAGACCGAGATCCGGATCCCCGTCTACAACGCGTCCGCGTGGGCCGCGGGCATGACCGCACTGTCCCTGTCGCCCTCATGCGTGGCCGGCCTGCTCGCCGGGCGCCTGCCCAAGCGGATCGACGACGTCCTCGCCGAGACCGGGATGCGCCTGCTGCCCAAGAAGTTCGTCACCGAGGACCACAACCGCATCACCGCGAGCTGCCCCTGCGCCGACAGCCGCGAAGTCTGCGCCCACATCATGGCGCTCGCCCTGGTCAGCGCCGCGAAAATGGACGACGACCCGTGGCTGGTCCTCCTCCTGCGCGGCGGCCCCACCCGCGACCTCGCCGGCCGCCTGCGCGCGGCCAGGCTCGCCAGCATGGACGCCGCCCAGCCCGTCTGAGCGTGCACGCCGACCACTGCGAACACCGAAGCCGGGCCGCCGACGGCGGCCCGGCATTCGCGCGACTTCAGATCAGCCCTTGGCGGGCGGGAGGCGCTCGGTGATCCAGGCGTCGAGCCGGACGAGATCGGGGCAGGCCTCGACCTCGGCGCGGCGCTCGCCGCTCACCTGGCCTTCGGCTTCGAGCAAGCGCAGCAGGATCGCCCTGGCATGGCGGACGGCGCCTTCGTCGCGGCCCTTGGCGAGCAGCTCCTCGGTGTACTCCGAGTGGTAGCGACGGGCTTCGGTCTTCATGAGTGCCTCCAGCAAGGTCGCAGGCTCCTTGGCCAAAGTGGTGAGCAGGAATTTCGCATAATCGGCGGCCCTGCCCGGCTCGATCGTTCCGAGCCAGCGGTCGAGCGTCGAGACGAACAGTTCGGTCGGGAGCGTCCTCGGCTGCCGGCGCATGACCGCCGCCGCGACGGCCGCGGCAGCGTTCGGCGGAGCCACGTCGGAACCGAGATCCGGCATGTCCCCGGGGCCGACTGTCGCGACCGCGAGGATGCTGTCCGGACCGGTGCTGATCCCGCGGCGGAACCTCCTGGCGAGCGCGTCGGTGCGGCACAGCATGAGCAGCACGACCGGGACGCGGTGGTCCTCGAACGCGCGCGCTGCGAAACCGGGCAGCCGGTGGTACTTGTCCTCGCTCCATTCTTGCTGCACCTCGCAGACGACCAGCAGCTCCGACCCGTCGGCGAACCCGAGGCGAACGACGCCGTCCGCCCGGTGCTCGGTCGGACCCGACGATTCGACCGCACCTGAGCGCGTCTCCGCCCTGACGCATCTCGCGCCGCGCGGCCCGCCCGCGAGCGCCAGCATCCACGGCACCGACGCCGGCTCGTCCTGGATCAGCTTCACGAGGATCTCGTGGAACGCACCTGGCATCGACACCTCTTTCCACATCGGGGAGATCACCCGGAAGAACGAGGAACGAACCGGACGGACACGGCCCTGTCTGATACCTGACAGATTGGGCGGGAAGGGGACTGCGCGAAACGCGGCGGCGACCCGCCGTTCAGGCCAGCGTCACCGACAGGCCGGAACCATTGGCGGACACCGAGACTGAGACCATGTCCGCGACCCTCGGCAGGCCGTCCGCCGCCTCACCCCGGTAATCGCCCACCACCACCGTGGCCGCGCCGGCCGCCCTCGCCGAGGCCAGACCCGCCGGGGCGTCCTCGAACACCACCGCCTCCGTCGCATCGAAGCCCAGCGCCTTCGCCGCCAACATGTACGGCTGCGGATGCGGCTTGCCCTTCGTCACGTCATCGGCCGCCACCAGGATCTTCGGCAGCGGAATGCCCACGGCCGCCAGCCGGCGCACCGTCAGCGCCCGCGTCGCCGACGTCACCACCGCCCACCGGTCCCGATCCAGACCGCGCAGCAGCGCCGCCGCCCCCGGAATCTCACTGATCCCGTCCGTCCGGTCGATCTCCTCCGCCTCGATCCGATCGGTCTCCGCCACCACGTCCACACCGTGCGGCGCGAACTCCGCGACCACCTCGATCGTGGGTCGCCCGTGCGCCACCGCCAGAATCGCCGAAGCCTCCAGACCGTGCCGGCCGGCGAACCGCCCCCACGCCCGCTCCACCGACGCCGTCGAATCGACCAGCGTCCCGTCCATGTCGAACAGCAGCACCGAAGCCGTCAGCACCGAATCACCCATGCGTACCCTCCTCGAGTCCAATGGACCGTCACGCTACCAACGGAACATGACGGCCACGCTAACTCTCACGAAGGATTCGAACATCGCACCGTGAGCCCCGCACCCCGCCGATAACGGTTGCGCGAAACCGGACCACCGCCTACCGTCGACACCGTGCCAGTACTGATCCTCCCCACTGCGCGCCTTGGACTCTCCTTCGCGCAGGCCATCCGCGAGTTCCTCGCCGAAGGCCGCTGCGGGCCCGACGACCGCACCCTCCTCGGCGACCTCCTCCGCGAAACCGGGCAGCCCGAGGACACCGAGGAATGGATCGGACGCGTCCTCGACTTCGAACGCCGACTCACCACCGACCCGCCCGCCGCCTTCGTCCCCTCCACCACCTACTGGTGGACCGACCGCCGCGCGTTCCTCGGCCGCATCAACCTCCGCCACCGCCTCAACGAATCCCTCAGCGAGATCGGCGGCCACATCGGCTACGACGTCCGCCCCACCGCCCGCAGGCAGGGCCACGCCACCGCCATGCTCGCCGCCGTCCTGCCCCGCGCCGCCGCGATCGGCATCGACAAGGCCCTCGTCACCTGCGACGCCGAGAACACCGCCTCCCGCAAGGTCATCGAAGCCAACGGCGGGGTACTCGAGGACGAGCGCGGCGGCAAACTCCGCTACCGGGTGCCCACCGCGCCATAGCCACGCAAGCAGACACCGGTTGGGGGAACAGGGTGAAACTCGAACGCGTCGACTACGACCGCACACAGCACGCCGGATACGCGAAAGGCCGCAGGCTCCTTCCCGCGAGCCGCCGCACCTGGATCCGGGCCTTCCGCGAGCACGCCGGGAACCGGCGCATCGGCACCGTCCTCGACATCGGCTCCGGCACCGGGAGGTTCACACCCGCGCTGGCCGACGGGTTCGGGGCCGACGTGATCGGCGTCGAACCCTCGGTGCGGATGCGGGAGGTCGCCCACATCGAGTCCTCGCACCCGCTCGTCACCTACGTGCCCGGCCACGCCGCGGACCTGCCGCTCGACGACGCGAGCGCCGACCTGGCGCTGATGTTCCTCGTCTGGCACCACGTGCCCGACCGGCCCGCCGCGGCGCGGGAGCTGGCGCGGGTCCTCGCGCCTGGCGCGCGGCTGCTCATGGCGACCACGCTCTCGGACCGCCTCAAGGAGCTGCTGCTCTACCGGTACTTCCCGCGGACGCGGGACATCGACGCCGAAGTGTTCCCCACCCTGGAGGAGACCGTGGGCGTGTTCGCCGAGGCCGGGTTCGCGCACTCGGCGCTCACCGAGGTCCACCACCGCTCGGCCGACAGCCTCACCGAGTACGCGGGGCGGCAGCGGATGCGGGCGCTGTCGGTCTACGAGCACCTCCGCGACGACGAGTTCCGGGAAGGCCTCGCGGCGCTGGAAGCGGACGCGGCCGCGGAGACCACGCCCCAAGCGGTCGAATCCGAATGCGACCTGCTCGTGTTCACGCGACGGTGAACGGCCGCAGCAGCTTCGAGCGGAGCGACGGCACCGCACAGGTGACATGCCGCGGTGGAGCGGTGCGAACGACACCGATATCGGCTGCGGCGCATGACGTATCACCGCCGCTCGCCGAGGACGCCGAACCGATCGCCGCCGGTGGCACATGACATGCCACCGGCGGCCGACGACTGCGAGACGGCCGGGGTTCAGGGGCCGTCGGGGGTGACCAGGCCGGTGTTGTAGGCGAAGATGACCGCCTGCACCCGGTCGCGGGCGCCGATCTTGGCGAGGATGCGGCCCACGTGGGTCTTCACCGTCGACTCGGCGAGGTGGAACCGCTCGGCGATCTCGGTGTTGTTCCATCCCCGTCCGATCGCCGTCAGCACCTCCTTCTCCCGCTCGGTCAGGACCTCCAGCCGTTCGGCCGTCACCGAGGCGTCCCCCTCGCTCTCGACCGGCAGCTGATCGGCGAAGCGGTCGAGCAGCCGCCGCGTCAGCTTCGGCGCGACCACCGCATCCCCCGCGGCCACCACCCGGATGCCCGCGAGCAGCTCCTCCGGCTGGGCGTCCTTGACCAGGAACCCGCTCGCACCGGCCCGCAGCGCCGCGAACGCGTACTCGTCGAGATCGAACGTGGTCAGCACCAGCACACGACTGCGACCGCCCGCGGCGATGATCCGCCGCGTCGCCTCGATCCCGTCCACGCCAGGCATGCGCACGTCCATGAGCACCACATCCGGTCCCAGCTCCGTCGCGCGCCGCACCGCGTCAGCCCCGTTGTCGGCCTCCCCGAGCACCACGAGATCCGGCTGGCTCTCCACCAGCATCCGGAATCCCATGCGCTGCAGCGGATGGTCGTCCACGATCAACAACGTGGTCACCGGCGCTCCTCTCCATCCCTGGGAAGCCACAAGGCGACCCGCCAACCCCCGAGCGCCTCGGGACCGGCCGCCATCGTGCCGCCGAAGGCCGCCGCCCGCTCCGACAAGCCTGCCAGACCACGGGCCGTACCGGCCTCGTCCACCCGGTTCCCGGTGTTGTGCACCGTGACGGAGAGCCCGGAGTCCCGATACTCGATCGTGACCGTCGCCCGCCTCACACCCCTCGCGTGCTTCAGCACGTTCGTCAGCGACTCCTGCACCGTCCGGTACACCGCCAGCTGCTGGTTCTCCGACAACGGCAGCGGCTCGCCCGTCACGGTCACCGTCACCGGCAGCCCCGCCTCCCGGACCCGCTGGATCAGCGCGTCCAGATCCGACAGTCCCGGCTGCGGCGCGAGCTCCAGCTCCCCGCCCTCCTCCGCCTTGAGCACCGACAGGACCCGGCGCAGCTCGCCCAGCGCCTCCCGGCTCGTGCGCCCGATCGCCTCGAGCGCCTCCTTCGCCTTCTCCGGCGCGGCGGTCGCGGCGTACGCGCCCCCGTCCGCGAGCGCGTTGATCACCGCCAGGTTGTGCCCGATGATGTCGTGCATCTCCCGCGCGATCCGGTTCCGCTCCTCCGTGACCGCCTGCTGCGCGGCCTGGTCGCGAGCCGAGTGCTGGAACTCCCGGCGGGTGCGCACCAGCATCGCCACCGCCACGATGAGCCCGAAGTAGAGGAACGTCGGCACGAAGAGCCCCAGAAAGCTCCCGACCGTCTGGTCATAGTTGACGAACCAGTCGACCAGCGAGGGCGCCACCGACACCGCCGCCGCCCACCACAGGAGCCTCAGCGGACGGCGCAGTACCAGGTTGTACAGCACCACCGTGAACGACAGCGCACCCGCCGTACCGACGAACCCCGCCGTCTCATCGATGGTCAAGCCGAGCGGGATCATGATCGCCAGCGGCACGAACTGACTGAGCAGCACCGCGAACGGATACCGGCGCCGCCAGATCGTCGGCACCATGAGCATGACCACCAGAAGCGCCTGGATCAGCGGATACTGCACCCGGAACTCGGCTACGGCGATGCCCACCAGCCCCACGCACCCGCCGGCGGTGAAGAGGAAGATCGGGAAGAGATTCCAAAGCAGCGGATGCCGGGAGTCGAACTCCAGCATCCGCTGCCACACCCCGCGCTTGCGGGTGACGCCCACGGCCTCGGTCACGAGGACATGCTCACACGTCGCGGCGCTTGAGCAGCACGCCCGCCAGTCCGTAAGTGACGACGAGCCAGATGCCCATCCACAACCACGACTCGCCCACCGACAGGTTCGCCCCGGTCGGGTCGACCAGGAGGAGCGTGTTGGGCACGTTGCCCGGCGCGTACGGCGTCACCTCGGCGACCCAGTTCCACGGCAGCAGCGTCGCCAGCTGCGGCAGGATCATGATCACGCCGATGTAGAACCCGATCGAACCCGCCGAATTGCGCAGGATCGAGCCGATGCCGAGCGCCAACAGCGCCAGGTACACGATCATCGCCGCGTACCCCAGCAGCGCCCGGAGCACGCCCTCGTCGGCGAGCGACACGCCGCCCAGGTCCGTACCCGAGAAGATCGCCTGCGTCATGAAGAACGTCAGGAACACCATGACGCCGAACAGGACCGCGACCACAGCCCCGTACACGGCGGCCTTCGCCCACAGCACCGGGACGCGCTTGGGCGCGGCCGACATGGTGGAGCGGATCGACCCGGTCGAGTACTCTCCCGTGACCGTGAGGATGCCGAGCACCGCCACGAACACCGAGGCGAGCGCGATCCCCGCCATAGAGAAATCGAGCGCCGCCCCCGCACCGCCCAACGCCTGGTCGCTCGGCACACTGGACGCGATGAGCGCGCCCAGGCCGGCGCTGAACACGACCGCGCACAGCAGCACGATCCACGTCGAACGCAGCGACCACAGCTTCGTCCACTCCGAGCGCAGCAGACCCGCCGCACTGAGCTTGTAGTGCACCGGCGGCGTGTAGGCCGCGGGGCGGTCGGTCATCACAGCGGCGGTCATCGGTTCGCCCCTTCACTGGTCTGGCGGTACTCGACCGCGTCGGCGGTCAACTGCATGAACGCGTCCTCAAGGGACCCGCGGTCGGTGCGCAGCTCGTGCAGCACCAAGCCGTGCGCGGCCGCGGTCTGGCCGACGACGGCGGCCTCGGTCCCCGTCACCTCCAACACCCCGCGCTCCGGGCTCGCCACGGAGATCCCGGGCCCGGCCAGGCTCTCGGCCAGACGCGCCGCATCGGGCGAGACCACCCGCACGCGCGCCTGCCCGTTGCCGGACACGAACGCGTCCACCGTGGTGTCGGCCAGGAGCCTGCCCTGCCCGATCACGACCAGGTGCTCGGCCGTCTGCGCCAGCTCGCTCATGAGGTGCGAGGACAGGAACACCGTGCGGCCCTCGGCAGCGAGGCCCTTGAGCAGCAGGCGGATCCACTTCACGCCGTCCGGGTCGAGGCCGTTCACCGGCTCGTCCAGGATCAGCACGGCCGGGTCGCCGAGGAGCGCGACCGCGATGCCCAGGCGCTGGCCCATGCCGAGGCTGAAGCCGCCGACGCGCTTGCCGGCGACCTCGTGGAGGCCGACGAGGTCGATGACCTCGGTGACGCGTCGCTTCGGGATGCCGTGGGTGCGGGCGAGGGCCAGGAGGTGCTTGTAGGCGCTGCGCCCGGCGTGGACGGACTTGGCCTCGAGCAGCGCGCCGACCTCGGTGAGGGGCGAGCGGAACTCGGAGTAGTGCCTCCCGTTGACCCGGGCGAGGCCGCTGGTGGGTGCGTCAAGGCCCACGATGGCGCGCATCGTGGTGGACTTCCCGGCGCCGTTGGGGCCCAGGAAGCCGGTGACGACGCCGGGTTTGACGGTGAACGTCAGATCGTCCACGGCGGTCTTCTTGCCGTAGCGCTTCGTCAAGTGCTCGATCTCGATCATGCACCGAACGCTACGGCGCGCCGAGCGGCGCATCATCCGTTTCAGGAGCGAACTTCGGGGACGTGAGTGGTACCCAAGTACTACGACTTCTGGCCGGGCGGGCACGGCGCCGACGGGAATCAGCGGAAAAACGCGTGACATGTCATATATTACTCGTGGCGGACCCCCGGAAATACCCTGACACACGGGTACGACGGTGATGGCCGGCGAACATGCGGCCCGGCCGTTCGGCCGGTTCGTCATTTCGCCTCGGCGTAGCTGTCGACCACCTTGGGCCGCAGCGGGATACGCACCGGCATGTCGCCGAAGAGGGTCCTCGTGGCGGCATCGGCTGCCTGCTCGATCACGGAGCCGACGGTCTCGGCGTGCTCGGCCGGGCAGTGGACCACGACCTCGTCGTGCAGGAAGAACACCAGTTCGCCGAGGCCGCGCTCGTGGAGCTCACGCCGCAGCAGCGCCAGCAGCACGAGGGCCCACTCGGCGGCCGTGCCCTGCACGATGAAGTTCCTGGTGAAGCGCCCGCGACCGGTCGCAGCCCGCGTGCCGTCCTCGGAATTGAGGGTCTGCCACCAGCGCTCGCCCGGGGCGGGGACGGTCCGCCCGAGCCAGGTGCGGACCAGCCCGCCCTTCTCGCCGGTGCGCGCGGCCGACTCGACCCGGTGGAACGCGGCCGGAAACCGATCGCGCATGAGCTGCACCAGCTGCGCCGCATCCCCGGCCGTACCGCCGTACATCGCGGAGATGAGCGCGATCTTCGCCTTCGACCGCTCGCCGCCCAGTCGCGGCGCCAGCTCGGTGTACAGGTCGTCGGCGGCCGTGGCGGCGATCATCGCCTGGTCGCCGCTGATGGCCGCGAGCAGCCGCGGCTCCAGCTGCGCGGCGTCGGCCGCGACGAGCTTCCAACCGGGCTCGGCCCGGATCGCCTCCCGCACCGCGTGGGGGAGCTGCAGGGCTCCGCCGCCGTCGGTGCCCCAGCGGCCCGTGTCGGCCCCGCCCACCGTGTAGACGGGCCGGAACCGCCCCCGGTCGGCGAGCGCCGGATCGGCCTCGGCCCCGGGCGCTCCCGTCCCGGAGACCCAGGCGTCCGCCCAGTTCCAGCCGAAGGCCGACCACACCCGCGCGTGCTCGCGGTAGACCTTGAGCGCCTCCACGGCAGGGTGGTCGACCGAGGCCAGCTCCCACGAGTGCGTGTTCTTCACGTCGAGCCCGGCCGCGTGGAACGCCGCGAGGACCTGCTTCGTCGAATCGGGGTTGAGCTGGTGCCCGAACGCGTCGACCACCTGGTCCGCCAGCGCCTGCAGCTTCCTGGGTCGCATGCCCTTCGCGGGGCGGGGCCCGAGCAGGTCGCGCAGGAGCCGGTCGTGCACGCCGCGGTCGAAGGGGACGCCGGTGCGGCTCATCTCGGCGGCCACCAGTGCGCCGGCGGATTCGGCCGCGAGCAGCATGCCCAGGCCCGGCATCGCGGCCGCGGCGGTCCGGCGGCGCTGGTCGAGCCAGGTCGCCTGCAGACGGACGAGGAGGGCGGGGCCGTCGACGGGTTCGGGCTCGCGCTCGAAGAGCGTCCCGGCGTCGGGGTCGGACTCCGCGGTGACGGCAGGCGGTTCGCGGCCCTCGACTCGGGAGAGGATGCGCTCGGCGAGGCGCAGGTCGCGGCAGCGGTCGAGTCGAGCTCCGGCCTGCAGCAGCGGCGGGTAGTCGTGTGCGGCGTCGGCGAGGACCCAGCGCGGCGCCTCGGGGTGGCGGTGGCCGAAGTCGGACCGGTCGGCCCCCGGCTCGCCGGGCCGGTAGCCGTCGGACCGTTCGTGAGCGGCGACGTCGGCGCGGGCGCCGGTGGCAGTATGCGCCGCGCTGTCGGCCTTGTCTCTGGTCGCGGTGCCGCCCGAGTCGGGCCTGCGGCGCGCTTCGGCCTCGATCGCGGTCACCGCGGCCGCCAAGTCGTCGTGGTACGTGACGGCACCGCCGGGCAGGGGCATCGTCCACCCCTCCCCGCCGCGACCGTGCACGAGTGCGACCTCCATGGCTCAAGTCCACCATGCGCCACCGACATCCCGCCCGATCCGAGCGCGCCGGAGGCGGTTCGTCCCGGCCGTGCCGCTTCCATGCGAGGTAGATAGGAATCCCGCTCACATTCCTGCGGTTCCGGTTCGCGTCGTACCCCCATGTCAGGGTGCTACCGGGGCTCGCTGATCGGGTGGTACGTGATATGTCACATAGCATCGCAGATCAGGACCGGGCCGGCCAGAGAGGACAGTAGACATACTTTCGCGTCCTTCCGGGTAACCGGAGCGCATGGCATTGATTCTGTGGATCCTCGCGGTCCTTCTCGTGGTGTACGGCATCTTCATGATCTTCCGCGGCCAGGTCATCCTGGGCATCGTGGTGATCATCGTCGGCCTTCTGGTCGGCCCCGGCGGAGTGAGCGTCTTCACCTAGCCGGACTGCCGGCGGCGGTACCCGGCATGCGGCCGGCCGCCGCCGCCCAGCACCGCGCTCGATCGCCGCTCCTCGACGGTGCGCGACCAGCCGGGAAGATCGCGCTAGCCGCGTCACGCGGTCGCGGCTCCAGCGCACGCCCCGCCGCTACGCGGACTCGCGGACCACCAGCTCCGTGGGAAGGATCTGGAGCGGTTCGACCTCATGACCTTCCAAGAGGCGCAGCATGGTCCGGGCCATGCTGCGGCCGATCTCCGCGATCGGCTGCCGCACCGTCGTCAACGGCGGATCGCAGTACGTCGCCAGCGCGATGTCGTCGAACCCGACCACCGCCACGTCGCCGGGCACGCTCCGGCCCGCTTCCCGCAGCGCCTGGAGGGCGCCGTGCGCCATGAGGTCCGACGCGACGAACACCGCGTCGAGGTCCGGTTCGTCCGCGAGCAGCTGCCGCATCCCCGCATGCCCCGATTCGGCCGTGAAATCGCCGACCGCGACGATCGCGCGGCGGTCCGCGTCCGCGAGCGCCTGCCGGTAGCCGTCGAGGCGCGCCCGACCCGCCACCATGTCCTGCGGCCCCGCGACCGTTGCGATGCGCTTGCGGCCCTTGGCGAGCAGGAACTCCACCGCGGCCCGCACGCCGCCGACGTGGTCGACGTCGATGCACGGAGCGGCCAGATGCGGCAGCCCGTTGCACACCACCGGGACGCCGCGCCGCATCATCAGCTCGGGCAGCAGGTCGGTGTCGTGCAGCGAGGCGAACATGACGCCGTCGACGTGCCCGCCGACCGCGTACCGCTCGGCCCGCGACCGCGCCTCCGCCGAACCGGTCGTGAGGAGCACCAGGAGCTTGCCGGCCGCGTCGAGCTCGGCGGCCACGCCGCGGATCACGCTGGGGAAGAACTGGTCGTCCGAGAAGACGCGGTTCGGCGACTCGGGCAGGATGAGCGCCACCGAATCGGTCCGGTGGGTCACCAGGGAGCGCGCGGCGGCGTGCGGGACGTAGCCGAGCTCGGCCGCCGCCGCCTCGACAGCGCGCCGCAGGTCCTCGGCGACCGTGGTCTGCCCGTTGACGACCCGCGAGACCGTCGCACGCGACACGCCCGCCCGCTCGGCGACCGCTTCCAACGTGGGCCGGCCGGTGCGGGGCCCCCGCACCGCCCCGCCGCCGGGCACCGCCTCCGCTCGCTGCATGCCTTCCTCCGTACGTCTCAGCCCTTGACCGCGCCCTGCATGATCCCGCTGATCATGTATTTGCCCAAGAGCGCGAACACCGCCAGCAGAGGAAGCGTAGCCAGCATCGTCCCGGTCAGCACCAACGACTGGTCGGTGACGTACCCGCCGCTGAGCGTCGACAGCGCCACCTGCACGGTCTGCCGCTCGGGGCTCGACAGCACGATGAGCGGCCAGAGGTAGTCGTTCCACGAAGTCAGGAACGTGAGCACCCCGAGGACGACCGCAGCCGGCCTCGCGGCGGGCATGACGATCTGCCAGAAGATCCGGAACGTCGAGGCGCCGTCCATCCTGGCCGACTCGATGAGCGACCCGGGCAGCGCCCCGCGCAGGTACTGGGTCATGAAGAAGACCCCGAACGCGCTCACCAGGCCCGGCGCGATCACCGCCCACAGCGTGTCCGTCCACTCCAGTTCGATCATGAGCATGAACAGCGGGATCACGCCCAACTGCACCGGCACCATCATCGTCGCGACCACCGTCACCAGCAGCGCCTTGGCGCCCTTGAACTCCAGTTTCGCGAACGCGAACCCCGCGAGCGTCGAGAAGAACACCACGGACGCGGTCACCGTGGCGCTGACGACCGCCGAGTTCCACAGCGCCGTGCCGAACGGCACCGTCGCGAAGACCCGTTCGACGTTCTCGACGAGGTTCGCCCCGGGCAGGACCGGCGGCGGGACCTGCGCGAGCGCCGAGTTGTCGCGGGAGGCGACCACGAAGCTGTAGTACAGCGGGAAGCCCGAGAAGAACAGCACCCCGACCAGCGTCAGGTAGACGAGCCGGCCGGGCTGCTCGCGCAGGGCGCGCATCCGGGCTCGTGCCCGACGGGCCGGCCGGCCCGGCAAGGCTGTGCGGCCGGCCCGTCGGGGGTCTGCGGAGGCGGGGGAGGACGTCGGCGCGGCGACGGTGGCGGGGCGGGTCATGAATCGCTCCTGATGCGGCGGAGGAACAGGTAGTTGAGGAGGGCGATGATGACGATGACGAGGAACATCGTCCACGCGACCGCCGAGGCGTAGCCGAATGCGAAGCCGCGGTTGAAGCCGTGCTCGTACAGGTAGAGCGTGAGCGTCTGGAACTGGCGGGAGGCGCCGCCGGTGACGCCGTTGGGCCCGCCGCCGCCGAAGAGCTGCGGCTCGGCGAAGATCTGCAGCCCGTAGATGGTCGAGACGATCACCGTGAACACGATGGTGGGCCGGATCATCGGGACGGTGACGTGGAACAGCTGCTGCATCCGCGACGCCCCGTCGAGATGGGCGGCCTCGTAGACCTCGCGCGGGACGGCCTGCATCGCGGCGAGGAAGATCAGGGCGTTGTAGCCGGTCCACTTCCACGCCACCATCACCGCGATGGCGATATGTGACGTGGCACTGCCGGACTGCCAGTCGATGCGCCCGGCCCCGAGCGATTCGAGCACCCAGTTGACGAGCCCGAAGTCGCGACCGAACAACTGGCTGAAGATGACGGCGACCGCCACCACGGAGGCGACGTTCGGCAGCAGCATCCCCATGCGCCAGAACGTCTGCCCGCGCAGCCGCAACGTCAGCAGGTGCGCCAGGAGCAGGGCTGCGAGCAGCTGCGGCACCGTCGCGAGCAGCAGGATGGACAGCGTGTTGCCCAGGGCGTTCCAGAAGTACGGGTCGCTCAGGAGCGTCCGGTAGTTGCCGAGTCCGAGGAACACGTGCTCGTCGGACAGGAGGCTCCAGTCGTGTGTGGACACCCAGGCGGTGTACGCGAGCGGGAAGAGCCCGAACGTGGCGAACAGCGCGAAGAACGGGGCGATGTACAGGTACGGCGAGGCCTTGAGATCGAGGCGGTACCGCAGCTGCTGGAAGCGCCGGCCTTCGGGGCGCCCGGGGCTGCGGGTGGGGGAGGACCGTCCGGTGGGGCCGGCGGTGCTCTTGGCGGCGATGGTCATCGGGTCGCTTTCAGGATCGTCGGAAGCGGAAGCGGAAGCGGAAGCGGAAGCGGAAGCGGAAGCGGAAGCGGAACCGGAACCGGCCGGGCACGGGCGGCGCGCCCTGCCGGTCCCGCCTCCTTCGGGGGCTAGAACGATTCGAGGTCGCCGAGGACCTGGCTCCAGGCCTCCTCGGGCGTCTGGCTGCCGTCCTCGATGCGGCCGAGGCCCTGGCCGATGGTCGCGAGCACGTCGCCCTGCAGCGGCCCCTGGTACTGCGGCTCGACGGCCTGAGCGGCCGCGGTGAAGATCTGCCCCACCGGAGCCTCGTTGAAGTAGGCCTTCGTCAGGCCCGTGAGCGCCTCGTCCTCGTAGAGCTCCGGTGTGGACGGGAAGTTCCCGGTCGCCTCGAACACCTTGAGCTGCTGCTCAGGGGCGGTGAGCCACTCGATGAACGCGTACGCCTCTTCGGGGTGCTCGCCCTGCGAGGGCAGCACGAGGTGCGAACCGCCCATGTTCCCGGCGCCGCCGGGCACGGTGGCGATGTCCCACAGTCCGGCCGAGTCGGGCGCGTTCGTCTCGATGTAGGAGGTCATCCACGCCGGGCAGATGATGGTGGCGAAGGTGCCCTCGCTGAACCCGGCGTTCCATTCGGGCGTCCACGCCTGGAGCCGGTTCGACATGCCCGCCTCGATCGCGTCGACAGTGAGGTCCCATGCCTGGCCGATCGCGGGGTTGGACTCCACGACGAGGTTGTCCTCGCGGTCGTAGACCCCCTCGTCGGCCTGCTCGACCATGGCGCGGAACATGTTCCCCGAGGACTCGAAGAAGTACGCGCCGTCGGTCGCCGCCGAGTACCGGCGGCCCACCGCCACATAGTCCTCCCAGGAATCGGCCCACAGGGCCGAGACCTCGTCGCGTTCGACCGGGAGACCGGCCTGCTCGAAGAGATCGCGGCGGTAGCACATCGCCATGCCGCCGACGTCGGTGCCGAGCCCGATCAGGGTCTCACCGTCCTTGGACAGGGCCTGCTGCCACTTCCAGTCCAGCCACTGGCCTTCGAGGTCGTCGGCGCCGAGTTCCAGGAGGTTGTGGAAGCGGTCGGGCTGGGAGGTGTACTGCGAGATGTAGCCGACCTCGACGGCTTCGATGTCGGCCGTGCCCGAGCCGGTGGCGAGGTGGGTGGTGAGGTTGGTGTGGTGGTCGGCGAATTCGGCGATGCGCTCCTCGAACTCGATCTCGGGGTGCAGTTTCGTGTACTCCTCGTAGAGGGGTCCGAATCCGAAGTCGCCGAACAGGCCGACGCTGAGGGTGATCGTGCCGTCGTCGGCCCCGCCGCCGGAGCAGGCGGCGGTCAACGCGAGCGCCGCGGCGGCGGCCGCCCCGATGGCGGTGCGGATCGGTCTGGTGTTCATCGGTGGTTCTCCACTGTGTTCTCTGGGTGGTGAGGGATCCGCTGCCCCGGGCGGGGAGCGGGCGGCGGCTCAGGTGCCGCCGTGGCGATAGGGCCGGTCTTCACGTGAAGGTGAGAGAGCGCTCTCTCGTTCGGACGGACGGCCCGAAGCCGAGCGGTGCGCTTCGGGGCTCTGGAACGTCGTGCCGACCGGCGTCGGCTTCGGTGCGTCACGCGTGACAGGTGCCATGCCACCGCCTTGGGGGAGCGGCATATCGGCGCGGCCGCGTGGAAGGAAGGCGCGGCCGCGCCGCTCGGGTCAGTGCCTGAAGTGGAACTCCTGCACGGACACGAAGTCCTGCGGCTGGCCCGAAGTGAAGGTGAGGAACACGTCGTGGGTGCCGGTCACCGCGGCCACGTTGCCGGGCACGTCCCGCCAGGCGGTCCAGCCGCCCGTGTTCGCGATCGCGAACGAGCCGATCGGGTTCGCCGTGGCCGAGTCGATGCGGACCTCGACGAGGCCGCTCACCCCGCTCCCGGCACCAGAGGCGACTCGCGCGGTGAAGTCCACCGGAGCCGTCGACCCGAAGTCCACATCGTCATAGCGGACCCAGTCGCCGTTGGCGAGCGGCCCGATCGACGAGCCTCCGGCAGTGGCGCCCGAAGCGGCGTCGAACGACGCCGCGGCGATCGACGCGAACGCGTCCCGCGTCCCGCCGGGGCCGCCGGTCGTCGGCGGATCGGTCGGCCCACCGTCGCCGCCGCCTCCGGCGGTGTACACCCGCACGTAGTCGACGAGCATCGAATGCCCCGGCACCGTCGCCGCCGTCGGTGTCGCCTGCCCCGACACGCCGTCGGGGAAGGCCCCGCCGATCGCGAGGTTCAGCAGCAGGAAGTACCCGGCGTGGTCGGTCATCTGCGCCCACGTGTCCGCCGGCAGGTCGCCCTCGTCGACGGTGTGGAACAGCGTCCCGTCCACGTACCAGCGCAGCTGGCCCGCCGCACCCGACTCGTCCCACTCCATGCCGTAGGTGTGGAAGCCGCTGTGGCAGGAACCGCCGCAGTACGTCTGCCCGGCGATCCCGTTGAACTCGTTGCAGGGCCCGCCCGGGGCCACACCGCAGTGGAGCGTCCCGAACGTCCAGTCCAGACCGTTCACGTTCTCCATGAGGTCGATCTCGCCGATGCCCGGCCAGTTCCAGTGGTCGCCTCGGAACGGCGCGCCCATGGACCAGAACGCGGGCCAGTACCCGAGCGCGGCCTCACCGGTCACCTGCGGCAGTTGGAGCCGCCCTTCGACCTTCAACGTCCCGCCCGACGGCGGTTTGAAGTCGGCCCGGACGGTCTCGATCCGCGCCGAGGTCCACTGCCCGGACGCGTCGCGCAGGGCGGTGATCTCGAGGTTCCCGCTGCCGTCCATGGAGACGTTCGCCGGGTCGTTCGTGTGGGCCGCGATCTCGCCGGTGCCCCAGTTGTCGGGCCCGCCCGGATAGCCGTGCCCGAGGTCGTAGATCCAGTCCGCGGTCGAGGGCTGCGATCCGGCCGAGCCGTTGAACTCGTCGGACCAGACCAGGTCCCAGGTCTGCGCGGCCTCGGGGCCTTCCTGGGCGCCGGCATTGGCGATGGTGAGGCCCGCGGCCGCGAGCACGGCCGCGCCGGCGGTGGCGGCGGCGACGGCTCGGACGAGCCTGCACGGTGAAGATCGGCGGCGGGGTGGGTGTTGTCGTTCGGAGGTCTGCGCTTGTGCCATGACGGCTCCTTTGCCGAGGGTTCGAGAGATCGCTCTCTGCGATCTGATCTGGGAGCAGATCGATCATGAGAGAGCGCTCTCTCATTCGGTTCAGAGCTCATTCCTACCGAACGAATCGGTACATGTCAATGGCCCGTGGCCTAAACGTTATCGGCCGAGTGGTCTGAACCCGCAGGTAAGCCCTTGCAGCGCTTGGTTATCGATCACTTCGGCCTCCCGTCAGCGTGCGCCTTCGTCGCCCTCGGTCTGCGGCGGCTGCTGCGCCTCCCGCGACCGCCGCTGCAGATCGTCGAGCCGCGCCTGGCGCTCGTGCCGCAGCCGCTCCAGTCGATGCCGGCGCTCGCGCCGCTCCTCGGGCGACTCGGTGCCGCCGAGCATCCGCTTCTCGATCCACTCCACGTGCTCGGCGTGCGCGGCCGCGTTGATCGCCCGCACGTCCTGGTAGGTGCCCCGCAGCGACTCCATCCGCTTGAGCGCGTCGTGGCACTGCGCCAGCAGGATCTCGATGTCGGCGTTCTCGGCCGGGTCGGCGTCGGCGCGCCGCGCCTCGAGCCAAGCGATGCCCTCCCGCAGCTTCTCGCGGGCTTTGAGGTTGTGCATCGCCAGGTCCTCGACGAGTCGGTCGGTCGTCTCGAGGAAGCTCAGGTGAGGATCGGGGCGGTCGTCGGTGCCCATGGGGGCCGTCCTTCCACGAGGAGGTGCCTCTACCCCCTCTACCATACGGGCGCGGCTACGATCATCCTTCACCGCGCGACCGATTCACCCCGAAGTCTGAGGCCCAGTGGAACCCATCGAGACCGTCATCGACACCCTCACCCAGACCCAGGACGCTCCCCCCGTCTGGGTCATGCTCGCCTGCCTGGCCGCCGCGGCCGCCGCCGTCCTCTACACGCCCGTATGGCGCTGGTCCCGCGGCCTCGTCACCATCGCCCATGAAGGCGGCCATGCGTTCATGGCGGTCCTCATGCGCCGCCGCCTCACCGGCATCCGCCTGCACGCCGACACCTCGGGCCTGACGTTCTCGCGCGGCAGGCCCACCGGGTTCGGGGCCGCCATGACCCTCTTCGCCGGCTACATCGCGCCCGCCGCGCTCGGCCTCCTCGCAGCGGGTCTCACCGGTGCCGGGCGCATCGTCCTGCTCCTGTGGATCACGCTGGGGCTCTTGGCGGTCATGCTCGTGTTCATCCGCAACTGGTACGGCGCGCTCGCGTTGATCGTCGTCGGCGCAGGCGTTTTCGCGGCCACCTGGTACGGCAATGCGATCGTGCAGACCGTCGCGGCCTACGTCGGCGCCTGGCTGCTGCTGCTCGGGTCGGTGAAGCCGGTGCTGGAGTTGGGCTCGCGCCGCCGGCGCAGGCGCGGCTCGGGCCAGTCCGACGCCGACCAGCTCGCCGGGATCACCCCGCTGCCCGCCGGCGGCTGGATCTTCCTGTTCGCCCTCGCGACCATCGCGGCCGCGCTCTGGGGCACGTACATGCTGCTGCCCGCCGACGAGTGGCTCGCCGCCGCGTAGCGCGGCCTCCCATCAGCGAGCAGCGCCGCTTCAGCGCAGGTGCCGCTTGGTCTTCGCGGTCGGCGCCACCGAGTACGGGTCCTCCGGCCACGGGTGCTTGGGGTAGCGGCCGCGCATCTCCTTGCGCACGTCCCGGTAGGGCCCTTCCCAGAACGACCTGAGGTCGGCGGTGACCGCGAGCGGACGCCCGGCGGGGCTGAGCAGGTGCAGGACCACCGGCACGCCCGCGACGCGCGGCGTGTCGACGGCGCCGAACATCTCCTGGAGCTTGACGGCCAGCACCGGGGCCTCCCCGGAGTAGTCGACGCGCGCCTCGCGTCCGGTGGGGACGGTGAGCGACTCGGGTGCGGTCTCGTCGATGCCGGCCCGCCACGGCAGCAGGTTCCGCAGCGCCTGACCGACCGGGATGCGCTCCACATCGGCTCGACGTCCCGCCCGCGACCACCACGGCTCCAGCCAGTCCGTGCCGGCCGTGAGCGCCGCGTCGGAGACGTCGGCCCACGGTTCGCCGAGCGCGCGACGGCAGAACGCCATCCGCTCGCGCAGCCGCTTCGACTCCTCCGACCAGCGGAGCAGGCCGAGGCCTTCGCGGCGCAGCCCTTCGGCGAGCGCCGCCGCCACGAGCGCAGGATCGGCCCGGCGCAGCGGCTCCGCGGACACCTCGATCGCCCCGAGCGAGCGCACGCGGCGTGCGGCCACGTCCCGGCGCTCGCCGTCCCACTCGACGCGTTCGCTCACGCTGTCGCCCACCAGCTCGCACGCGAGCTCCCCGTCGATCGGGACGGCGGCGCGGATGAGGGCGGCGGCGCGGCCGGGGGAGCGGTCGGCGTCGGCGATGGCGAGCCACGGGCTCCCGACGAGCGAGGAGCCCTCCGCGGCGACCGCGCCGGTGCCGGCGACGGTCCGCCACTGCCCGGCGCTCGTCGGCGCGCCCATCCGGTTCGCGTCGGCTCCTCGGCCGCGGATCGGTGTGAGCGCTACGCCCCCTTGGTGTTTGGCGACGCGCTCAGGGAAGGCCAGGGCGATGACGGTGGCGGCGGCCTCGTCGTCGCCGACCGCGGAGCGACGCTCTCCCGATCGCGAAGCGGCGCGATGCGCGCGGGCGGTCGGACCATCTGACGCCGCGGTGTCGGTGCCGCCGGCTTTCGCCGCGGCGTCCGGTTCTCCGTTCGTCGTACTGCTCGCTGTGTTCCGCTCCTCGCGCGCGCTCGACAGCGCGCGCTTCAGGCGTTTGACCTCGGACTCCCACTGGCGGTCCCGGCTCGCCCGCAGCTGCCGCCATTGCGCGAGGAGGTCGTCGCCTCTGGCGCGCCGGTCGAGGTTGAGGAGCGCGGCGACCTCGGCGGCCTTCGCCGCTCCGATGCGGTCGGCGCCGTCCACCAGAGCGCGCGCCAGCCGCGGCGGGACGCCCATCCGGGCCAGGTGCCGGCCCCGTGGGGTCGCGATGCCGTCGGTGTCGATGGCGCCCAAGGCGCGCAGCGTCGCCTCGGCCGCTTCGAGGGCGCCCGTGGGCGGGGGACCGGGCATCGCCAGCTCCTCGACCGGGGTGCCCCAGCAGGCGGCCTGGAGGCGGAACGCGGTGAGGTCGGAGCAGGCGATGTCCGGGGCGGGCTGGGCGGCGCGGCGGGTGTGCTCGGCTTCGCTCCAGCACCGCCAGACCGCGCCGGGCCCTTCGCGCCCCGCGCGGCCCGCGCGCTGGTCGGCTGCGGCGCGGGAGGCGTATGCCGTGGTCAGGCCCGGCAGGCCGCGCGCGTGGTCGACGAGGGGCCTGCGAGCGAGTCCGGCGTCGACGACGATGCGCACGCCGGGCACGGTGAGGCTGGATTCGGCGATGTCGGTGGCCAGGATGATCCGGCGGCGCTCGCCGATGCGCTCTGCGGATTCACGGCTCGCAAGTGTCGCCGAGAGGGCGCGGTCCTGGTCGGCCGACGAAACCGAGCCATGCAATTGATATATATCGACACCGAGGTTTTCACTTGTCAAGTGCGCCAACCGCTCGGCGACGCGACGGATCTCGGCGGCGCCGGGGAGGAAGACCAGGAGATCGCCGTCGTCGGTGTCGACGGCCCGTTCGACGGTGTGGGCGACATGGGCGAGGAATCTCGGGTCGACGCGCATCCCGTCAGGGGCGCTGACGCGCTCCCTCGGCGGTGCCCAGTGCATCTCGACCGGATAGCGCATCGGTTCGGAGCTCACCGAGGGAGCGGGGGCGTGCTCGGTGCCGATGAGCGCGGTCCAGAGACCGACGTCGGCGGTGGCGGAGGCGGCGACCAGGCCGAGCTCGGGGCGGAGGATCTGGCGGGTCTCGGTGAGGAACGCGACCGCGGTGTCCGTCTCGAGGTGTCGCTCGTGGCATTCGTCGAGCATGACGAGGTCGACGCCGGGGAGTTCGGGGTCGGCGATGAGCCGGTTGAGGAGGACCCCGGTCGTCACGACCTCGACGCGGGTCGCGGCGGACCGGCGGGCCTCGCCCCGGATCTGGTAGCCGACCCGCCCGCCGACCTGCTCGCCGAGGATCGCGGCCATGCGCGTGGCGGCAGCCCGGGTGGCGAGGCGCCGCGGCTCGGCCACCAGGACGCGGCGCTGTGGCATATCACGTGTCACACGTGACGCGGCGGTTCCGTCGGGAGCGTTCGCTCCCTGGATGAGGCCCGCGAGGGCCAGCGGCGCGAGCGTGGTCTTGCCGGTGCCGGGCGGCGCGACGAGCACCGCGGTCCCGGTGCGCGCTACGGCCTCCAGGAGCGCGGGGAGGGCTTCGCGGATCGGCAGTTCGGGCAGCGCGGGCGGTTGCGGCATGCCGACCATTCTCGCCGAGGCCCGGCGGGTGCGGCGACCGGACGAGGCGCGGGTGCGCTCAGGGCACAACGTGAGCGGCGGTTCCCGGCAAAACGGGCGTTCGCAGGCACCCCCCCCGAATCAACGATGCCCGGCGGGTATGACCTATCGGCGGAGGCGCTGGCCCCTACGAGGCGCCTCCGGCCCCCGCGGCCGGGCGCGTCCGATCGCAAGCGCCCCGAGCCAAGAGCGGTCGCCGGGTACGACCTCGTGGTCGGGCCCATGCGCGGACGGCAACCGCTCGGGGCTCGGGCTCTGCGATGACGGCACGGCCGGATGCGTCGGCCGGGCGCAGCCGGGCTCTCGGATGCGGACGGCAGTTCGGCGGGCCTCGGCCCGGCCCGTGGGGCGGACGACGGCGCGGCTCAGCACGGCCGGGCATCCGGTCCGTGACGCAGCCACCCGGCGCAATGCACCGATGCCGGGGCCGGCATCGCGGGTTCGGCTGCGGGCCATGGTGACGCGGTGCGTCCGGTCGGGTTCACTCGCTGAGGTCGCCCTCCGGGCAGGAATCGTCGTTGGCGACGTACTCGAGCGTGATCGGCGTGTCGTAGCCGATCTCGGCACCGCTCTCGGGGCTCTGGTAGAGGACCTCGCAGGTGTCGTGCTCGGTGCTCTCGGGCTCCGTCGTCATCGAGTGGGCCGCCGTGAACCCCTGGCTTTCGAGATCTTCGAGGGCGTCGGTGACGTTCCATCCGGTGTAGTCGTCGATCTCGACGAGCTGGGACTCCTCCTCGGCGTTGTCGTCCTCGGAGTGGTCCTCTTCATTGCCGCCGTTGTCGTCCGAGTTGTCCTCTTCGGAGTCGCCGCCCGACTCGTCGCGGGTCTCCTCGGCGGCCTCGGTGGCCTCCTCGGTCGCCTGGGCCTGCTGGGTGGCGCCGGTGTCCTCGCCCCCGGCCAAGTCGTTCTCGTCGGACTTGTCCCACGGCTTCAAGAGGAACAAAGCGACGATGATCACCGCGATGCCCGCCACGACCACCAGGATCGGTCCCGTGGGATTCCGCTTGGGCTGCTCGGCCTCGCGCGGGGGCGGCAGCGGGCGTTCAGGGGCGCCGCCGGTCCTGTACTGGCCGGTGCCGGGCGAGCCGTACTCATCGTGCTGCACCGGTTGCACCGACGTGTGGGCGGGCGCGACGCCTGCGGCCATCGCCGGCGCCATGCCCGGGGTCATCACCTGGGTGGACTGCGGCGACTGGCCGGACTGGTACGGGCTCGGCGCGGGCGCGAGGATCGTCGTGGTGCCGCCGCCCATGCCGCCGGCCTTGCACACCTGCGCGAGCTCGGCCGCCGAGGCGAAGCGCTGGCGCGGGTCCTTCGCCAGACAGCGCATGACGGTCTGCGCGACCGGGCCCGGGACGTCCGGAGGGAGCGGGCCGGGCCGGCCGGTGAGGTGGCCGGCGATCGCGGCGGTCGGCTCGTTGCCCGCGAACGGGGGGCGTCCGGCGAGGCATTCGTAGGCGACGATGCCCAGCGAGTAGAGGTCGGTCGCGCCGGTCAACTGCGCGCCCTGGAGTTGCTCGGGGGAGGCGTAGGCGAGGGTGCCCATGACGGTGCCGGTCTCGGTCAGCCCCGCGCCGCCCTTGGCGGCGGCGATGCCGAAGTCGACGATCTTGACGCTGCCGTCCGAGTCGACCAGCAGGTTTCCCGGCTTGATGTCGCGGTGGATGATGTGGGCCTGGTGGGCGACGTCGAGAGCCTCGGCCGCCGACGCCATGATCTTCAGCGTCTCGTTGGGGGACAGGCGGCCCCGCTGACGCAGGACGTTGTCGAGCGCCTGACCGCGCACGAGCTCCATGATGAGGTAGGAGACGAGCCCTTCGGGGGCCTGCTCCTCGCCGTAGTCGTAGAGGCTGACGATCCCGGGGGACTGCAGCTGGGCGACGGCCTGCGCCTCCTGGTGGAAGCGGGCGCGGAACCGGTCGTTGCCGGACAGTCCTGAATGGAGGAGTTTGACGGCGACGGTGCGGTTGAGCCGGGTGTCGGTCCCGCGCCACACCGCGCCCATGCCGCCCGCGGCCAGACGCTGTTCTAGGCGGTATCGGCCAGCGATCAGGTTCCCGGGTTCCACCCTCGGCCTCGCTTCTGATTCGGGGAGCAGGGGACGTGGGAGAGCTTAGTCGGGAGGCGCGAGCCCGCCCGAGGGCGTCCGGTCGCTGCCCGTGCCGATCGGCAGGGGTCCAACGTGTGACAGGTGATATGGCACTGCGCCGAGCGGCCGCGGAGTCGGTCAGCCGCGAATGATCCAGTACGCGTCGCGGTCGTCGAAGGCGGTCGGTTCGATGCCGATCGCGATCGGCCGAAGCGCCTACGTCGCGTCGTCGGCCGGTTCCAGGGTCAGGCTGATCGAGTTGATGCAGAAGCGGGCGTCGTCGGGGTTGTCCCAGCCTTCGCCGTAGAAGACGTGGCCCAGGTGCGAATCGCAGTTGGCGCAGCGCACCTCGGTGCGGCGCATGCCGAGGCTGTCGTCCTCGAGGAGCCGCACCCGGTCCCCGGCCATCGGCGTCCAGAACGAGGGCCAGCCGCACCGGGAGTCGAACTTGGTGTCCGACGCGAACAGCTCGGCCCCGCACGCGCGGCACCGGTAGACGCCCCGGCGCTTCTCGTCCACGTACTCGCCCGTCCACGGCGCCTCGGTGCCGCCTTGGCGCAGCACCTTGTACTCGTCGCGGCTGAGCTGCTCGCGCCACTGCGCGTCGGTCTTGCGGTCCTCGGCCATGACTCAAGTGTAGGAGCCGGAGCGCGAACCGTCTCGCCCTGACCGGGTGCGCCGACCTCCTCGGGGCCCGGGGCCGGGAACCCGAGCCGCCCACGGCGGCGGGCGCCTAGCACCACCGCCGCGGCCCGGAGGAGCCCGAGCCCGCGCCGCCCCTCCGGCGGGCCGCTAGGATCGGGCCCATGCGGTACCTCCTTGGCGACTACACCACTGAAGGCGGCCCGGGCCTCGTCGTGGCCGGACCCGACGGACTCGGCGCGGCCGCGGCGGTGGTCAACCCGTCGTGGGTCCACGTCGGCCCCGAAGCGGTCTACACCCTCACCGAGACCGAGCCCGGCTTCGCCGCGGCCTGGCGGCTCGGCGAGGACTTCACACTCGACCGGGCGGGCCAGGGCCAGTCCACCGGCGGCAACAACCCCTGCCACGCCACTGTGGATCCGAGTGGGCGCTGGCTGCTGGTCGCGAACTACGGTGGCGGCGACGGGAACGGCGCCTCGGTCGCGGTCCTGCCGATCGGGGAGGGCGGGACGCTCGGGGAGGCCGCGGACGTCTTCAAGCTCTCCGGGTCGGGCCCCGACGCGGAACGCCAGGCCGGGCCGCATGCGCACCAGGTGGTATGTCACATGGGACGGGTGCTGGCCGTGGATCTGGGCTCTGACCGCATCCACGCGTTCGACCTCGGCGAGGACGGCAAGCTCATCCCCGCCGCGACCACGCAGCTCGACCCCGGCTTCGGCCCGCGCCACCTCGCGTTCCTCGGGGATCGCGCGGTCGTCGTGGGGGAGTTGGCGAACGCGGTCGCTGTCGGGTCCTTCGACGAGCGCGCGGGCACCTTCTCATTCCGCACCCCGGTGCCCCTGCCCGGCGGCGGGGTCGCCGACTTCGCGGCCCTGCCCGACATCGGGATCGAAGAGGACGCGCCGCAGCCGCTCCCGGCGGCGGTGGTCGCCGACGCCGAGCGCGGCCTGGTGTACGTCACGGTGCGCGGCACCGACCAGGTCGCGGTGATCGACCCGGCCGACGGGGCGCTCGTACGCACGGTGCCGACCGGTGCCGCCTGGCCGCGCGACGCCGTGCTCACCGCCGACGGGACGCTGCTGGTGGCCTGCCAGCACTCGGGCGTCGTCAACCGTGTCGACCCGTCGGGCGCGGCCGAGCCCGTCACCGAGTGGACCGTCCCGGGCGTCACCTGCGTGGCCCCGCTCACATAAAACGTTCCCACCAGGAAACTTTGCGCCTCCTGCAAAATTTCTTCATTTGCATCTTGTGAACATGAGTAACCTCTACTAAGGTTGCTCTCATGGCCGACCAGTCCGGACTCCGCGAACGCAAGAAGGCCGCCACCAAGGCGGCCCTCTCCGCGGCGACCTTCCGACTCGCGATCGCGAAGGAAGGCATCGGGAACGTCACGGCCGACGAGATCGCCGCCGAAGCCGGCGTCTCGACCCGCACCTTCCACAACTACTTCCCCTCCAAGGAAGCCGCGCTCCTCCACGACTTCAACGAGACCACCAACGCACTCCTCGCCGACCTGCGCGAGCGGGCCGAGACCCAGCCGATCTGGGACGCGATCCGCGACGCCAGCATCGAAATGCACCTCGACGAGAAGTTCGACCTCGAGACGATGCGCTGCCGCGAGCAGCTGATCCACAACTCGCCCTCGCTCATCAAAGAGCAGTCGGGTCAGTTCATGGAGTTGTTCTCCGAGGCGATCGGCATCGTCGCGGAGGCCACCGGCACCGCCACCACCGACCTCTACCCGCGCCTCGTGCTCGGCGCCGCCCTGGTCTGCATCAAGACCACCACCGAGCACTGGCTCGCCGAACCCGGGGACCGCACCCTCCCCGAGGCGATCGCCGAGGGCTTCGCCGTCCTCGAACGCGGCATCACCCAGCCGCCCTCCTTGCCCGGGAATTGAAACCGCCCGTGAGCCAAGACCACAACTGAACAGCATGAATCCAGGAAACCCACCGCCGGCGACACCGTCGGCGAACACCACCCGAGCCGACCGGCCCCGCCGCCGCACACCCACTGCGACCACACCTCGCAGCGCGTGCGGCGGGGCCGGACGGCGAACCCTGTAAGGAGCACCCAGCGTGGCCACCTTCCTCTACCGCCTCGGCAGAGGGTCCTACCGACTGCGATGGCTCGTCCTCGCCGTCTGGGTCCTCATCGTCGGCGGCGTCGGCGCCGCCGCGGCGACCATGCAGCAGGAGACGAACCCCGAGTTCGTCCTCCCCGGCACCGAATCCCAGGAGGCCTTCGACCTCCTCGAAGAACGCTTCCCCGAGGCCAGCGCCGACGGCGGCAGCGCCCAGATCGTGTTCGAATCCGAGAACGGCGAACCGCTCACCGCGGAGGCCAACAAGGCCGCCATCGACGACCTCGCGGCCATCATGCAGGACTCGCCGCAGATCGCCTCGGTCACCAGCCCGTTCGCGACCGACGAGGCCGGCAACCCGATCGGCATGATTTCCGCCGACGGCCAGACCATCGCCGTCATGCAGGTCACCTACGCCGAACCCTCCATGGAACTCGACGAAGCCACCATCGACTACCTCGAAGACGCCGTGGCCGACACCGAGGCCGCCGGCGTGCGCGTCGAGGTCGGCGGCGACGTCCTCCAGGCGATGCCCGAGACCGGGGCCACCGAGCTCATCGGCATCGGCGTCGCCCTGGTCGTCCTCGTCGTCACCTTCGGCGCCCTCCTCGCGGCGGGCCTGCCGATCATCACCGCCGTCCTCGGCGTCATGCTCACCACCGCGGGCATCCTCGCCGCGACCTCCTTCATGAACGTCAGCGAGTCCACCGGCACGCTGGCCTCCATGATCGGTCTCGCCGTCGGCATCGACTACGCGCTGTTCATCCTCTCGCGCTACCGCGGCGAACTCGCCAAGGACGGACGCGTCGAGGACAAGCGCGCCCGCGCCGAAGCCATGGGCCGCGCCGTCGGCACCGCCGGCTCCGCCGTGTTCTTCGCCGGCCTCACGGTCGTGATCGCGCTCCTGGGCCTGTCGGTCGTGAACATCCCGTTCCTGACCGAGATGGCCGTGGCCGCCGCCGTCACCGTCGTCATCGCGGTGCTCATCGCCGTCACCCTGCTCCCGGCCTTCGCCGGGTTCGCCGGGAAGCGGATCTTCACCGGGCGGCAGCGCCGCCGCATCGCCGACGGGCGCCACGGCTCCAAGCCGGGCGGCGGCGAGCGGTGGGCCGGGTTCGTCACCCGCCACCCGGTCCTGGTCGCGCTGGTCGGCATCGTCGGCCTCGGCACGCTCGCCTACCCGGCGCTCGATCTCGAACTGGGCCTGCCCGACGCCGGGTCCTCCGGCGAGGAGACCACGCAGCGGCAGGCGTACGACCTCATCAGCGAGGGCTTCGGCGAGGGCTTCAATGGGCAGCTGCTCATCGTGGGCGACCTGGAAGACGGCGTCGACGCCATGGCCGCCGCGCAGAACGTCACCGATGAACTCAACGGCATCGACGGCATCGCCGTCGTCGGCCAGGCGTTCCCGAACGCCGATCTGGACACCGTCATGGTCACCCTCATCCCGGAGACCGGACCGTCCGACCACGCCACCAACGAGCTCGTGCACGAGATCCGCGACGTCCTCGCCGGCGACACCGACGCGGACTGGGCCGTCACCGGCGCCACCGCGCTGAACATCGACATCTCGGACAACCTCAACGACGCGCTGCTGCCGTACATGCTCATCGTCGTCGGCCTCGCCGCGCTCATCCTGCTGCTGGTGTTCCGCTCGCTGCTCGTGCCGATCATGGCCACGCTCGGCTTCATGCTCAGCGTGTTCGGTGCGCTCGGCGCGCTCGTCGCGGTCTTCCAGTGGGGCTGGATGGCGGAGCTGTTCAACGTCGACCAGCCCGGCCCGATCATGTCGATGATGCCGATCCTCATGATCGGCCTCGTCTTCGGCCTCGCCATGGACTACCAGATCTTCCTGGTCACGCGTGTCCGCGAAGCCTATGTGCACGGTGCGAACCCGAAGCAGGCCATCGTGGAGGGCTACGGCCACTCCTCGCGGGTCGTGGTCGCCGCCGCGCTCATCATGATCAGCGTCTTCGCGGCGTTCATCTTCAGCGGCGAAGCGCTCATCGCCTCGATGGGCTTCGCCCTCGCGGCGGCGGTCATCTTCGACGCGTTCGTGGTCCGCATGGCGGTCATCCCCGCGATCATGGCCCTCATCGGCCGCGGCTCGTGGTGGATCCCCAAGTGGCTCGACCGGATCCTGCCGAACGTCGACGTCGAAGGCGAGAAGCTCCAGCAGCACCTCGCGGGCGACGCCCCGCACGAAGACGAGCGCGAGCTCGTCGGAGCGTCCAAGTAGCCGATGCCCGGAGGGGACCGGGCCCACCCCCGGTCCGGTCCCCTCCGGCACTCGGCGAACGGGGGACCCGTGATGGTCTTCTTCTGGGCGATGCTCATCCTCATCGGCATGGTGGTCGCGGACTTCTTCGCGCCCGTGCTTCCGAGCGCGACGCTCGTGACCGCCGCCGCCGGACTCGTCTTCGGCAACCCGCTCCTCATCGGCGTGCTGCTCGTCGGCGCCGCCGCGGCCTCCTGGCTCGGCGAATTCCTCGGCTACCGGCTGTTCCGGACAGTGCGAACCGGGCTCGCCCACCGCAGCCCGCGCGCGGTGCGCGGTCTCGTGACCGGCACGGTGGCGAGGCTCGAAACCCTCCTGCAGCGCACGATCAGCGACCACCCGTACCGCACGACGATGGTCGCGCGGTTCCTGCCCGCCGGGCGCACCGCGCTGGCGTGGGCGGCGGCCGGCACCGCCAAGCCCCCGTATGCGCGCATGGCCGCGCTGGGCGGTGTCCTGTGGGCGGTGTACTCGGTGGGCCTCGGTCTCGCGATCGCGTGGATCGCCGGACCGGGGCTCCAATCGCTCATCGGTTCGGTCGTCACCATGGCGGCCGTGGGGCTGTTCCTCGGCTGGCTCGCCCGCCGCTGGCAGCGGACCCACTCCGAACCGGTCGCGGCCGCTGCGACGGCGGCGATCGCGGCGACACCGCCCGCGACCGAACCCGAGACGCCCGCGAAAGCGGCGTGAGCACCAGGGCCCGTCCGCCTTGGACGGGCCCTGGCCGAACCTCGGTACCGGTCCCGCTCTAGCGGTCGAGCCAGCGGCGCAGCGCGTCGATCGAGTTCTCCGGATCGGTATTGAAGCTCAGGCGAATCCTCGGCTGCAGATCGATGAGCACGTTCACGATCCGCTCGAACAGGACGGTGTGCTCCGGCAGCAGCCTGATCCCGCCGCCGATCATCGCCAGACCGTAAGCGCTCGAAGCGAAATGCTCGCGGATCGCAGCCTCCGCCCCGTCGGGGTCGAAACCGATGAGGCAGTGCGCGGCCTCGATGCCCGCGGCGGCGATCGCCGCTTGCCCGCGCTCGACGCGACCGGCCAGGTCCTCCACGGTCATGCCCGGCGGCAGATCCTCGGGACCGAACGCCTCGGGCCGGATGCCGATGAACAATGCGCGCTCATTGGACGGCGGGTGTACTTGCGAATGCTTGTGGGACATGAGGGATCGCTCCTTCGCGGCGGTGCGCCGCCCATCGCGACGCGGCGAGCCCCAGCCTATGCCCGGCGGCCGCGCCGGCCCGGCGACGTCCACCGCCGCCGCAGGCCCCCCGGGGGCTTGCCGATTGACGGGCACGTTGATAGCGTCTGCCACCGTGACTTCACCGCAGCGCATCTTCGGACCGCTTGACCACAGCCGCACCGGGTGGGCCTCGGCCGCGCTCGCGTTCGGGAAGCCCGCCGCCGATCTGGCGGTTCAGGGTCCTGAGGCCATGCCGGTCACCATGTCCAACCACTCGCACGAGGAGAACTGGTTCGAGCTGCTGACCCGGCCCCTGTGGGGCCTGGCCGCCGCCAAGGACACCGTTCCCGCCGACCTCTGGGACGGCCTCGCCACCGCCCTCGCCCGGGCCCTCGACCCCGCAGACCCCTGGTACGTCGGCGACGTCGCGAACGGCGGCCAGCGCATCGTCGAGGCCGCCGCCGTCGGCTGGAGCCTCGCGCTCGCCCCCGAAAAGCTCTGGGACCCCTTGAATCCCAAGGCGAAAGACACGACCGCAGCCTGGCTCACGAACGCCTATAACGGCCCCGTGGCCGACACCAACTGGCACTACTTCCCGATCTTCGTCGGTCACGGCCTCAAGCGCCTCGGCATCGAGCACGACCGGTCGGTGACCACCGGCCACCTCGACCGCATGGGGGAGTTCGCCCTCGGCACCTCCGTGTTCGAGGACGGCCCCGGCGGCCGCGTCGACTACTACAACCCGTTCGCGTTCCACACCTACGCGCTGCTGCACTTCAAGCTCTGCGGCGACGACCGCTTCGTGCCCAACGCCGCCGCGTTCGCCCGCAAGTTCCGCTCCTGGTTCGCCGCCGACGGCGCCGCCGTCCCCTACGGGCGCAGCCTCGGCTACCGCTTCGCGCAGGGCGCGATGTGGAGCGCGCTGGCGGCCGCGGATGTGGAGGCGGTGCCGTGGGCCGAGGCGGCGGGGTTCGCGCGCCGTCACCTCGACTGGTGGTGGCAGCGGCCGATCCTCGACCCGGAGGGCCGCTTGACGGTGGGCTACGCCTACCCGAACGACGCCGTGGTGGAGCAGTACCTGACGGCGGGTTCGCCATGGTGGGCAACGAAGCTGTTCGCGGGCCTCCTCGCTCCGGCTGACCATCCCTTCTGGACTGTGGAGGCGGCGGTGCCGGAGCCGGTCGTGGAGCCGCACAAGGCGGCCCGAGCGGTGCACGTGCGGGACCGGGGCGGCCATGTGACCCGTCTGAACGGCCAGGCCTGGCACCCGTGGGCGCGCGGAGGGCAGGAGGCCTACGGCAAGTTCGCGTACTCGTCGCTGGCGGGTTTCTCGCACTCGACGCCCGGTCCGGGTCTGGAGTTCGCGGTGCCGGACGGGGCGTTGATGTTCTCCGAGGACGGTCGGCACTGGCGTGGCCGCGAGGATTCCGACGAGGGGTCGATCGACGAGAACGGCGTGCTGAAGATCGCTTGGCAGCCTTGGGAGGACGTCACGGTGACGACGTCGCTCGAGGCGGCGGTCGACGGCTGGCACGCGCGGGTCCACGTGATCGAGACCGAGCGGACGCTGCACACGGGGGAGGGCGGCTGGTGCGTGCCGAGCCTGGGGCACGTGGCCGAGGTGGACGAGATGAAGGCCGTGGTGGTGAGCCAGGGGCTGCGCTCGGAGATCATCGACGGGGACTCGGGGAGGGAAGCGGCGCTCCTCCATCCGATGCAGGGCACGCACCTGTACTGGCCGGGCACGGTCCTGCCGGTGCTCAGAGGCGTCCTGGAACCGGGCAAACACGTTCTGAAGTCACTGATATATATCGGATCCGAGGTTTAGAACCTCCACTTCAAAAACAGACAAAAAGACAGAAAGGTGCGCGGCTCCGCCGCGCCCTCATCAGAAAACAACTGCGATCCCGGTCACGATCGCGATCCGGGTGTCACCAACGGCGGCCCTGTTCGGCTCTTGGAATGCGACTGGCCGAGAGACCCTGAGGAGGGCCGCCGTGAACGCAGTACCTGCACCACCGGCAGCGGTGTTCGCCGAGCACCGCGAGCTGCTGTTCGGCATCGTCTACGGGATGCTGGGCACCGTCGCCGACACCGAGGACGTGCTCCAGGACGTCTGGCTCGCCTGGGAGCGCCGCTCGCACGGCGCACCGATCGAGCACGGCCGGGCCTATCTGGTGCGGGTCGCGATCAATGCCGCGATCGCCCGCCAGGAGGTCGTGAAGCGCCGCCGTGAGACGTACATCGGGCCGTGGCTGCCCGAGCCGGTGATGACCGAGACCGCGCCGGACGCCGCCGAGCCCGCGCTGCGGGCCGAGTCGGTGTCCTTGGCGCTCATGGTGGTCCTCGAATCGTTGACTCCGGCCGAGCGGGCGGTGTTCGTGCTGGCCGACGTCTTCGGTTACGCGCACGGGGAGATCGCCGAGCTGCTGGGCCGCTCGCCCGCGTCGGTGCGGCAGATCGCCCACCGCGCCCGGTCGCATGTGCAGGCCCGGCGTCCGAAGTTCGCGGTGGACCCGGTGGTGCACCGGCGGGTCACCGAGCGGTTCATGTCCGCGGTCGCCGGCGGGGACCTCGACGCGCTGCTCAAGCTCATGTCGCCCGAGGTGGTGCTCACCTGCGACGGCGGCGGCATCGGCCCTGCGGCCGGACCCCGGCCCATGCACGGGGCCGATCGCATCGCCGCACTGCTGGTGGGTCGCACGTTCCGCCGGTCCGAGGGGCTGGCGATCGAGTTCCGGCCCGTGAACGGCTCGCCTTCGGCGCTGATGGTGCGCGAAGGCCGCGTCGTCGGCGTGCTCATGCTCGAGCTGGCGTCCGGGGGCGACCGGGTCTCCGCGGTCTACGCGGTCACGAACCCGGAGAAGCTCACCACCCTGCAGTGATCCGCGGATCACCTTGTCGCCGTTCCGGACCGCCGGTCGCGGCTCCCACCACTGTGCGCCGTTGCGGCGCGAATCCGAGGAATCCCATGAAGCTCACCGTCATCGCAGCGACGGGCGGGGTCGGCCGCGCCGTACTCGTCCAGGCGCTCGAAGCGGGCCACGACGTGACCGCCGTCGTCCGCAACCCGTCCGAACTCGACCGCAAGGCCCCGGCCGTGGCCGTCGACCTCGCCGACCCGGTCACCGAATCCCTCGTCGCGGCCGTGGCCGGGGCGGACGCGGTCCTGTCCTGCCTCGGGCCGCGAGCCAGGGTTGAGACCGGCATCGTCGCCCCCGGCACCGCGCGCATCATCGCGGCGATGCAGGCGGCCGGCACGCGGCGGCTGCTCACCGTGAGCGGCATCGGCCTCACCACCGTGCCGACCGAGGCCCGTCCGCGGCCGCCGCGCCGTGAGCCGGGGGCGGGGCCGTTCATGAACTACGTGACGCTGCCGATCGCAAGGGCCGTGATCGGCACGCACATGAGCGACGTCGCGGCGATGGAGGAGCTGCTGGCGGGCAGCGGCCTCGATTGGACCGCAGTGCGCCCGCCGCGCCTCACGGACGGCCCGCTCACCGGCGTCTACCAGGTCGCCTACGGGACGAGTCTTCCCTTGGCCCTCAAGATCTCCCGCGCCGACGTCGCTCACGCGATGCTCGCCGCGGTCACCGACCCGCGCGCCTCGCGCACGCACATCACCACCGCTTACTGACCAGGAGGCTCATCATGTCCACACTCCACCTCGTCCTCGCGATCACGTTCGGCGTCCTCAACCTCGGTTCGGGGATCGGCGCGATGGTCAAGCTGCAGCAGATCCTTCCGCTCATGGACGGCGCGAACGTGCCGCAGTCGATGCTGGTCTTCCCGATCGGGGTCCTCAAGGCCGTCGGCGGCATCGGTCTCCTCGTCGGCCTGGCCGGATTCCCGCTGGTCGGCACGGCCGCGGCCGCGGGGCTGGTCCTGTTCTGGACCTGTGCCGTCCACACGCATGTGCTGGCGAACTTCTGGCCGAAGGAGACCGTGCTGACCTTCACGTTCCTGGCCTCCTCGATCGCGCTGCTGGCGCTCGACCCGGCCTGGTGAGCGCGAGCGTTCACCGCCAGGCGGGGCGTGGTTCTCCCGGCAGTCTTGAACATTTCGCATTATTCGGGCAATCTGATTGCGCCATGATCGAAGCCGAGACCCTTCGGCCGCAAGACCTCTGGAGTCACATGCACCTCCCGCCCCGCCTGGCGGCGCTCACCGCGCTGACCTCGCTCGCCGCCCTCACCTTCGCCGCCGCTCCCGAACGGGTCGAGGCGCAGGACGCCGTACTCAGCGGCGACCTCTCCGTCCTCTCCTACAACATCGCGGGTCTGCCGCTCGGGATCGGCGACGGCGACCCCGAGACGAACACCCCGATCATCGGTTCCCGCCTCGGCTCCTACGACGTCGTGCACGTCCAGGAGGACTTCAACTACCACGCGGCGCTGTACGCCGCCGACGACCATCCGCACCGGACGGCCACCAGCGGCGGCGTGCCGTTCGGCGACGGCCTCAACACGTTGTCCGATCTGCCGTTCGAGGACTTCGAACGCGTCAAGTGGAACGACTGCTCCTCTGGTTCGGGCGACTGCCTGACCCCCAAGGGATTCACGTTCATGCGCGCCCGCCTCGCCGAGGGCGTGTGGGTCGACCTGTACAACCTCCACACCGACGCGGGAAGCGAAGCGGCCGACATCGCGGCCCGCGAGAAGAACCTGGCGCAGGTCTCCGCGTACATGGCCTCGCACTCGGCCGGGAACGCCGTGATCGTTTACGGCGACACCAACACCCGCTACACCCGCGGTGACGGCATCGCCGAGTTCGCCCACGGCAACGGCCTCACGGACGCCTGGGTCGAGCTGATCCGCGGCGGCGACGCCCCGAACGCGGGCGACCCCGCACTCACCTGCCAGGACGCGACGGTCGATGCGACCTGCGAGGTCGTCGACAAGGTCCTCTACCGCTCCGGGGAGCACGTGCAACTCGACGCGGGCGCGTACCGCAACGACCACGCCGCCTTCAGGAACGACGCGGGAGAGAACCTCTCGGACCACTATCCGATCGCGGTGGACTTCTCCTGGTCCACGGGTGGCGACTTCACGCTCAGCGACCAGTTCGGCGGGCCGCACGGCGACTTCTTCACCGATGTGGACGATCTGGACGCGGGCGATGCGGCCCGCGTGCTGCGGCTGCGCGCGGGGGAGCGGGTCGATGCGATCGGCGTGACGCTCGCGGACGGCACCGTGCTGGCCCACGGCGGCAGCGGCGGCACCCTGCGCGAACTGTCGCTCGCGGCGGGGGAGTACCCGGTCGCGCTCCGGGTCTGCCAGGCCAAACACAACGATCACACGCGGATCTTCTACGCCCGCTTCACGACCAGCACCGGCCGCACCCTCGAAGGCGGTACGGCGACGGGCGAGTGCACGACGTTCACGGCCCCGTCGGGCTGGCAGATCGCCGGCTTCCACGGTCGGTCGGCCGCGGCGCTCGACAAGGTCGGCGTGGTCTACACCCGCCGCTGAGCGGACGAAGGGGCCCGCCACCGCCGGGTCAGGCGTTCATCGCGAGGCAGCGGCGGACCTCCCACATCCGGTAGGCGATGTGCTCGGCCGTGTCGACTTCGGCGCTGCCGGTGCTGTGGACCAGGCCCGCCGCCCAGAGGCATTGGGCCGCATGGCGGGCGGCCATGAGCACCGGCAGGTGGGCCTCCAGTTCCCGCGGCAACGCCCGCGCCGACCGGTAACCGTCGAGGAAGGAAGCGCGCAACCGCCTGAAGTGGGGGTAGTCGCTGAGGTTGCCGAGGACAGGTCCGAGGTCGGCGAGGCAGTGGCCCCAACCGCTGTCGTCGAAGTCGATCACGCCGACGCTCCAGCCGCGCGCCGTGCGCACGGTGAGGCAGTTGAGGAGGATGAAGTCGTGGTGGACGATCCCGTACGCGTCGGGGCCGCTGCCGAGGCGGTCGAAGATCACGATGGTCCGGTCGGCGACGGTGTCGAAGAGCTTCCGGTCGTCGGCGCTGAGCAGTTCGTGGAGGGGTCCGGGGCGGTGCGGGGAGTCCTCGGTGAAGAGTGTCCGGGCGTCCCAGGTCGGCAGATGGAAGCCTTCAGGCGCGGTGAACGTTTCGGCGGCCCGGTGGAGGTGCGCCAGGGCGCGGCCGATCTGGTGGACGCCGCGGGGGCCGAGGCCGGATTCGGGACGGCGCACGCTGCCCTCGACCCAGGTCAGCAGGTCGCAATGGACCGTCTGCGGCTCATCGCCTGTGGGCAGGTCGACCGCCACCGACAGTGCGCCGTCCTTGGCCGGCACGGGTTTCGGCACGCGGATGGCGGCTTCGGCCAGTGGCTCGTGCACCGCGTTCAGGAAGGCGAGTTCCGATCGGGTGTGTTCGGGGAGGCGGTAGCGGGGGCGGTGGACTCGGAGTGCATAGCGCCGCCCGTCCGCCGCCGTCACCGCGAACACCGCGTTGTTGAGCATCCGGATCGGTTCGACGGTGACGGGCTCGGGCAGGTCGTACGCGAGCAGCGCGGCCTCGGCGGCAGAATCGGAATGCGATTGCCCCGCAAGCGCAACCGAACCGCGGGGGCGGCGCGTCCAGTACCCGTATGCGAAAGCAGTGGGCCCATGAGCTTGGTGGGTCTCGACGAGAACGCGGAAGGACCGAGCGATGCACAGCGCTTCAGCACCGACCACCGACGAGCGGTTCCAACAGGTCCACAACTACCGAAGCGAGGACGGTCTGGCCGCTCGCCAGCGGATCTTCCAGTACAAGACTCCCGACTACGACCTGCCCGGGGTGGTCGCCTCGAACATCACGGGCCGTCCGAAGCGGGTGCTCGACGTCGGGTGCGGTAACGGCCGCTATACGGTGCGGCTCCGCGAGGCCTTCCCCGATGCGGAGGTGGTCGGTGTCGACCTCGCGTCAGGCATCCTCGAGACGGTTCCCGAGCCGACGGTGGTCGCGGACGTCGCGGATCTGCCTTTCGAGGACGGTTCGGCCGAGGTGGTGCTCGCGATGCACATGCTCTACCACGTGCCGGACATCCCGGCTGCGCTCGACGAGCTCCAGCGGGTGCTCGCGCCGGGCGGTGTCCTGTTCGTATCGACGAACGCCTCCGATGACAAGGCGGAGTACGTCCCGCTTTGGCAGGACGCGGCGAAGGCGGCGCTGGGGGCCGAAGTGCGGCTTACGCTCTCGGCGCTGCTGGAGCGGTTCTCACTCGAGACCGCGTGGTCGATGCTGGCCGAGCGCTTCGACCGCGTCGCGCTGCATGATCTCCCTGGTGTCATCGATCTGCCCGAGCCGGGTCCGCTGGTGGCCGCGTTCCGGTCTGAAGCGGACTTCATCGGGCTGCCGCCGGGGGATTTCGAGCGTCTCCTGGGCGAGGTCGAGCGGCGATTGGACGATCACTTCGCGAGGCATGAGGTCCTGCGGATCACCAGTCACGGCGGGATCCTCGAGTGCCGGGGCGCGAAGGGCTGACGTTCTGCGATCGGGGGTTCCGGTGCGGCTTTGAGGCTGGAGAGGCCGGTCCGAGGGATTCGAGCCGCATCGCGTGTCGGTCGCGGTCGGCGGCGTAGCGCCGTGCGCGGTCGTGTCCTCGGGCATGTTCGAGCAAGTCTTCAGCGAAGGTGCACCGGGGCCAGCGCGGTTGCGTTGGCCCCGGGTGGTGTTGGTGGTTCGGTTATCCGGCGACCCAGAGGCTGAGGGGTTCGAATCCGCCGAGGTCGGCGATGGCGCTGTTGCCGGGGACTTGGTAGGGGCCGCCGATGCAGTCGTCGTTGGCGAAGAGGGCGGCGCTGGAGGTGTGGGTGTTGATGGCGGAGTTGACGCGGCCGGCCCAGCCGTGGTCGACGAGGCTGACGCAGGTGCCGGGTTGGACGAGTGAGCTGACGGTGAGGCGTTCGCCGGTGAAGTCGGGGCCTTCGTAGAGGCAGAGGGTGTTGGTGAGGTTGCAGTCGTCGGTGCTGGTGGTGTCCGGAGGGGAGGCGGTGGCGGGGTTGGCGGTGGTGAGGAGTGCGGTTGCGGTGAGTGCGAGGAGGAGGGCGGGGGTGCGTTTGCGGTGGTGGGGAGTCGCGTCGGTGGCCTTGGGGTGCTTGCGCATGCGCGGTTGCTCCTTTGGTCGCTGGTTGCTTTGGTAGTCAAGCATATCGATGTTTGGGAGCGGTGTCATCGAGTCGGGGTGCGCTGTTTTCCTAGTGGTTCGCGGGCTGTCGATTTCGCTTGTGCGTTCGGTGATGGTGCGGGCTTTTTTACGTGTCCGCAACGGGAGTTCATGCGGTCGTTCTTGACGTGAACGGCGGTGAAACATCGCGCACTTAGCTTGTACCCATAGCGGATACGACGCTGTATACGCACCTGTACACCGCCGCTGCCTGCGGTGGTACCCCTTGCAGGCCCGGTCCCCATCGAGCCGGGACGCTCACCCCGCGAAAGGTCGAATACCGTATGCCACAGCGTTTCAAGTTCAGGGCCCGAAGAGTCGCCCGTTCCCTCACCGCCTCCGCTGCCGTCACCGCGCTCGCCCTGACGGCCGCGTGCGGTTCGAAGGCGGGGGAGGAGTCGGCGGCCGCCGAGTCGTGTGTGGACACGTCCGGTGACTCGATCAAGGTCGGGGCGCTCAACTCCCTGTCCGGCACGATGTCCATTTCCGAGACGACGGTCCGTGATGCGATCTATCTGGCCGTCGATGAGATCAACGCCGCCGGCGGCGTGCAGGGCAAGCAGATCGAGATCGTCGCCGAGGACGGGGCTTCGGAGCCCACGGTGTTCGCGGAGAAGGCGGAGAAGCTGATCCGCGAGGACTGCGTCGCGGCCGTGTTCGGCGGTTGGACTTCGGCTTCGCGCAAGGCGATGCTGCCGGTGTTCGAGGACAACGACTCGCTGCTGTACTACCCGGTGCAGTATGAGGGTCTGGAGGCGTCGGAGAACATCTTCTACACGGGCGCGACGACGAACCAGCAGATCATCCCGGCCTTGGACTACCTCGCCGAGACGGGTGTCAAGTCGCTGTATCTGGTCGGGTCGGACTACGTGTTCCCGCGGACGGCGAACGCGATCATCAACGCCTACGCCGCGGACAAGGGCATCGAGATCCTCGGTGAGGATTACGCGCAGCTGGGTTCGGTGGAGTTCTCCACGATCGTGAACCAGGTCAGTGCTTCAGGTGCGGACGCGGTGTTCAACACGCTCAACGGGGACTCGAACGTGGCGTTCTTCCGGGAGTACGCGAACGTGGGTCTGACGGCCGCGGAGATGCCGGTCATGAGCGTCTCGATCGCCGAGGAGGAGGTCGGCGGCATCGGTGTGGAGAACATCGAGGGCCAGTTGGCGGCGTGGAACTACTACCAGACGGTCGAGTCGCCCGAGAACGCGACGTTCGTGGAGGCGTTCAAGGCCGAGTACGGGGCGGACCGGGTCACGTCGGACCCGATGGAGGCCGCGTACAACTCCGTGTACCTGTGGGCGGCGACCGCCGAGAAGGCGGGGTCGTTCGCGGTGGAGGACATCCAGGCCGCGGCGGACGGCGTCTCGTTCGCCGGTCCTGAGGGGACCGTCGTGATCGACGGGGAGAACCACCACGTCTCCAAGACGGCGCGCATCGGCGAGATCCGCGCGGACGGCCTGCTCTACACCGTGTGGGAGTCCGAGGGGGCGATCGAGCCGGATCCGTTCCTCGATGGCTACGACTGGGCCGCCGACCTCCAGGTGACCGAGTAGTCGTGCGGGCGATCAGGAAGGAGACATCGTGGACCTTCTCGTAGGGCAGTTGTTCACCGGGCTGAGCACCGGTTCGATCCTGCTGCTGGCGGCGCTGGGGCTCTCGCTCACGTACGGCCAGATGGGCGTGATCAACATGGCGCACGGCGAGTTCATCATGGCGGGCTGCTACACGGCCTACGTGACGCAGCAGGTCGTCGGTGACGCCGGGGTGTCCCTCCTGATCGCCCTTCCCGTCGGGTTCCTCGTCGGCGGGGCCATGGGCCTCGTCCTCGAGTCCCTGCTCATCCGGCATCTCTACCACCGGCCGCTGGACACGCTCCTGGTCACGTTCGGGGTCGGCCTGGTGCTGCAGCAGGTCGCGCGGGACGTGTTCGGGGCCCCGGCGGTGAACGTGACCGTGCCGGAGTTCCTGCGCGGCGGTGTCGACCTGCTCGGCACGGCGGTGCCGAAGACGCGGCTGTTCATCCTCGCGCTGGCGATCATTGCGGTCGCGGCGGTGGCGCTGGTCCTCAGGTTCACTCCGGCCGGGCGGCGGATCCGCGCGGTGGTGGGCAACCGGGATCTGGCCGAGACCGCCGGGATCTCCTCGCGGGCGGTCGATGCGGGGACGTTCTTCATCGGGTCCGGGCTCGCGGGTGTCGCCGGGGTCGCTTTGACGCTCATCGGGGCGACGAGTCCGACCACCGGCCAGTCCTATCTGGTCGACGCGTTCCTCGTCGTGGTCGCGGGCGGTATGGGCCGCATCAAGGGCGCGGTGGTCGCGGCGGTCGCGCTCGGTACGTTCCAGGCCGTGTTCGAGACGTATTCGACCGCTTCGCTGGCGAAAGTGGGCGTGTTCGTCGTCATCGTCGTCTTCCTCCAGCTGCGCCCCCAGGGCCTGTTCACGCTGCGGACAAGGAGCCTCGCATGAGCAAGTTCCTCTCCACCAGGGCCGGGACGTGGACCGGGTTCGGCGCCGCCGCGCTCGTCCTGTTCGGCGCCGCGCCGCTGCTGCTGTCGGGGTTCCGGCTCGGGCTGCTCGCCCAGTTCCTGTGCTACGCGATCGTCGCCGTGGGCATCGGCCTCGCGTGGGGCCGCGGCGGGATGCTCACGCTCGGCCAGGGCGTGTTCTTCGGCATGGGCGCCTATCTCATGGCGATGCACATGAAGTTGGCCGACGCGGAGTTCCGGAACGGGCCGGGCTCCGTCCCGGACTTCATGGAGCTCGCGGGCCTCCGCGAGCTCCCGGGGTACTGGGTGCCGTTCGCGTCTCCGGTGTTCACGATCGCGGCGATCCTCGTCCTCCCCACCGCGTTCGCGGTCCTCTTGGGGCTCGCGGTGTTCAAACGCCGTGTCAAGGGCGCCTACTTCGCGATCCTCTCCCAAGCCCTCGCCGGGGCGTTCGCGATCCTCCTCATCGGGCAGCAGTCGATGGGCGGGTTCAACGGCCTCTCCCGGTTCCGGTACTTCTTCGGCTACAACCTCGACGACCCGGTCAACCAGCAGATGCTGTACTTCATCGCCGCCGGGGTCCTGCTCGTCGTCGTCGCGGTCGCTCTGCAGCTGCGGCGCTCCCGCTACGGTGAACTGCTCGTCGCGGTCCGCGACGCCGAAGAGCGCGTCCGGTTCCTCGGCTACGACGCGGCGAACGTCAAAGTCGTCGCCTACGCCACGGCCGCCCTGTTCGCGGCCGTCGCCGGAGCGATCTTCGTCCCCATCGTCGGCATCATCTCCCCGGCGAACATCGGGATCGTGCCGTCCATCATGTTCCTCCTCGGCGTCGCCATCGGCGGCCGCGCCAGCCTGATCGGCCCCGTCATCGGCGCGCTCGCGGTCGCCTACGCCCAAACCGCCCTCTCCGAGCAGTTCCCCTCCGCCTGGACGTACGCGCAGGGGCTCCTGTTCATCGTCGTCATCGCCCTGCTCCCCGGCGGCATCGCCTCGATCGCCGCCGCCACCAAGCGGTTCCGCAGGGAACCGGTCACCGCGGAGGCCGCAGCATGAGCCAGGCAGCACTCACGTGCGCGAACATCGAAGTCGACTTCGACGGCTTCAAAGCCGTCAACGGCGTCGACCTGACCCTCGACCGCGGCGAGGTGCACTTCCTCATCGGCCCCAACGGCGCCGGGAAGACCACCCTCGTCGACGCCATCACCGGCCTCGCCCGCTACACCGGGTCCGTGGTCAAGGACACGGCTGAGAAAGGCGCAGTCGAACTGCGCGGCAAGAAGGTCCACCACATCGCCCGCCACGGCATCGGGCGCACCTTCCAGACCGCCACGGTCTTCGAGAACCTCACCGTGGCCCAGAACCTCGACATCGCCGCCGGATCCGGACGCTCCCCCTGGGCGCTGCTGCGCCGCCGCAAGCACCTGCCCGACACCGTCGTCAACGTCATGGAGCAGATCGGTCTCACCGGCCAGGCCGCGACTCCCGCGGGCATCCTCGCCCACGGTCAGAAGCAGTGGCTGGAGATCGGGATGCTGCTCGTCGGCGACGCCGACGTGCTCCTTCTCGACGAACCCATCGCCGGCATGGGCCACGACGAACGCGAGACCACCGGGCGGCTCCTTCACGACATCGCCACCGATCGCGCCGTCGCGGTCGTCGAGCACGACATGGACTTCATGCGGGCCTTCGCGTCCCGCGTCACCGTCCTCCACGCCGGCGCCGTCCTCGCCACCGGCTCGGTCGACGAGGTCTCCAACCACCCCCGCGTCCAAGAGGTCTACCTCGGCACCGCACACCCGACCGCGCCTTCGAACGACATGGAGCCCGCCGATGCTGCGACTGCGTAACCTCACCTGCGGCTACGGCCGCTCCCCGGTCGTCCACGGCATCGACCTCGAGGTCGGCACCGACGAAGTCACCGCCGTCATGGGCCACAACGGCGCCGGCAAGACCACCCTCCTGCGCGCCGTCGTCGGCCTCATCCCCGTCATGTCCGGCACCATCGAACTCGACGGCGAGACCATCAACCGGAAACCGGCCAACAGGCGCGTCAAAGCCGGCATGGCCTACGTCCCCCAAGGCCAGCAGTGCTTCGCGCACCTCACCGCAGGCGAGAACCTCCGCCTCGTCGCCGACGGCCGCAAGCACGGCAGAGCCCTCATCGACGCCCAGCTCGACCGCTTCCCCGCCCTCCAGACCCTCCTGGGCCGCCAAGCCGGGCTCCTCTCCGGCGGCCAGCGCCAGCAGCTGGCGATCGCGCGGGCGCTCATCACCGAGCCGCGGCTGCTCATTCTGGATGAGCCGACCGAGGGCATCCAGCCGAATGTGGTCGCCGAGATCGAATCGACGATTGTGGATTTGGCGTCGCGGGGAGGGTTGTCGGTGCTGCTGGTCGAGCAGCATCTGGGGTTCGCGCTGCAGGCGGCGTCGCGGTATGCGGTGCTGCGTTCGGGTCGGGTCGCGTCCAGTGGTGCGACGGGTGCGGGTGCTGCGGTTCGGGTGCGGGAGGCGATGGCGATATGAGTGGGTTCACGGTGCTGCCGGAGGTGGATGAGCCGCTTGCGGCGCGGGTGTACGTGGCGTTGCGGGCGGATCTGATGGCGGGGAAGTACGAGCCGGGGAAGCGGCTCGGTGAGGAGCGTCTGGCCGGGAACTACGGGGTGTCGCGGACGCCGGTGCGGGAGGCGTTGAGCCGTTTGGCGGCTGACGGCCTGGTGTCGCGTGAGGTGGACGGGTTGTATCCGTATCGGCCGCGGATCGATCAGTTGAACGACTTGTACGAGGTGCGGTTGACGTTGGAGTTGCGGGGGTTGGCGCGGGCGGCGGCGGATCCGGAGGTCCGGCATGACGCGGATCTGCTGGGTCCGGAGTTGGAGCGGTGGTATGCGCTGCAGGCGTCGCCGCCGGAGCCGGGTGCGGGGATGGTCGACGCGGATGAGCGCTATCACCTGACGTTGCTGGCGGCTTCGGGCAATGTGCAGTTGGCGGAGTCGTTGAAGGTGGTGAACAACCGGATCCGGCCGGCGCGGATGTTCGACTATTTCACGGCGGAGCGGATGGCGGCGACCATCGCCGAGCATATTGCGATCGCCGAGGGTGCGTTGGAGGGCCGTTACGGGGAGGCGACGGCGATTCTGACTCGGCATATCGAGACATCTAGGTCCATTGTGGTGGGTCGTGCTGAGGCGGCCCTGACGTGGGCGCATCTGGCGAACGCCGTCCGTCCCTGACCGCTGCCTTCTTCTGTGAGAGTGAGTTCTGTCGTGTTCGACCGCATCCTGATCGCCAACCGGGGCGAGATCTCCCGGCGTATCACGCGTACGGCCCATCGGCTCGGTGTCGCCACCGTCGCCGTCTATTCGGAGGCGGATGCGGCGTCGCTGCATGTGCGGGACGCCGATGCGGCGGTGTGCGTGGGTCCGGCGGCGCCGGCCGAGTCGTATCTGAACGTTGATGCGATCTTGTCGGCGGCGAAGGACACCGGTGCGCAGGCGGTGCATCCGGGGTACGGGTTCCTGGCCGAGAACGCGGCGTTCGCGCGGCGTGTGGCCGAGGCCGGGCTGGTGTTCATCGGTCCGACTCCCGAGCAGCTCGAATTGTTCGGCGACAAGGTGCGGGCGCGGCGGGCCGCGACAGTGGCCGGTGTGCCGCTCGCGGCCGGGACGGCGGCGCTCGATTCGGTGGAGGCCGCGGTGTCCGCTGCGGCGCAGGTCGGGTACCCGGTGATCGTCAAGGCCTCCGCCGGGGGCGGCGGCATCGGGATGCGCGTCGCCGCGTCCGCAGGCGAGCTCGCGGAGGTGTTCGCGACGGTGAGGCGCCTGGCTGCGGACAATTTCGGTGACGACGCGGTCTATCTCGAGCAGTATGTGCGCCGGGCCCGGCATGTGGAGGTCCAGGTGTTCGGTGACGGCGAGGGGCGTGTCGTGAGCCTGTCCGATCGTGACTGCACGCTGCAGCGGCGCCATCAGAAGGTCATCGAGGAGGCGCCCGCGCCGGGGCTGCCGGAGGCGGTGCGGGTGCAGATGCATGCGGCGGCGCGGTCGCTCGCGGCGGCCGCGAAGTACCGGTCGGCGGGGACGGTGGAGTTCATCTACGACCCCGAGCGTGAGGCGGCGTCGTTCCTGGAGTTCAATACGCGCCTGCAGGTCGAGCATCCGGTGACCGAGCAGATCCTGGGGATCGACTTGGTGGAGTGGATGATCCGCGCCGCTGCCGGCGACACCGGGTTCCTCGACGGGCTGCCCGAGTCGGGGCCCGCCGTGACCGGCGCGGCGGTGGAGGCGCGGGTCTACGCCGAAGACCCCGCCCGCGACCACCTGCCGTCCGCGGGCCTCCTCACCTGCGTCGACCTGCCCGAGCACGCCCGCGTGGACACGTGGATCGAACGGGGCGTCGACGTCCCGGCGACCTACGATCCGATGCTCGCCAAGATCATCACGGCAGGCGGCACCCGCGAGCAGGCGTGGGCGGCGCTGGCGGGGGCGTTGGGCGAGACCAGGATCGAGGGCGTCCACACCAACCTCGGCCAGTTGCAGGCCGCCGCCGTGGACGCGCGCGTCGCCGCCGTCGAGCACGACACCGGGACGGTGGCGTCGATCCGGGACGCGTCGCCGCGGATCGACGTGATCAGTGCCGGGGTGCTCACCACCGTGCAGGACTTCCCGGGCCGTGTCGGGTACTGGCAGGTGGGGGTGCCGCCGTCGGGACCGATGGACGACTACTCGTTCCGGCTGGGCAACCGGGCGCTCGGCAACCCTGAAGGCGTCCCGGGCCTCGAATGCACCATCGCGGGGCCCACGCTCAAGTTCGGTGTGGCCGTGACGGTGTGCGTGACGGGCGCGCCGGCGCCGGTGACCCTCGACGGTGCGCCGGTGCCGCAGTGGGAGCCGGTCGACGTCCCCGCCGGGGGCGTCCTCGCCGTCGGCGCGATCACCGACGCCGGCGCCCGCACCTATGTGCTCTTCCAAGGCGGCCTTGACGTCCCGACGTTCCTCGGCTCCGCCTCCACGTTCCCGCCCGGGCGCATCGGCGGCTACACCGGCGACCAGCTCCGCGTCGGCGACCGCCTCGTCCCCGCCGGCGCCTCCGGGCTGCGGGCGGGACCGGTGCCGGTGGTCGAGCGGCCCGAGTTCGGGCATGCGTGGACGCTCGCGGTCACGCCCGGGCCGCAGCCGGCCCCGCATTACTTCACGTTCGAGGACATGGAGCGGATCTACGCGGCCGACTGGTCGGTGCAGGTGCATGCGGGACGGTCGGGTGTGCGGCTGGACGGGCCGCGGCCGGAGTGGGCGCGGGCCGACGGCGGTGAAGCCGGGCTGCACCCGTCCAATCTGCACGACAACCCGTACTCGGTCGGGACCGTGAACTTCACCGGCGACACCCCCGCACTGCTCGGGCCCGACGGGCCGAGCCTGGGCGGGTTCGCGTGCCCGTTCACGGTGACCACTTCGGACCGGTGGAAGCTGGGGCAGCTGCGGCCGGGGGACACGGTCCGGTTCCTGCCTGTCGGCGAAAGCGAAGCGGACCGGTTGCGGGCCGACCCCGTGGCCGCGCCCGTGCCGCTCGTGGGAGCGAAGGACGATACGGCGACGCTCGCCGCGGTCGAGGCCGGGGAGGATCGGCCCGCGGTCGCCTACCGGAGGGCCGGTGACGACGCGGTCCTTCTCGAGTACGGGCCGATGCACCTCGACCTGGGTCTGCGGATGCGGGTCGGGGCGCTCATGGACGCGCTCGCCGCGGCGGACCCGGCCGGGCTCATCGACACCACCCCCGGGGTGCGTTCGCTGCATTTGCATGTGGACCCCGATGTGCTGCCGATCCGGCGCCTGACGGGGCTGCTGGTGGAGTTGGAGCAGGACCTGCCCGACATCGCGGACATGACGGTGCCCTCGCGTGAGGTGCGGCTGCCGATCTCGTGGAACGACTCGGTCGTGGACGAGGCGATCGCCCGCTATTCGACGAACGTCCGCGACGACGCCCTCTTCAACCCCTCGAACATCGAGTTCATCCGCCGTGTCAACGGCCTCGGCTCGATCGAGGAGGTCGCGCAGATCGCGACCAGCGCCGAATGGCTCGTCTTGGGGCTGGGCGACGTCTATCTGGGGGCGCCGGCCGCCGTCCCCGTCGATCCGAGGCACCGGCTCGTCACGACCAAGTACAACCCGGCCCGGACCTGGACCGCCGAGGGCACCGTCGGTATCGGCGGGTCGTACATGTGCATCTACGGGATGGATTCGCCCGGCGGGTACCAGCTCGTCGGGCGGACCGCCCCCATTTGGGCGGGCCTGCGGGACCTCGCGTCGTTCCACGACGGCCTGCCGTGGCTGCTGCGGTTCTTCGACCGGGTCGTCTTCGAGCGCGTCTCGGAGGAGGCGCTGGCCCATACCCGGCGTGAGCTCGCCGCCGGCCGGGCCGAGATCGACATCCGGCCCGGGCGGTTCGCCTACGCCGACTACCGGCGGCTGCTCGCCGACAACGCCGAGGAGATCGGGGCGTTCCGGGCGCGGCAGGCCGCGGCGTTCGAAGCCGAACGCGAGCGGTGGGCCGCCGCCGGTGAATTCGACCGCGACCACACCGAACCCGCGCCGCACCAAGGCGAGACGATCGCGCTCGAGTCCGGTGAGCACCTTGTCGAAGCGCCGATGGCCGCCAGTGTGTGGCGGGTCAACGTCGAGGCGGGCGACACCGTGACCGCCGGCGACACCGTGGTCGTCCTTGAGGCGATGAAACTGGAGATGCCCGTGCCCGCCGGCGTCTCGGGCACGGTCACCCGCGTCCTCGCCCGGCCCGGCGAGCAGGCCGCGCCCGGCGCGCCGCTGCTCGTCATCGCCACCCCATGACCATCAAGTGAACGACCAGACAGGGGACCTCGTGAACAGTGCCAGCGCCACGCAGCGCGTCAAGGCCGCCCTCGCCCGTATCGCCGAGGCCGAACGGCCCGAGGCGTGGATCGCGGTGCGCGGTGCGGCGGACCTCCTCGCCGAGGCCGCGCGCATCGACGCCGCGGTGGCCGCAGGGGCGGTGTTGCCGCTCGCCGGGACGGTGTTCGCCGCGAAGGACAATATCGACGTCGCCGGTCTCGCGACCACCGCCGGCGCGCCGTCGTTCGCGTACACGCCGGGGCGGGACGCGACGGGGGTGGCGCGGTTGCGGGCGGCCGGGGCGGTCTGTCTGGGCAAGACCAACCTCGACCAGTTCGCGACCGGGCTGGTCGGCACGCGCAGTCCCTTTGGGGCGGTTCGTGCGGCGGCCGACCCGGAGTTGATCTCGGGCGGGTCGTCGTCGGGTTCGGCCGTGGTGGTCGCGCTCGGCATCGCCGATTTCGCGCTCGGCACCGACACGGCCGGGTCCGGGCGGGTCCCCGCCGCGCTCAACGGTCTGGTCGGGGTGAAGGCGACGCTCGGGCTCGTCCCGGTCGACGGCGTCGTCCCGGCCTGCGCCTCCTACGACTGCCTCACCGTGTTCGCCCCCGACCTCGCCCTGGCCGCCAAGGCCATGGGCGTCATGACCGGCCCGAGTGCGGCCGACCCGGCCTCCCGGTCCTGGCCCGCCGACACCGTGCTGGCCGCACCACCCGCGCCCAGGGTCGCGATCCCGCGCCCGGCCGACCTCGCCCCCCTCGACCCCGACTTCCGTCCCTTGTGGGAAGCCGCGGTCGACCGGTGCGAAGCCACTGGGGCCGAGACGATCGAGCTCGACGTGCAGCCGCTCCTCCAAGCCGCGCTCCTGCTGTATGAAGGCGCCCTGGTCGCGGAACGGTTCGCCGCCTTCGGCGCGCACCTCGACGCCGACGACACCGACCCCACGGTCGCCGCGATCGTGCGCGGCGCCCTCAAGTTCTCCGGCGCCGACCTCGTGGCCGACCAGCAGCGGCTCCGCAGCGCGCAGCAGCACGCAGCGTCCCTCCTGGACGGCTTCGACGCCCTGCTGCTGCCGACCGCGCCGCTGCACCCCACGCTCGCCGAGGTCGCGGCCGACCCCATCGGCGTCAACGCCCGCATGGGCACGTACACGAACTTCGTGAACCTCCTCGACATGGCCGCCGTCGCGATCCCCGCCGGGACCGCCGGCACGAAAGGGTTCGGGGTCAGCCTCATCGTCCCGGCCTTCCACGACCAGGTCGCGATCGACCTCGCCGCCCGAATCCTCGACACCCAGACGCCCCTGTACGCGCCGGCGGCGACCGAACTGGTCGTCTTCGGCGCCCACATGACCGGGATGCCGCTCAACCACCAGCTCACCGGGCTCGGCGCACGCTACGCCGGCGAAGTGCGGACCGCACCGGCGTACCGCATGTTCGCCCTCGACACCAAGCCGCCCAAGCCGTTCGTGATACGCGCCGACGACGGCGCGAGCTTCCCCGGGGAGCGCTGGCAGCTCAGCCCCGCCGCACTCGGCCGGTTCCTCGCCGCGCTGCCGGCACCGATGAGTCTCGGCAACGTCGAACTCGAGGACGGCACCTGGGCCACCGGGTTCGTCGCCAACCAGGCTGCAGGCCAGGACATCACCGCTGCGGGCGGCTGGAGGGCGCACCGGCGGTGACGCCCTAGCATGGGCGGACACCACCGACCCGAGGAGCGCACGATGCGGGAACGCCACGACGTCCAGACCATGCACGCCATCGCCCGGGTCGAGCGCAAGCTCGACCTGATCATGCAGCACCTGGGCCTCCACTACGCCGCGCCCGCCGCACCGGACCCGATGGCCGCAGTGCACGAACACCTCCGCGCGGGGAAGAAGATCCAGGCCATCAAGGTCTACCGCGAGATCACCGGCGTCGGCCTCAAAGAAGCCAAGGACGCGGTCGAACGCATGGAGGCCGGGTACTGAGGCCGAGCCATCAGGCGGCGAGTCGGCGCGCTCAACGCAGCACCATGAACCGGGACCGACCGCAACGGCGATGCCCGCATCAACCCGGACCTGCGGCAACGACCGGCGACGACACCCGTCCGGGGGCGTCGCCGGGCCGACCTGTCGCCCCCGTGTGCCACCATGCCCGAATGGATTTCCCCACGCTCCAAGCACACCTGATCGCCGAAGCCGCCCGCCTGAAGACCGCCGCCGGTGCGGTCGCGCCGGACGCGACGGTGCCCACCTGCCCGGCATGGACCGCCGCCGACCTGCTCGACCACGTCACCGAGACCTACGACCACAAGATCCAGTCGATGCGGCTCCTCAGGGCCCCGGGTGAGGACTTCCGGATCGCCCGGCCCGGGACCCCCGCCGAGCAGTTCGACACCGCACTCGTCGACCTGCTCACCGAGTTCGAGCAGCGCGGGCCCGACAGTCTCGCCTACACCTGGTACGGGCCCGACCAGACCGTCGGATTCTGGATCCGGCGCATGGCCCAGGAGACCCTCGTCCACCGCGTCGACGCCGAACTCGCCGCAGGTCAGGCCATCAGCCCCGTCGATCCCGCGCTGGCCGCCGACGGCATCGACGAGATGCTGCAGGTCATGCTCACGTGGGGCTCGCGCGCCTACCGCGACCAGATCGCCCCGGAGCTCAACGACGCCGACGGTCTCGCCGTCGCCCTCGACGACGGCGAGCGGACGTGGACCGTACGCGTCGCAGCCGGCACCGTGACCGCGACTCCAGGCGCCGCGGGCGACGCGCAGGCCCGCGTGAGCGCCGACACCGGGACGCTCCTGCTGTGGCTGTGGCGGCGGGTCCCCGCCGGTGCGGTGCGCATCGAGGGCGATGCCGATCGCGCTGTGGGCCTGTACGACCTGATCGGCGCGTTCGCGCAGTAGCGGGGACCGGTGGATGTGACGGTCACTCGCGGGGTTCGGGTAGGGTCGCGGCCATGCAACCCCAGCCGCAGCCCACGGTCCGCCGCGCGCTGATCGCCGCCGTCTGGCTCGCGTGCGTCTTCGGCGGGCTCATCGCCGCCGTGTGGGCCGTCGGCTGGGCCCTCGAAGGCGGGCCCCAGCCGGGCGTGGACACCGTCGAAGGGGCGACGCACCTGTCGTTCCCGGCCGGCACCGAGGTCACCGATGCCGACCTGACGCAGATGGAGTCGCCGACTCCCGGGGACCGGGCCGAGGTCACCGTCGAGATCCCCGCGGACGCCTTCGACGACTTCCTCGCCGACAACGCGATGGCGACCCCGCTCCTGGCAGGGATGACCCCGAACGGCACTGCCACGGGGACGATCCCGGCCGGATGCACCGACGAGATCTGCTACGCCGCCAGCATCATCGTCGACGACGACAGGGTGACCGTCCAGCTCAAGGTCACGCTCATCTGAGCGCCGGGTGCCTCAGGCGAACAGGGCGGGCTCGCCGCGTTCGAGCGACAGCAGCCGCTCCTTGCGCCACAGGCCCCCGGCGTAGCCGGTGAGTTTCCCGTTCGCGCCGATCACCCGGTGGCAGGGGACGACGATCGCGATCGGGTTGCGGCCGTTGGCCAGACCGACCGCGCGCACGGCCTTGCGGTCCCCGATCCGCTCCGCGACGTCCATATAGGACACGGTTTCGCCGTAGGGGATGCGGCACAGCTCGTCCCACACGCGGCGCTGGAAATCAGTGCCGCGGGCCGCCAGCGGCAGGTCGAACTCCTTGAGCTCGCCCTTGAAGTAGGCCTCGAGCTGGTCGACGGCGGCCTCCAGGACCGGCGTCGCCTCCTCCGGGCCCCACGCGTCCTTGATCTCCTCGACGCCCATGTGGACGTAGGTGACGCCCGTGTCGACCGCCGCGACGGCCAAGCGCCCCAACGGGGACTCCATCGTCAGATGCCTCGCGCTGGTGTTCATTCCGTACTCGCTTCCTTCTCGGTCGGCAGATGGTTCGTCGGGTGCTCACTGGAGGCCCACAGGTACTGGACGGCGTAGGCCCGCCACGGCCGCCACGCCTGCGAGCGCGCCTCCAGGACCCGCCCGGCGCCGAGGTCGAGGTGCCGGGCGCCTTTGATGACGCCGAGGTCCTTGACGGGGAACGCGTCCGGGTCGCCCAGGGCGCGCATCGCGATCATCTCGATCGTCCACGGCCCCACCCCCGGCACCGCCGCCAGCTGCTCGCGGGTGCGGGCCCAGTCGGCCCCCGGGCCCACATCGACCCGGCCCTCGGCCAGCGCGGCCGCGAGCGCGAGCACCGTGGCCTTGCGTTTGCCCGGCATGGGCAGGTGGGCGGGGTCGGCGGCCGCGAGCGTCTCGGGTGCGGGGAAGAGCCGCCGCAGGCCCCCGTCGGGGTCGTCCACGGCCTCGCCGTAGCGTTCGGCGAGGCCGGCGGCGATCGTGGCGGCCGAGGCGGTGGCGATCTGCTGGCCGATGACGGCGCGGATCGCGTATTCGGGGCCGTCGGCTTTGCGCGGCACCCGCCTGCCGGGGGTCTTCTCGACCAAGGGGGCGAGGACGGGGTCGGCGGTGAGGGCTTCGGCGGGCGCGTGCGGGTCGGCGTCGAGGTCGAGGGCGCGGCGGCAGCGGGCGACGGCGGCGGTGACGTCGCGCAGGTCGGCCACGCGCAGGCGGCATTCGATGTAGCCCGGTCCGGGCCGCAGCGATGCGGTGCCGGGGCCGTGGGGGAGGCGGAGGGTGCGGCGGTAGGCGCCGCCCTGCCATTCCTCGACGCCCGGTGCCGCGGCCGCGGCCAGGTGCCCGAACAGGTTCGAGGGTTCGAACGGTTCGCGGTAGGCCAGGCGCAGCGTGATCGCGCCGCCGCCCGAGGCGTTCCGGCCGGCGGCCTTCGAACGCAGTTCGGTGGGGGAGCAGGCGTAGACGTCGGCGACGACGCGGTTGAACGCCCGGATGGAGGCGAAGCCGGCCGCGAAGGCGACCTCGCCCATGGGCAGGTCGGTGCTCTCGATGAGGGTGCGGGCGACCTGGGCTCGCTGGGCGCGGGCGAGGGCGGCCGGTCCGGCGCCGACCTCGCTGATGAGGAGGCGTTCGAGCTGGCGGAGGGAGTAGCCGAGGCGGTCGGCGAGGCCGGCGGCGCCTTCGCGGTCGACGACGCCTTCGCCGATGAGGCGCATGGCGCGGGCGCACACGTCGGTGCGCCAGTCCCAGGCGGGCGAGCCGGGGGAGGCGTCGGGGCGGCAGCGTTTGCACGCCCGGTAGCCCGCTTCCTGGGCGGCCGCGGCGGAGGGGTAGAAGCGCTGGTGTTCGCGTTTGGGTTTGACTGCGGGGCAGGAGGGCCGGCAGTAGATGCGGGTGGAGGTGACGGCGAGGAACACCCAGCCGTCGAAGCGGGCGTCACGGCCGGCGACGGCGGCCTGCAGCCGCTCCTCGCCGCCGATGATCGCTTGGAAGTCCATGCCCACAAGACTGCCCCGCGGGTATGACAACGGCTAGCCAGAAATCGACATCACGATTCGGGGAGCTGGAGGCGGTCGACGGCCTCGCGGGAGCGGCGGGCCGGGCGGCGGTCGTAGCGGGCGGTCGTCGCCGGTGACGCGTGTCCGACCAGGGACTGCGTGATGGCCAGGTCGACGCCGGCGTCGAGGAGCTCGCCGATGAACGTGCGGCGGAAGTCGTGCGGGGTGTGTCGGCGCTGCCCGGCCTCGACCAGGCGTTTCATGAGCAGGTCGGCGATCGCCTGACCGGTCATGCCCGACAGCCGGGTGCCGTTGCGGCGCAGGCGCCCGGCCTTGTTGATCGGGCAGAACAGGGCCCCGGCGTCGTTGCCGCGCACCCGGGTCCACCGGTCGATGCGGGCCTGCGCGGCCTCGGTGACGTACACCGAGCGTTCCTTGTTGCCCTTGCCGACGATCCGGATCGAGCGTTCGACCGGGTCGTAGTCGGCCAGGCGCATCGAGGCGATCTCGGAGCGGCGGCACCCGGTCGAGTAGAGGGTGGCGAGGACGGCGGCGTCGCGGGCCCCGGCCGGGCCCGGGTCGGCGTCGCACGCGTACAGGGCCGCGCCGAGCGCTTCGGCGTCGACCTGCTGGCCGACCGGGAGCCGTTGGGCCTTCACCGGCTGCAGGTCGCAGGCCCGCTGGTAGTCCTCGGCGGCCATCAGGTCGAGCCGCCACGCTTCTTTGAGGACGCGGCGCAGGGCCGCCAGGTGCTTGTTGACGTACGCGCCCGACCAGCCCGCGTCGATCATGGCCGCCCGCAGCCGGGAGGTGTGCTCGTAGCGCAGCAGGTGCCACGGCTGGCCCGCGCCCACGGTGTCGGGGTCGCCGGAGAGGAGCTGCGCGATCCGGTCGAGGCATCCGCGCATGGTCCGCCGCGACTCGGCGGACCCGAGCGTGTCCAGATAGGCCCGGTACGGGTCCGCGCCCGGCGCGGCCGGGGCGGGGGTGCGGCTCCAGTCGATCCCTGCGATCTCAGCGGACATGCGTCCCACCATAGTTCACGCCCCGCTGTCGTTCCGGCAGTAGGCGATTCACGGCGTCTCGGCGGCCATGTCGCGGAGCCTGCGCACCGTGCGGAGGTTGCGGGTCGTGGCCTCGACCGCGCCGAGGGGCTTCCAGAACCCGGCCCGCTCCAGTGTCGAGCGGCCCAGGCCCCCCGGGTAGTGCACCCACACTTCGGTGCCGTCCGCGTGCGCCTCCTCCGGCTGCCCCGCTGGCACCGGCAGCGCCGGGGCCGGCCCGGACAGGAACGTCACGGTCACCTTCGACTCGTCGAGGCCGCGACCCGCGAACGGGTCCGATCCGACGATCCGGTCCATCTCCGCGGCGGTGCGGACCATCACCGGGACGGTGTGCCCGAAGGCCGCCGCGACCACGTCGGCGACCGATGCGGCCACCGCGGCGGCGTCCCGGTCGGACTCGAGGACGACGTTCCCCGACTGGAGGTGGGTGCGCACCCGGTCGAACCCGGCCGCCGCCAGCGCCTCGCGCAGCTCGCCCATCGGGGTCTTCCGGTGCCCGCCGACGTTCACGCCTCGCAGCAACGCCACATAGGTCGTCACAGGCATCTCCTCCCGCCGCAATGGACCCAACCTACCCCGACGGTACGACACCCTGCGGCGTGGCAAGATCGGCGGTTATGAACCCGGCGTTCCACAGCACCACCATCGCCGTCCACACGGGACGCCGCGAGACCGTCAAGGACCTCACCGGCGACTGCGCGGCGTTCCTGTCCTCCATCGGCGCCCGCGAGGGCCTGCTCAACGTGTTCGTCCCGCACGCGACCGCCGGGATCGCCGTCATCGAGACCGGCGCGGGGTCGGACGAAGACCTCCTGGACGCCCTCGCCGACCTCCTGCCGCGCACCGACCGGTGGCGCCACCAGCACGGTTCGACCGGGCACGGCCGGGACCACGTCCTGCCCGCCCTCGTCGCCCCGCACGCGACCCTCCCGGTGGTGGCCGGGCGCATCGCCCTGGGCACGTGGCAGTCGGTGCTGCTGGTCGACACCAACCGCGACAACCCCGACCGGACCGTGCGCCTCAGCTTCCTCGGCTAGGGCCTGTACGGTCCTCATTCGGCCCGTTCGCCGCGTCGCCGGGCCGCTGCACACCGGTGTCGTATGCAGCGGCCCCGGCGCGGTCTCGGCGACGCTCGCCCTAGGCAGCGGCGCTCATCCGCTCCCATTGGGCGGCATCGAGCTTCAGGTCGAGCCCGGCCGCGACCTCGTCGAGCTGCGCCACCGACGACACCCCGACGAGGGGGATCACCGGCGCCGCGTGGCCGGCCAGCCACGCCAGCACCACCTGGTTGCGCGTCGCGCCCGTCTCGGCCGCGACGTCGTCGAGCACCTTGAGCCGGTGGTCGGTCCCCGGGTGCCGGTAGTGCTCGCCCAGCGGCTTCGCCGGGTTCACGTAAGCGCCCGACAGGAGCGAGGAATAGGCCAGGACCGCCATCCCCGGCGTCGAGCCCACGTAATCCAGGTCGATCGGGGAGGCATGGACGTGCCCGCCCTCCGGCAGCACCGCGCCCGGGCGCGGCTGCAGATACGAATACCGGTTCTGCATCGCCGTGTACGCCGCCGCGCCGGCACTGGCCGCGATCGACCGCGCCCGCTCCACCCGCCACGCCGCATGGTTCGACGCCCCGACCATCCGGGCCTTCCCGGCCCGCACCACCGCGTCGAACCCGGCCACGGTCGCCTCCAGGGGCGTGTCCCGGTCATCGCGGTGCGACCAGAACAGGTCCACCCGGTCGGTGCCCAGCCGCTGCAGCGACTCCTCCAGGCCAGCGCCGATCCGGTCGGCCGTCAACGGCTCCGAATGCTCCAGGCCGCCACCGGGGGACGACGGCCGCCTGCCCACTTTCGTCGCGATCACCAGGTCGTCCCGGTTCCCGCGCGAGGCCAGCCAGCGCCCCAGCAGCAGCTCCGACTCGTCACCGGTGCCGCCGTCGATCCAGAACATGTAGCAGTTGGCGGTGTCGATGAAATTGCCGCCCAGTTCGACGAACCGGTCCAGAATGGCGAAACTCGTTGCCTCGTCCTGCACGCCGCCGAGGGCCATGGCCCCCAGGCACAGGCGCGACACGTCGATCCGGTCCGGTCCCAATGCGATCCGCTCCACAGCGGTCTCCTCTCGTTCGACCTCCGACGCTAGGACTTGGAGTGGACTCCAACGCAAACCCGCAGGCAGACGACGTGAGGTATCGTCGTTGCTCGTGGCAGACAATGCAACGGCCCCGACCTACACGATCGGCGAATGCGCGCGCCGCTCCGGTTTCACCATGGACACCCTCCGGTACTACGAGCGCATCGGTCTGATCGACGACGTGCGGCGCACCGCGACCGGGCAGCGGCGCTTCACCGACGCCGACCTCGAATGGCTCGGCACCTTGAAATGCCTGCGCGACACGGGGATGCCCGTCGAGCAGATGGCCCGCTTCGCCGACCTCGTACGCGAAGGGGACCACACCATCCCCGAACGCATCCGCCTCTTGGAGGAGCACCGCGTCGCGGTCGACGAGCGCATGGCCGACCTCGCCGCGAAACGCGACTACATCTCGGGGAAGATCGACTACTACCGCAGCGTCTGAAAACCGGTCGACACCCCGCCCGGAGGGTGGGAATACTCGACGCGTGCACCACAGCTCCCACGCGCTGGCGATCGCCGAGCGGCTCGCGGCCGACCTCGCCCCCGATGCGCTCGGCATCGCCCTGCTCGGGTCGGTCGCCCAGGGCACCGACCATCCCCACTCCGACATCGACCTGTTCGTGGCCCTCGAAGCCGGCGCCGAGAACGAGATCCGGCACATCGAAGGCCGCATGGTCACCCTCTCACGCAAGACGCTCGCCGATCTGGAAGGGGCCTTCACGAGCCCGTGGGAGGCCGTGGTCGCCGTCGGCGCCTGGCGGCGAGCGCGTCTGCTCCACGACCCCGCCGGGCACCTGGCCCGCCTCCAAACCCGGGCGCGCGCGTGGACGTGGGAGGCGATCGGCACCGGCGCCGACCGTTGGGCCGCACGGGAACTGGTGGGCCTGGCCGAGGAGGTCCACAAGACCTGCGGGATGCTCGCCCGCGACCGGGCCCGGTCCGCGGCCGCCAACCGGGCGATCCTCGTCCTCCAACTGGGGTACGCGATGTCCGTCGCGAACCGGCTCGTGTGCGATTCGGAGAACGACCTGTGGGACGCCGTCGCCGCCGCTGAAGGCCCCGCCTGGGCCGGCGCCTGGGACGACGCCGCCGGCATCACCGGCTGCGACCACCGGGCAGGATGCGTGGCCGCGCTCGAGCTCTACCGGCTCGCCGCCGCCCGACTCGACACCCACCTCGACGGCGACGACCACGACATCGTCCGCACCGCCGCAACCCTCGCCGCCAAGGCCCGCACCAGCGTCGAAAGGCACCGCTGATCCGCCGCATCATCCTCACCGGCGCCCCCGGCGCCGGCAAGACCACCGTCCTGCGGGTCCTCGCCGCCGCCGGTCACACCGTCGTGGCCGAAGCCGCTACCGACCTCATCGCGGCCGCACAAGCCGCCGGCGACGACACCCCCTGGGAGCACCCGGACTTCACCGAGCGGGTCGCCGCCCTCCAACGCGACCGCCAGATCGCCGCGAACGACCGCCCCGGGCCCGTGCAGTGGTTCGACCGTTCCCCGGTGTGCGCGCTCGCGCTGGCCCGCTTCACCGGCGCACCGATCGGCCCGGTCCTCGCGGCCGAACTCGACCGCATCGCACGCGAACGCGTCTACGAACCGCACGTGCACCTGTTCGACCTGCTCGGGTTCATCACCGCGACCCCGGTGCGCCGCATCGGCCTCGAGGAGGCCCGCCGCTTCGAGCAGGTCCACGTCGACGCCTACGCCGAGCACGGCTTCACGATCAACCGCGTCCCGGCCGCCGATCCCGAGGACCGCGCCCGCCTCCTCCTCGACGCCACCGCGAAGGACCCCCGTTGACCGAACCCACCGCCGACCTCGTCCAGCGCCTCGTCGCCGACCAGTTCCCGCACTGGGCCCACCTGCCGGTCACGCCCGTCCCGAAGCAGGGCTGGGACAACCGCACCTTCCGGCTCGGCACCGACCTGTCGGTCCGCCTGCCCAGTAGTGGCGCCTACGTCACGGCCGTCGCGAAGGAGGACCGCGCCCTCCCCGGCCTCGCGGCGCACCTGCCGCTGCCCGTCCCCGAACCGGTCGCGACCGGGAAACCATCCCCGGCGTTCCCGCACCCGTGGTCGATCCGGCGCTGGCTCGAAGGCGACACACTCCTCGACGCGAAGGAGGTCGACAACGCCCGCCTCGCGAACGACCTCGGGACGGTCCTGGCCGTGCTGCGCGCCGCCCCGACCCACGGCGGCCCGGCCGCCGGAGGGCACTCGTTCTTCCGCGGCTGCCACCCCAGCGCCTACGCCGACCTGGTCCAGCAGTCCCTCCACCTCCTCGACGGCACAGTGGACACAACGGCGTGCGAAGCCGTGTGGGACCAGGGAATGCGCACCGTCTGGACCGGGCCGCCGGTGTGGTTCCACGGCGACATCGCCCACGGGAACCTCCTCCTCACCGGCGGGCGGCTCTCGGCGCTCATCGACTTCGGCACCTGCGGCATCGGCGACCCCGCCTGCGACCTGCAGATCGCCTGGACCTACTTCACCGGCGACGACCGCGCCCTGTTCCGGGACGCCGCCGGACTCGACGACGGCACGTGGGCCCGCGCCCGCGCCTGGACGCTCTGGAAGGCCCTCATCATGATGTCCGGCGTCTCCGGGAACGACCCCGAGGGCGTCCAGGCCCGCAACCTCGCCGCGGTCCTCGCCGACCCCGTCACCGGGTGAGAGCGGCGAGCAGGGCCTCCCCGGCGACGGCCAGCGCCGCACTCCACACCCAGGAGTGGGCCTCAACGCCGGCGATGCCTGACGGTCACCCGGGCCTTGGGGGTGGGGCGGGCGACCTCCTCGAACCCGGCCGCCAGGAACAGCGGCAGCGTCCCGGTGTAGGAGCCGCCCGGGCTGCGGTCCACCACAGCGGGGTCGACCGGCACGCCTTCCACCACCGTGGCGCCGCCCCGGTAGGCGAAGTCGACGGCGGCGGCCAGCAGGGCCCGGGACACGCCGCGCCCGCGCCACGGCTCGGGCACGAAGAAGCAGGACACCACCCACACGCGGTCCAGATCGCCGACATCGTCCAACGGCCGGGTGTCCCGTCCGGTGTTGAGCCGCGGATAGGCCGAACGCGGCGCCACCGCGCACCAGCCGACCGGCGTGTCGTCCGCGTAGGCGATCAGACCCGGCGGCCCCTGGTCGACCACTTGCCTGGCGGCGGCCGAACGCGGCTGCCGCAGCCGCTCGCCGCGCTCCTCCCGCCACCACATGCAGTAACAGGAACGGTTGCCGCCCATCTGCCGGGCCAGCGCCAGGAAATCCGGCCACCGGTCCGGGACCAGTTCGGCGACGGTCAAACGCGGATCCACGCTTCGAACCTATCGCCCGGTGTGCTCCGGCGCCGCGGCTCCCGGAAACGACGCCCGCCCCTCTAGCCGGTCGGGTCGTCGCCGACCAGGCCGCGCGCGTAGTTCACCGTGGACCGCTGGTAGCGCGGCAGGTGCGGGGCGAGGGCGATGAGCGCGACCGACAGGCCCTCACGGTCGCGGCCGAGCTTCGCGAGGGTCAGCGCCTCGCACATCGCCAGCGCGCCGTCGTACTCGTCGGAGCCGCGCGCTTGCTCTGCATTGATCAGGTCGAGCGCCCGTTCGGGGTGGCCGGTCTCGCGCAGTGACGACGCCATCTGGATCGACACCCGGCGGCGCCGCACCCCAGCGAGTCCGGCGGCGATCGCGCGTTCGTAGTAGCCGACGGCGGCCTCGGTGTACCCGGTCGAGTCGTGCGCGCCGCCGACCTCGAACAGCGCCACCGGGTCCTCGGGGTCGCATTCGGCGGCGAGGTCGATCATCGCCTGCACGAACTCGTCGCGGTCGAGCTCCTCGAGCCGCTCCCACAGCGCCGCGGCGCGCGCTTCCCAAACCTCAGTCGCCATGCCCGGCAACCTACGCCACCGCGAAGCCGACCCGCCTACCGGTCGGTCAGCCCGTCGGCGAGCGCACCCAGCCCGCCCAGCAGGACCAGGCGTTCGTCGGCGTCGAGGGCCTCGTAGATCGGGGCGTCGAGCCGGTTCGTCTCGGCCTCGATCGCCTCGCGCACCGGGCCTGGCTCCAGTGCCTGGATCTCCTCGACCGTCAATCCCGCCGCGCCCCAGGCGGCCCGGTGCGCGTCCGCCCGGTGGTGCCGCAGCGCCTCCAGACGCAAGTTCAGCAGCGCCGACGGGGACGATCCCGGAGGCTCCCACACCGGTGTCAGTGCCTTGAACACCGGACCGCCGTGGGCCTGCCCGGCCTCCAGCAGCCGCTGCACGAGCGGCAGCACCGCCTCCACTGCGGCCAGGCCCGGCATCGACGGCGAGGGCCGGTACGACCACAGCCGCTCCGCGGCCGCCGCGAAGGCCCGGTCGGCCTCCACCACGACCTCGCGGCCGGCCTCGGTCAGATGCCAGTACCCGTCGACGCGCTCCACCAGGCCCGGCGCCTCGGCGGCGTCCGGATCGAACGGCCAGTACACCATCCGCGCCGCCAGTGCCGCTTCCGGCACCGGGTGGTCCAGCAGCGCGGCGTACACGTCGATCTCCAGCCCAGGGGTCAACCCCCGCTGCGCGTACAGTTCCCGGATCGCCGGACGCACCGCGTTCCGTATGGACACGTGGACGCGGTCGATCACGGGACGGATCACGGCGGCGTACGACATCATGGCTCCCGGGGGCGCGAGACGATTAGGATGCCGCCCATGATGCCATCCGCGCTCACCGCGCTCAACCGCGAATCCGAGCGGCTCTCGGCCGTGCTCGCCGGGCTCGCCCCCGGGCAGTGGATGACGCCGACACGCTGCGCCCCTTGGGATGCGGCCGCGCTGGCCGCGCACATCACCGGGGCCCTCGAACGCCTCGGCCCGATGCTCGACGCCCCCGAACCCCCGGTGGCCACCGTGGACGCCGCCGGCTACTACTCGCCCGACGAACGCTTCTCACCCGGCGTCGACGAGATCCGCATCGACTCGGCCGCCGAAGCCGCCAAGGCAGGCGGGCCGGCCGTCGCCGCCCGATTCCGCACCGCCTGGCGCACCGCACGCGACCGGTGCGCGCACGAACCGGAGGGGCGGCGCGTCACCACCCGCCACGGCGACCCCATGACCCTCGACGATTTCCTCACCACCCGCGTCGTCGAAGTCGCCGTCCACGGCATCGACCTCGCCGACGCCCTCGACCGGCCGCGCTGGACCACCCCCGAGGCCGCCGCGCACGTCACCGCGCTCCTCCTCGGCCCCGCACACGCCACCGCGCCGGCGGGCCTCGGTCTGGGTGCGGTCGATTTCATCGCGAAAGCCACCGGCCGCGACGCGTTCACCGCCGCCGAGCGGGCCGCGGTCGAGGCGCGCGGCATCGCCTGGCTCGCGCTCGGCTAGCAGCTCGAAGCGGTGTAGTCCAGGAGCGCGGTCTGCTCGGCCTGGTCGACACTGAGGTGCCATTCGGTCTTGACCTCGACCCACGCCCAGATGTAGGCGCACCACACGGTCTCGTCCTCCGGCATCCACTCGGCCGGGTCCTGGTCCGATTTGGAGCGGTTGGAGGAGGCGGTGACCGCGACGAGGTGCCAGTTGTTCTCCTGCCAGTTCGCATAGGCCTGCCGGTCCTCGGTCGTCCAGTCGACGGCGCCGGACCCCCACGCCTCCTTCAACGGCACGAAGTGGTCGATGTCGATATCGCCGGAGGCGGTCACGGTCTCGGCGTCGTACATCGAGACCCACTCCCCGGTCATCGCGCCGTCGCAGTCGGCCTCGGTGAGCGCACCGGTGCGGTCCTGCTTGACGAGCACGTCGTCGCGGGCGTCGCAGCCATTGCCGTCGTCGTCCTTCCAGTGGGGGAACAGGGACCGGTCGTAGCCGCTGTCGCGCTCCTCGGCGACCTCGAGCGCTTCGATGCTCGCCCGCAGCTCGGCGGGGTCGACGGTGACGGTGAACGGCGCGGTGTCGGTGAACTCGTTCGACACCTCCGAGCCCGTCCCGGCCGGGGCGCTCGTGGTCGCCTCGTCCACCAGGTCGGACAGATCGGAGCATCCGGCGGCGAGCACGAGCGGAAGCACCAGGAGCAGACGGGGGGCACGCATGGGCAACGTCCTAACGAGACGACAAAGGGGGCGCGGCGGCGCACCAGTGCGCCCGGGATGTTCGCAACGTAACACAACGGCGGCAACCGGAACAGGCCCGCACCTGCTAGATTCGCCCGAATGATCGTATGGCTCAACGGCAACTTCGGCGCCGGCAAGACCACCACCGCGCGCCTCCTCAAAGACGCCCTCCCCGCCCGAGTCTTCGACTCCGAGCACATCGGATACCTCCTGCGCCCCATCATCGGCGACATCCCCTGCTACGACTTCAAGGAATGGGCCCCCTGGCGGGGCCTCACCATCGAAACCGCCCGCCAAGTCCTCGACTTCGCCGGCGGCACCCTCGTCATCCCGCAATCGGTCCTCCAATACGAGTACTGGACCGAACTCACCGACGGCTTCGCCAAAGCCGACATCCCCGTCCACGCCTTCACCCTCCACACCGACCGCGACACCTTCCGCCACCGCGTCGAACACGACACCGACGAACCCACCGCCAAACAATGGCGCCTCGACCACCGCGAACGCTACGAGACCGCCCTCGACACATGGATGCGCGAACACACCCACGTCATCGACACCAGCGACCTCACCCCCGAGCAGGTCACCGCCCACATCAAAACCGCCGTGACCGGCTGAAACCCGCAACCGCCTGAAAACGTCATACCCTGGCGCGACGATGAGAGCGAAGTAGCCACACACCGCACGGCAAAGGAGCCAGCCATGGCCTACCTCGTCCTCATCGGCACCCGCAAAGGCCTGTTCACCGCCCGCAGCGACGACCGCCGCCACTGGAGCGTCGACGGCCCCGCCAAACTCGACGATGACGGCTTCACCGCCGTCGCCGAAATCTACGCCGCCGCCTGCGACCCCGCCACCGGCCGCGTCCTCGTCGGCGCCTCCACCTTCTTCGGACCCAGCATCTGGCACTCCGACGACCACGCCACCACCTGGTCCGAACCCGAGAACGCCCCCATGGCCTTCCCGCAGGACCTCCCGTACCGGCCCCTCGACTTCTCCGACACCGCCGGCATCGACCAACCCGACAGCGAGCAGACCAACACCGTCAAACGCATCTGGCAACTCACCTTCGGCCCCGGCCAACGCGTCTGGGCCGGCGTCGAACCCACCAGCCTCTGGACCTCCGACGACGGCGGCCGAACGTTCACCTTCAACCAGGCCCTGTGGGACCACCCGCAGCACACCACCTGGGCCTCCGGCGCCGGCGGCCCCGCCGTCCACACCATCGTCCCCGACCCCACCGACCCCCGGCACCTCACCGTCGCCATCTCCTCCGGCGGGATCTACCAAACCCACGACGACGGCCAGACCTGGGAGGGCATCACCGCCGGCATCACCGTCGACTACGCCCCCGACGAAGCCCCCGAATCAGGGCAGTGCATCCACAAAGTCACCCGCGACGCCGACGGCACCCTCTTCGCCCAATCCCACGGCCCCGCCTACCGCGCCACCAAACCCGACGGCGGCTGGACCAACATCTCGACGAACCTGCCCTCCAACTTCGGATTCGCCATCGTCGCCCACCCCCATGAGGCGGGCACCGTCATGGCCTGGCCCGTCGGCGAATCCATGGACCGCACCCCGCCCGGCCACCGCATCGGCGCCTGGCGCACCACCGACGGCGGCGACACCTGGCACCCCTGGGGCACCGGCCTCCCCGCCGAGCCCTACTACGGCACCGTCATGCGCGACGGCGCCTGCACCGACGGTGCCGAACAACCCGGCTGGTACTTCGGCACCCGCTGCGGCGACGTCTGGGCCGCCGACGACCAGACCGGCCAGTGGCACCTCGTCGCCACCCACCTCCCCGACGTCCTCTGCGTCCGCGCCATGGAGACCCCGTGATCATCGACGTCAAACTCCCCGCCGCACTCGCCTCCGAATGCGGCGGGGCCCGCCACCTCGACATCGACGTCCCCGCCGAAGCGACCCTCACCGACGTCCTCGACCAGATCGCCGCCGCCCACCCCCGCCTCGGCCGCCGACTGCGGGACGAAGCCGGAAAACTCCGCCGCTACGTCAACATCTACGTCGGCGACGACGAAAGCCGCCGCCTCCAAGGCCTCGACACACCCGTCGACGGCCACGACATCCAGATCCTCCCGTCCATCGCCGGAGGCTGACACGCCACAAAGCGGGGCGCCGCGCACCAGCGCGACGCCCCGCAGACAACCCTTGCGGACTAGGACTTGCCGTTGATCGACACCACGTCCACCACGAACACCAGCGTCTCGTTCGGGCCGATCACACCACCGGCGCCCGCCGCCCCGTAACCGAGCTCCGGCGGAATCACGATCAGCCGCCGGTCACCGACCTGCGCACCGATCAAACCGTCGTTCCAGCCCTGAATCACCGGCGCCGAACCCAACGGCGACACCGAGAACGGCTGCGCCCCACGGTTCCACGACGCATCGAACTCCTTACCGTTCGACCAGTTGAACCCCGCGTACTGCACCGCGACCGAATCCCCGGCCTTCGCCTCAGCCCCCGAACCCTCGACCACGTCGAAGGTGAACAGGCCCTTCGGCGGCTCCTGCGCACTCGGCACCGTCACGACCGGCTTCTCGCCCGTCTCAGCCGACACCGACACCTCGACACCGTCACTGATCTGCACCACGTCAGCATTCCCTTCCTCGGCGGCGCCGTCATCCACGCCGCAACCCGCCAGCAGCCCCACGCTCACACACGCGGCAGCAACCGGCTTCCAAACTCGACTCAGCAGGCTAAAGGCCACCGAGGGAACCTACCACCCGCGCCACCGCGCCCCCGCCCACACGCCCGACCCGAGCGAGCAGCCGCACAAGACCACCACCGACTACCCTTCAACACGACAACCCCAACACCGCACCGCTGCAAGGACGACGATGACCGACCCCACCACACCCACCCCCATGCACCCGCTCCGCCGCGCCCTCACCCTCTGGGGCGCCATCATCGCCCTCATGTGGCTCATCCTCATCATCGACATCGTCCTACCCGCACACCTCACCGGATTCGGCATCATCCCCCGCACCACCGAAGGCCTCATCCCCGGCATCCTCGCCGCACCACTGCTCCACGCCGGCGCCCCCCACCTCATCTCCAACACCATCCCGCTCGCCGTCATGGGCACCATCGCCGCACTCCGCGACTGGCGCGGGATGTGGGTCGCGCTGGCGTGCTCCCTCGTCGTCTCCGGGCTCGGCGTCTGGCTGCTCGCGCCCGCGTGGTCGGTGACCGTCGGCGCTTCAGGGATCGCGTTCGGGCTGTTCGGATACCTGCTCGCCCGCGGTGTCTTCATCCGGAGCATCGCCGACATCCTCATCAGCGTCCTCATCGTCATCGTCTACGGTTCGCTGATCTGGGGCGTGCTGCCCTCCCACCCGCATGTGTCCTGGCAGGCCCACCTGTTCGGCTTCATCGGCGGGATCCTCGCCGCGTTCGCCACCGCGAAGGCCTCCCGCCGCACGGCGAGTCCGGCCGCGTGAGCGCGCCGAGCGGCTTCAGCTATACGCGGCGCAGCGACGGCACCGTCGTCATCACGCATCGGGGGAGGGCCGCCGCGACACTCCGCGGCGGCCGCGCCGCGAAGTTCCTCGACGAGATCGCCGCGAGGGACGAGCAGCTCGTGATGGCCCGATGGACCGGCTCGTACAAGTTCGGCAACGAACGCGCGGCCCGCCGCCACCCCCGCAACCAGGGACGATAGCCCTCAGCGGGGGAGGAGCCGACCACACGGGGCGCCCGACCACCCTCATCGTCCACAACCCCACCGGCTGCAGCGAAACCGTGCACCACCTCGCCGGATCCGTGCTGCTGCTGAGCGGCCTGTTCCTGCTCGCCGCGTCGGCCCTCATCGGAGCGTTCTGGGCCGCGCCGCTCAGTCGGTCACCCGAACCTGTCGGCTCCCAGTGAAACTCGGTCGGGGGAGTGAGCGTCCTGTTCACCGGCGCACTCAGCCTGCTGCTGAACTGGGCCGCAGTGGATCGAGTTCGAGATCGCCGAGCTGTCGGCGATCCCGGCCGGGGTCGCGTTCCGGCGGATCCCGCGCGGACGCTCCGGAACCGCAACATGCAGGATTCCCGCAAGTAATGAACGCGGAAGCGGGTGCCGAACCCTAGGTCCAGCACCCGCTTTCACTGCATCGGCGTCATTGATCGGTGATGTCGACCATCCAGTTGATGCCGAACCGGTCGACCAGCGCACCGAACTCGTCGCCCCACATCTGCTTCTCCAGGGGCATGGTCACCGTCGCACCGTCGCCGAGGCCCTCCCAGTAGCCGCGGAGGCGATCGGCATCGTCACCGGAGATGCTGATCGAGATGTTCTGGCCAGGCTTGTGCTCCATGCCCGGCGGCATGTCCGAGGCCATGATCGTGTAGCCCGCCTCCGAGTTGAGCGAGGCGTGCATGACCTTGTCGGCACCCGGCCCGGGCATGCCGGACTCGCCGAAGGTCATCACCTTCAGCTCGCCGCCGAGCACGCTCTGGTAGAACTCCATGGCCTCCCGTGCGTTCCCGTCGAACGAGACGTACGGATTGAGGATCGACGAACCCATTTCGCAAGCTCCCTTCATCGCCGCTGCGATACCCCGTCATCGTCGCAGGCGATGCCGGCGCCGGTCCCGGATTCGCCGATCCGGCAGCGACATGCGGTCGCTCGCTCAGGAGGAACCGGCGCTGATGTCGACCATCCAGGACACGCCGAAGCGGTCGACCAGCGACCCGTACACGTCCCCCCAGAACTGCTGTTCGAGGGGCACCGTGACGGTGGCTCCCGCGGCCAGCCGCTGCCAGTAGCCGCGCAGCCGTTCGCCGTCGTCGCCGCCGAGACACAAAGCGACGTTCCGGCCCGGCCGATACTCCTGGCCGGGGCCGGTGTCCGAGGCCATGATCGTGTAGCCCGCCTCGCTCGCGAGCGTCGCGTGCATGACCTGGTCGGCCTCCGGTCCCGTGACCCCCGTCTCTCCGTAGGTCATCACGGTGAGCTCCCCGCCGAGCGCTTCCCGGTAGAAGCGCATCGCCTCCCGGGCGTTCCCGTCGAAGAACAGGTACGGGTAGAGGTTCGAATCCATGGCAGCCTCCTTCGCCGCGGCGATGCCGCCATCCTCGCAGCGACCCGCCGCCGCCAGGGCGGGAACGGGAGAACTCGCGCTAGGCCGCGTCGGGTTTCCAGTCTTCAGCCAGGAGCCCGAGGATCACTTCGTCGAGGAACTCGCCCATCACCCATGAGGAGTCGCGGAGCACGCCTTCGCGGGCGAAGCCGTTGCGTTCGGCCGCGCGGAGCATCGGGGCGTTGTCGGCGAGGGTCTCGATCTGCAGGCGGTGCAGGCCGTGCACGACGAACCCGTAGTGGCACAGGACCGCGACGACCTCCGTGCTGTAGCCCTTGCCGCGGGCGGACGGCAGCAGGCCCATGCCGATGTGCGCCGACCGGGCGTGCTTGTCGATGCCCCACAGGTTCGCGGTGCCGACCAGCGCGTCGCCATCGAGGTCCACGATGGAGAAATGGACGACTTCGTCCTTCGCATCGCCCACTACGAACGGGGCTTCCTTCGAGTCGGGGGTGAACGGCCGCCACGGCTGCCCCGTCGCACGCGCGGTGATGAGCGCATCACTGCCCAGCTCGGTCTGCAGGATCGGAACGTCCTCATCATGGCGGGCCCGCAGCCCGACCCTGTTTCCCTTAAGCACTCACGTTTTCTATCAGACCCCGCCGGGCCGCGCCACGCCGATTTTTCCCAGGCCTGCCGAAGCGCCCCGGAACGCCCGCAGCGAGCCCGATCGCGCCAAAAGGGTCACCGACCCGACGAACCCGGGGTGGATTCGCGCGAGGTCGTGTCAGGACCCAGATCATCATTACTTGCGGGAACGGCACTTCTCGTGAGTTATATGCCGTGAGGAGACACGCTTGTTTTTTCTTTATTTAAATATCAAAACCGGAAATTAATAATGGTAGGTTGTGTGCATGACGAAACCAGGTACGACCACGAGCCCCGTCCCGACGACCCGGACGCCCGCCAAGGGCGCGACGCTGTGCAAGCGGTGCGGGACGCCGATCCCGCAGCAGCCCGGGCGCGGACGCCCGCGCCTGTACTGCGCCGAAGGCGACTGCGCCGCCCAGGCGAAACGCCAGCGCGAACTGCGTCGTTCCACGCCGGGGCTTGAGGGCGCTCTGGCGAGGGCCGAGGAGCTGTACGAGCAGATCGAGCAGTCGATGGCGTCGGCGCTGGCGCCGCTGGCCGAGGCACTGCGGGCGGAGACCGATCCGGCCGAGGTCGAGGCGCGGCTCGCTGAGGTGCGGTCGGATGCGGCGTCGTCGGTGGCGGCGGCGCGGGCCGAGCGGGACGAGGTGGCGGCGCGGGCGGTGGTGCTCGGTGAGGAGCTGGCGGCCGCGCATGCGGAGGCCGAACGGGCCGCGGGTGCGTTGGAGGCCGCTGAGGGCCGGGCGAAGGAGGCGGTGGCGGCGCGGTTGGCGGCGGTGCGGGCGGCCGAGGCGGCTCGGGAGGAGACGGCGGCGGCGGTCGCCGAGGCCGTTGCCGCGGTGGGGGGTCGGCAGGAAGCTGAGGCGTTGGCGCGAGCTGCTGAGGAGGCGCGTGCGGTCGCGGTGTCCGAGCGGGAGGCCGCGGTGGCGGCCCGTGAGGAGGCTGAGCAGGTGGCGGTCGCGGCACGGGGCGAGGCGGAGGCGGCTCGGGCGCGGGCGGATCAGGTGGCCGTGGAGGCGGCGGAGGCGCTGCGGGCCGGTGAGGCGGCGCTGGAGCGGGCGGAGGCGCGGGCGTTGGGGTTCATCGGTGAGCGTGACGCGGAGCGGTCGCGGGTGGAGTCGCTGGTGGCGGAGGTGGCGGTGGCTCGGCGCGATGCCGAGGAGGCCGCTGTGCGGGCGACTGAGCTTGGTGCCGTTTTGGATCGGGTCCGTGGCGAGCTCGCGGGCGCGGTCGCTGATGGGCGGGTGTGGGCCTCGCGTGTGGAGTCGGCGGAGGCCGCTGGTGTGGAGGCGCGGGCGGCGGTGGAGTCGTGGCGGGAGCGGGCGTTGTCCGCCGAGGCGCGGTTGTCGGAGCGGGAGGGTGGCGGGAAGTAGTCCTACTCCCCCGCGCGGTGGTGCGTGTTTTGTCTGTTTTGGAGGTTTGGGCCCCGGTGGTGTGCTGCTGCCGGGGCCCGGTGTCGTTACTGTGCGGCGGCCCGGTGTGCGGCTTGTTCGATCGTGTCGTGGTGGGCGGTCCACCATGCGGGGTCTTGGGAGGGCAGGTTGTCGCCGTCTTGGCGCATGCCGGCGGCGCCGTCGATGAGTTCGCGGATGATGTCGGCGTGTCCGGCGTGGCGGTTGGTCTCGTCGATCATGTGGACCAGGATCTGGTGCAGGGTGACGTGGGCGGTCTCGGCGGGCCACCAGGGGACGCGGCCGGTGGTGTCGAGGTCGAGTTCGCGGATGGTGGTGTCGGCGTGGTCGCAGACGCGGCGGTAGAGGTCGGTGAGGTGGTCGCGGCTTTCGTCGGGAGTGGCCCACATGTCGGCGTTGGGTTCGCCGTTCGGGTCGAACCAGGGTTGCGGGTCGGGGAAAGGCCTGTCGAAGACGGTGCCGAAGTAGTCGGCGGTGACGCACGTGAGGTGTTTGACGAGGCCGAGGAGGTTGGTGCCGGTGGGGGTGAGGGGGCGGCGGATGTCGTACTCCCCCAGGCCTTCGAGCTTCCAGAGCAGGGCTTCGCGGGCGTTGGTGAGGTAGTGGTGCAGGTGGGCTTTGGGGTCATTCATGCGGCGAGTGTGGCACTGGGGTGTGACATGCGGGTCGGGCCCCGGTGGTGTCGCTGCCGGGGCCCGGTCGCGGTCAGATGCCGGCCGCTTTGCGGGCGTTGGTCTCGACGAGGTCGAAGTAGGCGGTCCAGGACTGCTCGTCGTCGCGGCCGAGGTTGTCGTTGCCCTGGCGCATGCCGATGGCGCCGTCGATGCCTTCGCGGACGATGTCGGCGTGTCCGGCATGGCGGTGGGTCTCGGCGATCATGTGGGTGAGGATCTGGCCGAGGGTGACGGTGGCGCGGTCGGTGGCCCACCAGGGCACGTTGCCTTGGGTGTCGAGGTCGAGTTCGCGGATGGTGGTGTCGGAGTGGTCCCAGACGCGGCGGTAGAGGTCGGTGAGGTAGTCGCGGCTTTCGTCGGGGGTGGCCCAGAGGTCGGCGTGGGCGTCGTCGTCGCTGAGCCAGGGCAGGGTTTCGGGGAAGGGGCGGGCGAAGCAGTCGCCGAAGTAGCCGACCTCGACGCTGGCGAGGTGTTTGACGAGACCGAGGAGGTTGGTGCCGGTGGGGGTGAGAGGGCGGCGGATGTCGTACTCCCCCAGGCCTTCGAGCTTCCAGAGGACGGCGTCGCGGCCGGACTGGAGGTAGCGGCCCAGGTGGGTTTTGAGGTCGGTCATGGGTGCGAGTGTGCCACCGCGGGCAATCCGATTGCGGGGCTGGGGCCGCTGTTGTTACCGTGGCGTCCGATGACTTCTCATGACGGGCCGTCTCGATACGGCTTTCTCGAGTGCAACTCCCCCATCGCCGCCTGGCGGCTCGACCGGCAGGTCGAGGAGTGCGCGGCGGCGGCGCCGCGACTGATCGTCGACATCGGGTGCGGGTGGGGCGAGCTGCTGCAGCGCATCGCCGCGACGACGCCGGGCGCGAAGGCGTACGGCATCGACTCCGACCTCGAACTGCTCGAACGCGGCCGCGCGGGGGCGGCGGCGAAGGGCATCGCCGACCGTGTCGAGTTCGTCGAATACCAGGGCAAGGACTGGGAGACTCCGGCCGACCTGGTGATCTGTATCGGTGCGGCGCATGCGTTCGGTACGGGCGCGGAGGCGCTGCGCGCGCTGTATCCGCTCGTGAAGCCCGGTGGGCGGCTGTTGTTCGGCGACGGGATCTGGAACCGGGTCCCGACCGCGGCCGAGCTTGAGCCGATGTGGCCGGGCACGACCGCTGAGGAGTTCGTGCTGCTTCCCGAACTGGTCGACGCGGCCGTGGCGACGGGGTTCCGTCCGCTGCGGGTGGAGTCGGTGGAGCAGTCCGAATGGGACGACTTCGAGTCGCAGTTCCTGGCGGACAAGGAGTCCTGGCTGCTGGCCAACCCCGTGCACCCGAAGGCGGCGGAGATCCGCGAGCAGGCCGACGCGCACCGGTACTGGTGGCTGCGCGGGCACCGGGGGCTCCTCGGGTTCGCGTATCTGACGTTGGGCCGACCGGTCGAGTAGGCGTATGCCGAAGGCCCCGTACCGATGCGGTTCGGGGCCTTCGGCGTGTCCGCTCCCCCGCGGCGGCTTCAGAGGGCGGCGAGGACGGCGAGGCCGATGAAGAGGATCTGCTCGGCGGTGCGGATGCCCAGCGGCGTGGCGGGTTTGCCCGCGAGCGGGATGCCGCGGCGGGCGGCGGAGACGTTCGCGGGGAACATCGCGGCCAGGAGCAGCGCGAGGCAGATCCCGGCGGCGGGCGCGGCGGCCGGGACGAGGAGCCCGGCGGCGCCGGCCAGTTCGAGGACGCCCGTGAGGGCGACCAGAGCGGCCGGTTGCGGGAGTCGTTCGGGGATCATGCGGATCATGTCGTCGCGGAAGGCGGGGACGAAGTGGACGATGCCGGTGATGAGGAACATGGCGGCGAGGCCGATGCGCAGGGAGGTCTGCCAGTCGAGGGCGTCGACGCCGAGGAGGCCGGTGAGGCGGGCGAGGAGGGTGGCGGTGGTGAGGGTGATGATGGGGACCATGGGGCGGGCCTTTCTGGGTCACGCCGTTGCGCATTGCTTGCATGCGCACTGCTTGACAGTGTCAAGTTCATGATGCAGCAGAGATCTTGACACTGTCAAGCGATGATGGTGTGGGCTCGACCTCAGGCGCGTCGTTCGCGCCAGGCGCGTACCTCGGCGTCGGTGTCGCGCAGACCGAACCGCAGCGGCGGGCCGTCGATCGGTCCGATGAGGGCCTTCTTGATGCGCACGTTCAGCTCCTCGACCGCTGCGCGCACGGCCGCTTCGTCTCCGAGCGCCTCCAGGGTCGCGGGGAGCTCCTCGACTTCGCGGGCGAGCTTGAGCGCGGGCGGGAGGGCGTCGAGCCCGATGTTCTCGCGAGTGGCCTGCTGGTGGAGCCACCAGTCCTCGCGCAGGGGCTGCCCGATGCCCGGCAGCGGCTTCCCGGCCCCGGGGAGGTTCTTGAACTCGCCGCGGGCCTCGGCGTCCTGGATCTGGCGGTCGACACCGCGCGCCTGCCTGTCGCTCATCGCAGCCTCCTCGCTAGAGGCGCAATGATAACGAGGCGGCGGCCGCTCGCATGAGAGCCGCGAGCGGTCAGGATGCGGAGTGGATCACCAGCGCGACCGCCGTGAACTGGGCGGCGTAGGCCGCGATGGTGCAGGCGTGGAAGACCTCGTGGAAGCCGAACCACTGCACGGAGGGGTTGGGGCGTTTGAGGGCGTAGATGAGTCCGCCGGCGGTGTAGAGCAGTCCGCCGGTGATGATCAGGGCCGTGGCGGTCGTGCCCGCGCCTGCGAGGAGTTGCGGCATGACGAAGAGCGCGGCCCAGCCCAGGGCGATGTAGAGGACGGTGTAGAGCCAGCGCGGGGCGCCGAGCCAGAGGGTGCGGAAGGCGACGCCGGCGAGGGCGCCGGTCCAGATGGCGGTGAGGAGTGCGGTGCGGGCGGTGCCGTCGAGGGCGAGGGTCGCGATGGGCGTGTAGGTGCCGGCGATGATGAGGTAGATGTTGGCGTGGTCGAGGCGTTTGAGGCGGGTGGTGGCGCGTTCGGAGAGGCTCGTGCGGTGGTAGAGGGCGGAGATGCCGAAGAGGGCGGCGGAGGTGGCGACGTAGACGGCGGTGGCGAGGCGGCCGGTGAGGGTGGGGGCGGTGGCGATGAGGAGGAGTCCGGCGATGACCGCGGTGGGGAAGGCGGCGAGGTGGAGCCAGCCGCGGAGGCGGGGTTTGGTGTCGGTGGGGGTGATCGCCAGTGCCATGGGTCGACGGTAGCGCCGTTGGTTACTTGCCGGTAGTGTCGCTGCTCCCCCGATCTGGGGTGGGGTTAGGCCCCGATTGGGCGTCTTCTGGCTGGTGGGGTCGTTAAGCTCCGGCCGTGGGCGAGGTGTGGGGCGAGGGCCTTTCGGTGCAGTTGCTGGTGTTGGCGGTGGCGGCGGTGGCGGCGCCGTTGCTGGTGGACCGGTTGGAGCGGTGGGTGCGGTTGCCGAGTGTGGTCGTGGAGATGGTGCTGGGGATCGGGGCTTACCCCTTTGGTGTTGACACCGTCCTATGCGGCGAGGGCGAGGCTAGCCTGCCGCTGTTCGTAGTCGATCGGTGAGATCTGGCCCAGAGACGAGTGTCTCCGGGTCGTGTTGTAATCGGTG